>NZ_BOOB01000168.1 GCF_016863015.1 Microbispora amethystogenes | reverse complement strand
CCTTGGCCTGATTCGCGCTTCCCGCGGCCTTGCGTGCCAGCGAGCGCTGGGCCTTGGCCAGGCGCCTGCGATCGCCCCGCTCATGCCGGGGGTTGGCGACCCTGCCGTCCTCGTCGGTGAGATCGCCGATCGGTCGGGACAGGGTCACCAGGTTGGTGATCCCCGCGTCTACCCCGACCACGTCCCCCATGGGGGCGAGGGAGCGGATCATCTCCTCCACCAGGAGGGACACGAACCACCGCTCGGACGCGTCCTTGCTGACGGTCACCGTGGACGGCTCCGCGCCCTGTGGGAGCGGACGCGACCACACGATGTCCAGCGGGGCGTCCATCTTCGCCAGTGTGAGCTGTCCGTCGCGCCAGCGGAAGGCCGAGCGGGTGTATTCGGCCGACGCCCGCGACTTCTTGCGCGACTTGAAGGTGGGGTACTTGGCCCGCTTGGCGAAGAAGTTTGTGAAGGCGGCCTGCAGGTGCCGCAGCGCCTGCTGCAACGGCACACAGGACACCCC
>NZ_BOOB01000167.1 GCF_016863015.1 Microbispora amethystogenes | reverse complement strand
CCGACGTCCTTCAGGCCGATCGACAGCACCTTGCCGGTGACCTTGTAGTCGGTGTCGAAGTTGCCCCAGAAGGTGGCCTCGTACCGCTTGCCGTCCTTCTCGAAGGTGTAGACGGTCTGCTTCGCGGCGTCGCTGGAGTTCCAGCCGAGACGGGAGGAGTGGTGCCTCCGGCTCGGGCGGGCCTCCTTGACCACGGCGCCCCACGTCTTGTCGTCGTAGGTGGACTCGCCGAGGTGGCCCTTGGCCCAGTTCTCCAGGGTCTCACGAGCCGAGTTGACGGTCTTCGGGTCCACCGCGATCTGAGCGACGCTGGCCGCGACCTTCTTCGAGCCCGGGGTGCCGAGGGCGACCTTGTGGGCCCAGTCCACGACGGACTCGACCTTCAGGCTGGAGTAGCCCGTGTCCTTCTGCGCCTGCAGCTTCTTGAGAGCCTCGAGAGCCTGGCCGTAGCTCTCGTACGAGGCCGACTCGTACTTCTTGCCGCCGGAGACGGACGTCGGCAGAACGCCGTTGTACACGGT
>NZ_BOOB01000166.1 GCF_016863015.1 Microbispora amethystogenes | reverse complement strand
CCGCCTGCGCCGACATCGCCCGGCACACATACGACTCCACCGACGCCACCGGCGCACCGGACGCGTCGGCGATCTCCAACGCCACCGCATCCCCCGCGACATCCGCCACCGGGGTGATCCGCACCCGCACCAGCGACGCCCCCGCCGCGAACACACTCACCCCACCGAACGCGAACGGCAACCGCACCGCCCCCGCATCAGCCCCCTCAGGACCGCCCGCCGGATCGGCGCTCACGTCCGTCGCCTGCAACACCGCGTCCAGCAACGCCGGATGCACCGCGAAACCACCCGCCTGCACCCCCTCAGGCAACGCGACCTCCGCGAACACCTCCCCCGAACCCCGCCACACCCTCCGCAACCCCCGGAACGCCGGCCCGTACCCATACCCCCGACCAGCCAACTCCGGATACCACGACGACACATCCACCACCTCGGCCCCCTGAGGCGGCCACTCCGCCAAATCGAACCCCGCCACCCCCACAACCGGACCCACCACACCCGACGCGTGCCGCACCCACACCCC
>NZ_BOOB01000165.1 GCF_016863015.1 Microbispora amethystogenes | reverse complement strand
GACGTGCTCACCCCGTGCGTGGGGGAGGACTGCGAAATCACCTTGTACGGCTCCGCCGACGGGATCGACTACCCCGATCGGCGGATCTTCCTTGGCCCGCGCGGCGGCGTCCGCGCCGAACGCTGCTGACCCTGCCGTTTCTCGTTCCCGCTGCCCTCGGCTGACCGTGCCCGGGGGTTTCTTCATGTTCAGGAGGACAACCGATGACCTCTGGTCTGGATCACACGGTACGGCTGAGCCGCCCGGTCGACTTCATCGCGATCGTGCCCTACATGCTCGGGTTCCACCCGCAGCGCAGCATCGTCGCGATGGCGTTCGAACCCGGCGCCGACCCCGACAGCACCACGCGGGGGCTGCGGTTCAGCGTGCGGTTCGACCTGCCCGGCAACTCCGCCGACACCCCGGAACTGGCCCGGCACCTGGCCGAACTGCTCACCCGCAACGGCACCGAGCGGGCGATGCTGATCGGGTACGGCCCCGGCTGGCACGTCACCCCCGTGATCGACGCGGTACGCGGCACCCTG
>NZ_BOOB01000164.1 GCF_016863015.1 Microbispora amethystogenes | reverse complement strand
CGTATAACTTTCTCCTCGTTCCTTCACTGACGCATGGGGCGCAAGTGACGCCTCACGACAGACCAGGGAGAATTTCCATGAAGCGCACTCTTGCTCTGGGCGGCATGGCGGCCGGTCTGCTGGCCACCGCCGTTGTCGCCTCCCCGGCCGCGAACGCCGGGAACGACGTTGCCGCTGACTCGCTGGCCAAGACCAACCTGGCCGCCCAGCAGGTCGCGGCGTTCTGGTTCGGCGAGAACGCGGCCAACCTGATCAACGCCACGCCGTACGGTGTGGAGACCAAGGTCGTCGCCAAGCACATCTCCAAGGGCGGGCCGTCCGCGGACAGCAAGCCCGGTGTGGTGCCGGCGATCGGCGACGAGAAGAAGTCGGCCGCGAAGTCGAAGAACGTGAACCTGCCCAAGACCTCGGGCAAGGTGTTCTTCCTCGGCGCCGACGGTAAGCCGCACTGGTGCACCGGCTCCTCGGTGCAGTCGGCCTACCACAACGTCGTCGCGACCGCGGGTCACTGCGTGTACGACACGG
>NZ_BOOB01000163.1 GCF_016863015.1 Microbispora amethystogenes | reverse complement strand
AGGCTGGTGGCGGGGAGGTTGTGGGTGTGGCGGTGGTGGGCGAGGGCGTCGTGGAAGGTGTTGGCGGCGGCGTAGTTGGCTTGGGCGGCGCCGCCGAGTAGGCCGCTGATGGAGGAGAACAGGATGAAGGCGGCGAGGTTGTGGTGGCGGGTGTGGTGGTGGAGGTGGGTGGCGCCGTCGATTTTGGGGGCGAGGACGGGGTGCAGGTGGTTGGGGGTGATGGCGTGGAGGGGGGTGTCGTGGGTGATGCCGGCGGCGTGGATGACGGCGGTGAGGGGGTGTTCGGGTGGGATTGAGGTGATGAGGTGTTCGACGGCGTGGGGGTCGGTGATGTCGGTGGCGGTGACGGTGACGTGGGCGCCTGCGGTGGTGAGGTCGTGGATGAGGGTGTCGGCGCCGGGGGTGTGGTGGCCGCGCCGGCCGACGAGGTGGAGGTGGCGGATGCCGTGGGTGGTGGCGAGGTGGTGGGCGAGGAGGGCGCCGATGCCGGTGAGGCCGCCGGTGATCAGGACGGTCCCGTCGGGGTCCCACCCGCGCGGCTG
>NZ_BOOB01000162.1 GCF_016863015.1 Microbispora amethystogenes | reverse complement strand
GCAAGCTGCCCGTTGTTGAGCCAGCGGGCCAGGTCACCGCTGCGGTACATCCGCTCCCCGTCGGTGAACGGGCAGGCGACGAACCGCTCAGCGGTCATCCCCGGACGGCCCACATACCCCCGGGCCAAACCCGCGCCGGCGATGTACACCTCCCCGGTCACCCCCGGCGGGACCGGGCGCAGGAAGTCGTCCAGCACGAACACCGCAGTGTTGGCGATCGGCGCACCGATCGCCGGGTCCTGCTCCACCGGAGCCCGGACCGGCCCCGTCGTGGCGATCACACTCGCCTCCGTCGGACCGTAGGCCACCCACACCTGGGTGCGCTCCACCCACTGCGCGGCCAGACGGGCACTCACCCGCTCGGCACCCACCACCCACCGCCGCACCCCGGCAACAGCCTCGGGATCCAGCACATCCAGCAGAGACGGCACCACACTCGCCACCTCCACCCCCGCAGCGGCGATCATCTCCGCGAGAGCGCCGGGCTCGGCCCGCTCGGCCTCCGTCGCGATCGCCAGCGTCCCACCCGCCGCCAACGTCACAGCGACGTCGAGCACGGCGG
>NZ_BOOB01000161.1 GCF_016863015.1 Microbispora amethystogenes | reverse complement strand
GGCGGCCGCCAACGTGTGGTCCGGCAAGATCGTCTGATCTCCGTACGCCTGACGAGAAGGGCCCGGCTTCATGCCGGGCCCTTTTCCGTTGTCCCGGCCAGGGCATCCGACGAGCGCCGACGCGAGAGGACCCCGCGTTCCGGCTGCGTGCTGAGGCGTCATCGCAGGTCGGTGCGGACCGGCGGCACAGCCGGATCGTCCCGGTGAGGGTGGTGCCGCGGCAGCCCGGCCCGCACCCGTCAGCTACTGACGAGGGGCGGCACGCACCGGCGGCGGGCACCGGCGGCGGGCACCGGCGGCGGGCATGGCCGGCGGCACCCGAGGAGCGTGGCGGGGGCCCGGCAGGACCGCAGGGCGTAGCGGCTGGGCCGGCACCTGCGGCGGCCCCGGCACCACGGCGGCCCCTGGTGGTTGTCCTCGGACTTCGGCCGGTTCGGTCACTACACCGGAGAAACCCCCGGCCCTCCCCTGGCCGAGTCGGTCACTGAGCCGGAGAAACCCCCGGCCCTTGGCCGAGTCGGTCACTGCGCTGGAGAAACCCCCGGCCCTTGGCCGAGTCGGTCACTGCG
>NZ_BOOB01000160.1 GCF_016863015.1 Microbispora amethystogenes | reverse complement strand
CCGGGTCGCAGCTCGGGCCGGAGTGGGAGTGGAACCACAACCCCGACACCACCAAGTTCAGCGTCGGCAGCGGGCTGAAGCTGCAGACCGCCACCGTGACCAACGACCTGTACTCGGCCCGCAACACCCTCACCCACCGCATCCTCGGGCCGTCCTCCACCGCGACGATCCAGCTGGACTACTCCCAGATGCGCGACGGCGACCGGGCGGGGCTGGCGATGCTGCGCGACTCCTCGGCCTGGATCGGCGTCCGGCGCGACAACGGCCAGACCCGGCTCGTCGCGACCAACAACCTGACCATGAACAGCAGCTGGCAGACCACCTCCACCGGCAGCGAGGTGGCCTCCACCTCGGTGTCCGGCGGCCGGATCTGGCTGCGGGTCAACGCCGACATCCGGCCCGGCAGCGGCCGCCAGGCCAAGTTCTCCTACAGCACCGACGGGGTGAACTTCACCTCCTTCGGCCCCGCCTTCACGATGGGCAACGCCTGGCAGTTCTTCATGGGCTACCGCTTCGGCATCTTCAACTACGCCACCCAGTCCCTGGGCGGCTCGGTCACCGTCAACCGGTTCGACCT
>NZ_BOOB01000159.1 GCF_016863015.1 Microbispora amethystogenes | reverse complement strand
TGCTCACGCCCAACTCGCGCAGGTAGGAGGCGAGACGGTTGGCCGCCTCCTCCACCTCCCGATAGGACACGCCGACCCCGTCGCACCACGCCGCCACCGCATCCGGCGAACGATCGGCCCACTCCTGGAACCGGTCCAGCACCGTCCCCGCCGCCACCGGCGTGGCGGTGGCGTTCCACTCCTCTACCACCGACCGCCGCTCGGACTCCTCCAGCACATCGATCTGGCTGAGCCGGACGTCGGGGTCGGAGGCCACCTGCTCCAGCACCCGCACCAACCGCTGGGCGAGCGCCTGAGCGGTGACCTCGTCGAACAGGTCGGCGGCGTACTGGATGATGCCCCCGAGGCCCGAGGGCTCGCCGTCGTCACGTCGCTCGACCAAGGTCACAGAGAGATCGAACTTGGCCGCCGCCTGGATCGACCCGCCCGGCAGCGGCTCGGCGTGCAGGCCAGGCAGGTCCCACTGGCCCTGTGCCTCCGGCAGGTTCTGCAGGGACAGCATCACCTGGAAGAGCGGGTTGCGGGACAGGGAACGTGACGGGTTCAGTTCGTCCACGAGGCGTTCGAAGGGGATGTCCTGGTGGGCGTAGGCGGCCAGGTCGGTCTCCCGCACCCGGCCC
>NZ_BOOB01000158.1 GCF_016863015.1 Microbispora amethystogenes | reverse complement strand
CGATGTGCGGGTCGATCTGCCGTGGCGGGTCTGTGTGGTGTCGGTGTCGCCGTCGGAGCATGTGCTGCTGGTGGTGGTGCATCACATCGCCTCTGACGGGTGGTCGATGGGTGTTCTGGGCCGGGATCTGGCCAGGGCGTATGCGGCGCGGTGTCAGGGTCAGGTGCCCGGCTGGCAGCCGTTGCCGGTGCAGTACGCGGACTACGCGTTGTGGCAGCGGGAGGTCCTGGGTGACCTGGACGATCCGGCCAGCCTGATCAGCGATCAGCTCGGTTACTGGCGTCAGGCCCTGGAGGGCGCGCCGGAGGAGTTGGCGCTTCCGGCCGATCGGCCGCGTCCGGCCACCTCGTCGTTCCGCAGTGGTGATGTGCGGTTGGAGGTGGACGCACGAACCCACGCAAGGTTGGTGGAGGTCGCCCAGCGGGGCGGGGCCACGATGTTCATGGTGGCCCACGCGGCGCTCGCGGTCCTGCTGGCGAAGGTCGGCGCGGGCACCGACATCCCGATCGGCACTGCGATCGCCGGTCGCGGGGACGCGGCTCTGGAGGACCTGGCCGGGTTCTTCGTCAACACCCTCGTCCTTCGCGCCGACCTGTCCGGCGACCCGTCGTTCGAAGACGTGCT
>NZ_BOOB01000157.1 GCF_016863015.1 Microbispora amethystogenes | reverse complement strand
GACGCGGGGATCGACGGAGTAGTCCACGGTGTCCAACCGCACGTAGTAGTCGCGCCCGAGCCGGACGCGGTGGTGCAGGCCGGTCGCGGGGGCCAGCGGCGGCAGCGGCAGCATCGACTGGTAGTCGACCTCCAGCAGGTCCACCGGGCGGCCCTGGATCGAGCGGACGGTCCGGGTGTTGGCCTGGGCCAGCCACCCGGTGAGTTGCTCGTTGAAGTCCGCCGGTGAGGCGAAGGTCCGCCCGGGCAGGAACGAGGTCTCCAAGAACCCGTTGTGCCGCTCGACCAGGCCCTTGAACTCCGGATCCCGTGGTGGGGCCAGCTTGATCTGCGTGGCCAGCGTGCCGGCGAACGCCGCCGCCGGGACGCTGACGCGTCCGGTGCCGCCGATCGCCGACTCCCGGTCCCATAGCAGGGTCGTGGTCACCCGGCCGATGCCGCTGATCAGTGCCCACATGCCCGACAGAATGTCCCCGGCCTGGCGGGAGGGGATCATCGTGGCGGTCATGAACCGGGAGAACGCCAGCGTCATCACCAGGACCGGCAGCATCCGCTGCTGGCCCTGCCCGACCGGGATCCGCGGCTCGGGGAACCACAGATCGCACTGCGTGAGCTGGCCAGGCTGGTA
>NZ_BOOB01000156.1 GCF_016863015.1 Microbispora amethystogenes | reverse complement strand
CGGGTCGCCCGCGTTGTACTTCTGGTTGACGCCGGAGAACAGGCCGTTCTCCAGGTCGGCCATGATCCACGGGCCGTTGCCGGCGCCGTAGCCCCAGACCTTGATGTTGCCGAAGTAGATGGCCTCCATGGTGCCGTTGCCGTTGTCGCGGCTGTTGGTCTCGGCGTTGCCGTAGTCGAAGCAGCAGCCGCCGTTGTAGTGGGTGCCGTCGAAGATGGCGTACATGCCCTCCGGCTGGTCGCCCTTGGCGATGCCGTTGGTGGCGTTGTTGCGGTAGCCGACGCCGGGATCGACGTAGACGCCGTACGCCTTGCTGCCGTAGACCGTGGTCGGCGCCTTGTTCGCGGTCGCGAGGTTGTCGTATCCGCCCGCGGCCGGGCCGGAGAAGCCTCCGGGAGGCGCCTGGGTGAGGCGGTTGTTGCGGCCCGACTGGTCGTAGATGATCGTGATCAGGCAGGTCGTGTTCGCGCAGAACGAGTCCTGCGCGGCGGCGTTGGCGGCGCCGCCCGCGCTCAGTACGCCGATGTCCCTGGTGGTGTTGTCCGAGGAACGGCGCACCTGGTAGAGCGGGCCGTTGTAACTGCCGTACAGGGCGCGGGTCGTGCTGTGCGCCGCGACGCAGGGGGTGCCG
>NZ_BOOB01000155.1 GCF_016863015.1 Microbispora amethystogenes | reverse complement strand
GCCGGTGAACAGCACACCGACCTTCCCGGTGGAGCGGGCGACGCCCTGCACCACCCCGGGAGCGGTGCGACCCTCCGCCAGTGCAGCCAGCCCGTCCAACAGGGAGGCCCGGTCAACACCGGTGACCACGGCCCGACGCTCGAACGCCGCCCGCGTCGTCGCCAGCGACAACCCGACATCCGCGACGCTCAGGGAGGGGCGGTCCTGCACGAAGGCAAGCACCCGCGCCGCCTGCCCAGCCAGCGCGTCCACCGTCTTCCCCGACACCACCCACGCCAGAGGAACCACCGAGGTATCCGGCGCTCCGGCCTGGGCCACGCTTCCTGCCGGGACAAGGGCGACACCCTCACCCGTGACAGAGGCCGCGCCCTCACCGGACACCGACTCAGCGGCAGCACCGGCGAGAACTACACCCTCGACCGCCACAGCGGCGGCGGCAGGCTGCGCGCTCTCAGCCAGGACCGGCGCGGCACCATCGGCGGCAACCGCGAGCTCGGCCGTGGCCGGGGTGAGTCCGGAGGATGCGCCATCGCCCGGCACCAGTGCGGTGACTTCGGCGACAGCCGTGGCCGGGTCGACGGTGCCGGTGAGCAGGGCCGGGGCGGGAGCCTCGGCGGAGCTGACCTCGGCGG
>NZ_BOOB01000154.1 GCF_016863015.1 Microbispora amethystogenes | reverse complement strand
CCGCACGCCTGGCATCGGAACCGGGCTTGGGTGAGGCGGTTGTCCTTCGCGCAGTGCCCGCACCGCGAGCAGGTGCGGGAGGTGCCGGCGGGATTCACCGCGATCAGCTCACGACCGGCGCTTTCAGCCTTGTACGCGAGCACACGCAGGAACACCCCCCAACCCGCGTCCAGGATGCTGCGGTTCAGGCCGCACTTGGCCGCGACGTTCTGTCCGGGCTGGGCAATCGTGCCGGAGGCCGAGCGGGTCATGGTGGCGATCCGCAGGTCCTCGTGCACGATCACGTCGTAGTCGCGGACCAGTGCGAGTGCGGCCTTGTGCGCGCCGTCCAACCGCTGGCGGCGCACCCTGGCATGCAGCGCGGCGACGCGCGCCACGGCTTCACCGCGGCGCCTGGAACCCCGCTTCTTGCGGGCGAGATCCCGCTGAGCGGCGGCCAGCCGCTCAGCGGACGCGGCCAGGTGCCGACGGTTTTCGATGTGGTCGCCGTCGGATGTGGTGGCCAGCGACGCGACGCCCATGTCGATCCCCGCGACCGAGCCCGTCACGGGCAGGGGCTCGGCCGGCACCTCGTCGCACGACAGCACGACGCACCAGCGGGAGCCCTCCCGCTTGACGCTGATCGTCTTGACGGTGCCGAG
>NZ_BOOB01000153.1 GCF_016863015.1 Microbispora amethystogenes | reverse complement strand
TCAGCCCCAGCTCCAGCCCGAGCGTGCCCCCCTCGTCCACCGGTGCGATCAAGGGAGTCGCGTCCGGCAGGTGTGTGGACGTCCCCAACGCCTCGCAGACCAGCGGCACCCAGGTGCAGATCTGGGACTGCAACGGACAGCCCAACCAGAGCTGGACCGCGACCAGCTCCGGCGAACTGCGGGTGTACGGCAACAAGTGCCTCGACGTGGCCAACATGAGCACCGCCGACGGCGCCGCGGTGCAGATCTGGGACTGCAACGGACAGAACAACCAGAAGTGGCGCTTCAACAGTGACGGGAGCATCACCGCCGTCGGGGCCAACAAGTGCCTCGACGCGCCGAACTACTCCACCGCCAACGGTGTGAAGCTCCAGATCTGGTCCTGCAACGGGCAGGCCAACCAGCGCTGGACCCGCGTCTGATCGAAGACAACGCCGGGGCGGCCGGATCGGCCGCCCCGGCGAAGGCCCGCCCCGAGCGGGTCCGCGGCGACGCCGCCCCAGGCCCTCATGCAGCGGTTCCCTCTCCGCCCGCCTGACCTGCCCCGGCCGTGACCACGCGCACGCGGTGACAAGTGGCGCCCGGCCTCCCGCATCGCGGCCCGGACGCCGCGACGACGGGTCACCCCCCTCACCGACGAAAGGACCTTCCGTGAG
>NZ_BOOB01000152.1 GCF_016863015.1 Microbispora amethystogenes | reverse complement strand
CGGTGCTGGGGGCGGGCGCCGCGAGCGCGGAGTCCAACGGCGGGGTGCGGGTGATGCCGCTGGGTGACTCGATCACCGAGGGCACCCAGGTGCCCGGCGGATACCGCATCGGGCTGTGGCAGCGCCTGGCCGCCGGCCGCTACACCGTCGACTTCGTCGGCTCGCAGTACAACGGGCCGGGCAACCTGGGCGACCACGACCACGAGGGCCACCCCGGCTGGCGGATCGACCAGATCGACGCCAACATCACCGGCTGGCTGCGCTCCTACACCCCCCGCACCGTGCTGCTGCACATCGGCACCAACGACGTGCTGCAGAACTACAACGTCTCCTCCGCCCCCCAGCGGCTGTCCACCCTGATCGACCACATCACCTCGGCCGCGCCCAACGCCGACGTGTTCGTCGCCACGATCATCCCGCTGTCCAACTCCGGCCAGGAGTCGGCCGCCCGCACCTTCAACGCCGCCCTCCCCGGCATCGTGCAGTCCAAGGCCAACAGCGGCAAGCACGTCTACCTCGTCGACATGCACAGCAAGCTCACCACCGGCGACCTCATCGACGGCATCCACCCCACCGCCGGCGGCTACGACAAGATGGCCGCCGCCTGGTACGCCGCCCTCCAGTCGGTGCCGGGCAGCCTGGGCCAGGGATCCAGCCCGAGCCCCAGTG
>NZ_BOOB01000151.1 GCF_016863015.1 Microbispora amethystogenes | reverse complement strand
GGACTTCGAGAAGACCTCCATCATCACCCGGCCGAACTGCGGCATGTCGGGCCAGCCGCGGCAGGAGACGAGGTTTCCGTCCACGACGTCGGGGGCGTCGATGACCGTCGCGCCCGCGTTCTCCATGTCACCGGTGATGGGGGGGAAGCAGGCCGTCTTGCGGCCCTTCAGCAGCCCGTACACGGCCGGCACCTGTGCGCCGTGGCACACCAGCGCGATCGGGAGGTTGCGCGCGAAGAAGTGCTCGGTGATGCGCCTGACGTCGGCGTCGGTCCGGATCCACTCGGGGGCGCGTCCCCCGGGGATGATGAGGGCGTCATAGCGCTCGACGTCGACCTCGGCCCAGGTCACGTCGACCGGCAGCTTCCGGCCGTTCTTCTCCACGTAGGCGTCGGAGTTCGGGTCGAACTCGTGGATGACCAGCTGAATGTCACGCATCGTCAATGACGAGACGTCGACGTCCCAGCCGCCCTCCTGCACGCGATAGTAGGGATACATGGTGTCGAGCTCCTCGGCGGCGTCGCCGGTAAGGAGCAGCGCTCTGGGCACCTGCTTCTCCTCGCAACTGGGGACGAATGCGGTGGATCCGATCCAATCCGATCCGATTGGGTTAGCATTCCTCGGCCCGGCCCGCCCGTCAAGCCTTTACGCCATTCCGTCCGCGTCCTTGA
>NZ_BOOB01000150.1 GCF_016863015.1 Microbispora amethystogenes | reverse complement strand
TTCACCGCCAACGAGAGCGGTCTGCTCGGCATGGCGCTGGACCCCGCGTTCGACACGAACAAGTGGATCTACCTCTACTACTCGCCCACGGGCTCGGAGAACGTCGACCGGCTGAGCCGGTTCACGGTCACCGGGGACACCCTGGACCTGGCGAGTGAGAAGAAGGTCATGGACGTGCCGGTGCAGCGGGCCGAGTGCTGCCACCACGGCGGCGGCCTGGTGATGGACCCCAAGACCGGCAACCTCTGGCTGGGCACGGGCGACAACACCAACCCCTTCGCCTCCGACGGCTTCGCGCCGATCGACGAGCAGTCGGGCCGGTCCAACTGGGACGCCCAGCGCACCTCGGCCAACACCAACAGCCTGAGCGGCAAGCTGCTGCGCATCCACCCCGAGGCGGACGGCACCTACACCATCCCGGCGGGCAACCTGTTCGCCCCGGGCACGGCCAAGACCAAGCCGGAGATCTACGGCATGGGCTTCCGTAACCCGTTCCGGATCGGCCTGGACCCCAAGACCGGCAACATCATGCTGGGCGAGTACGGCCCCGACTCCAACTCCGCGAACGCCAACCGTGGCCCGCAGAACACGGTGGAGTGGAACCTCATCTCCAAGCCGGGCAACTTCGGCTGGCCGTACTGCATCGGCAACAACTCGCCCTACATCGACTAC
>NZ_BOOB01000149.1 GCF_016863015.1 Microbispora amethystogenes | reverse complement strand
CGTCGCCGTGAGCGTGGTTGTCGGGGAGGGGGAGGTAACGTTCGGCCGTCAGCCCTGGCCGGTGGTGATACCCCCGGGTGACACCCTGGCCGGACAGATACACCTCGCCGATCGCGCCCAGCGGCACCGGCCGCAACCCGCTGTCCAGCAGGTGCACCCGCGACCCGGGCAGCGCGCGGCCCAGCGGCGTCCGCTCATGTTCGGCATGAGTGATCGCGTGGGTGGAGTAGGTGGTGTCCTCGGTCGGGCCGTACAGGTTGTTGACCGTCCCCACCGCCGGGTCCCGGTACAACCCCCGCACCAGCTCCACCGGCAACGGCTCGCCCGCCAGATTGATCGTCGCCGCCCGTGGTGGGATCGCCCCGGCCGCCAGCAACTCCGCCGCCGCCGACGGCACCGTGTTCACCAACGTCACATGACCGAACCCCGCCCGATCCTCGATCAGATCCAGCGCATTACCCGCCGCCAACGTGACGGTCGCCCCCACCGTCAACGGCGCGAAAATCTCAAACACCGACAAGTCGAAACACACACTCGTCGACGCCAGCGTCTCCGCCAGCACCTGCGGCCCGAACACGCTGCCGGCCCAGGCGAGCATCGCCACCGTCTGCCGATGCTCGATCACCACACCCTTCGGCCGCCCCGTCGACCCCGACGTATAAATCACATACGCC
>NZ_BOOB01000148.1 GCF_016863015.1 Microbispora amethystogenes | reverse complement strand
GGGCGGGGCACCCGGATGCCGCCGATGACCGCGGTGAACTGCGGGCTGTCACCGCGCTGCCCGGCGGTCAGCACGATCGACAGCAGCTTTTGCCCCTGCTCGCAGGCCAGATGCAGCTTGGTGGTCAGCCCGCCACGAGAACGCCCCAGCGCGTGATCGGCCGGCTCGGTACCGGCTCTGCCGCCGGGCGGCTCGGCTTGAAGATCCCCCTTTTCCGCGCCCCGGCGGCGTGCTGATGCGCCCGGGCGATGGTGGAATCGACGCTGACGTCCCAGGTGATGCGCCCAGCCGCGTCCGCCTGGGCTTGCAACGCGGTCAGGATCTGCTGCCAGGTGCCGTCGCGTTGATAGCGCCGAAACAGCGCATACACCGCTGACCAGGATCCGTAGCAGGCGGGCACATCCCGCCAGGGCACGCCGGTCCGTACCCGCCAGCGGATCCCGTCGATCAACTGCCGCTTACTGAACAGCGACGGCCGCCCCGACCGTGTGGGCGCCGGCAGCAACGGCTCCAGTACCGCCCACTGGGCATCGGTGAGGTCGAACCGCCTCGTCACCGCTACAGTGGCCACGAGGTCTCCGGTTTCAGGTTTTTCTTGGTCGATCAACCAATTACCGGAGACCTCTTACGTTGTCGATCTACGACCTCTCCGACTCCCCGACGCCCCACCTCAAACC
>NZ_BOOB01000147.1 GCF_016863015.1 Microbispora amethystogenes | reverse complement strand
CTTACCTGCGCTCCACAGGCGTTTAGCCTGTCCGCCCGTCCGGCGGCCAGGATGTTGATCGCGGCGTTGATGTCCCGATCGTGGACTGCCCCGCACAGGCAGGTCCACGACCGGACGGCAAGCGGCATCGACTCGGCGACGGCCCCGCATTCGGAGCAGAGCTTGGAGGAGGGGAACCACCGGTCGATCTTGGCGAAGTGGCGGCCGTACCGGGCCGCCTTGTACTCCAGCATGCTCACGAACTGCGACCAGCCCGCATCGTGAACGGACTTGGCGAGGCGGGTACGGCCGAGGCCGGAGGTGGCAAGGTTCTCCACGTACACCGCTTGGTTATCGCGGATGATCTGGGTGGAGAGCTTGTGTGCCCAGTCGCGGCGCGCGTCGGCCACCGCGGCGTGTGCCGTGGCGACCTTGGCCCTGGCCTTCTGGCGGTTCGCTGAGCCTTTCTCCTTACGGGAGAGTTCCCGCTGTGCCTTGCGCAGGCGCCGCTCGGCCCTGCGCAGGAAACGGGGGTTGGCCACCTTCCGGCCGTCGGAGGTGACGGCGAAGTGGGACAGCCCGAGGTCGATCCCCACGTCGGCGACCGACTCCGGGAGGGGGACATCGCTGGTCTGGACGACGAACGAGGCGAAGTACCGGCCGGCCGCGTCCTTGACCACCGTCACCGAGGATGGTTCGGCGGGCAGGTCCCGTGACCAGC
>NZ_BOOB01000146.1 GCF_016863015.1 Microbispora amethystogenes | reverse complement strand
GCGGTATCGGTAGATGTCTCGGCCGGGTTTGGCGCATTCCTGGCAGCGGCATACGTGCCTGTGGATGTCGCTGAGGTGGAAGAGCTGGGTGCGGTCTTGCCAGGGTGTGGGGTAGAGCGACTCGTCCAGTTCGACGTGGGCGCGTCCGCGCTGTGGGTTGACCTGGGTCACCGTGCCCGGGTAGTAGAACGGGGAGCAGTATAACTCCGTCCACCACGGGCGTACCGGGATGTGGAATGAGGGGCGGACCAGGACGCGGTCACCGGGCTGCATCGCCGTCTGCCCCCTTCCACAGGTCGAGGGCTCCCGCCGCGTCGTCGGCCTGTGGGCGGTCGGCTCCGCGCAGGTCGGCCAGCGTCCAGGCGACGCGCAGCAGGTGGGATAGCCCGTCTGCTGTCACGAGCCCGGCGTTGACCGCGGACCGCAGGAGCTCGGCAGCCTCCGGGGTG
This sequence comes from Microbispora amethystogenes, assembly GCF_016863015.1. Classification (GTDB taxonomy): domain Bacteria; phylum Actinomycetota; class Actinomycetes; order Streptosporangiales; family Streptosporangiaceae; genus Microbispora; species Microbispora amethystogenes. Next base: position 192 of record NZ_BOOB01000146.1, on the reverse strand, counting down.
ACGGAAAAGCGGGTGCGCAGGTCCGGTGCGGGTATCTCGGCGTTGATTCGCCATGGTGTGTCGGCCAGCCGATGGGCCGCCCGGTCCCTCCCGTCGAGCACCCGCGCGGCCACCGTCGCGCTCGGCTCACCCGCCCGCGCCTTGCGATCCCCCCACTCGACAGGCGCGCGTACGGCGACGCGCGACATGAGC
>NZ_BOOB01000145.1 GCF_016863015.1 Microbispora amethystogenes | reverse complement strand
TTCCGGCACGACTCGATCCCCGAGGGGATCGCGGCGGTGCAGAAGCTCGGCCAGGACAACAACTTCGCGGTCGACACGACCGAGGACAGCGCGGCGTTCACCGACGCCAACCTGGCGCAGTACCAGGCCGTCATCTTCATGTCCACGACCGGTGACCCGGTCAGCACCCAGGACCAGAAGGACGCCTTCCAGCGCTACATCCAGAAGGGCGGCGGCTACGTCGGCGTCCACGCCGCGGCCGACAGCGGTTACGACTGGGCGTGGTACGGCAAGCTGGTGGGTGCGTACTTCAAGCAGCACCCGGCGATCCAGCAGGCCACGGTGAAGGTCGAGGACCCGGCGCACCCGTCGACGACGGGCCTGCCGACGACCTGGACCCGTACCGACGAGTGGTACGACTACCGGGCCAACCCGCGTAACACGGTGCACGTGCTGACGTCGCTGGACGAGAAGTCCTACACCGGCGGCACGATGGGCGCCGACCACCCCAACACGTGGTGTCAGGACTACGACGGTGGCCGTTCGTGGTACACCGGCCTGGGCCACCTGAAGGAGAACTACAGCGAGGCGAACTTCCTCAAGCTGCTCCTGGGTGGCATCAAGACCGCCTCGGGCGCCGTCAAGGCCGACTGCTCCGCCTCGCAGAGCAGCGGCTACAGCAAGGTGGAGCTGGACGGCGACACGTCCAACCCGATGATGCTGGACGTCGCCAAGGACGGCCGGGTCTTCTACATCGACCGGCTCGGCGACGTCAAGATCATCAAG
>NZ_BOOB01000144.1 GCF_016863015.1 Microbispora amethystogenes | reverse complement strand
CGGGCTCGCTGGCCGACGCGGTGGGCGAGTTCGGGGTGACGCACGTGACGGTGTCGCCGTCGGTGCTCGCTTCGGTGGAGACGCTCCCGGACAGCGTGGAGACGCTGGTGGTGGCGGGTGAGGCGTGCCCGCCTCTGCTGACCGAACGCTGGGCGGACCGCATCCGCATGATCAACGCGTACGGTCCGACCGAGACGACCGTCTGCGCCACGATGAGCCGTCCCCTCGTGGCGGCCGGGACGGCCCCGATCGGCGCGCCCATCGCCAACGCGCGGGTGTTCGTGCTGGACGATTTCCTGCGGCCGGTCCCGCCGGGGGTGACCGGTGAGTTGTACGTGGCGGGGCTGGGGCTGGCTCGGGGGTATCTGCGGCGGGCGGGGCTGACGGCGGAGCGGTTCGTGGCGTGTCCGTTCGCACCTGGTGAGCGGATGTACCGCACGGGCGACATGGCCCGCTGGAGCCCCGACGGTGAACTGCTCTTCGCGGGGCGGGCCGACGAGCAGGTGAAGATCCGCGGGTTCCGGATCGAGCTGGGCGAGATCGAGGCCGTCCTCGCGGGTCATGAGTCGGTGGGGCAGGTCGCGGTCGTCGTGCGCGAGGACCGCCCGGGTGACAGGCGCCTGGTCGCGTACGTCGTCCCGGCCGATGGCCAGGTGGCGAACATCGCCGCGCTGCGGGAGTTCGTCGGCTCCCGGCTGCCCGACTACATGGTGCCCATCGTCGTGCCGATCGACGAGCTTCCGTTGTCCGTCAACGGCAAGCTGGACCAT
>NZ_BOOB01000143.1 GCF_016863015.1 Microbispora amethystogenes | reverse complement strand
CTTCTGGTGCTTGTTCGATGATGACGTGGGCGTTGGTGCCGCTGACGCCGAAGGCGGAGACGGCGGCGCGGCGGGGGTGGCCGTGGTCGGGCCATGGCCGGGGGTGGGTGAGGAGGTTGATGGTGCCGGTGGTCCAGTCGACGTGGGGGGTGGGTTGGTCGATGTGGAGGGTTTGGGGGAGGTGGGCGTGGCGGATGGATTGGACGGTTTTGATGATTCCGGCGACGCCGGCGGCGGCTTGGGCGTGGCCGATGTTGGATTTGAGGGAGCCGAGCCATAGGGGGCGGTCGGTGGGGCGGTTGTTGCCGTAGGTGGCGAGCAACGCTTGGGCTTCGATGGGGTCGCCGAGGGTGGTGCCGGTGCCGTGGGCTTCGACGGCGTCGATGTCCAGTGGGGTGAGTCCGGCGTTGTCGAGGGCGTGGGTGATGACGCGTTGCTGGGAGGGGCCGTTGGGTGCGGTCAGGCCGTTGGAGGCGCCGTCTTGGTTGATGGCGGTGCCGCGGACGACGGCGAGGATGGGGTGGTTGTTGCGTTGGGCGTCGGAGAGGCGTTCGACGAGGAGGAGGCCGGCGCCTTCGGCCCAGCCGGTGCCGTCGGCGGTGGAGGAGAACGCCTTGCACCGTCCGTCCGGCGCGAGCCCCCGCTGCCGCGAGAACTCGACGAACGTGCCCGGCGACGTCATGAGCGTGACACCACCGGCGAGGGCCAGGTCAGACTCGCCCGAACGCAGCGACCGTACGGCGAGGTGCAGGGCGACCAGTGACGAGGAGCAGGCCGTGTCGACGGTCACCGCCGGGCCCTCGAAGCCGAAGGTGTAGGCGATCCGCCC
>NZ_BOOB01000142.1 GCF_016863015.1 Microbispora amethystogenes | reverse complement strand
TGCTGTGGGACGACCTCGCCGACATCGACATCATCCGGGTCGGCGACACCTACTACTACTCCGCCTCCACGATGCACTACTCGCCCGGCGCGCCGGTCCTGCGCTCCTACGACCTGGTGCACTGGGAGTACGCCGGTCACTCGGTGCCCAAGCTCGACTTCGGCAACAAGTACGACCTCAACGGCGGCCGCGGCTACGTCAACGGCATCTGGGCGTCGTTCCTGAACTACCGGCCCAGCAACAAGACCTTCTACTGGGGCGGCTGCATCGACTTCAGCAAGACCTACATCTACACCGCCACCTCCGTCGAAGGCCCGTGGAACCGGCACACGACGATCAACAAGTGCTACTACGACGCCGGTCTGCTCGTCGACGACAACGACACGATGTACGTCGCCTACGGCAACACGCAGATCAGCGTCGCCCAGCTGTCGGCCGACGGCAAGAGCGAGGTCCGCAGCCAGCAGGTGTTCTCCACCCCCTCCAGCGTCGGCACGCTGGAAGGCTCGCGGATGTACAAGCGCAACGGGAACTACTACATCTTCGTCACCAAGCCCGCCAACGGGCAGTACATCCTGAAGTCCACCAACGGCCCCTTCGGCCCGTACGAGATGCGCCAGGTCCTGCTGAACATGTCCGGCCCGGTCTCCGGTGGCGGCGTGCCGCACCAGGGCGGACTCGTGCAGACCCAGAACGGCGCGTGGTACTACATGGCCTTCCAGGACGCCTACCCCGGCGGCCGGATCCCCGTCCTGGCCCCCGTCACCTGGACCTCTGACGGCTGGCCCACCATCACGACCGTCAACGGCGGCTGGGGCGCCTCCTACCCC
>NZ_BOOB01000141.1 GCF_016863015.1 Microbispora amethystogenes | reverse complement strand
CAAGTGGCCGGCGTACTGGGACGGCAAGGCCATGTTCGGTGAGTGGAACAACAACGCCATCTGGTCGTTCCAGCTCAACGAGGACGGCACCAAGCTCGTCGAGATGAACCGGATCCTGCAGACCCTGAGCTTCAAGAAGCCCATGGACATGAAGTTCGGTCCCGACGGCGCCCTCTACCTGATCGAGTGGGGCTCCGGCTTCGGCGGCGACAACGCCGACTCCGGCGTCTACCGCGTGGAGTACATCAAGGGCAACCGCCCGCCGGTGGCGCGTGCCACCGCCGACAAGACCGACGGCCCGACGCCGCTGACCGTCAAGTTCAGCAGCGACGGCTCGCGCGACCCCGACGGTAAGGCGATCACCTACGCCTGGGACCTCGACGGTGACGGAAAGACCGACTCCACCGAGGCCAACCCCACCTTCACCTACACCCAGGCCGGCGAGTACAGCGCCGTCCTGACGATCACCAACGCCGATGGCAGGACCGCGACCTCCAGCGTGACGGTCAACGCGGGCAACACCAAGCCCGAGGTCAAGGTCGAGCTCCCGCCGAACGGCGCGTTCTTCGAGTTCGGCGACCAGGTGAAGTTCAAGGTCACCGTCACCGACGCCGAGGACGGCACGGTCGACTGCAGCAAGGTGCAGATCCAGTCCATCCTGGGTCACGACACCCACGGTCACCCGCTCGACCAGACGACCGGCTGCGAGGCCGTCGTGCAGACCGCCATGTCCGGCCACGGTGAGTACGACAACCTGTTCTACGTCATCGAGGCCAGCTACACCGACAAGGGCGCCGGGTCGGCCAAGCCGCTCACCGGGCGGGGTCAGGTCATCCTGCAGCCCAAGCGCAAGCAGGCCGAGCACTTCAGCGCGACCGGCCGG
>NZ_BOOB01000140.1 GCF_016863015.1 Microbispora amethystogenes | reverse complement strand
ACGAAGGCTCAGATCCCTGCTGGCCGCCGTGTCGTTGCCCCTGGTGCTGGTCGGCATGCTGCTGGCCGCCCGGCCCGCCGCGGCCGCCTCCCTCACCCGGATCACCGGGTTCGGCACCAACCCGACCAACCTGAACATGTACCTCTACGTCCCCGACCGGGTCGCCACCCGCCCCGCCCTGCTGGTCCTGGTCCACTACTGCAGCGGCTCGGCCAGCGGCATCTTCAACGGCAACGGCCACGACTACGTCACCGCCGCCGACCGCTACGGCTACATCATCGTGGTCCCCGAGGCCACCCGCAGCGGATCCTGCTTCGACGTGTCCACCCCCGCCGCGCTCCGCCGCGACGGCGGCAGCGACTCCACCGGCATCATGGCCATGGTCAACTACACCCGCCAGCGCTACAACGTCGACCCCGGCCGCATCGTCGTCAGCGGCTTCTCCTCCGGCGCCATGATGACCAACGTCCTGGCCGCCGAATACCCCGACGTGTTCTCCGCCGCCTCCGCCTTCTCCGGCGTCCCGGCCGGGTGCTTCGCCACCAACGACGGCTCGCTGTGGAACGGCCAGTGCTCCGGCGGGCAGATCACCAAGACCGCCCAGCAGTGGGGCGACCAGGCCCGCGCCATGTACCCCGGCTACACCGGCCGCTACCCCCGCATGCAGCTGTGGCACGGCACCACCGACACCACCCTGCACTACAACAACTTCGGTGAAGAGATCAAGCAGTGGACCAACCTCAACGGGCTGAGCCAGACCCCCGCCTTCACCGACCACCCGCAGTCCAGCTGGACCCGCACCCGCTACGGCAACACCGGCACCCAGGCCACCGTCGAGGGCATCAGCATCTCCGGCGTCGGCCACCAGCTCCCCATGAGCGGCCAGCTCGCCTACGCCATCTCCTTCCTCGGCCTCGACGCGCCGAGCACCTCCCCGTC
>NZ_BOOB01000139.1 GCF_016863015.1 Microbispora amethystogenes | reverse complement strand
CGGCCTGGAGAGAGCCCGGCCGAGCGCCCGAGGGCGGCGGTCATGGAAGACGTCGCGGAGCTGGCGGGGGTGTCGGCGATGACGGTGTCGCGGGTGCTGAACGCTCCGGAGAAGGTGCGTCCGGAGACGCGGGAGCGGGTGCTGGCGGCGGTGCGGGAGCTGGACTACCGGCCGAACTCGGCGGCGCGGATGCTGGTGACCGGGCGGTCGGGGGTGTTGGGGGTGGTGTGTTTCGACACCACGTTGTACGGGCCGGCGTCGACGTTGTTCGGGGTGGAGCAGGCGGCGCGGGACAGTGACTATCTGGTGAGCATCGCGAGTCTGCCGGTGCTGGATCGGCGGTGGATCGGGCGGGGGGTGGATCGGCTGCGGTCGCAGTCGGTGGACGGGGTGATCGTGGTGGCGCCGCATGAGTCGGCGGCCGAGGGGGTGCGGCAGCTTCCGGCGGGGTTGCCGGTGGTGGTTGTGGGTGGGGGCGGGGATGTGCCGGTGCCGGTGGTGGCGGTGGACCAGGGTGCGGGGGCGGCGCGGGCGACGCGGCATCTGCTGAGTTTGGGGCATCGGACGGTGTGGCATGTGGCGGGTCCGCCGAACTGGGTGGATTCGCGTGGCCGGCTGGCGGGGTGGCGGTCGGTGCTGGAGGCGGAGGGCCGGGTGGTGCCCGATCCGCTGGTGGGGGATTGGACGGCGTCGTCGGGTTATGAGCTGGGGCGGCGGCTGGCGGCCGATGGTGAGGTGACGGCGGTGTTCGTGGCCAATGACCATATGGCGATGGGGGTGTTGCGGGCGTTGCGGGAGGCGGGCCGGCGGGTGCCCGAGGACGTGAGCGTGGTGGGGTTCGACGACGTGCCGGAGGCGGCGTACTTCTGGCCGCCGCTGACCACCGTGCGGCAGGACTTCGGCGAGCTCGGCCGCCAGGCGTTCCGCCTCCTCCTGCACCGCATCGCC
>NZ_BOOB01000138.1 GCF_016863015.1 Microbispora amethystogenes | reverse complement strand
GCTCTCGCCCACACCGCCCGGCGCCACGAAAGCCTGCGCACCACCCTCCGCGAGGAGAACGAGGAACTCGTACAGGTGGTGTCCGCGGAACCGGTCGCCGAGCTGGAGGAAGTGACCGCGTCCGACTGGGCCGCGGTGCTCGACGAGGTGGCCTCCCGTCCGCTCGACATCGCCGCCGGGCCGCTCATGCGTGTCGTCCTGGTCAGGGTGTCGGAGGAGGAGCACGTACTGCTCCTGAGCCTGCACCACCTCATCTGCGACGGCTGGTCGCTCGACCTGCTGCTCCGTGAGATCACGGGCCACTACGCCAGGCTGGCCGAAGACCCGGCGGGAAACGACGCCCCTTCACCCGCGCCCGTGCAGTTCGCGGACGTCGAACTGTGGGAGCAGCCCGTCACCGACGAGGACGTGGAGTTCTGGCGCGAGCACCTCGCCGGCGCGCGGACGCTGGACCTGCCCACCGACAAGCCGCGCCCGCCGTACCAGACGCACCGTGGGGACGCCGTTCCGCTGTCCCTGCCCGCCGCGACCGTGGCCGCCGTCACCCGGGCGACCGGGGCGAGTACGTTCTCCGTGGTGGCGACGGCGCTGGGTGTGCTCCTGGCCAAGCTCAGCGGCCAGGACGACGTCACCATCGGGTTCGCCGCCTCTGGGCGCACCCGGCCCGAAACCACGGATGTCATCGGGATGCTCGTGACGACCCTGCCCCTGCGTATGCGTCCGACGCCGGAGACGACCCTCCGTGACGTGCTCGGCGCCACGCACGACTCCGCGCTCGCCGTCCAGCAGCACCAGCACATCGGCTTCGAGCGGCTGATCAATGAGTGCGTACGGGAACGCGACCTCAGCCGCAGCCCTCTCTTCCAGGTCATGCTGTCGATCAACGGCACGCCGCCGCAGTACGAGCTCCCCGGGCTCGCGGTCGACCCGGTGCCGGTGCATCCCCGGGCCAGCC
>NZ_BOOB01000137.1 GCF_016863015.1 Microbispora amethystogenes | reverse complement strand
GTGTACCGGCGGGCGCCATGTCGACCCGGGTGAAGCGCAGGCCGGGAAGCTCCAGCGTCCGCTGGGGTGAGCTGTCCAGCGCGAGCATGACCTGGAAGAACGGGCTGCGGCTGAAATCACGTTCCGGCCGCACATGCTGGACGATCCGCTCGAACGGGGTGTCACCGTGAAGCTGGACCTCCAGAAGGTTCGCGTGGGTCGCGCGCAACGCCTCCGCGAGTGTCGTGCCGGGGCGGGTCACGGAGCGCAGGGGAAGGGTGTTCGCCAGGAAGCCGATCATGTCGGCGGTGCCCGGGTGCGTGCGGCCGGAGGACGGAATGCCGATGGTGACGTCGTCCTGACCGGTGAGTTTGGCGAGCAGCAGCGTCAACGCGGTCGTGATCACCGTGAAGGTCGTCGTACCGCTTTCCCGTGCGAGGCGCTCGACGGTCCGCGCGGGCAGACCGAGCGGAACGGCGTTCCCACGGTGCGTCTCGTACGGTGGGCGCGGCTTGTCGGTGGGCAGGTCGAGCGTCTGCGCGCCGGCGAGATATCCGCGCCAGAAATCGAGTTCGGAGTCATCGGCCGGAGTGTCGAGCTTCCACTGGGCGTAGTCGCCGTACTGAAGAGGGGCGTCCTGCGGCAACGGGTCGCCCGCACAGGCGGCCTCATAGTGCGCGGCGATCTCGCGAAACAGCACCGTGAGGGACCAGCCGTCCGCGATGACATGGTGGAGCGACAGCAGCAGCACGTGCTCGTCGTCCGAGACACGCACCACCCGCGCGCGGAACAGCGGACCCTGTTCGAGGTCGACCGTCGAGGTCCGCCACTGCTCCAGGGTTTCCGCCAGGTCGGGTACGACGGTGAGTGGCGGCTCCCAATCCCACTCGTCGTGTACGACCTGAACGAGTTCCCCCTCCGTCATCCGCAGGGTGGTGCGCAGGCTTTCGTGGCGCCGGGCGGTGTGGGCGAGGGCC
>NZ_BOOB01000136.1 GCF_016863015.1 Microbispora amethystogenes | reverse complement strand
AACAGGACGAAGGCGCTGAGATCGCGGTCGCGGGTCAGCTCGTGCAGGTGCCAGGCCGCGTCGGCCTTGGGCGCGAAGACGGTGTCCAGCCGGTCCGGGGTCAGCGACTCGATCAGCCCGTCGTCCAGCACCCCGGCCGCGTGCACCACCGCCGTCAGGTCCGGCACCCCGTCCAGCAACCGCGCCACCGCGTCCCGGTCGGCCACATCACAGGCCACGACTCGCACCCGCGCACCCAGCTCGGTCAGCTCCGCCGCCAGCAGGCCGGCTCCAGGCGTGTCCGGACCACGACGCCCGGCCAGCACCAGCGACCGCACCCCATGCGCCGTCACCAGATGCCGCGCCACCCGCGCCCCGACCCCGCCAACACCCCCGGTCACCACCACCGACCCAGCACCAAAGCCCACCGCCCCGGAGCCAGAAGCCACCTGGGCGGAGCCCGAGGTCGCCTGCCCGGCATCGGGGGTCGCCGATGCGGAGCCGAGGTCGACCGGTTCGGACCCGAGAGCCGCCTGCTCGGAGCCGGAGGTCGCCGAGGCGGAGTTGCGGGTCGCCGGCTGAGTTTCGGGGGTCACGGTGGTCAGGCGGGGGACCCGCACCTGGCCCGCCCGGATCAGCAGTTCGGGCTCACCGGTGGCAACCGCGGCGGCCAGCGCCGCCTCCGACTCGGCGGTCCCGTCGATGTCGGCCAGCACGAACCGGCCCGGCCACTCGGCCATCGCCGACCGCACCAGCCCCCACACCGGCGCCACCGACACATCCACGTCCTCACCCGGCAGCCCCACCGCACCCCGCGTGACCACCACCAACGGCCCAACCGGCTCCGGAACAGCCACCCACTCCTGCACCCGCTCCAACACCCCGGCCACCACCGACCGCATCCCCGAAAGCACCCCAGACGGCGCCTCGGCCCACGCCCCGGACGACTCCGCGGACGACGGTCCCTCCGACGGCGCACC
>NZ_BOOB01000135.1 GCF_016863015.1 Microbispora amethystogenes | reverse complement strand
CAGGTACTTGTCGGCGTTGTCCTTGGTGACGGTCTCCGACGTCAGCGTGATGGACTGCGGCACCTGCTGCTCCAGCAGGTCGCTCATGCCCTTGCCCTGCGCGATGAGCCGGGCGATCTTGATCGCCGAGGCGGCCATCGTCGGGCTGTAGGTCACCGTCGCCTTCAGCACACCGCTGTCGGCCTTGATGTCACGCATCGCGTTCGCCGAACCGGCGCCGCCGACCATGAAGAACTCGCTGCGCCCGGCCTCGTTGATCGCCGCGAGCACACCGATGCCCTGGTCGTCGTCGTGGTTCCAGATCGCGTCGATCTTCTTGTGCGCCTGCAGCAGGTTGCTCGCCACCTGCGTGCCCGACTCCACCGTGAACTTCGCGTCCTGCTTCGCCGTCACCTTGAACCCATAGGTCTTCAGCGCGTCCTCGAAGCCCTTGCTGCGGTCCTGGGTCAGCGGCAGCGTCGCGATGCCCTGGATCTCCAGGATCACCGGGTCGGCCACGCCCTTGTCCTTCAGCGTCTTGCCGATGAAGTGACCCGCGGCCACGCCCATGCCGTAGTTGTCGCCGCCGATCCAGGTCCGGTACGACAGCTTGTCGGGGAACACCCGGTCCAGGTTGATCACCGGGATGCCGGCGTCCATCGCCTGACGGGCGACCTGGTTGAGCTGCTCACCGTCGTTGGGCAGGATCACCAGCGCGTTGACCTTGGCCTGGATCAGCGACTCCACCGCGGAGATCTGCTGGTTGATGTCGTTGGTCGGCTCGACCGCCTTGAGCTCCACATCGGAGTACTGCTTGGCGGCGTCGGCGGCGTTCTTGCTGATCGCGGCGATCCAGCCGTGGTCGGCGGCCGGAGCCGAGAAACCGATGACGACCTTGTCGCCGGGGGCGTCGTTACCGCCGGTGGCCGCCGCGGCCGGAGCCGCCGCCGGAGCGCTGGCCTGCGCGGCCGGCTCGTTGCTGGTGCAGGCGGTGG
>NZ_BOOB01000134.1 GCF_016863015.1 Microbispora amethystogenes | reverse complement strand
TGGGGTGATGGCGTTGAGCGAGCGGATGTAGGCCAGGGACTCGGGTGCGCCGTGCAGCCGGTCCATGCCCGCGTCCTCCCACTCGATGGAGATCGGGCCGTCGTAGCCGATGTGGTTGAGCGCGCGGAAGCACTCCTCCCACGGCACATCGCCCCGGCCGGTGGACACGAAGTCCCAGCCGCGGCGCGGGTCGGCCCAGGCCAGGTGGGAGGCCAGCCGGCCCCGCCGCCCGTCGCGGGTGGCGACCCGGGCGTCCTTGCAGTCCACGTGGTAGATCTTGTCGGCGAAGTCCAGGATGAACCCCGCCGGGTCAAGACCCTGCCACACCATGTGCGAGGGGTCCCAGTTCAGCCCGAACGCCGGCCGGTTGCCGATCGCCTCCAGCGTCCGCACCGTGGTGTGGTAGTCATAGGCGATCTCGCTGGGGTGCACCTCGTGGGCGAAACGCACCCCGACCTCGTCGAAGACGTCCAGGATCGGGTTGAACCGCTCGGCGAAGTCGGCGTAGCCGGCCTCGATCATCGACGGCGGCACCGGGGGGAACATGGCCAGGGTGTGCCAGATCGACGATCCGGTGAACCCGACCACGGTCTTGACCCCGAGCTTGGCGGCGGCGCGGGCGGTGTCCTTGATCTCCTCGGCGGCCCGGCGGCGGACGCCTTCGGGTTCGCCGTCGCCCCAGATACGGGCGGGCAGGATGCCCTTGTGCCGCTCGTCGATGGGGTGGTCGCAGACGGCCTGGCCGACCAGGTGGTTGGAGATCGTCCACACCTTCAGGTCGTACTTGGCCAGGGTCTCCAGCTTGCGCTCGACGTAGGAGTCGTCGGACACGGCCTTGTCGACCTCGAAGTGGTCGCCCCAGCAGGCGATCTCAAGACCGTCGTAGCCCCACTCGGCGGCCAGCCGGCAGACCTCCTCGAACGGCAGGTCGGCCCACTGACCGGTGAACAACGTGATCGGCCTGGTCATCAGTCCTCCACACTCGTGAAGC
>NZ_BOOB01000133.1 GCF_016863015.1 Microbispora amethystogenes | reverse complement strand
TACCCAGGACCGGGAGGGCGAGAGCCAGGAGGATCGCGACGAACCGGACGCGAGGGATCTTCATCAGTACTCCCGAAGAACGTGATCTAGGAGGAGAAATCTTCTGTTAGCGCTCACACTGGGGGTCGTGGCCGCGGGTGGTGACTGGGGCTTGCGGGAGCCGGGTACGCATACGGGACGGGCGGCGCGACGGCGCGCCGACCGGACCTTGGCCGCCCTCGGCGGCGGGGGGTCGCCCCGCCTCCGTGCTCGAAGGCGAGTCACGGCTTGTTAACGTTCACACGTGCTCTGCCGGGCCCGCCCTTCTTGGTAGGCGTCGATGTCGGTGGTGGTGCGGCGGAGCAAATACGACGGGCTCAGGTCCCGTCAAGCGCGCCGGATTCACCTGTCTGAACGCCGTACCGCCGGGTGGGCCTCAACTGCTCCGATGGGTGCGCCGCGCACAAGCCGAGGTGGGCGGGGTGCTGAAACATTCATCCAGCCGACACCATCCCGTGACGGGCGAAGAGGCGGCCGGAAAGCGCGGTGGCGGTGCGTGCCGTCCACCCGGCGCGGGTGGTCGTGGCGGGGAGACCGCTCGCACCTCTCCGGCGCAGTCTTGACACGTTTCGTGGGGATTTCCAGACTGACTTTCCGAAGCGGCCTCTTTCTGCCGGACCTGGTGGTGGACGGCGGAGGCCGTGGTTTCGTGACGCCGGTCGTCGTTGACACGTCGTGCGTCCCGTTGAGGGGCGTGGCGTCTTTCCGCGGGGGCGCGTCCTCGCGTTCCCCTTCAGTGATGCAGCAGTGGAGGCTCAGGCATGAGCGATTTCCCCTTATCCGCCGGTGGCGCCAGGCGGCCGCTCAGCGGCTCGCGCCGGGCGCTGACCGCCGGGGCTCTCGGCGTGCTCGGGGTGGTGACGGCCCTGGCGACGACCCTCCCCGCCAATGCCGCGGCGAGCACCCTTGGGGCGGCCGCCGCGCAGAGCGGCCGTTACTTCGGCACCGCGATCGCGGCCGGCCACATGAACGACTCGACCTACGTGGCCACGTGGGACCGGGAGTTCAACTCC
>NZ_BOOB01000132.1 GCF_016863015.1 Microbispora amethystogenes | reverse complement strand
CGGGTGATGTGGTGTATGTGATGTACACCTCGGGGTCGACGGGTGTGCCGAAGGGGGTGGAGGTCACCCATGGGTCGGTGGCGGGGTTGGTCGCCGATTCGTGTTGGGGTGGGGCGGTGCGGCGGGGGATCGTGTGGCATGCGCCGCATGCGTTCGATGCGTCGGTGCTGGAGATCTGGGTGCCGTTGGCGGCTGGTGGCCGGGTGGTGGTCGCGCCCGGGGTGGTGACCGCTTCGGTCCTGGCCGGCCTGACCCAGCCGGATAGGCCAGGCGAGGTGGCCGGGGTGGGTGCGGTGCATCTGACGGCGGGGGCATTCGGGGTGCTGGCGGAGGAGGATCCGGGGGCGCTGGCGGGGCTGGATGAGGTGCTGACCGGTGGGGACGTGGTCCCGGCCGGGGCGGTGGCGGCGGTGCGCGGCGCCAATGAGCATGTGGTGGTCCGGCATTTGTACGGGCCGACGGAGGCGACGTTGTGCGCCACGACGTTCACGGTGGGCCGGGGGGAACAGGTTCCGGGGGTGTTGCCGATCGGGCGGCCGCGGGACAACACGCGGGTGTTCGTGCTGGATGAGTTCCTTCAGCCGGTCCCGCCTGGGGTGGCGGGGGAGGTGTACATCGCGGGTTCGGGGTTGGCGCGGGGGTATCTGGGCCGTCCGGACCTGACCGCCGAGCGGTTCGTGGCCTGCCCGTTCACCGGCGGGGAGCGGATGTACCGCACAGGGGACCTGGCCCGTTGGCGGGGTGACGGTCAGCTGGTCTTCGCCGGGCGGGCCGATGAGCAGGTGAAGATCCGCGGGTTCCGCATCGAACCCGGCGAGATCGAAGCCGTCCTGGCCACGCACGAATCGGTGGCACAGGCGGTGGTGGTCGCCCGGGAGGACCGCCCGGGGGACAAGCGCCTGATCGCCTACATCGTCCCCACCACCGAAAACACCACCGAAAGCAGCGACACGGCCGAAACCACCGGCACTGCCGACAGCGACGACACTGCCGGAAGCCGTGAAAGCGGCGACAGCAGCGTCCTCGTCGGAAGCGGTGGAAGCGGCGACGGGAGCGGTC
>NZ_BOOB01000131.1 GCF_016863015.1 Microbispora amethystogenes | reverse complement strand
GACGTCGGCGTGCTCAGCGAAGCCGCACGACGTGCAGGCGAAGGTGGCCTGGTCGGGCCGGTTCCTTTTGTCCACGTGCCCGCATGAGGAGCAGGTCTGGGAGGTGTAGGCCGGATCCACATGGATCACGGCGACTCCGGCGCGGGCCGCCTTGTAGGCGATGAAGCTTCCCAGCTGGTGGAAGCTCCACGAATGCAGCGTGACCCGCTGGGGCTTGCGGAGCCGTACCCGTTCGCGGATACCGCCCAGGTCTTCCAGGGCGATGCCGCGTCCGGTGCGTTCTGCCTCGGTCACGATCTGCTTGGCGATGGTGTGGTTGATGTTCGCGGCGAACCGGGCCTCCTTGCGGCGGCGCCTTCTGGCCAGCCGTTTGGCAGACTTGGTGGCCTTGGCCTGCAACCGGCGGCGCAGCCGGCGCTGCCGGTGGCGGTGGGCGTTCAGGCCCCTGCCGCTGTGCCGGTCGCCGTCGCTGGTGGTCGCGATGGTGGCGATCCCCAGATCCACGCCCACGAAGGCGTCCGGGACGGTGATGGGCCGGTCGGGGACATCGCAGGTGGCGATCAGAAACCACATGCCGTCCCGGCGCACCAGGTCCGATTCGCCTTTGCGGTGGGCGGCCAGCGTCGCCAGCTGCTCGGCAGATGCGGTGAAGGCCACATCACGCACCCGGCCCGCCGTCGTCCAGATCGACACCGTGCGCGCGTCGATCCGCCACGACAGGCATCGGTCGTCGAATGGCTGGGCGGCATCGGCGCGGAAGGTGATCGGTTTGGAGGTGACGCGGGCACGGCGTGCCGATCCTTGGGGGCCCAGGTTTCCGTTGCGGATGTTGGCGTGCAGCGTGGTGTAGGCGTCGGCGACCTTCTTGATCACGTGCTGGGCGGCCTGGGCAGCCAGCCCGAACTCGGCCTTGATCCGATCGTAGGTGTGCTTGCGCAGATCGTAGTTGCGGAAGCAGCGCTGGGTGAACGCGATCCGCGATACCAGATCGGCGGCCCGGTTGGCCGCGTGCAGGGTGGCCTCCAGCGCCGCCGCCTGCTCGGGCGTCGGCAGGAGTTTCACCTGCACCACCAGCCTCACATCG
>NZ_BOOB01000130.1 GCF_016863015.1 Microbispora amethystogenes | reverse complement strand
GCCGTCCCCTTCTCCGTCCGCGTCCCCCACGCGGTCCCCCTCGCCCTCGCCCTCGCCCTCGCCCTCGCCCTCGCCCTCGCCGTCGGTCTCGCCGTCGGCGTCGCCGAGTAGCTCCCCGTCGTCCTCGCCGACCGGCGGGACGGGCGCCTGCCGCGTCAGCGCCACCGTCAACGCGTGGAACAGCGGCCTGACCGAGGACATCACCATCACCAACACCGGCTCCTCCGCCGTCAACGGCTGGTCGCTCGCGTTCACCCTCCCCAGCGGGCAGACCATCACCAGCGGCTGGAACGCCACCTACTCGCCGAGCAGCGGCCAGGTCACGGCGACCAACGTCAGCTACAACGGCTCGATCTCGGCCGGCGGCTCCACCCAGATCGGCTTCCAGGCCAACCACACCGGCAACGCCGGCAAGCCCACCTCGTTCACGCTGAACGGCGCCACCTGCACCGTGTCCTAAGCACCGTGTCCTGACAAGCACCGTGTCCTGACGGCACAACCCGATCCCCAACCTGGAGGACAGCAGTGCCCCCCATTCGACACCGGCGCTGGCTCGCGGCCGCGATGGCCGCCGCGCTCGGCGCTCTCGGAGTCGCGACCGCAGGCACCGCGCAGGCCGCCGCCGGTTGCCAGGTCACCTACACGGTGACCAACCAGTGGCCGGGCGGCTTCGGCACCGACGTCAAGGTGACCAACCTGGGCGACCCGATCAACGGATGGAAGCTGACCTGGTCGTTCACGGCCGGGCAGACCATCACCCAGCTGTGGAGCGGCACCTACACCCAGTCGGGTGCGCAGGTCACGGTGAGCGACGCGGGCTACAACGCGTCCATTCCGACCGGCGGCAGCACGAACTTCGGCTTCAACGGCGCCTTCAGCGGTTCGACCAACCCGGTGCCGACGAACTTCGCCGTCAACGGCACCGCCTGCACCGGCACCGTGACCAGCAGCCCCAGCGCCAGCCCGTCACAGAGCCCCTCGCAGAGCCCGTCACAGAGCCCCTCGCCCAGTCCTTCCCCGAGCCCGTCGCCGAGCGCCTCGCCCAGTCCGTCACCCAGCCCGTCACCCAGCCCGTCGCCCAGCCCGTCACCCAGCCCCTCGGCGACGCCGAGCGGGCCGTGGCCGCCGTCGTCGACGTACTCCAACCCTG
>NZ_BOOB01000129.1 GCF_016863015.1 Microbispora amethystogenes | reverse complement strand
ATCGGCCGGTTCGTCGAGATCACCGCCTCCCCGCAGGAGGTGCGCGTGGTCTGCGACGGCCAGGTCGTGGCCTGCCACGCCCGCAGTTGGGCCAAGCACGGCGTGGTCACCGACCCCGCCCACGCCCACGCCGCCGCCGCGATGCGCCAAGCGCTGGCCGCCGAGCGGCACAGCCGCCAGACAGCTACCCGCTTCCACCCCGACGGCCATGCCGTCATGCTGCGGGCGCTGCCCGACTACGACGCCCTGTTCGGCGTCGACTTCGACCCATCCGCACACGACACGGAAGCGAGCAGTCAGTGACCACAGCCGCCACGACCCCATCGGCGATGCCGGCCGCGCCGCCCAAAGATGGCCTGCCATCGCTGATCGCCTACCTCACCCGGGTGCTCAAGACGCCGACCATCGGCGCGTTCTGGGAGGAGCTCGCTGCCCAAGCCCGCGAGGAGAACTGGTCGCATGAGGAGTACCTGGCCGCGCTGCTGCAGCGCCAGGTCGCCGACCGCGAATCCAAGGGCACCGTCATGCGCATCCGCACCGCCCACTTCCCCCAGGTGAAGACCCTGGAGGACTTTAACCTCGACCACCTGCCCTCACTGCGCCGCGACGTGCTCGCCCACCTGGCCACCGCCACCTTCGTCGCCAAGGCCGAGAACGTGATCCTGCTCGGGCCGCCCGGGATCGGCAAGACCCACCTGGCCATCGGGCTTGGGGTCAAGGCCTGCCAGTCGGGCTACTCGGTGCTGTTCGACACCGCCAGCAACTGGATTACCCGCCTGTCGGCGGCGCACCATTCCGGGCAGTTGGAGACAGAACTGAAGAAGATCCGCCGCTACAAGCTGATCATCGTTGACGAAGTGGGCTACATCCCCTTCGACCAGGACGCGGCCAACCTGTTCTTCCAGCTTGTGGCCTCCCGCTACGAGCAGGGTTCGATCATGGTCACCTCGAACCTGCCCTTCGGCCGGTGGGGTGAGACCTTCTCCGACGACGTCGTCGCCGCGGCGATGATCGACCGGCTCGTTCACCACGCCGAGGTCCTCACCCTCACCGGCGACTCCTACCGCACCCGCCAACGCCGCGAGCTGCTGGCCAAAGAGAACCGCGCCAACCGCGACTGAGCCAACCCCGGGGGGTTAAAGTTCCCGGAACCGCTGGGGGTCACTATCGGGAGTCCGTTGAC
>NZ_BOOB01000128.1 GCF_016863015.1 Microbispora amethystogenes | reverse complement strand
CGGGGTCGTGATCGGGGTCGTGGTGGTGGTCGATGAGGTGGATGCGGCCGGGGTGTTCGGTTTGGGCGGAGCGGATCAGGCCCCAGACGGGTGCGGTGGTCAGGTCGATGGGTTCGTGGCTGGTGGTGGCGACGGCGTGGTGGGTGAGGACGAGCAGCCGGGCGCCGCTGAGGCGGTCGTCGGCCAGGAAGGCCTGCAGGGTGGCCAGGGTGGTTTCGGCCACCGCGTGCGCCGCCGCCACCAGGTTCTCGCCCGTCCTGCTGCCGTCATTGGCGGTGGGGGTGCCCTGCTCGGGCTCGACGGGCGCGGCGTTGTCGCCTCCGGTCGTGCCGTTGCGAGCGTTGTCGTTCCCGGTGCCGTGATGGGGGGAGATCGGAAGGACGATCACGTCGGGGGTGGGTTCGGCGGCGTCGATAGCGTCGGTGAGGGCGGTCAGGTCGTCGTAGTAGGAGGTGGCGACGGTCGGGCGCAGGGTGTCGTGCAGTCCCCGGTCGCCGAGTACGGCCCAGGCCTCGTCTGCCGCCGGCCGGAGTTCGAGGGGTGACCACTCGACCCGGAACAGGCCGTTGTCGGGAGCGGATCCGGATGTGCCCAGCTGCTCCTTGGAGACGAGGCGGGCGGTGAGGGTGTCGATCGTGGCGACCGGTGCGCCGGTGGGGTCGGCGGCCTGGAGTGACAGGGATCCGGCATCGCCCAGTGTGATACGTACCCGGAGGTCGGTGGCGCCGGTGGCGTGCAGCCGCACCCCGCTCCAGGCGAACGGCAGGTTGCTGTGGCCGCTCGGCGTGCTGTCCAGCCAGTGCAGCGCGGCCCCGTGCAACGCGGCGTCGAGCAGCGCCGGGTGGATGCCGTAGTCCGTCACGTCATCCCGTTCGTCCTCGGATAGGGCGACCTCGGCGAACAGTTCGTCGCCGCGCCGCCAGGCGGCGCGCAGCCCCCGGAACGCCGGGCCGTATCCGAGACCCGTCTCGTGCAACCGGTCGTATGCGGTGGCGAGGTCCACCGGCGCGGAGCCCTCCGGCGGCCAGGCGGTGAGGTCGAAGCCGGGTTCGGTGTCGTCCCTGGCCAGTACGGCGGTCGCGTGGCGGGTCCAGTCTCCGGTGTCGCCCTCCCGCCGGGAGTAGATCTCCAGGCTGGGCCGGTCGGAGCCGGTGACGATGATCTGCACCTGTAAGCCGCCGCTCTCCGG
>NZ_BOOB01000127.1 GCF_016863015.1 Microbispora amethystogenes | reverse complement strand
CGGTGACGAACGCGTAGTCGCGGTCGCCGTCCTCGTAGACGTCGTAGTCGTAGTGGGTGTAGGCCGTCTTGCCGACGTACACGCCCCACGGGGTCTTGCCCTGGTAGTAACCCGGGACGAACACCCAGTAGTTCATGGTCGCCTTGTTGGACACCGTGTCGTAGACGCAGTGACCGGCGGTGGCGACCAGGTTGTGGTAGGTCGACTGCACGGAGGTGGCCGAGCACCAGTGCGGGTTGACCGCGACGAACTTGGGCTTCTCGCGGGTGCCCACGTTCTTGAACCCGTCCGCGAAGAACACCTTGCCGGTGGTCTTGGGGAGGTTCACGTTCTTCGACTTGGCGGCGGTCTTCTTCTCGTCGCCGATCGCCGGAACGATGCCGGGCTTGCTGTCGGCCGAGGGGCCACCCTTGGAGAGGTGCTTGGCGGCGACCTTGGTCTCGACGTTGTACGGGGTGGCGGCGATCAGGTTGGCCGCGTTCTCCGCCAGCCAGAAGGCGGCGATGTTCTTGGCCTGGATGCCGGTCGACGCCAGCGGGTCGCTGGCGACGTCGCCGGCCGCCTGAGCGGGGGTGACGAGACCGGCGGCGAGCAGGCCTGCGGTGGCCACGAGGCCACCAAAAGCAAGAGTGCGCTTCATGGGGAACTCCTTGGTCTGGCGTGAGACGCCTCATGCGCCCCATCCGTCAGTGAAGGGATGGCTGGACCATACATGGATGATCTTGAGAAGCGGTAGCGGTTCCCGCGCCGTCTCGGGCCGCCGACAGGCCGAGATCAATCCGTAATCTTCATGCCAAGGAGCACTTTTTACGGCTTCGACAGACATTTGCGCAGATAGTCGGTCAAGCGCGAGGGTGGGGGCGGAGAGACCTTTGAGGCGATTGTTTCGGTCCACAAAAACGACGGTGTGATGCAAATCACATGAAACGGATGACACCGGATCGGCCCGCGGCGCGTCTAAGGGGCCCCTGAAACGCGCCGAGCCCCGGCGCAGGCGCCGGGGCTTCGGGTGCGATGGAACCGTTCGGTCGCCGCCGAGGGGTTCTCCGCCAGCCGGACGGGGGAACGGGGTGTCACGGGTGCGGGCCGGTGGGTTCGCCACCGGCCCGCGGTCGTGCGATCGTCCTCGCGAGTGAGACTCGCGTGAGGACTACTGCGTGGACTACTGCGCGAACTACTGGGCGGTGATCTT
>NZ_BOOB01000126.1 GCF_016863015.1 Microbispora amethystogenes | reverse complement strand
GGCTACCGGAAGCCGCGCTCTCCTCGACGGCGGCGAGCACCCGCTGCACCTGGAGGCCGTCCTCGAAGGACGGCGTCGGGTCGGTGCCGGCGGCGATCGCCTCCAGGAAGTCCTTGACCTCGTGGACGAAGGTGTGCTCGTACCCGAGGCCGTGGCCCGGCGGCCACCACGCCCCCACGTACGGGTGGTCCGGCTCGGTGACGAGGACCCGCCGGAAGCCGGCGTCCGACTCGGCGGCGTCGTAGAACCACAGCTCGTTCATCGCCTCGAAGTCGAAGGACAGGCTGCCCGCCGACCCGTTGATCTCGATGCGCAGCGCGTTCTTGCGGCCGGTGGCGAAGCGGGTGGCCTCGAACGACGCCAGCGCGCCGCCCTCGAAGCGGCCGATGAACAGCGCCGCGTCGTCCACCGTCACCTCGCCCTTCTCACCGCCGCCACCCTGGCCGGCCAGGCCGCTCGACCCCTCGGCGAGCGGGCGCTCCTTGACGAAGGTCTCGGTGAGCGCCGTCACCCCGGTGAGGTTCCGGCCGACGATGAACTGGGCGGTGTCGATGATGTGGGCGCCGATGTCCCCGAGCGCGCCGGACCCGGCCTTGTCCTTCTGGAGCCGCCACACGAGGGGGAACTCCGGGTCGACGATCCAGTCCTGCAGGTACTGCGCCCGCACGTGCCGGATCTCGCCCAGCCTGCCCTCGGCCACGAACTTCCTGGCCAGGGCGATGGCGGGGACGCGGCGGTAGTTGAAGGCGACCATGCTGCGCACGCCGCGCGCCGCCGCCTCCTTCGCGGCGGCGGTCATCGCCTCCGCCTCCGCCACGGTGTTGGCCAGCGGCTTCTCACAGATGACGTGCTTGCCCGCCGCCAGCGCGGCGATCGCGATCTCGGCGTGCGAGTCGCCCGGCGTGCAGATGTCCACGATCTGCACGTCGTCGCGCTCGATCAGCCGCTTCCAGTCCGTCTCGACCGCGGCCCAGCCGAGCGTGTCGGCCGCCTCGGCCGTACGCTCGGCGGACCGCCCGGACAGGACGGCCATGGCCGGCCTCGCCGGTACGTCGAAGACCGCCGCGACGGTCCGCCACGCCTGTGAGTGCACGCGCCCCATGAACGCGTACCCCACCATGCCGACACCCAGCGCCGGCCTGCTTTCAGTCACTAGAACTCCCTCGAATCAGGGCTGGATCAGGATTCGAACCCGGTCGG
>NZ_BOOB01000125.1 GCF_016863015.1 Microbispora amethystogenes | reverse complement strand
CCCGGTCGTGGTCGATGAGGTGGATGCGGCCGGGGTGTTCGGTTTGGGCGGAGCGGATGAGGCCCCAGACGGGTGCGGTGGTCAGGTCGATGGGCTGTTGGCTGGTGGTGGCGACGGCGTGGTGGGTGAGGACGAGCAGCCGGGTGCCGCTGAGGCGGTCGTCGGCCAGGAAGGTCTGCAGGGTGGCCAGGGTGGTTTCGGTCACCGCGTGCGCCGCCGCCACCGGGTTCTCGCCCGCCCTGCCGTCCTCGCGCGTCCTGCTGTTGTTGCCGGTGGCGGGGATGCCCTGCTCCGGCTCGGCGGAGTCGGTGCTGTCGCTTGTGGTTGTGCTGCTGGCGGTGTTGTCGTCCCAGATGGCCTGTTCCTGGTGGATCGGGAGGACGATCACGTCGGGGGCGGGTTCGGCGGCGTCGATGGCGTCGGTGAGGGCGGTCAGGTTGTCGTAGTAGGAGGTGGCGACGGTCGGGCGCAGGGTGTCGTGGAGGTCGCGGTCGCCGAGGACGGCCCAGGCTTCGCGTGGTGATGGCTGGAGTTCGAGGGGTGACCAGTCGACGCGGAAGAGGCTGTGGTCGGGGGTGGGTGTGGAGGCGTTGAGTTGTTCGCTGGAGACGAGGCGGGCGGTGAGGGTGTCGATCGTGGCGACCGGTGCGCCGGTGGGGTCGGCGGCCTGCAGTGACAGCGATCCGGCATCGCCGAGTGTGATACGTACCCGCAGGTCGGTGGCGCCGGTGGCGTGTAGCCGCACCCCGCTCCAGGCGAACGGCAGCCGGTTGTGCCCCTCGGGGACCTCCGACAGGCCGGCCCAGGCCGGCAGGTGCACGGCCGCGTCGAACAGCGCCGGGTGCACGCCGTATCCCGTGACGTCGCCGTCCGCCGCCTCCTGCGGAAGCGTCACCTCGGCGAAGAGTTCGTCGCCGCGCCGCCAGGCGGCGCGCAACCCCCGGAATGCCGGGCCGTACGGCAGGCCCGCCAGGGTCAGGGCCTCGTAGACGCTCTCCACCTCGATCGGGACGGCGTCCACCGGGGGCCAGGCGGTGAGGTCGAAGCCGGGTTCGGTGTCGTCCCTGGCCAGTACGGCGGTCGCGTGGCGGGTCCACTCACCGTGCTCTCCTTCGTCGCGCGAGTACACGTCGAGCGTCGCGTTCCCGTCGGTGTCCGTGCCGTTCACGATCACCTGCACCCGGACCTTGCAGCCCGGTCG
>NZ_BOOB01000124.1 GCF_016863015.1 Microbispora amethystogenes | reverse complement strand
GGGTTCAACGGTGGTGACGAGCTGCTGATCTGGCGGAGTACGAGCACTTCGACCGCTTTCGGTTTCGCGCCCTACAAGAGCCTGGGCACCGGCTGGGGCATCTTCGGCAACAAGCTCCTCACCTCCGCCCCCACCGACTGACCACCGCCGACTGACCACCGGCACCACCGGCGCCGGTGACCGGCGGCACACGCCGGCCACCGGCGCTCACTTCACACCGCGTCAGGGCGAACGCCGGCGGTTCCACGAAGTTCACGACTTCGGATCGGTCACGACTCGACTTCTCTCATCAGGTGGAGCAGATATGCCTGCGACAGCAGCACGGCCCGGGCGGGGATTGAGGTGGGTGCGCCGCCTTGTCACCGCGGCCATCGCCATCGGACTCGCCGGGGCACCGGCACAGCCGGCCGGCGCGAACGCCAGCCCGCCCGCGGGGACGTACCCCGTCAGGGGCGTGGACGTCACCGAGTACCAGCATCCCAACGGGGCGGCGGTGAACTGGTCCCAGATCCGTCAGTCGGGCATCACGTTCGCGACGCTGAAGGTGACCCGGGGGACCAACAAGACCAACTCCTACTTCAGGGGCGACCTGGCCGCCTCCCTGGCCCAGGGCATCGCCACCGCTCCCTATCACTATCTGACCGGCACCAGCTCCAACGCCGCCGCCCAGGCGGACTTCTTCATCGACACCGCCCGCGCGGCGGGCTACACCGGGCACCGGACCGGGGAGCTGCCGCCGATCCTGGATCTGGAGTGGACCGACGACGGCACCAGTTCCTGCCCGCCCTACACCACCGTCTCGTTCGCGAAGACCTGGCTGGACAAGGTGGAGGCGGCGTTCGGCGTCAGGCCGTGGATCTACACGGCCAGGGGCTTCATGACCGGTTGCATGGGCAGCACCACCGCCCTCTCGTCGTACGGGTTGCAGGTCGCCGACTACACCGGCGGTCACACCACTCCGGCGATTCCCCCCGGCTGGAGCACCTGGATCATGTGGCAGTACGCCGACACCGGCAACGTCCCCGGCGTCCCCACGACGAACGTGACGCTGAACGTCTTCAACGGCACGCAGGCGCAGCTCGACGCCCTCGCCACACGCGGCTCCCCCGCGTCGCCCCTGTTACAGACGCTCGGTGACTTCGACGGGGACGGGAAGAAGGACATCGCGGGGGTCGCGGGCGGTGATCTGTGGATTCACCGTAATACGAGTTCGCCGGGGGACTTCTCCACTG
>NZ_BOOB01000123.1 GCF_016863015.1 Microbispora amethystogenes | reverse complement strand
CAGCATCCGGGCCTCTTCCTGAGCCAGGACCACAACCCGCCGCGCACGGTCGGTGAACCTCTCGAACATGTCGGCTCCCTCCGAATGCTGAGCCTGAATCGGAGTCTTCACTCTAGTTGCCCGGCCCCTGGTAAGCCCCTCCGCAATCCCGGCACGGAAGACGAGGATCGGCCCGGCGGACGGGCGGGCGTGAGCCGACGCGGCACCGGGACACCCGCCGTGGGCTGCGCGTCTTCGGGGCGAAGGGCCCGGCGGCAGGCCGGGAAAGCCCGGGCGGGGCGCCGGCGCCCCGTGGTTCTTTCGCGCCAAGCGTAACCACCGGACCGGGCGGAGGCCGGGACGTCAACGGCCGACATCGCAGGTCTCCTCCCCTGCTCGCCGTATCCGGCCTCTAACCGGTTCGATGGAAGTTTCATGCGATGAAACCGGTGCCGATCCACGAGATCGCACGCCGTGACGCTGGCCGGGAAACAGCCCGTACACATACAGGACACCCGCCATTGACATCAACTCAGAGGCAAGCCTAGGCTTCCCGACGAATCGATTCGATGAATCCGGCGGACGCCTCCGCCGCGCCTCCGGCGCGGCCACCGGTGAGGCCCTCCGGGAACCGCTCCGCGACGGCGTCCGGGAAGCCCCGGGAGAGGTTCGGCATTCCACTCGCCCCCATCCAGCTTCCGAGAACACCCCCCCAACCCCCCTCTGTCCAAGGAGTCGCCAGTGGACACCACCCCCCGTACGCGACGCCGGCGTCGCCACGGCCTCGCCGCACTGCTGTCGGCCACGGCCATGGCCGCCGCGTCCGTCCTCGCGGCCGCAGGACCGGCCCAGGCCGCCGACGAGTCCATCACCGTGAACTTCTCCGTCACGAACGGTTCCCCGACCTACCGGGCGTCGGGGTGGATCTACGGGATGACCGAGAACGGCGCGGCACCCGCCGACAACTACTTCCGTGATGTGAAGTTCCGCTACATGCGGGCCGGTGGCGCGCAGCTCGACAGCCCCGGCGGGTGGGTGTCGGGCAAGTACGACCGGCGGTGGAACGCCACCCGTGCCCAGCTCCTGCGCACCCGCTCGCTGGGCGGGGAGTTCATCCTGCTCGTGCACGACCTGTGGGGCGCGGACGGCTATCCCATCTCGCGCTTCCCCGGCGACAACGGCAACTGGACCGACTACGACAACTTCCTCACCCGCGTGATCGACGACGTGCGGGCGACGGGCGCGCCCGTCCAGTGGGACCTC
>NZ_BOOB01000122.1 GCF_016863015.1 Microbispora amethystogenes | reverse complement strand
GACGCAACCCTGACGCCCTGACCCAGCCGATCGAGCTGATCGAATGACACCGGCCGGCCCCAGCGCTCCCCGACAGGAGCGCCGGGGCCGGTTCCGTTTCGCCATCGTCAAGGGGCGAGTGTCACAGGGCGCTGCGGAGCCACTCCTCCACTCCGGCCACGTGGACCGTGGCCCACGCCCTCGCGACCTCCGGCTGCCGGGCGGCGATCGCGTCGCAGATGGCGGCGTGCTGCTCCCGCGTCTTCTCGTTGGCGCCCTCCTGGGTGAGGCCGCGCCAGATACGCGCGCGGGTCGTCGGCCCCGACAGGCTCTCGATGAGCGAGCACAGCACCGCGTTGCCCGACCCCGCCGCGATGTGCTGATGGAAGCGCAGGTCGTTGGCGACGAGCTCCTCCACGCTCGGCTCGTCCGGCACCCCGCTCAGGATCTCGCGGAGCGCCTCGACGTCCTCGTCCGACATGTGCAGCGCGGCCATGGCGGTGGCGGCCGGCTCCAGGATGCGCCGCACCTCCAGGAACTGCAGCACGGTGTCGTCGCGGTGGAAGTCCACGACGAACGACATCGCGTCGAGCAGCAGGTTGGGCTGGAGGCTCGTGACGTAGGTGCCGTCTCCCTGCCGTACGTCGAGCACGTTGATCAGGGCGAGCGCGCGCACGGCCTCCCGCAGCGAGTTGCGCGACAGGCCGAGCCGTTCGGCCAGGTCGGCCTCCTTCGGCAACCGGTCCCCGGGGCGCAGCTCACCCGAAATGATCATCTGCTTGATCCGGTCGATCGCCGCGTCCGTGACCGCCACGAAGCCACCCCCTGTACGCAGGCGGACGAGGCCGCCAGACATCGGATGTCTAGCAGTTTAGGGGAAGGCGGACCCTCTCCGGCCCTGGTCAGCGGACTTGCGAAAGGCAGTCAGCACTAGACGCAACTTCCAGAAGAAAGTAGAGAAAGTCATGTCGATTCGATTAAAAGGCCTTCACAACCGGACGAAACGGGATTACGGTCGCGACGCCTGCTCTTCTGGGGGCTGGTGTGACAAAGCCCCCAGTCGGCAGTCCCGATCACCCCTCAAAGGAGCTGTCTTGACAGTTCGCAGACATCGCGCCCTGAGCCGTCTGGCCGCGGCGATGTCCCTCGCAGTGACCCTCCCCGTTCCCTTGGCGTTCGCGTCGCCCGCCATGGCGTCGGTGACCCAGACCGGCGCCGCGAGTGCCGCGGCCCCTGATTTCAAGGTGCTCGTCTTCTCGAAGACGACCGGG
>NZ_BOOB01000121.1 GCF_016863015.1 Microbispora amethystogenes | reverse complement strand
TGATCTGCTCCGTGCGCTCCAGGTGTGCCCCGGTGAAGGTCCGATGCCGGAACGTGGTCACGACAACCACGTGTGCGTGTAGGACGAAAAGCGGAGAGCCTGCCAGTTCTGATATCTCCCTGTAATCGTCCATGCGCCTTCGGTAAGATCATGGTGTGCGGCTCCGGTACAACTACCGCCTGTCCCCGACGCCGGGTCAGCGTCAAGCGCTGGCACGGGCCTTCGGGTGCGCCAGGGTGGTGTTCAACGATGCGCTGCGCGCACGGACCGACGCCCGCGAGCAGGGCTTGCCGTACGTTTCGGACGGGGAGTTGTCCAAGCGGGTCATCACCCAGGCGAAGCGGACTCCGCAACGCTCCTGGCTGGGCGAAGTCTCAGCCGTGGTGTTACAGCAGGCGCTTGCCGATCTGAACACCGCCTACCGGAACTTCTTCGCCTCCATCACCGGTAGACGAAAGGGGCCGAAGGTCGCCCCGCCCCGGTTCCGGTCCCGCAAGGACAACCGGCAGGCGATCCGCTTCACCCGCAACGCCCGCTTCGCCATCACGGCGGGCGGGAAACTACGGTTACCGAAGATCGGAGACGTGCCGGTGCGCTGGTCGCGGGACCTGCCCGCCGGACCATCATCGGTGACGGTGGTCAAGGACCAGGTCGGCCGATAATTCGCATCCTTTGTGATCGAGGTCGCCGAGCAGCCCCTGCCATCGGTCGAGCCCGAGACGGGGATCGACCTCGGGCTGGGGCACTTCGCCGTGTTGTCGAACGGCCGGAAGATCGACGCCCCGCGTTTCCTGCGTAGGGCGGAGAAAAGACTCAAGCGGGCCCAGCGGGCGTTGTCCCGCACGGCCAAGGGGTCGAACAACCGGGCCAAGGCCCGGCAGAAGGTTGCCCGCCGGCACGCGAAGGTCGCCGACGCGCGCCGCGAGTTCCACCATCGGCTCTCCACCCGGATAGTCCGCGACAACCAAGCGATCTACGTGGAGAACCTGGCGGTCACGGGGCTGGCGCGCACCAGGGTGGCCAAGAGCGTGCATGACGCGGGCTGGTCGGCCTTCACCGGCATGCTGGAATACAAGGCCGTGCTCTACGGGCGGGTCTTTCACCGGATCGACCGGTGGTTCCCCTCCTCCAAGCTGTGCTCGGAATGCGGGGCACTGGCGGCGTCCATGCCGCTGAACGTCCGGGAGTGGACCTACCCCTGCGGGGCGGTCCACGACCGGGACGTCAACGCCGCCAAGAACGTCCTCGCCGCCGGACGGGCGGAGAGACCAAACGCCTGTGGAGCGCAGATAAGACCAGGCGCCGGCCTGGCACAGCGCGAGGAAGCAGGAAGCCTCAGAGGTGCCGCGTGAACACGCGGCAC
>NZ_BOOB01000120.1 GCF_016863015.1 Microbispora amethystogenes | reverse complement strand
GTGCAGCTCGTCCTCCATGCGGAGCAGCCGCTGCGACTCCTCCTCGGTGAGCTTGAAGACCGGGATGCCGGTGGCCGCCGCGAGCACCTCCGCGATGAGCTCCTCGGTGACCTCGGCCACGACGTCCATGTCGCCGGCCTTCCACTCCTTCTCCCGGCGCTCGCGCTTGAGCTGGAGCTGCTTTTCCTGGTCGCGCAGCGCGGCGGCCTTCTCGAAGTCCTGCGCGTCGATCGCGGACTCCTTCTCGCGCCGGACATTGGCGATCTTCTCGTCGTACTCGCGCAGGTCCGGCGGCGCGGTCATCCGGCGGATCCGCATCCGCGACCCGGCCTCGTCGATCAGGTCGATCGCCTTGTCGGGCAGGAACCGGTCGCTGATGTAACGGTCGGCCAGCGTCGCGGCGGCCACCAGCGCGCTGTCGGTGATCGACACCCGGTGGTGCGCCTCGTAGCGGTCCCGCAGGCCCTTGAGGATCTCGATCGTGTGCGACAGGCTCGGCTCGGCCACCTGGATCGGCTGGAACCGCCGCTCCAGCGCGGCGTCCTTCTCCAGGTGCTTGCGGTACTCGTCCAGCGTCGTCGCGCCGATCGTCTGCAGCTCACCCCGCGCGAGCGGGGGCTTCAGGATGCTCGCCGCGTCGATGGCGCCCTCGGCCGCGCCCGCGCCGACGAGCGTGTGCAGCTCGTCGATGAACAGGATGATGTCGCCGCGCGTGCGGATCTCCTTGAGGACCTTCTTCAGGCGTTCCTCGAAGTCGCCGCGGTAGCGCGACCCGGCGACCAGCGCGCCGAGGTCGAGGGTGTAGAGCTGCTTGTCCTTCAGCGTCTCGGGCACCTCGCCCTTGACGATCTTCTGGGACAGGCCCTCCACCACCGCGGTCTTGCCCACACCGGGCTCGCCGACCAGCACCGGGTTGTTCTTGGTCCTCCTGGAGAGGACCTGCATGACACGCTCGATCTCCTTGTCCCGGCCGATCACCGGGTCGAGCTTGCCCTCCCGCGCGGCCTGGGTCAGGTTCCGCCCGAACTGGTCCAACACCAGAGACGTCGACGGCGCCGACTCCTGCGGCCCGCCCGCCGCCGCCGGCTCCTTGCCCTGGTAACCGTGCAGCAACTGGATGACCTGCTGCCGCACCCGGTTCAAGTCAGCGCCCAGCTTCACCAGCACCTGAGCCGCGACGCCCTCACCCTCCCGGATCAAACCCAGCAGGATGTGCTCAGTGCCGATGTAGTTGTGCCCAAGCTGCAACGCCTCACGAAGCGACAGCTCGAGCACCTTCTTGGCACGCGGAGTGAAGGGAATGTGCCCCGACGGCGCCGACTGCCCCTGGCCGATGATCTCCTCGACCTGCTGGCGCACCCCCTCGAGGCTGATCCCCAGGCTCTCCAGAGCCTTGGCCGCCACACCTTCGCCCTCATGGATCAGACCAAGAAGAATGTGCTCGGTACCGATGTAGTTGTGGTT
>NZ_BOOB01000119.1 GCF_016863015.1 Microbispora amethystogenes | reverse complement strand
TGGAGACTCCCTGCGGGCCATGCGGCTGCTGGCTCGAATCAGGTCGGTGCTGAACGCCGAAGTCAGCATCCGCGGGCTGTTCGCCGAGCCGACCGTTGCCGGAGTGGCCCGGCTCATCGACGGCTCGGGTGAGACCCGTCGGGCGTTGACGCCGATGCCGCGGCCTGAGGTGCTGCCGCTGTCGTACGCCCAGCAGCGCATGTGGTTCCTCAGTCGGCTGGAGGAAGTCGGCGGCGGGGCGAACTACAACCTGCCACTGGCCCTGCGCCTGTCGGGTGATCTGGATATCACGGCCCTGGAGGCGGCCGTCGGCGACGTCGCCGACCGCCACGAGAGCCTGCGCACGATCTTCCCCGAGACCGATGGCGTACCTCGCCAGCACATCCTGGACGGGCCCGCCGGCAGGCCACCGCTGGTGGTCGTCGAGACCACCGCCGATCAGACCGGGGAGGTGCTGGCCGCCCAATCAAGCCGCGGCTTCGATTTGAGCGTCGAGCTGCCCTGGCGGGTGCGGCTGCTGGTGACGGGTCCTTCGGAGTACGTGCTGCTCATCGTGGCGCATCACATCGCGGTGGACGGCTGGTCGATGGGCGTCCTGGGCCGGGATCTGAGCACGGCGTACGCGGCTCGTCGCGAGGGCCGCGCGCCGGACTGGCAGCCGCTGCCGGTGCAGTACGCGGACTACGCGCTGTGGCAGCGAGAGGCGCTGGGCGACCTGGACGACCCGGCCAGCATGATCAGCGGCCAGCTCGCGTACTGGCGTCAGGCTTTGGAAGGAGCGCCGGAGGAGCTGGCGCTTCCGGCCGATCGGCCGCGTCCGGCGGCGTCGTCGTTCCGCGGCGGCAACGTACACCTGGAAGTGGACGCGCGGACCCATGCCCGGCTGGTGGAGCTGGCGCAGGGCGGAAACGCGACGATGTTCATGGTGGCCCACGCGGCGCTCGCGGTGCTGCTGGCGAAGGTCGGCGCGGGGAGCGACATCCCGATCGGTACGGCGATCGCCGGTCGCGGGGATGCCGCGCTGGAGGATCTGGCCGGGTTCTTCGTCAACACGCTCGTCCTTCGCACCGATCTGTCCGGCGACCCGTCGTTCGACGACGTGCTGGCGCGGGTGCGGGAGACCGATTTGGCCGCCTACGCCCATCAGGACGTCCCGTTCGAGCGCCTCGTGGAGGAGCTCAACCCGGCGCGTTCGCTGTCGCGCAACCCGCTCTTCCAGATCATGCTGGCCGTGCAGAACGCCACACCGCCCACGTGGAACCTGCCGGCTCTCCAGGTGTCCTCGGCGCAGCCCTCGTCCGAAGAAGTCGCCCGGTTCGATCTGTCGGTGACGCTGGTGGAGCGCCGGGACGAGGCCGGGGCTCCGGCCGGGCTGGGCGGTGGTGTCCTGTACGCCGCCGATCTGTTCGATGAGGAGACGGCTCAGGCGCTCGCACGGCGGTTGGTGCGGGTGCTGGAGCAGGTGGCTTCCGACCCCTCTGTAC
>NZ_BOOB01000118.1 GCF_016863015.1 Microbispora amethystogenes | reverse complement strand
GAGCCGGGTGCGGGAGACCGACCTGGCCGCCTACGCCCACCAGGACGTCCCCTTCGAACGCCTCGTGGACGAGCTCAACCCCACCCGCTCCCTGTCCCGCAACCCGCTCTTCCAGGTGATGCTGGTCCTGCAGAACCTGCCGGAGGCCCAGGGCCAGTGGGACCTGCCCGGCCTGAGAGTTGCCCCACTGGACGAGGGGCCGGCGGACGCGACGGCCCGGTTCGATCTGTCGCTGACGCTGGTGGAGCACCGGGACGAGACCGGGGCTCCGGCCGGCCTGATCGGCGGGCTGCTCTACGCCGCCGACCTGTTCGACGAGTCCACCGCCCAGGCGCTCGCCCAGCGGTTGGTGCGGGTGCTGGAGCAGGTGGCCTCCGACCCCTCTGTACGGCTCAGCCAGGTCGAGGTGTTGGACGAGGTCGAGAGGGAGGCGGTGCTGTGGGGGTGGAACGACACCGCTGCCGGAGTGGCGGAGGGGACGTTCGGCGGGTTGTTCGAGGCGCAGGTGGCGCTGACGCCGGACGCGGTGGCGGTGATCGGAGCGGGTCGGTCGTGGTCGTATGCGGAGTTGGACGCGGCGGCCAACCGGATCGCGCATGAGCTGATGGGCCGGGGCGTGGGTCCGGAGGACCTGGTCGGCGTGATGATGGAGCGCTCGCCGGAGCTGATCGCGGTGCTTCTGGGGGTGGGTAAGGCGGGTGCGGGCTACCTGCCGATAGACCCCCGTCACCCCGCGTCGCGGATCGCCTTCATGCTGGACGACGCCGCCCCGGTGCTGACGGTGTGCACCACCACCACGGAACCGTCGTTGTCGGCTGCTGCCGCTGATGCGCCGCGGGTGGTGTTCGACCTGCTGGACCTGTCGGGGTTGCCGGGCACTGCGCCGTCGGATGCGGATCGGGTGGCGCCGCTGCACCTCGATCATCCGGCGTATGTGATCTACACCTCGGGGTCGACCGGGACGCCGAAGGGTGTGGTGGTCTCCCATCGCGGGGTCGGCAGCCTGGCGGCGGCGCACATCGCCCGGTTGGGGGCGGGGGGCGGGGCGCGGGTGCTGCAGTTCACCTCGCTGAGTTTCGATGTGGCGTTCGCGGAGTTCTGCACCGCTTTGTTGTCGGGGGGTGCGTTGGTGGTGGCCGGCAGCGAGATGCTGCCGCCGTACGGGTCGCTGGGCGAGGTCACCGCCGCCTTCGGGGTGACGCACCTGATGATGCCGCCGTCGGTGCTGGCCGCGGCCGATGACCTGGCCCCCTCGGTGCGCACGGTGTCGGTGGCGGGTGAGGTGTGCCCGTCGTCGTTGGTGGAGCGGTGGGCGGAGGGCCGCCGGTTCGTCAACGCCTATGGTCCGACCGAGGCCACGGTGATCGCGACGATGAGCGGCCCGTTGTCGGCCGGTGTGGGTGCGGTGCCGATCGGGCGGCCGATCGAGAACACCCGGACCTACATCCTGGACGACCACCTGCGGCCGGTGCCGCCCGGCGTGACCGGCGAGTTGTATCTCGCGGGCGCCGGATTGGCGCGCGGGTATGCGAAACGGCCGGCGTTGACGGCTGAGCGGTTCGTCGCGTGTCCGTTCGCTCTTGGGGAGCGGATGTACCGGACGGGTGACCTGGCGTACTGGACCGCCGACGGGCAGATCGTGGTGTCCGGGCGGGCCGACGACCAGGTCAAGATCCGCGGGTT
>NZ_BOOB01000116.1 GCF_016863015.1 Microbispora amethystogenes | reverse complement strand
CGCCGGGGGGATCGCCGCCCACGTTCCGGAACCGCTGACGTCGGCCTTGTATTCGTACCGGACCCCGGTGGCGCCGGGGGCGGCGCGGGAACCCAGGGTGACGGCGGCCTGGGTGCGGTCGCCGGCCAGCGGCGCGGTCACCTCGCCCGCGCCTGCGCCGAAGCTGTAGGTGGTGACGGTGGAGGTGCGCAGGGCCATGTCGCGGGCCTTGACCGACAGGGTGTGCCAGCCTTGGGAGGGGTCGATGGTGATCGTCTTGGGGTCGCCGCCGCCGTCGTTGTCCTCGACCAGTTCCGGCGCCGAGGCGTCGTCCAGCCCCCAGTAGTAGCCCGCGCCGTCCGCGGAGGTGGTGTCGAGGGTGCAGGTCACCGGAGCGGATGCCGTCGCCGTCCAGACCCCCGAGGCGTAGTCCGGGCAGGAGATCGTGGGCGCGGCCGGGGCGGTCATGTCGACGGTGAAGTACCGGTAGGAGGAGTAGTCGCGGGAGTAGTCGGTGCCGTCGTCGCCTCTGGCCCGCCACCGGTAGTGGTAGCCGTCGACCAGCTTGCCCGACGGGACGGTCACCGTGCCCAGCTCGCCCTGCAGAATGCCGGTCACGCTGCCGGTCCACACGCTGCCGGTGCCCTCGGCGGGATAGTTCGGGTCGTGCTCCAGATAGAAGCTGATCGTCTCGGTGTCCCACTCGCCGTCGCCGACCATGCCGGTCAGCGTGGGGGTGAGGGAGGTGACGAACGTGCCGCCGTTGGTGCCGCCCGCTGAGGGGTTGGCGGTCAGGTGGTGCGGGACGGTCGGGTAGGAGTTCCACTGGATCGTCAGCCGCGGGCCGTCCGCGCCGACGGTGTTTTCGGAGGAGCGGTACATCCGCCAGTTGGTGGCCTGGGTCTCCGACACCGCGCGGACCTGCAGGCCGTAGTTGTCGGTCGGGTGGTCGGTCCAGTACTGCACGATGTCCTCGATCGACCACAGCATGTCGTGCTCGGGACAGCTGGAGTCGTACCCGTAGGCCTGGCTGGTGTTGTCCACCATCCCGGTCGTGGTCGAGGTCGGGTGGTTCGACTGTGTCAGCGTGGACGACGACCAGGCGGAGGTGACCCGCTTGACCCGGATGCCCAGGCCGGCGGCCACGCCGCCGCAGGCGTTGGCCTTGTAGTTCGACAGGTACAGGTCGGCGTTCATGATGTGCTTGCTGACCAGGCCGCCGAGCTTGAACTGCAGGTACGTGCGCGCGGTCTTCGTCCCCGACCCGAACCGGCCCACGTGCAACCACGTCGCCGAGGTCGCCGAGTTGGGGTAGTCGTCGGAGACGAACGTGTCGGTCTGCAGGGTCATCTGCATGTACGGGTCGATCGTCACCGGGTACGTCACGTCCGGCGCATTCAGGAAGTCCATCGACGGCTTCAGCACCAGGACCGGGCCGCCGGAACCCTTCTCGATCGACGAGCCGACCTCCGACCTCCTGCCCGCGTCCGGGGAGTCGGCCGCCGCCGCGTCCCACATGTGCGGCGGCGGCGCGGCGGCGACCACCTCGCCCTTG
This sequence comes from Microbispora amethystogenes, assembly GCF_016863015.1. GTDB lineage: Bacteria > Actinomycetota > Actinomycetes > Streptosporangiales > Streptosporangiaceae > Microbispora > Microbispora amethystogenes. Next base: position 223 of record NZ_BOOB01000116.1, on the reverse strand, counting down.
TCCTTGCCGGCGTTGTCGACCAGCTTCAGCCGGTTCCTGGAGTCCTTGGACAGGTCGGCTCCGGCCAGCTCGACCGGCAGCCGGATCTCCACCGGCGCGGTCGGCTTCTGTTTCAGCACCACGTAGTGCACGAACCCGCGGGGCTGCGCCTGCACGACCAGGTCCGCGCCGGGCGCGATGTCCGCCCACGTCGCGGTGTTGCCCGACACCTGCGGCCTGCCCA
>NZ_BOOB01000115.1 GCF_016863015.1 Microbispora amethystogenes | reverse complement strand
TCGTACGCGAGGACCGCCCAGACGAGAAGCGCCTGGTCGCCTACGTCGTCCCGGCCGATGGCCAGATGGACGTCGAAGCGCTGCGGGAGCACGCCGCAGGCCGGCTGCCGGATTACATGGTCCCTCTGGTCGTGCCGATCGAGGCGATGCCGCTGACGGTCAACGGCAAGCTGGACCGTACCGCGCTGCCCGCGCCGGATGTCGCGGGTCTGCGGGGTGGCCGGGGCCCGGCGACACCCGCCGAAGAGGTGCTGTGCGGGTTGTTCGCCGAGGTGCTCGGTCTGGAGCAGGTCGGGGCCGAGGCGTCGTTCTTCGACCTGGGCGGCGACTCGCTGCTGGCGATGCGGCTGATCGCCCGCATCCGGGCGGTGCTGGAGACCGAGATCAGCATCGGTGACCTGTTCGGTGAGCCGACCGTCGCCGGGCTGGCCCGGATGATCGGCGGGACCGGCCAGGTCCGGCGGGCGCTCACGCCGGTGCCGCGGCCCGAGGTGCTGCCGCTGTCGTACGCCCAGCAGCGCATGTGGTTCCTCAACCGCCTCGAAGACGCGGGAGAGGGCGCGGCGTACAACCTCTCGCTCGCGCTCCGCCTGTCGGGGGACCCGGACATCGCGGCGCTGGAGGCGGCGATCGGTGACATCGCGGACCGTCACGAGAGCCTGCGCACAGTCTTCCCCGAGACCGACGGAGTCCCCCGCCAGCACATCCTGGACGGGCCCGCCGGCCGTCCGGCGCTGCTGCTCGCGGAGACCACGGAGCAGGACCTTCCGGAGACGCTCGCCTCGTACGCGGGGCGCAGGTTCGATCTCACCGCCGACCTGCCCTTGCGCGTTCACCTGCTCGCGGTCGCGCCGTCCGAGTACGTGCTGCTGATCGTGGTCCATCACATCGCGGTGGACGGCTGGTCGATGGGCGTACTGGGCCGCGACCTGCGCGTGGCCTACGCGGCCCGCCGCGACGGCCGGGCGCCGGAGTGGCGGCCGCTGCCCGTCCAGTACGCCGACTACGCGTTGTGGCAGCGGGAGGTCCTGGGCGACCTGAACGACCCGGAAAGCCTGGTCAGCGGCCAGCTCGGCTACTGGCGTCAGGCTCTCGAAGGCACGCCGGAGGAGGTGGCGCTCCCGGCCGACCGGCCACGCCCGGCCGTGTCCTCCTTCCGCGGCGCCAACGTGCCGGTCGAGGTGGACGCGGAGACCCACGCTCGGCTGGTGGAGGTCGCCCAGAACGGCCAGTCCACGATGTTCATGGTGGCCCACGCGGCGCTCGCGATGCTGCTGGCGCGGATGGGTGCGGGCTCCGACATCCCGATCGGTACGGTGATCGCCGGTCGTGGGGACGCGGCGCTGGAGGACCTGGCCGGGTTCTTCGTCAACACGCTCGTCCTGCGTACGGACCTGTCCGGCGACCCGTCGTTCGAAGACGTGCTGGCGCGGGTACGGGAGACCGACCTGGCCGCCTACGCCCACCAGGACGTGCCGTTCGAACGTCTCGTGGAGGACCTCAACCCGGCCCGCTCCCTGTCCCGCAACCCGCTCTTCCAGGTCACGCTGGCCGTACAGAACGGCGGGGGCTCGGAGCAGTGGGACCTCGCCGGGTTGCAGGTCGAGCCGGCGCAGTCCGCGAGTGAGGACACGGCTCGCTTCGACCTTTCGGTGACGCTCGTGGAGCGGCGGGACGAGAGAGGAACTCCCGCCGGGCTGATCGGCGGCATCCTCTACGCCGTCGACCTGTTCGACGAGGCCACCGCCCAAGCGCTGTCGAGACGCCTGGTGCGCGTGCTGGAGCAGGTCGCCTCCGACCCGTCCGTACGGCTCAGCACGCTCAGTGTT
>NZ_BOOB01000114.1 GCF_016863015.1 Microbispora amethystogenes | reverse complement strand
TCGGAGGCGGGCATCGACACGATCGACGCCCTGCGGGTCGACGACGGCCGCTACTGGTCCTACACCTGCCCCGACCCCACCTGCTGCCCACCCGACGGCGCCCCCTACGACGTTGGGGACAACCCGGCCGCCGCGGCGGCGGTGTTCGCCGGGTACGTCGCCCGGCCCGACCGCGCGGCCCTCACGGCCATGCTCGCCCCCACCGGCGGCCACGACCGCGACCACGTGACCGCCGCCACCCGGGAGGCCTGCGCCCGGGCGCGCACCCTGCTCACCCGTGGGGGCGGTCACGACTGGTATCACGAGGGCCTCGACCACATCACCGCCGCGCTGGACCGCACCCGGGCCGGGCAGGAGTTGTCCCCCGGCGAGGTCGCCGAGCTGAGCGTGCGGCTCACCGCGATCTTGGTCCGCGACGCCGCCATGACCGTGATCGGCCGATACGACGACGCCACCCACATCCGGTTGTGGGCCCAGCTCACCCGACGGGCCGAACCAGGCTTCGCCGCCCCGCCTGCCGCACTGCTGGCGTTCCTCGCCCTGCGCACCGGAGACGGGCCCCTGGCGCGCGTCGCGGTGGAACGGGCCCTTGAGGCCGATCCCCGCTACAGCCTGGCGGGCCTGATCCGCACCGCGCTGGACTGCGCCCTGTCCCCGGAAACCATCTGCGGCCTGGACTTCGCCGGAATGGCCGACGAGATCGCCGACAAGGCCGCCCAATGCCCGGACGGAGCCCGCCCGGTGCTGCCGGAGGGCTGGTGACCGGCATGAGCCACGCCTCCACCCGAACGATCACCCTGACCGGCCTATCCGCGCATGTGGTCGACGTTGAGGCCGATGCCGCACCCGGCGACGCGGAGTTGCATCTGCTCGGCCTGCCAGAACTGTCGGTCTGGCCCGCCCGCGCCAGGATCCGCGCGGCAATCCTGAACAGTGGAACGCCTTGGCCGGACGCGAGGATCACGCTGAGCGTGACACCGGCGCTCCCGGTCTACAACGCGGCGGCCGATCTCGCCCTGGCCGTGGCGGCGCTGGCCGCCGCAGGCCTCATCCCACCCGAACGGATCGCCGGGCGGGTGTTCCTCGGTGAGCTGGCGCTGGACGGCCAGATACGCCCCATCAGAGGCGTCCTGCCGATGGTGGCCGCCGCGGTCCGGGCCGGATTCAGCACAGTCGTCGTCCCCGCCGAATGCGCGTGGGAGGCGGCGCATGTGCCCGGCGCTGTGGTGATGCCCGCAACCTGGCTGGCCGACGTTGTCGACCAGCTCCGTCACGCGGCTTTCCGCGATCATCACGGCCGCGAGCCGGACCCCGCGCAGTCACCTTCATGCGCCGTCGACCTGGCCGACGTGCCGGGCAACCAGGCGGCCCGCCGCGCGCTGGAGGTCTGCGCGGCGGGCGGGCACCACCTGTTCCTGTCTGGCGACGGCCCGGCCACGATGCTCGCCGAACGCCTCTTGGGCATCCTGCCTCCGCTGACCGGCGAGACCGCGCGGGAGGTCGCCGAAATTCACTCCCTGGCCGGACACCCGGGCAGGGTGCCGGGGGTCACACCTCCGCTGTCGGCGCCGCACCATTCGGAGACTGCTGCGGCGATCTTCGGCAGCGTGGCGGCCAATCGCCCCGGTGCGGTCTCGCTCGCCCACCGCGGCGTGCTGCATCTGGCCGAAGCGCCGGAGTTCGCCCGTCCGGTCCTGGAGGGCTTGTGCCGGCCGCTGGACAGCGGACAGGTCCACCTCGCCGGGGTGGGCCGCAGCGTCCGCTACCCGGCGCGCTTCACTCTGATTCTCGATGCCCGTCCCTGCCCGTGCCCGGAAGGGCGGGACTGTGCCTGCATCCCGGAGGTCAGGCGCCGCTACCGGGCACGTCTCGCTCT
>NZ_BOOB01000113.1 GCF_016863015.1 Microbispora amethystogenes | reverse complement strand
GCGGAGGCGGGCATCACCACGATCGACGCCCTGCGGGTCGACGACGGCCGCTACTGGTCCTACACCTGCCCCGACCCCGCCTGTTGCCCACCGGGCGGCGTCCCGTACGACGTTGGGACCAATCCGGCCGCCGCAGCGGCGGTGTTCGCCGGATACGTCGCCCGGCCCGACCGCGCGGCCCTCACCGCCATGCTCGCCCCCACCGGCGGACCCGACCGCGACCACTTGACCGCCGCCACCCGGCAGGCCTGCACCCGGGCGCGCACCCTGCTCACCCGTGAGGGCGGTCACGACTGGTACCACGAGGGCCTTAACCACATCACCGCCGCGCTGGACCGCACCCAGGCCGGGCAGGACCTGTCCCCCGGCGAGGTCGCCGAACTGAGCGTGCGGCTCACCGCGATCCTGGTCCGCGACGCCGCCATGACCCTGATCGGCCGATACGACGACGCCACCCACACCCGGTTGTGGACCCAGCTCACCCGCAGAGCCGAACCAGACTTCGCCGCCCCGCCTGCCGCGCTGCTGGCCTTCCTCGCCCTGCGCACCGGAGACGGGCCCCTGGCGTGCGTCGCGGTGGAACGGGCACTGACGGCTGATCCCCGCTACAGCCTGGCGGGCCTGATCCGCACCGCGCTGGACTGCGCCCTGTCCCCGGAAACCATCTGCGGCCTGGACTTCGCCGGAATGGCCGACGAGATCGCCGACAGAGCCGCCGCCTACCCCGACGGGACCCGCCCGGTGCTGCCGGAGGGCTGGTGACCGGCATGGGCCACGCCTCCACCCGAACGGTCACCCTGACCGGCCTGTCCGCGCACCTCATCGACATCGACGCCGACACCCACGCCGGTGCCGGTGCCGCACCCGGTGATGCGGGGTTGCATGTGGTCGGCCTGCCCGAGCTGTCGGTCTGGCCCGCCCGCGCGAGGATCCGGGCCGCGATCACCAACGGCGCACCACCCTGGCCGGACACACCCGTCACGGTGAGCGTGACACCGGCGCTCCCGGTCTACAACGCGGCGGCCGATCTCGCCCTGGCCGTCGCGGCGCTGGCCGCCGCAGGCCTCATCCCACCCGAACGGATCACCGGGCGGGTGTTCCTCGGCGAACTGGCCCTGGACGGCCAGATACGCCCCATCAGAGGCGTCCTGCCGATGGTGACCGCCGCGGTCAGAGCCGGAATCAGCACAGTCGTCGTCCCCGCCGCATGCGCGGGGGAGGCGGCCCAGGTGCCCGGCGCCGTGGTGATCCCCGCAACCCGCCTGGCCGACGTCGTCGACGATCTCCGCCACGGAACCCTCCGCAACCATCATGACCACGGGCCGGAGGTCGCACCATCGTCGCCGTTCGCCGTCGACCTGGCTGATGTGCGCGGTAACGAGGCGGCCCGCCGCGCGCTGGAGGTCTGCGCGGCGGGCGGGCACCACCTGTTCCTGTCCGGCGACGGCCCGGCCACGATGCTCGCCGAACGCCTCCCCGGCATCCTGCCGCCCCTGACCGACCAGGCCGCCCGCCAGGTCGCCGAGATTCATTCGCTGGCCGGACGCCCCGGCAGGGCGCCGGGGGTCACGCCTCCGCTGTCGGCGCCGCATCACACGTCCACATCGGCGGCGATCTTCGGCAGCGTTGCGGGCAACCGCCCCGGCGCGGTCTCACTCGCCCACCGCGGCGTGCTGCATCTGGCCGACGCACCCGAGTTCACCCGCCCGGTCCTGGACGGCCTGTGCCGGCCACTGGACAGCGGACAGGTCCACCTCACCGGACTGGGCCGCAGCGTCCGCTACCCGGCGCGATTCACCCTGGTTCTCGACGCGCGCCCCTGCCCGTGCCCGGAAGGGCAGGACTGTGCCTGCATCCCGGAGGTCAGGCGCCACTACCGGGCACGTCTCACTTT
>NZ_BOOB01000112.1 GCF_016863015.1 Microbispora amethystogenes | reverse complement strand
CCGGGTTGGTGAACGTCCCCGAGGGGGCGCTCGGGGACGCCGACGGTGACACGGACGGGGACACGGACGGAGACACGGACGGGGACGCCGACGGGGAGCTGGTGCCGCCGTCGACGCGGACGAGCTGCCACTGCTGGTTGGTGCCGCCCCAGTCGGAGTACTGCACGATCTTGCCACCGTCGGCGGTGGAGGCGTTCTGCACCTCCACGGCCTTGCCGCTGTTGCGGTTGATCAGCCGTACGTAGCCGTCCGCGGAGTCCGCCAGCCGGAACTGCTGGTTGACGCCGTTGCCGTCGCTCCACTGCACGACGGCGGCGCCGTCGGCGGTGGAGAGGTTGGCGACGTCCATCACCTTGCCGGAGTGCCGCGACTGCACGCGGTAGTAGCCACCGCCGGAGTCGACGAACCGCCACTGCTGGTTGTTGCCGTTGTTCCGGGCCCACTGCACGAGCGACCCGCCGTCGGCGGTGGAGAGGTTGTACACGTCCAGGGCCTTGCCGCTGTTGCGGTTGACCAGCACGTACCACGCGTTGGTGTCGACGGTCGCGGCCGTGGCCGGCGTCATGGCCACGAGCGCGCCGGCGAGCAGGGTCGCGAGCGCCGCGAGCAGGCACGTCAGGAGGGCCGCAGGCGATCGTCTCCGGCGCCCGGTCACACGGGGCGGCGCTGGATGCATTGTCTTCTCCTCTGGGGGGTGGAGGCGGTGGGGACGGGTTCGCCGCCCCTCACTGGCGGAGGGACGGCAACCCCGTCCCCGTGACCCCCGGCTGTGGAAGGCGTGGGCCGGGGGCCGGATTCGGCGGAGCGGGTGGGAGCGTTCACTGCCGGGGAGCGCCGGATGGCCGGGCGCGGCCGCCAGGAGCGAGTTATCGCTAACATCGCGGGCCGCGGAAGCGTCGCGATACGGGCCGGCGACGGTTCAGCTCCGGACGACGCCCCGCGGCCGCGCGGAGCGCGAGCCGCGACCACCGGTCACGGGGACAGCGGAGGTCCACGCCGCCCGTGGCCGGGCCGGGCCGGAGAACCGGCGGACCGGCCCGCGTGGTCCCGCGAGCGCTGGTCCGGTGAACGCTGATCCTGTGAGCGTTAACATTTCGGCGATGTGAACTCCCTTCTCACATCTGACCCATGTCGGTGGTGGTGCGGCGGAGCCAATACGACGACGCGGGGTGTGTCAACACGCGGGCCGTTCCCGGGTGGGCGCCCGCGGCCGGGAGGAGCGCCCGAACTGGGACGACCACGAAGCGGCCGGTGCGCTCGCCGGCCCGGCCGCGGTGAAACTTTCACAGCCGTTGTCACGGCACGCCGGAGCCCGGGCCGCCGCGGATATCCGCCGGACAGGTGCCCCTCCGGGTGAACGTCCGGCTCCCGCGGGGATACGGCCCTGACGGCCCGCCGCCGAGAGATCGACACAACGCCTTGACACGTTACGCCGACGTTTCCAGACTGATCCCCGGCGGCCTCCTTCTGACCGGTCGGTGGTGAACGGCAGGGGCCGCATGCCGGTGCCGCGGTCCGTGACGGGCCGTGTGCGACGTCGCGGGCGTCTTCCCGCGTCCATCCGCGTTCGTCTCAGCACTCGTTCTTCCCGCACCACCGATTCATCGCGCACCACCGTTTCTTTCGGCACCACCGCTTCTTCACACCATGTTCGGCAAGCACCCTTGTTCATCTAGCACTGGAGGCTCAGGCATGGACGACACCGCCATACCTGTGAGACGAGCCCGGCGACGACTCGGCGGTTCCCGCCGGGTGCTGGCCGCCGGGGCTCTCGGCATACTCGGGGTGGTGACGGCCCTGGCGGCGTCCACCCCCGTCGGCGCCGCGGAGAGCACCCTCGGGGCGGCCGCCGCGCAGAGCGGCCGTTACTTCGGCACCGCGATCGCGGCCGGCCACCTGAACGACTCGACCTACGTGGCCACGTGGGACCGGGAGTTCAACGGG
>NZ_BOOB01000111.1 GCF_016863015.1 Microbispora amethystogenes | reverse complement strand
GGGGGTGACATCGACTTCGACGCGGCGGGGAACCTGTATCTGACCACGGGTGATGACAGCAACCCGTTCGAGTCGGGCGGGTACTCGCCGCTGGACGAGCGCACGGACCGCAACCCGCAGTACGACGTGCAGCGCACCGCGGCCAACACCAACGACCTGCGGGGCAAGCTGCTGCGGATCAAACCGCAGCCGGACGGGTCGTACACGATCCCGAGCGGGAACCTGTTCCCGCCCGGGACGGCCAAGACCCGGCCGGAGATTTATGCGATGGGGTTGCGCAACCCGTTCCGGATGAGTGTGGACAAGGCCACCGGGGTGGTCTACCTGGGTGACTACGGGCCGGACGCGGGGTCGACCAACTCCAACCGCGGGCCGCAGGGGCAGGTGGAGTTCAACCGCATCACCAGCGCGGGGAACATGGGGTGGCCGTACTGCACCGGGTCCAACAGCAGCAGCGAGACCTACAACGAGTGGAACTTCGCGACCAACAGCACGGGGGCGAAGTACAACTGCGCGGGCGGGCCGACCAACAACTCCTTCCGCAACACCGGGCTGTCCACGCTCCCGGCGGCCAAGCCGGCCTGGATCCGCTACGGCGGGGACGCCGGATCGCCGCCGGAGTTCGGCGGCGGGTCTGAGTCGCCGATGGGCGGCCCGGTCTACCGGTATGACCCGAACCTGAACTCCTCGGTGAAGTTCCCCCAGGCGCTGGACGGGCGGTTCTTCGCCGGGGAGTACGGCCGCAAGTGGATCAAGGCGATCGAGGTCCGCTCGGATGGCGGGTACGGCGAGATCAGCGCGTTCCCCTGGTCGGGCACGCAGGTCATGGACATGGCGTTCGGCCCCGATGGCGCGCTGTATGTCCTGGACTACGGCACCGGATCCAACAACCAGGCGCTGTACCGGATCGAGTACATCGGCAAGGCCAACCGCAACCCCATCGCCAAAGCATCGGCGGACAAGACCTCCGGCGCGGCGCCGCTGACGGTGAACTTCTCCTCCGCCGGGAGTTCCGATCCGGAGGGTGGGGCGCTGAGTTATTCGTGGGCGTTCGGGGACGGGACCACCTCCACCTCGGCCAACCCGTCCAAGACCTACTCCACGAACGGGACGTACACGGCGACGTTGACGGTGCGTGACCCGCAGGGGTTGACCGGGACGGCGAGTGTGACGGTGAACGTGGGTAACACCGCGCCGTCGGTGGCGTTCACCTCGCCGGTGGAGGGGCAGTTGTTCTCCTTCGGTGACACGGTGCCCTTCCAGGTGAATGTGTCCGACCCCGAGGACGGGACGATCGACTGCTCGCAGGTGTCGGTCACCTACTTCCTCGGGCATGACAGCCACGCCCACCAGATCACCTCCAAGAATGGGTGTTCGGGGTCGATCGCGGTGCCGGTGGATGGTGAGCACGACTCGGCGGCCAACATCTACGGGGTGCTGCAGGCGTCCTACACCGACAAGGGCGGCCTGACCACCACCATCGTCCGCACGTTGCAGCCGCGGCACCGCCAGGCCGAGCACTTCGGCGCCCAGCAGGGCGTGCAGACCGCCGACCACACCACCGCCGAGGGCGGCAAGACCGTCGGCTACACCGACGACGGCGACTGGATCTCCTTCACCCCCTACAACCTCGCCAACGCCACCCGGATCACCGCGCGGGTGTCCTCCGGCGGGGTCGGCGGCCGGCTGGAGGTGCGGGCGGGGTCGGCGACCGGCACCCTGCTCGGCACGGTGAACGTGGCGGCCACCGGCGGCTGGGAGACCTTCGCCGACGTCTCAGCGAACCTCAGCGGCGCACCGGCCGGGACGACCACCCTGTATCTGGTGTTCCGCGGCGCGACCGGGCAGGGCTACCTGTTCGACCTGGACGCCTTCACCTTCGACACCGGCACCTCCACCTCCCCGAGCCCGTCCCCGTCCCCGTCGGTGTCGCCGTCCGCTTCTCCGTCGGCTTCGCCGTCGGCGTCGCCGACCCCGCCCGCGGGGGGGACAAGTTCGCTGAAGGG
>NZ_BOOB01000110.1 GCF_016863015.1 Microbispora amethystogenes | reverse complement strand
CGTCACCGGCGGCACGGGCACCGACGCCGCGGGCGTGCAGACCGAGGACACGACCGACACCGCGGGCGGCAACAAGAACATCGGTTTCGTCCAGGACGGCGACTGGTGGTCGTTCGACCCGATCAACCTGACCGACATCACCGCGATCCGTCTCCGCGCCTCCTCGGCCGGCGCCGGCGGCACCGTGCAGATCCGGCAGGGCAACCCCGACAACGGCACGCTGGTCGGTTCGGTGGACATCGCGCCCACCGGCGGCTGGCAGACGTTCAAGGACGTGACGGTCGACCTGACCAACCCGCCGACGACCAGCGGCCCGCTGTACTTCGTCGTGCGCAAGCCGGCGAGCGCGGCCAACGACGCCTACCTGCTCAACTTCAACTGGGTCGACTTCGTCGGCAAGGGCGCTACCAACAACCAGCGCCCGACCGTGTCGGTGGCCGCCAACGCGACCACGGGCATCGCCCCGCTGAAGGTCGACTTCACCACCACCGCCAGCGACCCCGAGGGCGACGCGCTCACCTACAAGTGGGACTTCGGGGTGAACGGTTCGCCGCAGCCGACCACGGCCAACGCGAGCTACACCTACACCGCGCCGGGCACCTACACCGCCACGGTGACGGTGACCGACGCCAAGGGCGCCGCCGGCAGCGCCCAGGTGCAGATCAGGGTGAACGCGCCGGCCACGGCGTGCTTCACCGGCCGTTCCGACGACTTCCTGGGCAACCAGCTCGACCGTGACCGCTGGTCGGTCATCCGGGAGAACCAGGACCTGCGGGTCGCCGACGGCAAGCTGATCATCCCGACCTCGCCCACCGACATCTACAGCACGGGCGGCGACACGCCGAACATCGTCGTGCAGCCGATGCCGTCGGGCGCCTGGACGGCCACCGCCAAGCTCACGCTGAAGGCGCTCACCACCTACCAGCAGGCGGGCCTGGTCGTCTACGGCGACGACGACAACTACGCCAAGATGGTGCTGCAGGCACGGGGCACCGACGACCACGCCAACCGCATCTTCCAGTTCATCCGGGAAGACAAGGGCAGCCCCAACGAGGTGACGGCGAGCAACACGGCCAACCTCGGGGACGCCTACCCCGACACGGTGTACGTGCGGTTCGTCAGCGACGGCACCAACATCACCGCGCACTACTCCTCGGACGGCACCAACTTCACGGCGATGTCGGAGACCAAGCCGCTCGCCGGGATCTCCAACCCGAAGATCGGCCTGATCTCGCTGGCCTCGACGAACAACCCGGTGACGGACGCGGCCTTCGACTGGTTCCACATCACGCCGGACGACAAGGCCACAGCCTCGGACCCGGGCGACGAGTTCGAGGGCACCGCGCTCGACCTCTGCCGCTGGAACGCCAACGTGCGCTACGACGCGACGGCGGCGCGGGTCAGTGGTGGTCAGCTCCAGATCGACACGAGCAAGGGTGACATCTACGGGTCCGACAACAGCAACCCGAAGAACTTCATCCTGCAGACCGCGCCGAGCGGTGACTGGACGCTGGAGACCAAGGTCGACGGTTCGGCTCTCAACGAGCAGTTCCAGCAGGGCGGCCTGATCGTCTACGGCGACGACGAGAACTACGTGAAGTTCGACTACGTCGCGGACAACGCCGCGGGCTCCGCCGTCACCCGGCGGCTCGAGCTGCGCAGCGAGGTCGGCGGCGTCGTGCAGGACCCGCAGCCCCAGGTCACCGACCTGACCTCCGGGGTGTGGTGGCTGCGCCTGAAGAAGGTGGGAGACAGCTTCACCGGCGCCTACTCCTCCGACGGCACCACCTGGACCGACCTGGCCACCAACGGCACGGTCACCGCGGTGAAGAACAGCGCCGTGGCGGGCACCGGCAAGGTCGGCCTGTTCGGCTTCGGCGTCAACCAGACGGCGTCCAAGACGGTCAAGTTCGACTACTTCAAGCTGACCCCCGCCTCCACGGCGAAGGTCAAGCTGACCGTCACCGCCGGCACCCGCTGCATCGGCACCACCGCCTACCTGGCGGTCACCGCCGTC
>NZ_BOOB01000109.1 GCF_016863015.1 Microbispora amethystogenes | reverse complement strand
TTGACGGATTTGATGAGGAGTTGGGCGACGTCGACGACCTCGATGGACTCCTTGGCCTGGCCGGCGTTCTTCTTCTCGTTGATCGCGTCGCCGAGCATGACGAGGCAGAACGGGCATGCGGTGGAGACGGTGTCGGGGTCGGTGGTCAGCGCCTCATCGACCCGTTCGGTGTTGATGCGCTTGCCGATGCGTTCTTCCATCCACATGCGCGCGCCGCCGGCGCCGCAGCAGAAACCACGTTCTTTGCAGCGGTGCATCTCCTGGGTGGTGACCCCGGGCACCTTGGCCATGATGTCCCGCGGTTGGGCGTAGACCTTGTTGTGCCGGCCGAGGAAACACGGGTCGTGGTAGGTGATCTTCTCCTCGATCGGGGTGACCGGGGTGAGCCTGCCCTCCTCGACCAGATGGGCCAGCAACTGGGTGTGGTGCACGACCTCATACGTGCCGCCGAGCTGCGGGTATTCGTTGGCCAGGGTGTTGAAGCAGTGCGGGCAGGTCGCGACGATCTTCTTGACGCCGGCCTCGTTCAGCGTCTCCACGTTCTGCTGGGCCAGCATGCTGAACAGGAACTCCATGCCCAGACGCCGGGCGGGATCGCCCGAGCACGCCTCGGCCGGGCCGAGCACAGCGAACTTCACCCCCGCGATGTGCAGCAACTCCGCCACCGCCTTGGTCGTCTTCTTCGCCCGGTCCTCCAACGCCCCGGCGCAGCCCACCCAGAACAGATACTCGGTGTCCTCAGGCATCCTCTCGTCCACGAGAGTGACCTCGAAGTCCAACTCCTCGATCCAGTCGGCGCGTCTGCTCTCCGGCATGCCCCAGGGGTTGCCCTTGTTCTCCAGGTTCTTCAGCATCACCCCCGCCTCGGACGGGAACGACGACTCGATCATCACCTGGTAGCGGCGCATGTCCAGGATGTGGTCGATGTGCTCGATGTCCACCGGGCACTGCTCGACACAGGCGCCGCAGTTCGTGCAGGACCACAACACGTCGGGATGGATCACCCCGCCCTCACCGACCAGCGGCTTGTCCAGCAGAGCCAGCACATCCTGCGGCAGACCCTCCCGCGCCTTATCTGTGTCCCTGCCCCCGTCCGTGCCCTTGTGCTTGTCTGCTGCGAGCAGGTACGGGGCGACCGCGAAGGCGTGGTCGCGCTGGTCGAGGATGAGCATCTTGGGCGACAGCGGCTTGCCGGTGTTCCACGCCGGGCACTGCGACTGACACCGCCCGCACTCGGTGCAGGTGTAGAAGTCCAGGAACCCCTTCCACGACGTGTCGGCGATCGTGCCGCGGCCGAACACATCCGTCTCCGGGTCGGCCTCCTCGAAATCCAGCACCCTGCCGTCGCTGCGCATCGGCTGGGCCGCGCCCAACCCGTCCGGGCGGCGGGAGAACAACACGTTCAACGGCGCGGTGAAGATGTGCAGGTGCTTGGAGTTCACCACGATGACGAGGAACACCAGCATGACGCCGATGTGCAGCAGCAGGCCCGTGGCCTCCAGCCCCTCGCTGGCGGGCAGGACCGTCGCCACCGCCTGGGAGGCGAACGCCCCCGACCGGTAAGGGAAGTTGCCGGTGTTGACCGCCGCCCCCCGGAACAGGAACATCGTCCAGATCACATTGAAGATCATGAAGAGGATGAGCCAGGCGCCGCTCAGATGCGACCCGGAGAACCGCGACCCCCGGCCCAGCTTCTTCGGCGAGTTCCGCACCCGGATGACCGCGAAGGCGATCAGCCCGGCCAGCGCCGCGACCGCGATGACGTCCTGCAGGAAACCCAGCACCGGCCAGGTTCCGATCAGCGGGATGTGGAAGTCCGGCCTGCCGGTCACCGCCCCCTGCACCAACGCCCCGTAGGCCTCCAAATACACCGAGGCCAGGATGAAGAACGCCCACATCACGAAGAAGTGCGCGGTGCCCGACGGCGTCCACTTCAACAGCTTCCGCTGACCGAACACCTCCACGAGCTGCGCCCTGACCTCCGCGCCGGCGTGCCGCCGGGCGTACTCGACACGCTCCGGGGCCGGCTGACCACTGGTCGCGAGCCGGTA
>NZ_BOOB01000108.1 GCF_016863015.1 Microbispora amethystogenes | reverse complement strand
ACACCCCGCCCGGATAGCGGCACGCCATGCCCACGATCGCCAGCGGCTCGTCGGCCGAGCCGGCCGTGGCCGCCACCGCCGTACGCCGGGTGTCGGCGCCGACCACCTCGGCCGCGATGTGCTCGGCGACCGCGAGCGCGTTGGGGTAGTCGAAGACCAGCGACGCCGGCAGCCGCAGCCCGGTGGCCGCGTTCAGTCCGTTGCGGAGTTCCACTGCGGACAGCGAGTCGAAGCCCAGCTCACCGAAGGCCCGGTCGGGCTCGATCGCCTCGACCCCGGCATGTCCGAGAACGGCGGCCGCCTGCGTACGCACGATGTCGAGAGCGGCGGCGACCCGCTCGGCCGCGGTCAGTCCGGCGAACCTCTCCCGTACGGCGGAGGACGCGCCGCCGCCCACGGCGGCCACCCGGCGGGTGGGCACGCGGACGAGCGTGCGGAAGAGGGACGGAAGCTCCGCTCCCGCTTCGGCGAGCGCGGCGAAGTCCAGCCGGATCGGCACCAGCGTGCCGGAGTCCACGGTGCACGCGACGTCGAACAGCTCCAGCCCCTGCTGAGCCGACAGGGGCTCCACGCCGTTGCGGCTCAGCCGCTGCCGGTCGGTGTCGGCCAGTTCGCCGGCCATCCCGGCATCGTCGGCCCACAGCCCCCAGGCCAGCGACTGAGCGGTGAGGCCACCTCCCCGGCGGTGCGCGGCCAGCGCGTCCAGGAACGCGTTCGCCGCGGCGTAACTGCCCTGACCCGGCGTCCCGAAGACTCCCGACGCCGAGGAGAACAGCACGAAGGCAGCCAGATCATGATCCCGCGTCAGCTCGTGCAGGTTAAGCGCCGCGTCCACCTTCGGACGCAGCACCCGATCCATTCGCTCCGGCGTCAGCGACCCGATCACACCGTCGTCCAGCACACCCGCCAGGTGTACGACCCCCACCAGCGGATGCTCCGCCGGGATGCCTGCCAGCACTCCCGCGAGCGAGGCACGATCAGCGGCGTCGGCCGCCGCCACCTTCACCTCGGCGCCGAGGTCCGCAAGCTCACCGATCAGATCAGCGGCGCTCTCGGCCGAGGCGCTCCTGCTGGTCAGCAGCAGATGACGCACCCCATGCGTCACCACCAGGTGCCGCGCCACCAACCGGCCCAGCATCCCCGTGCCACCCGTGACCAGCACCGTCCCCTCGGCGGAGAACGACGTCACTGGCTCAGCCTCAGTGGTCGCGGCGGGTACGCGGACCAGGCGGGGCGCGTACGCGGCTCCGTCGCGGAGCGCAACCTGCGGCTCGCCGATGGCCATGACCGCGCCGACGTCCACGCTGCCGTCCAGGTCGGCGAGGACGATCCGGTCGGGGTGCTCCCGCTGCGCGGTCCGCACCAGCCCCCAGACAGCCGCGCCGGCGAGGTCGGTCACGTCGTCCGCGCCGGGCAGCGGGGCGACCGCCCCCCGGGTGACGACCAGCAGCCTGCTGTCGGCGAACCGCTCGCCGGCCGTCCACTCCTGCAGCGCGGCCAGCACCTGGTGGGTCGTGGCTCTGACCACCGCGGCCTCGTCCGCGGAAGCGCCGTCCGGGTCGCCGGAGGACACCCGGAGCACGATGACATCCGGCACCCTTGACGCGGCCGGGTCCAGAGCCGCCCAGTCGGCGTACGTCAGGGAGACGGCTGAGGGCGCCGGCACCTTGGTCCAGTCGACCCGGTACAGCGAGTCGTGCAGTTGCGCGGGCTGCAGCTGTTCCGGCGCGACCGGCCGCGACGTGAGCGACCGTACGGCGGCGACCGGCGCTCCCTCGGTGTCCGCGATCTCCAGGGAGAAGGCGTTCGGCCCCGCGGGCGTCAGCCGGACGCGCAGCGCCGTCGCGCCGACGGCGCTCAGCGACACGCCCGCCCAGGAGAACGGCAGCATCGTGGGGCCGCCGTCCGTGTCATCCCCGCCGAAGTGCAGTGCGTGCAGTGCCGCGTCGAACAGGGCGGGGTGGAGGCCGAAGAGGGCGGCGTCCTGGTGTTCCTGGTCGGGCAGGGCGACCTCGGCGTACAGGTCCTCGCCGCGTCGCCAGGCCGCCTGCAGGCCCTGGAAGGCCGGGCCGTAGCCGTAGCCGCGCT
>NZ_BOOB01000107.1 GCF_016863015.1 Microbispora amethystogenes | reverse complement strand
GTCCGTTCGACCTGCGCCGCGAACAGCTCCGGCAAGGTGCGGACCGCGACCGGCGTCGCGGTGTCGTTCCACTCCCCCAGCACGGCCCGGCGCTCGGCCTCGTCCAGCACCTCCAGCTCACTGAGCCGTACGGACGGATCGGCCGCCACCTGCTCCAGCACCCGCACCAGCCGCCGCGCGAGCGCCTGAGCCGTCTCCTCGTCGAACAGGTCGGCGGCGTAGAGGATCATGCCGCCTATCCCGGACGGCTCACCGTCGTCGCGTCGCTCCACGAGAGTCACGGACAGGTCGATGCGGGCGGCCTCGGCGCCAAGCTGCAGCGACTCTCCCCGCAGACCGGGCAGCTCCCAGACGGTGGGCGTGAGGTTCTGCACGGCCAGCATGATCTGGAAGAGCGGGTTGCGGGACAGCGAACGGGTGGGGTTCAGCTCCTCCACGAGTCGTTCGAACGGGACGTCCTGGTGTGCGTAAGCGGCCAGATCGGTCTCCCGTACCCGCGCCAGCACGTCGTCGAACGACGGGTCACCGGACAGGTCGGTGCGAAGGACGAGGGTGTTGACGAAGAACCCGGCCAGGTCCTCCAGCGCCGCGTCCCCGCGACCGGCGATCGCCGTACCGATCGGGATGTCGCTCCCCGCGCCGACCTTTGCCAGCAACACGGCCAGGGCCGCGTGCGCCACCATGAACATCGTGGCCCGGCCGTTCTGTGCGACCTCCGCCAGCCGGGCGTGGGTCCGCGCGTCCACCTCCAGATGCACGTTGCCGCCGCGGAAGGACGACGCCGCCGGACGCGGCCGATCGGCCGGAAGCGCCAACTCCTCCGGCGCCCCCTCCAAGGCCTGACGCCAGTAACCGAGCTGGCCGCTGATCAGGCTGCCCGGATCGTCCAGGTCGCCCAGCGCCTCTCGCTGCCACAGCGCGTAGTCCGCGTACTGCACGGGCAGCGGCTGCCAGCTCGGCGCGCGGCCCTCGCGGCGGGCCGCGTACGCCGTGCTCAGATCCCGGCCCAGCACCCCCATCGACCAGCCGTCCACCGCGATGTGATGCGCGACGATGAGCAGCACGTGCTCCGACGGGCCGAGAGCGAAGAGGTGGGCCCGCCACGGCAGCTCCACGCTCACGTCGAAGCCCGCGCCGAGATGGGCGGCGACCGCGTCCCGCAGTCCGTCCTCGGAGGTCTGGGTCACCCCGACGGCCGGCCGGCCCGCGGCCCCGGTGAGAACCTGCTGGCGCGGGACGCCGCCGGTCTCCGGGAAGATCGTACGAAGGCTCTCGTGACGGTCCGCGATGTCGCCGATCGCGGCGTCCAGGGCCGCCATGTCCAGGTCGCCCGACAGGCGCAGCGCCAGCGGGAGGTTGTAGACGGCGCCCTCTCCGGCGTCTTCGAGGCGGTTGAGGAACCACATGCGCTGCTGGGCGTACGACAGCGGCAGCACCTCGGGCCGTGGCAGCGGCGTGAGCGCCGGGCGGGCCTGGCCGGTCCCGCCGATCATGCGGGCCAGCCCGGCGACGGTCGGTTCACCGAACAGGTCACCGATGCTGATCTCGGTCTCCAGCACCGACCTGATGCGGGCGATCAGCCGCATCGCCAGCAGCGAGTCGCCGCCCAGGTCGAAGAACGACGCCTCGGCCCCGACCTGCTCCACGCCCAGGACCTCGGCGAACAGCCCGCACAGAAGCTCTTCCATCGGGGTTTCCGCCGTACGGCCCGCGGCGGGCTGATCAGGTGCGGGCAGGGCGGCGCGGTCCAGCTTGCCGTTGGCCGTCAGCGGCATCGCCTCGATCGGCACGACCAGAGGAACCATGTAATCCGGCAACCGCGAGGCCGCGTACTCCCGCAACTCCGCGACATCCACCCGCGCGGCGACCGCGCCGCCATCGGCCGGGCTCGCGGCGTCCGGACCGGTGGCATCCACGTCCGTTTCGCTCGGGGAACCACTCGTATTCCGCCCGCCGGCATCCGCGGAGACCGCGCCGGCAGTCCCCGAACCAGCGGCCACGCCGCTCACGGTGTCGATGGCATCCCCGCTCGTCCCGCTCGGGGAACCTTCCTCGCCCAGCGCGCCGGAGCCTGTCGTGTCGGTGGTGGGGACGACGTAGGCGACCAGGCGTTTGTCTCCGGGGCGGTCCTCGCGGACGA
>NZ_BOOB01000106.1 GCF_016863015.1 Microbispora amethystogenes | reverse complement strand
ATCACGGGCGGCACGGGCACCGACGCCGCGGGCGTCACGGTCGAGGACACGACCGACACCGCGGGCGGCAACAAGAACATCGGCAACATCCAGGACGGCGACTGGTGGTCGTTCGACCCGATCAACCTGACCAACATCAGCGCGATTCGGTTCAGGGCCTCGTCCAACACCACTGGCGGCACCATCCAGGTCCGGCAGGGTGACCCGGCGACCGGGACGCTCATCGGCTCCGTCGACGTGGCGAACACCGGTGGCTGGCAGACGTTCAAGGACGTCACGCTGAACCTGACCAACCCGCCGGTCACGAGTGGCCCGCTGTACTTCGTCGTGCGCAAGCCGGCGAGCGCGGCGAACGACTCCTTCCTGATCAACTTCAACTGGGTCGACTTCGTCGGCAAGGGCGCCTCGGAGAACCAGCGTCCGACCGTGTCGGTGGCCGCCAACGCGACCACGGGCATCGCCCCGCTGAAGGTGGACTTCACCACCACCGCCAGCGACCCCGAGGGTGACGCGCTCACCTACAAGTGGAACTTCGGGGTGAACGGTTCGCCGGAGCCGACCACGGCCAACGCGAGCTACACCTACACCGCGCCGGGCACCTACACCGCCACGGTGACGGTGACCGACGCCAAGGGCGCCGCGACCAGCGCTCAGGTGCAGATCAAGGTGAACGCGCCGAACGTGGTGTGCTTCAGCGGCCGCTCGGACGACTTCCTGGGCAACCAGCTCGACCGTGACCGCTGGTCGGTCATCCGGGAGAACCAGGACCTGCGGGTCGCCGACGGCAAGCTGATCATCCCGACCTCGGCCACCGACATCTACCAGACGACCAACAACACGCCGAACATCGTCGTGCAGCCGATGCCGTCGGGCGCCTGGACGGCCACCGCCAAGCTCACGCTGAACGCGCAGGACGCCTACCAGCAGGCCGGCCTGGTCATCTACGGTGACGACGACAACTACGCCAAGATGGTGCTGCAGGCGCGGTCGACCTCCGGGTCCAACCACGCCAGCCGTATCTTCCAGTTCATCCGGGAAGACAAGGGTGCCCCCAACGAGGTGACCGCGAGCAACACGGCCAACCTCGGGGACGCCTACCCCGACACGGTGTACGTGCGGTTCATCAGCGACGGCACCAACATCACCGCGCACTACTCCTCGGACGGCACCAACTTCACCGCGATGTCCGAGACCAAGCCGCTCGCCGGGATCTCCAACCCGAAGATCGGCCTGATCTCGCTGGCGGGTGCGAACCACCCGGTGGTGGACGCGGCCTTCGACTGGTTCCAGATCACGCCGGACGACAAGGCCACCGCGCCGACGCCGGACGACGACTTCAACGGCACCTCGCTGGACAAGTGCCGCTGGACCCAGAACGTGCGTTACGACGAGACGGCTGTTCGCGTGACCGGTGGCAACCTGGAGATCGACACCGCCACTGGTGACATCTACGGGACGCCCAACGACGGCACGAAGAACTTCATCCTCCAGACCGCCCCGAGTGGTGACTGGACGCTGGAGACCAAGGTCGACGGCTCGGCGCTCAACGAGCGCTACCAGCAGGGCGGCCTGATCGTCTACGGCGACGACGACAACTACGTGAAGTACGACTTCGTCACCACCAACGCCGCAGGGTCGACGGTGGCGCGGACGATCGAGCTGCGTAGCGAGGTCGGCGGCGTCGTGCAGAACCCGCAGCCGCAGATCGCCAACCGCACCACCGGTGTGTGGTGGCTGCGCCTGAAGAAGGTGGGCGACAGCTTCACCGGCGCCTACTCCTCCGACGGCACCACCTGGACGGACCTCACCACGAGCGGCGCTGTCGCCGTGGTGAAGAACAGCGCCGTGGCCAACGCCAGCAAGGTCGGCGTCTACACCATCGGCACCGCCCAGGCGGCGTCCAAGACGGTCAAGTTCGACTACTTCAAGCTCGTCAAGGCGGGCAGCGAGGACAAGACCGCTCCGGTGACGACGGCGACGACCGACCCGGCCCAGCCGGAGAACGGCTCGTTCACCGGTCCGGTCACGGTCACGCTGAAGGCCGTCGACGAGAACGGCGGCAGCGGCGTGGCCAAGACCGAGTACGCGCTGGACGGCGGCGCCTGGACGGCTTACACCGCCCCGGTCACCGTCTCCGGCGACGGCCAGCACGAGGTGACCTACCGCTCGACCGACAAGGCCGGCAACGTCGAGGCGACCAAGTCGCTGAAGCTGACGATCGCCGCTGCGAAGGTCAAGCTGACCGTCACCGCCAGCACCCGCTGCATCGGCACCACCGCCTACCTGGCGGTCACCGCCGTG
>NZ_BOOB01000105.1 GCF_016863015.1 Microbispora amethystogenes | reverse complement strand
GAGGCTTCGCCGCTGCAGCAGCACGGCGGCGACGATGATGACGCCCTTGGCGACCAGCTGGTCGGCGGTGTTCAGCCCGTTGAGGATGAACAGATTCGTGATCACCGTGAAGATCAGCAGACCCAGAATCGAACCGATGATCGTGCCCCGCCCACCGGTCAGCAACGTCCCACCGATGATCACCGCAGCGATCGCGTCCAGCTCATACAGATCACCATGCGTCGACGACCCCGTCGTGGTCCGCGCCATGATCAGCACCGCCGCGATCCCGCAGCACAACCCCGACAGCGCATACAACATCAACGTGTGCTTCTTCACGTTGATACCGGCCAGCCGCGCCGCCTCCGGGTTACCACCCACCGCATACGTCCGCCGCCCGAACGTGGTCCGGTTCAACACCAGCCACCCGACCAGCACCACCAGCGCGAACACATACACCAGCAGCGGCAGCCCCAGCACCCGCGTCGTCGACAGATCCACGATCATCGAGTTGTCCGGCTGCACCAGCTGCGTCCGCTGATTCGACATCCGCTGCGCCAGACCCCGCGCCGCCACCAGCATCGCCAGCGTCGCGATGAACGCCACCATCCGCCCATACGCGATCAGGAACCCGCTCAGCAGCCCCGCCCCGGTCCCCACCAGAACCGCGCACACGATCATCACGACCGGCCCATACGCCTGCGTCGCCAACGTCGTCGCCCACACCGACGCCAGCGCCATCACCGCACCGACCGACAGATCGATCCCGCCACCGATGATCACAAAGGTCATCCCGACCGTGATCACCCCGATGGTCGAGGCCAGCGCCAGAATACTCACCAGGTTGGAGGAGGTGGCGAAGTTCTCCGGACGGGTCACCACCCCCACGATCGCCAGCAGCACCAACGCCGCGACCAGCCCGACATGCCGGGCCTCACCCACCCGGCCCAGCCCCAGCCGGCCCAACGGCCCGCCCGCACCCGCCGGCTTGGCCGGCGCATTCGCCGGCGCCGCCTGATCGACCTCAGTCATGGAACGCTCCTTCAGAATCTGCCACCGCAGAACCCGTCACCTGTGGCCCGGCCGACTCCCCAGCCGAAACCATCACCAGATCCAGCACCCGATGCTCGTCCAGCTCCCGCGCCGGCGCCTCATGCACGATCCGGCCCTCCCGGACCACCAGCACCCGATCCGCCAAGCCGAGCACCTCGGGCACCTCACTCGACACCAGCAGCACGCCGATCCCGTCGTCGGCCAGCTTGCGCACCAGCGCATACAGCTCGGCCCGCGCACCGACGTCCACCCCCCGCGTCGGCTCGTCCAGCAACAACAACTTGCGGTCCTCGGCCAGCCACCGCCCCAGCACCGCTTTCTGCTGGTTACCACCCGACAACGTCCGGATCGGCCGCCTGGGGTCCGGCGGGCGGATGTCCAACGCCTCCGACAACCGCTTGGCCTCGGCGAACTCGCTCTTACGATCCAGCCACCCCAGCCACCGCGGCCGCGTATACCGGCTCAACGACGCCAGCGTGATGTTCTGCGCCACCGGATGATCCAAAAGCAACGCCTGCGCCTTACGCTCCTCGGGGGCCAAACCCATCCCCATCCGCACCGCACGCGTCGTACTCCCCGGACGCACCACCTGACCATCAAGCACCACCCGCCCGGTGGCCCGCCGCGCCCCGTAGATCGCCTCAACGATCTCACTCCGGCCCGACCCCACCAGACCCGCCAACCCGACGATCTCCCCCGCCCGGATACTGAACGACACATCCGCGAACCGCCCAGGCAGGCTCAGGTGCTCCACCCGCAACACCTCATCGCGGCCCTCATGCGCCCCCACCTCCGGACGCGGCGGGAACACATACTCCACATTCCGGCCCGTCATCAACGCCACGATCTGCTGCGTCGGCGTGTCCTTGGCCGGCAACCCCACCGCGACCGTCGCCCCGTCCTTCAACACCGTGACCCGATCCCCGATCTGCCGGATCTCCTCCAGCCGATGCGAGATATAGATCACCGCCACCCCCTGGGCGGTCAGATCCCGGATCACCCGAAACAGGTTGTCCACCTCGTCATGCGCCAACGCCGCCGACGGCTCATCCATGATGATCAACCGCGCCGAATGCGACAACGCCCGCGCCATACTCACGATCTGCTTGTGCGCCGGCGACAACCGGCCCACCTCCACACGCGGCCGGATCTCCCCATGACCCAACCGCCCCAGCAACTCCGCCGCCGCCCGCTCAGCCTCCCCCCGACGCGAAAACCCCAACCGCGCCCGCTCATGACCCAGATAAATGTTCTCGGCCACACTCAACCCATCCACCAGGTCAAGCTCCTGATAGATCGTGGCGATGCCC
>NZ_BOOB01000104.1 GCF_016863015.1 Microbispora amethystogenes | reverse complement strand
ACGCCGGGAACGCCAAGATCCTGGTCGGCGGCGGCCGTACGACGGGCAACGTCGCGGTCAACCTGCAGCGCCTCGACACCACCAGCGGCATCGTGCAGAACAACCAGGTGCGGGTCGTCGTGGAGCGCATCCCCTACAGCGGCGGCGGCGCCGTCAGCGGCCCGGTCACCGTGCAGAACACGGTGGTGAACGTGTCGAACAACAACGCCACCGTGAACGTCCCGCACACGAGCGTCGACGACACCTACACCGTCACGCTCCTGCCCCCCGACACCTCGGGTCCGTCGCCGTCGGCTTCTCCGAGTTCTCCGGGCGGCGGGGCGACGGCGGTGCGCAACGTCAACGCGGGCCGCTGCCTGGACGTTCCGGGCGCGAGCACCGCCAACGGCTCCCAGCTCAACCTCTGGGACTGTAACGGCCAGTCCAACCAGCAGTGGACGTACACCTCGTCGAAGCAGTTGCAGGTGTACGGCAACAAGTGCCTGGACGCCGAGGCCGGCGGCACCGCGAACGGCACCCGGGCGATCATCTGGGACTGCAACGGCCAGGGCAACCAGCAGTGGAACGTCAACTCCGACGGCACCATCACCGGCGTGCAGTCGGGCAAGTGCCTGGAGGCGAGCAACTTCGGCACCGCGAACGGCACGAAGGTGCAGCTGTGGTCCTGCACCGGCACGACCAGCCAGAAGTGGACCCGGAGCTGACCCCTCCCCAGCGAGACGGCCCGGCGGCGAGACGTCCTCGCCGCCGGGCCGCCGCGTCATCGGCGTCAGCGGGTCACTTGGTGACGGTGATGGTGTCGAGGTCGTACAGGTAGCCGGTGCCGTTGCCGGTGAAGACGAGGTACAGCGGTCCGGACGCCGAGCCGTTCAGCGTGGTCGAGACCGTCGCGAAGGTGTCCCAGCTTCCGGTGGACGAGACCGCGACCTGGCCGAGCAGCGTCCCGTTCTGCGACCCGGACCGGATCTGGATCGTCCCGCCGGAGCCACCGGAGGACACCCGCGCCGAGAACGTCTTCGCGCCCTGGGTGTTCACCTGCGAGTACGCCGCCCAGTCGCCGTTGTTGATGTAGCCGGCGGTCTTTCCGCCGCTCGCGGTGGTGTGGTTCGCCTGCTGCAGGCCCGACTGCGCGGTGTACGCCTCACCCTCGACCGTCTGGCTGGTGGGAGTGGGGCTGGCGCTCGGGCTGGGACTCGGGCTCGGGCTGGCGCTCGGACTCGGGCTCGGGCTCGGGCTGGGACTCGGGCTCGGGCTCGGGCTCGGGCTCGGGCTGGAGCCGGACTTGGTGAGGGAGAACGAGTCCACGTTGAACAGATAGCCGGACCCTCCGGTGAAGACCAGGAAGAGCGGGCCCGACCCCGACCCGTTGAGGGTCGTGGACACGGTCGTGAAGGTGTCCCAGTTGCCGGTCACCGGCACGGATACCTGGCCGAGCAAGGTGCCGGTCTGCGAGCCTGAGCGGATCTGGATGGTGCCGCCCGAGCCGGCGGAGGACACCCGCGCGGTGAACCCGGTCGCGCCCACCGTGCTGACCGAGGAGTAACCCGCCCAGTCGTTGTTCTCGATGAAGCCGACGGCCTTGCCGCCGCCGGCCGTGCTCTGGGTGGTCTGCTGGACGCCCGACTGCGAGGTGTAGGACTCGGCCTCGACCGTCGAGCCGTTGCCGTTGCCGGGCGGGGCGCAGTTGGCCTGCACCATCCCGGCGGCGTACCTGATGCCGCCCAGCAGCACCGTGCGGATGCCCTGCTCGGAGTAGGACTGGATCGAGTGACCCATGCCCGTGTAGAACGACCGGCCGGACGCCTGCGGGTGGCACCAGGTGATCGGGTGGTCGCCCATGTTCCCGCCGCTGTAGCTGCTCTCGTCCAGGGTCTGCAGCACGTGGGTCGTGGAGCGCGGGTTGGTGCGGTAGTTGTACCACTCGTCGGTCCGTGACCACGTCGCCGAGAGGCCGGAGGTCGCCGGGTGCGTGGTGTCCTCGGTCCTGACGGTCGCCTGCTGGATCGCCGGGTGGTTGTTGAACCAGGCGCCCACGAGCTGCCCGTAGTAGGGCCAGTCGTACTCGGTGTCGGCCGCGGAGTGGACGCCGACGTATCCGCCGCCCCCGTCGACGTACGACTGGAAGGCGGTCTGCTGGGTGGCGTTCAGCACGTCGCCGGTGGTGCTGAGGAAGACCACGGCCTTGTACTGCGCGAGGTTGCCCGTCGTGAACGCGTTCGCGTCCTCCGTGGCGTCCACGGTGAAGTTGTTCGCGGCGCCCAGGTCACGGATGGCCTGGATGCCGGTGGGGATCGAGTCGTGCCGGAACGCGGCCGTCTTGGAGAAGACGAGCACCTTGTAGGCCGGGTCGGCGGCCTGGACGGCGGTCGGCAGCGACACGCTCGCGACCAGCGCGGCGGCCGCCGCCGACACGCTCAGTAAGACCTTCGCGGCTTTC
>NZ_BOOB01000103.1 GCF_016863015.1 Microbispora amethystogenes | reverse complement strand
TGCTCGTCCCGCACGTCCCGTAGTTCTTCACGTGTCTTGTGCAGTTCCTCCGTCACACGGCGGAGGAGATGCCGGATCTGGTCGTCGCTCACAGGTACGCCTTCCATGGCACGAGGTGGGGCAGAAGGAAGAGGTCAGGAGATGCCGAGCTCGTTGCTGATGAAGCTGATGAGCTCGTCGTCGGAGGCGGAGGACAGGTCGGCGGTCGCCGCCGCGTGCTCGCCGGGCGCGCCGGAATCCACGGACCCCCCTGACCCCGCGGACTCCACGACATCCACCAGCCGCCGCAGGCGGGTCACCACCGCCTCCCCGCCGGCCGCCGCGTTCGGCCCACCGGCGGCCCCGGGCGGCTCCTTCAGCTCGCCGAGCAGCGTCTCCAGCTCGTCGAGCAGTGTCAGCGCCGCGGTGAGCGGCGGCTCGGGATCGGGCAGCAGCACGTGCAGCAGGTGGTCCACGAGACCGGCAGGCGTGGGGTAGTCGAACACGAGCGTGCTCGGCAGCGGCGTCCCGGTCAGCCGGGTGAGGCGGTTGCGTAGTTCGACGGCCGACAGCGACGTGAAGCCCTGGTCGCGGAACCCGCGGTCGTCGTCCACCGCGTCCGCCGAGTCGTACCCGAGCACGTCGGCGATCTCCGCACGGACGAGCGAGCGCAGCTTCGGCCGCCGCTCCGGCTCCGGCAGCGCCGCCAGCCGTTCCAGGAGGTCCTGTTCCTCGTTCGCGCGTGGCCGCTCAGCCGCCCCCCGGGTCTCCGGTAGCTCGGCGAGCAGCGGATGAGGCCGTACGGCGCCGACCGTGGCCCAGTCGGCGCGGGCGACGACGAGCCGCGTCTCGCCGTGGACCACCGCCTCCTCCAGCGCCGACACCGCGACGTCGGGCGCCATGGGCGGGAAGCCGCCCCGCCGCAGGCCCTCCCGGGCCTCCGCGCCGGCGATGCCCTCGCCGTCCCAGTGGCCCCAGGCGATCGACGTGGCCGGCAGGCCGAGCGCCCGGCGGTGCTCGGCGAGGGCGTCCAGATAGGCGTTGTCCGGCGCGTAGTTGCCCTGGCCCGGGTTCCCGATCAGCCCGGTGATCGACGAGAACAGCACGAACGCCGCCAGCGGAAGCTCCCGGGTCAGCTCGTGCAGGGCGAGCGCGCCGTCCGCCTTCACCCACCGTACGGCGGCCTGCCGCTCGGGGGTGAGCGAGCCGAGCAGGCCGTCGTCCAGCACGGCGGCCGTGTGGACCACTGCGGTCAGCGGGTGCTCCGGCGGCACGGCGGCGAGCACGGCGGCCAGGGCGTCCCGGTCGGCGACGTCGCAGGCGGCGACCGTCACCCGGGCGCCGAGTGCTGTGAGTTCGGCGCGCAACTCCTCCGCACCGGGGGCGTCGAGGCCACGCCGGCTGACCAGCAGCAGGTGGGGAACGCCGCGCCGGGCCAGCCGCCGGGCCACGTGGGCGCCGAGCGCGCCGGTGCCTCCCGTGACGAGCACGGTCCCGGCCGGCGCCCACTCCGCGGGCGTCGCGTCCCGGCTCGGGGCGTGGACCAGTCGGCGCGCGAGGAGGCCTGTGGAGCGCACCGCGAGTTCCGTCTCGCCGTGCCGTCCGGTCAGCGCGGTCACGGAGTACGCGGCACGCCGCGGGTCGGGCGCCGGCGGGAGGTCCACGATGCCGCCCCACCGCTCCGGCCGTTCGGCGGCGATCACACCGCCGAGGCCCCACGCCCTCGCCCCGGCCGGGTTCGGCACCCGGTCGGACGGCGTCGCCGCGACCGCGCCGCTCGTCGTGAGCCAGAGCGGGCCGCCGATCTCCGCCGCGTCCAGCGCCCGCAGCAGCGCGACGTCCTGCCCTTCGTACGGCGTGGCGTCCAGACCGAGCAGGGACACGACACCGGTGAACGGCGTGTCGGTGCGCAGGGGGCGCAGCGACGCCACCAGCGACTCAAGGGCGGTCGTCCCGTCGAGGACGGCCTCCGTCACCCCGGCGCCGCGCTCCTCCAGCCCGCGCCGCAGGGCCTCCGCCCAGGCAGCGGGCGTCTCCTGCGCGGTGCGGACCAGCAGCCAGCGGCCACCGGACCGAGGTGCAGTGTGCTCCACGGGCCGCCAGGCGACGCGATACCGCCACGAGTCGAGCGTGGCCCGGGTGTCCCCCGCCGCGTGCCAGGAGGCGAGGACCGGCAGGGCTTCCCCGAGAGATCGCCGTACGTTCCCGGCCCCGGGGCCGAGCGTCCCGACGAGCGCGTCGAGGTCGCCGCGGCTGACAATGTTCCAGAAACGCGCCTTCCCGTCGTCGTACGGCCCGGCGTGCTGCGGCTTCGGCGGGCTGACCCAGTGCCTGCGCCGTTGGAAGGCGTAGGTGGGCAGGTCCACGGTGGTGGCGGGGCCGTTGATTGCGGTCCAGTCGACGGGGGTGCCGTGGGTGTGGGCGTGGGCGGCCGCGGTGAGGGCGGTGTGGGGTTCGGGCCGGTCACGGCGCAGTGCGGGGACGGCGATGATGCCCTGTTCGCTGTCCAGGGTTTCGCGGATGAGGCCGGTGAGGATGCCGTCGGGGCCGATTTCGATGTACGTGGTGGTGCCCTGGTCGCGCAGGGTCCGGGTGG
>NZ_BOOB01000102.1 GCF_016863015.1 Microbispora amethystogenes | reverse complement strand
CCCTGGCGATCGCGACGGAGGCCGAGCGGGCCGAACCCGGCGCCCTGGCAGAGATGATCGCCGCTGCGGGCGTCGAGGTGGCGAGTGTGGTGCCGTCTTTGCTGAGTGTGCTGGACCCGGAGAGTGTGCCGGGGGTGCGGCGGTGGGTTCTGGGTGCGGAGCGGTTGAGCGCCCGGTTGGCCGCGAGGTGGGTGGATCAGGCGGAGGTATGGAACACCTACGGCCCGACCGAGGCCAGTGTGATCACCACCGCCAGCCCGATAGCGACTCCGGTGGAGCAGGATCCGGCGATTGGGGCGCCGCTCGCCAACACTGCGGTGTTCGTGCTGGACGACTTCCTCCAGCCGGTCCCGCCCGGCGTCACCGGGGAGGTGTACATCGCCGGCGCGGGCCTGGCCCGCGGCTACATCGGCCGTCCGGGGATGACTGCCGAGCGGTTCGTCGCCGCCCCCTTCGCGGACGGGGAGCGGATGTACCGCAGCGGCGACCTGGCCCGCTGGTGTGGTGACGGGCAGTTGGCTTTCGTCGGCCGCGCGGATGAGCAGGTGAAGATCCGCGGGTTCCGCATCGAACCGGGCGAGGTCGAAGCCGTCCTCGCGAGCCACGAGTCGGTGGCGCAGGTCGCCGTCATCGTCCGCGAGGACCGCCCCGGAGACAAACGCCTGGTCGCCTACGTCGTCCCCACCACCGACGCCAGTTCCGGCGAGGGTGCCCTGAGCGGGAAGGGCACGGGTGTCACCGTCCCCGCCGGTGGGGGTTCGGGTGATGTCCGCGCCGCAGGGGTCGATGTGGCGGGGTTGCGGGAGTACGCGGTCTCGCGCTTGCCGGACTACATGGTTCCGCTGGTGGTGCCGATCGAGGCGATTCCGCTGACGGTCAACGGCAAGCTGGACCGGGCTGCGCTGCCCGCGCCCGATCTGCCCGGTGCGGGGCGGGCGGCGCAGACCCCGGTGGAAGAGATCCTGTGCGGGCTGTTCGCCGAGGTCCTGGGTCTGGAACGGGTCGGGACCGAGGCGTCGTTCTTCGACCTGGGCGGCGATTCACTGCTGGCGATGCGGTTGATCGCCCGCATCAGGTCGGTGCTGGACGCCGAGATCAGCATTCGGGGACTGTTCGCCGAGCCGACGGTCGCCGGGCTGGCCAGGCTCGTGAGCGGTTCGGACGAGACGCGTCAGGCACTCTCGCCGCTGCCGCGGCCAGAGGTGCTGCCGCTGTCGTACGCCCAGCAGCGGATGTGGTTTCTCAACCGGCTGGAAGACGCAGGCGAGGGCGCGGGCTACAACCTGCCGTTCGCGCTGCGCCTGTTCGGCGAGCTGGACGCGACGGCGCTGGAGGCGGCGATCGGGGATGTCGCCGAGCGCCACGAGAGCCTTCGCGCGATCTTCCCGGAGACCGGCGGCGTGCCTCGCCAGCAGATCCTGGAGGGGTTCGCCGGTCGTCCGATGCTGGAGGTGATCCAGGGCGGTGGCCGTGACGTGGCCGACCTGGTGGCGGCGTACACCGGGCGCAGGTTCGATGTGCGCGTCGATCTGCCGTGGCGGGTCTGCGTGGTGTCGGTGTCGCCCTTGGAGCATGTGCTGCTGGTCGTGACCCATCACATCGCGTCCGACGGCTGGTCGATGGGCGTTATCGGCGAGGACCTGAGCACGGCGTACGCAGCCCGTCGCGAGGGCCGCGCGCCGGACTGGCAGCCCTTGCCCGTGCAGTACGCGGACTACGCGCTGTGGCAGCGGGAGGTCCTCGGCGATCTGGACGATCCGGGCAGCCTGATCAGCGGCCAGCTTGGCTACTGGCGCCAAGCCCTGGAGGGCGCGCCGGAGGAGTTGTCGCTTCCGGCCGATCGGCCACGCCCGGCGACGTCGTCGTTCCGGGGCGGAACCGCGCATCTGGAGGTGGACGCGCGGACCCATGCGCGGCTGGCGGAGGCCGCGCAGCGCAGCGGGGCCACGATGTTCATGGTGGCCCACGCGGCGCTGGCGGTGCTGCTGGCGAAGGTCGGCGCGGGGACCGACATCCCGATCGGTACGGCGATCGCCGGTCGCGGGGATGCCGCGCTGGAGAACCTGGCCGGCTTCTTCGTCAATACGCTCGTCCTGCGTACGGACCTGAGCGGTGACCCGTCGTTCGAGGACGTGCTGGCGCGGGTGCGGGAGACCGACCTGGCCGCCTACGCCCACCAGGACGTCCCCTTCGAACGCCTCGTGGACGAGCTGAACCCCACCCGCTCGCTGTCCCGCAACCCGCTCTTCCAGGTGATGCTGGTCCTGCAGAACCTGCCGGAGGCGCAGGGCCAGTGGGACCTGCCGGGCCTGCACGTGACCCCGATGCCGGACGGGGCGATCGACACGGCGGCGAAGTTCGACCTGTCGGTGACGCTGGTGGAGCACCGGGACGAGACCGGGGCCCCGGCCGGCCTGATCGGCGGCATGTTGTACGCCGTCGACCTGTTCGACGAGGCGACGATTCAGGCGCTCGCCCAGCGGTTGGTGCGGGTGCTGGAGCAGGTGGCCGCCGATCCCGCCGTACGGCTGAGGGACATCGAGGTCCTGACGCCGGAGGAGCGTTCTCTGACGGTGACGGGCTGGAACGACACGGCGGTGTCGTTGGCGGCCGGAACCGTGCTGGACCGGTTCCGCGAGCAGGCCGAGCGGGCACCCGAC
>NZ_BOOB01000101.1 GCF_016863015.1 Microbispora amethystogenes | reverse complement strand
ACACCCCACCCGGATAACGGCACGCCATGCCCACGATCGCCAGCGGCTCGTCGACCGAGCCGACCGTGGCCGCCACCGCCGTACGCCTGCTGTCCGCGCCGACCACCTCGGCCGCGATGTACTCGGCGACCGCGAGCGCGTTGGGATAGTCGAACACCAGCGACGCCGGCAGCCGCAGCCCGACCTGGGCGTTCAGCGCGTTGCGGAACTCGACCGCCGACAGCGAGTCGAAGCCCAGCTCACCGAACGCCCGATCGGGCTCGATCGCCTCCGCCCCGGCGTGCCCGAGCACGGCGGCCGCCTGCGTGCGCACGATGTCCAGCAGCGCCGCAACGCGGTCCGCTTCGGACAGCGGCGCCAGCCGCTCGGCCAGTTGCGCCGCCGCCGCGGGAAGTCCGGCCGCGCTTCTGCGGGCCGGTCGCCGGACCAGGCCGCCCAGCAGCGCCGGCGCCTCCGAGCCGGCCGCGGCGAGCGCGGTGAGGTTCAGCCGGATCGGCACCACCGCGGCGGCGTCCGAGGCGCAGGCCGCGTCGAACAGGTCCAGCCCCTGCTCCGCCGACAGCGGCTCCACACCCGTACGGCTCAGCCGCTGCCGCTCGACGGCGGTCAGCTCACCACCCATGCCGCCCTGGGTGTCCCAGAGACCCCAGGCCAGCGACTGGGCGGTGAGGCCGCCCGCCCGGCGGTGCGCGGCCAGCGCGTCCAGGAACGCGTTCGCCGCGGCATAGCTGCCCTGACCCGGCGTCCCGAACACCCCCGACGCCGAGGAGAACAACACGAACGCCGACAACCCACGATCACGCGTCAACTCGTGCAGGTTCAGCGCCGCGTCCACCTTCGGACGCAACACCCGATCCACCCGCTCCGGAGTCAGCGACCCGATCACACCGTCGTCCAGCACACCCGCCATGTGCACCACGGCCGACACGTCCACCCCGGCCAGCAAAGCGGCCAGCGCGTCACGCTCGGCCACGTCACACGCCACCACCGACACCTCGGCACCGAGGTCCGCAAGCTCACCGATCAGATCGGCGGCGCTCTCGGCCGAGGCGCTCCTGCTGGTCAGCAGCAGACGACGCACCCCGTGCTCCACGACCAGATGCCGTGCCACCATCCGTCCCAGCATCCCCGTGCCACCCGTGACCAGCACCGTCCCCTCGGCGGAGAACGACGTCACCGGCTCGGTCTCAGCGGTCGCCGCGGGCACGCGGACCAGGCGGGCCGCGTAGATCACCCCGTCGCGGACCACGACCTGCGGCTCGCCCGTCGCCAGAACGGTCGCGAGGTCCACCGAGTCATCGGTGTCCACCAGCAGGATCCGGCCCAGGTTCTCCGACTGCGCGGACCGCACCAGCCCCCAGACGGCGGCACCGGCCAGGTCGGTCACATTCTCACCCGGCAGCCCCACTGCACCCGACGTGACCACCGCCAGCACCGCATCCGCCGGCGACTCCTCCCCCGGCCACGACTGCAACGCCGACAACACCGCATGCGTCGCCCCGCGCACCGCGTCCGCCGACACACCCGGCTCACCGCGGACCACGACCACCTCGGCCGGGTCGGTCGGAGCGGTGGCCGGTGACGCGCCGCCGATCGGCGTCCACGAGAGCCGGAACAGCGGGGCGGCCTGCCGCGATCCGGCCGCGTCGAGCCCGCCGGCCGGGATCGTCCGTACGGTCAGCGACTCGACCGACGCGACCGGGGCGCCGGTGTGGTCGGCGACGGCGATGCTCACCGCGTCCGAGCCGACCGTCGTGACCTGGACACGCACCGCCTGCGCGCCGGTCGCGTGCAGGGTGACTCCCGCCCACGAGAAGGGCAGCGCCGCCTCCTCGCCGATCACGCTGGTCAGCCCGATGGCGTGCAGGCAGGCGTCCAGCAGCGCCGGGTGGATTCCGAACCGATCGGCCTCCTCCTGTACGGACTCGGGGAGCGCCACCTCGGCGAAGACGTCGTCACCGCGCCGCCAGGCTGTCTTCAGGCCCTGGAAGACGGGTCCGTACGTGATTCCGGCCTCGGCCAGGTCGGCGTACAGGCTGCCGATGTCGACCGGGACGGCGCCCGCGGGGGGCCATTCGGACGCCGCCGCCGGCTGCTCCGTCACGCCCGGGGCCAGCAGTCCGGTGGCGTGGCAGACCCACGGGGCGTCGACGTCCTCACTCCGTGAGTGGACGCTGACCGCCCGGCGGCCCGACTCGTCGGCGGCTCCGACGGAGACGCGCACCGCGACGCCGCTTTCGGGCAGCACCAGCGGAGCCTGCAGGGTCAGTTCCTCAAGCACCTCGCAGCCGACCTGGTCACCGGCGCGGATCGCCATCTCGACGAAGCCGGTGCCGGGGAACACCACGTTGCCGAGAACCTGGTGATCGGTCAGCCAGGCCTGCGTACGGGAGGACAGCCGCCCGGCCAGCACCACGCCGTCCGACTCCGGCGACGTCACGACAGCGCCCAGCAGCGGGTGATCCGCTGGGTCCAGGCCCGCCGAAGCGATGTCGGCCGCCCCTGTGAAGGCCCCGGCCCATGCCTCCCTCCAGTAGTCGAGGGTGTCGAGCCAGTAGGACTCGCGCTGGAAGGCGTAGGTGGGCAGATCGACCCGGCGGGCGCCGGTCTCGGCGTAGAAGGCCTGCCAGTCGACCGCCACCCCGGCGGTGTGCAGCTGGCCCAGCGCGGCGACGACCGTGCCCGGCTCGGGCCGCTCGGCCCGCATGGTGGCGGTGAAC
>NZ_BOOB01000100.1 GCF_016863015.1 Microbispora amethystogenes | reverse complement strand
TCGATCGCGGTGCCTTTCGAGAACCCGCTGCTCCACCAGAGCCCCGCGCCGACCGCTACGGCCAGCTGAGGTTTGCAGTAGTAGTTCGGTGTGACGAAGAGCCCGGCCTCCGGCCGGGCTCTTTTGTTTCTCCTCAATGTGCGACGGCGGCCTAATTCACCCGCGATGGAAGTAAACCCGGAGAGGGTCTCGCGCGACGTGGCCGGAAACGCGCCTTTCCCGTTCGCGGCGTCGCGCCACCATTCGGCCACCGTACGTGAGGCGCGGGCGCCTTAGACGGATCAGCCGCCCGACCAGTGCCATCGCAGTGGTGTGATTCGCGCCACAGCGATTCCTGACGCCGCCGCACAGGGATTTCCACAGTCAAGGGTGAGAATCCAGAAATGAAGATCCTCTAGCTGCGGCAACGCCCTACCCAGGACGGCCGGCCCCTCCCTGCCGAGCAGGTAACGAAAAGGCCACAAGAGGGCGGCGCCGGGTTTGACGCCAAAAGCCGACATACCGGCGAAAGCCCTGCGCTGTATGGTTCTGCCTATCCCTTTACTGACGCATGGGACGCATGAGGCGTTCCACGACAGACCAAGGAGTTCCCATGAAGCGCACTCTCGCCTTCGGTGGCCTCGTCGCCACCGCCGGGCTCCTGGCCGCGGGCCTTTCCGCCCCCGCCCAGGCGGCCGGTGACGTCGCCAGCGCCCCGCTGGCCGCCACGGGCATCCAGGCCAAGAACATCGCGGCCTTCTGGCTGACGGAGAACGCGGCCAACCTGATCGCGGCCACGCCGTACAACGTCGAGACCAAGGTTGTCGCCAAGCACCTCTCCAAGGGTGGTCCCTCGGCTGACAGCAAGCCCGGCGTCGTTCCGGCGATCGGCGACGAGAAGAAGACCGCCGCCAAGTCGAAGAACGTCAACCTGCCCAAGACCACCGGCAAGGTGTTCTTCTCGGACGGGTGGAAGTTCGAGACCGTCCGCCGGACCGTCGACGGCCGGCAGTTCGAGTACAAGCGGCCCGTCGCGATCAACCCGCACTGGTGCACGGCGACCTCGGTGCAGGCGGCCTACCGCAACCTGGTGGCGACCGCCGGTCACTGTGTCTACGACACCGTGTCCAACAGGGCCACGCTGAACAACTGGGTGTTCGTCCCGGGTTACTACCAGGGCAAGACCCCGTGGGGCGTCTACGTGGGTAAGACCGCGTACACGCACTACGACTACGACGTGTACGAGGACGGCGACCGCGACTACGCGTTCGTCACCGTGTACAACGGCATCAAGTTCCCGCCGAACGGGTTCGCCGAGGCTTGGTCCATCATCAGGAAGGCGATGTGGACCAAGGACTGGTCTGAGGTCGAGAAGTACGTCGGCTTCAAGGAGGTCGACGAGGCGACCTACAACGCCTACGTCAAGGAGGACGCCCTCCCGGCGGGCTACAAGGTCGACGAGCACGGCAAGAAGCACTACTACGTGCTGAAGTTCGCTG
>NZ_BOOB01000099.1 GCF_016863015.1 Microbispora amethystogenes | reverse complement strand
TCGATCGCCTAACTCTCTCTGAGAGCACAAGCGGTCACCCGTCAGGGGTCCACACCCTGACACGGTCCACCCGAAGGGCCCGGCTTCCGAGCCGGGCCCTTTCGGCGTCTCCGGGGACCGGAGGCGGGGATTCCGGGCGCGATTAGACGGTTCGGCCGCCGATTCCGCTCCCTTTCAGGGATGTGATTTAAGTCACATAGCCCAGACCCGCTCCTCACCCGCCCTCCCTCACAGCGAGGGTTCAGCCTTCCGCCCCACCTGCGCACTCGGTCCCGTTTCGGCCGCCCCAAACCAGAACAGGATTCGATCACGGAATGGTAACGCGCCGAATGGTTCCCCTCCGCGCCGCCACGAACGCTTTCTGTCATGAAGATCTGCCCGGTATGTTCCTTGGCGATCCCTTTACTGACGCATGGGACGCATGAGGCGCCCCACGACAGCGCAAGGAGCACACCCTCAATGAAGCGCACTCTGGCTCTCGGTGGCCTCGTCGCCACCGCCGGCCTCCTCGCCGCCGGTCTCGCCGCCCCCGCCCAGGCGGCCGGCAGGGGCTGGTCCCACGACAACATGGCCCCCACGAACTCGGCCGCTCTCCAGGTCATCAAGTACTGGCGGGGCGAGCGGGCGTCGAACTTCGAGAAGGCCACGCCGTACGCCGTCGAGACCAAGGTCGCCGCCAAGCACCTCTCCAAGGGTGGCCCGTCGGCCGACAGCAAGCCCGGCGTCGTCCCGGCCATCGGCGACGAGAAGAAGTCGAGCAGCACCTCGAAGAACGTGAACCTGCCCAAGACCACGGGCAAGGTGTTCTTCCGCGGCGCCGACGGCAGGCCGCACTGGTGCACCGCCACCTCCGTGCAGTCGACCTACCACAACCTGGTCGCGACCGCGGGTCACTGCGTCTACGACACGCAGTCCAACAAGGCCACGATGGACTACTGGGTGTTCGT
>NZ_BOOB01000098.1 GCF_016863015.1 Microbispora amethystogenes | reverse complement strand
ATCCGGAGTCCGGCCGGCCCACTCCTGGAACCGGTCCAGGACCGTCCCGGCCGCCAACGGTGTAGCGGTGGCGTTCCACTCCTCCACCACCGCCTGCCGCTCGGACTCCTCCAGCACATCGACCTGGCTGAGCCGTACGGCCGGGTCGGCGGCCACCTGCTCCAGCACCCGGACCAACCGCTGGGCGAGCGCCTGAGCCGTCGCCTCGTCGAACAGGTCGGCGGCATACTGGATCGCGCCGCGCACCCCCGAGGGCTCTCCGTCGTCACGCCGCTCCACCAGCGTGACCGACAGGTCGAACCGGGACACCTCCTCGCCCGCCGACGACATGAGGCCCGCCGTGAGATCCTGCAGCTCCCAGGCCGTCGGCGCGGCGTTCTGCAGCGCCAGCATGATCTGGAAGAGCGGGTTGCGGGACAGCGAACGAGTGGGGTTGAGCTCGTCCACGAGGCGTTCGAAGGGGACGTCCTGGTGGGCGTAGGCGGCCAGGTCGGTCTCGCGTACGCGCGCCAGCACGTCGTCGAACGACGGGTCACCGGACAGGTCGGTGCGAAGGACGAGGGTGTTGACGAAGAAGCCGGCCAGGTCCTCCAGCGCGGCGTCACCACGACCGGCGATCGCCGTACCGATCGGGATGTCGGTCCCCGCGCCGACCTTCGCCAGCAGCACGGCCAGCGCCGCGTGCGCCACCATGAACATCGTGGCCCGGCCACTCTGTGCGACCTCCACCAGCCGGGCGTGGGTCCGCGCGTCCACTTCCAGGTGTACGGTTCCGCCGCGGAACGACGACGTCGCCGGGCGTGGCCGATCGGCTGGGAGCGCCAACTCCTCCGGGGCGCCCTCCAGGGCTTGGCGCCAGTAGCCGAGCTGGTCGCTGATCAGGCTGCCGGGGTCGTCCAGGTCGCCCAGGACCTCCCGCTGCCACAACGCGTAGTCCGCGTACTGCACGGGCAGCGGCCGCCAGTCCGGCGTGCGGCCCTCGCGGCGGGCCGCGTAGGCGACGCTCAGGTCCCGGCCCAGGACGCCCATCGACCAGGCGTCCACCGCGATGTGATGCGCGACGATGAGCAGCACATGGTCCGACGGGCCGAGGGTGAACAGGTGGACCCGCCACGGCAGATCGACGCTGAGGTCGAAGGCATGACCGGCGTACGCGGCCCGTAGTTCCTCGATCTGGTCCTCGGTGGTCTCGACGACCACCAGCCGCGGCCGGCCCGCCTGCCCCTGCAGAATGTGCTGGCGAGGTACGCCGCCGGTCTCCGGGAAGATAGTACGGAGGCTCTCGTGCCGGTCGGCGACATCACCCAGTGCGGCTTCCAGCACCGCGACGTCGATTTCGCCGGAAAGGCGCATGACAAGCGGCAGGGTGTAGTTCGCGCCGCTGCCGGCGTCTTCCAGCCGGCTGAGGAACCACATCCGCTGCTGGGCGTACGACAGCGGCAGCACCTCGGGCCGGGGCATCGGTGTCAACGCCCGGCGGGTGTCACCCGTACCGTCCACGAGCCTGGCCAGCCCGGCGACGGTCGGCTCGGCGAACAGCCCGCGGATGCTGACCTCGGCGTCCAGCACGGCCCGGATCCGCGCGATCAGCCGCATCGCCAGCAGCGAGTCACCGCCCAGGTCGAAGAACGACGTCTCGGCGCCGACCTGCTCCACTCCGAGGACCTCGGCGAACAGGCCGCAGAGCACCTCTTCGGTGGGGGTGGCCGGGCCACGGCTACCGGGCAGGCCCGCCACGTCCGGTACAGGTAGCGCCGTCCGGTCGAGCTTGCCGTTGACCGTCAGCGGAATCGCCTCGATTTGAACGACCAGCGGCACCATGTAGTCGGGCAACCGCGACGCCGCGTACTCCCGCAACACCGCCACATCGATCCGTGCGGCGACCGGGCGGACATCGCCCCCGTCGTCGGGAACAGCGACACCCGTGCCCGTCCCGCTCGTGGCGCCCGAACCAGCGGCCACGCCACTCACCGTGCCGAGGCTGGCGGCCTCCGGGCTCGCCGAGCTCGGGGAACCCTCCCCGCCCAGCGCGCCAGAGTCTGCGACGTCCGGCCTGGCAGCACCCGCGCTCCCGGTGGCCGGGCTGATAGCGGCGCGGGCTTGCGCGCCCAGGTTGTGGGC
Organism: Microbispora amethystogenes; assembly: GCF_016863015.1. Lineage (GTDB taxonomy): Bacteria > Actinomycetota > Actinomycetes > Streptosporangiales > Streptosporangiaceae > Microbispora > Microbispora amethystogenes. Next base: position 645 of record NZ_BOOB01000098.1, on the reverse strand, counting down.
GGGGACGACATAGGCGACCAGGCGTTTGTCTCCGGGGCGGTCCTCACGGACGACGACGGCGACCTGCGCCACCGACTCGTGCGCGGCTAGGACGGCTTCGACCTCGCCCGGTTCGATGCGGAACCCACGGATCTTCACTTGTTCGTCGGCCCGGCCGACGAAAGCCAACTGGCCATCCGCTAGCCAGCGGGCCAGGTCGCCGCTGCGGTACATCCGCTCCCCAGCGGTGAACGGGGAGGCGACGAACCGCTCAGCGGTCATCCCCGACCGGCCCACATACCCCCGGGCCAAACCGGCGCCGGCGATGTACACCTCCCCGGTCACCCCGGGCGGGACCGGCTGGAGGAAGTCGTCCAGCACGAACACCGCGGTGTTGGCGATCGGCGCACCGATCGCCGGGTCCTGGTCCACAGGTGTGTGCAGCGGGCTGGCGGTGGTGATCACACTGGCCTCGGTCGGGCCGTAGGTGTTCCATACCTCCGCCTGATCCACCCACCTCGCCGCTAGGTGTGCGCTCAACCGCTCCGCACCCAGCACCCACCGACGCACCCCCGGCACGGCCTCGGGGTCCAGCACACTGAGCAGGGAGGGCACGACGCTGGCCACCTCGACGCCCGCAGTGGCGATCATCTCCGCGAGGGCGCC
>NZ_BOOB01000097.1 GCF_016863015.1 Microbispora amethystogenes | reverse complement strand
TTCCCGAGTAGCACGGGGCCCGAGAAATCCTGTGTGAATCTGCCAGGACCACCTGGTAAGCCTAAATACTTCCTGATGACCGATAGTGAACAAGTACCGTGAGGGAAAGGTGAAAAGCGCCCCGGTGAGGGGTCGTGAAATAGTACCTGAAACCGTGTGCCTACAAGCCGTAGGAGCGTAGGCAAGCTTGCTTGTCTGTGATGTGACTGCGTGCCTTTTGAAGAATGAGCCTGCGAGTTATGGTGTGTGGCGAGGTTAACCCGTGTGGGGGAGCCGTAGCGAAAGCGAGTCTGAATAGGGCGTTTGTAGTCGCATGCTGTAGACCCGAAGCGGAGTGATCTACGCATGGGCAGGTTGAAGCGCGGGTAAGACCGCGTGGAGGACCGAACCCACCAGGGTTGAAAACCTGGGGGATGACCTGTGTGTAGGGGTGAAAGGCCAATCAAACTCCGTGATAGCTGGTTCTCCCCGAAATGCATTTAGGTGCAGCGTTGCGTGGTGCTTGCCGGAGGTAGGGCTCTGGTTGGCTGATGGGCCCGACAAGGTTACTGACGTCAGCCAAACTTCGAATGCCGGTAAGTGGAGCGTGGCAGTGAGACTGCGGGGGATAAGCTCCGTGGTCGAGAGGGAAACAGCCCAGATCACCGACTAAGGCCCCTAAGCGTGTGCTAAGTGGGAAAGGATGTGGAGTCGCAGTGACAACCAGGAGGTTGGCTTAGAAGCAGCCACCCTTGAAAGAGTGCGTAATAGCTCACTGGTCAAGTGATTCTGCGCCGACAATGTAGCGGGGCTCAAGTACACCGCCGAAGTCGTGGCACTACCAGCTTGCTGGTGGTGGGTAGGGGAGCGTCGTACGAACCGGTGAAGCTGCCGAGTGATCGTGTGGTGGAGGTCGTACGAGTGAGAATGCAGGCATGAGTAGCGAGTCAGAAGTGAGAATCTTCTGCGCCGAATGACCAAGGGTTCCTGGGGCAGGTTCGTCCGCCCAGGGTAAGTCGGGACCTAAGGCGAGGCCGACAGGCGTAGTCGATGGACAACGGGTTGATATTCCCGTACCCGCTGTGATGCGCCCATATCGAATCCGGGGATACTAAGGGTCCTTAAGCCCTCCGGGCCTTCGGGTCTGGGGTGAGGCTGAACGCCTGGCCTGATCTGGTAGTAGGTAAGCGATGGGGTGACGCAGGAAGGTAGCCCAGCCCGGGCGGTGGTTGTCCCGGGGTAAGCATGTAGGGAGAGAGATAGGCAAATCCGTCTCTCATATATCCTGAGGTGTGATGCCGAGCCGATTGTGGCGAAGTGGGTGATCCTATGCTGCCGAGAAAAGCCTCTAGTGAGTGTCGTAGCGGCCCGTACCCTAAACCGACTCAGGTGGTCAGGTAGAGAATACCAAGGCGGTCGGGTGAACTGTGGTTAAGGAACTCGGCAAATTGCCCCCGTAACTTCGGGAGAAGGGGGACCTTTACTGGTGATGGAACTTGCTTCTTGAGCTGGTGGGGGTCGCAGTGGCCAGGGGGAAGCGACTGTTTACTAAAAACACAGGTCCGTGCGAAGTCGTAAGACGATGTATACGGACTGACGCCTGCCCGGTGCCGGAACGTTAAGGGGACCGCTTAGCACCTTTCGGGGTGCGAAGGTGAGAACTTAAGCGCCGGTAAACGGCGGTGGTAACTATAACCATCCTAAGGTAGCGAAATTCCTTGTCGGGTAAGTTCCGACCTGCACGAATGGCGTAACGACTTCCCCGCTGTCTCAACCACAGGCCCGGTGAAATTGCAGTACGAGTAAAGATGCTCGTTTCGCGCAGCAGGACGGAAAGACCCCGGGACCTTCACTACAGCTTGACATTGGCGTTTGGAGCGTCTTGTGTAGGATAGGTGGGAGACTGGGAAGCGGTAACGCTAGTTATCGTGGAGTCATTGGTGAAATACCACTCTGGTCGTTTTGGACGTCTAACCCGCGCCCGTGTATCCGGGTGGGGGACAGTGTCTGGTGGGTAGTTTAACTGGGGCGGTTGCCTCCTAAAAGGTAACGGAGGCGCCCAAAGGTTCCCTCAGCCTGGTTGGCAATCAGGTGTCGAGTGTAAGTGCACAAGGGAGCTTGACTGTGAGACTGACGGGTCGAGCAGGAGCGAAAGCTGGGACTAGTGATCCGGCATCGGCGTGTGGAAGCGGTGTCGCTCAACGGCTAAAAGGTACCCCGGGGATAACAGGCTGATCTTCCCCAAGAGTCCATATCGACGGGATGGTTTGGCACCTCGATGTCGGCTCGTCGCATCCTGGGGCTGGAGTAGGTCCCAAGGGTTGGGCTGTTCGCCCATTAAAGCGGTACGCGAGCTGGGTTTAGAACGTCGCGAGACAGTTCGGTCCCTATCCGCTGCGCGCGCAGGAGACTTGCGAGGGGCTGTCCCTAGTACGAGAGGACCGGGACGGACGAACCTCTGGTGTGCCAGTTGTTCCGCCAGGAGCACGGCTGGTTGGCTACGTTCGGTAGGGATAACCGCTGAAAGCATCTAAGCGGGAAGCTCGCCTCAAGATGAGGTCTCCCACCACGAGAGTGGGTAAGGCTCCCTATAGACGATGGGGTTGATAGGCCGGAAGTGGAAGCGTAGTAATGCGTGGAGCTGACCGGTACTAATAGGCCGAGGACTTGACCATATTATGCTCGCGTTCACTATGTGATCTCAGAGGCAGCAACCGGTTCCGCACCGCAGGGTGTGGGTGGTTGTGTGTTTCATGGGGTTACGGCGGTTATAGCGGTGGGGAAACACCCGGTTACATTCCGAACCCGGAAGTTAAGCCCGCCAGCGCCGATGGTACTGCACCGGGGACGGTGTGGGAGAGTAGGACGCCGCCGGACAAT
>NZ_BOOB01000096.1 GCF_016863015.1 Microbispora amethystogenes | reverse complement strand
GACCCACGCCCCACCACGGACTTCGATACACGGCCTAGGGGCGAGGGGGATCCGGCGTACCTGTACTGGATCTCGCCCTCGATGCTGGATTCCAAGGCGGCCATGTCGCTGGTCAGGCTGCGGCAGCCACGCGCGGCGGTCGCCGCCGCGCGCAGAACCCTCGCCGGGCTCGACCCCCGCTTCAAGGCCGACCGCGGGCTCGCCCTTGCCCAGTACGCCACCGCACTGACTCTCGCCCGGGAGATACCGGAAGCCGTCGCGCGACTGACGGAGGCGGCCGACATCGCCGAGCAGCACACCTCGGCCCGCCTCGCCCACCAGATCGCCGAAGCGCGGGCCGGCCTGCAGCCCTGGGCGCCCAACGCCCACGTCAAGGCATTGGACACCACGTTGCGGGCCCACGGTCTCCCGAGCACGTGAACCCGGCGGCGGACACCGCCGAGCGGGTCCCCGTCGATCGCCCGCGCTACACCTTCACCGGCACTGCAGGGTCAGGTCATCCCGCTCAGGGCGCGTTCGATCTTCTCATCCGGATACGGCGTCGTCCTACCGGTACCGAACAGGTCCCAGTAGAAGTCGTTCATGGCCGCCGCCACGGGTGCGTACCGGCGGATCGCTGCGGCGACGGACGGCGGAGCACCAGCCGGGTCCGCGCCATCCGCGCACAAGCGGACATATTCGTTGCGGCGTACCGGTGCGCCGCTCTGCGACTCCCTCACCCCGCAGATCGCGCTGACGAGCCAGTTGACCAGCCGCATCATGGCGTACCCGAGATCGTGGGTTCGGTTGCGCTCCAGGAACAGGATCTCCTGCGTGGACAGGTCGAACCGCGGGGAGACCGCCAGTCCGAGGTCGGCGATGTACAGGCGTTCACCGTCGGTGAGAATGTTGCCGAAATGAGCGTCGAAGTGCATGAGCTTCTGTGCGTTCATGAAGGCTACGTCGGTGAGCATGCACGACTCCACCATGACGCTTGCCGCTGTCGCAGCGTCCTGCCCGGCGGCGAGCTGAGCCGCGAGCCAGGTGTCGAGGTTGTAGGGGATGAACTCCTGGAACAGCACGACGCTGGCCGAGGCCCGGGCCACGGCGTGGAGACGATCTCGAACCGCCGGCGACCCGTGCCAGTACTGCACAACAGCCTCGATGTCGGCGTGCTCGTCGCCGGGTGGCGGCGCTCCCGGCAGCACCCGCCAGTGGTACAGCAGCGGAAAGGCCGCACTGCGCCCGGCCAGGACCCAGCTGGTCGTCATGACGTTGGCTGCGAGTTCACGCCACGTACCGAAGCCCGGCCCGCCGATTCCGTACTGGCAGAACGGAGGCAGCCCGAACAGGTTCGCGGTGGACATCACGTTGCCCGGGCGGCGCTCCAGGTCGGTGAGCGGGACTCGCTTGGCGAAAACCGGCACGCCGTCGATGGCCAACAGCGCCGAGGTGCCGCCGATCCCCGAGCCCAGAATCTGCGCCCGCTCCAGTGACTCGCCAAGCTGCCGGTCGCTCTGCAACGCCAGCGCGCTCGCGACATCGCCGTATCGGTGGATGCGCTCACTCTGCGACATGTTCACCGTTGCGTCTGGCAGGGCCAACGGCAGACACCCTCCGTGATGAGTTCACGTGTTACCGACGCCTTCGCACTCGATCACACTGTAAGCCCGCTGCCCCTGTCTCGGCCCACGCACGGCCGATGAGAACGCCGCTGCTGCTGCCCCCGGCCTCGACTACTTCGGCATGTTCCACGGTCTGGACGAGCGGGTCCCCGTCCCTGGCCTGGAGTTCGGCGTCCGCGTCCTCGACAGCGTGCTGGTGGGCGATCAGCCCTGATAGAAGGCCATGTCCACGCCGGAGACGGTGTGCCGGACGAGGGTGAACCCGTCCGGGCCGGCGTGCGCGCCGACCGCCTCGCTCAGGCAGACCAGCCCGGGAGCGGCGAGGTCCTGCGCCATCTTGGACGCCAGGTTCACCGGCGCGCCGGCCACGTCCCACCCGCCGCCGGGCGTCGGGCCGGCGAGCACCGGACCGGTGTCCACCCCGATCCGGCAGGTCATCCCGGCCTCGGCCAGGGCGGCCCGCAGGTCGCGGGCGAAGCGTGCCGCGGCGGCGGGCTCGTCGAAGAGGTAGATGCCGAGCGGGCCGGCGACCTTGATCTCCACGGCGCCCACCGGTGGCAGGAGACGCAGCCCGATCTCGCGCATGGTGACCGACAGGTCCAGCTCCCGCAGGATCGCAACCTGCGAACCCCCGTCCCCGTCCCCGGCGTCCGCCTCGCCGCGCTCGGCCAGGACCACCGTCCGTTCGCGCAGGTGCCGCTCGGCGAGCGTCGCGGCGAGCCCGGCGTCCTCCGGGGCGCGCTCCAGGCGCAGCAGGTCTTCGTAGAAGGCCGCGGAGTACGGGATCGGATACCGCGTCCCGTCGCCGGACACGGCCTCGGCGGCGGCGGCGCGCGGGCCGTCGACCACCCGGTAGACGGCCCGCGGCGGGCCACCGGGGACACCCGGCACGTCCTTCCTGCGCAGGACGAAGGAGTGGCCCGCGGGCAATCGCTCGGCGACCGCCTCGGTCACCGCGATCTCGCCGCCTTCGGTGTGGTTCTCCGCGAGGATCTCGACGGCGTCGGCCTCCGGGCCGTACAGGCCGCCGTCCAGGTCGTGGAAGCTTCCGTGGTGGACGCCGACGCCGATCCGGACCCGGCAGCGGCGGGCGATCTCGTCCTGGGTCCGCAGCAGGGCCGACAGCAGCACGTCGGCGCCGGTCGAAGCCGGATGGAACATCTGCGCATTGTCCGCCGCCCAGACGCCGACCGCCCGGCCTCCCGCCGCCGTGCCGTACGCGTGCAGGAGGCGTTTCGGGCCGTCGATGAGCGCCAGCACCTCCAGCAGGCCGAGGCTCCGGCTCATCTTGGTCAACCCGGCCGAGTCGGAGACGACGGCGTATCCGGTGGTCGCGTGCTCGCCGAGCAGCCGCCGCGCGTCCGCGGCGGTCCTGCCGCCCGCGCGCCAGCGCTCGACCAGCGTCACCGGTAGGCCTGGGGCGGCGTCCCTGGCGAGGTCGAAGGCCCCCGGTTCGTAACCGGGCCTCGGAGTGTCGGGGCTCACACGCGAACGCTACTATCCGCGCACGGATAGTAGCGTTCGGTTGTCTGGTCCAAGTTGGAGCTGCCGGACCGAGCGGGG
>NZ_BOOB01000095.1 GCF_016863015.1 Microbispora amethystogenes | reverse complement strand
GACCACCCTGGCCGGGCAGGGGGTGACCCGGTTCGTGGAGCTGGGGCCGGACGCGGTATTGACCGCGATGGCCCAGCAGACCCTCGACGACGCCGACAGCGCGGTGTTCACCGCCACCATGCGGGCCGGACGCCCCGAGCCGGGCACGGTCGTCGCCGCGCTGGGTCAGCTGCACACCGCCGGGGTGGCGGTCGACTGGCAGGCCTTCTACGCCGAGACCGGCGCCCGTCGGGTCGATCTGCCCACCTACGCCTTCCAGCGCGAGTTCTACTGGCTCGAACACGAGCAGGAGGGCGTGGACGCGACGGCGATGGGCCTGGAGCGCGTCGAGCACCCGCTGCTCGGCGCCGCCATCCCCGCCCCCGACTCGGACGGGATCTCGTTCACCGGCCGGCTGTCGGTCCGTACGCATCCCTGGCTGGCCGACCACCAGGTGCTGGACAACATCCTGTTCCCCGGCACCGGCTTCGTGGAGCTGGCGGTCGCGGCGGGAAGCCAGGTCGGCTGCGCCGTCCTGGAGGAGCTGACCCTGGCCGCGCCGCTGCTGCTGCCCGCCGGTGATCCCGGTTCGCGTGATCGCGGGATGCAGGTGCAGGTCGTGGTCGGCGCCGCCGACGAGGCCGACCGGCGTACGGTCGCGGTCTACTCCCGCAGGGAGAACGCTCCGGCGGACGAGCCGTGGACGCTGCACGCCGAAGGCACCCTGACCGCTTCCGCGCCCACCGCCTCCACCGGGCACCTGCAGTGGCCCCCGGCCGACGCGACCCCGGTGGACGTGAGCGACGCGTACGACCTCCTGCACGAACGCGGCTACGGCTACGGCCCGACGTTCCAGGGCCTGAAGACGGCGTGGCGGCGCGGCGAGGAGATCTTCACGGAGGTGGAGCTCCCGGCGCAGGCCCGGGAGGACGCCGCCGCGTTCGGCGTACACCCGGCGCTGCTGGACGCCGCGCTGCACGGGCTGGGTCTCGTGCCTCCGGACGGCGCCGCCGACCGCGAGCAGGCGCTGCTGCCCTTCGCCTGGCGCGGGGTCGTGCTGCACGCGGCCGGAGCCGACGCGCTGCGCGTGCGGCTGACCTGGCTGAGCGACACCTCGCTGTCGATGGAGATCACCGACCGGTACGGCGTGCCCGTGGCGTCGGTCGAATCCCTGACTCTGCGCGCGACGTCGACCGAGCAGCTTCGCGCGGCGGAGCCGGGCGCGGGCGACTCGCTCTTCCAGCTGTCCTGGACGCCGATCGCCGGAGCCCCGGCGGCGGTCCCCGTGTCATGGGCCGCCTGGGCCGATCTGGCCGACGACGCCGTGCCTCCGGAGGTGGTCGTGCTGGACGCCGGCCGTGGCCGCGACGCGGCGGCGGTGCGGGCCGCGACGCACCAGGCGCTGACGGTACTGCAGGCATGGGCGGCCGATTCCCGGTTCGCCGGTTCCACGCTGGCCGTGACGACGCGGGGCGCCGTACCACTGCCGGGCGAGGACCCCGCCGATCTCGCGGGCGCCGCGGTCTGGGGACTGGTGCGCTCCGCGCAGTCGGAGAACCTGGGCCGGATCCTGCTGCTGGACACCGACGACTCGGTCGACCTCGCGACGGTTCTGGCGACGGACGAGCCGCAGGTCGTCGTGCGCGACGGCGTGGCGCACGCCGCCAGGCTCGCCCGGCCGCCGGCCCCCGCCGAGAACGGCACCCCCGCCGGGTCCTTCGGTCCTGACGACACCGTCCTCGTCACCGGCGCGACCGGCACACTGGGCCGGCTCGTCTCCCGGCACCTGGTCACGCGGTACGGCGTGACGCGGCTGCTGCTGACCAGCCGCCGCGGCCTCGCCGCCCCGGGGGCCGCCGAGCTACGCGACGAACTGGCCGCGCTGGGCGCCGACGTGACGGTCGCCGCCTGCGACACCGGCGACCGCGCCGCGCTCGCCGGGCTCCTGTCCACCGTGGACGTCACCGGCGTCGTGCACATCGCCGGTGTGCTCGACGACGGCGTGATCTCTTCGCTCACCCCCGAGCGCGTGGACCACGTGCTGCGCGCCAAGGTCGACGCCGCGCTGAACCTGCACGACCTCACCGCCGGCCGGAACCTCTCGGCGTTCGTGCTGTTCTCCTCGGCCGCCGGCGTGTTCGGCAACCCCGGTCAGGGCAGCTACGCCGCCGCGAACGCCTTCCTGGACGCGCTGGCGCTCCACCGCCGGGCCGCCGGTCTGACCGCGCAGTCGCAGGCCTGGGGCCTCTGGGACGAGAGCGGCATCGGCGGGGGACTGACCGACGCCGACCGGCAGCGGCTCAGCCGCACCGGCGTGGAACCGCTGACGGAGGAGCAGGGCCTCGCGCTGTTCGACCTCGCCTGCGCCGGGGACGCGGCCACGGTGGTGCCGATCCGGCTCGACCTGGCCGCGGTCGCGGCCGGCGACGAGCCACCGGCCCTGCTCCGCGGCCTCCTACGCCGCCCGGCCCGGCGCGGCACGGGAAGCGCGTCGGCCGCCGCCGCCCTGCGGAGCAGCCTGGCCGGTCTGTCCGAGACCGAACGCCAGGCGGCGCTGCTGGACATCGTGCGCACCCAGGCCGCCCTGGTGCTCGGGCACAACGGCTCGGAGGCGATCGAGCCGGACCGGGCGTTCGGCGAGCTGGGCTTCGACTCGCTGTCGGCCGTCGAGTTCCGCAACGGACTGAACACGGTCACCGGGCTGCGCCTGCCGGCGACGCTCGTCTTCGACTACCCGAACGCGCTCGTGCTCGCCGCCCACCTCGACCGCGAACTCGCGACCGACGCGGACGGGCGGAACGGCTCGGCGGACACCGAGGAACAGGTCCGCCGGATTCTGAACGCGATTCCCCTGAGCAGGCTGCGCGACGCGGGCCTGCTGGACACCCTGCTTGAACTCGGCGGAGCCCGCGCCGAGTCCGCCGAATCGGCCGATTCGGCACCCGCGGAGTCCATTGACGAAATGGACGCCGAGAGTCTCATCAACATGGCGTTCCAGGGCCTGGAACTCGACGATATGACGCAGGAATGGTGAGGTTGGCGATGACTGACTCCGACGTCAAGCTGGTCGAGGCGCTACGGGCCTCGCTGAAGGAGACGGAACGGCTTCGCGGCGAGCACCGCAAAATCATCGCCGCCCAGCATGAGCCGATCGCCATCATCGGAATGGCGTGCCGTTATCCGGGTGGGGTGT
>NZ_BOOB01000094.1 GCF_016863015.1 Microbispora amethystogenes | reverse complement strand
ACGCTGGGCGGGGAGGGTTCCCCGAGCGCGGCGAGCGTGGAAGTCACCGGTCCGGACGCCGCGAGTGGCGAGGCCGGGAGCCCGGCCACTGGCGGGGCGGGTGCTGAGTGGGTGGATGTGGCGGGGTTGCGGGAGTACGCGGCCTCAAGGTTGCCGGATTACATGGTGCCGCTGGTCGTTCAAATCGAGGCGATTCCGCTGACGGTCAACGGGAAGCTGGACCGGGCCGCCCTACCGGCGCCCGATCTGCCCGATGCGGGGCGGGCGGCGGAAACGCCGATGGAAGAGATCCTCTGCGGACTGTTCGCCGAGGTCCTGGGCGTGGAGCAGGTCAGCGCCGAGGCGTCGTTCTTCGAACTGGGCGGCGACTCGATCATGTCGATGCTGCTGGTCGCCGCCGCCCGCCGCGCCGGACTGGTCATCACCGCGCGTCAGGTCTTCGAGAACCAGACCCCGGCCGCGCTCGCCACTGTCGTCCGTACGGCCGACCAGGCCGCTCCGGTGGGCGGTGGCGAGCCGGGCGTCGGCGATATCCCGCTGACGCCGGTGATGCACGAGATCCTGGACCGGGCGGGAACGGACCGGATCGGCCAGGCCGCGCAGTCGACGATGATCGTCACACCGGCCGATCTCGACTTCGGCACGCTGGTGAACGCGGTTCAGGCGCTGGTGGACCACCACGACGTGCTGCGCGCCCGGCTGGAGGCCGAGCCGAAACCGCGTCTGGTGGTGCCGGAGACGACCGCGGCGGCCGATTGGCTGCACCGGGCCGACGTACGCGGACTCGACGGTGACGCGCTGCGCGAGGCGGTGGACGAGCAGACGCGGGCGGCGGCCGCACGACTGGATCCACAGGCGGGGGTGATGGCCCAGTTCGTCTGGTTCGACGCGGGACCGGACGTGCAGGGACGTCTCCTGGCCACCATCAACCACCTGGTGGTCGACGGGGTCTCCTGGCGGATCCTGGCGCCGGACCTGGCCGAGGCGTACATGTCGCTGGCCGCGGGCAGGGAGGTCGCGCTCCAGCCGGTGCCGACCTCGTTCCGGCACTGGGCGCGGGCGCTGGCCGCACAGGCCGTCACTCCCGAACGGGTGGCCGAAACACCTGAATGGGTACGGCTCCTGCGGAGTCCCGACCCATCGTTCACCTCCCGGCCGGTGGACCCGGCCAGGGACGTCGGCGCGGCGGTGCGCGAGCTGGCGGTGAAGGTGCCGGTCGACGTCACCTCGGCGCTGCTGACCACCGTCCCCGCCGCGTTCCACGCGGGGGTCGAGGACGTGCTGCTGACCGGTCTCGCGGCGGCCGTCGCCGAGTGGCGGCGCGAGCGCGGCGAGACCACGACCGGCGTCCTGCTGGATCTGGAGGGCCACGGCCGCGTCCCCCTGGCCGACGGCCTGGAGCTCTCCCGCACGGTGGGCTGGTTCACCGACAGCCATCCCGTACGGCTCGACGTCGGCGCGGCCGACCACACCGATCTGCGGGCGGGCGGCCCTGCCGCGGACCGGGCGGTCAAGCGGGTCAAGGAGCAGCTGCGGGCGGTCCCCGGAGACGGCCTGGGATTCGGCCTCCTCCGCTACCTCAACGACGAGACCACCGCCGAGCTCGCCGGGCTTCCGAGGCCGCAGATCGGCTTCAACTACCTGGGCAGGTCGGCGGCCGGGTCCGCGACCGACGACCCGGCGGGCGGCGAGCGCCGGGAAGGCCCTGAAGCCCGGGAAGCCCGGGAAGGCCTGGGCGGCAGGGGAGGACCACCCCGGCTGAGGGACTGGCAGACGACCACCGAGGGTGGCGGCGATGCCAACAAGGACATCCCCGTCATGCACCCCCTGGAGGTCATGGGAGTGGTCCACGACCTGCCGGAGGGTCCCCAGCTCTCGCTGGTCATGCTGTGGCCGGCGGAGCTCATGCCGGAGACTGCCGTACGCGCCCTGGCGGAGGGCTGGGCCGGGATGCTGGCCGGCCTCGCCGCCCACGCCTCCGCCGGCGGCAGTGGAGGTCATACGCCCTCCGACTTCCCCCTGGTGGAGATCAGCCAAGGCGACCTGGACGAGTTCGAAGCCGCCGCGGCGGAGCTTGCGGAAGGGGAATGACATGAAGGAATCCGCACTGGCGGGAGTGTGGCCGCTGTCCCCTCTCCAGGAGGGCATGCTCTTCCACTCCCTGTTCGACGAGCAGAACGCCGACGTGTACGTCGAGCAAATGATCATCGGGTTGGAGGGCGAGCTGGACGCGGCGCGGCTGCGGGCCTCCTGGCAGGCTCTGCTCGACCGCCACGAGAGCCTGCGCGCCGGGTTCCGCAGCCGCAGCTCGGGAGCCCCCGTACAGCTGATCATGAGGCGGGTGACCCTGCCGTGGAGTGAGGTGGACCTGTCGGAGCTGCCCGAGGACGAGGCGTGGGCCGAGTCGGAGCGGATCGGCGTCGAGGAGCGGGCCGAGCGGTTCGACCTGGCGGTGCCGCCGCTGCTGAAGGTGCTACTGGCGAAGGTGGCCCCCAGCCGATACCGGATGATGGTCACACTCCACCACATCCTGGTCGACGGCTGGTCGCTGCCGATCCTCATGGGCGAGCTGTGGCGGTCGTACGAGGCGGGCGGCACGGCCGAGGGCCTGCCTCCGGTGACCCCGTACCGGCACTACCTGGAGTGGCTCGCCCGCCAGGACAAGGACGCGGCCAGGGAGGCGTGGCGGCAGGCGCTGAGCGACGTGGAGGGGCCGACGCTGGTCGCCCCCGCGGCGCGTGACGCCACCCCCGGCCACTGCGACAGCCTGACCGGGGAGGCGAGCGCCGAGCTGGACCAGGCGCTGCAGGAACTGACCCGCTCCCACGGCGTGACGCTGAACACGGTGGTGCAGACCGCGTGGGCGGTGCTGCTCGGCAAGCTGACCGGCCGGCGCGACGTCGTCTTCGGCTCCGTCGTGGCCGGCCGTCCGATGGACCTGCCCGGCGTGGAGAGCATGCTCGGCCTGTTCATCAACACCATTCCGGTACGCGTCCCGCTCGACCCATCGCGTACGGTCGCGGAGACGCTGACCCGGCTCCAGGCACAGCAGTCGGCGTTGATGGACGCCCAATATCTGAGTCTCAGCGACATCCAGCGGCTGGCGGGGCCGGGCGCGACCTTCGACACCGCGCTGGCCTTCGAGAACTTCCCCTCCGGCTCCGGCGGCAACAAGCCGCCCGCCGACGGCGCCTCGCGTCCGGCGGGGCCGGGAGGGCTGAAGTTCACCGAGAAGGGGCTCCGGGAGTCGATCAACTATCCCCTGGGCCTGGTCGCCGGCTCGCTCGGCGGACTGAAGATGCGGCTGACCTACCGTCCGGACTTCTTCGACGAGAGCAGCGCCCAGGCGCTCATGGACCGCATGCTGCGGCTGCTCGACCAGATGGCGGCCGATCCCGGAGCCAGGATCGCCCAGCTCGACGT
>NZ_BOOB01000093.1 GCF_016863015.1 Microbispora amethystogenes | reverse complement strand
CCCCCCAGGGCATCGCCGATCTGCTGGACGGCCTGCTCGGCGGGGACGGCCGGGCGGAGAAGGCGCCGGTGCGGGCTGAGACGACCACCACCGGGTCGCTCGCGGACGATCCGATCGTCATCGTCGGGATGGCCTGCCGGCTGCCGGGCGGCATCGAGTCGCCGGAGGCGCTGTGGCGGCTGGTGGAACGCGGCGGGGACGCGGTGTCGGAGTTCCCCGCCGACCGGGGCTGGGACCTCGAACGGCTCTACGACCCCGATCCGGACCACCTCGGCACCTCCTACACCCGGCACGGCGGGTTCCTGCGGGACGTCGCCGACTTCGACGCCGCCTTCTTCGGCATCTCGCCCCGCGAGGCGCTCGCGACGGACCCGCAGCAGCGACTGCTGCTCGAAGTGGCCTGGGAGGCGTTCGAACGGGCCGGGATCGACCCCCGGCGGCTCAGGGGCAGCCGCACCGGGGTCTTCGCGGGGGTCATGTACCACGACTACGCGCCCCGACTGCAGGAGATCCCGGGCGACCTGGAGGGCTACCTCGTCAACGGCAGCGCGGGCAGCATCGCCTCGGGCCGCGTGGCGTACACGTTCGGCTTCGAGGGCCCGGCGGTGACCGTCGACACGGCCTGCTCGTCGTCGCTGGTCGCGCTGCACCTCGCCGCCCAGTCGCTGCGTACGGGTGAGTCGGACCTGGCGCTGGCGGGTGGCGTCGCCGTGATGTCGTCGCCCGCCACGTTCGTCGAGTTCTCCCGGCAGCGCGCCCTGGCGGTGGACGGGCGGTGCAAGGCATTCTCCTCCTCGGCGGACGGCACCGGCTGGGGCGAGGGCGTCGCCCTGCTGCTCCTCGAACGGCTGTCGGACGCGCGCAGGAACAATCACCCGGTGCTCGCGGTGGTCCGCGGCTCGGCCGTCAACCAGGACGGCGCGTCCAACGGCCTGACCGCCCCCAGCGGCCCGTCGCAGCAGCGGGTCATCCGGCAGGCGCTCGCCAACGCCGGGCTGACGACCGGCGAGGTGGACGTGGTCGAGGCGCACGGCACCGGCACGACGCTCGGCGACCCGATCGAGGCGCAGGCGCTGCTCGCGACGTACGGGCAGGACCGGCCGGCGGACCGGCCGCTGTGGCTGGGCTCGCTCAAGTCGAACATCGCGCACACCCAGGCCGCGGCGGGCGGCGCCGGCGTGATCAAGATGATCATGGCGATGAACGCCGGAGTGCTGCCGAAGACCCTGCACGTCGAAGAACCGAGCCCGCACGTGGACTGGTCGAGCGGCGGAGTCCGCCTTCTCGACGAGGCGCGGCCCTGGCCGGAGGACGGCGGCCCGAGGCGGGCGGGCGTGTCGTCGTTCGGGGTGAGCGGCACGAATGCGCACGTGATCCTGGAGCAGCCCCCCGCCGCCGAGGAGCCGGTGAGAAGGCCGGCCACGCCGCCCGTTGTACCGGCCGCCGTGCCGTGGGTGCTGTCGGGGCACCTGCCCGAGGCGCTGCGCGGCCAGGCCGTCAGCCTCGCGACGTACCTGGACGGCCGGGCGGACCTCGACCCGGTCGACGTGGCGCACTCCCTCGTCTCGGCCAGGACGCTGCTGGGCGAGCGCGCCGTCGTGGTCGCTCCGGACACGGCCGGGCTGACCGCCGGGCTGACCGCGCTCACCCGCGAGGGCGCGCTGCCCGGCCACGTCGTGCGCGGCACGGCCGACGTCGCCGGGAAGGTCGTGTTCGTCTTCCCCGGTCAGGGCGGGCAGTGGCCCGGCATGGCCGCCGGGCTGCTGGAGACGGCACCCGTGTTCGCGGAGCGGCTCGCGGAGTGCGAGCGTGCCCTGAGCGAGTTCGTCGACTGGTCGCTGCTCGACGTCGTGCGCGGCGTCCCCGGCGCGCCGGGGCTCGACCGGGTCGACGTGGTGCAGCCGGTGCTGTGGGCCGTCATGGTGTCGCTCGCCGAGCTCTGGCAGTCGTACGGGGTCCGTCCCGACGCGGTGGTGGGCCACTCGCAGGGGGAGATCGCCGCGGCCGTGGTGGCGGGCGGGCTGTCGCTGCGCGACGCCGCCCGCGTGGTGGCCCTGCGCAGCCAGGCCATCCGGACCCTGTCGGGTGACGGCGGCATGGCGTCGGTGGCCCTGCCGCTGGAGGAGGCCGAGGCCCGGATCGCGCCCTGGGACGGCCGGTTGTCGGTCGGGGTCGTCAACGGGCCGGGCAGCGTGGTCGTGTCCGGCGAGGTGAGCGCTCTGGGCGAGCTGCTGGCCGCGCTCGACGCGGAGGGGGTGCGCAACCGGCGGCTCCCCGTCGACTACGCCTCGCACTCCGCCCAGGTCGAGCTGATCTCCGACGAGCTGCTGAAGGCGCTGTCCCCGATCACGCCCCGCGCGCTGACCGTGCCCATGCTGTCGACCGTCACCGGCGAATGGGCCGGGGAGGCGGAGCTCGACGCCGAGTACTGGTACGCGAACCTGCGCCGGCCCGTGCGGTTCGAGGCCGCCACCCGCGCGCTGGCGGCCGGCGGGCACACCGCGTTCGTGGAGATCAGCCCGCATCCGGTGCTGGCGTCGAGCATCGAGGACACCCTGGACGCCGCGGCGGTCGCGCCCGCGCTGGTCACCGGGACGCTGCGGCGCGACGAGGGCGGGCCGGAGCGGTTCCTCGTGTCGCTCGCCGAGGCGTTCGTGCGGGGCGTGCCGGTGGACTGGGCCGTCGCCCTCCGCGGCGCCGATCCGCGCCGCGTCGACCTGCCGACCTACGCCTTCCAGCGCACCCGCTTCTGGCTCGACGCCTCGCGTACGTCATCGGCCACGTCCTCTGTGGGCGGCGCGGCGGACGACGGCGCGGCCGGGGGGCAGGCGCCCGAACCCGCGTCGCGGTTCGCCGGGCTCGGCCCGGAGCAGCGCCGCGAGGCCGTGCTCGGCCTCGTCCGCACGGAGGTCGCGGCGGTGCTGCGGCACGCCGACGGCGAGGAGATCCCGCCGGCCAGGGCGTTCCGGGAGCTGGGGCTCGACTCGCTGACCGCCGTGGACCTGCGCAACCGGCTCCGTACGGCCACCGGGCTGCCCCTGCCGACCACGCTGATCTTCGATCACCCCTCACCGGCCGCGGTGACCGACTACATCCTGTCGGCGCTGGCCGAGGCGGAGGCGGAGGCGGACGGGGACGGGGAACCCTCGGGTGACCCGCTGACCGCGCTGCGGCGGCTGGAGGCGAGCCTGCTCGCCGAACCCGGCGGCCGGGGCGAGGTCGTCTCCCGCCTGCGCGCGCTGCTGGCCCGCTTCGACGCCCCGCTCGGCGCGGACGACGACACCGGCGACGAGATCGACCTCGACTCCGCCACCGACGACGAACTCTTCGACCTCCTGGACAGGGGCTGATTCCTGATGGCGAACGACGACAAGCTGCGCGAATATCTCAAGCGTTCGATCGCGGAGACCAAGCAGGCGGAGAAACGGCTGCGGCAGATCGAGGCGAAGTC
>NZ_BOOB01000092.1 GCF_016863015.1 Microbispora amethystogenes | reverse complement strand
CTCTTCCACCGCGACCCTGTTCGACGCGCCCGGTCAGGGCAACTACGCCGCGGCCAACTCCTTCCTCGACGCACTGGCCGCCCACCGGCACGCCCACGGACTGCCCGCGACCTCGCTGGCCTGGGGCCTGTGGAACGGCGCAGGGATGGGCGCCGGACTGGACGAGGCCGCGCTGGCGCGCATCGCGCGGTCCGGGCTGGTTCCGCTGTCGTCCGAGGAGAACCTCGCGCTGCTGGACGCCGGGCTACGCAGCGGCGTGCCCGCGGTCGTCCCGGTCCGGGTGGACCACCGGGCGGTCCGCGAACGCGCCGACGGGATTCCGACGATGCTGCGTGGCCTGGTGCGCCCGGCGACGAAGCGCGCAGGCGCCCGCAACGCCCCCACCGGCGGCGGCGCCGGCGGCCTCGCCGAGCGACTGGCTGGGCTCTCCGGCGCCGCGCGCGTCGACGCCCTGGTCGAGGTGGTCCGCGCCGAGGCCGCCGCCGTACTCGGGCACGAGAGTGGCGCCGCCGTCGCGCCCGCGCGCGCGTTCAACGAACTCGGCTTCGACTCGCTCGCGGCGGTCGAGCTGCGCAACCGGATCAACGCGATCAGCGGCATGAAGCTGAGCGCGACCCTGGTCTTCGACTACCCCACGCCCCTCGCGCTCGCCACCCACCTGGCCGAGACGATCGACGCGAAACCGGTGCGGGCCCGCCAGGAGACCGCCGTCGCCGTCGCCCCCACCGAGGACATCGCGATCGTCGGCATGGCCTGCCGCTACCCCGGCGGCGTACGGTCGCCCGAGGACCTGTGGCGGCTGGTCGCCGACGGCGTCGACGCGATCGGCGAGTTCCCCGCCGACCGGGGCTGGCCGCACGACGTGTACGACCCCGAGCTGAGCCGCCCCGCCACCAGCTACACCCGCGAAGGCGGGTTCCTGTACGACGCGGCGGACTTCGACGCCGACTTCTTCGGCATCAGCCCGCGTGAGGCGCAGGCCATGGACCCGCAGCAGCGGTTGCTGCTGGAGGTCTCCTGGGAGGCGTTCGAGCGGGCCGGCATCGACCCGAGGTCCGTGCGCGGCAGCCGCACCGGCGTCTACGCGGGGGTCATGTACCACGACTGGGGCCTGCGGCTCGGCCCGCTGCCCGAGGAGATCGCCGCCTACCACGGCAACGGCAGCCTGGCCGGTGTCGCGTCCGGGCGGGTCGCGTACGTCTTCGGGCTGGAGGGCCCGGCGATGACCGTGGACACCGCGTGCTCGTCGTCGCTGGTCACCATCCACCTGGCCGCCGCCGGGCTGCGCGGGGGAGAGTGCGACCTTGCCCTCGCGGGCGGCGTCACCGTCATGTCCACCCCCGACACCTTCGTGGACATGAGCCGCCAGCGCGGGCTGGCCGCCGACGGCCGGTGCAAGTCGTTCGGCGCCGGCGCGGACGGCGTCGGCTGGAGCGAGGGCATCGGCCTGCTGGTGCTGGAGCGGTTGTCGGACGCTCGGCGGCGTGGGCATCGGGTGCTGGGGGTGATTCGCGGTTCGGCGGTGAACCAGGACGGTGCGTCGAACGGGTTGACGGCGCCGAATGGTCCGTCGCAGCAGCGGGTGATCGGGCAGGCGCTGGCGGCGGCGGGGCTTTCCCCGGCTGATGTGGACGTGGTGGAGGGTCACGGCACCGGCACCACCCTGGGTGACCCGATCGAGGCGCAGGCGATCATCGCGACGTACGGGCAGGGCCGGGAGCGGCCGCTCTGGCTGGGATCGGTGAAGTCGAACATCGGCCACACCCAGGCGGCGGCCGGCGTGGCCGGTGTCATCAAGATGGTGATGGCGATGCGCCAGGGCGAGCTGCCCAGGTCGCTGCACGCCGCGGAGCCCTCACCCCAGGTCGACTGGGACGCCGGTCAGGTGCGGCTGCTGACCGAGCCGGTGGCCTGGCCCGAGGAGGGCAGGCCGCGCCGGGCGGCGGTGTCGTCGTTCGGGATCAGCGGCACCAACGCCCACGTGATCGTCGAGTCGGCACCGGCCGAACCAGTACGGGAACCGCGGCCCGCTCCCGCGACGGTGCCGCTGGTCGTGTCGGGCCGCACCCCGCATGCGCTGCGCGCCCAGGCCGAGCGGCTGCTGCCGTACCTGGAGACGCTGCCGGACGCGGAGGTCGGCGAGCTCGGCCGCGCCCTCGCCACCACGCGCGCCGCGCTCGAATGCCGGGCCGTCGTGACCGGCACGGACAGAGCCGAGCTCGCGGCGGGCCTCGCCGCGCTGGCGGACGGCTCGGCGCCCGCCGGAGCGGCCCGCGAGGGCCGGGTGGCGTTCCTGTTCACCGGGCAGGGCAGCCAGCGCCTCGGCATGGGCCGCGAGCTGTACGACGCCTTCCCGGTCTTCGCCGAGGCGTTCGACGCCGCGCTCGCCGAGCTGGACCGCCACCTGGACCGGCCGCTGCGCGAGGTGCTGTGGGGTGAGGACGCCGATCTGGTCAACCAGACCGGTTACGCCCAGGCCGGGCTGTTCGCGCTGGAGGTCTCCCTCTACCGGCTGCTGGAGTCGTGGGGGGTGCGGCCGGACTACGTCGCCGGGCACTCGATCGGCGAGCTGGCCGCCGCGCACGTGGCCGGGGTGCTGTCCCTGGCCGACTCGGCCCGCCTGGTCTCCGCGCGGGGCAGCCTGATGCAGGCGCTGCCGGCCGGAGGGGCGATGGTCGCCGTACGCGCGGCCGAGGAGCGGGTGCGCCCGCTGCTCGGCGACGGCGTCGACATCGCGGCGGTCAACGGGCCGGAGTCCGTGGTGATCTCCGGTGACGAGGCGGCCGTGTCGCGGGTCGCCGCCGCTCTCGCGGCCGACGGCCACCGGACGACCCCCCTGCGGGTGAGCCACGCCTTCCACTCGGCGCTGATGGAGCCGATGCTCGCCGGCTTCCGCGGCGTCGCGGAGGAACTGTCGTTCGCGCCTCCGGCCATCCCCGTGGTGTCCACGCTCACGGGCACGCTCGCCACCGCGGAGGAGCTGGGCTCGCCGGAGCACTGGGTGCGGCACGTGCGGGAGCCGGTCCGGTTCGCCGATGCCGTTGGCGACCTCGCCGCCCGGAACGTCACCGCCTTCGTCGAGCTCGGCCCGGACGCGGTGCTCGCCGCGATGGGTCAGGCCTGCGTCGCGGAGGACGCGGCCGCGTTCGTCGCCCTCGCCCGCAAGGGCCGCGACGAGGCGCGCGAGCTCGTCGCCGGCCTCGGCCGCGCGTACGGGCACGGAGTGGCGGTCGACTGGGCCGCGTACTTCGGCGGCGACGCCCCGGTCGGGCTCGACCTGCCGACGTACGCCTTCCAGCGCAGGCGGTTCTGGCTCGACGGGTACACGTACGGCGCGGGCGACGTCGGCGCGGCCGGGCTGGACCACATCACGCACCCGATCCTGTCGGCCGCCGTGGAGTCGCCGGAGTCCGGCGAGGTGGTGCTGACCGGCCGGGTCTCCCCGCGGACGCATCCGTGGCTGGCCGACCACGTGATCTCGGGCCGGGTTCTGTTCCCCGGCACCGGGTTCATCGAACTGGCCACCCAGGCGGGCGACTGGGCGGGCTGCCCCAGCCTCGACGAGCTCGTCCTCGAAGCGCCGCTCGTGCTGCCCGCCGAGGGCGGGGTCGCCCTGCGGGTGGTCCTCGGCGCCGCCGGTGACGGCCTGACCCGCTCGGTGCAGATCTTCTCCCGTCCGGATGGTGACGGTGAC
>NZ_BOOB01000091.1 GCF_016863015.1 Microbispora amethystogenes | reverse complement strand
TGCTTGATCGCGGCGGTCGGGCTGGTCAGCCGGACCTCCTGGCCGTCGAAGGAGATCGTCCCCTCGTCGGGCTGGTGTGCCCCGGCCAGAGTCTTGATCAGGGTGGACTTACCGGCGCCGTTCTGGCCGAGCAGGCAGTGCACCTCGCCGACGCGGACATCGAGGTCGACGCCGTTCAGTGCGCGCACACCGGGGAACTGCTTGACGATGCCTCGCATCTCCAGCAGGGACGACTCGGACGATGACGGCTGCACAGAGGCCTCCTAGGGGTGGGTGCGGCCGGGCCCCGCCCGCCTGACGGCGCCGGCTGGCACCGCCGCTACGGCACCGATGTCGGCGTCAACGATGCCGACGCGGCTCCGGACAGCCGTACAGGCGGGCGGGACGTTCTTGTGGGAAAGGGCTCGGAATGGCTTGGATGGTGGTGGTGATCCCGTCCGCCTGACCGCATGTCCCATCGCCACGGCACGCGGGATGGGCGGGGGGGAGTACCGAGCGGGGAGCACGGTCAGGCGGACGGGACGTTCGAAGGGGACGATGATCAGAGGAGTGGGGGTCGGAAACCGGCTCGCGGGCAGAGACGTCCGCCGCCGGACAGGTCGTCGGAGTCCTCGATCACCCCGATGGCAGGGGATGTCGGATCGATATGGCGGTGGGGTCGGACAGCGCCCGTTCGACGACGACCCCGGCCGCTCCACGTGCCGCGGCGCCGAAGCCGAGATCGGATGCGACGAACCTGCAGCGTTCGGCGGCGCCGGTCATGCCCAGACGCGCCAGTTCCTGCCGGGCGGCGGGGATGAGCCGGTCGGCGAGCCTGGCGAAGTAACCGCCGAGCACGATCACTCGTGGATTGAACAGGTTGACCAGCACCGACGCCCCGAGCCCGAGCCACCGGCCCACTTCCACGATGGCGGCGTCGACCCTCGGGTCGCCTTCCGCCCGCCGCTGCTCGATCTCGGCCAGCCGCTCCTCCGGATCACGGACGACCTGCCGGCCCATGCCGTACGCCCGGTCGGGGGTGGCCATGCGTACCAGCGCGGCCAGCCCGACCTTGGTCTCCCAGCAGCCGACGCGGCCGCAGCGGCAGGGCTCACCGGCGGGGTCGACCAGGATGTGGCCGACCTCCCCGGCGAATCCGTCCGCTCCGCCCAGCAGTCGCCCGCCGGAGATTACACCGCCTCCGACCCCCACCTCGCCGGTGAGGTAAACAAGGTCGGACGTGCCCGCCTCGGAGCCGGAGGTGTATTCGGCCAGCGCGGCGAGATTGGCGTCGTTGTCCACAACGATGGGGATGTCCGGGCGGATGCCGGCCTGGGACAGCCGCTCCGCCACCGCCACTCCGTGCCAGCCGAGGTTCGGCGCCACGACGACGGTACCGGTGATCGTGTCGATCAGTCCCGGGATGGCCACGGTGACCCCCGCGGGCGTCACCCCGAGCCGGTCGAGGTCGGCCAAAGTCTTCTCGACCACGAGGGCCAGTTCGTCGAGCGAGCGCTCCGGGCTGGACCCCATCGCGTCGAAGCCGACGCGCCGGTCCACGAGCACCCGGCCGGCCAGATCGGTGGCGATGGCGGCGATGTAGTCGACGTTGACCTCCACGCCCAGGGCGCCGACCCGCGAACCGTCGAGGGCGAGCGCGACGCTCGGGCGGCCGACGGAGCCCGCGTGCTGCGGCCCCGTCTCCATCACCAGTCCGCGTGCCTGCAACTCGCTGACCAGGCTGGTGACGGTGGTCTTGTTCAGCCCGGTCGCGAGCGCGACGGCCGACCGGGAGCACGGGCCCGAGGCGCTCACGTGACGCAGCACCAGAGCGAGGTTGGAACG
This sequence comes from Microbispora amethystogenes, assembly GCF_016863015.1. Taxonomy (GTDB): domain Bacteria; phylum Actinomycetota; class Actinomycetes; order Streptosporangiales; family Streptosporangiaceae; genus Microbispora; species Microbispora amethystogenes. The sequence goes on along the minus strand of NZ_BOOB01000091.1, from coordinate 1,972 downwards.
GCGCACGGTGGCCTGGTCAGCGGGAACCCCCGCTGACAGGCCGCGACTCAGCGAGTCGCCCGTACGGCCGTCGGCCCTGCTTCGGTCCACGCCTCTCCCTCAATTAGTTCGTGTGGCTCGCCGAATTAATGCCAGCGACTTCCGGCGGGCGCAAGACTGAAACCGGTTGCAGGTTCCGTAACAGTCCGGTAACCCCCAGGTCATATAGCCGTTGAGCTGCGGCTGGCCCGACGATGCCAACTCGTTACTCGACAGATGGGTGCAGGTCCGGACATCCTCGTGTTACAACGCTGATTAATTGATCTCAGAGACAAACAAAGGGCGGGTGAGGGTCAGGTGACGTACGAGCCGAACCTCCTCCGCACCCCGGGCGGCGCGACACCGCCCGCGGCGGGCCCCGCGGCCCTGCGCAGGGCGAATCTCTCGCTTGTGCTGCGTGAGCTGCGCGACCACGACTCCCTTTCCCGCGCCGACATCGCCGACGCGACCGGGCTCCACCGGGCCACCGTCTCCAACCTCATGGCCGAGCTGCTCGAACGGCGGCTGGTGCGGGAGGTCGGGGTCGAGCACGTGGGCGCGATCGGCCGGCCCAGAAGGGCCGTCGCGCTGCACGGCGCGCACGTGGGCGCTCTCGGACTGGAGATCAATGTCGACTACATCGCGGTCCACGGCACCGACCTCAGCGGCCGGGTGCTGGTCGAGCGCCGCGTGGCCTTCGACGCGATGGGCAGCGGCACCGAAAGAGCGGTCCGCCGCCTCGGGCTCGTCGCGAAAGAGGCGGCGGAAGCGATGGAACGTGCTAGAGCGGTCCCCGCCGGCATCGCGGTGGCCGTCCCCGGCCTCGTGGACGTCGCGCGCGGCGTGGTGACGCTCGCGCCGAACCTCTACTGGCACGACCTGCCGCTGGCGGACGAACTGACCTCCATGCTCAGGCCGCTGGACGTTCCGGTGAGGGTGGACAACGACGCCAACCTCTCCGCGCTGGCCGAGTTCACCTCGGGCGTCGCCGCGGGCACGCCCGACCTGGTCTATCTCACCGGAGAGGTCGGCGTCGGCGGTGGCATCATCTCGGGCGGCAGGCTCCTGTGCGGAGCTGACGGCTACTCCGGCGAGGTCGGTCACCTGCGGGTCGACCCGAACGGCGACCAGTGCGGCTGCGGCCGCGTCGGATGCTGGGAGACCAAGGTCGGGCTGGCCGCACTGGTCCGCGCGGCCATGCCCGAGCAGGCGTACGGGCTGCCCGGGATGCCGGTGCCCGACCCCGACGAGCGCGTGGCCGACATCGCCCGGGGCCTGTCCTCCGGCGACCGGCGCATGACGCAGGCGGTCGCGCAGGTCGGCCAATGGCTCGGGCTCGGCGGCTCGATCCTGGCCAACCTGTTCAACCCCCGCGTGATCGTGATCGGAGGCTACTTCGCCTCGCTGGCTCAGTGGCTCCTGCCCCACGCGCAGGACCAGCTGAACCGGCTGGTGGTGGCCGGCTCCGGCGCCCAGTGCCGGTTCGTCGCCTCCACGCTCGGCTTCGGCGCCGCGTCACGCGGCGCCGCGAGCATGGTGGTCGACCAGATCATCAACGACCCGACCTCGATCCTCGATTCATTACCCCGGCCGGCAGTTCACTGACGGCCCCCACAGACCTGGAACGGCACCTTCCAGCACCCCGAAACACCCCGGAATATCCACGACAACCAAGTGGCAACAAGCGCGGCGGCGCGCGCCTTGCCTGACCTTCCCCCCAGTCAGGAAAGGGTCCTCCATGTCTCCACGTTCTCGAACGTGGGCCAGGTCGCTCAACGCGACCCTGCCAACCAGCGGACGACGTCCGAAACGTCTCACCGCGGCGACGACGGCCATCGCCCTCGCCGCTCCCGTAATCACCCTCCTCGCGACGCCGGTGGCCGCCCAGGCCGCCACCACGGCGGCCGCGGCGGCGCCCGACTTCAAGGTGCTCGTCTTCTCGAAGACGACGGGG
>NZ_BOOB01000090.1 GCF_016863015.1 Microbispora amethystogenes | reverse complement strand
CCATGGCATGGCCTCGGTCAGCAGCTTCACCTGACCGGCCGACCACTCCACGTGCGGGGAGGGCTCGTCCACGTGCAGCGTCTTGGGCAGCTCCCCGTGCCGGATCGCCTCCACCATCTTGATGACCCCGCCCACACCGGCCGCCGCCTGCGCGTGACCGATGTTCGACTTCAGCGACCCCAGCCACAGCGGCCGGTCCTCCGGACGCTCCTGGCCGTAGGTCGCGAGCACGGCCTGCGCCTCGATCGGGTCACCCAGCGTCGTCCCGGTCCCGTGACCCTCGACCACGTCCACGTCGCTCACCGACAACCGCGCGTTGGCGAGGGCCTGGCGGATCACCCGCTGCTGGGAGGGGCCGTTCGGGGCCGTGAACCCGTTGGACGCGCCGTCCTGGTTCACCGCCGAGCCCCGGATCACGGCGAGCACCCGGTGCCCGAGCCTGCGCGCGTCCGACAGCCGCTCCATGAGCAGCAGTCCGGCGCCTTCCGCCCAGGCCGCGCCGTTGGCGCCGGCCGCGAACGACCGGCAGCGGCCGTCCGGCGACAACCCACGCTGCCGGGAGAACTCGATGAACATGGCCGGTTCGGACATCACGGTGACCCCGCCGGCCAGCGCCAGGGAGCACTCCCCCGACTTGAGCGCCTGCCCGGCCAGGTGCAGCGCGACCAGCGACGACGAGCAGGCGGTGTCGACGGTGAGGGCCGGGCCCTCCAGCCCGAGGGTGTAGGCCACCCGGCCGGAGACGAGGCTGCCGCCGCTGCTGCTGGCGACGCCGACGCCCTGCCCGTAGTCGTGGTACATCACCCCGGCGAAGACCCCGGTCTTGCTGCCCCGCAGCGCTCCCGGGTCGATGCCCGCGCGCTCGAACGCCTCCCAGGAGGTCTCCAGCAGCAGCCGCTGCTGCGGGTCCATCATCACCGCTTCGTTCGGGCTGATGCCGAAGAAGCCCGGGTCGAACTCCGCCGCGTCGTACAGGAACCCGCCGTTGCGGGCGTACGTCTTGCCGGGGACGCCCGGCTCCGGGTCGTAGATGCCCTCGACGTCCCAGCCGCGGTCGGCGGGGAACTCGCCCACCGCGTCGACGCCGTCGGTGACCAGCCGCCAGAGGTCCTCCGGCGAGGCCACCCCGCCGGGATACCGGCAGGCCATGCCGATGATCGCGATGGGCTCGTCGTCGAGCGGCGCCTGGACGGCGACGCCGGCCTCGTCTCGCGTGCCGCTGAGCGTCTCGCCGATGTACTCGGCCACCGCGAGCGCGCTCGGGTAGTCGAAGACGAGGGTCGCGGGCAGCCGCAGGCCGGTGGCCTCACCCAGCACGTTGCGCAGTTCGACCGCCGACAGCGAGTCGAAACCGAGCTCCTGGAACGCGCGGTCCGGCTCGATCGCGTCGGCCGACGCGTGGCCGAGCACCGCCGCGACCGTGGACCTCACCAGGTCGAGCAGCGCGGCCGAGCGCTCCGCCTCGCCCAGCCCGGCGAGCCGCTGCCGCAGCACCTCTCCACCGCCCGAACGGGCCGCCTGACGGATCGGCACCCGTACGAGGCCGCGCAGCAGGTGCGGAAGCTGCTCCGGCTTGGCGCGCAGGGCCACCGGGTCGATGCGCAGCGGCACGCGTACGGCGCCGGGCGCGGCGAGGGCCGCGTCGAAGAGGGCCAGGCCATCCTCGGCGGTGAGCGCGGGATAGCCCATGCGCCGCATACGGGTGAGGTCGGCGTCGCTCAGCAGCGCGCCGAGACCGGCGTCCACGCCCCACAGGCCGTACGCCATCGACGTGGCGGGCAGGCCGCAGGCGTGCCGATGGGTGGCGAGCGCGTCGAGGAAGACGTTCGCGGCGGCGTAGTTGCCCTGACCGGCGGCCAGGACCATGCCGCCCGCGGAGGAGAGCAGCACGAACGCGGCCAGGTCGAGGTCCTTGGTCAGCTCGTGCAGGTGCCACGCGGCGTCGGCCTTCGGCGCGAGCACGGCGGCCAGCCGTTCCGGGGTCAGCGCGCCGACGAGGCCGTTGTCGGCGACGCCGGCGGCGTGCACGACGGCGGTCAGCGGACGCTCCGCCGGGACGGCCGCCAGCACCTCGGCCAGCGCGTCGCGGTCGGCGGCGTCACAGGCGGCGATCGTCACCTCGGCGCCGAGGGCGGTGAGCTCGTCGCGAAGCTCCGCCGCGCCCGGCGCGTCCGGGCCCCGCCGGCTGGTGAGCACGAGCGAGCGCACGCCGTACGCCGTGACCAGGTGGCGGGCGAGCAGCCCGCCGAGGCCGCCGGTGCCGCCGGTGATGAGCGCGGTTCCCTCGGGGTTCATTGCCGGGGCGGTCGCCTCGGCCGGCCGCGCGGGCCGCACGAACCGGGGAACGAGGACCTCGCCGGCCCGGATCGCGGCCTCCGGCTCGGCCGACGCGACCGCGGCGGCGACCGCGCCGGACGAGCCGGGGTGGCCGTCGACGTCGAGCAGGGCGAACCGGCCGGGGTTCTCCGCGATCGCGGCCCGCACCAGGCCCCACACGGGCGCCTGGGCCAGCGCCACGTCGTCCGCCTCTCCGGTCGCGACCGCGCTCCGGGTGACCACGACCAGCCTCGCGTCGGCGAACCGGTCCTCGGCCAGCCACTCCTGCACGATCTCCAGGACAGCGGTGGTCACCGACCGGACGCCGGACGGAACGTCTGCGGCGGGCGCGTCCGGCGCCTGCCAGACCACGGTGCCGGGCACGACGGCCGCGTCCGCCAGCGCCCGGAGGCTCTCGACGACCGGCACGCCGTCAGGGAACGGACCCGTGCCCAGAACGGCCCAGTTCGCGTCGTCCGATGTGGCCGCCGATGGACTCCACTCGATGCCGAACAACGCTTCGTCGGCGACGTCCCGCGTCGCGCTGAGCTGGTCGGCCGACACCGGCCGGGACACCAGCGACGCGACCGTGAGCACGGGGCGGCCGGTCGCGTCGGCGACGTTCAGCGTCAGGCCCCGGGTGGCCGACGGCGCGAGGCGTACCCGCGCCGCGGGCGCGCCGGTGGCGTGCAGCGACACGCCGCCCCAGACGAACGGGAGGACCGTCTCGCCCTCGCCGCTCCCGTCGCCGTCCACCAGGATCGCGTGCATCGACGCGTCGAGCAGCGCGGGGTGGAGCCCGAAGAGGGCGGCGTCCTGGTGCGCCTGGTCGGGCAGGGCGACCTCGGCGAACAGGTCCTCGCCGCGCCGCCAGGCCGCGCGCAGGCCCTGGAAGGTCGGGCCGTAGCCGTAGCCGGCGGCGAGCAGCTCCTCGTACGCGCCCTGCACGTCGATCGGCGTCGCGCCCGGCGGCGGCCACTGTTCGAGCGACTCCCCGCGGACGTCCGGTCCCTCGGCCAGCACGCCCTGGGCGTGTACGGTCCAGTTCTCCGCGTCGTGGTCGGGGCGGGACCGCACCAGCAGCGGCCGCCGGCCGGCGTCGTCCGCGGCCCCGACGACGACCTGCACCGCCAGGCCGTCGCGGTAGGCGCCCTCCGGCAGCACCAGCGGCGCCTGGAGAGTGAGCTCCTCCAGGATCGGGCACCCGGCCTTGTCCCCGGCGTGGATGGCCATCTCCACGAAGCCGGTGCCCGGCAGCAGGACGTTCCCGTACACCTGGTGGTCGGCCAGCCACGGGTGGGTGTGGACCGACAGCCTGCCGGTGAGGACGAGGCCCCCGGAGTCGGGCAGGGGGATGACCGCGCCGAGCAGCGGGTGCTCGACGGCCTCCAGCCCGGCGGAGGACAGGTTGCCGACGTAGTCGGCCGCCCAGGACTCGGACAGGTAGTCGTAGGTGTCCAGCCAGTAGCGCTCGCGCTGGAAGGCGTAGGTGGGCAGGTCGACGCGGGTGGCGCCGGTCTCGGCGTAGAAGGCCTGCCAGTCGACCGGCACGCCGGTGGTGTGGAGCTGGCCGAGGGCGGCGACGACGGTGCCGGGCTCGGGCCGCTCGGCCCGCATGGTGGCGGTGAAGACCGCGGTGTCCGCCTCGTCGAGGATCTGCTGGACCATCGCGGTCAGCACCGCGTCCGGGCCCAGCTCCACGAACCGGGTCACGCCCTGGGCGGCGAGGGTGGTCACCGCGTCGGCGAACCGCACCGCGCCACGCACCTGGTCCACCCAGTACTGTGCGGTGCCCAGCTCATCGCCGGCGAGGGCGCCGGTGACGGTGGACACGATCGGGATCCGCGGCGCGTCGAACGCCACCGTGCCGGCCACCGCGGCGAAGTCGGCCAGCATCGGGTCCATCATGTGGGAGTGGAAGGCGTGGGAGACCCGCAGCTGGCGGGTCTTGCGTCCCCGGTCGGCGAACTTTGCCGCCAGGGCCATCACCGGAGCTTCCTGTCCGGAGATGACCACCGCGCGGGGGCCGTTGACGGCGGCGATGTCCACCCCGTCGGTGAGAAGCGGGATCACCTCGTCTTCGGTGGCCTGGACGGCGACCATCGCCCCGCCGGGCGGGAGCGCCTGCATCAGCCGGCCCCGGGCCGCGACCAGGCGGGACGCGTCGGCGAGCGACAGCATCCCGGCGACGTGTACGGCGGCCAGCTCGCCGATCGAGTGCCCGGCCAGGTAGTCGGGCCGCACCCCCCACGACTCCAGGAGACGGAACAGGGCCACCTCCACCGCGAACAGTCCGGCCTGCGCGTACGCGGTCTGGTCGGCGAGAACGGGGTCGGCGCCCCAGATCACCTCACGGAGCGGGCGGTCCAGGTGCGTGTCCAGCTCGGCGACGACGGCGTCGAAGGCCTCGGCGAACACCGGGAAGGCCGCGTGGAGTTCCTGGCCCATGCCGAGCCGCTGGGCGCCCTGACCGGTGAACAGCATGCCGATCTTGCCACCGGAGCGGGCGATGCCCTGCACCACCCCGGGTGCGGTGCGGGTCTCGGCCACCGCGGCGAGCCTCGCCAGCAGGGTGGCGCGGTCGCCGCCGGTCACCACGGCCCGCCGCTCGAAGGACGTCCGCGTCGTCGCCAGCGAGTAGCCGATGTCGGCGATGCCGAGGGAGGGGTTGTCCTGAGCGTAGGACAGCACCCGGGCCGCCTGCCCGGCCAGCGCGTCCGGCGTCTTGCCCGACAGCACCCACGCCACCGGGGCCGTAATCTCGCCCTCGCCTTCGCCCTCGATCGGGGTGGGGGCGGGGGCCTCTGCGGGAGTGAGATCGGCGGGGGCCTGCTCGATGATGACGTGGGCGTTGGTACCGCTGATGCCGAACGACGACACACCCGCGCGGCGGGGGCGGTCCACCTCGGGCCAGGGCATGGCCTCGGTCAGCAGCTGGACCTGGCCGG
>NZ_BOOB01000089.1 GCF_016863015.1 Microbispora amethystogenes | reverse complement strand
ACCCACGACGGCGAACCGGGCCGCCTGGTCGAGCCCGAACTCGTGGTCAGGGAGAGCACCGGCATGAGCCCGTGAGAGCTTCCGCCCGGCTCCACAGCCGGGCGGGAAAACCGCGTCCCGCCGGTCTAGGCCCCCGACGGGACGCGAGGAACAACCATTCCGAAGGAGATTGTCTCATGCGCAAATTCACAGGCGCGCTGGTAGCGGGGCTGTTACTGCTGCTCGCGGCCGCGTGCGGCAACACCGCGGACAGCGGGGACGGCGGGAACACGACCGCCGGCGGCAAGGGAACCGTGGGCATCGCGATGCCCACCAAGTCGTCCGAGCGCTGGGTCAAGGACGGCGACAACATGGTCCAGCAGTTCAAGTCGCTGGGCTACGACACCGACCTGCAGTACGCCGAGGACGTGGTGGAGACCCAGGTCTCCCAGGTCGAGAACATGATCACCAAGGGCGTGAAGGTGCTCGTCGTCGCGGCCGTCGACGGCGCCGCCCTCACCGACGTGCTGCAGCAGGCGGCCGGCCAGAAGATCCCGGTCATCGCCTACGACCGGCTGCTGATGAAGACCCCCAACGTGGACTACTACGCCACGTTCGACAACTTCCAGGTCGGCGTGCAGCAGGCGGGCTACATCGAGGACAAGCTGGGGCTGAAGGACGGCAAGGGCCCGTTCAACATCGAGCTGTTCGCCGGCTCCCCCGACGACAACAACACGGTGTTCTTCTTCAACGGCGCCATGTCGGTGCTCAAGCCGTACATCGACTCGGGCAAGCTCGTGGTGCGCAGCAAGCAGACGAAGCTGGAGCAGGTCGCGACGCTGCGCTGGGACGGCGCCACCGCCCAGGCCCGCATGGACAACCTGCTGAGCGCGAACTACACGTCCGAGAAGATCGACGCGGTGCTCTCGCCGTACGACGGGATCAGCATCGGCATCATCTCCGCGCTGAAGAGCGTCGGGTACGGCTCCTCCGGCAAGCCGCTGCCGATCATCACCGGTCAGGACGCCGAGCTGGCGTCGGTCAAGTCGATCATCGCGGGCGAGCAGACGCAGACCGTCTACAAGGACACCCGTGAGCTGGCGAAGGTGGCGGCCTCGATGGCCGACGCCGTCGTCCAGGGCAAGAAGCCCGAGGTCAACAACACCGACAGCTACAACAACGGCGTCAAGACGGTGCCGTCGTACCTGCTCAAGCCCGTGTCGGTCGACAAGGACAACTACAAGCAGATCCTGGTCGACGGCGGTTACTACACCGAGGCCCAGCTCACCGGCTGAGCCTCGCGGGTTCACGGCACGAAAGGGGCCTCCGATGCCCGACCATATCCTCCGGATGCGGGGGATAACCAAGGAGTTCCCCGGTGTCCGCGCGCTCGACGACGTGAACTTCGACGTCGAGCGCGGGACCGTCCACGCCCTCGTGGGCGAGAACGGCGCCGGGAAGTCCACGCTGATGAAGGTGCTCAGCGGGGTCTACCCCCACGGGAGTTACGAGGGGGAGATCCTCCTCGACTCCCGCCCCTGCGCCTTCCGCGGCCTGCGGCAGAGCGAGGCGGCGGGCATCGTCATCATCCACCAGGAGCTCGCGCTCATCCCGGGCATGTCGATCTCGGAGAACGTCTTCCTCGGCAACGAGCGGGCGCGGCGCGGGGTCATCGACTGGCACGCCACGTCGGACGAGACCGTGCGCCTGCTGGAGAAGGTGGGCCTGCGCGAGGACCCGGACACCCCGGTGAACGCGCTCGGAGTGGGCAGGCAGCAGCTCGTCGAGATCGCCAAGGCCCTGGCCAAGGACGTGAAACTGCTCATCCTCGACGAGCCGACCGCCGCGCTCAACGAGACCGACAGCGAGAACCTGCTGCGGCTCCTGCGTGACCTGCGCGACCACGGCATCACCTCGATCCTCATCTCGCACAAGCTGAACGAGGTGATGGCCGTGGCCGACGCGATCACGATCCTGCGGGACGGCCGGACGATCGAGACGCTCGACGTCGCCGACGGGGTGGACGAGGACCGCGTCATCAGGGGCATGGTGGGGCGCGACCTCGACCACCGCTACCCGCCCCGCACCCCGGAGATCGGCGACGTGCTGTTCGAGGTCGAGGGGTGGAACGTCTTCCACCCCACGGTCCCCGACCGGCAGGTCGTCCGCGACGCGAGCCTCACCGTGCGGCGCGGCGAGATCGTCGGCATCGCGGGGCTCATGGGCGCCGGCCGCACCGAGCTCGCGATGAGCGTCTTCGGCCGGTCGTACGGCCAGCGGATCAGCGGCACGCTCCGCAAGGACGGCCGCGAGCTGCACCTGGCCACGGTGGGCGACGCCATCGCGGCCGGCCTGGCGTACGTCACCGAGGACCGCAAGGAGCTCGGCCTGCTGCTGGAGGAGGACATCCGGCGCAACGTCACGCTGGCGAACCTGCACCGCGTCTCCCGGCGCTCGGTCATCGACCTGCACCGGGAGGTGGCCGACGCCGAGGGGTTCCTCCACCGGCTGCGGATCAAGGCGCCCGGCGTCTTCACCAAGACCGGCAACCTCAGCGGCGGCAACCAGCAGAAGGTCGTGCTGAGCAAGTGGATGTACACCAACCCCGACGTGCTCATCCTCGACGAACCCACCCGGGGGATCGACGTGGGCGCGAAGTACGAGATCTACACGATCGTCCAGGGGCTCGCCGCCGAGGGCAAGGGCGTACTGCTGATCTCCTCGGAGCTGCCCGAGCTCCTCGGCATGTGCGACCGGATCTACGTGATGAGCCAGGGGCGGATCACCGGTGAGCTCGGACGGCGGGAAGCGACACAGGAGGCAGTCATGAGGCTGATGACGAACACACCGGCGGTGGCCCGATGACCGTGGTGGACCGCCCGGCGACCACCCCCGCGTCCTCGGGCGGGTCGGCCGGTCCCCGCCTGCGGGGGAACCTCCGGCAGTACGGGATGATCGCCGCGCTGGTCGTCATCGTCGTGCTGTTCGAGATCCTGACCGACGGCATCCTGCTCAAACCGCTGAACGTCACCAACCTGATCATGCAGAACGGCTACGTGCTGGTGCTGGCGATCGGCATGATGCTGGTGATCATCAACCGGGAGATCGACCTGTCGGTCGGCTCGGTGGCGGCGTTCGTGGGCGCGGTCACGGGCGTGGCGATCGTGAACTGGGGCCTGCCGTGGCCGCTGGTCGTGGTCGGCGCGCTCGTCACGGGCGGGCTGATCGGGGCGTTCCAGGGCTTCTGGATCGCCTACGCCCGCATCCCGGCGTTCATCGTCACGCTCGGCGGCATGCTGCTGTTCCGCGGCCTCAGCATGGTCGTGCTGCAGGGGCAGTCGATCGCGCCGTTCCCCTCCGGGTTCCGGCAGCTGGGCTCGGGCTTCGTGCCGGAGTTCGGCGCCGGCGACCTGCACCTGGTGACCATCCTGCTCGGGCTCGCCGGGGCCGCGGTGATCGTGTGGAACGACTGGCGCTCGCGCGCCAGGCGGCGCGAGTACGGCCTCGCCGTACCCGCCCTGCAGTGGTTCGTGCTCAAGGCCGTCGCGATCGTCGCCGTGATCGTGGCGTTCGCGTGGGTCCTCGCGGTCTACCAGGGCCTGCCGATCGTCGGCCTGGTGGTGATCGTGCTGACCGCGGCGTACTCGTTCGTCACCACGAGCACGGTGGTCGGCCGGCACATCTACGCGGTCGGCGGCAACGAGCGCGCGGCCGCGCTGTCGGGCATCGCGACCAAGAAGACGAAGTTCTGGGTGTTCGTCAACATGGGCGTACTGGCCGCCCTCGCCGGGCTGATGTTCGCCGCCCGGCTCAACGCGGCCACCCCCAAGGCGGGCACGAACTTCGAGCTCGACGCCATCGCCGCGGCCTTCATCGGCGGCGCATCGGCGTCGGGCGGCGTCGGCACCGTCGTCGGCGCCATCGTCGGCGGCCTGGTCATGGGCGTGATGAACAACGGCATGTCACTGCTCGGCCTCGGCGTCGACTGGCAGCAGGCGATCAAGGGCGGCGTGCTGATGCTCGCCGTGGCCTTCGACGTCTACAACAAGAACAAGTCCAAGTAGCGGGAGGGCGCGGACAGCCCGGGGCAACCGGGGACGCCGGCCGCTCCCCCGGCCGGTGGTCGTGCCGCCGTCTGTGCGTGGAAACCGATGCGCCGGCCGGACATGTCGTGCATGTCCGGCCGGCGTCGTCGTCTCATCAGTCCCTTTCCGGTGGGCGCGCGGCTCTCCGCGTCGCCAAGGGGCGTCCCCTACAATCGGAGTCACAGCTCCTGTTGAGCGGCGCGGGGCACCCGCTCGGAGAGCGGCGAGGCGCGGGGGGTTCCATGGCCAGGTCGCTGCGCTCGGACGCCCAGCGCAACCGGCAGCGCATCCTGGAGGCCGCCGAGGTCGTCTTCGCGCTCAAGGGACCGTCCGCCTCCACCGAGGAGATCGCGCAGAAGGCCGGGGTCGGCATCGGGACCGTGTTCCGCCACTTCCCGACGAAGGAGGCGCTCCTCCAGGCGATCATCGAGGTGCTCGCCGTACGCGTCGCCGCGGAGACCGGGAATCTCGCGCGCACCGGCGAGCCGGCCACCGCGTTCTTCGAGTTCTTCACCTGGGTGATCGGCCAGGCCGCGGAGCAGCGAACGGTCGTCGATCTACTGGCCGAGGCGGGCGTCGAGGTCACCGTGGCCAAGCCCGTCGACGCGCTGCGCGACTCCGTGGCGGCGCTGCTCGCCGGGGCCCAGCGGGCGGGAGCCGTACGGCGGGACGTCGGGGTCCCCGAGGTGCTGGCGCTGCTGATCGGCCTGTGCCAGGCGTCGCTGCACGCCGGATGGTCCCCCGAGGTCCGCGACCGCACCCTGGCCGTCGTGTTCGACGGGCTGCGCCCCTCCCCCGCCGCCGAATCGCCTTAGCCCGAGCCGCCCGGGCTCTCGATCTGCGCGATCATCGGGCCGATCAGCCGGTTCAGCTCGCGGACCAGCACCACCAGGGCTCGGTGTGCCAGTTCCGGCAGGTCCTCGGCGGGGCCGTCCGGCGCCGGGGGGAGGTCGTCGAGCGGCAGCGGTGCGTCCACGAGCAGGACAGGCCGCACGAACGGGATCTTGGTGAGATCCCGCTCGGCGGGCTCGACGTACTGGCCGAAGACCTCCGGCCACCCCTCCCAGCCCCGGTCGCGCCACCAGGCCCGCGACGCCGTGAGCGCCGCGGGCGGGGGCGAGACCAGGCCGATCCGGGCGATCATCGATCCGTCCCAGCCGTTGCGCGCGCACGAGGCCGAGAGGATCCGGCGATGCCACCGCACGAGCCCCGGCGAGGCGACGGGAGGCGTGGCGACCCGCCAGGCGGCGCAGGCGAACGCGACCGGGGCGATGTCGCCCCAGACGCCGTCGAACGCGCCGATGTTGTCGCGCAGCAACTCGGCGTAGCGGCTGTCGCCCCCACGTGCGCGCTCCCGGTCGGAGCGGGCGTCGATCCAGAATGCCTGGTCTTCGCGCATATATCCCGTCTTCCGGCCTGGGGGCGCGCGGTCAGCGGGCGGGCAGCGCGGCGGTGGCCGCCCCGTCGGCCACCTGCGAGGGCCCGGCTTCACCGGTGAAGACGAACGTGGCGTTGTCGCCCTCGCCCTCGATGTCGATCTTCACGACCTGG
>NZ_BOOB01000088.1 GCF_016863015.1 Microbispora amethystogenes | reverse complement strand
GATGAAATCGATCCGGTCGGCCGGGTAAGCGGGGTCGATCGGCACGTATCCGGCTCCGGCCTTCCAGGCCGCCAAGATCGACACGACGAGCTGGATCCCGCGTGGCAGCACCAGCCCGACACGGGACTCGGTGCCCACACCCAGTTCACGCAGGTAGGAGGCGAGGCGGTTGGCCGCCTCCTCCACCTCCCGGTAGGACAGGCCCGTCCCGTCGCACCAGACCGCGACCGCATCCGGCGAACGATCGGCCTGCTCCTGGAACCGGTCCAGCACCGTCCCGGCCGCCACCGGCGTAGCGGTGGCGTTCCATTCCTCCACCACCGCCTGCCGCTCGGACTCCTCCAGCACATCGACCTGGCTGAGCCGGACAGCGGGGTCGGAGGCCACCTGCTCCAGCACCCGCACCAACCGCCGTGCGAGCGCCTGAGCCGTCTCCTCATCGAACAGGTCGGCGGCGTACAGGACACCGCCGCCCAGCCCGGCCGGGGCCCCGGCCTCGTCCCGGCGCTCCACCAGCGACACCGACAGATCGAAGCGAGCGGAGGGGTCGGGAAGCGGTGGCATCGACCTGACGTGCAGGCCCGGCAGGTTCCATTCGGCCGGGGGCAGATTCTGCAGGGTCAGCATGATCTGGAAGAGCGGGTTGCGAGACAGCGAGCGCGCCGGGTTCAGCTCGTCCACAAGGCGCTCGAAAGGCACATCCTGGTGGGCGTAGGCGGCCAGGTCGGTCTCGCGCACCCGGCCCAGTACGTCTTCGAACGACGGGTCGCCACTCAGATCCGTACGCAACACCAGCGTGTTGACGAAGAATCCGGCCAGGTCCTCCAGCGCCGCGTCCCCCCGGCCGACGATCGCCGTACCGATCGGGATGTCCGTCCCCGCGCCGACCTTCGCCAGCAGCACCGCGAGCGCCGCGTGGGCCACCATGAACATCGTGGCCCGGCCGCTCTGCGCGACCTCCACCAGCCGCGCATGCGTCCGCGCGTCCACCTCGACGGGCACGTTGGCACCGCGGAACGACGACGTCGCCGGGCGTGAGCGATCGGCCGGAAGCGTCAACTCCTCTGGTGCTCCTTCCAGAGCCTGACGCCAGTACGCGAGCTGCCCACTGATCAGGCTGCCCGGATCGTCCAGATCGCCCAGGATTTCCCGCTGCCACAGCGCGTAGTCCGCGTACTGCACCGGCAACGGCCGCCAGTCCGGCGCCCGGCTCTCGCGGCGGGCCGCGTACGCCAGGCTCAGATCCCGGCCCAGCACCCCCATCGACCAGCCGTCCACCGCGATGTGATGCGCCACGACCAGCAGCACATGGTCCGACGGCCCGAGGGCGAACAGGTGAGCACGCCACGGCAGATCGACGCTCAGGTCGAAGCCCCGGCCAGCGTGGGCGGCCATGACCTCGACGAGCGCGTCCTCAGTCGCCTCCGTCACCGAGAACGGCGGCCGGCCGGCCGCGCCGTCGAGTATCCGCTGCCGGGCCCTGCCCTCACTCACGGGGAAGATCGTGCGAAGGCTCTCGTGCCGACCGGCGACGTCTCCGACCGCCGCCTCCAGCGCCGCCACGTCCAGCTCACCCGACAGGCGGAGCGCCAGCGGGAGGTTGTACGCCGCGTCCGCGCCGGCATCGGTCTCTTCCAGCCGGTTCAGGAACCACATGCGCTGCTGGGCGTACGACAGCGGCAGCACCTCCGGCCGGGGCAGCGGGCGCAGCACCGTGCGGGCACTGCCGTCACCGCCCTCGACAAGGCGGGCCACCCCGGCGATGGTCGGCGTGCCGAAGAGTTCGCCGATGCCGAGCTCGGCGTCGAACACGGCCCGGATGCGGGCGATCAGCCGCATCCCGAGCAGGGAGTCGCCACCGAGGTCGAAGAAGGAGGCGTCGGTGCTCACCCAGTCGAGGCCCAGCACCTCGCCGAACAGCCCGCACAGCACTTCTTCCACCGGGGTGGCCGGGCCACGGCCCACGGCGACGCCCGCGAAGTCGGGCGCGGGCAGCGCGGCCCGGTCGAGCTTGCCGTTCACCGTGACCGGCAATGCCTCCAGCACCACCACAGCCGCCGGGACCATGTAGTCGGGCAACCGGGAGCCGACGAACTCCCGCAGCACCGCGACGTCCGGGCTCGGGTCGGCCGGGTTCTGGCCGGCCGGGACGACGTACGCGACCAGTCGCCTGCCACCCGGGCGGTCCTCCCGCACCACGACCGCGACCTGCCCCACCGACCCGTGCGAGGCCAGCACGGTCTCGATCTCGCCCAACTCGATTCGGAACCCGCGGATCTTCACCTGCTCGTCGGCCCGCCCCGCGAAGACCAGCTGACCATCCGCCTGCCAGCGCACCAGGTCCCCGGTCCGATACATCCGCTCCCCCGCGGCGAAAGGACACGCCACGAACCGCTCCGCGGTCAGCCCCGCCCGCCGCAGATACCCTCGAGCCAGCCCCACCCCCGCCACGTACAACTCACCGGTCACCCCCGGTGGAACCGGTCGCAGGAAATCGTCCAGCACGAACGCCCGCGCGTTGGCGATCGCACCCCCGATCGGCACCACACCGCCCAGGCCCGGCCCCAGTGGCCGGCTCATCGTCGCGCAGACTGTCGTCTCCGTCGGGCCGTACGCGTTGACCAGCCGCCGCCCCACCGCCCAACGCTCGGCCATCCACGGCGGGCACGCCTCACCCGCCACCACCAGCGTCTCCAGACCGTCCGGAAGCGTCTCCACCGACGCCAGCACCGACGGCGACACCGTCACGTGCGTCACCCCGAACTCGCCCACCGCGTCGGCCAGCGACCCCGCCGGAGGCAGCCGATCGGCCCCAGCCATCACCAGCGTCGCCCCTGTCAGCACCGCCATGCAGAGCTCCCACACGGACGCGTCGAAGCTCAGGGAGGACAGCTGCAGCACCCGCGAGCCCGCGCCCACGTCGAACGCCGCGACGTGTACGGCCGCCAGGTTCCCCAGGCCCCGATGGGTCACCACCACGCCCTTCGGCGTGCCGGTCGACCCGGAGGTGTAGATCACGTACGCGGGATGGTCGACCGCATGGCCGGGCACCGTCACCGGGGATGCCGGACGGGCGTCGATCGACGCGGCCACCACCGGGTCTTCGATCACCACGCACTCGGGAGCGCCGCCGTCGAGCAGCCCTTCGGCTTGCGCGAGTGCCGGCCGTACGGATCGGGTGCACAGCACCAGCGCCGGGGCGGCGTCACCCAGCATGAACGCGATCCGCTGCGCCGGATAGGCCGGATCCACCGGCACGAACCCCGCACCCGCCTTCGCCACGCCCAGCAACACCGCGACCAACTCCGGCGAGCGCTCCATCATCACGCCCACCAGATCTTCGGGACCCACCCCCCGGCCGATCAGCTCATGCGCGATCCGGTTCGCCGCCGCGTCCAACTCCGCGTACGACCACGACACCCCCGGCCCGGCCACCGCCACCGCACCCGGCATCCGTTCGACCTGCGCCGCGAACAACTCCGGCAACGTCCCGGCCGCCACCGGCCTCGCGGTGTCGTTCCACTCCCCCAGCACGACCCGACGCTCGGCCTCGTCCAGCACTTCCAGCTCACTGAGCCGTACGGACGGATCGGCCGCCACCTGCTCCAGCACACGCACCAGCCGCCGCGCGAGCGCCTGAGCCGTCTCCTCGTCGAAGAGATCGAGCCGATAGTCGAGGCGGAACTTCAGCGCCGGGTCCACGACGAGCGCGAGCGGATAGTTGCTGGTCTCCCTGGCCGTCAGGCCCGTCATCCGCAGCGTGCCGCCGGGAAGGGTGGCTTCGGGGTCGCCGGGATAGTTTTCGTACGCGACGAGCGTGTCGAAGGTCGCACCCGGCCCGGCCAGCCGCTGGATCTCCGTCAGCCCGAGATGCTGGTGGTCCAGCAACGCCGACTGCCGCGCCCGCAGGTCGGCCAGCACGTCCCTCACCGGCCGGGCGGGGTCGAGCCGCACCACCACGGGAACGGTGTTCATGAAGAGGCCCAGCATGTCTTCCATGCCGGGCAGCTCCGCCGGGCGGCCCGCGACCGTCGCCCCGAACACCACGTCGCGGCGTCCCGCCAGCTGACCCACCACCAGCGCCCAGGCCATCTGGATCACGACGTTGAGAGTCAGCCCCTGGGCGTGGGCCAGCTTCCGGAGCGCCTGTGCCAGCCGTACGTCCGCCTGGAAGAGCAGCTTCGCCGTCGGGGCCGCTGTGTCCGCCTGCTCGGCCGGCGCCACCAGGGTCGGCTCGCGTACGCCGGCCAGGGCCTGCCGCCACGCCTCCCGCGCCGCGTCCCTGTCCTGCCTGCCCAGCCACGCCAGATAGTCCCGGTACGGCGTGACCACGGGCAGCCCACGGGTGCTACCGCCAGCCGCGTACGCCGCCCACAACTCGCGCAGCATGATCGGAAGTGACCAGCCGTCGATCACGAGGTGGTGCAGTGTGATCACCATGCGGTGCTGGTCCGGGCCCAGTCTCAGCAGCATGATCCGTACCAGCGGCGGCACCGACAGGTCGAACCGGCGGGCGTGCTCCTCGATCTCCAGCCGCTCGGCCTCGGCCAGGGCCGCCTCTTCCGGCATGCCGGACAGATCGACCTGCCGCCACGGGAGCTCGACCCGCTGCGAGATCACCTGGACCGGCTGCTCCACCCCGGCGACCTGCCGGAAGCTCGCCCGCAGACTCGCGTGACGTGTCAGCAGGCCTTCCCAGGAGGCCCGCAGGATTTCCGCGTCCAGCGATCCCGCAAGGTCGAGGACCATCTGCTCGACGTACACGTCCGTCGAGGTCTCGTCGTAGACCGCGTGGAACAGCAGCCCTTCCTGGAGCGGCGACACGGGCAGCACGTCGGAGAGGTCCGGAACGTCCGACTCGAGTTCCTCGATCTGCCTCTGTCCGAGCGCCACCAGCGGGAAGTCCGACGGGGTGTGGCCGCCGCCGCCCGGACGCGAGGCGTACCCCGCGAGTCCGGCGAGCATCGCCGCCCAGCCGGAGACGAGTTCCCCGGCCGCCTCCTCCGTCAGGAGACGTCCGGGCGCTGCCACGGTCAGCAGGAGCCGCGGGCCATCTTCAAGGTCGCGGACCAGCCCCTCCGTTTCGATCGTGTGCATCACGGGGAACCGGCCGCTCACCTTCGGTCCGGGGCCGCCTTCGTCGACCGGCAGCCACCCGTGCAGGCGATCTCCGCTCGATTCGGTGAAGCGTCCGAGGTAGTTGAAGCCGATCTGGGCTCTGGGGAGTGCCGCGAGGTCGGCGGCGGTGCCGGGATTGAGATAGCGGAGCAGGCCGTATCCCAGGCCGTCGCCCGGGACCGCCCGCACCTGCTCCTTGATGCGCTTGACCACCCGCCCGGCCGTCGCTCCGCCCGCCCGAAGATCGGCGAAGTCGGCCACCCCGGCATCCAGCCGCACCGGATGACTGCTGGTGAACCAGCCCACCGTCCGCGACACATCCATGCCGTCCGCCAGAGGGACACGCCCATGCCCCTCCACGTCCACCACGACCCCGCCGCCCGGACGGCCCCGCCGCGCCCGCCACTCGGCGACCGCCGCCGCCAACCCCGCCAGCAGAACGTCATCGACCCCCGCATGGAACGCCGCCGGAACCCCCGTCAGCAACGCCGACGTCACATCGGCCGGAACGCTCACAGAGATACGTCGAACCGTGGAGTCGACGTCCTGGGTGGGATCCACATGCTCGTTGGTCAGCAGCGGGTCCGGGCCTTGGAGGAGCGTCAGCCAGTCCTGCAGTTCCGGCGTACGCCTGCTCGCCTCGGCCGCAAGTGCCTGTGCCCAGTGGCGATAGGACGTCGGGACCGGATCGAGGGCGACCGGCCGTCCGGCGGCCAGCGCCGTGTAGGCGCCGGCCAGATCCGGCAGCAGAACCCGCAACGACACCGTGTCCACCACGAGGTGAGCGATGACCAGCACCAACCGCCCCGGCTCGCCGGGCCCGGCGTCCAGCCACACCACCTGGACCATCACCCCAGCCAGCGGGTCCAGCCGCTCAACCGCCGCCCTCGTCTGCTCACCAACCAGACGCACCCAATCGACGCCGTCCCCCCGCCCATCGACCTGGCCAGCCCAATCCGCGCCAGCACCCCGCTCACCGACCGGGCCCGCCCAGTCGGCGACGGTCCCCTGCTCGTCGACTTGCCCCGGCCATTCAGTGCTGGCCGCTTGCACCCGCCGCACCCACGCGGTGGTGTCGGCCGCCTGCGGCACCAGCAGATGCGGTTCCGGCCCGGTCACCAGCCGGGCACGCAGCACCTCATGGCGATCCGCCACCGCCTGAACCGCAGCCACCAAAGCGTCGAAATCCAA
>NZ_BOOB01000087.1 GCF_016863015.1 Microbispora amethystogenes | reverse complement strand
AGCATCAGCCACCGCTACCTGACCGCGATCATCAAGGGTGAGCCGAACCACTGGGCCATCCGCGGCGGCAACGCCCAGTCGGGCGGCCTCGGCACCTTCTACGACGGCAAGCGTCCCAACGTCTCGGGCTACAACCCGATGAAGAAGGAAGGCGCGATCATCCTCGGCATCGGCGGCGACAACAGCCACGGCGCCGCAGGCACCTTCTACGAGGGTGTGATGACCTCCGGCTATCCGACGAACGCCACCGAGGACGCGGTCCAGGCGAACATCGTCGCCGCCGGATACCGGTAAGTCGGACACCGGTAGTCGGACACCGGTAACCCAGGCAAAGGCAGACCGGACCCAGCGGATCCGGAAGCCGGAAGACCGAGCCGCCCCTTGCACCACCGGGGGCGGCTCTCCGCTTTGTGGGTGTACACGCATTCCGGATGGATTTATACTCGCCCATAATTGTTTTCGGATATCTAAATGGCCAGATAACCGGTTGTCCGAAACGGCCGTAAGGCGGGACCTGGGAGGCGGCGTGCTGGTCAGCGACGTCATGACGGCGTTCCCGGCCTACATACGACTTGGCGCGACCATCCGGCGGGCGGCCGAAATGGTCAGTGTGTCGGAGGTCGGCCAGTTGATGGTTCTCGACCACGACGGGCGGTTCGCCGGGTCGTTGTCCGAGGAGGACCTCGTGCGCGCCATGCTGCCCGGCTTCGACGACGTGACCGCCGCCGGCGGCACCCTCGCCGACGCGTTCCGGATCTTCCTGGAGCGGGGCCGCGCCCTGGCCGACCGGGTCGTCGACCCCCTCGTCGTACGCGACGCGGCGACGGTCCACCCGGCCGACGAACTCGCCCGCGCCGCGATCGTGATGATCGACCGCGGGATCCGGCGGATTCCCGTCGTCGACGACAGAACCCTCGTGGGCACGCTGTCGCGGGCCGATCTGTGTCGTGCGGTGATCTACCATTCCTGAGCTCCGGCTGATCCTCACCGACCGGCACACCCGCGAGAGCAGCGAGCGGGTGTGCACGCTCCCGGCGACTCTCGGCCGGGACACCCGCGCGGCGGCGGTGGTGCTGGACGACGGCATGGTGTCCCGGCGCCACGCGAGGCTGGAGATCGTCGACGACCAGCTTGTGCTGACCGATCTCGGCAGCTCCAACGGAACCTACGTCAACGACGCGCGGGTGACGCGGCGGGTGCTCGTCCCCGGGGACCGCCTGCGCATCGGCCGCTACGAGCTGACCTGGATGTTCCTCGACCCGGAGGCGACGGGGCTCATCGACCCGAGGCAGCTGACCATGCTGCGGCCGGTCGCGCCGCCGCGCCTGCCCGCACGACGCGTGGTGGAGGCCGCCGAGGCGCACAACCGGGCGGTGGGCCACGAACTCGACGGGTTCCTGTCGCTCGCGCACGGGTTCCTGCCGGTCGAGCCGCCGCTGACAGCCTTCCCCGATTCGCACCGGGCCTGGGACGAGATGAGCGGCCGGCTCCCCGGCCTGTTCCGCCGGCTGTCGCTGCGCCGGGCGTTCGACGCGATGCCGGTGCTCGACGCGCGGCCCGAGGCGTTGCCCGACCGCTACCTGTTACGCGCCTCGACCCTGCTCGGCGTCTTCGCCCACGCCTACCAGTACATGGCGACCGATCCGCCGGCCGCTCTGCCCGAGTCGCTGCTGCGGCCGTGGACCACGGTCTCGCGCCGCCTGGGCAAGGAGATCCCGGCCGTCTCCTACATCGACCTGTTCTTCTACAACTGGCGGCTGCGCTACCCCGCCGGGCCGCGGGCGCTGGACAACATGGACCTGCTCGTGCCGACCTGGGACAACGCGGCGGAGCGGGTCTTCTACCTGGTCACCACCGAGTTCGCGATGGGGCTCACGCCCGTGCTGGGCGCCATGCTGGACGCCCAGGAGGCCGTCGTCGCGGACGACCCGGCGGCCCTGGAGGCCGCGCTCCTGGTGATCCTCGACCGGCTGCGGCACGTCACCCAGGCCATATATCCGCAGATCGATCCCAACCCCCGCGGCCGGCATCCGCTCGACCAGGTGCTGTGGGCCAAGACGGTCGGCACCGCGGGCGTCCCCATCTTCGACGGCGCGCCCAGCCCGAGCGGCACCGCGCAGCCGCAGATCCACGCGCTGGACGCGTTCCTCGAACGCCGCGACTACGACTCGCTGGTCGGGCGGCAGAGCACGTACCTCGCCGGATTCTTCCCGCGGCACTGGCAGGAGCTGGTGGCCGCGTTGCGCGAGGTGTCGGTGCGCCGGTATGTCGAGGACACCCGCAACAGCACCCTGCGCGGCGTCTACAACGCCGTGCTCGACGCCTATCTGGGCGACCGCGGCTGGATGGGCCTGCACCGCGTCAAGGCGTACGGCTTCCTGGAGGTGGCGTTCAAGGTCGGCCGGCAGGTGACGACCGGCGCCCGGTTCACCGGCCTGTTCAAGGACAGGACGTGGGACAAGGTGGACGGCGAGCTGGCCGTCGTCCGCGACGAGCGCCGCCCGCCGGTGGGCCCGCCGGTGGTGTTCGGGACCGCCCGCCGGGGCCGCGTCGTCACCGCGGAGTCCGGCGCCTGGACCTGCCACCTGGAGATCGACGTCACCGGGCAGGGCGTGCACCACCTGCCCGGCGACCGGGTCGGCGTGCTGGCCGAGAACGACGACGAACTGGTGCGCCGCACCGTCGCCGCCCTGCAGGCGACCGGCGACGAGCTCGTACGGCTCACCCCGGAGTGGCGGGCGGCGGTGGCCTGCCGCGAGGGCTACGGCGAGGCCGACGTGCTGCCGCTGCGGACGCTGCTGCGCTTCGCCCGGCTGCGTCCGATCGGACGGGAGGTGGCGAAACGGCTGGTGACGCTGACGGCCGTCGGCGCGTGGCGGCGCGTGGTGGACGCCCGCATGGAGGACCAGTGGGAGCTGTGGGACGTCCTCAACCTGTTGCACGCGGGCGGGTATGACGTCACCCGGCTGTGGAAGGCCGATCCGCACCAGGACGACGCGTTCTGCGCGGTCGTTCCGCCCGAGCCGTTCCGGCTGTACTCGATCGCCTCGGCTCCGCCGCCGGGCGAACCGGCCAGCACGCTGAGGCTGGTGGTCGCCGGCCTGGGCTACACCTCCGCCCGGACGCCGTGGTCGTACCCACGGGAACGCCAGGGCACGGCGTCGCACTTCCTGCGCCGGGTGAGCGCCGAGGGCCGCCGGCGGTTGTCGCTGCGGATCGTCTCCACGCCCCGGTTCCGGCCGCCGGCCGACCCCGCCACGCCCGTCGTCATGTTCGCGGCCGGTTCCGGGATCGCTCCGTTCCTGGGGTTCCTCGCCGCGCGCACCGGACCGGGTGAGAACCGGCTCTATTTAGGGATCCGTACGCCGGAGGAGTTCGCCGAGCGCGCCGACCTGGACGCGGCGGCGGCCGGGGGCCGGCTGAGACTCTCCGTGGCGTTCTCCCGCGCCGACGCCGCGATCGGCTTCGACGGCCGGCGCCACGCCGTCCGGGACGGACGGCGGCGCCGGGTGGACGACGTGATCCGCGTCGAGGCGGACGAACTGTGGGAACTGCTGCGCCCCACCGGCGACGGCGGCCGCGGCGCGTACGTCTACGTGTGCGGCAGCGCGCGGTTCGCCGCCTCCGTGCTCCAGGCGCTGACCGGCATCGTGCCCGGCGACGGGCGCGAATTCCTCCGGGGGCTGGTGGCCGACGGACGTCTGGGCACGGACGTCTTCACCACCTATCTGGGCCACGCGCAGCAGGGTCCCCGGTTCGAGGTGTCGGATCTGGCACGGCACAACACCGCCGAGACGGGCTACTGGATGGCGATCGGCGGCGCGGTGTTCGACGTCGGCGAGTTCCTGCACCTGCACATCGGCGGGCCGCACATCATCCGCAACCACGCCGGGCTCGACGCGACCGCGGCGTACCGGAAGGTGCTGCACCACGCGCACGCCGAGATCGACGCCCAGCTCGCGATGTACCAGATCGGCCACCTGCGCCGCCTGAGTTTCGGCGCCCGGTGGGGCGTGGTGCTCACCGAGGAGGGCCTGCGCGCGCTGCCGCTGGAGGAGCTGTTCCGCGCCTGGGTACGGTTCGTCTACCTGCTGGCCGGCATGGAGAACGCGCTGACCGCCGACTACGGGTTCACCACGGCGGTCACCACCTCGGGCGAGGACCCCCGGGAGCTGACGCCCTTCAAGGCGCAGTACGTCGTCGAGGCGCACCGGCGGTTCCTGGTCAGCTACCTCGACGGGCTGGTGCACGACGACCTGCGCACCCTCTGGCAGCTCACCGCGGGCTTCTGCGACCCGCACCTCGACATCCGGTCCTTCGACACCGACCTCGCCGCCATGTCCGCGCGGCCGGACACCGGCCTGGTGCGCGACTCGGTGTCCTCCGTCAGACGGCTGCTGCTCGCCGGGGACGACTCCGGCCGGGTCACCGCGATGTGCCGCGTCTACATGGAGGGCGACGTCCGGCTGCTGCGTGACCTGAAGAGCGCCGTGCTGGACGGAGTCCGGGCGTTCGAGATCCACGAGGCCGACGTCGTCGAGCGGGCGGGGGCCACGTTGCTGACGGCGGCGGGTGACGCGCTCGCCGCGGTCTCGGCCTACTACCGGCGCCTCGCCGAGCAGACCCGGGGCCAGGGCGTCTCCGCCGACGGTGGGGGCGAGGAGACGATCCCGGACGACCGGGGCATGCCCGGCCACGGAGGCCCGCTGCCGCTTCCCGGCTGACGTCCGGCCGCGCCGAACCGAACAGGCCGCCGAAGGTGTGGTCGGCGGCGCCCTTCAGGCAGCCGGTGGTCGGGCTGCCGCCGTTGACCCACGCCTCGGCGGCGGGGGTGGCGAAGCCGAACAGCTTGCCGAGGTCCCTTGGTCGTGGGGCTTCGGCTCAGCCGCCCAGCTTCCCCCCGGCGACCACGTCGATCGCGACCCGGTAGAAGCTGGAGATCGAGTCGCCGCCCTCCGTGCCGTTCCGGAACTGCTTGCGCACCTTCGCGAAGGGGTAGGCCAGGCAGCCGTTCGGGAAACGCACGCCCCAGCCGTTGTCGTCGCTGTAGTCCCAGGCGCCGCCGGCCGCCGCGAGCAGGCAGGCCCCCAGGAACCAGCCCAGCACGCCGGTCAGGCCCTCCACGTCGTCGGGGTCGAAGCCGGGACGACTGCGCTGACGGTCGATGAAGCCCTCGACCCAGGCGACGGAATCCTCGTCCAGTCCGAAGGGCACGTCGCTGAGCGGGCCGAGCTTCTCGATCGCGAACGCCACGTTGGCCTCGATCTTCTCGATGCTCATGCCGGAATGGTGACACGGACCGGATAGCCGATCACCGGAATTTCTCGCGGACGACGAGAGCTGACCGGTCGCCTGCGCCCCTGCGGACACCGGCTCGACGCCCACACGGCGGGGCCGGCGCCGCCGAGCGGCGTGCGGCACGGGACCGGAGATCAGGAAAGGAGGGGTTCCTGGCAGAGGATCCGCCGTGTGCCATAGACTGAATGTCATTCAGATCCCTTGTTCACGCGGATCGGCTGGACCTGGTTGGGGGGCACATGGCGAAGCCCGGTGCGACGGCGAGAAAGCGGGAGGCGTCGCCGCGCGGGGGTGAAGACCCCGAGACGCTCATCGATCTCGACAACCCGAGGTTGCAGACCGAGGCGGCCCGCAGCCTGGCGGAAGCGGCCCGCGAGCTTTTCGCCAAGAAGGGTTTCTCCGCGACGAGTGTGAGCGATATCACGGACCGCGCGGGCATGAGTGTCGGGTCGCTTTATTATCACTACGGCAGCAAGACCAACGTATACGTGGCCATGTGGCTGGAGTATCAACGCAGCCAGGAGGCCCGGGCCAGGGAAACGGTCATCGCCGTGCGGGCCGCCGGGGTCACCAACGGGCTCCGGTTGTTCCTCGCGGGGACCCGCGCCTATCTGCTCGGCGCGTGGGAGCACCGTGACGTGGTGCGACTCGTCGCGGACGGGGACACCCCGCCGGGGTTCGGGCTGCGCATGCGCCGGATCAACCAGGACTGGTTCCGGCAGAACTCCACACTGCTGCGCGACAGCGCGAACGCCCCGGGACACGACGACCCGCTGGCCGTCCGCGCGATCGTCGCGATCGTGACCGACGCCATGGGCGGGATATGCCGGGAGGTCGCCGCCTGCGCCACCCGTGAGGAGGCCGAGGAATTGGTGGCCCGGGCCATCGATGTCTTCGCCCGGCTGGCGAACTCGCCGGTGGAGAATCAGTTCCGGCCCCAAACCCAGCAGCCTTCGGCGTACGGCGTCTCGGTCGGCGACGCCGGCTGGTGAGGACCGCCGAACCCGGTACGGCCATTTGTTCGCCGGAACAGCCAGGGCAGTGGCGCGCCAGGATTACCTGGATAAATCAGGATAAAGTGGAAGGATTGACCACGAGGTCCGGAACCGGATTCACGAAGGCTCCCGTCCGGCCGGAGCCGGGCCGATGATCCGCGGGTCTCTCACCGGCCCGTAGCGGTGCGCGGGGCTCACCGCGCGACAGAGTCGCCC
>NZ_BOOB01000086.1 GCF_016863015.1 Microbispora amethystogenes | reverse complement strand
CCCTCTCCCTGTTCAACCAGTCCTGACCCCGCGGGTGTGGCGCTGCCTCCGACTCGCTCTGCCGGACGACCCCGAATGGCTCACTACACAGGAAGAGCTGTGGTGGAATGCCCGATAAGGGATCATAGGGAGAGCGGGCAAGCGAGAAGGGGGCAGCGTGGGGGTTTATGCCGATACGGGGGAAATCTCGTTCCGGGCGAAGGTACGCGGCTGCCTGCTCGGCGGGGCGATCGGCGACGCCCTCGGCGCGCCCGTCGAGTTCGACCCGCTGGCCGTCATCAAGCGTGACCACGGCAGCGCGGGCCTGGTCGACTTCACCCCCGACTGGCGGGGCAAGGTCGGCCTGGTCACCGACGACACCCAGATGACGTTGTTCACCGCCGAAGGGCTGATCCGCGCCGACGTCCGCGTACGCGAGAGAGGCATCGGCAGCGAGGCCGACGTCGTCCGCAACGCCTACCTGCGCTGGCTCGACACCCAGGAGCACCGCTCCCCGCCGCCGGCGGACGATCTCGTCCGAACCGGCCGGCTTCGTGAGCAGACCTGGCTGTACTCCCGCCGCGCGCCCGGAAACGCCTGCCTGTCCGGACTGCGCGTCGCGCCCGGTCCCGCCGCCGCTCCCGGCGAACCCGGGCCGGTCAATCCCCGGTCGAAGGGCTGCGGCACGGTGATGCGCTCGGCGCCGTTCGGGCTGGCCGCCCGCGACCCGTACGCGGCCTTCGATCTCGCGGCCAGATGCGCCCAGATCACGCACGGTCACCCCACCGGCTACCTGGCGGCGGGAGCCTTCGCGGCGATCGTCTCCCTCCTGGTCGAGGGCAGGCCGCCCCTGGAGGCCGTACACCACGCCCTCGAAATGCTGCGGGAGAAGCCCGCGCACGAGGAGACCACCACCGCCCTGCAGGCCGCGGTCGCCCTGGCGGACGCGGCGAAGCCGTCACCGGAGACGGTGGAGTCGCTCGGCGGCGCCTGGGTGGCCGAGGAGGCGCTCGCGATAGGCGTCTACTGCGCCCTGGTGAGCGACGACGACGTGGAGCGGGCGCTGCTCCTCGCGGTCAACCACTCCGGCGACAGCGACTCGACCGGCTCCGTCTGCGGCAACCTGCTCGGCGCGCGGCACGGCGAGGCGGCCCTTCCCGAGCGCTGGCTGTCCCGGCTGGAAGGCCGGGAGGTCATCACCGAACTCGCCGACGACTTCGCCGACCAGTTCAGCGGAGGCCGCGCCGCGCCCGGCAAATACCCCGGCTGCTGACCCGCTCCGGCCGATGGTCGTGATCGACGCGGCATACCACCGGTTGGAGCTCCAATTTGTCGGTTGCTTCCCCTGGCGACGCGACCGAGGCGGGGATAACTTCCCTCAAGGAGGATTCAGCCTGGCGAACTTATCGGGCAATCCGAAAATACTCCTCGGCTGAATATCCGAAGAGTACGGTTGCCGAGGCTATAGGACGATGTCTACCTTTGACATCGAATGCAACGCGGGGGCGTGAAGCGGCAGATAGGGGGCGGCGTGGCGGAAGAGATGGTGCCCAACCCTCGCCACGCACAACTGGTGGAACTCCTCAAGGAAGTCCAGAGCCGCGCCCACGAGGTCGGGCAGGCATACCAAGGCATTTATGCCGCGATGCAGTCGGCCAAGGTCTGGACAGGACCGACCGCCTCGAAATGGACGAACGAGGTGGCGGACCGGCATCACCGCCTGGCCCAGCTCGTACGGCAGATGACCCACGCGATCGAGGACGAACTGCACCGGCATCCGGCGATGGTGACCCGCTCCCAGGCCGACCTCATCCGGCACCAGCTGACCGGACGCCCCTGAACGCCGTGCCCCTCGGTTCGGGAAGGACGCGATGACATCTCCCAGCGGCGACTTCTGCGGCATCGACCCGGCGGCGATGAACGCGATGGCGGCCGACCTGCGCCGGGCCGCCGACCGGCTCACCACCTTCTCGTCCGACTTCGAGGGGCTGTTCCGGGCGAACGGGGTGAGCACCACTCCCCTCACGCAGGTCACGGCCATCGCCGACTGGGGCAGAGGCCAGGTGCCCAAACTCTCGGAGCGGGCCGAGCTGATCAAGGCACTGAACGGGACCGGCGACGACACCTTCGCCCGCCTGCCGGACGCGCTCGACAGCTTCGCGACCGGCCGCGGCCTGGGCCTCACGTACGGCACCGGCATCTTCGAGAACTCCGACTTCACCTCCGAAACGAAGGGCGAACTCGCCCACGAGCACATCAAGGAGATCGCTGCCCTCGCCAAGGACCCCGCCGCCGCTGCGGCGTTCTTCGCCACACTGCCCGCCAAGGTACGCGACGCGCTGCCCGACCTCCTGATGAACACCGGCAGCCCGACCGCGAAGGAGGATCTCGCCGCCTTCAGCGCCGCCCTGGGCGCCGCTCTGCGCGCACCCGGCCGCATTCCGGCCGTGGAGAGGCTGAAGGCCGAGCTGGTAAGCAAGCCAGCCGACCGGGGCGTGGCGTGGAATCGGCTGACGCTGCTTGTCGGAGCGAAGGCACCGACGGATGTCCGTGTGGCCGCCGCCCGCGCTCTCGCCCTGGACGACTTCATGAAGAACCCGCGCCAGGATTGGCTCGGCGGCAGCGCGAGCCTGTCCCGGACTTACGGCTATTCCCCCGACACGATCCCCCTCGCGCTGGAGGTACTGGTCGGGGAGGGCAAGGCCGCGCGGACCGCATTCGCCCAGTTGGGCGGCGACGGTGTCAAGCTCAGTCCGGTCGAGATGATGAAGCGGTTCCTGGACTACAGCAAGACGGTCGGCTCCGGCAACGAGATAGCCGGCGCCTTCGGCCGCGCACTGGCGACCGCCTCAGGAGCGTACGACGAGAAGGACGGGGCGCACTCGACGGAGGCCGCGAGGTTCGCCTTTGACGTGATCCGGGAAATGCCCAAACTCGGCGTCCCGTATCCGATGCGAACATCGATGGCCGAGATCGCGGGCTCCTACGCCACCGAGTTCACCGAGGGTGCCAACCTCGGTGATGCCAATCGCACCCAGCCCAGCGCCTTCGGGCCGGTCAAGACAATCGTGCCTGGCCTGAACCCGGTGTTCCGCCTCAGCCCGAAGGACACCTACGAGTTCGTCAAGACGTTCGCGGATTCGGCGGCGCACATCAAGCCCTTCGAAGAAGGAATGGGCAACCTCACCGACAGGCTCGTCAACACCGCCGCCAAGATGGACCATGGCAAGAGCACTGACCATCTCGAACGGGCGATGCGGGCGCTCGGCTACGTCGCCGGTCTGCAGTTCGCGACTGAGCGAGAGGTGCAGGGGAAACTCGACGCCGAGGACCAGGCCAGGGTCAAGGCAGAAATGTTCGCCTATGGCCTCGGTCTCGGCGTCACCGGGTTCGCCATCTCAGGCGTTGCCGGACAGATTCTGTGGCTTGGAGTTTCGACCTTCACGCCGCTCGGCGTGGAGCCCGCGATCACACCGGAGAAAAGCCGGCTGAGCGAACTGGACGTAAGGGATCGCGCTGCCTGGATGGCCCGCGAGACCTGGCTGGCGAACATCTTGTTGTCCAACGGATTCAAGGCCAAGGTCCCGCCGAACGACCCGCGCTTCTCCAAGGCGCCCATCGCAGGTGCAGACGGCAAGCTGCTGCCCTTCTCCGAGATCGCCAAGAACAAGGAAGCCGTCCGCAACTTCGACAACTGGCTCATCGCCAACGGCTCCGGCGGACTGGACGACCGGATCCTTGGCGAGGTCCAGACATCTCTTGAGGAGCGCTTCGCGGGGGCGAGGAAAGTCGCAGAAACTAGGGGCCCATCACCTTACGAATGATGCTCAACCTCATTGCGGTGACAAGCACTCCGTCTCGCCTCGCACCTCAATTCTACCCTTACTGGGAGAGGAGAGTTCAATCCTCGTATGGTATTGATCACTCACGGCCTGCTGATAAGTCGGAGTCATTCCAGTCTTGACCAGCTTGTAGTCGGCGATAGAGTCGAGCGTGCCCACCAAAGCGAGTGTTATGCCTTCAGAATCTCCAGATCCAACTCTAGCTCTTGCCTGAACCGCGTAGCTCTGTTTGTATTTTTCACTCCCACAGGGAATGTCCCTACCTCCGGGATCAGTTACCTCGATGTCTGTACCAAAAGCGTGCTGCACCGTCTGATCGATGTGACGTTTGAGGATCTGGCCGGCTTCGGCTGCTGTTGGTTCAGGATCGCCACATGCGGACAGGGCCAGTCCAGCTACCAGGGAAATCGAAGCAATAAGCCGCAGTCGAAGCGTCACGCGATCCTCCAGACAACCAAGCCCACCTGCCGCACACCATGATGTCAACCAACCGGCCCATCGTACGTCCGGTTTACAGAATTACCTAGCCCAGTCTCATGACATGGGCCGATACACACGAACCGTTCACCAGCTCCAATTACCTCGATTCTTTCCTGGCCCAATACGTGCGCTTGGCCGACTCCGATGTGGTCGGCGTCGCGCGTCGGAGCCTCGGGGCGGCCTGGTGGCCCGCCTGCCGTGACGGGGGCTTTCGGCAGGCGGGCGGCTCAGGTGGCCGGGCAGCGGTGTCCGCCGTCTCGCGGGGCGAGTGCCCGGCCAGGAGGGGCGGCCTCTCATCACCCAGTCAGGCAGGAGAGGCCGCCCCGGCCCCGTCGACCGTGGCAACTCGGTCAGCGGGGCAGCTCAGCGTGCGCAGCCGGTCAGCAGGTCGCGCCACAGGTCACGGACCCCGCAAGTGATCAACCACTCGGTCTCGCGCACCTGGGGTTTCGAGTGCGTGCGATCCGTACGGCGGATGAACATCAGTCCCCCCGCCGCACACAGCTCGACCGACAGGGCCAGGCACTCCTCACAGGTGTGCCGGACGGACGGGGTCCGCCTGGTCTCGGACAGCCAACGCAGCCGCACATGGCCGGGCTGGGCGGGCGGCAGGTGCAGACCGGGACAAGACAGGGGAAGCAGCTCGCTTCCGACCGCCGACCACTCACCCAGGCTGGACCGGCACCGCCGGTCTCACCCGCGCGGCGTCGCCGTTCTGCCCCCAGGAGACGCCCAGCTCAGGGGCCCGCTGCTCGGCGATGCTCTCCTGCCGCGCGATGGCCTGGCACAACTCGACCAAGTCGTCGCCGTCGACCGTACGGCACGCACCCGCCTGCTCGGCGACCGCAGGGATCGGCCGCTCCCGGGACGCCCACAGGCGCCCGGCGTCACTGCGCATGATCTTCCACCCGGCGAACCCCTGCGTGGGAGAAATGGCTCTATGGTTTGTCACAGGTCAGGACCTCGATTCCTGGCCAAGGGGTCCGTACGGCGTTCCCGCGCCTGCGGACCCCGACTGTTCACCTCTTCCGCCATCAATGACAACAGTCAGTAACCCATGCGTCACAGATGCGATCGGGGGACACTGGGTGTGGTCAGGACGCCCCACGTCTGACGAAGAGGTGCACGCGATGATCGCCGAACTTCCCCCATGGGCCGTACGACTGCGCGCCGAACGACGCGACCGGCTGTGGAGCCAGAAGGAAATGGCCCGCCACCTGGTCGAAGCCGCCGACGGGGCGACCCGCAACGGCCTGCCCGCCCGCGAGACGATCGTCCGCCGAATCAAGGCGTACGAGGCCGGGCACAACGAGCCCCGCGACCCCTACCGCATGCTCTACGCCCGAGCTTTTGGGACCACCGAAAGCGACCTGTTCGGCCCTTCGCTGCCCGTTCTCCAGCAGGACGACCCGGCCAGCGGTTTCGAGCGGCTCCGCCTCAGCCTTGACGAGGTGACGTCCGCCGGAGCAATGTCCGAAGCCGCGCTTGAACATTGGGAGACGACGGTTCTCCTGCATGGAGAGGCCGTTCGCAGCCGCCCTGCGGAAGTCCTGGTGCAGGATCTCGCCGCCGATTTCAATGACCTTCGGCAAGTGCTGGAGCGCCACCGATCGGCGTCCGCACTGCGGAGACTGACCCGAGTGGTCGCGCAAATGTCCGGCCTGATGTGCCTGACCTTCATCAAGCTCGACAACAGAACGGCCTTCCGAGGCTGGGCCCCCACCGCACGCGTCGCAGCCACCGAAGCGGGCGACGCGACGACCCTTTCCTGGGTCCTGGCTCAGGAGTCGTATGGGCACTACTACGCAGGTGATCACGTTGAGGCCATCCGAGTCGCCCAAGGCGCTCAGAACGTCGCCCCCTCCTGCGCCGGGGCGGTCCTGGGAGCGGCGCTGGAGGCCCGTGCGCACGCGGCTCTCAGTCCGTCCAGAGTGCCGGAAACCCGCGCCGCTCTCGCTCGCGCGAGACGACTTCTGGATGAGCTGTCTCCGAGCGAGGAGAACGCCTCCGCGTTCGGCTACAACGAGGCACAGTTCCGCTTCCACGAGGGCAACGCGTTCACTCATCTGGGAGACACCGCCGCGGCCTGGGCCGCGCAACAGTCAGCGCTGCGGCTGTGCCCTGAGGAGGACTACATGGAACGCACACTCACCCGGCTTGATCGAACGTTGTGCCTGGTCCGCGATGGGGACGTCCCCAGCGCGCTGGAGTACGCGACGGTCACGCTGACTCCCCTT
>NZ_BOOB01000085.1 GCF_016863015.1 Microbispora amethystogenes | reverse complement strand
ATCCCCGTCACCATCCGGACGGGAGAAGACGTCAACCACCCGCCGACCGGCGTCGTCCGGCTCGGCCACCACGACCTGGACCGACACTCCGCCGCGCTCGGGCACGACCAGCGGGGCGTGCAGGGTCAGGTCCTCGACCTGCGGGCAGCCGGCCTGGTCGCCGGCGTACACGGCCAGTTCGAGAAGGGCGGTGCCTGGGAGCAGCACGCGGCCCGAGATCACGTGGTCGGCCAGCCACGGATGCGTCCGCAGGGACAGGCGGCCGGTCAGCACCACGCGGTCCTCTCCGGCGGCGCGCAGCACGGCACCGAGGAGCGGGTGGTCCGCAGGCGCCTGGCCGAGGCCCAGCGCGTCGTTCGGCTCCTGCGGGGACATCCAGAAACGCCTGCCCTGGAAGGCGTACGTCGGCAGGTCGACGCGGCGGGCGTCCGGGCCGTACGCCGAGCCCTCAAGAGCGGTGCCGCGCGTGTGGGCGACGGCGACCGCGGACAGCAGCTGACGCACCTCGCCGCGGTCCCGCCGCAGGACGGGCACGAAGGCGAGGTCGCCGGAGGCGTCGGCGAGGCAGTCCTGGGCCATCGCGCTGAGCACGCCGTCCGGCCCGATCTCCACGAACGTGTCCACGCCTCTGGCGTGCAGCGCGGCGACGCCGTCGCGGAACCGCACGGCGTCGCGGACGTGCCGCACCCAGTAGTCCGGCGAGCACAGCTCCTCGGCGGTGGCGAGCTCGCCGGTCACCGTGGAGACGACCGGCAGGCTCGGCGGCGAGTAGGCCAGGATCCCGGCCACCCGCGCGAACTCGGCGAGCATCGGCTCCATCAGCGGCGAGTGGAAGGCGTGGCTCACCCGCAGCCGCCTGGTCTTGCGGCCGTCGGCCTCGAACCGGGCCGCGATGGCCAGCACCTCCGCCTCGTCGCCCGAGACGACGACCGACCGGGGGCCGTTGACCGCCGCGATGCCGGCGCGGCCGGTGAGCAGCGGCGTGACCTCGTCCTCGGCCGCCTGGATCGCGACCATCGCGCCGTCGGCCGGGAGCGCCTGCATCAGGCGGCCGCGCGCGGCGACCAGTGTGGCCGCGTCCTCAAGGGACAGCACCCCGGCCACGTGCGCGGCGGCCAGCTCGCCGATCGAGTGTCCGGCGACGTAGTCCGGCCGCACCCCCCACGACTCCAGCAGCCGGTAGGCGGCGACCTGCACCGCGAACAACGCCGGCTGCGCGTACGCAGTCTGGTGGAGGAGGTCGGCCTCGGGGGTGCCGGGCTCGGCGAACAGCACGTCCAGGAGCGGGCGGTCGAGCTGGAGGTCCAGATATCCGGCGGCGTCGTCCAGGGCGGCGGCGAAGACGGGATACGTCCCGCACAGTTCGCGGCCCATGTCCAGGCGCTGGCTGCCCTGTCCGGTGAACAGGTACGCCAGCGCGCCGCCGGTGACGCTTCCCCTGACCACGTCCGGGCCGGTCTCGCCCTGGGACAGCGCGCGCAGCCCGCGCAGGCACTCGTCCCGGCCGGCTGCCAGGACGACCGCCCGGTCCGGGAACGCCGTACGGGTGGTCACCAGGGAGTATCCGGCGTCGGCGGGCGTCACGGTCTCGTCGGCCGCAAGCATGTCGTGCAGCCGGGCGGCCTGGGCCCGCAGCGCGCCGTCTCCCCGGGCAGACACCGGAACCAGGCACGGAGCCGTCGTCTGGTCAGGCGCCGACGTCAGGTCCGGCACAGCCGCTTCGGACGCCGGCGCCGCGTCCGCGGGCGACGCGGAAGGCGCGGAGGCGTCGTCGACTGGTCGCGTCCCGGCGCCGGAGGCGTCCTCCGCCGGTGTCGTGGCGGCGTCCGACGGCGGCTCTTCGATGATCACGTGGGCGTTGGTGCCGCTGACGCCGAACGCCGAGACACCCGCCCGTCGCGGCCGTCCGTTCTCCTGCCAGGGCACGGGCTCGGTGAGCAGCGACACCCGGCCCGCCGACCAGTTCACGGCCGACGACGGCTGGTCGACGTGCAGGGTCTTCGGCAGCACCCCGTGCCGCATGGCCAGCACCATCTTGATCAGGCCGACGACGCCGGCCGCCGCCTGGGTGTGGCCGATGTTCGACTTCACCGATCCCAGCCACAGCGGGTCGTCCGGCTCGCGGCCCTGGCCGTACGTGTCGATGATCGCCTGCGCCTCGATGGGGTCGCCGAGCGTGGTGCCGGTGCCGTGCGCCTCGACGACGTCCACGTCGGCCGCCGCGAGCCCCGCGTCGGCGAGCGCCTGCCGGATCACCATCCGCTGGGCGCGGCCGCTCGGCGCGGTCAGGCCGTTGGACGCGCCGTCCTGGTTGATCGCGGACCCGCGCAGGACCGCGTGCACGGTGTGGCCGTTGCGGCGCGCGTCCGACAGCCTCTCCAGGACCAGCACCGCCGCGCCCTCGGAGAAGCCGGTGCCGTCGGCGGCCTCGGCGAACGGCTTGCAGATCCCGTCCGGCGCGAGACCGCGCAGCCTGCTGAACGCCGTGAACACCCCGGGGCTGCTCAGCACCGCCACACCGCCCACCAGCGCGAGGCCGCACTCGCCGTTGCGCAGGGCCTGCGCCGCGACGTGCACCGCGACGAGCGAGCCCGAGCAGGCGGTGTCGATCGCGAGCGCCGGTCCGAGCAGACCGAGCGTGTACGCCACCCGGCCGGCCACCACGCTGGTCGCGTTGCCGGTGATGAGATAGCCGTCGAGCCCGTCGGGCGCGTCGGCGATGCGGGGGCCGTACTCCTGGGGCTCGACCCCGATGTAGACGCCGGACCGGCTGCCCGCGAGCGAGGCCGGGTCGATGCCGGCGCGCTCGATCGCCTCCCACGCGGTCTCCAGCACGAGCCGCTGCTGCGGGTCCATGGTCTGCGCCTCGCGCGGGCTGATGCCGAAGAAGTCGGCGTCGAAGAGCGTCGCCTCCGGCAGGAAGCCGCCGCGCCGCAGGTAGGTGGTGCCGGGCTGGTCCGGGTCGGGGTCGAACAACCGCTCCAGGTCCCAGCCGCGGTCGTCAGGGAAGTCGGTGAGGACGTGCCGGCCGTCGTCGACCAGGCGCCACAGCCCCTCGGGCGAGTCGACCCCGCCGGGCAGGCGGCAGCCGATGCCGACGATGGCGATCGGCTCGTCGAGAGCCCGCCGCTCCCCCGCGACCGGCTCCGCGCCGGTCCGAGGGCCGGTCCCAGGGCCGGTCCCAGGGCCGGTCTCAGCGCCGGCGTCTCCGAGCAGTTCCGTACGCAGGAAGGCGGCGAGGGACGCCGGCGTCGGGTGGTCGAAGGCGGCGCTCACCCCCAGCGCGAGCCCGGTCACGGCGTTGAGCAGGCTCTGCAGTTCGACCAGGGCGATCGAGTCGAGACCGAGATCCCGGAACGCCCGGCGGGCCGAGACCTCGGCCGGGTCGTCCGGCCGGAATTTGCGCAGCACCGCCGCCGTCTGCGTGCACACCAGATCGAGCAGCAGGCGGTTTTGCTCGGCGAGCGGCAGACCGGTCAGGCGGGCGGCCAGCGCCGCCCCTCCGTCCGGTATGCGCGCTGCCCACGACCCGTCGAACCCAGACTCAGACATGGCGTACCTCTGCCGAAATATAGGTGCCTGAAAAGGCAGACACATCTCACCCACGATCTACGCAAACCCTAAGACAGGGAATCACCCGCCCAATAACCCCTATCGCCCCCTGACTTCGCCCGCGGCGGCACCACCCTCCGTTGCCGGAAGTCGCGGTGGAGTGTTATCAAAAAATAGTGATCCATGGCCATATGTCTCTGCACCGGATCCGTCTGGGTAACGATCTGCTGCACGAATTCTTATTGCAATGGGCGGAATGGACGCCGGACAGTCCAGCCGTCATACAGTCGCGCGGCGACGGCGAATTCGACGTCATCACCTACGAGGGCCTGCTGCGCCAGGTGGAGGAGTACGCCGCCGGGCTCGACGCGGCCGGCCTCGACGTCGGCGACCGGGTCGTGCTGGAGTCGGACACCACCGCGGCCGGAATCGCGATGTTCCTGGCCTGCTCGGCGCGGGGCGTCACCTACATCCCGGTGAGCAGCGAGACCCCGCAGGCCCGGCGGCTGTCGATCGTCGGGTCGGCCGAGCCCGCGCTCTACCTGCGTGCCGCCGGCCGGCCGGAGGTCGAGGTGCCGCCGGAGGTCGGGACCGGGGTGTTCGGCCCCGACGGGGTGTGGATCGACACCGCTCCCCGGGGCCGCCGGGCCGAGTGGCGCACGCCGATCCCGTCGGACCCGGCGTACATGATCTTCACGTCGGGCAGCACCGGCCGGCCGAAGGGGGTGGTGATGAGCCACCGGGCGGCCCTCGCCTTCTTCCGCGGGATGCTGGCCCACGAGATCGTCGGCCCCGGCGGGCGGGTGGCGTCCACGTCGCCGTTCCAGTTCGACTTCTCGCTGCTCGACATCGCGCTCGCCCTCGGCAGCGGCGCCGCCGTCGTGCCGGTGCCGCGCGACCTGCTCCGCTGGCCCAGGCGGTTCGTCGGGTTCCTGCGCGACGCGCAGGTCACGCAGGTCAACGGGGTGCCGTCGATCTGGCGGCCGGTGCTGCGGCACGAGGCCGGCGCCCTCGCGGAGCTCACCCGGATCACCGGCATCCTCTACTCCGGCGAGAACTTCCCGCTTCCCGAGCTGCGGCGGCTCCAGGAGCTGCTGCCCGGCGTGCGGATCGTGAACTGCTTCGGCAGCACGGAGTCGATCGCCGCCTCCCTGACCGACGTGCCCAACCCGCTCCCGCCCGACCAGAAGCGCCTGTCCATCGGCCGCGCCCACCAGGGCGCGGACCTGATGCTGATCGGCGAGTCGGGCAACCCGATCAACACGCCCGGCGTCGTCGGCGAGCTCTACCTGCGCAGCGCCGCCCTGTTCAGCGGCTACTGGGACGACCCCGAGGCGACCGCGCGGGCGCTCGTGCCCGACCCCCTCAACCCGCGCTCCGGCCAGCCGGTCTTCCGTACGGGCGACCTCGCCTATCTCGGCGAGTCCGGCGAGCTGTACTTCTGCGGCCGGGCCGACTCGCAGGTGAAGATCCGCGGCAACCGGGTCGAGCTGGGCGAGGTGGAGCGGCGGATCCTCGAATTCCCCGGCATCGCCGGGGCCGCGGCGACCATGCTGCCGCGGCCGGGAGGAGATCCGGTGCTCGCCGCCTTCGTCGTGCTGGAGCCCGGCGCGCCCGCGCTGGAGCACCGCGACCTGGAGGCGTTCTGCCTGGCCACACTGCCCGACTACATGGCTCCGCAGCGCATCGTGCAGCTGCGCGAGCTGCCTCTCACGCCCAATGGGAAGGTGGACCGCCTGGCGCTGGCCGCCCAGCACGGGTGAGCCGCCCGGGCCACGAGCCGCGACCGGTCCTCGCGTCAGGCGCCTGACGCGAGGGCCGGTCGCTTCGTCGTACGGGAGCTCTCGTGGCCGGCCCGGCAGGACAGGGGCGAGGACGGAGCACGGGTATACGGACATGGACATGCCACGGCCCTCCCCGGTGGCTGGGGGTGGGACCACCGGGGAGGGCCGTGCCCTCGGGAGTGCGCTGCAAGCGATAGGTGCTTCTGGTGATCAGGTGGTTCAGCCGATCGCGGCGGCCTCCCGGGCGAGACGGGCCCGGTCGACCTTCCGGTTGGAGTTCAGCGGAAAGTCCTCGACGTGCCGGTACTCCCGGGGCAGCAGGCCGGACGGCAGCACCTGGCGCAGCTGGCCGGCCAGCTCGGCCTGTGGGGTGGGCACGCCGGTGTAGAAGGTCACCAGCTCGGTGGTGCCCTCGACCGTGCGCGTCACCGCGACGGCGTCCTGGACGCCGGGGCAGGAGCGCAGGGCGTGCTCGATCTCGGCGAGCTCCACCCGCCAGCCCTGGACCTGCACCTGCGAGTCCAGCCGTCCCAGATAGACCAGCTCGCCGTTCGGCAGGACCCGCACGCGGTCTCCGGTGCGGTACCAGCCGCGGCCGTCGTGGTGCAGGAACCTGCCCTCGTTGTCGTCCGGGTCGAGATATCCCGAGGTCAGCTGCGGACCGGTGATGCACAGCTCGCCCTCGGTGTCGCTGTGCTCGCCGTCCGCGGTGCGCAGCAGCCAGTCGTGGCCCTCGTGCACCGTGCCGATCGGCGCCAGGCCGTTGACGCACAGCCCCGGCGAGGTCTCCGGCGACCAGCGGTGCCCGGTGACGGTGATGGTCAGCTCGGTCGGACCGTAGATGTTCTCCAGGGTCGACCCGGGGGCGGCGGCCTGCCAGTCCGCGGCGTCGTCCCCGCGCAGCGCCTCGCCCGCGAACAGGCTCCAGCGGAGCGTCGGCATCGAGCCGGGCGTGAGGCCGCCCCGCTTGCGGACCAGGACGATGCCGCTCGGCGTGGAGAACCAGACGGTCATCCGCCGTTCGGCCAGGAAGGCCGGCAGGTCGAGGTAGGCGGTGGCCGGCACCGGGTGGACGCTCGCGCCCGCGCCCCACGCGCAGAACATGTCGAACATCGCGCAGTCGAAGTTCAGGTCGAACGTCTGCGAGAACACGTCGTCCGGGCCGAAGTCGTAGCGCTCGTCCATCAGCCGGAAGTAGTGGGCGGTGCTGGCGTGCGTGATCGGCACGCCCTTGGGCCGGCCCGTCGATCCGGAGGTGAACAGCAGGTACGCGATGTCGGTCGGCGCCACCGGCAGGGGGGCGTCCAGCGCCGTCCCGGCGGCGGGCCGGTCGACGCCGATCACCGGGATGTCCGTGCCCGACGCGGCGATCTCGTCGAGCACCCGCCGCCCGTGCCCGTCCGCGAGCACCACGGAGACGTCCGCGGCGGTCAGCATCCGCCGGGTCCGCTCCACCGGGAAGTCCGGGTGCAGCGGCGCGACCGCGGCCCCGGAGTAGAGCCCGGCGAGGATCCCGGCGTAGCTCTCCACGGACTTGCCGGCCAGCACGCCGACCGCCTTCGGCCGCGCGCCCACGACGTCGAGCAGCGCGCCCGCCAGGCGGAGCGCGTGCTCGTGGAGCTCCGCGTAGGTGAGCACCCGATCGCCGTCCCTGACGGCCGGGCGATCGGGCGCCGCCGCGAGCCCGCGCAGGAAGCGGGCGTACAGCGCGTGGTCGTCGGTCACGCCGGTCATCAACATCCTCCGTGGAAATCCCCGCCTTCGGGCGGGAGGAACCGGTACCCCTGCGAGCAGGGTATGGGCAGGCGTTTCGCCGCCAGGCGGAACACCGTACGAACAAAGATGCAATCCTCAGCCGATCGCCTGGCATGATGCGGGGCATGGCGCAGACGGTGAAGCGGGCCTACCGGTACCGCTTCTACCCGACCCCCGAGCAGGCGTCCGAGCTTGCCCGGACGTTCGGGTGTGTGCGCCTGGTGTACAACAAGGCGCTGGAGGAGCGGAGTCGCGCCTACGCCCTGGAGGGCCGCCACGTCTCCTACGCGGAGTCCTCGGCCGCGCTGACGGCGTGGAAGCGCGACGAGGACCTGGCGTTCCTCAAT
>NZ_BOOB01000084.1 GCF_016863015.1 Microbispora amethystogenes | reverse complement strand
ATCAACTCCGCATCGGCATGAGCACACCTGGCCGGTCTCGGTGACTCGATCCCGGCCAACCTGTTCAACCCGCGAGTGATCGTCATCGGAGGCTATTTCGCCTCGTCGGCCCAGTGGCTGCCGCCACACGCACAAGACCGGCTGCAACGGCTCGTGGTAGCCGGTCCAGCCGCCCAGTGCCGATTCGTCGTCTCCACACTCGGCTTCGGCGCCGCCTCCCATGGCGCAGCGAGCATGGTGATCAACCACATCATCGACGACCCGACCACGATCATGGATTTACCCAGGCCGGCACCGTACTGACGGCTCCACAGACCTGGAGATGGCACCCTCCAGCAACCGCAACATCCGCTACCGCCAAGTGGCAATAAGCGCGACGGCGCGCGCCTTGCCTGACCTCCCCCCAGTCAGGAAGGTTTTCATGTCACCACATCATCGAACGTGGGCCAGGCTGCTCGACGCAGCCCCGCCAGAAAACGGACGACGCCCGAGACGTCGCACCGCGACCACGATGGCCTTGGCCCTCATCGCCCCTTTCATCACGCTCCTCGCGACGCCGGTGAGCGCCGAGGCCCCCACGGCGGCTGAGCCCGCTTTCAAGGTCGCTCCAGCGGCACTGCTGCAGCCGTCCGCGCCTGCCGCCAAGGCCGCACCACCAGACGCCGGCTTCAAGGTGCTCGTGGTGCGCAGCACCCAGGACGCGGTGTCGTCGGCCGGCCTGGCCGCGATCCGGGATGCGGCGAGACCCGGTGAATTCACGGTCGTGGCGCCCGGGCCCGCTGACGTGGGCGACCATTTCACGGAGAAGAAGCTGAAGCAGTACCGCGCGGTCGTGTTCTTGGACACGGGTCTCGCGAGCCCGCTCACGGACGCGCAACGCGCGAACTTCGAGAGCTACTTCCGCGACGGCGGCGGCTTCGTCGGCGTCGGCTCGGCGGTCGAGACCGACGAGTCCTGGTCGTTCCTGACCGACCTCCTGGGGACGCGTGCGTCCGGCAAGACCGACGTGCAATCGGGTGACGTGAAGGTCGCCGACCGCGTCCACGACGCGAGCAAGAATCTGCCGCAGTTCTGGTCGCGGACCGACAACTGGTACAACTTCGCGAAGAACGTCCGCGGTGTGTCACACGTCCTCGCCACCGTCGTCGAGGACCCGTTCGGGCCGCAGCCGCAGGGCGCCGACCTCGACGGGATCGCCGGGGGCACGATGGGCGCCGATCATCCGGTCTCGTGGTGTAAGGACTTCGAGGGCGGCCGCTCGTTCTACACCGGCCTGGGCAACACGGCCGCGAGCTTCGACGCCGGCCTCACCAAGCACCTCAAGGGCGCGATCGGCTGGGCCGCCGGCCAGGCCGACCCGGCCTACAGCGACTGCGGCGCGACCGTGCTGGCCAACTACCAGCAGACGAAGATCGGCTCGCCGCCGAACCTGCAGGAGCCGATCGGCTTCGACCAGCTGCCGGACGGCCGCGTTCTGCAGACGGACCGCCTCGGCTCGCTGCGCATGCACGACTCGACCACGGGCGTCACCACGGTCG
Source organism: Microbispora amethystogenes (assembly GCF_016863015.1). Taxonomy (GTDB): domain Bacteria; phylum Actinomycetota; class Actinomycetes; order Streptosporangiales; family Streptosporangiaceae; genus Microbispora; species Microbispora amethystogenes. Next base: position 6,418 of record NZ_BOOB01000084.1, on the reverse strand, counting down.
TCGCCAACTTCGCCGATCCGAGCCTGCCGATGACGCAGCAGATCTACTCCGCGGGCGAGGACGGGCTCTATGGCCCGGCGGTCGACGCCAACTTCGCGACCAACAAGTGGGTCTACCTCTACTACTCGCCGAAGGAGGTCACCGACGTCAAGCTGAGCGACGGATCGGTCGTCACCCAGATCACGCCGAACACCAATCCGCCGAACGTGGCGGCGTCCAAGACCGCGTGGGATCCGTACGTGGGCTATTTCCAGCTCAGCCGCTTCAAGTTCGTCGACGCCACCGACAGCACGCCGGCGCACCTCGACATGGGCTCCGAGCAGCAGATCATGCGCGTGCCGGTCAACCGCCAGGAGTGCTGCCACGTCGGGGGCGACATCGACTTCGACAAGCACGGCAACCTCTGGATGGTCACCGGCGATGACACGCCCGCGGGCGGCATCAACGCCGGCGGCTACGGGCCGTACAACTCGCAGAAGACCGACGAGCAGCAGACCGTGCGCGTCACCAACGCGACGGGCGGCACGTTCACGCTGACCTTCGAGGGCCAGACGACGGAGCCGATCGCGTGGAACGCGGATCGCAATGCGATCGACGCGGCGCTCGAGGCGCTCTCGAACATCGAGGCGGATGAGATCCAGACCAGCGGCGGCCCGGTCAACACGTCGAACGTCAACGTGTTCTTCCGCCGCGGCAAGCAGCAGTCCGATCAGCCGCAGATCACCGCCGACGGCGCCGGCCTGACCGGCACCGCCACGCCGGCGATCGCCACCAACACGGCGCAGGCGGGCGGCTGGTATCAGCGGCTCACCGGTGACTCGCGCCGCACCGCGCTGAACACCAACGACCTGCGCGGCAAGGTGCTGCGGATCAAGGTCAAGGACGGCGACATCTCCGCCGGCGACGCCAACAAGGTCGACTTCGGCTCCGGCACGGGCGCCTACTCGATCCCGCCGGGCAACCTGTTCCCGCTGGTCGCGGGCGCGCCGCGGGACAAGACGCGGCCGGAGGTCTACGCGATGGGTTTCCGCAACCCGTTCCGGATCCAGGTCGACGAGAACGACGTGGCCTACATCGGCGACTACTCGCCCGACGCCCAGACACCGCAGCGCTCGCACGGCCCGTCGGGCACCGGCCGCTACGAGATCGTGCGGAAGCCGTCCAACTACGGCTGGCCGACGTGCTACAAGCGCGACCTCGCGCACTACGAGTGGAACTTCCACGAGTTCGCGCCCGGCACCACCACCGCGGGCACGCCGCTGAACAACCCGGCTCAGAAGTTCGACTGCGACGGGCCGACGCAGCGCAACGACTCGCTGTGGAACATTGAGGGCGGTCCGACGGTCGAGCCGGGCCTGAGGGACGTCCCGCCGGTCACCGACCCGGACATCTGGTACTCCTACCGCGACAACAACACGACCGCGCCGCTCGGCACCCCGTGCGAGGCCGGCTACGCGCCGACCCCGGGCCCGATCGCGCCCGGCTCGACGACCGAATGCCCGCGGCTGTTCCCCGAGCTCTACACCGGCGGCGTCGGTCCGCACGGGGTCACGAAGTACCACTACGACCCGGAGAACCCGAACCCTAACAAGTTCCCGCCGTACTACGACGACTCGGTGATCATCAGCGAGTGGACGCAGGACACGCTGCGCGAGGTCAAGCTCGACAAGCAGAACAACCACGTCCAGAAGATCAACAACTTCCTGGATTGCGGCAGCCGTGCGAACGCCGGGGCAGGCAGGTTCCGGTTCGAGTGCGACAACCCGATGGACCTGCAGTTCGGTTCTGACGGCGCGTTCTACCTGCTGACCTACGGCAACGGGTTCAACGTCATCAGCCCCGACGCGGGCATGTACAAGTGGGAGTACGTCAAGGGCAAGCGCGCGCCGAAGGCCGTGCTCACCACGGACCGCACCGACGGCTCAACGCCGCTGACCGTGAACTTCTCCAGCGCCGGCTCGCTGGATGAGGATCCCGGCGACTCGATCCGCTACGAGTGGAACTTCGGCGACGGCTCGGCGATCGAGACCGACCCGAACCCGGCACACACCTACACGAAGTCCGGCCGCTACACGGCCGTGCTGACCGTGCTCGACTCGTCCGGCAAGAAAACCTCGACCAGCACCGTGATCACCGTGGGCAACACGAGCCCGACGGTGGTCGTCAACACGCCGGTGGAGGGCGGGACGTTCGCGTTCGGCGACGACATCCCGTTCTCGGTCACGGTCACCGACCCCGAGGACGGGACGGTGAATTGCTCCGAGGTGCAGGTGACGTTCGTGCTCGGCCACGACGCGCACGGCCACGCCGAGGAGTCCGTCAACGGCTGCTCGGGCGTGCTCCACACGATCGCCGACGACGTCTCACACGGCGGCAACGTCTCCGGCGTGATCCAGGCGCGCTACACCGACCACGGCGGTCCGGGCGGGGTCCCACAGCTGACCACGACCGGCCAGCACCAGATCCGCCAGAAGCACCAGGAGGTGGAGTTCGTCGTCAACCAGTCCGGCACCAACACGGCGAACAACACCGACGGCGGCGCCGGCGTGCACCGCGGCAGCCTGGGCTCGGGCGACTGGCTCCAGCTCAACGGCCCATTCAACCTGACCAACATCGATTCGATCACGTTCCGCGTGGCGGACGCGGCGAACGGCCGCACGCTCGGGTCGCCGCTGGCGGCAATCGAGGTCCGTCAGGACTCGATCACCGGGCCGATCCTGACGACGGCCAACCTCGTGTCCACCGGCGGGACGGGAACCTGGACGAGCCAGACGTTCCCGGTCTCGATGTCCGGGACGCATGAGCTGTTCCTGGTGTTCCGCTCGGTCACGGGTGGCGCCACGGGCGGCAACCTGTTCAACCTCAACTGGGCCGAGTTCGTCGGCACGGGCATCGGCACCTAGACGATCGAGTCCAAGGGATCGCCTGCGGAAACAGGGCGAGGGTGTCCAAGATCAATGTGTGACGAAAGACCTGGGCACCCTCGCCACCGCACTCTATGTGAAGATCGATGACGCGGTGAAGACCTGGCCGACCTCGCGCCCTGGCGACCCAAGGTCGGCATCGCACCTACCCTCAGTGACGCCGAGCTGGTGACACTCGCTGTGATGTCGGCGCTACTCGGTTACGCCTCCGAACGGCGCTGGCTGCGCTAAGCCCCCGACCGGACTGGCCGGCATGTTCCCCTACCTGCTCGGCCGGTCCGGCTACAACAAGCGCCTGCGTAAGGCATCCGGCCTGGTCTTGCCCGTGATCCGGACCGTGATCACAGGTCTTGGCATCGACCATCTAGCGAACCCGGCCGTATAGCGGTAAGAGAGAAGCCACTCATGCGAAGAAGATTTCGCGCATCGGCCGTGGCCGCCTGCGTGACGGCGGTCGCACTCATCCCCGCGGCACCGTCGTGGGCAGAGGAAACGACACCGCCGACGATCAACGTGGCGACGCTGTCGCCCTCTGCGCCTACCGGCCAGAACAACTGGTACCGCGACTCGGTGACGCTGAACATGTCGGCGACCGACGACGTCGGCATCGCCAAGTTCCAGTACTCGCTCAACGGCGGCGCCGCCTACATCGACGTGCCCGTCGAGGGGGCGCCGGCGTCGGCCACGGCGTCGGCGGTGATCACGCAGGAGGGCAACACCAGCGTCCGGTACCGCGCGGTCGACACGTCCGGAAACGTCGCGGCGTTCCGCTCGATCTCGGTCCGGATCGACACGCGCGCGCCGGCTGCATCGTACCCGGCGATCACCGACGGTCACGTCGGTCACGTTGCCACGCTTATCCCGACGCGCACGGACCCCGCCCCCGGCTCGGGCGGAGTGGCTGTGCTGAACATGTACCTCGACGGCAAGCTGGTCCCGCCGTTGCCGGTGCAGACCTCCGACCTGCCGCTCGGCGTGCACACGCTCGCGGTGCAGCTCTCTGACGCTGCTTCCAACAGTGCGAAGTACACGCAGACGTTCATCGTGACGACATCGTTCGCGGACGTCGGCACGCTGATCGGCCGGTTCGTGACCGCCGGCAGCGTCCCGGCGGAGGTCGGCGCGGCGCTCCAAGCCAAGCTCGACCAGGCGAAGGCGCTCGCCGACGTCGATTCGGCCAAGCAGGCGAGCCAGGTCATGAACGAGTTCGTCTCGATCGCCAACAGCCAGATCAGGCCCGGCTCGGCCCGCAGCACACTCGTGGGTGATGCGCGTTACCTGATCGACCAGCTCAAGGGCGGGCTCGCGTCGGAGCCCGCGACGGGCCTCGAGTCCGAGCCCGCGGAGGGCCCGAAGTTCATCCCGGACCCGGTGCTCGCCCCGCTCCCGCACAACCCGGACGCCGACTACAACGTCCTGATCTTCTCCAGGACGACGGGCTTCCGGCACGACCACATCTCGCACACCGTGGCCGCGATCCAGAAGCTCGGCATCGAGCACAACTTCAACGTCGACGTCTACGACCCGCAACTCTCGACCGTCACGCTGCCCACGAGCCCGTTCCTGAGCCTCGACACGCTCAAGAAGTACGACACGATCGTCTTCGAGTCGAACGTCGGGCACCCGGGCCCGCTCAATGCGATCACCGAGCAGCCGAACTTCGAGGCCTACATGAACCAGGGCGGCGGCTATGTCGGCATCCACGGCGCCGCCGACTCGTTCGAGCTCCGCACCTGGCCGTGGTACGGCAACCTCGTCGGTGGGTTCTTCACCAACCACCCGAGCGGCCAGAACGGGTTCGGCCAGTGCGGCAGCTGCATCCACGCCGAGGTGGTGACCGAGGACAACTCGCACCCGGCGACCGCGCATCTCCCCGCCAAGTGGATGACGGTCGACGAGCTCTACAACTTCGACCGCAACATGCGGGCCGACGTGCACACGCTGCTGAGCCTCAACGAGGACAGCTACCAGCGCAGCCTCAACAGCGGCAACGCGGCCACCAACCCGCTGCGGCTGATGAACGGAGACCACCCGATCGCGTGGTGCCAGAACTGGGGCGGTGGCAAGGCGTTCTCGAACATCCTCGGCCACTTCCGGACGCATTACTACGACGACTCGTTCATGCGGATCATCCTCGGCGGGATCGAGACGACCGCCGGCCGCACGGCCGCCAACTGCTCGTCCTACCGCGAGACCGGCCTGCTGATCGAGGCCGACCGAGCGGCCGGGCTGCTGACCGCGGACGCCGCGGACGCCGCCGATGCCGCCCTGGACACCGCGCGGGACAGCTACCTGGCAACCAACTACACCACCGCCATCCCGGCGCTGAACTCGATCGTCGCCCTGGCTAACGACAAGGCCTCCGGCGACGCTGCGGCGCGTTCCGAGCTCGCGCGGCAGGCGCGCGCGCTGCGGGAGTGGATGCAGAACCTCAACCGCAACCGCTGACCCGTTCACGCGGCGGGGGCGGTGGATCGCCGCTCCCGCCGCGCTGACGCTGCAGCGACCACTATCGCGGATTCATGCACGACCTTCTCATGATCATCGCGAGGTCGTGATGAGCCGGCCGGATGAAAGGGAAGAACGCGTTCCGCGACGCGGAGCACGGATGCGTCCGCGATCGGAGGGGAGGAAGATGACGGTGACCCTGCCGGGTTGTCGCGGGCGCCGCCCCGCAGACCGGCGTCACGAGTACGCCGCGACGTACCGGGTCTTCAGTCAGTCGAGAAGTCCTTCGGTCCTTGTGTGGCCCGGTGGCGAACCGAGCAGGACGTCGAGCATGCTCAGGGGAGCTTCAGGCGGTCGAAGTAGGGCGCCGGCGGGCGGTTCCGCGATGGTGCAGGATGGCTGGCATCCGTCACCTTTCCTATACGATCCGAGTGGTCGTCAGCATGCAGCAGCGTTGCGACCGATGTCAACCTCCGCTATTCAGCGCTGAAGGCCGGGCAAGGTCGTTGAAATGAAGAGGGTGCCTCTGATTTGCGATGATGCGAGTGTCTAGATCACGTCGTCGCAAGAATCAGGCGCACCCAACAGGTGAATCGTAAGCGATGGGGCCACCGGCTGTCTGTCGCCGGGGACGCCAAGGGACTCGTTGGCCATGCCGGGACCGTCTTACTGCGTAAGTGTGCTGATCGGACTGGCCTGACCACAGAACTCGGGGCGGTCTTCGCCCGGCTGGGAGCCGGTCCGGTGTGGGACCGGGGCGTGGTGCTGGTCCAGCTCGCGGTGGCGATCGTGCTCGGGGCCACCAGCATGCGGCAGATCGGCGTGCTGGCCCATCAGGCCGAGGTGTTCGGGGCGCCGCCATCGGACTCGACCGTGCGCCGTACCCTGGAGCCGATCGGGGCCGATACCGCCCTGCTGGTGCGGATCGCGCGGGCGCGGGCGAAGGTCCGCAGGCGGGTGTGGGCGTTGATCGAGGCCACCAGCGCGGGTTTCCCCTGGCTGGTCGTGGCCGGGAAGATGCCGACCGGGTGGGTCGTCATCGACAG
>NZ_BOOB01000083.1 GCF_016863015.1 Microbispora amethystogenes | reverse complement strand
AAGACCTCAACGAGAATCCTCTCGGACGAGGCGACCGGCGGTGAAGCAGGAAATCCGACCGGCGACAGTCGGAATCCCCTCCCTCCAGAAAGGGGACGATGTCAAGTCACCGAGCTGAGCGTCGCCCAGAGCGCGCCCGGAGTGGCGAAGTTGCCGAGGCTGAGCATGTCGTCGCGGAAGCGGACCTGGTAGGTGCTCTCCAGCGTCGCGAGCAGGTCGACCATGCTCAGCGAGTCGAGGCCGAGGTCACGCAGGTCGCTGCTCTCCGTGAGCTGGGCCCCGTCCGGCAGGAACGGCAGGTGTTTGCGGAGTATGGTCTCGAATCGCTCGTCCCACATGATGGCTCTCTCCACGGGGTGGTCTTCTAGGAAGGGCTCGCCCCGGCTCGGGCGAGGTTCTCTTGCGCGGCGCGCCGCTGGGCCGCGCGGTGTTCCTGGGCGGCGCGGTCCCGCCGGAGCGGGCGGGTGGCCCAGCGCGGGTCGAGCGCGACGACCTCGAAGTTGCGGGTGGTGACGCCCACCCGGCCCCAGAGCTGGTCGGGGCCGGAGACGTACAGCTTCGTGACGCCCCGCTCTCGCAGCGTGCCGACGACGGCCGGCCAGCGGACCGGGCGGACGATCCCGTCGAGCAGGATGTCCCGGACGCCGGCCGCGGTGTCCCGCACGCCGCCGTCCTGGTCCGCGACGACCGGAATCGCCGGGTCCGTGAACGTGAGCGTGGGGAACAGCTCGGCTTCCACCCTGTCCCGCAGGCCGCCGAAGGCGCGGCAGTGCAGGGGCGGGTCCATCACGTAGAGCGGAAGCCCGCCCTGCGCCCGCAGCCGGCTCCGCAGCTCCTCGAGCACGTCGCGCCGTACGGACAGCATGTGGAAGTCGTCGTCGACCTGACAGGAGATCTCGTACCACTCGCCGCGTTCGTCCATCTCGGCGAGCAGTTCGGCCAGCCGCTCCTGCGGCACCCGCACGAACGACTGCGTCACCACGTCGGGGTGCTCGGCCGCGAAGTACTCGGTCTCGTAGCGCACCAGCTCGGCGGTGAGCCGCACCCCGTCTGCGAAGCCGAGCGCGCCGGAGTGGACGGCGGCCGCCTTGCCGCCGAAACTCGCTCCGGCGCACAGGCCCGGCGCTATGCCGAACTCCTCCCGCGCCCAGGTCGCGAGCGCCACGCAGTTGACGAAGAAGGCGACCTGCGCGTATTCGGAATAGTCGCCGCTCGTCTCCCGGTAGCGCTCGAAGAGGTCATATCCCAGCACGTCGCCGGCGACCGCCACCAGCCGCCTGGCGACCGGGTTGACCAGCATGAACCTGGCCACGGTCGTGAAGTCGCACGGCCCCATGCCGGGAAAAACGATGGCGCTGTCCATGCTCAGAGGCGGCGGCCCGTGATCGGGAAGCCGGGGAACATGCCCGGCTTGACCTGGCCGTGCAGGACGCTGTCGTTGATCGTGGCGGTGAACTTCAGCTTGATCGGCATGGGCTTGGTCACCTTGAGCTTCCAGGTGACGGCGTTGCCGGTGACCTTGCCCTCCAGCAGCTCGGGGTTGGGCTCGTCGGTCCCGGTAAGCGCGCCGACCAGTTCCTCGCCGTTCGACTTCAGGTCGAAGAAAAGGGTCTGCTTGCCCATGGGGCTCTGCATTTCGACCGCCCACTTGCCGTCGACAGGCATGGCATTCCTCACATTCAAATAGCGGCTGATTCGAATTTCAACGTACACCGGCGGGGAACGCGGCGGCACCCTTAGTAACCCCAGACGAGACGAACACCGACAGCTTTTCCTCGAGCAGGTCGAGTTCGTCGCGGATATGCGGCAGGGAAAGGGGCCGTTCGGCGTAGAGCGCGGCCTCGCGCTGTTCGGCGGTCTGGCCGTAGAGCATGCTGGTCGCCGCGCGGAAGCGCAGCGCGCCGGGGTCGTCGCCGAGGTGGTGGCCGCCGAGCACCGCCACCCCGAAGTCGTCGAGCAGCACCCGCTGCAGGGACGCCGAGTCGGTGACGCCGTGCCAGTCGAGCCTCTCGCGCAGCGGTTCGAAGTCCGGGTAGACGTAGAAACCGCCGGTCGGCGGGCGGCACAGCGCGCCCGCGCCGACCATGATCTCGTGGACGGCGTTCGCCACGACGCCGTGCAGGCGGGTGTCCGCGGCGATGCGGCGCACCACCTCGGGCGGCTCGGCGAACACGTACTCCGCCACGGCCTGCATCGGGCCGGCCAGGGTCGACCAGATCTCGCTGGCGACCGCGAGCACCTCGTCGCGGATCCGCTCCCCCCACGGGCCGGACGGGAACCGGGCGGCGCCGATCCGCCAGCCGCCGAGCGCGATGCTCTTGCTCAGGCCGGTCAGCACGATCGTCCGGTCCGGCACGACCTCCGCCGGGCTCAGCACCGGGCGCCAGGGGTCGTGCACGATGTCGCGGTAGATCTCGTCGGAGAGGATCAGCAGGTCCTCGCTCTCGGCGATCTCGCACAGCTCACGGACGAGGGCCGGCGAGGCCACCGTGCCGGTCGGGTTGTCCGGCGTCGTCAGGACCAGGATGCGGGGGTTGTGCCCGGCCGCGCGCGCGGACCGGATGGTCTCGCGCAGCGCCTCCGGCTCCGGCACGCCGCCGCACTCGTCCGGGATCGGAACCCCGAACACCTGCTTGCCGGCCAGCCGCGCCTGCGGCGCGTAGGTGACCCAGGACGGCCTGGCCAGCAGGACGTCCCCGGGGAGCACCAGTTGCAGCGCCATCAGCAGCGGTTTGCTGCCCGGCGCGAGCACCGTCTGGTCGGCGTCGGTCGGCATGCGGCGGCGGGTGAAGTAGCCGGCCACCGCCGCGCGCGCCTCGGCGGAGCCCGCCACCGGCCCGTACGCGTTGCGCGACGCGCCCTCCAGCAGGCGGGAGACCAGCGGCCGGAAGACCGGCAGCCGGGACTCGCCGAAGCCCAGGTGCACGATGGCGGCGCCCTCGGCCCTGCGCCGGGCGACGAGCTGGTCGAGAGCGAGGTTCGGGGAGACGCTACGACTGGACATGCGCCGCCTCCCTCGTCCACCGCCCGATCCGGGACGCGCCGCCGTCGATGGCGGTCATGATGTCGTCGGGGGTGTCCGGGTCGAGTTCGAGCTCGGTCAGCCAGGCGGCCGTCGGCGAGTAGTGCGCCCGGAAGGGACGGCCGACGAGCGACGGCTGGCGGGCCTGCATGAACCGCAGGCGGAAGTAGCGGCCCTGCGGGGTCTCCTCGACCCCGTCCACGATCACCTTGCCGGGGGTCGCGGACATGACCGGTCCGCGCACCGTCCGCGCGAGGCCGGGCAGGGTGCGGAACGCGCCGTGGAAGATCTCCACTGAGCGGGCGAGCGGCACCCGGAAGTAGGCGTGCGGCCCGGTGTCCCGCTCGACGAACTGGTAGTAGGGCACCGCCCCGGCGGCGAACTCCAGCCGCCACAGCCGGGCCCAGGTGTCCACGTCGTCGTTGACGTACTTGATGAGCGGGGCCTGGCAGTACACCACGGCGCCGGTGCGCCGGATCCTGGCCAGCGCGGTGCGCGCCTCGTCGGTCTCCAGCTCACGGGGGTGGCTGTAGTGCGCCATCAGCGCGAGCGTCCGGCCCGATGCCACCACCCGCTCGAACAGCCGCAGCAGGTCGTCGGCGTCGGGGTCGGTGGTGTACCGGTACGGCCAGTAGGCGGGCGACTTGCTGCCGATCCGGATCGTGCGCACGGTGTCCACGGCGAGCAGCGGCTCGATGTGGGCGCGCAGCCGCTCCGTCGTCATGATCATCGGGTCGCCGCCGGTGATCAGCACGTCCGAGACGTCGGGGTGCCGGCCGAGGTAGGTGATCAGCTGGTCGGGGTTCGGCGCGGCGAAGCGGAGGTCCGCGTCGCCGACGAACTGGGCCCACCGGAAGCAGTAGGTGCAGTAGGCGTGGCAGGTCTGGCCCTGGCTCGGGAAGTAGAGGACCGTCTCGCGGTACTTGTGCTGGAGGCCGGGGATCTGCACGTCGCCCAGGGTGGGCACGTTCAGCTCCTTCTGCCCGGACGGATGCGGGTTGAGGTCCGCGCGGATGGTCCGGACGGCCTCCTGGAGGCGGCTCCGGTCGCCGGCGGCGCTCAGCACCGACAGGATCCGCTCCTGCTCGTCCGACAGCATCCCGCGCTGCGGGAACACCAGCCGGTAGATCGGGTCGTCGGGGACGCGGGTCCAGTCGATCAGCTGGGACAGGACGTAGTCGTTGACCCGGAACGGCAGCACGAGCGAGATCAGCCGGATCGCCTCGCGGGCGTCGCCGGAAAGCCCGTACCTGTCACCGATCTCATCAATATGACGAGGGCCGTAGGCGCGAAATCGCCCGACCTCCAAGGAACTGCCAGCAAGCAGCGTCATGCCGAAGTTCCTCCGATCTTCTGAGTCTGCTTGTTGCGAGCACTTGACGATAAATAGAATTCGGTCACCCGGTATACCCCTAATTTCTCGTGCAGGCCCTTAGATTTCGCCTGCCCGCACGGGCGTCGCACCGCGGTCCGGGATCCTCTCCAGGAACTCCCGGACAACCCGCAGGAAACGCTCCGGCTCCTCCAGATGCGGCAGGTGGCTGGAATCCTCGAAAATCTGCCAGCGGACGTCGGGAATGAGATCGGCGAACGGCTGGACGGCGGCCGGAGTCACCTCGTCGTGCCTGCCGGAGATGAGCAGCGTGGGCACGGCGATGTCGGGGCAGCAGTCGACGACGGAGTAGTCGCGCAGCGTGCCGTTGACGTGGAACTCACTCGGCCCGTTCATCGTGTAGTAGACGGCGGGGTCGTTGTGGATCTCCATCAGGGAGGCGATGAAGTCCCTGGGCAGCGGGTCGAGACGGCAGACGTGCCGGTCGTTGAAGACCTTCACGGCCCGCACGTACTCCGCGCTGTCGGTGGTGCCGGCCTCCTCGTGACGGGTGAGCGTCTCCGCGACGTCCGGCGGGAGCGCGCGGCGCAGCACCGCCAGCTCCCGCAGCCACAGGGGGTACGACGCCGGGGAGTTCGCGATGATCAGCCCGCGCAGGCCGGCGGGCCGCGTCGCCGCGTGCCGCGCGGCCAGCACGCCGCCCCAGGAATGGCCGAGCAGCGTGTAGTCGCCGGCGATGCCGAGCGCGCCCAGCAAATTCTCCAGTTCGTCCAGGAACAACTGAGGAGTCCAGAAATCGGCGCCCCGGCCGGGCAGGCGGGTCGAGCCGCCGTTTCCCAGCTGGTCGTAGTGGACGACCGGCCGGCCGTGCCCGGCGAGGTCGGCGATATTGCGCAGATAGTCGTGGGTGCTGCCGGGACCGCCGTGCGCGACCACCAGAGGCGGCACGCCCGCTCGCAAATCGCCGGTCACCCGATACCACGTCCGGTATTCACCGAAGGGCACGGTGCCCTTCGCGTTCGGCGCGAGAGCCATGGTTATTCCTCGAATCAGCCGGAACCTAAATCAGCCGGAACTTCGGATCAGCTGCGAATGGAGTCAGCTAGGACTCGAATCAGCCGGAAATGGACTGCAGCCATTCGTCGACGACCCGCGCCGTGACGTGCGCGCGTTCGTCGATCATGGTGAAGTGGTTCGCCTGCACCTGCCGTACGGTGTGCGCGGCGTCCCACGACGTGGCCTGCCAGCCGTCCTCGGGCTCGGGGCCGAGGAACGACTCGGTGCACTGGGCGAACAGCACCGGCGCGGACACCGTGCCGATGTCGAGGTCGGGCAGCATGTCGAACCAGCAGCCCATGCCGGACAGCCGGGCGCTGTCGAAGCCGCCGAACATCTCCTCGACGTCGAACAGGCCGGCCGCGAGCTGCTGCATCGGGATCGCCTGCCCGGCGCCCTCGTGCAGCTTGAAGGTGTCGAGGAGGACCAGGCCGCTGGGCGTGGTCCCGTACCGCTCCTCCAGGCACGCGGCGGTCGCGTGGGCGAGGGTGCCGCCGGAGGAGTAGCCGAGCAGCACGAACGGCTCGCCCTCCGCCGCCGCGAGGACCGCCTCGGCCAGCGCGAGCACGCCCGCCTCCGGCGTCGCCGGCAGGCTGTCGCCGGCCGCGAATCCCGGCGTCGGGATGGCCGAGACGTGCCGCGGAGTGAGGTGCCGTACGAGCCGGGCGTGCTGGTGGACGCCGCCGGTGACCATCGGCGTCGACAGGCAGATCAGCCGCGGCCGCGCCGGCCCGTCGGCGAGCTGCACCGCCGGGATCGGCCCGCCGAGGTCGGCCGGGGTGGTGAACTTCGGCCGCAGGTTGGAGACCGCGCGCAGCAGGTCGAACGCCCCCGCCACCTGGTTGTCGGTGATCGCGGCGCGGAACAGGGCGCTCAGCGTGTCGGGCGCCCGCTCCCCCGCCGCCGGTGTGACGGCCGCCCCCGGCGCGGGGGCCCCGGCCGGTGTGACCGCCATCTCGTCGTGCAGGTACGCGGCCAGCTCGCGCGGCGTCTTGCTGTCGAACACCACCATCGGCGGCAGCCGCAGGCCGGTGGCCGCGTTGAGGCCGTTGCGCAGTTCCATGGCCGACAGCGAGTCGAACCCGGACTCCAGGAAGTCCTTGTCGAGGTCGACGTCGGCCGCCCCGGCGTGGCCGAGCAGCACGGCGGCGACGCCCCGCACCAGGTCCTCCAGCGCGGCCTTCCGCTCCGGCTCGCCGAGACCGGCCAGCCGGTCGCGGAACGCGCCCGGGTCGGCCTGGCCGACGCTCGCCCGGCGCCGCCCCGTACCCGCGAGGCCGCGCAGCAGCGCGGGCGGCTCGCCGGGGCGGGAGCGGAGCGCGGCGCGGTCGACGCTCAGCGGCGTGAGCGCCGGGTAGGGCGACGCCAGCGCCGCGTCGAACAGCGCCAGGCCCTCCTCGGCGGTCAGCGGCGGCAGGCCCTGGCGGCGGAGCCGGTGCAGGTCGGTGTCGCTGAGCCACTGGCTCAGCCCCGTGTCCACGTCCCAGAGGCCGAACGCCATCGCGGTGGCCGGCAGGCCGCTCGCGTGCCGGTGGACGGCCAGGGCGTCCAGGAAGACGTTGGCCGCCGCGTAGCTGGACTGCCCGGCGGCGAGCACCTGGCCGCCGGCCGAGGAGAACAGCGCGAACACCGTCAGGTCGAGGTCGCGGGTCAGCTCGTGCAGGTGCCAGGCGGCGTCGGCCTTGGGCCGCAGCACGCCGTCCAGCCGCTCCGGCGTCATCGTGGACACCAGGCCGTTGTCGCCGATACCGGCCACATGCACCACGCCGCCGAGCGGGTGCTCGGCCGGCACGTCCGCCAGCAGCGCGGTCAGCTGGTCGCGGTCGGAGACGTCGCAGGCGGCGACGGTGACCGACGCGCCGTGCCCGGACAGCTCGGCCACCAGCTCGGGGGCGCCCGCGGCGGCCAGGCCGCTGCGGCTGGTCAGCAGCAGGTGCCGTACGCCGTGCCGGACCACGAGATGCCGCGCGACGAGGCTGCCGAGCCCGCCCGTGCCTCCCGTGACGAGCACGGTGCGGTCCGCACGCCACGGCGACTCCGGCGCTTCGGCCGCCGCCGGGACGGGCACCAGCCGCGGCACGCCGGCCACGCCGTTCCGCACGATCACCTCGGGCTCCCGCGACGCGACCGCGTGGGCGACCACCACGGGGGTCTCGGTGCCGTCCAGGTCGAGGACGGTGAACCGGCCCGGGTTCTCCGCCTGCGCGGCCCGCAGCACACCCCAGACCGGCGCGAGCCCCGGGTCGACGGTGAGCGCGGCCGGCGCGGCGTCGGAGGTGACCACGACCAGCCGGGAGTCGACCAGCCGCTCGTCGGCGAGCCAGGCCCGCACCACGGTCAGCACGGCGTCCGCCGCGCCGCGGACGTCGGCCAGGACGTCGCCGGTGTCCGGGGCGGGGCAGCGGACGATCGCCACCTCCGGCGCCGCCGGGAGGTCGGCCAGCGCGGCGACGTCGTCCACGGCGGGGATGCCGAGGCCGAGCTCGTCCGCGCCGAGCGCCACCCAGGTGTGGGTGGCCGGTTCGGCCTGCGCGCCGGGCAGCTCGCTCCATTCCGGGCGCAGCAGCGTCTCCAGTCCGCCCGGCCGGCTCGCGGCGAGCTGCTCGGGCGAGATCGCCCGCAGCGTCAGGCGCTCGACCGAGGCGACCGGCGTACCGGCCGGATCGGCGATGTCCAGCGCCAGCGTGTTCTCACTGAGCCAGGTCAGCCGCACCCGCAGGGCCCGCGCGCCCACCGCGTGCAGCGCGACCCCGTGCCAGGCGAACGGCAGCAGCGTGCGCTCCGTGTCGTCCGCCTCGTCGGGTACGGCGAAGCTCAGCCCGTGCATGGCGGCGTCGAGCAGCGCGGGGTGGAGGCCGAAGAGGGCGGCGTCCTGGTGTTCCTGGTCGGGCAGGGCGACTTCGGCGTACAGTTCCTCGCCGTGCCGCCAGGCCGCGCGCAGGCCCTGGAAGGACGGGCCGTAGCCGTAGCCGCGTT
>NZ_BOOB01000082.1 GCF_016863015.1 Microbispora amethystogenes | reverse complement strand
ATCAGCGAGGAGATCGATGACCGGTCCAGCGCGGCGACCAGCTACGTGACACTTGGCCTTCTCGCCGAAGCCCGGAACCATCTCGACGAGGCTTTGCACTGGGTCATCAGGTGCGTGACCATGTTCGAGGATTTCCCTCATCCCGCCACGGACCCAGGTCCCCAGCATCTCAAACGCCTTACAACAGCGCTTGGCTTACCCGCCCTCGAATCCAGCTGGAAGAAGATCACGAGTCGGCCCCTTCCGTCGACCGTCCGGGGCTATGTTCAGCAGCCTGACAACTGATCCCCCTTGAGGAGCTGATGTGACCGATCCAGCCGCCGAAGGCGCACGAGCCGCTGCCCACCGCCTCGCCGTTCAGCATGGGCCCTCCCTCACCATGGATGTCGAGGCCGCGCTCCACGCTCGTGACACCAGTCGCAAGCCGGATCAGTACATCGATCTCATCTCCCTGGGCTCGCTCATCGTCAGCGTGGCCGCGCTCGCCTGGACGGTCTACGCCGACCTGCAGAAGAAGACGGATACCCCGTCGACGGACGTCGTGACTAGGAGAGTGCGGACAGAACTCCGGCGCACGCGCACCGTCACCGCTCAGGATGACGAGATCGTGACGGTCGCCGTGGAAGAAACGATCACGGCCATTGAGGCCCTGTCCGAGCCCCCACAACGCCGCAACCTTCAGGAGCCGAGCGGAGAGTCGTAACGAGCCGCCGCCTTTGCGCGCTGCTGTCGGACCACTGCCGTCAGGTGAGCTACGCGACAGCAGTATTGACAGCAACGTCCCTGCACACAGACAGACTCCAGTGATCTCCTGCATCCTTCTGACCACAGCTTCTGCTATCCGTGCAGGGTGATTGGTCCGCCTGAAAAGCGGAAGGTCAGTCCGCTCGGCCCGTGGTCCCTCCGGCTCCGAACTCACGACCGTATCATCACGATATGCGGGTACCCACGGCACCAGTCAAAACCCCGCTACCGACTCAACCGTCCTCGCCTGCACTGGCCGTGCCGAGCAAGGTCATCCGCATCGGCTACGCCCGAATCTCCACCCGCGCCCAGGACCGCGTCCTACAGATGCCGGCCCGCGCGGCCAAGAACTGCCAAGAGATCGGCGAGGAGACCGCCAGCGCCCGCAACGACCACCCGAAGCTACGGGCAGCCGTAACGAGCGCTGGCACACGGCAGATGGAGTTGGGCCATGATCGCTCTCATCAGTGAGGTCACCATGCGCCATGACGAGCCGATTGCCAGCATCAACGACTACGACGGGGCTGGATGGACAACAGTGTGATCTCAAATCTGGACAGGCCCTAATGACAATCGATCTCTCATTTAAAGCTGGGCACCAAATGAAAGAGTCAGCGTCCTTGCCCAGTCACCGCCGAAATTCTGGTTCCAGGGTGGTGCCTGCCAGGGAACCAGTAAGCGCCTGTTGATATCAGGTCGACCATCCGTAAGATGCGGAGAGACCAGAGATCGACAGGAGAGCCGGACATCCCCGTGACTTGGACCGATGGCACCACCGGCCATGAAAGGTCGGCCCGTTGACGTCGACCCAGCGTTTTCGGCACATAATTCCTTTTATCGCCGCCCTGGTGACCGCTGTAGCGGTCTTCGCGGGCATCGTGGCTGGGGTCAACGATGGCGACGGCTTGGGGCAGGAGCAGTTCATCTTCGCCGTAGTCGCGTCGATGCTGTCTGGCGGCATCGCCTTCTGGCAGGTGAAGGATCAGGTCGGAAAGCAGCGGCAGGAGATACCTGTAGCGAATGGCACACACCTCCCCCAGGGACGGCTGTACCAGCTTCCCCCCGACATCGAGGACTTCACCGGCCGGGCAGAGGACGCCGCCGAACTTGCTCGGTTGCTTATCTCTCGCAGGGCCGACACAGCGGTCGTCGTGACCGCCCTTTCCGGTAAGGGCGGTGTCGGCAAGACCACGCTCGCGCTCCACATCGCGCACCGCGTCCGCAACCAGTTCCCTGATGGGCAGCTGTACGTCAACCTCCGCGGTGCTGAGGCCCAGGTCCTTGACCCCGCGGAAGTCCTCGGCCGGTTCCTCCGCGAGCTGGGCGTCGACTCGGCGAGCGTCCCTGAGCACCTGGAGGACAGGGCGCGAATGTACCGCGCCCAGCTTGCCGACAGGCGGATTCTTCTCCTCCTGGACAACGCACGCAACGAGCAGCAGATACGTCCACTGCTCCCGGGAAGCGCGAGCTGCGCCGTGCTGATCACGAGCCGGTCCCGATTGGCGGCCCTATCCGGAGCGCACATTCACGCCTTGGACGTCATGACCACCGAGCAGGCCCTGGATCTTCTCCGGCACATCGTCGGTAAGGGCCGGGTAGCAGCGGAACCCGAGGCTGCGGGCGAGATCGTACGGCTGTGTGGACGTCTTCCCCTCGCGATTCGCATCGCAGGGGCCCGGTTGGCATCCCGGCAGACCGATCGGCTTGCCGGCTTCGCTGCACGGCTCCGCGACGAGCAGCACCGCTTAGACCTGCTGAAAGTCGGTGATCTGGAAGTGCGCGCGAACTTCGCACTCAGCTACCAGGGGTGTGACGAGGGACTCCGCCGAGCGTTCCGGTTGCTTGGCGTGCTGAAGGCCGCCGACTTCTCCGCCTGGACTCTGGCGGCGCTGGCCGGCGTATCGCTGCAGGCAGCCGAAGAGATGCTGGAACGTCTCGTCGACGCTGAACTGATCGAGATCGGCGGTGAAGATCGGACGGGGATCCGGCGCTACCGCTTCCATGACCTGCTGCGTGTTTTCGCTCGCGAGCGGCTGGCGGAAGAGGAAAGCGAGACGGAGCGCGATAGGGCGCTTACTCGGTTGCTGGAGCTCTACATCTCGCTGGCGACCAACGTCTCGGTGCTACTCGAACCCGGCGGGTACGGCGAGCCGATGCAGGTGGACCCCGCACTGCTCCAGGCGATCCGCCGCGATCCTCGCGAATACTTTCTGACCCATGAGACGACATTCCTTCTCGGTGTCGAAATCGCCGGCGAGGCGGAGCTGTGGCGGCATGCCTGGCGACTAACCAGCGCGCTTCCCGCTACATCGCTCTGGCCGTCCGACTGGTCCACCTGGGTGCGTGTGCATCGAATCGGGCTCGACGCCGCGCAACGGGACGGCAGCCGCGAGGGGGAAGCCGAGATCCGCAGCCAGATGGGCGCGATCCACCGAGCGCAGGGCGACTACGCCTCAGCCGAGCAGCATCTGCGCATGTCGGCCGAGATCGCCGAAGAGATCGGCGACGAGCTCAGAGGTGCGATCGCGTTAAGCGTGCTTGGCGATACCTACCGCTACACGGGTCGCCTCGATCAGGGAGTGCGCTGCTTCACACAGGCACTGGACGTGTTCCGCCGACGCGACATCCCGCGGTACGTCGCCTGGGCTCTCAACGGGCTTGGTGACCTCCAGCGCGGACAGAGCAAGTGGCAGGGAGCGATCGACAGCTTCAGCGAGTGCATCGAAATCTTCGATCAACTCGGTGACCGGCTGGAGTCGGCTCGCGCCCGAGTACGGTTCGGCATCGTCTACCGGGATCAATGTCTGTATGTGGAGGCAGAGCGCCTCTACCTCAATGGCCTTGGTGTGATTAGCGAGTTCGGCGATCGCCGCTGGGAAGCACGAACTCTGCGCCAGCTTGGAGTCCTGTGGCGCAACATGGGCCGTACCAACCAAGCGATCAAGGCGCTGAACGAAGCACAGGAAATCTTCGAGGAGCTGGTGGACCGGCGTGGTGTCGCCGTCGTCCTCCGCAACAAGGGGGACGCCTACCGGCGGGCCGGTGATTACAAGGCGGCTCTGGAGTGCCTGGAGGACGCTCTGGTGCGCTTTCAGGAGCTGGGAGATCGCCGCTGGCAGGCACGCTCTCGAATGAGCATTGCTGACACGATCCGCCATGCCGAACGCTGGGAGGAGGTCGACGCGCACCTGAAGGCCGCCTCCATCATTCTGCAGGAGATAGACGACCGCCCCGGCCAGGCCCGGCTCCTGCGCACCTTTGGCCTCTTCCAAGCCAGGCAGCGGCATTGGCAGCCGGCCATCGAGGCATACCAGGAGTCACGGACGATTTACGAGGCACTCGGCGACCGTGCCTGGGCCGCCCGAACGATGGCCGAGGAGGCGGCGGTCCATCAGGCGAAGGGCGATGAGGAAGCGTGGCGTGACCTGCGGCAGCGAGCTGAACAGATGTGCCGCGATTGTGGCGCCCGTACCGACGACGAGGTTGGACTGTGGCTCACCTCGTGGTGATCTACGGACGGGACTCTGAGTGGCAGGGCAGAAGGAGAAGCAGTGGAAGCCACGCGCTACGAGCAAACCCTGGCCGGACACGATGGGCTCGCCGCCGCGATGTCTATGGCGTCGGCACAGGCACGCGCCGCCGTCCCCGCATCCACGCCCCATGAGAAGGCGATCCGCGACATCGCTGCCGGAGTCGCCGCACCCGTCCTGGTCGGTTACGTGATCTGGCTACTCCGTACGGCACAGATGCGCCGCCTGCATCGGTTGTGCTTCCTATCCCGGGATGCCCAGGTCTTCTCCGAGATCGCCACGCGCATGGCTCCTCGGCTGGAGATTCAACTCTCCATGAGCTACGTGTACAGCAGCCGCCGCACGTGGAGCCTGGCTGCCTCCGACCCCTATGGCCTGGAGAAGGCCGACTGGCTGTTCAACAGCTTCATGCGCTCCAACGCAGCTGACGTATGTGCTCGCCTCGGCCTCGACATCCAAAGATATACGGGGACACTGACTGCCGTCGGCGCCTCGCTCTCCCCGTCGGTCCGCGCAGACGACCCGGAGCAGAATGAAGCCTTGCGGCGGTTCGTGGCGATGCCTGAGGTTGCGGAGGCGATGCGGCCGCGCATCGAGCAGATGCGACAGCTCGTACGCGACTACGCCGTCCAGGAAGGCATCGCCTCGGCCGGCACCGGCCTCGTGGACGCGGGCTGGACAGGCCGGATGATCGGCGCCCTGCACTCAGTTCTGACATCCGCCGACCTGCCCGTACCTCAGACCTTCTTCTGGGGACATGAGCCGCGCGCATCCGGGTGGACAGACCCCGAGTTCATTACCGCGTACATGTACAACACCGTTGCCGAGCCGGGCCTGCAGTGGCGAGTTCCCGATGTGCCGTACATCGTTGAGACGTTCTGCACGGCCGACCACGCCATCGTGTCCGGCTATCGGAGTACAGCGTCAGGACAGATCGAGGCGATGCTGGAGAGCACCAACCCCCCGGTCTCCGCGTGGGGATTCGATGTCTACCGCGCCGCGATCTATGCCTTCTGCTCTGCGCTTTCCCTGACTCACGCGGGTGACGACATCCGTCCGGTGCTCTCGTCCTTGCTGTACGACTTTTGGATCACTCCAACTGAGGAGGAAGCCGCAGCGTGGGGGGCGTACCCCTACGACTCCGACCCCCTCGGCAGGGCGACGCTGCCACTGGCCCGCGCTTTCACCGAACAAGAACTACAACCCCTGCTTGGCGGTAGCGGCACCTTCGACCAAGGGGACCGGGCGTGGTTACAGGGGTCCCTCGCGCTGAGCGGTCCGGCTGGCAGACAGGCGGCAACCGTACTGTTTCCTCACTACAGCACGCTCGGCAGCCCCGCGACCGACTAACTGACTCAACAGCGGTCCCATGCCTCCAGAAGCTCGTGTTCCCGTTGGCGGGACAATCCGTGATGCGCTTGGCGACCGTAGGACAGCGGCCCGTTGGTCTCGGTGAGCCACAGGTGCGTGTCGCGGACGGTAGCCGCGATCGGTCGGCACGTCAGGCCGGCGGCTGCGGCTGCCGCGGCGCCCACCTCCCAGGTTCCCAGGGGAGTACGCCACAGGGGGATCTCGGTCCACTGCCTCACGTCGTGCTCGACGAGGAACGCGTCGTCCACCCACGCGAACTCCGCTTGTGAACCCGTCACCGTACGGCACGCCTCGAGCATCTCGCCGAAGGTGGCGTGCCCCCGGGGTGCGGTGACGTTGAACGCCCCCGTCGTTCCGCGCTGAAGGCAGCTGAGCGTGAAGGCCGTCAGGTCTCGGATGTCGACGGGCTGGATCTGCTTGGCCGGCTGGCCCGGGGCCAGGACCCGGCCGCCTTGAGCTATCCGTCGCAGCCACCAGGTGAGCCGGCCGACGTTCTCCTGCGGCCCAAGGATCACCCCCGGCCGCAGGACGGTGACACGGCCCTCGAACGCCTCCTGGACGGCGCGCTCGCACCCGGCCTTGTAAGCGCCGTACTGTGCGGCGGACCAGTTCGCCTCATCCTCGGCGGTACCGGCGGCATCCGGTGGACAATCGTAGACAGCGCTGTCCTCGTCGACGGGCTCGGCTGGCCAGCCCGGATACACCGAGATGGTGGAAAGGAAGACGTAGGCGCCCGCCCTGTCGGACAAGAGACGCGCGGCGTTTCCCACAACCTGTGGAACATAGCCACTGGTGTCGACCACCCAGTCCCATTCCCGTCCCTGGACCAAGGCCAGCAGGTCGGACCCGTTCTCTCTGTCCCCGCGAACGACCTCGGCTCCGGGTACGTCCTGCCCCGTCTGGCCGCGGTTGAAGGTGGTCACCTGATGCCCTTGGGCGAGGGCCTCCTCGACGAACACCCTGCCCACAAAGCGTGTACCGCCGAGCACCAGAACCCTCATGCCCCGATCATCACGCAGGCGGGCAGTGGCGTCGACAGGATCACCACTCCCGCGACGGCCAGCAGCCTTCCGAGCACCCCTCCTGATAGCCCACCGGTTGCCATCCTGCTTAACCCGGCGCCTCTAGGGGCGCATTTCCGCTGGTAGAGCCGCTGGCGCCAGGGCCGGACGTCACCCCGACTCAAGAGCTGACAAGGCACTCACAGATGTGCTCGCGGAGAGCCCGCGAGACCCACGTGACTACTCGAAATCGGATTCAGAATATCTATTGCGAGCCCACTTATAAATGCTCATCATCATTCAAGTACAGCAATCAGACCCACCCTCCTTGCATTCTTCCCATTTACGCCTATCAGCTCTGACCAGGTAAAACATAGTAAGAATGGCCGCAGCCTCATTGATTCGATCTCCGTTTCGCGGTTCAATTGGATCGACCAAGAAAACGGTGACACACGCAATCGTGTGTCGCGGACCAATCGGAGATCGATCATGGCGAACGGAGTTCCCGGTAAATGCGTTCCCACAAACGTCCCCGGTGCCAGCCTCACCCCTGAGGATATGGCGCGCGTAGCGGCGGACGACTGGGCGGAGATTCAGAGGCTCGCGCGCGGCTACTGCCGCACCGTCGATGCCACGCGTTCACGTAAGCGAATGGACGAAAGCGCAACCATCGTCAAGGGCGGGCACGCGCCGTACGGAACCGACGATGTATCGGACGACGTCACACAGGACGCCGTTCTTCTCTTCGCCCAGCGCCTGCGTGACGTGCTCGCGTCCTGCGCCCCTACCCCGGACAGCGGCTCTACTCGGGAGGCTCAGGCATGGGTCTACGTGCGCCGGGACGGCGCGGAAATGACGATCACGCGGACGACTCTGCAGCGGTGGGCAGTGCGCGATGCCGCTGCGCGGAACGGCTATCGGGTCGACGTTCCGGCTGATGAGATCGACACGACGCCGGGGGCTCAGCTCATGCGCGGTGTTCCGCGTACGGAGACGGTTACGGGGGCGGCAGTCGCGTTCTGCGTGTCTCAGCACAGCGCAGAGATGTTCCGCACCGCGTTCGGGGACGGTACGGACTTCCCCGTCCTGCGTCGGGCTCTCAGCATCGCGTCTCAGGCTGATGACCTGGGACGTGCGGGCGTTCTCGCCAAGACTGCGCAGTCCCAGCACGGCGGAGCGTACGGGTCCCGTCGCGCCGTGATCCGGGTACGGGACGCCGGACGGGCCGAGTGGCGAGAGCTGTCGTCCCGCTTGGACGACGCCAGAGGCGCCATGGTGCTCGGAGGCACCGAACCCACAGAGAACTAGCCACAAAGCTGCTAAAGGGCTCCAGAGGACCACTCTGGAGCCCTTTAGTTATCGGCGCGATGTGACGGTGCCCCGGCAGGGCTGGAATCGAGAATCTTGGGAACGGCGGACGGTCGGGATGTCGAAGGAACCGTATTTAAGTGAGAGTGAAATTCGTCGGTGCGCGTCTAACGCGCCCGGCGTGACGTTCACTCTCCCGCCCATTCTACGGTTCACGTAGCCGTACCGCAGAACGGGCGACGGCCGGAACGGTCGGGCTGTCGGTGCGGCACGCGCGGCAATGCTGCGTAATTGTTGCCGCGCGCGGACGGTCGGGTCGTTCCGGCCACCGTATTTAAGTGAGAGCGAAACGCGCCGCGAGAGCACCGGGAAAGCCCGGACCGCGATACGCGGAAATTCGCCGTCCTGAAAGTGCCGTCTACCTGGTTCACGAGCGTGACCACCAGCAGCGCAAACGGGGTGATCGTGTGGAGGTGGATTCTGCCGCCCGGGCCGGCTGGTCCGTGGGTGACCTGACGGTGTGCGGCGGGGGTCGCGTGATGCGGGTGGCCGCGTTGGGTGAGGTTCGTCCGGACACCGCGACGTTGGTGCCTGCCGCCGATTTCGGCGGTGTGCGTGAGTACGTGGTGACGGTGGCCCTCACGCGAATGCCCACGGCCGCTCAGGTGATCACCTGTCTCGGTTGCCTGGCCAGGACCCATCTGTGGATCGACGCCACGCACACCAACCGGGCG
>NZ_BOOB01000081.1 GCF_016863015.1 Microbispora amethystogenes | reverse complement strand
CGACCGGGCCGGAACCGCATCTGTCGGTGCCGCAGACGGCCGACACCACCGCGTGGGTGCGGCGAGTGCAAGCGAGCGGCGCGGATTGGCCGCGCCCGGTCGGTGAGCCGGGGGTTGGCGCGGATTGGGCGGGTCGGGTCGATGGGCGGGGGGTTGGCGTCGATTGGGTGCGTCTGGTTGGTGAGCAGACGAGGGCGGCGGTTGAGCGGTTGGATCCGCTGGCCGGGGTGATGGTCCAGGTGGTCTGGCTGGACGCCGGCCCCGAGGAGCCCGGGCGGTTGGTGCTGGTCATCGCTCACCTCGTGGTGGACACGGTGTCGTTGCGGGTTCTGCTGCCGGATCTGGCCGGCGCTTACGCGGCGTTGGCCGCCGGACGGCCGGTCGCCCTCGATCCGGTCCCGACCTCCTACCGTCACTGGGCACGTGAACTCGCGGCCGAGGCCGGCACGCGTACGCCGGAACTGCAGGACTGGCTGGCGCTCCTCGAAGGGCCGGACCCGCTGTTGGCCACCGAACCCCTGGACCCGGCCAGAGACGTCGGCGCGACGATGCGGGAGGTCTCGGTGACCGTTCCGGCCGATGTGACGTCGGCGTTGCTGACGGGGGTTCCGGCGGCGTTCCATGCGGGGGTCGATGACGTTCTGCTGGCGGGGTTGGCGGCGGCGGTCGCGGAATGGCGGGCGCGGCGGGGCCGTCCGGGCGGCGGGGTCGTGGTGGACGTGGAGGGGCACGGGCGTGTCCCTCTGACCGATGGCATGGACGTGTCCCGGACGGTGGGCTGGTTCACCAGCAGTCATCCGGTGCGGCTGGACGCCGGGGTGGCCGACTTCGCCGATCTTCGGGCGGGCGGAGCGACGGCCGGGCGGGTGGTCAAGCGCATCAAGGAGCAGGTGCGGGCGGTCCCGGGCGACGGCCTGGGATACGGCCTGCTCCGCTATCTCAATCCCGGCACCGCCGCCGACCTCGCGGCACTCCCCAGAGCCCAGATCGGCTTCAACTACCTCGGACGCTTCACCGGCAAGCGAACCCGAGACGACTGGTCGCCGGCCCCGGAAGGCCCCGGAGGCGGGGTCGACGGAGACATCCCGGTCACCCATGTCCTGGAGGTCACGGGCATCGTCCACGACCTACCTGACGGACCCCGGCTGACTCTGACCGTGGCCTGGCCCGGGCGCGTGCTCGACGAGCCGGCCGTACGGGAGTTCGCCGACCGCTGGGCGGCGATGCTCGCCGGACTCGCGGCGTACGTCGCGCGTCCGGGCGGCGGCGGCCACACGCCGTCCGACTTCTCCCTGATCAGCCTCGACCAGGGCCAGATCGACGAACTTGAGAGCGAACTCGCCGCCGACGAAAGGGGCGCCCGATGAGTCAGATGCGCGTTGAGGACATTTGGCCGCTGTCGCCGCTGCAGGAGGGCCTGCTGTTCCACGCCGTCTACGGCGAGGGCGCCGGCGCCTCCTACGTCGAGCAGCTGGTTCTCGGCCTTGAGGGACCGCTGGACGCCGAGACCCTGCGGACGTCCTGGCAGGCGCTGCTCGTACGGCATGCCAGCCTGCGGGCGGGGTTCCGGCAGTTGGCGGGTTCCGAGCGGCCGGTGCAGGTGGTGGCACGGGAGGTGACGCTGCCGTGGCGTGAGGAGGACCTCTCCGGGCTGCCCGGTGAGGAGGCGCTGGCGGAGGCCGAACGCCTTGGCGGCGAGGAGCGCGCCCTCGGGTTCGACCCGGCGGTGCCGCCGCTGCTGCGGATCATGCTGCTGAAACTCGCCCCCGGCCGCCACCAGATGGTGATCACGCTGCACCACATCGTCCTGGACGGATGGTCGCTGCAGGTGCTGCTGCGCGAGCTGTGGGCGGCGTACGCGGCCGGCGGCAGCACCCGTGGGCTGCCCGCGGTCACGCCGTACCGGGACTATCTGGCGTGGCTGGGCCGGCAAAACAAGGACGCGGCGCGGGAGGAGTGGCGGCGGGCGCTGGCGGGGGTGGACGAACCGACCCTGGTCTGGCCCGGCGAGCCGGACGAGGCGCTGACCGCCGCGTCCGAGCGGGTGTCCGTCCGGGGCGGCGCCGAGCTCGCCGCGGCGGTGGGCGAGCTCGCCCGTACGCGTGGCCTGACGGTGAACACGGTCGTCCAGGCGGCCTGGGCGCTGATCGTGGGCCAGCTGGCGGGACGCCGCGACGTGGTCTTCGGGGCGACGGTCGCGGGCCGCCCGGCGGAGCTGCCCGGCATGGAAGACATGCTGGGTTTGTTCATCAACACCGTTCCCGTGGTGGTGCGGCTCGACCCCGCCCGGCCGGTGAGGGACGTCTTGGCCGACCTGCAGGCGCGGCAGTCGGCGCTGCTGGGCCACCAGCATCTCGGGCTGACGGAAATCCAGCGGCTGGCCGGGCCGGGCGCGACCTTCGACACGCTCATGGCGTTCGAGAACTTCCCCGGCGAGCCGGGAGGCCCTTCCTCGCTCAGCGGGCTCAGGGTCACCGAGACCATCGCCAGGGAGGCGACCAACTATCCCCTCGGCCTGGTCGTGAACCCGGCCGAGGACCTGGAGCTGCGGCTGGAGTACCGGCCGGGGCTGCTCGACGAGCAGGCGGCGCTGGCTGTGGCCGGCCGGGTCGTACGGGTGCTGGAGCAGATGGCCGCCGATCCGTCGGTGCCGGTGGGCCAGATCGAGGTGCTCGGCGAGGCCGAGCGTCGGGTCGTGCTGGGGGAGTGGAACGACACCGTCAGGCCGGTGGCGGCCGGGACGTTGCCGGAGTTGTTCGCGGCGCGGGTGGAGCTGTCGCCGGGTGCGGTGGCGGTGTCCGGGCCGGGGGTGTCGTGGTCGTACGCGGAGTTGGACGCGGCGGCGAACCGGATCGCGCATGAACTGGTCGCCCGGGGGGTGGGTCCGGAGGATCTGGTGGGCGTGATGATGGAGCGCTCGCCGGAGCTGGTCGCGGTGTTGCTGGGTGTGGCGAAGGCGGGTGCGGGGTTCGTGCCGGTGGATCCGGCCTATCCCGCGCAGCGGATCGCGTTCATGCTGGGTGACGCCGCCCCGGCGCTGGTGCTGTGCACCCAGGCCGTACGGCCTGCGCTGCAGGAAGCCGAAGGACTGCTCGACGGCGATGCTCCCGAGCTTGTGGTGATCGACGACCCGGTGGTGGCGGCATCGATCGAGGCCCGTCCGGTCTCGCCGGTGACGGTGCCCGGCCATGCGGTCGACCATCCCGCGTACGTGATCTACACCTCCGGGTCGACCGGCACGCCGAAGGGTGTCGTGGTGACC
Source organism: Microbispora amethystogenes (assembly GCF_016863015.1). GTDB lineage: Bacteria > Actinomycetota > Actinomycetes > Streptosporangiales > Streptosporangiaceae > Microbispora > Microbispora amethystogenes. The sequence goes on along the minus strand of NZ_BOOB01000081.1, from coordinate 1,061 downwards.
CACCGGGGCCTGGGGAATCTGGCCGACTCCCAGATCGACCGGTTCGCGGTGGAGGCGTCGTCCCGGGTGCTGCAGCTCGCGTCGGTGAGCTTCGACGCGGCGGTCTCGGAGATGTGCATGGCGTTGCTGTCGGGCGCGACGCTGGTGATGGCGGGGGCCGATCGGCTGCCTCCGGCCGGGCCGCTGGCCGACGCGGTGGGCGAGTTCGAGGTGACGCACCTGACGGTCCCGCCGTCGGTGCTGGCGACCGTCGACGAGCTTCCGGACAGCGTGGAGACGCTGGTGGTGGCGGGCGAGGCGTGCCCGCCGCTGCTGACCGAACGCTGGGCGGACCGCATCCGCATGATCAACGCGTACGGCCCGACCGAGACGACCGTCTGCGCCACGATGAGCCGTCCCCTCGTGGCGGCCGGGACGGCCCCGATCGGCGCGCCCATCGCCAACACCCGCGTGTTCGTGCTGGACGACTTCCTGCGTCCGGTCCCCGCGGGGGTCCCGGGCGAGGTGTACGTCCAGGGTCCCGGGCTGGCGCGCGGATATCTCCGCCGTTCGGGGCTGACCGGCGAGCGGTTCGTCGCCTGTCCGTTCGACGACGGCGGCCGGATGTACCGCACCGGCGACATGGCCCGCTGGAGCCCCGACGGGGAACTGCTCTTCGCGGGCAGGGCCGACGACCAGGTCAAGGTGCGCGGGTTCCGCGTGGAGCCGGGCGAGGTCGAGGCCGTCCTCGCGAGCCACGAGTCGGTGGCCCAGGCCGTGGTGGTCACCCGCGAGGACCACCCCGGTGACAGGCGCCTGGTCGCGTACGTCGTCCCGGCCGGCCAGAACCCGGCCGACCCGAGCCCGGACGTCGCGGTGCTGCGGGAACACGTGGCCGCCCGGCTGCCCGACTACATGGTCCCGGCGGCGGTGGTGGTGCTGGACGCGTTCCCGGTCACCGCCAACGGCAAGCTCGACCGGGGCGCGCTGCCCGCCCCCGACTTCGCGGGCGCCGCCGCCGGTCGCGGCCCGGCCACCCCCGTCGAAGAGGTGCTGTGCGCGCTGTTCGGCGAGGTGCTCGG
>NZ_BOOB01000080.1 GCF_016863015.1 Microbispora amethystogenes | reverse complement strand
TGGCGACTCCCTGCTCGGAATGCGGCTGATCGCCCGCATCCGGGCCGTGCTCGACGCCGAGCTCGGCATCGGCGAACTCTTCGGCACGCCCACCGTCGCCGGGGTGGCCCGCCTGATCGAGGAGCTCACCCGCGGCACCCAGACGAGCCCGGAGCCGCGGCCGCGCCCGGAGGTGCTGCCGCTCTCGTACGCCCAGCAGCGCATGTGGTTCCTCAACCGGCTCGAAGGAACCGCCCAGGGAGCGGGATACAACCTGCCGCTGGCGCTGCGCCTGTCCGGCCGGCTGGACGTGGCGGCGTTGGAGGCCGCGATCGGCGACGTCGCCGACCGCCACGAGAGCCTTCGTACGATCTTCCCGGAGGTCGAGGGCGTACCGCACCAGCGGGTGCTCGCCGACGCGCGCCCGGCCCTGCACGTCGTCGAGGTCCCGGAGGGCCGGGTGGACGACGTCCTCGCGGCGTACTCCGGTCAGGGCTTCGACCTGAGCACGGACCTGCCGTGGCGCGCCTGGCTCCTGGTCACGGGCCAGGACGAGCACGTCCTGCTCATCGTGGCCCACCACATCGCGGCGGACGGCTGGTCGATGGGCGTGCTGGCGCGGGACCTGCGCACGGCCTACGCCGCGCGCCGTCAGAACGGCCGGGCGCCGGAGCCGGGGCCGCTGCCCGTCCAGTACGCCGACTACGCGCTCTGGCAGCGCGAGATGCTCGGCGACCTGGACGATCCGGGCAGCCTGATCAGCCGCCAGCTCGGCTACTGGCGAGAGGCCCTGGCCGGGGTGCCGCAGGAGCTCACCCTGCCCACGGACCGCCCGCGCCCCGCCACGCCCACCTTCGAGGGCGGCTCGCTGCGGCTGGAGGTGGACCCCGCCACGCACGCCCGGCTGGTGCAGGTCGCCCAGCGCGGCCGGGTCACCACGTTCATGGTCGTCCACGCCGCGCTGGCCGCGCTGCTGTCCCGCATGGGCGCCGGGACGGACATCCCGATCGGCACCGTCACGGCGGGACGCGGCGACGCCGCCCTCGACGACCTGATCGGCTTCTTCGTCAACACCCTCGTGCTCCGTACGGACCTCGGCGGCGACCCGTCCTTCACCGAGTTGCTGGGCCGGGTGCGCCGGACCGACCTGGCCGCCTACACCCACCAGGACGTGCCGTTCGAGCGGCTCGTCGAGGACCTCAACCCGTCGCGCTCGCTGTCCCGGAACCCGCTCTTCCAGGTCATGCTGACCCTGCAGAACGTGCCGCCGGGGCAGTGGGACCTGCCCGGGCTCGACGTGAGCCTGGCGTCGCCCGGTGCTCCCGGTGCGCGGTTCGACCTGTCGGTGGACCTGGCCGAGCACCGCGACGCCGACGGCGGCCCGGCCGGCATCAGCGGCGGGTTGTTCTACGCCGCCGATCTCTTCGATCACCGGACCGCGGAGAAGCTGGCCGAACGCCTGATCCGGGTGCTGGAGCAGGTGGCCTCCGACCCCTCTGTACGGCTCAGCCAGGTCGAGGTGCTGGAGGAGGTCGAGCGGGAGGCGGTGCTGCACGGGTGGAACGACACCGCTGCCGGAGTGGCGGAGGGGACGTTCGGCGGGTTGTTCGAGGCGCAGGTGGCGCGGACGCCGGACGCGGTGGCGGTGGTCGGAGCGGGCGGGTCGTGGTCGTATGCGGAGTTGGACGCGGCGGCCAACCGGGTGGCGCACGCGCTGATCGGCCGGGGCGTGGGCCCCGAAGATCTGGTGGGCGTGATGATGGAGCGCTCGCCGGAGCTGATCGCGGTGCTGTTGGGCGTGGGCAAGGCGGGCGCGGGGTACCTGCCGATAGATCCCCGTCATCCGGCGTCGCGGATCGCCTTCATGCTGGGCGACGCCGCCCCGGTGCTGACGGTGTGCACCACCGCCACGGAGCCGGCGTTGTCGGCCGCCGCGGATGTGCCGCGGGTGGTGTTCGACCTGCTGGACCTGTCCGCACTGCCCGGTTTCGCGCCGTCGGATGCGGATCGGGTGGCGCCGTTACACCTGGATCATCCGGCGTATGTGATCTACACCTCGGGGTCGACCGGGACGCCGAAGGGTGTGGTGGTCTCCCATCGCGGGGTCGGCAGCCTGGCGGCGGCGCACATCGCCCGGTTGGGGGCGGGGGGCGGGGCGCGGGTGCTGCAGTTCACCTCGCTGAGTTTCGATGTGGCGTTCGCGGAGTTCTGCACCGCTTTGTTGTCGGGGGGTGCGTTGGTGGTGGCCGGCAGCGAGATGCTGCCGCCGTACGGGTCGCTGGGTGAGGTGACGGCCGCCTTCGGGGTGACGCATGTGATGATGCCGCCGTCGGTGCTGGCGGCGGCGGACGACCTGGCCCCCTGCGTGCATACGGTGTCGGTGGCGGGTGAAGTGTGCCCGCCGTCACTCACCGAGCGGTGGGCGGAGGGGCGCCGGTTCGTCAACGCCTACGGTCCGACCGAGGCGACGGTGATCGCGACGATGAGCGGTCCGTTGCCGGCGGGTGGGGGTGCGGTGCCGATCGGGCGGCCGATCGAGAACACCCGGACCTACGTCCTGGACGACCATCTGCGCCCGGTGCCGCCCGGCGTCACCGGCGAGTTGTATCTCGCGGGCGCGGGGCTGGCGCGGGGGTATGCCAAGCGTCCCGCGTTGACGGCCGAACGCTTCGTGGCGTGTCCGTTCGCTCCTGGGGAGCGGATGTACCGGACGGGTGACCTGGCGTACTGGACCGCTGACGGGCAGATCGTGGTGTCCGGGCGGGCCGACGACCAGGTGAAGATCCGCGGTTTCCGGGTGGAGCCGGGCGAGATCGAGACCGTGCTGGCCTCCCACGAGTCGGTGGCCCAGGCCGCGGTGCTCGTACGGGAGGACCGGCCGGGAGAGAAGATCCTCGTCGCCTATGTGGTGCCGGTCGCGGACAACCGGGTGGACACGGCGGTGCTGCGGGAGTTCGTCGGCTCCCGGTTGCCGGACTACATGGTCCCGGCCGCCGTGGTGGCGCTTGAGGCGTTGCCGGTCACGGTGAACGGCAAGCTCGACCGGGCCGCACTGCCCGCCCCGGACTTCGCGGGGGTCGCCACCGGTCGTGGCCCGGCCACGCCTGCCGAAGAGGTGCTGTGCGGCCTGTTCGCCGAGGTCCTGGGCCTGGCGGAGGTCGGGGCCGAGGCGTCGTTCTTCGACCTGGGCGGTGACTCGCTGCTGGCGATGCGGCTGATCGCCCGCATCCGCGCCGCCTTCGACGCCGAGGTCAGCATCCGGGAGCTGTTCACCACCCCGACCGTCGCCGGCGTGGCCCGGTTCGTCGATCAGGCGGTGGGCGAGGTGCGGCAGGCGCTGACGCCGCAACCGCGGCCCGAAGCGGTGCCGCTGTCGTACGCCCAGCAGCGGATGTGGTTCCTCAACCGCCTGGAGGACGCCGAGGAGAACGCGGCCTACAATCTGCCGTTCGCGCTCCGGTTGTCGGGTGAGCTGGACGCGGCGGCGCTGGAGGCCGCGCTCGGGGACGTGGCCGACCGGCACGAGAGCCTGCGTACCGTCTTCCCCCACGTGGACGGGGTTCCGCGTCAGGAGATGCTGGACGGGGCCGCCGGACGGCCGCCGCTCGCAGTCGTCGAGACCACCGAGGCCGAGCTGCCGGAACTGCTCGCCGCCCGGGCGGCCGACGGCTTCGACCTGAGCCGCGACCTGCCCTGGCGGGTGCGCCTGTTCACGCTGGGCCCGGACGAGCACGTGCTGCTCGTCGTGACCCACCACGTCGCGTCCGACGGCTGGTCGATGGGGGTGCTGGCGCGCGATCTGGAGGCGGCGTACGCGGCCCGTCGCGAGGGTCGCGCGCCCGACTGGCGGCCGCTGCCGGTGCAGTACGCGGACTACGCGCTGTGGCAGCGGCGGGTGCTGGGCGAGGCCGACGATCCCGGCAGCCTGATCAACGGCCAGCTCGATTACTGGCGTCAGGCGCTGGAAGGCGCTCCGGAGGAGCTTGCCCTGCCCGTGGACCGGCCGCGTCCGGCGACGCCGTCGTTCCGAGGCGGAACCGTGCACCTGGAGGTGGACGCACAGGCCCATGCCCGGCTGACGGAGCTGGCGCAGGGCGGTAACGCGACGATGTTCATGGTGGCGCACGCGGCGCTGGCCGTGCTGCTCGCGAAGGTCGGCGCGGGTACCGATATCCCCGTCGGTACGGCGATCGCCGGTCGTGGGGACGCTGCGCTGGAGGACCTGGCCGGGTGCTTCGTCAACACCCTGGTGCTGCGTACGGACCTGTCCGGCGATCCGTCGTTCGAGGACGTGCTGGCGCGGGTGCGGGAGACCGACCTGGCCGCGTACGCCCACCAGGACGTTCCGTTCGAACGCCTGGTGGACGAGCTGAACCCGGTCCGTTCGCTGTCGCGCAACCCGCTGTTCCAGGTGTCGCTCGGCGTGGAGAACTTCCCCGAGTCGCAGGGGCAGTGGGAGCTGGCCGGGCTGACCGTGAGCCCCATGCCGGCCACCAGCCCCGCCGCTCGGTTCGACCTGTCGGTCTCGTTGGTGGAGCGCCGGGACGAGGCCGGGGCTCCGGCCGGGCTGGGCGGTGGTGTCCTGTACGCCGCCGATCTGTTCGACGAGGCGACGGCACAGGCGCTCGCACGGCGGTTGGTGCGGGTGCTGGAGCAGGTGGCCTCCGACCCCGCCGTAA
>NZ_BOOB01000079.1 GCF_016863015.1 Microbispora amethystogenes | reverse complement strand
GTCCTGACCGTAGGTCGCCAGCACGGCCTGCGCCTCGATCGGGTCACCCAGCGTCGTCCCGGTCCCGTGACCCTCGACCACGTCCACGTCCTGAACCGACAACCGCGCGTTGGCCAGCGCCTGACGGATCACCCGCTCCTGCGACGGACCGTTCGGCGCCGTCAGGCCATTCGACGCGCCGTCCTGGTTCACCGCCGAGCCCCGCACCACCGCGAGCACCGGGTGACCAAGCCGGCGCGCGTCCGACAACCGCTCTACCAGCAGCACGCCGACGCCTTCGCCCAGTGAGGTGCCGTCCGCGCCCGCGCCGTACGCGCGGCAGCGGCCGTCCGGCGACAGGCCCTGCTGCTCGCTGAAGTCCACCAGCATCTCCGGGGTGGCCATCAGCGTCACTCCGCCGGCCAGGGCGAGGGAGCACTCCCCCGACCGCACCGACTGGGCCGCCAGGTGCAGCGCCACCAGCGAAGACGAACACGCGGTGTCGATCGTGACCGACGGGCCCTCGAACCCGAACACGTAC
>NZ_BOOB01000078.1 GCF_016863015.1 Microbispora amethystogenes | reverse complement strand
CCGATCCCCGCAGCGAGCCCGGGTCGATGCCGGCCCGCTCGATCGCCTCCCACGAGGTCTCCAGCAGCAACCGCTGCTGCGGGTCCATCGTCAGCGCCTCGTTCGGGGAGATCCCGAAGAAGGCCGCGTCGAACTCGGCTCCGTCGTACAGGAAGCCGCCGCCCTGCGCGTACACCTTGCCCGGCGCGCCGCGCTCGGGGTCGTACAGCGCGTCGACGTCCCAGCCGCGGTCGGCGGGGAACTCGGAGATCGCGTCCACGCCGTCGGCGACCAGCCGCCACAGGTCCTCCGGCGAGGCCACCCCGCCGGGATACCGGCAGGCCATGCCGATGATCGCGATCGGTTCGTCCGCCCCGGGCGCGGTCCCCGATGCGGCCGATGGGGCCGCCGGGACGGCGGCGGACGTGGCCGCCGGGGCGAGCAGTTCGGCCAGGCGGTTCGCCGCGGCGCGGCTCGTCGGATAGTCGAAGATCATTGTCGCGGGGAGCCGGAGACCGGTGGCCGCGTTGAGCCGGTTGCGCATCTCCAGCGCGGTCAGCGAGTCGAAGCCCAACTCCTTGAAGGCCCGGTCCGGCTCGATCGCGTCGGCCGACGAGTGCCGGAGCACGTCCGCGACGCAGGTCCGCACCAGGTCGAGCAGCGTACGGCCGATCTCGTCGGGCCCGAGGCCGGCGAGCCGGTCGGCGAGCGAGCCGTCGGCCGTCCCGGTGTCGCGCGCGGCCCGGCGCGGCGGCCGCCGCACCAGGTCGCCGAGCACGGTGGGCAGCGCGTCGGCGGACGCCTGGGCGCGCAGCCCGGCCGCCTCCAGGCGGACCAGGGCGAGGTGGGCGTCCCCGGCGGCGAGCGCGGCGTCGAACAGGATCAGTCCCTGCTCGGGGGTGAGCGGCGGAAGCCCGTCGCGCCGCAGTCTCCGCGCGTGCTGCTCGTCGAGCGCGTCGGCCATTCCGACCCCGGTCCACGGGCCCCAGGCCATGGAGGTCGCCGGCAGGCCCGAGGCGCGCCGGTGGGCGGCGAGCGCGTCGAGGAACGCGTTCGCCGTGGCGTAGTTGGCCTGCCCGGCGGCGCCGATGGTGCCGGCGACCGAGGAGAACAGGGCGAAGACGGCCAGGTCGAGGTGCTCGGTCAGCTCGTGCAGGTGCCAGGCGGCGTCGGCCTTGGGCCGCAGCACGGCCTCGAAGTCGTCGGGCGTGAGGGTGGCGAGCACCCCGTCGGAGAGCACGCCCGCGGTGTGCACGACGCCGGTGAGCGGGTGCCCGGCCGGAATCGCGTCGATGACGGCGGCGAGCGCGGCCCGGTCGGCCACGTCGCAGGCCGCGATGACGACGTCGGCCCCCAGGCCGGTCAGCTCCTCGCGAAGCTCCGCGGCGCCGGGCGCGGCGTCGCCACGGCGGCTCGTCAGCACCAGGCGGCGCACGCCGTACGCGGTGACGAGGTGCCGGGCCACGCACCCGCCCAGGCCACCGGTGCCACCCGTGATCAGCACCGTTCCGTCCGGGTCGAGCGCCCGTCCGCCGGGCACCGGAGCGTCGAGCGCCCCGCCGTCCACCGTGCCGTCCGCCGTGCCGTCCACCGTGCCGTCCTTCTCCGGGACGACCGCCAGGCGTGGCACGAAGAGCTCGCCGTCGCGCAGCGCGAGCTCGGGCTCGCCCGTGGCGGCGGCGCGGGCCAGCGTCTCCGGGCCGACCTCGGGATCGTCGGTGTCGACCAGCACGAACGCGCCGGGGTTCTCGGCCTGGGCCGCCCGGACGAGGCCCCACACGGGCGCCTGCGCCAGATCGACGGGACCGCCGTCCACGGCGACGGCTCCCCGGGTGACCAGCACCAGCGGGCCGGTCGCGGCCCGCTCGTCGGCGAGCCGGTCGCGCAGCGCGGCGAGCACCTGCCGGACGGTCTCCCGCACATCGCCCGGCACACCACCGCCGGACAGGACCGGGCAGTGATAGACGGCGACCTCGGCACCCTTCGCGGATACGTCGGCGGGCGCGGAGACCGGCCGCCAGACGATCCGGTACGGCGAAAGCGCCTTCGTCTCCGCCGCCGGAGCCAGCTGCTCGGCGGAGACCGGCCGGCTGACCAGCCCCGCCACGGTCAGCACCGGACGGCCCGCGGCGTCGGCCGCCTCCAGGCGCACCGCGTCCGGCCCCTCCGGCGTCAGCCGCACCCGCAGTTCGGTGGCCCCGACCGCGTGCAGCGTGACGCCGGTCCACGCGAACGGCAGAACGGTGTCGCCCGACCCGGTCACCAGGGCCGTGTGCAGGGCGGCGTCCAGGGCGGCCGGGTGCACCGCGAACCGCTCGGCGTCGGCGTGGGCCTCCTCGGGGAGCCGCACCTCCGCGAACAGTTCGTCGCCGCGCCGCCAGGCCGCCCGCAGGCCCTGGAACACCGGGCCGTAGGCGTACCCGCGATCGACGAGCCGGTCGTACGCGCCGTCGAGCGCGATGGCGGTCGCGTCGCGCGGCGGCCAGGCCGCGAGGTCGGCGCCGTACGGCGTCTCGGCACCGTCGCGCAGCGCGCCGGACGCGTGACACGTCCACGGCCCGTCGGGGTCGTCGTCCCGGCGCGAGTGGACGGCGACCGGGCGGGCGCCGGACTCGTCGGCGGGCCCGACCACGACCTGGACCAGCACGCTCTCGTCGTCCGCCAGAATCAGCGGCGCCTGGATGGTGAGCTCTTCGAGCACCGGGCAGCCGGCCTGCTGGCCCGCGGTCAGCGCCAGGTCGACGAAGCCGGTGCCCGGCACGAGCACCGTGCCGAGCGCGTCGTGGTCGGCCAGCCAGGCGTGGGTCTTCAGCGAGACCCGGCCGGTGAACAGGTGCCCGTCGCCGTCGGCGAGGGCGACGGCGGCGCGCAGCAGCGGGTGGTCGATGGGCTCCTGGCCCAGCGCGGTCACCTCGACGGCCGACTCCGGGTTCTGCCAGTAGCGCTCGCGCTGGAAGGCGTACGTCGGCAGGTCGACCACGCGCGCGGCGGGCCGTCCGGCGGTCCAGTCGACCTTCGCCCCGCAGACGTGCGCGTTCGCGAGCGAGGTCAGGAACCGGGTGAGGTCGCCCTGGTCGCGGAGCAGCGACCCGACCACCGCGGCGTCGGCCTCCTCGGCCTCGAAGGTGGCCTCCACGCCGTGCCGCAGCACCGGGTGCGGGCTGCACTCGACCCACAGGTCGAACCCGTCCCGCAGCAGCGCCCGGGTGGCCTCGTCGAACCGTACGGTCTCGCGGAGGTTGGTGTACCAGTACTCCGCGCCGAAGGCGGTGGTGTCGGCGAGGTCGCCGGTCACCGTGGAGTAGAACGCGACCGACGCGAGCCGGGGGGTCACCGGGGCGAGGATCTCGATGAGCCGCTCGCGGATGGCCTCGACGTACTGGGAGTGGGACGCGTAGTCGACCGGGATGTTCTTGGCCCGCAGGCCCTCGCCGGTCAGTTCGGTGAACAGTTCGGCCAGCGCCTCGGGGTCTCCGCAGACCACCACGGAGCCCGGGCCGTTGACCGCGGCCAGGCACAGCCGCCCGCCCCAGCGCTCGATGCGGGCGGTGGCGGCCTCCGCGCCGAGCGGGACGGACATCATGCCACCCTGTCCGGCGAGCTCCTCCCCGATCAGCCGGCTGCGCAGCGCGACCACCCGCGCGCCGTCCTCCAGGGACAGCGCGCCCGCCACGACGGCCGCGGCGATCTCGCCCTGGGAGTGGCCGACGACGGCCTCGGGGACGACCCCGTTGGCCCGCCACAGCTCGGCCAGCGACACCATGACGGCCCACAGCACGGGCTGCACGACGTCGACCCGGTCGAAGCCCGGCGCTCCGGGCTCGCGCCGCAGCACGGCGAACAGGTCCCAGTCGACGAACGGCTCCAGCGCCCGCGCGCAGGCCGCCATCCGGCCAGCGAACGCGGGCGCCTGGTCGAGCAGGTCCGCCGCCATCCCCGCCCACTGCGACCCCTGGCCGGGGAAGACGAAGACGGGGCGGCGGGTCACCGGCGCGACACCGGTGACCACCTTGGCGTCGTTCTGGCCGGCGGCGAGCGCCGCGAGGCCCGCGACCAGTTCGTCCCGGCCGCCGCCGAGGACGACGGCCCGGTGCTCGAAGCGGGCGCGGGCCGTCGCGAGCGAGTGCGCGACGTCCGCCGCCTCCAGCTCCGGGAGGGCGTCCAGGTGGGACCGGAGCTGCCCGGCCTGGGCGCGCAGCGCCTCCGGGCTCTTGGCCGACAGGATCCACGACGTCACCGGCGAGCCCGTCGTGGGCTCGCCCGGGGTCTCGCTGTCGGTCTCGCTATCGGAAGCGGCCGGAGACTCGGCCGCCTGTTCGATGATCACGTGAGCGTTGGTGCCGCTGACGCCGAACGACGATACCGCGGCACGCCGCGGCCGGTCGACCTCGGGCCAGGGCGTCGCCTCGGTCAGCAGCCGGACGTTGCCCGCCGACCAGTCGACGTTCGGGGTGGGCGTGTCCACGTGCAGGGTCCTCGGCAGCAGCCCGTGCCGGATCGCCTGCACCATCTTGATGACCCCGCCCACACCGGCCGCCGACTGGGTGTGCCCCAGGTTCGACTTGAGGGAGCCCAGCCACAGCGGACGATCCTCAGGACGGTTCTGGCCGTACGTCGCGATGATCGCCTGGGCCTCGATGGGGTCGCCGAGCTTGGTGCCGGTGCCGTGGCCCTCGACCGCGTCCACGTCCGCGGGCGACAGCCCGGCGTGCTCCAGCGCCCGGCGGATGAGCCGCTGCTGCGACGGCCCGTTGGGCGCGGTCAGCCCGCTGCTCGCGCCGTCCTGGTTCGTCGCCGTCGCGCGCAGCACGGCCAGCACGGGGTGACCGTTCGCCCGCGCGTCCGACAGCCGCTCCAGCAGCAGCACGCCGCAGCCCTCGCCCCAGCCGGTCCCGTCCGCGGCCGCCGCGTACGACCGGCACCGGCCGTCCGGGGAGAGTGCCCGCTGCTTGCTGAACTCGACGAAGGCGTCCGGGCTCGCCATCAGGCACACGCCGGACGCGAGGGCCAGCGTGCTCTCCCCCGCGCGCAGGGACTGCGCGGCGAGGTGCACCGCGACGAGGGACGACGAGCAGGCCGTGTCCACCGTGACGCAGGGGCCCTCGAAGCCGAAGACGTAGGACACCCGGCCCGAGGCGACGGAACCGGTGCCCTGCGCGTCGGCGTAGTCGTGGTACATCATCCCGGTGAACACGCCCGTGGCGCTGCCTTTCAGCGTCCCCGGGTCGATGCCGGCCCGTTCGAACGCCTCCCAGGTGGTCTCCAGCAGCAGCCGCTGCTGGGGGTCCATCGCCAGGGCCTCACGGGGCGAGATGCCGAAGAAGGCCGCGTCGAAGTCACCCGCGTCGTACAGGAACGCACCCTCACGGGTGTACGCCTTGCCGGGTTTGCCGGGTTCCGGGTCGTACAGGTCCTCCGGCCAGCCGCGGTCGGCGGGGAACGCCGAGGTCGCGTCGACCTCGTCGACGACCAGGTTCCACAGGTCCTCCGGCGAGGCCACCCCGTGCGGGTAGCGGCACGCCATCCCCACGATCGCGACGGGTTCGCCGGAGGTCCGGTGTTCCAGCTCGGCGAGCCGTCTCTTCGCCTCCCGCAGGTCGGCGGTGGTCCGCCTGAGGTATTCGAGCAGCCTCTCCTCGTTGCCCATTTCTTCTCCGCGAGGTCCCTATGCCGAGGTCTGGGAAACGGCCGAATCAGCGGGTGCGGCGTCGAGGACGCCGGAGAAGCCGGGATACTGCGCGATCGCCTCTTCGGCGGTCAGCGGCGGCAGCTTCGGTCCACGCATCATCGCCACCAGCAGCGGCAACGTCATCATCTTCTTGGGTGTGATCACCAGGGACGCCGCGCTGTAGGTCGCGCGGGCCATGGCGGGGTGCTCGGTGACCACGCGGCCCCACCGCGCGGCCATCTTGAGCTGCGACGCGCCGCCGCGGAGGGTCAGGTTGGTCCGCACGTTCGGGAACCACCGGTCCTGGCCGATCGCGACCTCCCACCAGGGCTCGCCGGCCTTCGCGATGCGCTGCTGCGCCCGCCGGGCCAGGCCCTCGGTGAACCCCGTACGCTCCACTTCCTCCCGGAGCGCGAGCGCGCCGAAGGCCGAGATCGACATCCCGGTGGCGTAGTTGGGGTTGAGCGTCATCGCCGCGTCGCCGAGCACGACGAAGCCCTCCGGGACGATCCGCTCGAAGTGCCTGCGCCGGTTGGCCAGGCCGCGGTAGGCCCGGATCTCGCCGAGCGGCGTCGCGCCCACGAGCAGGTCCGCGATGATCGGGCTCCGCATGCTGCGGGCGAAGTCGAGCCAGCCCTCCTCGTCGGTGGGCGGGTGCGCGCCTCTGGTGCCGATCAGCGCGACGATCCAGCGGCCGTCCTCGTTGGGGAGCAGCGCGGCGCCGCGGCCGGGCTCTCCGGTGCTGTTGTCGGCCTGGATCAGGATGCCCGGGAAGTCGTCGCCCGCGGACGGCGGCGCCAGGAACGACCGTCCCGCGTACGCGAAGCCGGCGTCCAGCGTGTCCTCGGCGACCTCGGGCAGGCCCAGGTCGGTGAGCCAGCGGGGAGAGTCGGATCGGCGGCCGGCCGCGTCCACGACGAGGTCCGCCTCGATCGTCTCCTCCGGCCCGCCGTCACGCTCGACGCGTACGCCGGTGACCCGGGAGGCGTCGCCGGTCAGCCCGACGACCTTGGCCGACTGGATCAGGGTGATCCGGTGGTAGCTGAGCGCCTGGCGGCGTACGACGTGGTCGAGCAGCGGGCGGCTGCAGGTGACGACGAAGGGGTCGCCGTCGAAGCGCCGGCTCCAGCCCTGCGGGGACAGCATCGCCATCCGCTCGCCGATCCGCAGGTGGTGCGCCCCGTGCGCGTAGAGCAGGTCGGTCGTCTTGGGCAGCAGCGTGTCGAGCGCCATCGCCCCGCCGCCGAACAGCATGTGGTTGTGGTGGCCCTGGGGAAGCCCGCGCCGCTGGGCGGGCGAGCTGGGAAAGGTGTCGCTCTCGATGATGGTGACCCGGTCGACGTGGCGGGCGATCGCAGTCGCCGCCAGCATCCCGGCCATCCCACCACCGATGATCGCCGCGTGGGTCATCGTCGCACTCCCCGGCTTCAGACGCTCGCCGCTCGGCGCTGGGCCTCCTGCTCCAGCGCCGCGAAGGTGTGGTGCATGTCGCGTGCCATGCCCTTGGCCCAGAACAGCTTGAAGACCGGCGTGAACCAGCCGGTCAGCTGGACCCGGCGGGTCACCCTGACCTGTCCGGCGCCGATCTGCTCATAGGTGTTGGTGATCGCCATGGCCCCGCCGGGCATCGGCGACTCGGTCGAGTACTCCTTGCCGGGGATGACCGCGACCACCTTGAACGGGCCTCCCGGGGCGCCGCGCGGCTTGGTCCAGCCCTCCGCGCCCGGCACGAAGTCGCCCTCGAAGCGCGACACGTCGACGTGCGGGTCCCAGCTCGCCCACGAGGCCGGGTCCGACACGGTCTCCCAGACTGAGGCGATGTCGCCGGTGATGGTGGCTGACTCCGTAAGGCTCAGCATGAGGTACCTCTTCACTCATCAGGGTTCTTCGGGTGAGCTGGCCGTCGACCACGGCGGCGAACGCTCATTTGCTGATTCATTGAATCGGGATGCAACCCCGAACCGCCAGAGGATTCGCCCCCTATCATTGGCTTAGCAGGGATAGGGGTCAATTGTCCTTTTCAAGGGGAAACGCCCTGTGCGGCGCCCGGGGGAAATCGCCCGCATAATGGGGTTAATAGTGGGAGTGTGCGCGATATTCATCGCCGGCCACTCCATGCCCTGCGCCTGACACCGGCCAGGACCGCGGACAGCCGCCGGCTCGCTCACAGGACGGCCGGGGCCGGAGCGCCACCCCCGAGGCGCTCTCCCCCGCGGCCGTCGTCGCGCCGCCGTCCATGCTCGCGCGGCCCCCGTACGCGCCGTCGTGACGTGGCAGCCGTGCGTGCGGCCGTTGGCCCTGCATGCGGCCGTTGTTCAGGGTGCCGGGACGCCGATCGCCCTGACGGCCATCGCCGGGCAGGGTACGGCGTGGTGGTGCCAAACCCGATGACGGGCCTGGTGCCGAGCCCGATGACAGCCCCGCTGATGGGCCTGGTGACGGGCCTGGTGACGGACGCGGCGATGCGCCGCGTGGACGGTAGGCCGGTGACTCACACCGGGTTGCGGACCACACCGGCCTCCCTGGCCGGCAGGGCGAAGTCACGCTGGTACCACAGCAGCGGGGTGCCGCCGACGTTCAGTCGCGTCGCCACCATCGACCCGACCAGCAGGTCGTGGTCCCCCACCGCGAGGGTGCCGCTCGACACGCAGCGGAAGGCCGCCTTCGCGTCGAGCAGGCAGGGCAGGTCGGAGTCGGGCCAGTAGCCCAGTTCGCCGCCCGCGAAGCGGTCGACGCCGTGGGTGGCGAAGGTCCTCGCCAGGTCGCGGTGCTGCTCGCCCAGGACGTTCACCACGAACTCGCGGCAGGAGGTGATGGCCGCGTGGCAGCTCGATCGGCGGTCCACGCCGACCAGCAGCAGCGGCGGCTCAAGGGATCCAGACGTGACGGAACTGGCAGTGAAACCCCAGCGACGCCCATTCTCGTCCACTGTCGTGACGATTGTGAGCGGTGCCACGAGTTCCGCCATCGCCTGGCGAAAGGCGCCTGCGTCTATAAGTGATTCCACTTGCATTGTCACGATTTGAGTTTCACATCATGCCATCGTCGGGCACATCCCCTGCCGACCCCTAACACCGACCGGAATTCGGCCGCAGGCGGGGCGCGGGGAGCCCACGGCGGCAACGATGGCGGCGATCCGGCGGCCGGACAACCCCTACCGGGACCACCCCTGACAGACCCTGCAGATGCGCCCGCCGTGCCCCAAGATGGACCTCCGACGCTTTCTCCCGCGGCGCCGGGCCGCTTAACTGGCACCTTGACATCATCCCCTCCTTGAGGAGGGGATTCCGACCGTCGCCGGTCGGGCTTCCTGCTTCGTTGCCGGTCGCCTCGTCTGAGAGGGCTCTCGTTGAGGTCTC
>NZ_BOOB01000077.1 GCF_016863015.1 Microbispora amethystogenes | reverse complement strand
AAGGAACAGCACCCGCCGGCCCGCCAACACGACCGCGGCGGCGGTCGCGACGAGGCCGGCTATCGCTATCGCTACCCAGAGCACGAGCCCTCCCGCTTTCAACGTCGGCTGCCACCATAAGCACGCGGCGCCTTCACCGGGACGGCCGGGGCCAGCCCTGTGGAAAACCCGCTGTCCGCATGGTACCGACGAGTAACATATGCCTGTCACACGGGGCGAGTGGCGCGCGTCACAGCGTTCCCGCCCGGCGGCACCAGACTAGAACGAAGCTCTACGCGAATGTAAGCAGGGCCCCGACCGGCTCATCAGCCCCGATGAGAGCCCGTCCCGGCGCTCATCCGTCGAGGTAACGCTGCACCGTCGGCGCCAGCAGCGCGACGAGTTCCTCGACGTCCACCGACGCCATCGGCTCCATCCCGAGGATGTACCGGATCATCACCACCCCGAACATCTGGGCGAAGGCGGCCTCCGTCCGCAGCGGCGGGACGCCGAGCGCCTCGGCCACCCGGCCCAGGATCGCGGTGCCGAAGAACTCCCGGATCATGCCGACGGCCTGCTCGTTCACCATCGCCGTCCGCATCACCCCGAGCACCCGCTCCCGCGCCGCCGGGTCGGCCGTCATCGTGAGGATGAAGCGGACGATCCGCTCGCCGATCTCCTCGCGCGGCCCCGCGAGGAGCATGGGCACGACCGTCGACGGGTCCGCGGGGAACTCCATGGCCGCGACGAACATGCCCTCCTTGTTGTCGAAATAGTGGTGGAGGAGGGCGGGGTCGACGCCGGCCTCGCGGGCGATGCCCCGGATCGTGGCCTTGTCGAAGCCCTTCTCCGCGAAGACCCTGCGCGCCGCGGCCAGAATCTCCCCACGCGTGTCCGCCGCGCCCGGACGCCGGCCCGGCCGCCGCGTCCGCCGTCCGCTTTCCGGCACCTCGGGGACCTCGGGGACCTCGGGGACCTCCGTGGTCATGGTCAGCCCCTGCGTCCCACCGCGAGGTACACGCGCATGGGCACGGTGAGCCTGCCGTCGGGGAACACGCGGCCGAGTTCGGCGCGCTCCCGGGCGAGCAGGTCCGCCACCACGTCGCCGTCCATGCTGGCCATGTAGGAGTGCGTACGCAGGTCGGTGAGGAAGTCCTCCAGCCGCACCGACCTGGTCCAGGTGACCCAGGTCTCGGCCACGTCGAGACCGGCGCCGAGGCCACCGTCAGGGCCGCCGTCGACACCGCCGCCGAGACCGCCGCCGGGACCACTGCCGGACATGGCCGCGGCGAGGGGCGGCATGCTCCACCCGGGCAGCACCGGACCGATGTATCCCGGGCAGGACTCGGCGATCCGCACCTGGTTGGCCGCAAGCCAGTCGGCCTTGCCGGGGTCCACGCTGTTCCACCACCCCGCGACCGCGCCGCCCGCCCGGGTCACCCGTACGGCCTCGGCGACCGACAGCGCGGGGTCGAGCCAGTGCCACGACTGGGCGTAGGTCACGAGGTCGGCCACGCCCGAGCGGAAGGGCAGGTCGTCGCCGTTCGCCAGCAGGGCCGGGCAGGTCGTGCGGGCCCGGAGCCGGGCCAGCATCCGCTCCCCCCGGTCGACGGCGACGACCCGGGCGCCGCGGTCGAGCAGCCCCCGGGTCGAGATGCCGGTGCCCGCCCCCACGTCGATCACCGTCGCACCGTCGAGCCGGATGCCCGACAGCTCCTCCAGAGCGAGGTAGAGGGCCTCCGGATAGTGCGGCCTGGTCGCGTCGTACTCCTCCGAGACGCGGTCGAACACCCGGTGGCTGCCGGTCAGCCGTCTGCTCACGAGGCCGTCGGCCACAAGGCCGTCAGCCACGAGCCCGTCGTTCACGAGGCCGTCGTCGCTCATGAGGCCGTCGTTCATGAGGCGGTCGAGGAGGCGGCGAAGTGGTGCCTGGCGAACGCGAGCGCCTCGGTGAGGTCCTCGATCCGCTCGGTGCGGCTGGCCGCCCTGCGCGTGTTGATCTCCAGGACGATCAGCCCGCGATATCCGCTTCCGGCCAGGCGCTCCAGCATCGGCGCGCACGGCTGCGTCCCCCGGCCCGGGACCAGGTGCTCGTCCTTGTTGGTCGTGCCCAGGCCGTCGGCCAGGTGCAGGTGGGCCAGCCGGTCGCCCAGCTTGGTGGCCATCTCCATCGCGTCCGAACCGGAGACGGCCGTGTGGGAGAGGTCGAGGGTCACGTCGGGGAAGTCGTAGTCGACGGGGTTCCAGTCCGGCGCGTACGGCACGACCTCGTTGCCCCGCGCCCGCAGCGGGAACATGTTCTCCACCGCGAAGACGATGTCGGTCTCGTCGCGCATCCGCGCCAGGCCCTTCTCGAACTCCTTGGCGTAGTCGCGCTGCCAGCGGAAGGGCGGGTGGACGACGACCGTCCGCGCGCCCAGCCGCTCGGCCGCCTCGCGGGCCCTGCGCAGCTTCACCCAGGGGTCGCGGCCCCACACCCGCTGGGTCACCAGCAGGCAGGGCGCGTGTATGGCCAGGACCGGGATCTGGTAGTGGTCGCGCAGCCGCTGGAGGACCTCGACGTCCTGGCTGACCGGGTCCTGTCCGACCATGATCTCTACGCCGTCGTACCCGAGCCTGGCGGCCAGCTCGAAGGCGTCCGGCGTCCGTTCCGGATACACCGACGCCGTCGACAGCGCCACCTCGCCGCTGGGCACGCGGATGTCACTCATGAGGCCAGCCTCCCCTGGCGGCCCCCGGGCACGTTCCAGTCCCGTGGCCGTGGCCGTCCGTTCGCTCCCTGCGCCCGTTCACGGATCCAGCCTAAGCCGCACCCGCGCCGCGCGCCGCTTCGCCACAATCAACTACCCAAGGTCGCGAACTAATGTGGGCCGCATGGCACGGATCGTGAGCGGGGCCGTACCCAGCCCGAACATCTGGAACACCCCCCAGGTCTACGAGCTGGAGAACCGGGCCGTCGGACCGACGGGTGCGGTGGAGGCGGCGATGAGGGCCGTACGGCCGTGGGACGGCGCGACGGTGCTCGACATCGGCTGCGGCACTGGCTTCCACCTGCCGGCGCTCGCCACCGACGCGGCGAGGGTCGTGGGCGTGGAGCCGCACGGCGGCCTCGCCGCCAGGGCGGCCGCCCGCTGCGCGGCGCTGCCCAACGTCGCGGTGCGGACGGGCACCGCGCAGGCGCTGCCCGTGCCCGACGCGTCGGCCGACGTGGCCATGGCGCGCTGGGCGTACTTCTTCGGCCCGGGGTGCGAACCCGGGCTGCGCGAGCTCGGCAGGGTGCTGCGCCGGGGCGGCGTCGCGTTCGTCGTGGACGTGGACGCCTCCCGCGACGCCTTCGGCCGCTGGTTCCGCCGGTCGGTGCCGTCGTACTCCCCCGAGGCGGTGGAGCGCTTCTGGTCGCGGCAGGGCTGGCGGCGCGAGCCGCTCGACCTGCGCATGACCTTCGAGTCGCGGGCCGACCTGGAGGCGGTGCTGCGCATCGAGTTCACCCCCGAGGTGGCCGAGGACGCGCTGCGGGAGAGCGACGGACTGGAGATCTCCTATCCGAACGTCCTCAGGTGGCGGGAATTCTGAAGGTGGCGGGAATTCCGAGCTCCGCCCTTGACCTTGTCACCGGCGTCAACCTTTACCGTCGTGCCCGGAGGCGGGCGGGCCGAGGAGGAGACCGATGCGGATCGGCGAGCTGGCCCGGCGCGCGGGTGTGAGCACCCGCGCGCTGCGCTACTACGAGCAGCAGGGCCTCATCCGGTCGCGCCGCTCGGCGAACGGCTACCGGGAGTACGACGAGTCGGACGTCCGGCTCGTCACCGAGATCCGCGCCCTGATGGCGGTCGGCTTCACCCTGGAGGACGCCCGGCCGTTCGTGGACTGCCTCAGGTCGGGGCATCCCTCGGGCGGCTCCTGCCCCGAGTCGGTCGCGGTGTACCAGCGCAAGCTGGCCGAGATCGACGACCGCATCCGGGACCTGCTCGCCCGCCGCGCCGAGGTGGCCGCCCAGCTCACCTCGGCCTGCCCCGGCTGCCTGGTGACACGACGAGGAGAATCATGATCACGTTGACCGCGGAGAACTTCGACGAGCAGGTGCTGCGCAGCTCCACGCCGGTGCTGGTGGACTTCTGGACCGACTGGTGCCCGCCGTGCAAGATGATCGCCCCGATCCTGGAGGAGATCGACGCCGAGTTCGGCGGCCGTCTCACGGTCGCCAAGCTCAACGCCGACGACCACCCCGAGATCGCGCGGCGTTACAACGTCCTCGGCTTCCCCACACTCAACCTCTACCGCGACGGCGAGGTCGTCCAGCAGATCAGGGGCGCCAAGCCCAAGCGCCTGCTGCTCGCCGACCTCGTGGACCATCTCTGATACCGGGGACGGCTTATATAAGCGTTGACTTTTATAAGCCGCCCTCGGCATAGTGGACCCGTGCACGCATTCGACGCGCTGGGGGATCCGGTGCGACGCCGGATCCTGGAACTGCTCAGCGAAGGAGAGCAGACGTCGGGCGCGGTCACCGCCGCCGTCCGCGCCGAGTTCGGGATCTCGCAGCCCGCGGTCTCCCAGCACCTGCGGGTGCTGCGCGAGTCGGGGCTGACGTCCGTACGGGCGGAGGGCACGCGGCGGCTGTACGCAGTCGAGACGGCTCCGCTGCGGGAGATCGACGCGTGGCTCGACCGGTTCCGCGGCTTCTGGCAGCAGCGGCTCGACGCGCTCGACACGGAACTGGCGCGGGGAAAACGGGAACGGCGGCTCCGGCAGGGGCCCGGCGGCACCGATGGCCGGGAGACGGCCCGGCACGAGGTCCACGACGTAGGGAAAGAGCGCCAATGAGCAACTTCATCGACGATATCAACGAGGTCCACCGCAAGGTCGGCACGCGCGAACTGCCGGAAGGGGAGGCTCGTACGGTGCTGCTGCGGCGCACCTACGACGCCGCCGCGGAGGACGTGTGGGACGCCTGCACCGACCCCGAGCGGATCGGCCGCTGGTTCCTTCCGGTGACCGGCGAGCTGAAGCTCGGCGGGCACTACCAGCTCCAGGGCAACGCGGGCGGGGAGATCCTGCGGTGCGAGCCGCCGAAGCTGCTGCGGGTGAGCTGGCTGTTCGGCGAGAACCCCGGCTTCAGCGAGGTCGAGGTGCGGCTCACTCCCGAAGGCGACGACCGCACCGTGTTCGAGCTGGAGCACGTCGCCGTGGTGCCGGCGGAGTTCTGGGACCGGTTCGGGCCGGGGGCCACCGGGGTGGGCTGGGACCTGGCGCTGCTCGGGCTCGGTCTGCACCTGCGGGGCAACATGATCGACGACCCCTCGGCGTGGGAGCAGTCGGACGAGGCGCGTGCCCTCATGACGCACAGCAGCGCGGCATGGGGTGAGGCGTACCTCGCCTCCGGCGCGCCGGAGGGCGTGGTGGAGGCCGCGGTCGCCGGCACCACCGCCTTCTACGTACCGGAGAAGCCGGAGAGCTGAGCGCCGTCCCGGGCGGCTTCGGGAGCGGATTGTCGGCGCCGACCGGTAGCCTCCCGCACGTGAGCAGGGCAGCGAAACCGGCGTACCGGTGCGGCGAGTGCGGCTGGACGACGGTCAAGTGGGTCGGCAGGTGCGGGGAGTGCCAGGCGTGGGGCACGGTCGAGGAGGCCGGCGCCCGGCAGGGTGTCCGCGTGGTCACGCCGGGCGCGGTCACCGCGCCGGCGGTGCCCATCGGCCAGGTCAAGGCCGATGTGGTGAGCGCGCGGACGACGGGCGTGCCCGAGCTCGACCGCGTGCTCGGCGGCGGCATGGTCCCCGGCGCGGTCGTGCTCCTCGCCGGTGAGCCCGGCATCGGCAAGTCGACGCTGCTCCTGGAGGCCGCCGCCCGCACCGCGCGAGGCGAGACCGTCCTCTATGTGACCGGTGAGGAGTCCGCGGCCCAGGTGCGCATGCGGGCCGACCGCATCGGCGCGATCGAGGACAGGCTCTATCTCGCGGCCGAGACCGACCTGGCCGCGCTGGCCGCCCACGTGGACAAGGTGCGGCCCGGTCTGCTGATCGTCGACTCGGTCCAGACGATCGGCTCGGCCGACGTCTCGGGCGTGCCCGGCGGCGTGACCCAGGTCAGGGAGGTCGCGGGCAACCTGGTCCGCCTCGCCAAGGAGCGGGCCATGACGACCGTGCTCGTCGGCCACGTGACCAAGGACGGCACGATCGCCGGCCCCCGCGTGCTGGAGCACCTGGTGGACGTCGTCCTCCACTTCGAGGGAGACCGCAACTCGCGGCTGCGGCTGGTGCGCGCGGTGAAGAACCGCTTCGGCCCGATCGACGAGGTCGGCTGCTTCGACCTGCACGAGCGTGGGATCACCGGGATCTCCGACCCGAGCGGGCTGTTCGTCTCGCGCCATCCCGAGCCGGTCCCGGGCACCTGCGTCACCGTCACCATCGAGGGCACCCGGCCGCTCCCGGCGGAGCTTCAGGCCCTGGTCGGCCCCACTGAGGCGCCGCAGCCCCGCCGCACCTCCTCGGGCCTCGACTCCTACCGCGTGGCGATGGTGCTCGCCGTGATAGAGCGGCGGCTCCGCGCGAAGATCGGCAAGTGTGACGTCTTCACGGCGACCGTGGGCGGGATCCGGCTGACCGACCCGGCCGTCGACCTCGCGCTGATGCTGTCGGTCGTGAGCGCGGCCGGCGACCAGGCGCTGCCCTCGGGGCTCGTCGTGCTCGGCGAGGTCGGCCTCGCCGGTGAGCTGCGGCCCGTACGGGAGGTGCGGCGGCGGCTGGCCGAGGCGGCGCGGCTGGGTTTCACCCGGGCCCTGGTGCCGTCCGGCTCGCTGGAGGAGGACTCCCCACGGCTGGACAACGCGGCGAACCGCGGCCGCCTCGTGGCGCTGCGCTCGCCGGTCGGCCGCACCACCTCCTTCGCGCCGGGTTTCGAGGTGACGGAGGTCGAGAACGTCTGGGACGCCCTCAACCACATGGGCTGACGCAGCGAATCCGTATGCCGCCACCGCCGCTCCGGCCTCCGCCCGCGCTCGACCGCCGGGCGGCATCGGGGCCCCAGCCGGGGAGGAAACCAGGTGGGGTGTGCTGTGCCACAGGTGAGCATGACATCCCGCGGGTAAACTGAGGCCTTCGTCGAGCCCCGAGGGGCTTCGGCCGGCCGGCCGCGGAGTGCGGCGCGAACCTCGCGGCGTCGCGAACCTCACGGTGCGAGGCCGGCAGACAAAGGACCGGTGGACAAGAAGACCGGTAGACAGACGATCCCACGGAGACGATCGGGCGAGCCCACCGAGGTGCATGTGCTGGACAACGACAAGGCGGCCGACGAGCGCAGACGGGCGGTGCTCGCCGCGCTCGCCCCGGGGACGGCGCTGCGCGACGGACTGGAGCGCATCCTGCGCGGTCACACCGGCGGCCTGATCGTGCTCGGATACGACCGCACCGTCGAGGACATCTGCACGGGCGGTTTCACCCTTGACGTCGAGTTCTCCGCGACCCGGCTCCGCGAGCTGGCCAAGATGGACGGCGCGATCGTGCTCGACGTGGCCCAGCTCAGGATCGTGCGCGCGGCGGTGCATCTCGTGCCCGACCCGGCGATCCCCACCAACGAGTCCGGCACCCGGCACCGCACGGCCCAGCGGGTGGCCAGGCAGACGTCGCTCCCGGTCGTCGCGATCAGCAAGTCCATGCGGATCATCGCGCTCTACCTCGACGGCATCCGCTACGTCCTGGAGGAGTCGGCCGCGATCCTGTCCAAGGCCAACCAGGCCCTCGCCACGCTCGAACGCTACAAGATGCGGCTCGACGAGGTCTCCGGCGCGTTGTCGGCCCTGGAGATCGAGGACCTGGTCACGGTGCGCGACGTGGCGGTCGTGGTGCAGCGCCTGGAGATGGTCCGCCGCATCGGCCGGGAGATCGAGGGATACGTCGTCGAGCTCGGCACCGACGGGCGGCTGCTGTCCCTCCAGCTCGACGAGCTGTTCGCCGGGGTGGAGACCGACCATCGCCAGATCATCCGCGACTACGTCCCCGGTTCGCTCGGCGCGCGCCCGTACGGGGACGGCGACGCGATCCGGGAGCTGGACGAGTTGTCCTCCGGCGACCTGCTCGACCTGGCGAAGGTGGCCCAGATCCTGGGCCACCACGGCGCCGAGGCCCTCGACTCACCCGTCAGCCCGCGCGGCTTCCGCCTGCTCAGCCGGGTCCCCCGGCTGCCCGGCGCGATCGTCGACCGGCTGGTCGACCACTTCGGCGGCCTGCAGAAGCTGCTGGCCGCGACCACCGACGACCTCCAGGCCGTCGGCGGCGTGGGCGAGACCCGGGCCCGCAGCGTCCGCGAGGGCCTGTCCCGTCTCGCCGAGTCGTCCATCCTGGAGCGCTATCTCTGACCCGTCTCCCACGCGGACCGATCACCGCAGGTGGAAGACGACCTTCGGGCTCTTGAGCCGGCCCGCGTGCGCGGTCGCGACGTACGTCCCGGGATCGGCCGGCGCCCGCTTGCCGGCGCAGGTGGTGCCCGACCGGTGACGGTCCCACCGGACCGTCCGGACGAAGGGGATCCCCCGCTCCAGCGCCTGCCGGTCCACACCGTCTCCCGCCACGCAGTCGGCGGTCGACCACACCCGCTCGCCACCCGACAGCACCCGCATCTCCAGGGTGCGCGGCCCCACGTCCACCGTGCACTCGACTCTGCCCGTGCTCACGACCGTCAGCAGGAACGTCGGCGCGGTGTCCTTGCCGTACACGTCCTGCCCGCTCTGCAGGGCGAGCACGAGGTCCTTCTCGTCGCAGGGGTCGCCGGGACGGCGGGGCCTGCCGGGCGTGGGCGAGGCCGAGCCGGGCGCGGACGGGGACGGTTGCCCCGGGATCGCGGCCGAGACGGCCGTCTTCGCGGGCAGTCCCGCGGGAAGCGAGACCACCAGCCGGTCTGAGGGCGTCGCCCTGACGGCGGCGGTGTCGTCCGACCGTCCCGAGGCGCTGCTGCACGCCCATGCCACGACCGCCACCACGACGAGCATCCCCGTGAGCACCGACACCCGGCGGCGCCAGTAGACGTCAGCCCCCTCGACGCCCACATCACCACGGAAAGTGTCCGGATCCATACGGACAGTATGAGGAGACGTGGCGCGGCAGGGGAAACAACGCGCCGTGTCATGCGCTTTCCCAGGTCATCGGCCTGCCGGTCCTTTCCGGACTTGGACGGCGATGCACGGCATCGGCGGAGCACGCCGTCCGGCCGCGCGCGGTGCGGCCGGCTCGGTAGGGTCGGGGCTGTGTCCGCCTCCCTGCGTGAACCCATCCTCGACTGGTACGCCGAGCACAACCGCGATCTGCCCTGGCGGCGTCCCGAGGCGACGCCGTGGGGCATCCTGGTGAGCGAGATCATGCTCCAGCAGACGCCGGTCGCCCGGGTGCTGCCCGTGTGGGCCGAGTGGATGGAGCGCTGGCCCACTCCGGAGGCGCTCGCGAAGGAGTCCCCCGGCGAGGCCGTACGGCACTGGGGACGGCTCGGCTACCCGCGCAGGGCGCTCAACCTCCACGCCTGCGCGCGCGCCATCACGACGGACCACGGAGGTCGGGTGCCGTCCACGTACGACGAACTCCTGGCCCTGCCCGGGATCGGCGACTACACGGCCGCCGCCGTGGCCAGCTTCGCGTACGGCGGCAGCCACGCCGTGCTGGACACCAACGTGCGGCGGGTGCTGGCCAGGGCCGTCCGGGGCGAGGAGTATCCGCCGAAGGCTCCCACGGCGGCCGAGCGGCGGCTGGCGGAGTCGCTGGTGCCCCCGGTCGGCGCACCGCGCTGGGCCGTCGCCGTGATGGAACTGGGCGCGCTGGTCTGCACGGCGCGGGCGCCCCGGTGCGAGCGCTGCCCGGTCACCTCCCTGTGCGCCTGGCGGCTGGCCGGCCGCCCCGCCCACGACGGCCCGGCCCGCCAGGGCCAGACGTACGCGGGCACCGACCGGCAGTGCCGGGGACGCCTGCTCGCCGTGCTCAGGGAGGCGCACGGCCCGGTGCCGAAGCAGGCGCTGGATGCCATCTGGGCCGACCACGTGCAGCGGGAGCGCGCCCTGGACGGCCTCCTCGACGACGGACTGGCCGAGACGCTGCCCGACGGCACCTACCAGCTGCCCTCCTGACCGGTTCGTCAGGCGGCGAGCTTCAGGCCGAGGGCGGTGAGGTTGCGGCGGGTCCAGTCGAGATCGTCGGCGAGCTTCGCGACGAGGGCGGCGGGGCTCTTCGCCTTGGGGGTGGTCCCGTGGTGGGCCTCCACCTCGACGTGCGCGGTGCCGTTCACCGCGCCCGACAGGATCGCGGCGAGCGTGTCGGCGAGCACGGGCTGGGTGCTCGGGATCTCCTGGCCGTGGTCGTGCACGTGGCTCAGCTTGACCACGGGCGCTCCCGCGAGAGCGAGCCCGCGCAGCGCCGCGTCCGGCTCCTCCGCGCCGCACGACAGGTGGCAGGCGTCCAGGCAGACGCCGAGATGCTCGGAGTCGATGTCGCACACGCGCTCCAGCGCCTGCTCCGTGGTCTCCAGCACGCACCCGGGCCAGGGCTCGAAGCCCACCCGGATCGTCTTGCCGGTGACGCTGTAGAGGCCGCGAAGCTCCCGCGAGAGCCGTTCGAGGCGGCGGGAGGCGATGGCGTGCAGGTCGGCGGGCCAGTCGCGGCGCCAGCCGATGGGAATCGTCGAGATGCCGCCCGACTGCACGTCGTCGGGCAGCAGGAACGCGAGGATCCGCGCCAGCGACATCGTGTAGCGGTAGCGCTCCGGCTTGGCCCAGTCGGGGCCCGGCACGTCGAGGTTGCGCCCGCCGGTGCCGTTCAGGCTGACGCACTCCAGGCCGCGCTCCTCCAGCGAGCGGCGCAGCCGGACGAGTTCGATGCGGTCGGCGACCAGGTGGTCGGCCACGGCGGGGGCGAGCCACAGGCCGATCCCCAGCCGGTCGACGCCCAGCCTCCTGCGCACGGGCACGGCGTACCGCGTGAGGTGGGCGATCAGGTTCTCCAGGTCCTCGGCGGGATGTACGCCCGCGTTGTAGGCCAGGTGAACCAGCGTCCCGTCGTCGTGCAACAGGCGCATCAGGAGCCTCCAAAGGCTTGTGCACTTCCGGACCGCCATTTCACCCACGAGGGGTGTCCCGACCGCATGGGACGCCGGTCCTCCTACTACCGGGATCCACCCGGCCGGACCGAGCCTCTCCCGTACGCCCGGTCCACCGCGTCCCTCCCGCAGCGGATCTCAGGTACGTCGCGGGAATGACACGAGTGGCCCGTCATGCGTCACCGGCATGCCGATGGCGCAGTCTGACTCTACAAAGTGTAGTACTACGTTCGGTGGTGTGATACCGGTTCTCGTCTACTCTGTTGCGCGCGTGTTACCTGGAGATCGCCTTACCTGGAGATCTCGGCGCCCCTCTGGCCGTGTGGTGCGCCGGCACGCCGAAGGGGCGCCCCTCGCGGAGCGCCCCTTCGGGTGGAACAGGTTGTACGGGTTGTCGCAGAACGGTCAGTGCTGGACCGTCTCCGCGATCGAGGCCGCCGAGTCGGGCACCGAGGGGCTCTTGGCCTCGCCGGTGAAGGTGAACGTGGCGTTGTCGCCCTCGCCCTCGATGTCGATCTTCACGACCTGA
>NZ_BOOB01000076.1 GCF_016863015.1 Microbispora amethystogenes | reverse complement strand
CGCGCGTCCGACAACCGCTCCACCAGCAGCACGCCACAGCCCTCGGCCCACGCCGTGCCGTTCGCCCCCGAACCGTACGCGCGGCAGCGACCGTCGGGCGACAGCCCCCGCTGGCGGGAGAACTCGATGAACGCCTCCGGCGTGGCCATCACCGCCACACCACCGACCAGCGCCAGCGAGCACTCCCCCGACCTGAGCGCCTGCCCGGCCAGGTGCAACGCCACCAGCGACGACGAACACGCCGTGTCGACCGTGACCGACGGGCCCTCGAACCCGAAGACGTACGACACCCGGCCCGAGGCGATCGACCCGGTGCTGCTGTTCGCCGCGTAGTCGTGGTACATCATCCCGGCGAACACCCCGGTCGCCGACCCCCTCAGCGACGCCGGGTCGATGCCCGCCCGCTCCATCGCCTCCCACGAGGTCTCCAGCAGTAGCCGCTGCTGCGGATCCATCACCAACGCCTCGTTCGGCGAGATCCCGAAGAACCCCGCGTCGAACTCCGCCGCCTGGTGCAGGAAACCACCCGACTTCACATAACTGGTGCCGGGCCGGGAGCCTTCGGGGTCAAAGAGCTCCTCGACGTCCCAGCCGCGGTTCACCGGGAAATCGGAGATCGCGTCCACGCCGTCGGCGACCAGCCGCCACAGGTCCTCCGGCGAGGACACCCCGCCCGGATAACGGCACGCCATGCCCACGATCGCCAGCGGCTCGTCCGTCGCGTCCGTGGCGGACGGTACGGCGGTGACCTTCCGGCCCGCCCCGGTGAGTTCGGCGGCGAGGTGGCGGGCGAGCGCGGTCGGCGACGGGTAGTCGAACACCAGCGAGGCGGGCAGCCGCAGGCCGGTCTCGGCGCTCAGCGCGTTGCGGAACTCCACCGCAGACAGCGAGTCGAAGCCGAACTCGCCGAAGGCCCGGTCCGGCTCGATCGCGTCGGTGGAGGCGAAACCCAGCACCTGCGCCACGTGTCCGAGCACGAGCCGCAGCAGCATGGGCTGCCGCTCCTCCTCGGGCAGGTCGGCCAGCCGCCGCGCGAGCGCGCCGTCGGCGGATCCGGCGCCGGCGCTGCGCCGGCGGACCGCGGGGACGACGCCGCGCAGCAGATGGGGCAGGTTCTCGGCCTGGGCGCGCAGGCCGGGCACGTTCAGGGTCAGCGGCGCCAGCACCGGCTCGGCGGTCGTGAGGGCGGCGTCGAAGGCGGCCAGCCCGGTGTCGGCGGTCAGCGGGACGAAGCCGCCCTGGGAGAAGCGCGACTGCTCCAGGGTGCCGCCCATGCCGGCCGCCCACGGGCCCCAGGCCAGCGACTGGGCGGTGAGGCCACCTCCCCGGCGGTGCGCGGCCAGCGCGTCCAGGAACGCGTTCGCCGCGGCATAGCTGCCCTGACCCGGCGTCCCGAACACTCCCGACGCCGAGGAAAACAACACGAACGCCGACAACTCACGATCACGCGTCAGCTCGTGCAGGTTCAGCGCCGCGTCCACCTTCGGACGCAACACCCGATCCACCCGCTCCGGCGTCAGCGACCCGATCACACCGTCGTCCAGCACACCCGCCATGTGCACCACCGCCGACACGTCCACCCCGGCCAGCAGAGCGGCCAGCGCGTCACGATCGGCCACGTCACACGCCACCACCGACACCTCGGCGCCGAGCCCGGCGAGCTCGTCGCGCAGTTCGGCGGCGCCGGGCGCCTCCGGGCCGCGGCGGCTGGCCAGCACCAGGCGGCGCACGCCGTGCCGGGCCACCAGGTGCCGGACCACCAGCTCGCCCAGCGCACCGGTGCCGCCGGTGACCAGGACGGCTCCGTCGCCGAACCCGGCGGGCTCGGCCTCCGGCGTCGCCGTCGGCACCCGCACCAGGCGGGCCGCGTAGATCACCCCGTCGCGGACCACGACCTGCGGCTCGCCCGACGCCACCACGACCGGCACGTCCACCGAACCGTCGGTGTCCACCAGCACCACCCGGCCGGACAACTCCGACTGCGCCGAACGCACCAGCCCCCAGACGGCGGCACCGGCCAGATCGGTCACATCCTCACCCGGCAGCCCCACGGCACCCGACGTGACCACCGCCAGCACCGCATCCGCCGACCGCTCCTCCCCCGGCCACGACTGCAACGCCGACAACACCGCATGCGTCGCCCCGCGCACCGCGTCCGCCGACACACCCGGCTCACCGCGGACCACGACCACCTCGGCCGTCGACGGCTGCGCGGCGTTCAGCGGGAGGGGCGACCACTCCACCCGGTAGAGGTTCTCCGGCAGGACCGGCGACGACGCCTGCTCGGCGGAGATCGGGCGCAGCGTCAGCGAGTCGGCCGACAGCACCGGCCGTCCGCCCGTGTCGGCGACGTCCAGCGTCACCGTCCCGGCGCCGGCCGGGGTCAGCCGTACGCGGACGGCGGGCGCGCCGGCGGCGTGCAGGGCGACCCGTGACCACGCGAACGGCACGACGGCCTGCTGCTCGAACAGCCCGGCGAAGGCCGCGGTGTGCAGGCAGGCGTCCAGCAGGGCCGGGTGGATGCCGAAGTCGGCGGCGGACGACGCCGCCTGCTCGGGCAGCGCGACCTCGGCGAACACCTCGTCGCCGGAGCGCCAGACGGCCCGCAGGCCCTGGAAGACCGGGCCGTAGCCGAGGCCGGCTTCGGCGAGGTCGCCGTACAGGTCGCCGAGGTCGACCGGGGCGGCCCCGGGCGGCGGCCATTCGGCCGTCGCGTCCTCGGCGGGGGCGGCCCCGGCGGTCAGCACGCCTTCGGCGTGCAGGGTCCACGGCAGGTCCGTGCCCGGCTCGTCGAGGCGGGAGTAGATCGCCACCGTGCGCGCGGGGGACGCGGCGTCCTGCGGGCCGAGCACCACCTGGATCCGGACGCCGCGATGGACGGAGTCCGCCTCCGGCAGCGCCAGCGGCGCGTGCAGGGTCAGCTCGTCGAGCACGGCGCAGCCGACCTGGTCACCGGCGCGGATCGCCAGTTCGACGAACGCCGTCCCGGGCACCAGGACCCGGCCCATGACGCGGTGGTCGGCGAGCCACGGCTGCGCGCGGGTGGACAGGCGGCCGGTGAGGACGACCTCTCCGGAGTCGGGCATCTGGACGACCGCGCCCAGCAGCGGGTGCCCCGGGGCGTCCAGCCCGGCGGCCGCCACGTCGGCGGTGGGTGCGGCCTCCACCCAGTATCTGCGCCGCTGGAACGCGTACGTCGGCAGGTCCGCCCGCGTGGCGCCGCTCCCGGCGAAGACGGCCTGCCAGTCGACGGGAAGGCCGCTCGTGTGCAGCCCGGCGAGGGCGGCGATCATGGCGGCGGGCTCCGGCCGGTCCTTGCGGAGAGTCGGGAGGAGCGCGCCGGTTCCGGCGGTCTGCCGGGCCATCGCGGTGAGCACCGCGTCGGGGCCCAGCTCGACGAACCGGGTCACGCCCTGGGCGGCGAGGGTGCTGACGGCGTCGGCGAAGCGCACCGCGCCCCGCACCTGCTCCACCCAGTAGCGCGCGGTCCCGAAGCCCGAGTCGGCGAAGGCGCCGGTGACGGTTGACACGATCGGGACGGACGGCCGCCCGTAGTCCAGAGACTCCGCCACCTCGGCGAAGTCGGCGAGCATCGGCTCCATCAGGTGGGAGTGGAAGGCGTGGGAGACCCGCAACCGGCGCGTCTTCCGCCCCTGCTCCGCCAACCGCGCCGCCAAAGCGAGGACCGGGCCCTCCTGCCCGGACACGACCACCGCGCGGGGTCCGTTGACCGCGGCGATGTCCACCCCGTCCGTCAGCAGAGGCAGTACCTCGTCTTCGGTGGCCTCGACCGCGACCATCGCCCCACCGGACGGCAGGGCCTGCATCAGCCGGCCCCGCGCCGCCACCAGGCGGCACGCGTCCGGAAGCGACAGCATCCCCGCGACGTGCGCGGCGGCCAGCTCACCCACGGAGTGCCCGACCAGGTAGTCGGGCCGCACCCCCCACGACTCGACGAGGCGGAACAGCGCCACCTCCACGGCGAACAACCCCGCCTGCGCGTACGCGGTCTGGTCGACCAGGTCGGCGTCCTCGCCCCAGATCACCTCACGCAACGGCCGGTCCAGGTGCGCGTCCAGCTCGGACACCACCGCGTCGAAGGCTTCGGCGAACACCGGGAAGGCGGCGTGCAGGTCGCGGCCCATGCCCAGGCGCTGGGCGCCCTGACCGGTGAACAGGAAGGCGGTGTCGCTCTCGGCCGCAGCGCCCCGCACGATGGCCGCCGAGGGCTCGCCCGCGCTGAGTTCGGCCAGGCCACGCAGCACGGACTCCCGGTCGGTCGCCAGCACCACCGCCCGGTGCGCGAGCGCGGCCCGGCTCGTCGCCAGGGAGTAGCCGAGGTCGACGACGGACGTGTCCGGCGACCCGTCCAGGTGCTCCAGCAGCCGGGCCGCCTGGGCGCGCAGGGAGTCGGCGTCGCGTGCCGAGACCGGCAGCGGCACGGGCGTCGCGGCCGGCCACCCGGGCGGGCTCACCGGAACGCTCTCCGCCTCCGGCTCGGCGGGGGGCGCCTCCTCCAGAACGACGTGCGCGTTGGTGCCGCTCACCCCGAACGACGAGACGCCCGCCCGGCGCGGCCGGTCTCCCGCGGGCCACAGCCGCCGCTCGGTCAGCAGCCGGACGTTCCCCGCCGTCCAGTCCACGTGTGAGGACGGCTCGGTGACGTGCAGGGTGCGCGGCAGCACGCCGTGCCGCATGGCCATGACCATCTTGATCACGCCGCTGACCCCGGCGGCGGCCTGCGCGTGGCCGATGTTGGACTTGATGGAGCCCAGCCACAGCGGCTGGTCCGCCGGCCGGTTCCTGCCGTAGGTGGCGAGCAGGGCCTGCGCCTCGATCGGGTCGCCGAGGGTGGTGCCGGTGCCGTGGCCCTCCACCGCGTCGACGTCCGCCGTGGTCAGCTCGGCGCCGGCGAGCGCGTCGCGGATCACCCGCTGCTGCGCCGGGCCGTTCGGCGCGGTGAGGCCGTTGCTGGCGCCGTCGGAGCCGACCGCGGAGCCGCGGATCACGGCCAGCACGTGGTGCCCGTTGCGCTGCGCGTCCGACAGGCGCTCCAGCAGCAGCAGACCGGCGCCCTCGGCCCAGCCGGTGCCGTCGGCGCTGTCGGAGAACGCCTTGCACCGGCCGTCCCGCGCGAGGCCGCTCTGCTTGCTCATCCCGATGAACGGGCCCGGCGTGGACATGACCATCACACCGCCGGCCAGCGCGAGCGCGCACTCCCGGTTGCGCAGCGCCTGCGCCGCCAGGTGCAGCGCCACCAGGGACGACGAGCATGCGGTGTCGACCGTGAGGGTCGGCCCCTCCAGGCCGAGGGTGTAGGCCACCCGCCCGGAGATCACCGCGGACGCGGTGGCCGTGCCCAGGTAGGCCTCGGCCACCTCCGGCGCCGCGTCCAGCAGGCCCGCGTAGTCCTGCATGCCGGAGCCGACGAACACGCCGACCCGCTCACCGCGTACGGAGTGGGGGTCGAGCCCGGCGCGCTCCAGCGTCTCCCAGGCGACCTCCAGCACCAGGCGCTGCTGCGGGTCCATGGCGAGGGCCTCGCGGGGCGCGATGCCGAAGAAACCGGCGTCGAAGCCCGCCACGTCGGTGACGAAGCCGCCCTCCCGGACGTAGCTGCGCTCGGTGTCGAGGTCCCAGCCGCGGTCGACCGGGAACGGGCTGATCGCGTCGACCTCGTCGGCGACGAGCCGCCACAGCTCCTCGGGTGAGGTGACGCCGCCCGGGTAACGGCAGCCCATGGCGACGATCGCGATGGGTTCGGTGGCATCGGCCTCCACCTGGCGCAGGCGCGAGCGGGTCTGGTGCAGGTCCGCCGTGACCTTGCGCAAATATTCAAGGAGCTTCTCGTCGTTGCCCATCAGCGAGTCCCCAGTTAGTCCTCGGTCGGTGCCAGGTCGGTACCGGTCAGTGCTCTGTCATCAGTTCGGAGTCGATGAAGGCGAACAGGTCGTCCGCCGACGCCGTGGCCAACCGCTCGGCCGTGGTCGCCGCCTCCGGCGCGGACGTCAGCCCGTCCAGCAGGGCCTGTAGCTGCGAAGCCACCCGTACGCGTTCCTCGGGCGGCAGCGCCCCCGCCTGCGCGCCGATCCGGTTGAGGTCGGCGAGCACCGCGTCCGCGGACGGCTCCTCCGGCGCGCACAGCGTGGCGCGGAGGTGCTCGGTGAGGGCCTTCGGCGAGGGGTGGTCGAACACCAGCGTGCTCGGCAGGTTCTCCCCCGTCGCGGTGTTCAGCCTGGTGCGCAGCTCGACCGCGGCGACCGAGTCGAAGCCCATGTCCTCGAACGACCGGCCGGGCTCGACCTCGGTCGCGTCGCCGTAGCCGAGCACCGCCGCCACCTGCGTACGGACCAGGTCGAGCAGCGTGCGCTGCTGTTCGGCCGGGCTCATCTCGCGGAGGCCGGACAGCGCGGGCGACGGCCCGGCGGGCTCGGCGGCGAGGCCGGAGCCGGCCCCGGCGTCCGTGTCGCCGGACGACAACGCGTTCAGCAGGGGCCGCGGCCGGGCCAGGGTGTAGGCGGGGACGAAGCGCGGCCAGTCGAAGTCGGCGATCACGACCTCGGTGTCGTCGTGGTCGAGCGCCTGGCCGAGGGCCTTGACGGCCCGCTCGGGCCGCATCGCCGGGGTGCCGATCCGGCGCAGCACCGCGCCGAGTTCGGCGTCGACCATGCCGCTCTCCCAGGGGCCCCAGGCGATGGAGGTGGCCGTCAGGCCGCGGGCCCGCCGGTCGCGCGCGAGCGCGTCCAGGTAGGCGTTGGCGCTGGCGTAGGCGGTCTGCCCGCCGCTGCCCCAGATCGCCGCGCCCGACGAGAACAGCACGAACGCGTCGAGCGGCCGGTCGGCGAGCAGCTCGTCGAGGTGCCGCGCGCCCGCCACCTTGGCCGCGCCGACCTCGGCGAACTCCTCGACGCTGAGGTCGGCCGGCGACGCGATCCGCTGCAGGACCCCGGCGGCGTGCACGACGGCGGTGAGCGGCGGCTCGGCGGGCAGGTTGTCCAGCAGTTCGCGTACGGCGTCCCGCTGGGCGACGTCGCAGGCGACGACGCTCACCCGCGTTCCCCGGGCGGTCAGTTCCTTGGCGAGCTCGGCCGCTCCGGGGGTGGCCTCACCCCTGCGGCCGGCCAGCACGATGTGCTCGGCGCCGCGCTCCGCGAGCCAGCGTGCCACGTGCGCGCCCAGCCCGCCGGTGCCGCCGGTGACGAGGACGGTGCCGCGCGGCCGCCACGACCGCGCGGGTGCGGCGCCGCCGAGACCGGCCCGCACCATGCGCCGGCCGAGGATCCGTCCGGCCCTGACCGCGACCTGGTCCTCCCCGGTGGTCCCGGACAGGACGGCGGCGAGGCAGTCGACGGCCGCGTCGTCGATCGTCTCGGGCAGGTCGACCAGGCCGCCCCAGCGCTCGGGGTGGTCCAGGGCGACACCGATGCCGAGGCCCCAGATCGTCGCCTGGCCGGGGCTCGGCGGCGCGTCCGCGGCCTCCGTGCTCACTCCCTGTCTGGTCGCGCACCACAGCGGCGCGGTCACTCCGGCGTCGCCGAGCGCCTGCACGAGCGTGAGGGTCGCGGCGGTGCCGGCGGGCAACGAGGCGTGCCGGGGATGCGGGCGCTCGTCGAAGGCCACCAGGGACAGCACCCCCGCGAGGGACGTCCCGCCCGCGAGGGCCCGGCGGACGGCGTCGGCCGTGGCGGCGCGGTCGTCGCCGGCCTCCAGCACCTCGACCGTCGCGCCCCGGCCGGCGAGCCCGGCCGTCAGCGTCGCGACCGCCTCGCGGGCGCCGTCCCCGATCTCTCCTCCGGGTACGGCGACCAGCCAGGCGCCGCTCAGCGCGGAGCCGCCGGCCTGCACCGCGTGCCAGTCGATCGTGTAGCGCCACGCGTCCAGGTCGGCGTCCGGCAGGGCCGGGGTCTCCCGCCAGTACTGCTTGCGCTGGAAGGCGTACGTGGGAAGGTCGGTCCGGGTGCCGCCGGTGCCCTCGTAGAACGCCCGCCAGTCGATCGTACGGCCGCGCACGTGCAGGGCGCCCAGCGCCGAGACGACGTCGTGCGCCTCGCCGGCGCTGCGGGAGGACCCGCGCAGCAGCGGCACGTACGCGCGGTCCTCGCCGGGCGCGCCGTCGGCGGCGAGCGCGGTGAGCACGGCGGCGGGGCCGAGTTCGAGGAAGGTGGTGACGCCGCCGTCCGCCAGCCACCGCACGGCCTCGTGGAAGCGCACGGTCTGGCGGGCGTTGCGGAGCCAGTAGTCGGCGTTGGCCAGCTCGGCGGCGCCGACCGGCCCGCCGGTGACCGTCGAGACGAGCGGGACCCGCGGCGGGTGGTAGGTCAGCCCCTGGGCCACGGTGCGCAGCTCGGCGAGCATCGGCTCCATCAGCGGCGAGTGGAACGCGTGGGACACGCGCAGCCGCCGGATCTTGCGGCCCTTGGCCTCGAACCGCGCGGCGAGCTCGCTCACCGCGGCCTCGACGCCGGAGATCACCACGGCGGACGGCCCGTTGATCGCGGCCAGGCCGACCCGGTCGTCGAGCAGCGGCGCGATCTCCTCCTCGCTCGCCTGCACGCTGATCATCGCCCCGCCGGCCGGCAGCGCCTGCATCAGCCGCCCGCGCGCCGCCACGAGCTCGGCCGCGTCCGCGACGGACAGCACTCCCGCCGCGTGCGCGGCGGCCAGCTCGCCGACGGAGTGACCGGCCAGGTAGTCGGGCCGCAGCCCCCACGCCTCCAGCAGGCGGAACAGCGCCACCTCGATCGCGAACAGCCCGGCCTGGGTGTAGAGGGTCTGGTCGATCGCCCCGCTGTCGTCGTGCCACAGCACCTCCCGCAGGGGCCGCGCCAGGTGGACGTCCAGCTCGGCGGCGACCTCGTCGAACGCCTCGGCGAACGCGGGGAACGCGGCGTGCAGCTCCTTGCCCATCCCCGGCCGCTGCGCCCCCTGGCCGGTGAACAGGAACGCCGTCCCGCCGCGGGGCTGCGCCACGCCGCGCAGCACATCGGGGCCGTCCTCGCCGTACACCAGGGCGGTCAGGCCGCGCCGCAGGTCCTCGCGGTCGGCCGCGACCAGCACGGCACGGTGCGGCAGCGCCGCCCGAGCGGTCGCCGAGGTGAACCCGATGTCGGGCAGTGACAGCTCCGGCCTGGCGTCCAGGTGGGTCAGCAGCCGTACGGCCTGCGCGGGCAGCGCCGCACCGGTGTGCGCGGAGAGCAGCACCGGCAGGACCGGCACCGTCGAGGCCGGCGGGCGCGAGAAGGCCAGCGGGTCCTCCTCGGTCGCCGGCGGCTCCTCGACGATCACGTGTGCGTTGGTGCCGCTGAGCCCGAACGAGGAGATCCCCGCGCGGCGCGGGCGCCCGGAGACGGCGGGCCAGGGGACCGGCTCGGCCAGCAGGCGGACGGCGCCGGCCGACCAGTCCACGTTCGGCGAGGGCTCGTCGACGTGCAGCGTCTTGGGCAGGACGCCCTGACGCAGTGCCATGACCATCTTGATGATCCCGGCCACGCCCGCCGCCGCCTGGGTGTGGGCGATGTTCGACTTCAGCGACCCC
Source organism: Microbispora amethystogenes (assembly GCF_016863015.1). Classification (GTDB taxonomy): domain Bacteria; phylum Actinomycetota; class Actinomycetes; order Streptosporangiales; family Streptosporangiaceae; genus Microbispora; species Microbispora amethystogenes. The sequence continues at coordinate 2,051 of NZ_BOOB01000076.1, read as the reverse complement.
AGCCAGAGCGGCCGGTCGGCCGGGCGGTTCCGGCCGTACGTCGCGATGATCGCCTGCGCCTCGATCGGGTCGCCGAGCGTCGTCCCGGTGCCGTGGCCCTCGACCACGTCGACGTCCTGGGCCGACAGCTGGGCGCTGGCGAGCGCCTGCTGGATGAGCCGTTGCTGGGACGGCCCGTTCGGGGCGGTCAGGCCGTTGCTCGCGCCGTCGGAGTTGACCGCGCTGCCGCGGACGACCGCGAGGATCGGGTGACCATTGCGCTGGGCGTCCACGAGACGTTCGACCAGCAGCAGGCCGACGCCCTCACCCCAGGCCGTGCCGTCCGCCGCCGCCGCGAACGACTTGCACCGGCCGTCGGCCGCGAGCCCCCGCTCCTGGCTGAACCCGACGAACGAGTCCGGCGCGGCCATGACCGTCGCGCCGCCGACGACGGCCAGCGTGCACTCACCGGTCCGCAGCGCCTGGATCGCCCAGTGCAGCGCCACGAGGGAGGACGAGCAGGCCGTGTCGACCGTGACCGCCGGGCCCTCCAGGCCGAAGCTGTAGGCGATCCGGCCGGACGCCACGCTGGCCAGCCCGCCGGCGCCGCCGCCCGGCGCGTAGTCGTGGTAGACGATGCCGGTGAAGACACCGGTACGGCTGCCGCGCAGCGTCGCCGCGTCGATCCCGGCGCGTTCGAACAGCTCCCAGGTGGTCTCCAGCAGCAGGCGCTGCTGCGGGTCGGTCTCCCGCGCCTCCCTCGGGCTGATCTTGAAGAAGTCGGCGTCGAACTGGCCCGCGTCGTGCAGGAAGCCGCCCATGGTGGTGTAGGTCTTGCCGGGCGCGCCGGGTTCCGGGTCGTAGAGCCCGGACACGTCCCAGCCACGGTTGACGGGGAACGACGAGACGGCGTCGCCCCCGCTCGCCACCAGCTCCCACAGGTCCTCCGGGGACGAGATGCCGCCCGGGTAGCGGCAGCTCATCGCGACGATCGCGATCGGCTCCCCCTGCCGGGCCTCCATGTCGCGGAGCAACCGCTTGGTCCGGCTCAGATCGGCGGTCGCCCGCTTCAGGTAGTCCCTGAGTTTGTCGACGTCAATCATGTCAATCTCCACTGGAAGGGACTGTCGGCGAATCGACGCCGAGTTCGCTGTCGATGGCCGCGAACAGTTCCTCGTCGCTGGCGTAGCTGAAGTCGTTGTCGGTCGTGGCGAGGCCGCCCATCACCCGGGAGTCCTGCCAGCGGCGCAGCAGCGCCTCCAGACGGGCGGTGATCCTGCCGGACTCGTCGCCCATCACGTCGCAGTTCTCCAGGGCCGTCTCCAGCGCGTCCAGCTCCGCGAACACCGGCGACGCCGAGCCTCCGGCACTGATCTCGCCGTCCAGGTAGGCGGCGATCGCCTGACCCGTCGGATAGTCGAAGACCAGGGTGGACGGCAGCGAGAGCCCGGTCATCGCGCTCAGCCGCTTACGCAGCTCGATCGCGGCCAGCGAGTCGAAGCCGAGCTCGGACAGCGCGCGGTCGGCCTCGACCGGCTCCTGCGAGGAGTGGCCGAGCACCACGGCGACCTGCTCCTGGACCAGATCGAGCACCGCCTGCGCCCGCGCGGCCCCGGCCAGGCCACCGAGCCGCTGCCGCAGCGCCGCGGCGGCGTCCTCGTCGATCGGAGGCAGGTCGACCGCCATCCTCCCGACGTTCGGCCGGTCCGCGTCGATCCAGTAGCGCTGACGCTGGAAGGCGTAGGTGGGCAGGTCAACGCGGGTGGCGCCCCTGTCGGCGTAGAAGGCCTGCCAGTCGATGGGAACGCCGGCGGTGTGGAGCTGACCGAGGGCGGCGACGACGGTGCCCTGCTCGGGGCGTCCGGCCCGCATGGTGGCGGTGAAGACCGCGCTGTCGGCTGCCTCGTCGAGGGTCTGCTGGGCCATCGCGGTGAGTACCGCGTCCGGGCCCAGCTCCACGAACCGGGTCACGCCCTGGGCGGCCAGGGTGGTGACGGCGTCGGCGAACCGCACCGCGCCGCGCACCTGGCCCACCCAGTACTGCGGGGTGCCGAACGCCCCGTCTGCCAGGT
>NZ_BOOB01000075.1 GCF_016863015.1 Microbispora amethystogenes | reverse complement strand
AACCGCCGCGCCAAAGGATCCAAGGGCGGCCGGCCTCCCGCCTTCGACCCCGAGACGTACAAGCGGCGCCACGCCGTCGAGTGCGGCATCAACCGCCTCAAACGCCACCGCGCTGTCGCCACCAGGTACGACAAACTCGCCGTCCGCTACGAAGCCACGATCCTCATCGCCGCCATCAACGAATGGCTCTGACCGACTTCGATACAAGCCCTAGTGTCCTGCGCCTGAAATTCGGCGGCAATATCATGCGAGGGATTCGAGGATCTCCTCTGCGGTCTTCTTCCATACGAACGGCCGAGGGTTGTTGTTCCACTGAGCGATCCAGTCGCGGATGTCCTTCTCCAGGGACTGGACGCTCTTGTGCACCCCGCGCCGGATGAGCTGGTCAGTGAGGAACCCGAACCACCGCTCCACCTGGTTGATCCAGGAGGAGCCGGTCGGGGTGAAGTGCATGTGGAACCGCGGATGGCGGGCCAGCCACGCCTTGATCGCCGGAGTTTTGTGAGTGCCGTAGTTGTCGCAGATCAGGTGGACGTCCAACTCGGTGGGAACCGTCTTGTCGATCGTGATCAGAAACTTCTTGAACTCGGCGGCGCGGTGCTGGCGGTGCAGCTCACCGATGACGGTGCCGTCTGCGACGTTGAACGCTGCGAACAGGCTCGTGATCCCGTTGCGGACGTAATCGTGGGTACGCCGCTCGGGCATGCCCGGCATCATCGGCAGCACTGGTTGCGACCGGTCCAGAGCTTGGATCTGGGACTTCTCATCCACGCAGAGCACCACCGCCCGCTCGGGCGGATTGTGGTACAGCCCCACGACATCGACGACCTTCTCCACAAACAGCGGATCGGTCGAGAGCTTGAAAGTCTCGGCCTGGTGGGGTTTCAGCCCGAAGTCCCGCCAGATCCGGCCGATCGTGGACTTCGACAGTCCGCTGCGACGAGCCATCGATGCCCGGGACCAGTGCGTGGCGTCTTCGGGCGTCCTTTCCAATGTGTCCACTACGACCCGCTCGACCTGGTCAAGGGTGACGGACGGTGGCCGGCCAGGCCGCTGTTCGTCTACGAGCCCATCAAGGCGCAGCTTGACGAACCGGTTGCGCCACTTGGACACCGTGTCGGGGTGGACCCGCAACTGCTGGGCGATCTGCTTGTTGTCCTTGCCGTCCGCGCACGCCAGCACGATCTTCGAGCGCATCGCCAGGACTTGCGAGGATTTACTGCGCCGCGCCCATCGCTGCAGAGCGGCGCGTTCGGCGTCGGTCAGCGTCAACCCGGCCTTTGGCCGCCCCGTCCGGGGCCTGTCTAGCAGGGCGTTGCTTCCACCTTGGGCATAGGCGGTCCGCCACCGGCGGACCGTCGCCACGCTCATACCGAGATCCCGTGCCACCTGCGCATTGCTGGCCCCGGACTGGGCACAGGCCAGTACGATCTTCGCTCGGCTCGCCAGCTCTGACGCTCCCGCTGTGAGGCCGTGCAGCCAAGTCCGCTCAGCATCGGTCAACTCAATCGGTACTGCGGACGGGCCCGGATTCCCCATACGCATCAGGATAAGTATTTATCCGACGAATTTCAGGCGTATGACACTAGGGGCCGCTCGCTAATTCATTCCGCATTGCTTAGGGGCTGAACTTTGTTTTCGAATTCGTCCGTGCCACTGCCTTAATTTCGGCTGGTGTTTTCCCAATTAGATACGAGAGATTTGCACCGGTGAGGTCTGCACCGGTTAACGTGGCATTGGTGAGATTAGCACCGGTCAGGTTTGCGCCAGTGAGTTTAGCGTCGGTTAGGTTGGCCCCTTGTAAGACTGCGCGGGTCAAGTTCGCGTGGTCCAGGTTCACCCTGTCGAGGTTCGCCTTGAGGAGCAGCGCATCGGTCAGGTCTGCATAGGGCAGAAGCGCATCCTCCAGATGCGCGTGGAGCAGGTTGGCGTTCGTCAGGGTTGCGCGAACCATCCTGGTGCCGCTCAGGGACGCATCGATCAAGTTCGCGTCGATTAAGTTCCCTCCGTTCAAGTCCGCCCTGCTCAGGTCCGCCCCCTCCAGGGCCCCACCTTGAAGGACTGCGTCCTTCAAGGTGGCATTGGTGAGGCTCACGTCTCGCATATTCGCATCAACCATGCTGGCCCCGGTCAGGTTCACGCCGGCTAGGTCCGCACTTGAGAGATCTGACGCGTGGAAATCCACTGCTGTGAGGTCTAACCTGGGGCGCGGTTGATAGTTGGTAGTGACCCGGTTCAACTCAGTCGTCACCCTTAGCGCGGCGGCCACGTCCACGAGCGCCTGCCCCTTGGTGATCTCCATTTTGGACGGGTGCGCATGGACCTGCACGTAGGCGTTGAGGACCTCCGTGATCGTGGCTCTGTCTCGGTCGGAGTCCGCTGCTAAGCGCTGCAGAGCATAGATCCCGCCAAGTCGAACATCGATTTTGGGTGAGCCGAGCTGTTCGACAGCCTTGGTGTAGCGATCCGTAACTTGCCCTTCCCGCGTCGCGTCCAGGGTCTTGGCGGATACGTCCAGGGTGCGAGCGGTATAGACGAGACCAGCGCCGGTGAAGCCGAGGCCACCGACGACGACGATCCCTGTCGCGGCCTGGAGCAATGTGGCACGAGCGGTATTGACCGCGTCGATCCGGTCCTTGACGGAGAGTCGCTTGCGGTCGCGCGCTGTCAGCTGGCCTGGCTCCCCTGCGAGCCACCGCGCGCCCGGACCGAGGAGCGCCACCATGGCGAGCGTCGTTACGATGGTCATGTCGGCCAAGCCGACGACCCACCGCAGCCATTCCGGGCCGGGCGCGTGAAGCCCGAGCCAGCTGATCTCCGCCAAGACCACCACGGCGGCAACCGTCATCAGGCCCTGTGTCCCCTTCATCCATCGCACCGTTCCATTCCAACCCGGCGGTTACCGCACTTGCATGCGTTTAACAGCGTTGACACCGGAGTGTGATGTATCGCCCCCGATGTGTGTCCTGACGCTGCGAGAAGATGGAGACGCTGACGAAGTCAGAAGGGGCATTAAAGGAACACCCTTGTCGATTGCGATCCGCTCTACATGATCGCGGAAGATCGAGCACCCAGAGCACGGCATTTGCGCGGGATGATCTTCGCTGTCCGGCTAATGAACTGCTGTTGCGTCGCAGTTCAGGGTCGGTATGGATGCGGCAACCGGTAGCGCTCTTTGAAACCGTATCGCAGCATAGGGCGCGGCTTTCGCGCGCACCAGGCGGATTCCTGCGGTCATTCGCTTGCATAGGTGATTGGGGGGTCAAGGCTCTCTCCGTCACGGAGACGTTTCACGCATACTCGTAGCAACTCACCGAGCTTCCGGAAAGCACGCGGCGAGGCAACCGTCATCACCTCGACGAACGTAGAGTCGTCGGACAATCCGCATGTCGACCCCCAGACAGCTGCAAACGGGTCGAGTATTAATTGGTGCCGCTGTTCGATCGAAAGCGCCTGGTATGGATCTCGCTCGTGGTATTCGTGTGCGGCTGAGAGATGTACGAGCGTGCAACCGACTATGTACATGCCCGTCGCTGAATGCCTCAGGCCGGGCACCATCTCATCCGCTAACCTAGCCATAGCGATGTCCCGCACAATCCCATGCCCCGGAGGCAACTCAGGGAACCGGCCATCGAGACCTGGGGCGAACGACCGCTCTACCCGCAATTCGCGGGTGGCGACGGGATCGTTGAGCAGAAATACCGCTCGCGCCAATGACTCAACCTGCATACGCAGCACAGAACCGGCCAGAGTCCACATTTCATTCTCGATGAGAAGTGGAAATGCTTTTTCGAGCTCGTCAGACCGGGTTTCAACCTGACGGCAGAATCGTTCAATAAACTGACTGTCGGCCACCACCCGATCATCGTAGCGGCGCATCCTGCTGGGCACCCCCGGCAAGGACACCGACGAAACCGGCGACACCCCGACGAGAAGCGCCCCGGAGTGCTTCGACGCCCTGATCGACCAGGGACTTCTCGCGGCCGGCGACAGGCTCGTGTGGCACCGTCCGCGAATCGGCGAGACTCAAGCCTTCCCCTGCCTGGAAGAAGCTCGTCGGCCAGGAGACCGACGGGTGGTCAGCGTGGCACCGGGAAAGCAACAATAGGTCCCTTAAGGATCTTCGGAAGTGAACTGAACTACTCGAGACAGCGACGCGACGGTAAAGCCCCGCTTGCAGGGCCTCGGCATAGTGGCTTGATGTCCGGTTCTGGGCCAGCTTCCGCGGGGCAGAGGACGGTGAGAGGCGGACAGTCGTCGACATGCGAACAGACACGATCCGAGTGATCATGAGGTTCTCGACGCCAAACGATCAGAGAAGACCGTGCCTGCCACTCATCATCCCCGATCTTCCCTGCCTTGAGCCAACTCGCCGATCTGACCGGGGACATAGCCACGCCCGGCGATGGACTGCGCGAGCCTGCTCGATCACCTCGCCGCGGTCCCCGACCCCCGCCAACGCCGTGGAATCCGGCATGCGTGGTGCACGCTGCTGGCCATCGCCGCGGTGGCCGTTGCCGCCGGAGCACGATCGCTAGGTGCCGTCGCCGAGTGGACGACCGATGCTCCCCCGCAGGTTCTGGCACTGCTCGGCGTACGCCGCGACCCGTTGACCGGCGACTTCCACGTCCCGCATGAAGCCACCATCCGCCGGGCCCTGGCCATCGTAGACGCCGACACGCTCGACGCCGCTGTCTGTTCATGGACCACTGCTCGGACCCTCGCCGGCGGCGCCGCCGGGACACCCAGGCGGGCGTTCGCGGTGGACGGCAAAAGTCTGCGTGGCGCCCGATCGGGCGGCGGCGAGGCCGTTCACCTGCTGTCTGTCGTGGACCATGCCACCGGTGCCGTCGTGGCCCAGACCGACGTGAACGGCAAGACCAACGAGATAACCCGGTTCCGGCCGCTGCTGAACAGCGTGGACCTGACAGGATGCGTGAGCACCGCGGATGCCTTGCATACCCAGCGCGACCACACGCAATTCCTCGTCGGTGAGAAGAACGCGCACTACCTGCTGATCGTCAAAAAGAACCAGCCGAGCCAGTACCAGCAGCCCACGGCCCTGCCCTGGCGCCAGGTCGAGATCGGTCACCGCAGCAAAGACCGCGGTCACGGCCGCGAGGAGCGCCGCACCGTCAAGGTGGTCAGCGTCGCCACCGAACTGCTGTTCCCCTACGCCCTGCAGGCCATGCAGATCAAACGCCAGGTCCGCGGTCTCAGCGCGGGAGCGAAATGGCGGACCGTGACCGTCTACGCGATCACCAGCCTTCCGCCCCGCCACGCCCGTCCCGCCGACCTGGCCGCCTGGATCCGCGGCCACTGGACCATCGAGAACAAGCTCCACTACGTCCGTGATGTCGCCTACGGTGAGGATCCTGGCCACCCTGCGCAACCTGGCCATCAGCGCTCTACGACTGGCTGGCGAGACCAACACTGCCCAGTCCGGGTCCACTTGCCACCGGAGAGCGGACCACCGGTCGGTGTGCTCAGAGTCGCTAGGGTTGCCGGCTACACGCTTCCGGGTGGCGCGTGGCGATCGTGACCAACGGGATGGCGGACAACCAGCTTGGGAAGATTCGGCGGACCGGGTTGGCCGAGGCAGTCGACGGCTACACGCTGTCGGGGGTCGAGGGCATCCGGAAGCCCGAGGTCGGCCCGTTCGAGATCGCGGCAAAGCGTTGCGACCTTAGTCTCACCCAGGGCGGATGGGTGATCGGCGACAACCTCACCGCTGACATAGCCGGCGGATGCGCCGCAGGTCTCCGTACGATCTGGATCGACCGGGGAACCTGGCCCGATCGTAAGCACAACGTCGATCACGTAGTCGGCGATGTGTTGGAGGCTATAGAGATCCTTCACGAGTACGGGTAGCGTAGCCCGGCACATACCTGGAGTTTCCGCAGGTGGAGAAGCGTGCCCTGCAGGACTCGAACCTGCGACCGTCGGACAGAAGAGAGGTTGTTCCTCGTGCGGAGACGACTCGGCTCATCCCAGTGAGGCTGGTGATGACCGACTGCATTACAGCGTGGCGACCCGCTCAGTGGTAGGCGGCGACTGCGGCGAGGTAGAGCGCGAGGCTGGTGGCGGCCGCACCTGCGCCGGTGAGGATGGCGTTGCCAAGGCCGGCGCCGGCCCAGCGGGCGAGCAGTGTGGCACCGACGGCGATGTTGAGCGTGATGGACAGAGCGAGCAGCAGGGACATGATCTGCACGAGACTCATCGAAAAGGGCTCCCGTCAAAGCGATGGATGTCCCCGGCGCCAGGGGTGAACACTTCGAAACTGCCTGTCCACACGGCCGTCTAGAAGGAGTTGCACCGGGAATCGACGCCAGAAGAGGCGAAACGGCTGCTCAGTTGCTTCGAGCGCGCACGTCGGAAGGTCGTGTCCAAAATGCCCGTCCACAGGGCAGGATGGACGCTAGACAGGGTGTCGAGGGAGACGGCTGTGACGGATCCTCCGGCGGGTGCACGAGACGGGGACTACTTCGTGCTACTCGCCGAACTGGTCGAGTTCCGCCGCGAGCGGCTGAGGGATGAGCCGTCGGCTCGTATCCTGGCCCGGGCCGCGGACGTCAGTCCGACCACAATCGGTAACTGGCTGCGGGGCAAGGGGTTCCCTCAGCGGCCTGATTCGCTGCTGGGCGTGCTGGCCGCGCTGCGGGCCCGGGCTCGAAGCGCAGGCCTGGACCAGGACGCCGGCGTGGCGATGCTGCTGGACGAGCGGCGCTGGCGGGCGGCCTATCAGGCCGAGGCCCAGCGTCGCGCGCAAGCGACGCGCACCGCGGTGCAGGCGCAGCAGGGCCGGGCTGTGCTGGACCGGATGCGGCCGGGCTGGCCGCTGGAATCGGTGACCGATCCGTTCCGCTTCGGCCTGGAAGTGCACCGCGCCATCGACGCCGGCACTGTCGGCCTGCCAGCGCTGCCTGCCTACGTTGAGCGCGATCATGATCGAGCACTACGCGATATCGTGAAGCACGCTGCCACTGGAGACAGCCGGATCGCGGTGCTGGTGGGAGGATCGTCAACGGGCAAGACCCGGGCCTGTTGGGAGGCGCTGCACTGGCTGCGGGCCCAGCCGGAGCCATGGCGGCTGTGGCATCCCATCGAACCGAGCCGTCCCGAGGCGGTGCTCGCCGATCTGGCCAGGATTGGCCCGCACACGGTGATATGGCTCAACGAGGCCCAATTCTATTTACAGGACGGGGAACGGGGCGAGCGGGTGGCGGCCGCGCTGCGGAACCTATTACGTAACGCGCGTCGGGGACCGGTGCTGGTGCTGGCCACCTTGTGGCCCGAATATTGGTACACCTTGACCCGCTGGGCCGAACCGGACCGGCACGCCCACGCGCGGGAACTGCTCACCGGGGCCGACATTGAGGTACCTGCCGCCTTCACTGGCACCGATATGGGCGCGCTCGCTCTTCAGGTTGGTAAGGATTCCCGTCTCGCAAAGGCGGCTGATCACGCCCGGGATGGTCGGATCACCCAGTATCTGGCCGGAGCGCCGGTCCTGATGAGCCGCTACCGCAACGCGCCACCGGCGGCTAAGGAACTGATCCACGCCGCGATGGACGCCCGCCGGCTCGGCTGTGGACAGGAGCTTCCGTGGGCGTTGCTGGTTGAGGCCGTCCCCTACTATCTGGCCGATGCCGACTGGGAGCAGTTGGACGCCGATCGCTGGTCGGATGAGGCAGTGGCATACCTGGCCCCGCCTGGCAAGGCAATCCAAAAGATCTTCACCCGCGTCACGAGTAGACCACCTCCCGGCGGCTCCAACCGCGCCGAGCGGACCGGCCGGGCCGCCCCTGCCCAGTTTGCCGGACCACAGACCGGACCGATGTACGTGCTGGCCGACTACCTCGACCAGCACGGTGCCCGCGACCGCGCCGACCGACTGCCGCCCGAAGAATTCTGGACCGTGGCCGCTCTGCATGCCCTGCCCGGCGACCTCGCCGCCCTCGGCCGGGCGGCGCAGGCGCGTGGCCTATATCGCGAGGCGGCCCAATTGTGGAAGCACGCCACCCGTTACGGTGACACCCGCGCCGCCGCCGACCTTATTGAGCACGTCCGCGCCCTCGATGACGTCATCCATGACGCCGCTGGCTGGGCCGCTACCTACGCCGCCCTTGATGCCCCAGACGCGGTGAGCGACTTACTGCACAATCTGTGGCAGGCCAGAACGTGGGGGCCGATCGGTACGCTGCTGGCGCGCGACCCTGCCGGACAGGCGACCCTTGAACACGCCGCCCACGTGGCCGACTTGCTAAGCGTGCTGCATCGGCTGGGAGCGCACGAGCAGGTCATGAAACTGGCCGGTCGCGCCGCCGAGGACGTCGCCCTCGATCACGTAGAGGCGACGGGATGGCTGCTAAGCACGTTGCGGGAGGTGAAGGCGGGCGAACAGCTCACGGCGCTGGCCCGGCGCGCCGCTGCGCGCTCTCCCCTCGATCTCATGACGGCCGTGGTCGAGCTGCTGAAGGTGCTGCGGAAGGTGGGAGCCGACGAGCAGTTCATGGTGCTGGCTGGCCGGGCCGCCGCTCACGTGTCCTTCGATGAGCCGTCAGAGGTGGCCAGCCTACTGACAGGCTTTCGCGAGCTCGATGCCGACGGGCAGATCGCCGCGCTCCTTCAACGCGACCCGGCCGCGAATGCTGCCCTCGATCATCCAGACGCCGTGAAGAAACTGCTGTACGCGCTGCGGAATCTGGACCTGGACGAAGGTGTCAGCCTGCTGGCCCGTCCGCGCGACCTGGGGCCCGTCGACCGTCACGTCAGTGTGCTGGCCGCCCGGGCCGCCATGCACGTTCCGGTCGACGACGTCGAGGCCGTGCGCGACCTGCTGAGCACGCTGTATCACCTTGGGGCGGACGAGCAGATGCGGTTGCTGCTGATCCGTCGCGGTTCCGCGGCGCAAGTCCCCCTCGATGACGGGGCCGCCGTGACTAGGCCGCTGGCAAGGGCACGGAACCTGGATGTGCGCGAGCACACCACGACGTTGACCGGCCACGCCGGCATTGCGCACATCCCGATCGACGACCCTGCGACCGTGGCCGACCTCCTGCAGCGGCAGGAGCGTGCCGGAGACAGCGAACAGAGCGCAGTGCTCCTGGCCCGTGACCCTGCGGGACAGGTCTGCATCGACGAGATGAGCGCCGTGACCTGGCTCCTGGAGACGCTGCACGCTATCGGTGAGGACAAGCAGGTCACGCGGCTGGCTGACCGCGCCGTCGACCTCGTCGCGATTGACGACCCCAGCGCCGTGGCGACGCTGCTGACCAGCCTGCGCGAGGTCCGGGCCGATGACCACATCAAGACGCTGCTGAACCGCGACCCTGCCGCTCACGCCGCGCTGGGCCACCCAGCCGCTGTGGCCCGCCTGCTCAGCAGCCTTGACGAGGTCGATGCCGTCGAACAAGTGCGCGCATTGGCGGCCCGAGCCGTTGACGCGGCCGTCGACGATCCACAAGCCGTGGTAAAGCTGCTGATCGGATTGCATCATGTCCAAGCCGGTCAGCAAATCCGCACGCTGGCCGACAGGGCCGCGAGACACGCGACCCTCGACAATTTCTCAGCCGCAGCCACGCTGCTCAAAGCCTTGCGGGAACTCGCGCTCCAGCAACAGGTGACCGTCCTGATCAAACGGCTTTGCGCAGCAGGGCACTACCAACGGAGCCATGAAGGCAATCAGACGGATTTGTCCACTTTTGGACTTAAATCGGACGGAAGCCCCGCCGACAAATGGATGTGGCACGACGTGTGTTGACGCTGGAAAAGACCCGATCGCAGAGCAACAAGCGGTTCACGGACTCGGGGGAGGGGCAAGCCGGCGGTCCCCCGGGGGATGACGTCGCCTGGCCAGGGGTCACATGGGCGGGTGTCGGTTGCGATGCCCTGTTCAGTCGACTTCTGGCGACGGACGAGCATGACGAAGGTCCAACTGGGCCTCCCTGACTGCCTCTTTGGCATTTTTCATCGCCTTAAGCAGGTTCTCGTACGCTGCCGGGTTCTTGCTCTTCTTAGTGCTCTTGATGAGCTCCACGTAAAGTTGGACCCTTCTCTTATGCACACGTACCAGCTCGTCCGCTGGCGATCTCGGGTCAGCATCGAGATCCTCAGCCTGCCTGTTCAACTGCCGTAACTCGGCGTGGATGCCGACACGGCGCAACTCAGCTGATGGACTTTCCGCTTCGGGCCAATCGGAATCCGCCCGTACCTCCCGGTATCGCACCAGCCAGTGGTCGAGCTGTTTCGGCTCTATGCGCGGCCGTGGCGGCGTACGACGGGAAGCGATCAGACGGCGCTGGACCTTTTTCGGGCTCTGATCGAGAGCTTGCGCGATCTTGGCCTGGTCCCATCCCTGCTTGTCGAGATAAGCCACGGCCAGATTCTGCAGGTCCTCGGTGATCGTGCTCACCTGCCGGATAGTTTCGGCCAAGTACTCCTCGTCCGCCGCATCCTCAGGGGTAGAGGCGCTCTGGACGATCACTAGTCGGGCCGCTTGGCCGACCAGCTCACGGGCAAGGAGGCAGACTTCCGTCCGCGCCAGTTCAGCGGGCTGAGCAGCTTCCTTTGAGGAGGTTGGAGCCCGGGAGGTGAAGCGGCCCTGGGAATCATGCGGCACAGGTTCGGCCAGCTCACGCCTGGCGTCCTCTACAGCATCGTCGACCAGATGGGCCTGCGGCAGGCAGGCGTCCACCTCAGACCGCAGCCACCTCTTCGGGTGTGTACGGATCGGGCCAGGGAGATCTCCACGTCGCACCCGCTGCCCCAGAGCTGCCTTAGACAGCCCCCACCGTGCGCACAGCTCCTGCTCGTCGATCAGTTCTTCTTCGGTGAAACCCTCACCGGTGAGTCGGCTGCGCATCAGCCTACCCGTACGGAGAGGGTGAGGTACCCGTTGACCGCGACACGAGAGATCAGGGTAGTCACCGCGTTACGCAGCTTCTTGACCAGCGGCGGGACCAGCACAAGCACCACGATGATTACCCACGGTGCGCCCGGCGCGGGGAGGAAGCCGAGATCACAAATGAGCGTGTGATCGAGGGAAGGCTCGACGGGCATCGACACTCCTTTGAACGATGTTGATGTTGTCGCCATCATGACCGTGCGAGAGGCTGGCGAGACCTGAACTCCCGTTATTCCCGAAACCGCGACATAGTTGGGATACCCCCGCTGAGCTGGGTAAATGAGGGCTCTGTCTTGGCAAAAATTGATGCGTCGGCCATCACCGTGGTTTCGTGGATCAGCTGGTTCCTGATGAGCTCTGGGAGCTGTTCCAGCGGGTGGAGCCGCCGACGCGGCAGCAGGGTGGTGGGCGGCGGCGGGCCGATGACCGCCTGATCCTGGCAGGGATCGTGTTCGTGGCCGCTACCGGATGCACCTGGCGCCACCGCGGGATATGTGCGAGATGATCTTCCTGGGTCGGTCCCCTGGCTGAAGCTGATCCGCAGGTCACGGCCGGTATCGGCGGAGTAACTGTAGTGCTCTTGAAAACCGCTAGGCCGGAGGCTGGATGATTGGAGACAACCTCATCGCGGACGTCGCCGGCGGACGCGCTGCCGGACTCCGCACGATCTGGATCGACCGGGGTGCGTGGCCGGACCAGGAACACGACGCGGACTATGTCGTTACCGACGTGCTTCAGGCGATGGAGATCCTGCACAGCGAGGCCTGACAGACGGGTTCCGCCACAGCTCATGGTGACTGCTGTACAGCAGCGCCGTACAGCAACGTCCCCGTACACGATCACACTGCACCGGCCCGCACCTACCGCCCGAGCAGGACGGCAAGTCATCCACCAGGGACCTGCCTTTCCCTCGTAATGAAGGGGTCCGGGTTCGGATCTCGATGGTGGACGACTCGATTGGGGTTTTCTGCGTCAGTTTATCCACTTATCGGTCAGTTCGATGCTGGGCGGTCGGTGCTGGTTGGTTGCGTTTCGTTTGGCTGCTGGTAAAGGGTGAGGTGTCTAGCCTTAGGATGCCGGGGGGCGGTACTTGTAATGATGCATGCATCTATGCCGTGATGTGGGGTGTGCGGGCGGGGCTAGTGGTTGATCGGTTGCTGGTGGACATCGGCGGTGATGGCCGGTTGTCGGTGGCGGTGTGGCTGGCCGGGGAGCAGTTCCCGAGGTCGGCAGGGGGTCCGGTCGAGGTGGCCTGGCCGCTTGACGAGCAGGCGTTAGAGGATCTGCGCTGGTATTTGGAGGACTATCTCCGTTACCCCTTCGCGGTCTATTCCGATCGCGGTTCGGATATCGCTGCGAAATTGCCCGCTTGGGGTGAGGGTGTGTTTGGGGCGGTGTTCGGGTCGGCGCCGTTTCGGGCCGCGTACGCGGCTGTGCGGGCGCGGGGAAATGCGGTCGAGGTGGTCGTCCAGTCGACCGTGGCGCAGCGGCTGGGCCTGCCTTGGGAGTTGATGCGTGACCCTGTGCGGGGGATACCGCTGGTGCTGGATCAGGTCGCGTTGACCCGCAGCCTGCCGACGGCTGACCTGACGGAAGCGTTTCCCGCGGGCGGCACGCGGCTGCGGGTGCTGATGGTGATCTCCCGCCCGGCTGGCGAGCGTGATGTTGGCTATCAGATGATCGCCCGGCCGTTGGTCGAGCGGCTGGATGCGGTTCGCGGCAACGTCGACCTGGTCGTGCTGCGCCCGCCTACGTTAGAGCGGTTGCAGGAGGTCCTGGCGGAGGCGGTCGAGGCAGGCGAGCCGTTCCAGGTGGTGCATTTCGACGGCCACGGAGTGTTCGGCGACGGGCGCGTCCCCTCGGCTGGGTGGGACCCGCTGAGCTTCCAGGGACCGGTCCCGAGGGGGATGCTGGCGTTCGAGACCAGCAGCGGCGGCCCCGATCTGGTGCCGGCGGAGAAGGTGGCGCAGGTGCTGTCACACGGGCGGGTGCCGGTGGTGGTGTTGAACGCCTGCCAGTCTGGCCAGGTGGGCGGACAGGTGGAGGCGGCGGTCGCGACCAGGCTGGTGCAGGGCGGAGCGGCGTCGGTGGTCGCGATGGCCTATAGCGTGTACGCGGTCGCGGCGGCGGAGTTCATGACTGCCTTCTACGAGCGGCTGTTTGCCGGAGACCGGGTTGCCGACGCGGTCACCGCCGGTCGTGCCCGTCTGGCGTTGCGCAATGAGCGACCCAGCCCCAAAGGCAAACTGCCGCTGGCGGACTGGGTGGTACCGGTGCATTACCTGCGCCGCGACGTCAGGTTCCCCAATCTGCGGACCGAGCGCCGAGGTGCGTCCCTGGATGACATGCTCGACCGGCTGCGCATCGGCTCGGACGGCAGCGCTGCGGTGGAGGATGATCTGGCTGCGGTGGGGACGTTCGTGGGCCGTGACGGCCTGTTCTACACCCTGGAGGTCGCGGCCCGGCTGCAGCGGGTGGTGATCCTGCACGGTCCCGGTGGGACGGGTAAGACCGAGCTGGCCAAGGCGTTCGGCCGGTGGTGGCGCGACACCAGCGGCGTCGACGACCCGGAGTGGGTGATCTGGCATTCCTTCGAGCCCGGGGTGGCCTCCTTCGGCCTGGACGGTGTGATCAATACCATCGGGCTGCGCGTCTTCGGCGCTGACTTCGCCCTCGCCGACACCGAAGAGCGCCGCCGCATCGTGCAGCGGCTCCTGGCCGAGTATCGGCTGTTGCTGATCTGGGACAACTTCGAATCCGTGCACTCCATGCCCGACCCCACGGCGGCCACCCCGCCGCTGGCCGACACCCAGCTGGAGGAGCTGCGGCAGTTCCTCCACCAACTCGCCCAACTAGGCAGGAGCTCCATCCTGATCACCAGCCGTACCCCGGAGACCTGGCTCGGCCCGGAGTTGCGACGGATTGAGGTCGGTGGGCTGAGCGAGGATGAGGCGATCGACCACGCCGACCATCTCCTGCTGCCCTTCCCAAACTCCCGGCGGCGTCGGCAAAGACCGGCGTTCGCCGAGCTGATGGAGTGGCTGGACGGCTACCCCCTGGCGATGCGGCTGGTCCTGCCGCACCTCGACGGCACCGGACCCGACATACTGCTGGCCGCCTTGCAGGGCACCGCACCCTTACCAGGGAGCGACGACGGCGACCGCACCACCTCCCTGTCGGCCGGCGTCGCCTACTCCTTCACCCATCTTCCGCCCGACGACCAGCAGGCCCTGGCCGCGGTCGCACTGTTCCACGGCGTCGCCAGTGCCAACGTTCTCGCCACGATGTCGCTGGTACCGGAGGCCCCGGCGCAGTTTCGCGGCCGAAGCCTTGACGATTGGGGACGCGTCCTAGACCGGGCCACCGCCGTCGGACTCCTCACGTCCCTGGGCCACGGCATGTACCGAATCCACCCAGCCCTACCCGCCCACCTGATCGACAGGTGGCGTCTCGACCACCCCGACGGGTTCGACAAGCAGCACGCCGCTGCCACCCGGGCTCTCTTAGACGCCTACGCCGCCCTCAGCCAATGGCTGGGCCAGCAGATCTCCCGCGGAAACGCACAGCTGGCGATCGCGGTGATCGATCTACAACGCCGAAGCCTGGGCAGCATGCTCGTGCACGCCCTTGACCACCAGCTGTGGCAGCACGCTCAAGCCATTATCGAGCCTCTGAACGAGTATTGGGACTTTCGGGGACTGAGGGAGGAGGCCCAAGGGTGGGCGGACCGCATACGCGACGCCCTGGAGACCCCCGATGGAACCCCACCCAGCCTCGATACGGACGCCGGCGGACTGTGGCTGTTCATCGTCGGCAGCGAAGCCAACCGGCAACTACGCGCTCACCGGCTCGACCACGCCCAAAACACCTGCCTCGCCATCCTCCAGGCTCTGCAACAACAAACCCCCCAGCCGCTCAGCCACATTGCCGGCGCCCACCACCAACTCGGAATGCTTGCGCAAGGGCGGGGCCGGTTGGATGAGGCCGAGGACTGGTATCGCAAGTCCCTGGCCATCAAAGAGGAGATCGGCGACCAGCCCGGCATCGCCGCCACCTATCACCAGCTCGGCATGGTTGCGCAGGATCGGGGCCGGTTGGATGAGGCCGAGGACTGGTCTCGCAAGTCCCTGGCCATCAAAGAGGAGATCGGCAACCAGCCCGGCATGGCCTCCAGCTATCACCTACTCGGCATGGTTGCGCAAGAGCAGGGCCGGTGGGATGAAGCCGAGGACTGGTACGGCAAGTCCCTGGCCCTCAAAGAGGAGATCGGCGACCAGCCCGGCATGGCCGCCACCTATCACCAGCTCGGCTGGGTTACGCAGGATCGGGGCCGGTGGGATGAAGCCGAGGACTGGTATCGCAAGTCCCTGGCCATCAGCGAGGAGCTCCGCAACCGGCACGACACCGCCTCCAGCTATCACCAGCTCGGCAACGTCGCGCTCTACCAGAACCGATTGGATGAGGCCGACGACTGGTATCGCACGGTACTGACCATAAGAGAGGAGATCGGCGACAGGCCCGGGGTGGCCTCCAGCTATCACCAGCTCGGCAACGTCGCGTTTTACCAGAACCGATTGGATGAGGCCGAGGACTGGTATCGCAAGTCCCTGGCCATCAGCGAGGAGATCGGCGACCGGCCCGGGGTGGCCTCCAGCTATCACCATCTCGGCAACGTCGCATATATGCGGGGCC
>NZ_BOOB01000074.1 GCF_016863015.1 Microbispora amethystogenes | reverse complement strand
AGACTGAATCCCCAGCCTTCAGGCCAGGGAGCGCGTCAATGGCACACCTACGATCCGTTCGTCGCGTCGATGGCGGCCGGGGCCGCGACGACCCGCCTGCGGGTGGGCACCGGCATCTGCCTGGTGCCGGAGCACGAGCCCATCGGCCTCGCGAAGACGGTCGCGAGCGTGGACGACCTGACCGGCGGGCGCTTCGAGTTCGGCGTCGGCGCGGGCTGGAACCGCGAGGAGATGCGCAACCACGGGACCGACCCGGCCCGCCGGTTCGCGCTGATGCGGGAGCGCGTGCAGGCCATGCGGGAGATCTGGACCCGCGACGAGGCGGAGTTCCACGGGGAGTTCGTGTCGTTCGACCCCATCTGGTCGTGGCCCAAGCCGGCCCAGCGCCCGCACCCGCCGATCCTCGTGGGCGGGGTCGGGCCGCGGGTGTTCGACCGGGTCCTGGACTACGGGGACGCCTGGCTGCCCAACTACGGCCCGGGGGTCCTGGAGCGGATCCCCGAACTGTTCCGCCGGGCGGAGGAGGCGGGCCGGCGCGTCGAGGTCGTGATGCTGGCCGTCCCGGCGGACCCCGCCGCGCTGGAGCGGTGCGAGGCGGCGGGGGTCTCCCGTGTCATGGCGTGGCTGCCGTCGGCCGGGTACGACAGGGTCCAGCGGGCGATGGACGCGTTCGAGACCGCGCTCGCCGACGCGCACGGCGAGTGACGCCCGGTCCCGCGCGGGGCGTCGTCAGTTGAGCGTGGCGGTGGCCAGTTTGGCGCCGAAGCCCAGGAAGAGCGCGCCCACTCCGGACGTGAGCCCGGCCGCGAGCCTGCGGCGGCGGCGGAAGTGCGCCGCGAGGAACGTGCCGCCGAAGATGAGGGCGGTCAGGTAGGTCACGCTGAACACCTGCACGATCAGCGCGAGGATCAGGAACGACAGCGCCGGCGCACCGTACGACGGGTCCACGAACTGCACGAAGAACGCCACGAAGAACAGGATCGCCTTGGGGTTGAGGAGGCTGATCGTGAGCGCCTTCCGGAACGGGTCGCGCCGCTCGTCGGCCGCCGCGTGCTCCCCGGCGGGCCCGGTCGTCCGGGCGGCCGCCGCGGGGTCCTCCCGGACGGTCTCGGCGGCGGCCCCGGTTTCCGGCGGGGCGGTCCTGGCGCGGGAGGCGCGCAGCGAGCGCCAGGCGCCGCGCAGCATGCCGAAGCCGATCCAGCCGAGGTAGACCGCGCCCGAGTACTTCACGATCGTGAACAGCACCGGCGTGGACTTGAGCAGCGACGCGACCCCGGCGGCCGACAGGAACATGAGCAGCGAGTCGCCGACGAAGACCCCGGCCGCCGCCCGGTAGCCCCGCCGGACCCCGCGCTGGGCGGCGGTGGACAGGACGAAGAGCGAGTTCGGCCCGGGCAGCAGGACGATCAGGAACGAGCCGACCACGTAGGTCCAGATGTTGGTGATGCCGAAGAACACCCATGCCTCCGTAAAGCGTGATGAGTCAGGGTATAGCTCCGCGCAGCACCTGGTCACGGCAGTTTAAGAGCTGGAAGATTCCTATTGACCCTACGGGTAATAAGGACAATTGTTGGCCCTATGACGCTGTGGAAGCCCGATCCGACCTTCTATCCCTCGCCCCGCGACGCGGCGGAGGCGCCGCCGGAGAAGCTGGCCTACGTGGCCGCCTTCGACCGGTCGGCCGAGCGGCCCGACGCGCTCGCCGTGCTCGACACCGACCCCGCCTCTCCGGCGTACGGGACGGTGGTCGGCTGGACGGACCTGCCGCACACGGGGGACGAGCTGCACCACTTCGGCTGGAACGCCTGCAGCAGCGCCCTCTGCCCGTACGCGCCGCACCCGCACGTGGAGCGGCGCTACCTGATCGTCCCCGGCCTGCGGTCGTCGCGCATCTACGTGTACGACACCAAGGACCGGGTCAGTCCCGAGCTCGTGAAGGTCATCGAGCCCGAGGAGCTGGGCAAGCGGGCCGGCTACTCCCGCCCGCACACCGTCCACTGCGGCCCCGAGGGTCTGTATGTCAGCGCGCTCGGCGGCTACGGCGACGACGGCCCGGGCGGCATCGCCATCCTCGATCACAACACGTTCGAGGTCCTCGGCAGGTGGGAGGTCGACCGCGGCCCGCAGTACCTCGCCTACGACTTCTGGTGGCACATCAACCACGACGTGCTGGTCACCTCCGAGTGGGGCACGCCCTCGATGATCGAGGACGGGGTGGTCGGCGAACTGCTGCTCGGCCGCAAGTACGGCCACAAGCTGCACTTCTGGGACCTGCGTAAGCGCCGGCACGTCCAGGAGGTCGACCTCGGCGACCAGCACCAGATGACGCTGGAGCTGCGCCCCGCCCACGACCCGACGAAGACGTACGGCTTCGCCGGAGTCGTCGTCAGCGTCGAGGACCTGTCGGCCTCGGTGTGGGTGTGGCACAGGGAGGGCTCCCGCTGGGCGGCGACCAAGGTCATCACGATCCCGGCCGAGCCCGCGTCGCCGGACGACCTGCCCGACGTGCTCAAGCCGTTCGGCGCGGTGCCGCCGCTCGTCACCGACATCGACCTGTCGGTGGATGACCAGCGCCTGTACGTGTCGTGCTGGGGCACCGGCGAGCTCAAGCAGTACGACGTGTCCGACCCGTTCAAGCCGGTCGAGATCGGCTCGATCCGCCTCGGCGGCATCGTGGACCGGGCCGCCCACCCCGCCGCCCCGGGCGAGCGGCTCGCGGGCGGGCCGCAGATGGTCGAGGTGAGCCGCGACGGCCGCCGGGTCTACGTCACCAACTCCCTCTACGGCGCCTGGGACGACCAGTTCTACCCGGACGGGGTCGGCGCGTGGATGGCGAAGATCGACGCGGACGGCTTCACGCTCGACGAGCGGTTCTTCCCCCACGGCGACGACTTCCGCGGCCTGCGCCCGCACCAGACCCGGCTGCAGGGCGGCGACGCGTCCTCCGACTCCTACTGCTACCCGTGACACTGACCGCGGTCATCCTGCTCGGCGCCTTTCACGGGATCAACCCCGCGATGGGCTGGCTGTTCGCCGTCGCCCGGGGACTGCAGGAGCGCAGCCGCGACCTACTGCTGCAGTCCCTCCCGGTCATCGCGCTCGGCCACCTCGCGTCGGTGGCCCTGGTGGTGGCGGTGGTGTCCGCGACCGGGTCGCTCGTGACCGGGACGGCCCTCGCGATCGGGGCGGGGGTCCTGCTCGTCGGGTTCGGGCTGTGGCACCTGCTCGCCCGGCGGCACTTCCGCTGGGTGGGCATGCGGCTGTCGCTGCCGCAACTGGCCGCCTGGTCGTTCCTGATGTCGTCGGTGCACGGCGCGGGGCTGATGCTGCTGCCCGTCCTGACCCGGATGCCCGCGAGCCACCACGGGCACGCGCTGTCCGGCGGGCTGCTCGTCGCCGGGGTGCACACGCTCGCGATGTTCCTCACGGCGACCGTGGTCGCGGTGGTCGTGTACGAGTTCCTCGGTGTCGCCGTCCTGCGCCGGGCCTGGTTCAACCTCGACCGGATGTGGGCCTTCGCCCTGGTCGGCGCGGGCGTCCTCACCCTCGTCGCCGCCGTCTGACCATCGATCCGGAGGGACCGGCCCGCGTGCGTTCCCATCCGCACGGGGTGAAATTTGCAGAGACCACTGCCATGATGAAAACAGCAGGTCGGCTCGCTGGAACGCGCCCACCTGCGACATGAGCCCGCCATAATGCGGCGTTAAGACTGGGCCGGTTGTCCGCCGGTCGACGACGTCACTACGCTCCCGCGGCATTCCCTCCCCTCGGCGTTCCGGCGCCGGAGGTCCCTTTTCCGTTCGGAGTAACCATGCAAGCGATCACGCGTGGCGCCTTCACCGTCGTGGTCCTGTCCGCCGTACTTTCCGCCCTGTTCATCGCCTGCTTCGACCCGGCCCGGGCGACCGGGACCGCCGCCGCACCCGCGGCGCGGACCATGCAGGTGAAGCCGCGTCCCACAGTGCGTCTCACATTGCCCCCCGCCGCCGGTCCCTTCCGGGCGGCGGTGGCTCCCGCCCAGAGCACGTCACAGAGCACGTCGGGGAGCACGGCGGGGAGCACGTCGGGGAGCACGGTGACGGCCGCGCAGGCCGCGGCGACCCGGGTGGAGACCGAGTCCGTGCCCATGCCCGAGGTGACGGTCACCGTCACGGTCACCCCCAGGCCCTCCCCTTCTCCCTCGCCGCGCCCGATCAGGGTCGGGTACGTCCCCCAGCGCGGCGCGTACGGCGCCACGTCGACCGTGCGCGACCTGGAGGAGAGCGGGCAGGCGAGCCGGCTGACGCACGCCGTCTACGCCTTCGCGAACATCGACCCGACGTCCCTGACCTGCCTGGCCGGTGTCACCCGGCCACCCGCGCCCGATCCCGAGGACCCCGACCAGGGCGACGGCGCGGGTGACGCCTGGGCCGACTACCAGCGGGGTTTCACGGCCGCCGAGTCGCTGGACGGCAGGGCGGACCCTCCGGACGCCCGGCTCGCCGGGAACTTCAACCAGCTGAAGAAGCTGAAGGCCCGGCACTCCAACCTGAAGACGCTCGTCTCCATCGGAGGCTGGACGTATTCCAAGTATTTCTCGGACGTCGCGCGCACCGCCGCCACCCGGCAGCGGTTCGTCAAGTCGTGCCTCGACGCGTACATCAGGGGTGACCTGCCGGGCGTGGGCAGCCGAGGCGGGCCGGGCAGCGCCGCGGGCGTCTTCGACGGCATCGACGTCGACTGGGAGTGGCCCGGCGAAGAGGGCCACCTGGGCAACCACGTCGGGGCCGACGACAGGCGTCACCTGACGGCCCTGCTGGCCGAGTTCCGCGCGCAACTCGACGCGCTCGGCGCGGCCAACGGGCGCCACTACCTGCTCACCGTCTACGTGCCGGCCGAGCCCGGCCGCGTCAAGGCGGGCTTCGACCTGCAGAAGCTGACCGGCGTGGTCGACTTTGTCACCGTCCAGAGCGGAGGACGGCACGCCCTGCGCGAGGGCACCATCCTCCGCTGAACCGCATCCCCGCCAGATCAGCTCGTGCACGAGGCCGTGACGGCCACGTAGGCGCTCGCCAAGGTTCCGTTGACGGCCGTCACCCTGAGCAGGTCGCGGTGGAAGACGTCGGAGTCGCGGGTCAGGCTGGTCGAGATCGACACCCCGGCCGGGGCGGTGATCTGGATGGTGTCGGCCAGCATGTGCGGCGCGTACGAGGGGCAGATCGCCAGGAAGGTCCCGGTGGCGCCGGGGGCGACCCTGCCCGAGTTGGCCGTGGCGCCCGTGGCCGCCAGGGCCGGGGCGGAGGTGGCCGCCAGACCGCCGGCGACGGCGGCGGTGGTGGCGACGGCGGCGAGGGCGAGGCGGAGGGAGGTGCGCTTCATCATGAGAGGTGTCCTTTCTTCCGGTCCCTTCGGGACCGCTCTGGTGGGGGAACAGGGCTCGGGTGAGCCATTCAGGCCGGGACGTGGTCCCGGGCCGCGGGCCGGGGGCCCGCCGGGGGTGACGTCGGGGGTGATGTCGCAGCGCGGCCGGCTCGCGGCCGGAGCACCCGGGCGAGGACGCCCGGCGACATCAGGTGCTGCGGAGGCGCCTGCAGGTTGGCGACGCTGAGGAACGCGTGCCCGACCACCGGGTCCGCCTCCGCCGCCACATGCAGCCGGGAGATGTAGCGGTTCAGCAGCCTCGTCCGCAGGGTGCGCGGCCCCTCGACGGACGGGAACCGCAGATCGCCGCCGACCGACATGTCCCACGGCACGTCGATGATCCGCGCGGCGCGGTCGAAGAAGCGGCGGGCCAGGCCGGCGCCACCGCCGTCGGCGAGACATTCGCGCAGCGCGGCGGCCTCGCAGGCGGCGACCGTCATGCCCTGTCCGTACGACGGGTTGAACTGGCACAGGGCGTCACCGAAGACCAGGTAGCCCTCGGGGAAACGGTCCAGCCGCTCGTACCGGCGGCGGATGCTCACCGGGATGCGCATCAGCCGCGGCTCGGTGAGGGGCTCCAGGCGCTCCAGGAGGAGATGCAGGTCCGGCACCGGGAGCCGGGCGGCGAAGCGGTGGTAGCCGTCCGGGTCGACGGGCGGCACGTCGTCGCCCATGCCGAACAGGGTGACCAGCCAGCGGTCGCCCTCCCCGCTGAGCGCGACCCCGCCCCTCGGCACGGCCGCGGTGTGCCCCACGATGACGGCGACGAACTCGGCGTCCCCGGGACGCCGCCGGTACTCGCGCGAGACGTACACCAGGCGCGAGTCGACGCGCTCCTCGGGTGCGGGCTCGTATCCCAGCCGGCGCAGCCACTCGGTGCCCCGGTTGCCCCGGCCGGTGGCGTTCACGACGAGGTCCGCGGGCAGGTCCTCCGGCTCACGACCGGGCTCATGACTCTGGCCCGCGAGCCGTACGCCGGTCACCGCGCCGCCGGGGCCGGTGATCGGTTCGACCACCTCGCGGCGTTCCAGGATCGTCACGCCGGGAAGGGCCGCGACCCGGGACAGCAGGGACGCCTCCAGCCGCGGCCTGCTCACCGTCAGGCCGCGCATCCGCGAGGGCGCGGACCGCAGCCGCCGGCCGTCGTTGTACCAGCGGACGTCGTTCTGGATGTCGCAGGGGGTGGCGCCCTCGGCGACCAGGTCCGCGGTCAGCCCGGGAAACAGGTCCTCGAGGATCTCGCAGCCCCGCGACAGCAGCCCGTGGGCGTGGTGGCCCTGCGGCACCCCCCGTCTGGGGACGCCCTGGTCCGGCAGCTCGTCACGGTCGATCACCGTGACCCGGCCGAACGTCTCGGTCAGCACCCGGGCCGCCAGCAGCCCACCGATTCCCGCCCCGGCGACGACGGCGTGCCCGTCCGGCCGGGTTTCGGCCGTGGTGCGCGTCACTCGCTTGATCATGGTCTTCCTCGTCGTCAGGCCGCCCGGGTGGGGCGGCGTCCGCTCACGAAGACGAGGATGTGCGGGCCCGCTGGGGGGCCGCCGGGAACCGGCTTTCCCAGCGCCTTTCCCAGTGGCTTCCCAGCGGCCGGGAAGGCCCCGGCCGGCGAAAAGGCCCTGGCCGGGGGCGGGCCGGCGGCCGTCGGCGAGGCGCCGGACGTGGGGAAGGCCCCGGTCGCTGGGATAGCCCGGGTCGCTGCGAAGGCCCGGGTCGCCGGGAAGGTCCGGGGCGCTGGGATGACCCGGGTCGCCGGGAAGGCCG
Organism: Microbispora amethystogenes; assembly: GCF_016863015.1. GTDB lineage: Bacteria > Actinomycetota > Actinomycetes > Streptosporangiales > Streptosporangiaceae > Microbispora > Microbispora amethystogenes. The sequence continues at coordinate 10,297 of NZ_BOOB01000074.1, read as the reverse complement.
GGCCGTCGTGCGCCTCAGCGGGACCGGCGGCCCGGGACCAGGGCCCTGACGAGCCGGCTCGTCTCCTCCCGGGACAGCTCACGCCCACGGGCGGCGTGGCGTTCGTACTCCTGCGGCGTGAGCGCCGCACGGACCGCGGCGGCCTCGCGCGGACCGTCCAGCGGGTCCATCAGCGCCGGGGACACACCCGCCCGGGCGCCGATCGCCTCCACCGCCCCCATCAGTACGGCGGCCTCCTCGGCCCGGCCGGTCAGCGCCAGCGCCCGCGCCGTGCTGTGCACCGTCACCAGCCAGAAGGAGATGTCTCCGTAGCGGTCCATGGCCGCCAGGAGGTCGCCCGCGACGGCCAGCGCCCTGGCGCCGTCCCCACGGTCCGACGCGGTCTTCATGTCACACCAGGCGGCGCCGTCCGCGGCCCAGTCGTGCCCGCTGGCGTGGGCGGCGGCGATCGCCTCCTGGAAGGCCGCGTCGGCGGCCGGCAGGTCTCCCAGGGCCCGCAGCGCCATGCCCCGCACCATGAGCGTCTCGGCCTCCAGCCAGGTCTGGGCGGTGTGCCGGGCGATCTCGACGGCCCGCCCGGTCAGGGCCGTGACGTCGATCGGCGCACCGGCGAGCACACCCGTGTACGCGCCGTAGGCGGTGGCGCCCGCCTCCGTCACCGGGTCGCCGGCCTCACGGGCCTCCTCGACGGCCGTACGGGCCACTTCGTGCGACCGCGCGGGCTGTCCGGCCAGGTAGAGCAGCGCCATCACGGCGAACCGGGCGCGCGCACGGACAGCGGGGCCCGCCTCCGGGGCGGCCGCGAACGCCTCAGAGAGCCAGGCGAGACCCTCCGCCACATGGCCCATCCGGAACCAGAACCAGAAGAGCGCGCCACCCAGGCGCAGCGCGTAGGCGCCGTCACCCGCCGCCAGCGCGGAGGAGAACGCGGCGCGGAACTCCGGCTGGTCGCGGCTCAGCCCGTCGAGCAACACCGCGCCCTGCGGGCCGCGCAGGTGGCGTTCGACGCTCTCGGCCCGCGCCAGCGCCCAGGCGCGGTGGCGGGCCCGCGTCTCCTCCAGCTCCTGTGGGGAGAGCGCGGCCAGGGCGTACTGGCGCACGGTCTCCAGCATCCGGTAACGGCGTGGCGCCGTGCCGGGCTCGGCGGTGACCAGCGACTTGCGGACCAGCGCCGACAGCGGAGGGAGGACGGGCGTGATCCCGCCGACGGCGGCCGCGGTCTCCAGGTCGAAGCCGCCGCCGAGCACCCCGAGCCGGTGGAAGAGCAGGCGCTCGTCCGGCAGCAGCAGATCGTCGCTCCACGCGATCGTGTCCAGCAGGGTCCGATGGCGGTCGGGACGCCCGGCCGGACCACCCACGAGCAGGGTGAAGCGGTCCTCCAGGGCGCCGGCGATCTGCTCCACGGACAGCGTGCGGCACTGCGCGGCGGCGAGCTCGATGGCGAGGGGGATCCCGTCGAGCCCGGCGCACAGGGCGGTGATCGTGTCTCTGTCGTCCGGCCCCGTCGTCCAGCCGGGAACACCGGCGGCCGCACGGCTGAGGAAGAGGTCGGCGGCGTCCGTGGCGGCGTCCAGCGGCGGCACCTCGTAGACCACCTCGCCGGTGAGGCCCAGGGCCTCGCGGCTCGTGCCGAGGATCCGTACGGCTCCGCAGCGGGTCAGCAGGGTGTGGACCAGCGTGGCGACCGGAGTCAGCAGGTGCTCGCAGTTGTCGAGGACGATCAGCGCGTCGCGCCCGGCGAGCACGGCGGCCAGTTGCTCGGCGGACGACGTGGCGGGCAGGCCCAGGGCGGTCGCGACCGTCGCCGCCAGCAGCTCGGGGGCGCGCAGCGCGCCCAGCTCCACGAGCCAGGGCCCGTCGGCGCTCCCGCTGACGCCGTCGCGGGTGTCGTCGTGCGCGCGGGCGCGGGCGACCTCCAGGGCCAGCCGGGTCTTGCCCACCCCTCCCGGCCCGGTGAGCGTGACGAGCCGGTGCTCCTCCAGCAGGCCGGCGACGGCCGCGAGGTCGGTCCGGCGGCCGACGAATCCGGACAGCGCGAACGGCAGGTTGCCCGAGGGCGGCGAGGACTCCGCGACCCGGGGGGAACGCCCGGGGCCGGGCCGCGTGGGGCCCGGCAGCGCAGAGCCGGGCCGGGCGGGCGGCGGGAGCAGCCGGGGATCCTGGGCGAGCACGGCCGCCTCCAGGTCGCGCAGGCCGGGGCCGGGCTCGACGCCCAGCTCGTCCGCCAGCCGCCGGCGCACCCTCCGCAGCGCGGCGAGGGCCTCGGCCTGCCGTCCCGACCGGTAGAGGGCGAGGGCGAGCAGCTCCCAGCCGCGTTCCCGCAGCGGCTGCTCGGAGACCAGCGCCTCCAGCTCGCCCACGGCGGCGACGTGTCGCCCCGCCGCGACGACGGCGGCGAGCCGGTCCTCGCGCACGGCGGCCCGCAGCTCCTCCAGCCGGGTCGCGTCGGGCACCGCGAACGCGGCTTCGGCCACCTCCGCGTAGGCCGGGCCACGCCAGAGCGCGAGCGCCTGCCCGAGCAGGTCCGCGGCGTGGTCCGGCTCGCCGTCCTCCAGCGCCCGCCGGCCGCGCGCGGCCAGATCCGTGAAGCGCTCGGCGTCCACCATGGCCGGGGCGGCGCGCAGGGCGTATCCGGCTCCCTCGCGCACCAGCAGCCGGGCCGGGGCGCCGGACGCCCGCTCCGGCTCCAGCGCCCTGCGCAGGTCGGCGACGTATCCGTGCAACGTCGTCATGGAGGGCGGCCTGGAGTCCTCCCACACGTCCGCGAGGATCCGCTCCGCGGAGACGTTCCTGCCCCGCGCGATCAGCAGCATCGCCAGCACGGCCCGCTGCCGGGGACCGCCGAGGTGCGCCGGGCGTCCCTCCACCTCCGCGCGCAACGTGCCGAGCACCCCGAACCGCACGCTCTCGGCGACGCTCACCACCGGGCCCTCCCGGCTTCACCGGCCGGGACACGCGCCCCGGAGTGCGGCGGCGCCGCGCCTCCGCGCGACGCCCGGGGGATCGCGGTCCGAGGGACGTGAGGACAGCCGCCTAACGGCACCGGTTCGGCCATGAGGCAATAATGCCGCGAACGTGATCACAGGACACTCCCTCGATCGATCGATGCCTGTCGCCCTGTGGCAGGGGTGGCGCGGCGGGGGAGACGCCCGTTCGACGGGCTCGCTTATCGGACGGGCAGCCCGCCCTTAACACCCGCATAACGCGCCCGCGGCCTCGACCCGGGCCTGACAGCCTGCGTTAGGAACGCTGTCGAATTGGGTCTTGCAGGCACGCGACCGCGAAGCTACGATCCGTACAACTCTTAGGAAACTTTCCTAAAAGAACGCCTCCGGGAGTCGGCATGGCCTCTTCCCATCCCTGACATCTCCTCCCTTCGCGTCCCCTCGCGTCCCGTCGCCGGACGCTCCCGGCTTCCGTACGGCCGGTGCCGTCCGATCGGCCGCCTCCGTCAGGCGCCGGCCGTACGGAGTTCCGCCGACCTCCCGTTCCGCCGACCTCCCGTTCCGCCAACCTCCCGTTCACCCCCCACAGAGGTTGTGACCATGCAGATCACGAATCCGCGCCGCAAGTCCTCCACGACCGTCGCCCCGCACCCGGGACGGCGCGCATGAGAAAGATCGTCGGCGCCGGCACGGCGGCGTCCCTCGCCCTCGCCGCCCTGCTCACCGGCGCCTTCACCGGAACGGCCCGGGCCGCGAACATCGCCGCCAACCCGGGCTTCGAGTCGGGCCTGTCGGGCTGGACGTGCGCGCCGACGGCGCAGGCGGTGTCGAGCCCGGTGCACGGCGGGTCCAGGGCGCTGTCGGCGACGCCGGCCGGCAACGACTACGCGCGGTGCCAGCAGACGATCACGGTGAAGCCGTCCACGACGTACGCGTTGTCGGCCTGGGTGCAGGGCAACTATGTGTTCCTGGGCGCGACCGGCGCCGGGGTCGAGGCGCAGACGTGGGCCTCGCCGGGGTCGGCGTGGTCTCGCCTGGCCACGTCCTTCACCACCGGATCCGCCACGACGAGCGTGACGGTCTACGTCAACGGCTGGTACGGCCAGGGCACCTACTACGCCGACGACGTCGTCCTCGACGGCCCGGGCACCGCGCCCTCGCCGTCGCCCTCGCCGTCCCCGTCACCATCGGTCAGCCCGTCGCCCTCGCCTTCGGCCTCGCCTTCGCCGAGCGCGAGCCCGTCGCCCTCCGGGCCGCCGCCCAACCCGGGCTCGATCACCTTCGCGCCGTACGTCGACATCACGATGACCACGCCGTCGCTGGTGAGCGCGTACACCGCGACGGGGGTGAAGAACTACACCCTCGCCTTCGCGCTGGGGGACAGCACGGGCTGCAACCCGGCCTGGGGCGGCACGATCCCGATCGGCGACGCGCGGATCGTGGGCGACGTCAAGGGCCTGCAGGCCAGGGGCGGCCAGGTGATCGTGGCCACCGGAGGCGCCGTGGGCCCCTACCTGGAGCACACCTGCGGCACCTCGGCGGCGCTGCTCGCGGCGTACAAGAAGGTGCTGGACACGGTCGGCAGCAACTATCTGGACGTGGACGTCGAGGCGGCCATCGACATCGCCAAGGTCAACACGGCGCTCAGGCAGTTGCAGGCCGAGCGCGGCACCGTGATCAGCTACACGCTGCGCGTGCAGGGCCAGGACTACGGCGTCGACCCGTTCTCGGTGCAGATCCTCCAGGACGCGGCGGCCAGGGGCCTGAACGTCCTGGTCAACCCGATGCTGATGGACTTCGGCTACTCCGGCGCCTGGGGCGCCGCGATGGTCGGCGCGGCGAACGCCACCGTGGCGCAGATGAAGCAGATCTGGCCGTCGAAGACCGACGCGCAGATCAAGCGGATGCTCGGCCTCACCCCGATGATCGGCAAGAACGACACCGGCCAGGTGACCTACCAGGCCGACGCCCGCACGCTCCTGTCGTACGCGCAGGCGGGCCACGTGGGGCGGATCGGCTTCTGGTCGGTGGGCCGGGACAACGGCGGCTGCCCGAACGGCACCCTCTCGCCCACCTGCAGCGGCGTCTCCCAGTCCGCCTACGAGTTCACGAACATCTTCAAGGCCTTCACGGGCTGAGCCCTCCTCGACCCCCCCACTCACCCCCCAACCCCACCTTGCGAGGAAGAATGCAGCTTCGCTTCCGTACGCGCCGGCAGGTCAGGGCGGCGCTCGCCCTGGTCGCCTCCCTCCTCCTGGCGGTCGCCGGACTGGTCGCGGGAACCACCGCCTCCGCCTCGGCCGCCCCGAGCGGCGTGGTCACGCTGGCCTACGCGGCCTGGGCCCCGAACACCTGGTACGCCGTCGGCGCCCGCGTCACCTACCAGGGCGTCGACTACGAGTGCATCCAGGCGCACACGTCCCTGACCGGCTGGGAGCCGCCGATCGTCCCGGCACTCTGGAAGCCGGTGAGCGGCGGAGGCAACCCGTCCCCGAGCCCGACCCCGCCGTCGGGCGCGCCGGGCAAGCCCGGCAACCCGTCCGTCACCGGCACCGGCAGCTCGTCGATCTCGCTGTCCTGGGGGGCGTCGAGCGGCACGGTGACCGGATACCGCGTCTACGAGGGCACGTCGGTCCGGGCGACCGTCAGCGGGACCAGCGCCACGGTCTCCGGCCTCGGCACCTGCACCACCCACACGTACACGGTCAAGGCGTACAACAACAACGGCGAGTCCGCGGCGAGCGGGTCGGTGACCGGCACCACCACGGGCTGCCCCGCGAGCGGCGGCAAGCTTCCCGGCGCGCCCTACCTGTACGAGGGCTGGGGCAACCCGCCGAACCCGGCCACCGTCATGAACGCCACCGGGGTCAAGCAGTTCACGATGGCCTTCATGCTCTCCGGCGGCGGCTGCGTCCCGGCGTGGGACGGCTCGCGCCCGCTTTCCGGCAGCGCCGACGCCACCGCGATCTCGCAGATCAAGGCGGCCGGCGGCAACGTCCAGATCTCCTTCGGCGGCTGGCAGGGCAACAAGCTCGGCCCGAACTGCTCCAGCTCGTCCGCCTTCGCCTCGGCGGTCCAGCAGGTGATCAACGCCTACAGCCCCGCCGCGGTCGACTTCGACATCGAGAACACCGACGAGTTCGAGAACGAGGCCGTCCAGGACCGCATCCTCGGCGGGCTCAAGATCGTCAAGCAGAACAACCCGAACGTCAAGGTCGTCGTCACCTTCGGCACCAGCACGACCGGCCCGAGCTGGTGGGGCACGCGGCTGATCAACCAGTCGAAGGCGCTCGGCGTGAACATCGACAACTACACGATCATGCCGTTCGACTTCGGCGGCGGCGCGAACATGTACCAGAACACCGTCAACGCGGCCGAGGGCCTGAAGAACGCGCTCAAGTCGGCCTGGGGCTGGAGCGACGCCCAGGCGTACGCCCACATGGGCATCTCGGGCATGAACGGCCTGTCCGACCAGCAGGAGCTGACCTCGGTGTCCACCTGGACCCAGATCCGCGACTACGCCAAGTCGAAGGGCCTCGGCCGGCTCGCCTTCTGGTCGGTCAACCGCGACCGCGGCTGCCCGGGCGGCGGGGTGGTGTCGAACTGCAGCGGCATCGCGCAGAGCGACTGGGACTTCACCCGGGTCACCGCGGGCTTCTGACCCCGGTGACCAGGAGAAGCACGCCCTGATGAAAGGGGGCCGGGCCCGGCACACCGGGCCCGGCCCCGCCACCTGACCGCCACCCCACCCGCCGCGCCCCGGGAGACCGGGCGCTCCCCGCCACCCGCGCGCCCCGGGAGACCGGGCGCTCCCTGTACCCACGCGCCCCGGGCGCTCCCCGGCAGGCGGCCGGCGCCGCGAGCCCGACACCCCCTACGCGTCGCGCCGGTCGCCCCCGTGTGTGGGGGCCAGCAGGCCGATCAACATGCCGACGATCACAGCCATGACAAGAGTGATCCACAGGCGAATCTTCATCGAGGTCTCCTGAATGCTACGCTCCGTGCTCACAGTACCCCGAATGGTGACGTAGCGCGACGGGTGGGTGACCGAATACGCCCTTGAGTCGCGGGTTTTGCCGTCCGTCGGGCAGGCTTGGCATCGTCATGGAATACGCGATCCCCACCAGCATCGTCCTCGCCGCCGGCGTCGTACTGGCGCTCGTCGCCCAGTGGAAGGGCTGGCGGCCGTCGCCGGCCGTCACGCTGACGCTCGGCATCGCCGTACGTGTTCTCATCATGGTCCTGGCGGCCAAGGACACCAAGTTCCAGCCGATCGACTACGTCAACAGCTTCCAGCCCGCGGGCAGGGCGATCGTCGAAGGCCGCGACCCGGTGCTCGAAAGCAACGGCGGCTGGCACTTCCTGCCGATGATCCCCTACCTGTACGGCCTGCTGCTGTGGCTGGGCGTCACCTGGGACTACGCCGGCCGGATCGTCACGGTCGTCGCCGACATCGCGCTGATCCCGCTGGTCGGCAGGCTGGCCGGGGGACGGACCGCGAAACTGCGCGCCTTCCAGTACGCCTGCAGCCCCCTCGCGATCCTCGTCGCCTCCGTACACGGCCAGGTCGAGCCGGTGTCGCTGGTCTTCGGCGTCGCGGCGTACGTCGTGGCGCGCGGCCCCGGCGACTGGCGGCGGCCGGAGCCGCTGCCGTGGGCCCGGCTGCGGATCGCGGACCGCGCGCTGCCGCTTCCGTGGATCCCGCCGGGGGAGATCGTCCGGCGGCTGGTCCGCCCGTCGGACGAGGACCGCGCGGCGACGTGGCGGGCGGCCGGGGCGGGCGCGCTCATGGGCCTCGCGCTGTGCGCGAAGAGCTGGCCCGTGATCCTCGTCCCGGCGATGCTGATGTTCCTGCCCGGGCTGCGCAGCCGGCTGGTCGCGCTGGTCGCCGTCGCCGTCCCGCCGGTGTTCTTCCTGCTGACGCTCCCGATCGGTGGCTGGACGGAGTGGCGGCAGCTTCCGGAGGTGCTGAACACCATCGGCCTGCGGCCCAGCGACGTCCGCCCGATCACGGGAGACTGGGGCTGGACCGCGCTGGTCAGCGGCGGCAACTGGAACCTCGATCCGACCCCGGCGAGGATCGGCCAGTACCTCATCTACGCCTCGATCGTCGCCTGTCTCGTCTGGTGGCGCAGGGCCGACCCCGTCGACGTCACGATCGCCATCCTGCTGTCCTTCATGATCTTCACGCCGCGCCTCGGCGCGCAGTACCTGCTCTGGTTCATGCCGTTCCTGGTCGCCCGGCCCACCCGCTGGGCCTGGCCCGCGATCCTCGGCAGCACGCTGTGGGCCGCGGCCGGATACATCGTGCTCACCCAGTTCCACGGGCCCGCCTGGATGGAACTGCACGCCCCCTGGGCGATCAGTTCGCTGCTGATCTTCCCGCTGTTGGCCGCGGCCATCCCGTGGAAGCGCAGGTACGCCGAGGGCACGCCGCTGCCCTCGCCGGACGGGAGGGCGCGCGTACAGGCCCTGTGAGCCGGGCCGCGCTCAGGTCACGATGAGCCGGACCAGGTGACCATGGCTTTTGTAACCGGGCGGGTCGCCGTCGAGCCGCCCGGTCACGCACTCGAACACGCCCGGCCCCGCCTCCCGTACGAAGAACGCGGTCTCGGCGATCGACGACAGCAGACGGATCACGTCGCGGTGCACGTGGACGCCCTCCCTGTCACCGGACAGCGAGACCGTCACCTCGTACACGCCGTCGTCGAGCAGGCGTTCACCCGTGAGCAGCCACTCCGACCCGCACGCCCGGCGCAGATGGGGGAGCAGGTGCGCCTCGGGCTCCTCGGTGACCCATCCGTCCCTCCCCATCGCGTCGAGAAGGGCCCGCACCTGTGGCTCCATCGCCGAGGCGTCCGTGATCCCGGTCAGCCGCTCGTCGTCGTCCCATCGCCGCATGACCAGACCCTAAGCCGGAGCGCCCCGCCGTACCCCTCCGCCGCACCACGCGGAACCGGTCCGTGTCGAGAGCGTCCGGCTGCGCCGGCGATGCGCGGTCAGTGATCGCCGGGTGGCTCCGGACGCCTCTCGGGGCGGGTTTCCGGGGGCGTTTCGGGGCGGGGTCGCGCGGCGCGTTCCGGCAGCCGCCCGGAGATGAGCGCGGCGGTCCAGGCGCCGTCCGGATCGCTGTCGACGAGCAGGGCGCGGACGAGCAGACTCAGCGGAATCGCGAGCAGGGCGCCGAGCGGGCCGAGCACCCATCCCCAGACGATCAGCGAGAGGAACGTGGCCGTCGTGGACAGTCCCACGGCGTCCCCCAGGAACTTCGGCTGGATGAACGACTGGATCACCACGTTGATCGCCATGTAGGCCGCGATGACCAGCAGCATCGTCTTGGGCCCGCCCTCCAGCAGCCCGAGCAGCGCCGGAGGGATGAGGCCGAGGATGAACCCGATGTTCGGGATGTAGTTCGTGATGAGGGCCAGGACGCCCCACAACAGCGGGAGCGGCACGCCCAGGACGTACAGCGCGGTGACGTCGAGGACCGAGCAGATCAGGCCGAAGACCGTCGAGACGATCAGATAGCGGCGGGTCTTGGAGCTGAACGTCTGGAGAGCGAGGGTGAGCGCCGGCCGCTCGGTGGCGGCGGCGTCCACGATCCGCGTGATGACGGGGGCGTCGAGGCTCATGGCCAGGAGCAGGACGACGATGAGGAACAGGCTCGACAACACGCCGAGGAGACTGCTGAGCAGACTCTGGGCGACCCCGATCAGTTTGCCGGGATCGAGCGACGACAGGGCCTTGTTGAGCTGGTCGCTGCCGTAGCCGAGCCCGGCGGCCCAGTGCTGCAGATCCATGACCATGGCGTTGAACTGGGGCGCGTAGGTGGGAGCCAGGATGGCGAGTTGCGCGGCGGCGATGCTGAGCACCGCGACCATGCCGAGCAGGACCAGCAGCACCAGCGCCAGGGGTACGGCCACCTGCAGCCACACGGGGGCGTGGCGGCGGGCCAGCCACCCGCGCACCGGGGAGACGGCGATGACGAGCGTCAGCGCCAGGACGACCGGGCCGACGATCGAGCCCACCGCCTGGACGCCGGCGAGGGTGATGACCGCGGCCGCGGTACCGACCAGCACGATCAGGGCGCGAGGGAACCCCTGTCGAATCACGTCCGGCTCCTACCCCTTCGTCGTCTTCCAAGGTGGATCAGTCCTAGCACGCCCCTGCCTCTGCCCCCGCGCGCGTACGTGACTCGTGACGGGAATGAAGCCGGGCCGTACGTCGTTGAACGCGAACCGGGCCAAGACAGTGACAGGGCCTGGTAATCTTCTGGAGTCGGCGCGGTCCGGCGCACTCCTCTTCGATCATCTGGGTGGTTGTCTTGGCGTGTGCGGCCGGTTGGTCGGCGT
>NZ_BOOB01000073.1 GCF_016863015.1 Microbispora amethystogenes | reverse complement strand
TCGTCGGCGCCCAGCCCCGGCAGGGCAAGAGCTTCACCGCCCGCCTGCTCGCGTTGTACGCCGCGCTCGATCCGTACGTGCAGTTGGAGGTGTTCGACGGCAAGGGCTCCCCGGACTGGCGGAAGTTCGCCCTCGTGGCGCACTCCTGCTCTTTCGGGTTCACCCCTTCACGGGATGGTGACCCGCTGGAGATCTTCGTTCAGACCCTTCGCGACCTCAAAGCCGACGTGCAGGCCCGGTATCAGAAGCTTTCCGAGTTGCCGGTGGACATCTGCCCGGAGGGCAAGCTGACCCGCGAGATCGCCCGCGACCCGAAGTACGGCATGCCGGTCCGGCTCGTGGTGATCGATGAGTGTCAGGAGTACTTCGACACCGGGGACAAGGAGCTGAACAAGGAGATCGCCTCCCTGCTGGTTTTCCTGGTCAAGGTCGCCCCCGCCGCCGGCGTCATCGTATTGGACGCCACGCAGAAGCCCGGCGGAGTCGGGACCGGCGACACCGCCACCGCCTTCACCAGCTTCCGCGACAACCACCAGGTCCGCATCGCCCTGCGCACCGGCTCATGGCAGGTCTCCGACCTCGTGCTGGGCTCCGGCGCCTACTCCGAAGGGTTCGACTCCTCCGCCCTGCTGCCCTCCTACAAGGGCGTTGGCCTGCTGCGCGGCGCCGGGGACGACACCCCGACCGTGCGGTTCCACCTGGCCGACGCCGAAGACGCCGAGAAGATCCTCCAGGTCGCCCGCAAGCTCCGCGAGCGCGCCGGCACGCTGTCCGGCTACGCCGCCGGGCAGGCCGCCATCCGCGAAGTGCGCGACGTCCTGGCCGACGCCGCGAGCGTCTTCCAGGGTTCGGAGACCGGCCTTCCCTGGGCGCTGATCGCCGCCCGGCTGGCCGAGCGCATCCCCGAGCACTACGCCGACATCACCGCCGACGCGATCTCGGCTCAACTGCGGGACCTGGCCGTGCCGAGCGTCAACATCAAGCGGGACGGCCAGACGCTCAAGGGCGCCAAGCGCGCCGCCATCGAGACCGCGATGCAGCGCCGCGACCAGACCGGAACCTGACCGCCGGGATTCACCGGCCACCCCGCGCGCAGTCACCGGGAGTGGCCGGTGGACCCTCACCGGACCCTCACGAGGAGAGCGGAGAAGGTAGCGGCTCACCCGCTACCGGTAGCGCCCGCGCTACCGGCGCCGCTACCACCCTCACCGCCCTTGATCAGCCCAGATACCCGCAGGTAGCGGGTAGCGGGCTCCGCCTGCCATGCCGGAAAACGCCTCTGGAGTGCTCACCGTGACCCTGCTGGCCGCTACCGCCACCACCCCGCCGCTACCCATCCCGCCACTGTCAGTGATCCTCGCCTGGCTGATCCTGGCCGCCCTCGTGTGGGTGCTCGGCTACGCCGCCGCATGCGCCGCCACCCCGTTCGGGCGCTGCCGCCGCTGCGAGGGACACGGCAAGACCATCACGCCCAACGGGCGCGTCCGCCGCTGGTGCCGGCACTGCGACGCCACCGGCCTACGCCTGCGCTGGGGCCGCCGCCTGTTCAACTACCTCCGCCGCCTGTACCGGGACGGCAGCCGGTGAACCGCTCCCCGCTGTCCACCGCGGGCTCGATGTGTTCCGGTTACGGCGGGCTCGACCGCGCGGTCTCCACCGTGCTCGGCACACGGCTGCTGTGGGTCGCCGACAACGACACTCACGCCTCCGCAGTGCTCGCCCACCGTTTCCCCGAGGTGCCCAACCTGGGCGACCTGACCGCCGTGGACTGGGCCACCGTGCCTGCTCCCGACGTGGTCACCGCCGGGTTCCCCTGCCAGCCGGTCTCATCCGCCGGCCGCCGCAAGGGCGTCAACGACGAAAGGTGGCTGTTCGATGACATCGCCGACGCTATTGGCCGAATGGACCCACGGCCCCGGCTGCTCGTGCTCGAAAACGTCCCTGGGCTGCTCTCTGTCAACGGCGGGCACGCTATGGCCAGAGTCGTTTCTGGACTGGCCGCCCTCGGGTACCTGGGACGCTGGCGGACTGTCCGCGCTTCCGACATCGGAGCGCCGCACCAGCGCGCCCGCATCTTCATCGTCGCCTGGCTCCCCGAGGCTGCTGCCCACCCCTCGCGCATCGGAACAGGAGAACCGGCAGACGCGGCGAACCCCTTCCCAGCAAGCAGGCAGGCACGGCCTGTCCCTGGCCGCCGAGGTCTGCGAACTGCTGCCGACCCCGTCCAGGTCGCTGCACGACGACGGCAAGAACTATGCGACCTGGAAGGCACGCCGGGAGCGGATGCGTGCACAGCACCAGGTCGGCATCGGCACACCGCCCCTGCCGATACTGGTCACCCTTCTGCCTCAGCAGTCGGCCCCGCTGTCCAGTGGGGGCGTTACGAGCCCGCCATCCGCCGCTGGGAGCAGCTGACAGGCCGTCCTGCTCCCTGCCCGACGGAACCGGCGTCCAAAGGCGGCCGGCGACTCGCGCCCGCCTTCTCCGAATGGCTCATGGGCCTGCCCGCCGGATGGGTCACCGCCGTCCCCAGCATCGGCCGCAACGGACAACTTCGTCTGATCGGCAACGGCGTCGTCCCCCAGCAGGCCACCGCCGCCCTGCTCGACCTGCTCCCCGAACGCCTGGCCCCCGCCCACGCACAGCACAGGGAGGAACGCGCGTCATGAACCACCCGCCGACCCTGCGATACGCCCTCGCGGCTGCCGCCCGCGGCTGGCACGTCTTCCCGCTCGTGCCTGGGGGGAAGGTCCCGCCCCGGGGGTTCGACCACTGGGAACGCCGCGCCACCGCCGACCCTGACGCCATCCGCCGGTGGTGGGCGCGCGCCCCGTTCAACATCGGCATCGCCTGCGGCCCCTCCCGGCTCGTGGTTGTGGACCTCGACACCCCCAAACCGGGGGAGACGCCCCCGCCGGTGTGGGACCTGCCCGGCGTCAACGACGGCGCGGACGCGCTCGCGCTGGTCTGCGAACGCGCCGGACAGCCGTTCCCCACCCTGGAGACCTTCCACGTCTGCACCCGGCGCGGCGGAACGCACCTGTACTACACGGCGCCGGACGGGATCGAGCTGCGCAACACCGAAGGCGACAAGGGCAACGGGCTCGGCTGGCTGATCGACACCCGCGCGCACGGCGGCTACGTCGTCGGCCCCGGCAGCTTCGTGGACCTGCCTGACGGCACCGGCACCTATGACGTCGTCTACAACGCGCCACCGGCCCCGCTGCCCCCCTGGCTGTCCAAGCGCCTTGTCCCCCCGCCCCCGCAGGCCACCGAGCCGCTCCACCTCGCCCTGCCCCCCGACCGGCGCGGCGCGTTCCTGCGCGCGGCGATCAACGGCGAGGTGGACCGCGTCGCCGCCGCCCCCGAAGGGCAGCGCAACCGCACGTTGTTCCTGGCCGCCATCGCCCTGGGGCAACTCGTCGCAGGCGGCGCACTCGGCGCCGAGGAGGTCAAAACCCTGCTTGGACAGGCAGGGGTGGCCGCCGGGCTCGACCAGCGCGAAACCGACCGCACCGTCACATCCGGCCTACGTCACGGGGCCAAGCGCCCCCGCACCGTCGCCGCCTGACTCAAGGAGCCCACACCATGAACCCGACCGCTACCCGCGGCACCGTCCTGCTGGACTCGCTGCTCGCCGCGCTCACCCGCTACGTGATCCTGCCGACCCCGCAGGCCGCCGACGCCGTGGTGCTGTGGATCGCCGCGACCCACGCCCAACCCGCCTGGCCGCACGCCCCCCGCCTGGTCATCCGCGCCCCCGAAAAGCGCTGCGGAAAGTCCCGGCTGCTCGATGTCGTAGAGGCCACCTGTCACGACCCGTTCATCACCGTCAACTCCTCACCCGCCGCCGTCTACCGCTCCATCACCGACGACCCCCCGACGCTGCTCGTGGACGAGGCCGACACCATCTTTGGCCCCAAGGCCGACGGCAATGAAGACCTTCGCGGACTGCTGAACGCGGGGCATCAGCGCAACCGGCCCGCCAAGCGCTACGACGCCAACACCGGCCGCGTCGAGTCCATCCCGACCTTCGCCATGGCCGCCCTCGCCGGGATCGGCGCCATGCCCGACACCATCGAAGACCGCGCCGTCGTCATCCGCATGCGCCGCCGCGGCCCCGGCGAAACCGTCGCCCCCTACCGCCACCGCCGCGACCGCCCCGCCCTGCGCCAGCTCGCCGCCGACCTGGCCGCGTGGCTGCGCGCCGACCTCGACACCCTGGAGAAGGCCGAACCCCCCATGCCTGTCGAAGACCGCGCCGCCGACACCTGGGAACCCCTCGTGGTCGTCGCCGACCATGCCGGCACCCACTGGCCCGAGCGCGCCCGCGCCGCCGTCCTGGCGTTGACCGCCGAGGCCGACGACAACGGCCAGCCCTCCACCCGCGTCCGCCTGCTGGCCGACTGCCGCGCCGCGTTCGGCACGGACACCGCGTTGGCCACCGCTGATCTGCTGCAACGGCTTAAGGCCGACCCCGAAGCGCCCTGGGCCGACTACGGCCCCGCCGGGCTCACCCCCATGAGAATCGGTGCGCTGCTGCGCGAATACGAGATCCGGTCGAGCAACATCCGCTTCCCCGATGGCACCCAGGCCAAGGGCTACCAGCGGGCCGACTTCATCGACGCGTGGACCCGATACTGCCCCGCTCTCGACCCCGTCCCGGAGGCCGATGTGGTCCCGTTCGCGCGGGGTAGCCGTCCCAGCCGTCCCAGCATCATCAGCCCAGGTCAGAGCGGGACGGCTCCGATTCCTGGGACGGCTTAAGCCGTCCCACGCAAAAAGCCGTCCCAGGGCTGACCTGCGGAAATGACCCTGGGACGGCTGGGACGGCTACCCCCCTCAAAACCGCGCCGAACATCATTCCACGAGCCACCGGAAGGACTACGCCCAGCATGGCCACCGCCACCGCGAACAAGCCCCTGACCGTCGCCGAGCTGTGCGCCGAACTCGGCATCTCCCGCTCCACCTTCTACGACTGGCGCCAGAAGGGCCGCGCCCCCCGCTGCCTCAAACTCCCCAACGGCGACCTACGGATACGCCGCACCGACTTCGACCGCTGGCTCAACAGCCTGGAGGACGCCCACTGATGAAGGACATCACCTACGACGTCCGCATCTATAAGACCGAGGTCTACAACGGCAAGCGAGTGACCTCATACACGGTCCGATGGAGCACGGGAGGAAAGCCCTGGAAGGAGCCCTTCCGAAATGCCGCCCAGGCCGACGCCTTCCGCTCCGAACTGATGACAGCCGCCCGCAAGGGTGAGGCTTTCGCCATCGCCACCGGGCGCCCCGTCGCCTGGAAGCGGCAAGAGACGGTCCTGAGCTGGTACAGCTTCACCCTGGCCTATGTAGACGCCAAATGGCCCTACGCTTCCCCCAACCATCGCCGGGGTATCGCGGAAGCCCTCACAGACGCCACGGAAGCACTCTTCACAGTCGAGAGCGCGGCCGCGGATCGGGACGTCTACCGCGCCGCTCTCCGCTGGTCCTACAGCATGCGCGTTCGCGACACCGCAGAACCGCCGACAGAACTCTCCGCCGCTTTGCGCTGGCTGGAGCAGCACACGATCGCTCTGACCGCATTCACCGAACCGGGGAAGGGCGCCCCCCTGGCCCGTGCCGTACTGGATCGGATCAGCCGGACGAAAGACGGGAAACTCGCCGCCGCGAACACCGCCAACCGGAAGCGAATGGTCCTCAACAACGTCATGGAATACGCGCGGGAGATCGGAGCACTTCCAGCCAACCCATTCAAGGCTGTGAAGTGGACCAAACCCCGAACACTTTCCACCGTGGACCCTCGCACCGTGATCAATATCGAGCAGGCTCGCCGGTTCCTGATGGCGGTACGCAAGGACAGCAGGCGGGGAGAGCGGATGGAAGCGTTCTTCGGCTGCATGTACTATGCCGCCCTACGCCCGGAAGAGGCCGTTGACCTGCGTCGGGAACATCTCGTGAGCCTCCCTGACGACGGCTGGGGTGAAATGCGCCTGACCAATGCTGAGCCGCGCGCCGGAAGCCGCTGGACCAACAGCGGCCGACCGCGGGAGCGGCGCGCCCTCAAGCATCGGGCGGAAGGCGAGACACGATCGGTACCGATCCATCCCGAGCTGGTCACGCTGCTGCGAACGCATCTGAAGGCGTACGGAACCGGCCCCGATGGGCGCGTGTTCATCGGCCCCCGGGGCGGGATCATGACCGATCGCGCTTACCTCAAGGTCTTCCATGACGCTCGTGAGAAGGCGTTCTCAGCTGCAGAGGCCGTGTCGCCCCTCATGGCCGTGCCGTACGCCCTGCGTCACGCTGCCGTGTCCACGTGGCTCAACGCGGGAGTCCCAGCGCCCCAGGTGGCTGAGTGGGCAGGGCACAGCGTGGACGTGCTCCTACGGGTCTACGCCAAGTGCATCCACGGGCAGGAGACCGAAGCTATGCGCCGGATCTGGGACGCCACGAAGCCCTGAAAACTTCGGCACGTATTCGGCACGATCACCCGTAGCGAGCCGTTGACGACCGGACACCACCGGACACACGAAGAGAGCCCCGGACCCGCATCGCTGCTGGTCAGGGGCTCTTTTTCCTGCTGGTGGCAGGTGCAAGGTTCGAACTTGCGTAGGCTGAGCCGACGGTTTTACAGACCGCTCCCTTTGGCCACTCGGGCAACCTGCCGTGTCTTCCGCTCGCGGCGGCGACAGGTAGAAGAATAGCGGACTTCCCGGGTGCACGTGACATGGGTTCCGTCCGGGTCGCTCCTGGACAGCGGCGGGTCCGGAAACCCAGGAGCGGGCGCGGCAGGCCGGCGGTCATAGTGGGACGGTGATCAGACAGGCCGGGCCGACGGACCTCGTGGCCCTCCCGGAGGTCGAGCGGGCGGCGGACGAGTTGTTCGCTCCGCTCGGCATCGTCTTCCCGCCCGGCACGACGGTCATCGAGGGGTGTGACGATCCCGCGCGTGTCATCGTGGCCGGCCGGCCGCCGGTGGGGTTCGCCCTGCTCGGGGTGGTCGACGGCCTGACCCATCTCGAACAGATCGCCGTGCATCCCAGCCACGCCAACCAGGGGATCGGGACCCGGCTTCTGGAGGCCGTCTGCGCTATTACCGCGATGCAAGCCGGTCTCGCCGCGCGAACAACTGCCGACCCAACGACTACCGCCATGCACACACCTGCCGCGCGGGCCGCCACTGCGGCGGTGACGCTGACGACGTTCCGGGACGTGCCGTGGAACGCGCCCTGGTACGCGCGCCGCGGATTCCGGGTCATCCCACCCCGCGAGTGGGGGCCGGAACTCGGCGCGCTGGTCGAGCACGAACGGGCCCTCGGCATAGAGGTGGCGCCCCGCGTCGTGATGAGGAAGGACCTCTGATCGCACCGGGGGCCACTAATCTCGAAGGTCAACGGAGAGAGGACACGGACACCGATGGCCGACAGCAGTTTCGACGTGGTGAGCAAGATCGACCGGCAGGAGGTCGACAACGCCCTGAACCAGACGGTCAAGGAGGTCGGGCACCGCTTCGACTTCAAGGGCACGGGCGCGAGCATCTCCTGGTCGGGGCAGAAGGACATCGAGATCAAGGCGAACAGCGAGGAGCGGGCCAACGCGGTCCTCGACGTCTTCAAGGAGAAGATCGTCAAGCGCAACCTGTCCCTCAAGATCCTGGACGCGGGCGAGCCGAAGCCGTCCGGCCGGGAGTATCGCCTGGTGGTGGCCCTCAAGGAGGGCATCGACCAGGAGAACGCCAAGAAGATCTCCAAGCTCATCCGGGACGAGGGCCCGAAGGGCGTGAAGGCGCAGATCCAGGGCGAGGAGCTCCGGGTCAGCTCCAAGAAGAAGGACGAGCTCCAGCAGGTGATCTCGCTGCTCAAGGGCAAGGACCTCGACATCGCCCTCCAGTTCGTCAACTATCGGTGATACCGGCCACAGCCGGAAACCAGTAATAAGGCCCTGACCTGCGGGTTCAGGGCCTTTGTCATGCCTGAGCGCCCCACCACCATGACCACTTGGTTGCCCCAAGCAACGATCATCGTATGATTGCTTAGGGAAACTAAGTTCAAGCACAGAGGGGCTTTGATGGCGAACGCGATGACCAGGGAGACGCCGCCGGGCGCGGCGGCCCCCGCGATGACGCACCGGGAGATCCTGGAGGCGCTCTCGGGTCTGATGCTGGGGATGTTCGTCGCGATTCTGTCGTCCACCGTCGTGGCGAACGCGCTGCCGACGATCACGGCGGAACTGCACGCGGACGAGACGACGTACACGTGGGTGATCACCGCGACGCTGCTCGCGACCACGGTCTCGACGCCGATCTGGGGCAAGCTCGCCGACCTGTTCAGCAAGAAGCTGCTGATCCAGCTCGGGCTGACCGTGTACGTGATCGGGTCGGCGATCGCCGGTCTGTCGCAGAACCCCTCGATGCTGATCGCGGCGCGGGTGGTGCAGGGCCTCGGCGTCGGCGGCCTGACCGCCCTCGCCCAGGTCATCATGGCGGCGATGATCCCGCCGCGCGAGCGGGGCCGCTACTCCGGCTACCTCGGCGCGGTGTTCGCCGTCGGCACGATCGGCGGCCCGCTCATCGGCGGCCTGATCGTCGACACCTCGTGGCTCGGCTGGCGTTGGTGCTTCTACGTCGGCGTGCCGTTCGCGATCATCTCGCTGATCGTGCTGCAGAAGACCCTGCACCTGCCGGTGGTCAAGCGTGACGTGCGCATCGACTGGGGCGGCTCGGTCCTGATCGCGGCCTCTGTCTCCCTGCTGCTGGTCTGGGTCTCCTTCGCGGGCACCAAGTACGACTGGTTGTCGTGGCAGACCGGAGCGATGGTCGGCGGGGCCGTCGTGCTCGCCGCGCTGTTCCTCCTGGTGGAGACGAAGGCCAGGGAGCCGATCGTCCCGCTGCACCTGTTCCGGATCCGTACGATCAGTCTCGCCGTGGTCGCCAGCGTCCTGGTCGGCGTGGGCATGTTCGGCGGCACGACCTTCCTCAGCCAGTACTTCCAGCTCGCCCGCGGCGAGACGCCCACCGTGGCCGGCCTGATGACGCTGCCGATGATCCTCGGCCTCGCGCTCTCCTCCACCGTCTCCGGGCAGATCATCACCCGCACCGGACGCTGGAAGGTCTTCCTCGTCGCCGGCACGTTCTTCCTCACCGCCGGCTTCGCGCTCATGGGCATGCTGCGGTACGACACCGACTACTGGCTCGTCGCCGTCTTCATGTTCCTCGTCGGCATGGGCATCGGCATGAGCCAGCAGAACCTCGTGCTCGCCGTGCAGAACCAGGTGCGCGCCGAGGAACTGGGCGCGGGCAGCGCGGTCGTCGCGTTCTTCCGCTCCCTCGGCGGCGCGATCGGCGTCTCGGCGCTCGGTGCCGTGATGGTCAACCGCGTCCGCACCTACCTGCAGGAGAACCTCTCCGCGATCGGCGTCGACGGCACCGGCGGCGAGAGCGGCACGATTCCGAAGCTCTCCACGCTCCCCGCGCCGATCCGCACCGCCATGGAGGGCGCGTACGGCCACGGGATCGGCGACCTGTTCCTCTACGCCGCGCCGGTCGCCTTCCTCGCGCTGATCGCCGTGCTGTTCATCAAGGAGGTCCCGCTGCGGACCAGCGCGCACACCGTCCAGGCCGAGGCTCCGGCGGACCCCGAGCCCGCTCTCACCGAGCCCGCCCGGCCGAGGAACGGCTCCGCGCCCGGCCGCCACGCGCAGCGCGACCGGCAGACGCCCGCCACTGCCGGCTCAGAGACAACCAGTGCCGAGACGACCTCGCCCAACGGCTTCGGCGCCGTCCCCCACCACCTCGAGACCCAGCCGTTCGCCCCCGAGCCGTCCGTCCTCACCGCCACGCGCGAGCGTCCGTACGCGAGCCTCGCGACCGAGGCGTACGGCCTCGGCGGCCGAGGCGGCCAGGGCGGTCAGAACAGCGTGGAGATCCGCGGGCTCGTCACCGGCCAGGACGGCGGGCCCGTGGGCCGCGCCGTGCTCACGCTGATCGACGTACGCGGCCACCAGCTCGGCCGTACGGTCACCCGGGACGACGGCGGCTACGCGCTGGCGGCCCCGGGCGGCGGGACGTACGTGCTGATCGCGTCGGCCGGCGACCGGGACCCGCAGGTCGCCACGCTGGTCGTCGGCGAGCAGCCGGTCGACTTCGACATGGTGCTCGCGGCCTCGGGCCGGCTCGTCGGCACCGTACGCGGCACGGACGGCGGGCCGGTCGCCGAGGCGATGGTCGTGGTGACCGACGTGCGCGGCGAGGTCGTCGCGACGGGCGCGACCGACGCCGAAGGCGGCTTCTCCTTCTCCGGGGTCGTGGCCGGGACCTACACGCTCACGGTCAGCGGCGCGGCGTACCGTCCGGCGGCCGTTCCGATCGAGGTGCTCGGCACCGGGCAGACCCGGCAGGACGTCGTGCTGCTGCCCGGCGCGCGGGTGCGCGGCACGGTCCGCGTCCGGGACGGCGTGCCGCTGGCGGACGCCAGGGTCACGCTGCTCGACGCCGCGGGCAATGTGGTCGGCATGGTGACCACCGGCGAGGACGGCGAGTACGCCTTCACCGATCTCACCGGCGGCCGCTACACCGTCGTCGCGACCGGCTACCCGCCCGTCGCGAACTCTGTGAACCTCGACGGGCAGGGCGACGAGCCGTACGACGTGTGGCTGGGGCACCCGGAATGAGCATCTCCACCACGGTCCCCCGGGGGCTGCACGCGTCGGTCCGGACCCCGGACGGCTGGGCCGTCCAGCACGCGATCGTCACCGTGACCGACACGGCCGGGCGCCAGGTGGCGCGGGCGGAGGCGGACGCCGACGGGCAGGTCGCCACCGCCCCGCTGGCCCCGGGCGTCTACACGGTGGTCGCGACCGCGATCGGGTACGCCCCGGCCGCGTCCACCGCGATCGCGACCGCCTCGGGGGCGGCGGAGGCCGGCACGCTCGTGCTCGCCCGGCAGGGCGGCACCGCGCTTCCGCCGCCCGGGGTGTGGACGATCGACCCCGCGCATTCGAAGGTGTCGGCCACGGCCCGGCACCTCGGACTGAGCAGCGTGCAGGGGCGGTTCACCGAGTTCTCCGGCCGGATCGACATGGGCGCCACGCCGGAGGAGTCGTCGGTCGTCGCCGAGATCGCCGCGGCGTCCATCGACACCGGCAACGAGATGCGCGATGATCACCTGCGGTCGGCGGACTTCCTCGACGTCCCGGAGCACCCGGTCATCACGTACCGGAGCACCGGGCTGTCGCCGGCGGGCCCGGACCGGTGGACGGTGCACGGCGTGCTGACACTGAGCGGCGTGAGCCGCCCGGTCGATCTCGACCTCGCGTACCTCGGCACCGGCCCGGACCTGTGGGGCGGGCTGCGGGCGGCCTTCCGCGCGGTCACGGAGCTGCGCCGGGAGGATTTCGCGATGACCTACAACCAGGTCGTCCAGGCCGGCATCTCACTGATCGGGGCGACGCTGAAAGTGGAGCTGGACATCCAGGCGGTGCGCGGGTAGACCCTGCCACAGGCAGTCAGGAGGAGGCAGGCCATGCGAGAGACGGAGACCGCTCTCCGGCCGCCCACGGCCGAAAAGCACGAGGGGCACGAGGGGCGCCAGTCGGTTCCGGAGGCGCCGCAGGCGCACGAGGCGTACTGCGCGGTCGAGCGGCAGCTCGCCATCCTGCTCCGGCGCTCCCAGGCGTTCTCCGCCGGGATGGGACGCAAGGTGCATCCCGAGCTGGACCCCGGGGCGTACGGCCTGCTCGTGCGGATCGACCAGAGCTCGCCCATGCGCTCCAGCGACCTGGCCGCCTATCTGCGGGTGGGCCGGGCGACGATCAGCCGCCAGCTCAAGGTGCTGGAGGAGCTCGGGCTGATCAGCCGCAGCCCCGACCCGGAGGACGGCCGCGCCCACCTGCTGGCTCTCACCGAGGAGGGGCACAGGCGGCTCCACGACGCGCGGGCGGCGCGCCAGGGACAGCTGCGTACGCTGCTGGCCGCCTGGCCGGAGGAGGACGTGCGGCAGCTCGCCGGAATGCTGGAGAGGTTCAACACACTGACCGAGGGCATGCACCCCTGACTCCACAGCCACAACTGTTACCACGAGACCTCACCCTGTGACAAAAGCGTCATAACATGCCCCTAAACTGCGCCTCTGTACCGTTCACGCACTACAGCGAGGAGGCCGCGTGGCTCCCTGGTCCACTTATCGGCAAGCGGCGGGCATCGGCGCGGCGGCACTGGCGACGGTCCTCCTGGTGACCGCCTGCGGGAGCGAGTCGGGCGGCTCGGACTCGGCCGCGACGGCCACCCCCGGCCCGAACACCGTCGCCCTCGTGAGCGCCGGCAAGATCACAACCTGTACGAACATCCCGTACGAGCCGTTCCAGTTCAACCAGGGCGACAAGGTCGTCGGGTTCGACGTGGACATCGTCGACCTGGTCGCCAAGAAGCTCGGCGTGACGCAGGACATCGTCGACATCGACTTCGCGGCGATCAAGAGCGGCGCCGCGCTCAACTCCCGCAAGTGCGACGTGGCCGCCGCCGGCATGACGATCACCGACGAGCGCAAGCAGAACCTGCTGTTCTCGGAGCCGTACTTCGACGCCACCCAGGCGCTGATGGCCAAGAAGGGCAGCGGGGTCACCTCGCTCGACGACGTCAAGGCCAAGAACCTCAAGCTCGGCGCGCAGGCGTCCACGACCGGTCTCGACTACGTCAAGGGCAAGGGCTTCGAGCCGATCGAGTTCGCCGACTCCCCCAAGGAGCTGCTCGGCCTGCAGACCGGCCAGGCGGACGTCATCGTGCAGGACCTCCCGGTCGTGCTGACCTGGCTGAAGAAGCCCGACGTCGGCGCCAAGTTCGAGCAGGTCGCGAGCCTCGACACCGGTGAGCAGTACGGCATCGGCATGAAGAAGGACAACGAGGCGCTCAAGAAGGTCGTCGACGAGGTCCTCGCCGCCGCGAAGTCGGACGGCACCTACAACGAGATCTACAAGAAGTGGTTCGGCACCGAGCCGGGCGCCGCTACCGGCGGCGCTTCCGAAGGCGCCTCGGACGGCGCCACGACCGGTGAGAGCCCGGCCGCGACCGGAACCGAGACGCCCGCCGCCGGATCATGAGTGCCGTGAGCGAGCAGGAGGCACCCTCCCCCGCCGGGCCCCGCAAGGGGCTCAGCCCGCGCCGGAAACAGCGCATCAGCCGGGGCGTCCAGTACGCCCTGCTGGTGGTCGTCGTGGTCGTCCTCGCCGCCCTGGCCGACTGGGGGGCGATCCGTCAGTCGTTCCTCAACCTCGACGTGGCCCGCGAGGGCCTCCCCGATCTGTTCACGGTCGCCCTGCGCAACACGGTGATCTACACGCTCTCGGGATTCGTCCTCGGCTTCGTCCTGGGACTGGTGCTGGCGCTGATGCGGCTGTCCACGGTCGCGCCGTACCGGTGGCTGTCGACGATCTACATCGAGATCTTCCGTGGCCTGCCGATGCTGCTCATCTTCCTGATGATCGGCAGCCTGCGGCTGGCGTTCCCCAACTTCGACATCCCCGGCGGGGTGTACGGCAACGCCGCGCTGGGGCTCGGCCTCGTCTCGGCGGCGTACATGGCGGAGAACTTCCGGGCGGGCATCCAGGCGGTGCCGAAGGGCCAGCTGGAGGCGGCGCGTTCACTCGGCATGCCGCACATGCGCGCCATGGTGTCGATCATCATCCCCCAGGCGATCAGGATCGTGCTGCCGCCGCTCACCAACCAGCTCGTCTCGCTGCTGAAGGACTCGTCACTGGTGCTGATCCTCGGCGTCACGGCCGCGCAGGTCGAGCTGGCCAAGTTCGGCAACGACCAGTCCTCCACGTTCGCCAACCCCACGCCGATCCTCGTGACCGGCCTCACCTACCTGCTGATCACCATCCCCCTCGGGTACGTCGCGAGGCGGCTCGAAGCACGTCAGGGAGCGGGCCGATGAGCACCGTCGAGATCAGTGACCTGCACAAGTCGTTCGGGAGGCTCGAAGTCCTCAAGGGCATCGACTTCACGGTCGAGAGCGGCCAGGTGGTCTGTGTGATCGGGCCGTCCGGCTCGGGGAAGTCGACGCTGCTGCGCTGCGTCAACCTGCTGGAGCAGCCGACCTCGGGCAAGGTGATCGTCGACGGCGTCGACCTGACCGACCCGGACGTCGACATCGACGCCGCCCGGCGGCGGATCGGCATGGTGTTCCAGCAGTTCAACCTGTTCCCGCACCTGACCGTGCGGCGGAACGTCACGATCGCCCAGGAACGGGTGCTCAAGCGGCGCCGGGACGAATGCGACAGCGTCGCCAGGGAGAACCTCGAGAAGGTCGGGCTGCTCGAGAAGCTCGACGCCTATCCGCCCCAGCTGTCCGGTGGTCAGCAGCAGCGCGTGGCCATCGCCCGCGCGCTCGCCATGAACCCCTCGCTGATGCTGTTCGACGAGCCGACCTCGGCGCTCGACCCCGAGCTGGTCGGCGACGTGCTGTCGGTCATGCGGCAGCTCGCCGAGGACGGCATGACGATGCTCGTCGTCACCCACGAGATGGGCTTCGCCCGCGAGGTCGCCGACCGGGTGGTGTTCATGGACGGCGGCGTGATCGTCGAGGACGGGCCGCCCGAGCAGGTCATCGCCGACCCGCGGCACGAGCGGACCCGCGAGTTCCTGCGCCGGGTGCTGCACCCCGGCACCGACCCTGGCACCTGAACCTGGCACCCGAGGCCCGCTCTCCCGGCGGTCCACCCTGTGGACAGGGTGGCTGCCGGGCGAGCGGCCCGGGTTATCGTCGCAGTATGGGCAAGGTCTACGAGAAGCTCACCGACCGGCTGCGTGAGTTCATCTCCGCACAACCCGTCTTCTTCGTGGCGACGGCCCCCGAGCGGGGCCACGTCAACGTGTCGCCGAAGGGCTACGGCGACACCTTCGCGATCATCGACGACACGACGGTCGCGTACCTCGATCTCGACGGCAGCGGTGTCGAGACCATCGCCCACATCCGCGACAACGGGCGCGTCACGCTGATGTTCTGCGCCTTCTCCGGGCCGCCGAAGATCGTGCGCCTCTTCGGCACCGGCCGCGTGGTGACTCCCGGCGACGCCGACTTCTCCGGGCTGCTCACGCTCTTCGGGCCGCATCCGGGGGTGCGCTCGGTCATCGTGGTCTCCTGCGACCGCATCGCCGACTCCTGCGGCTACTCGGTGCCCTTCATGGCGTACGAGCAGGACCGGGCGCTGCTCGACGACTGGGCCGGGCGCAAGGACGTGCAGCAGCGGCGAAACTACCGCGCCAAGCACAACCGGGAGAGCATCGACGGGCTGCCCGCGCTCGGCGCCGAGGAGACCGACCCGGTCCACCAGCACTCCTGAACGCCGCCTGCTCCCTCTCCGGGCCCTGTCAGCGCCGGTAGCCGGCCATCCGCTCCAGCCGGGCGATGCGCACGGCGACCGGCGGATGGGTCGCGAACAACCGGCCGAGCCCGGCGCAGCGGAAAGGGTTCACGAACATCATGTGACCCGCGGAGGTGAGCCTGCCGTTCTCCGGAAGGGGAAGCCGGCGCGCCTCCATCTCGATCTTGCGGAGCGCCGAGGCGAGAGCCAGCGGGTCGCCGGTCAGCCGTACGCCCGCGTCGTCGGCGGCGAACTCCCGGGACCGCGAGATCGCCATCTGGATCATGGTCGCCGCGACCGGGCCGAGGATCACCACCAGGATGGCGCCGAGGAACCCCGGCCCCTCGTCGTCGTCCGAACCGGAGAACAGGCCGACGTAACCCACATAAGTGATCATCGTGGCCAGCGCGCCCGCGACGGACGAGATCAGCGTGTCCCGGTTGTTGATGTGCGACAGCTCGTGGCCGAGCACGCCCTTGAGCTCACGCTCGTCCAGCAGCCCGAGAAGGCCGTGCGTGACGCACACGGCGGAGTCACGCGGGCTGCGGCCGGTCGCGAACGCGTTGGGCTGCATGGTCGGCGACACGTACAGGCGGGGCATCGGCCTGCGGGTCTCCGTGCACAGGTCGCGGACGACCCGGTAGAGGTGCGGCTGCTCGACCTCGGCCACGGGCCGGGCCCGCAGGGCCGACAGCGCGATCCTGTCGGCCGTGAAGTAGGCGACGCCGCAGGTCACGAGCGCGACCACGACGGCGATCCGGGCACCTGCCCCGCCCCCCAGCCAGACCCCGGCCGCCAGGAGGAACGCCGACAGCGCCCCCAGCAGGACCGCGGTGCGCAGGCGGTTGTGGTGCACGCCTCCTCCTCACGGTTCGGTGTGTCCAGCCCTACCAACGCGCAGGTCCTGGGCGAACGTTCCCGTGGGATGCTCCGGCGTGCGAGAGGTCAGCTCCGCCCCTCGGGCCCACCCTTCTCGCCGGGCTGCTGAGGCTTCTTCGGCAGTGCCCCGGGCGGCCGGATGGAGCGGACGTCGCGCATGGCACGCGGCGGCTCACGCCGTGGACGGCTCCCCGGCCCGCTCGCGGGTTGGGTCCCGGCGCTCCTCGCGGGTTGGGTCCCGGGGCCGTCCGCAGGTTCGGTCCCGGAAGCGCCTGCGGGTTCCGCCGCGCCGCCCTCCGGCCGGACCTCTGCCGCCCCGCCTTCTGCCGGCCCGCCCCCTGCCGGCCGGGCCGACTGCTGACCCGCCGGCTGCGCGGCCGGCTGTTCCGTGGGCCGCCGCGCGGTGTCCTCCGCGACGGACGCGCCGTCGTCGGGTCCCTTCGCCGGCCCCACGACGGATCGGGCCGCCTGCGCGCGTGTGATCGCCGACGGCCCCTTGAGCGGCCCCTTCGGCGGCTCAGCGCCGATCTCGGGCGCGGGCGGCGGGGGCACGGTCGCGACCCACTCCCCGAGCCGGTCCTTCTCGTGCAGAAGGTCGCGGACGTCGTACTCCGCGTACTCGAACTCCGGCGACCAGAACAGCGCGTCGAACGGGCACACCTCGATGCAGATGCCGCAGTACATGCACAGCGAGAAGTCGATCGCGAAGCGGTCGAGCACGTTGTGGGCGCGCGGGCGTCCGCCCTCCGGCGCCGTGATCGTCTCCTTGTGCGAGTCGATGTAGATGCACCAGTCGGGGCATTCACGCGCGCAGAGCATGCAGACGGTGCAGTTCTCCTCCACCAGCGCGATTACGCCCCGGCTGCGCGCGGGCAGGTCGGGGCGGACCTCCGGATACTGCCCCGTCTCCGGCTCGTGCGGCGCCTGCCGCGTGATCACGGCCGGGTCCCCTGCCGGTCCTTCTCCTGCTACGCGCGCCATACTTCATCTTCGCGCACCGTATCGAGCGCTGTGGACGGCAGCCGGACGCACGGCTCCGTCCGCACGGTTTTCCACATCGTCCACAGCCCCGTCCCCATGGTTGTCCACAGGATGTGGGGAAGAAGAGCAAGCACAAACGACGACGAATACGTATCGTCTGGACCATGAACGGCTATGGGGGACCGGGAGGCTATCCTCCCGCACCACAGGGACCACCGAATCCCTACTACGGGGGCTATCCGCCGCCACCACCGCAACCGCCGTCCGGCGCCGCCAGCGTGGTCTGGGCGCTCGTCCCGCTCTTCACCTGCGGAGCCGGCACTCCCTTCACGATGCTGTACGCCGCCATTCGCCGGCGCAGCGTCGCGCTCGGCCTGTCCGCCGCCGGATACGCCGCCCTGACGGCGGCGTGGCTCTACAGCAGCGTGGTCTACGACGACGTCCCCACCCCGTGGCCGGCGACCGCCGCCATCATCATCGGCGCGCTCGGGCCCTGGCTCGGCGGGACCCTGCACTCCTTCCTGATCAGGAAGCGGGTGTTCGGCCTCGCCTCGCAGCCCTCCACGCTCAACGAGCACGCGCTCGCGGTCGCGCAACACCGGCGCGTGCTGCGGCAGCAGGCGAGGGAGCTGGCCGAGCGGGATCCCGCGATGGCGCGCGAACTGCGGATCGGACGGCCCGACCTGCCCCGGCAGTACGACGACGGCGGCCTGGTCGACCTCAACCGCGCTCCCGCGCCGCTCATCGCGAGCATGCCGGGGATGACTCTCGCCCTCGCCGACCAGGTCGTACGGGTCCGGGAGCAGGTGGGCGGTTTCGTCTCGGCCGAGGACGTCTCCGCTGCCGCGTCCCTGCCTCCGCACCTCACCGCCGACCTATCCGAATACGGCATTTTTCTCCCATAGGCGCTCGACTCCGGCCGCCGTCACATATCTCTGGTTATACGGCAAGCATTTCCCTAGGCTGCGAAGTGCTCCTTGGGCGTTATGTCAGCCGCGACAACCGGAGGGACCAATGACGGCGCCGGAAATCGCCGAGTGCAGAGCGGACATGGCCGCGGCCGCCACGGCCGCGCGGGACATTCTCGATGCGCTCGGCACCGTGCCCCCGATGTTCGGCGACCACACCTGGCAGGGTACGGCGGCGGATCTGTGGGCCGCCGACTGGCACGCGCGAAAGATCCAGCTCACCACACTGCTCGATGCCGTTCTCACCGAGCAGTCGCATCTCGTCGCCCGTGCCGAGGAGGCGGAACGCCTGAGGGCCGCCTCGTAGTCCGTCGTCACGGAGTCCGCCGGGGAGAGGGAAACCCAGTGGGGGAATTCGTCGGGGTCGATCCCGAGAATCTGAAAGAGCTGACCAGGCGGCTCGAACGGCTTCACGACCTACTCGCCCGGCAGGGCCCCGCGATTCAGCCTCACCTAGCGAGGAACCCCGGGCGTTTACGCCCGGGAGGAATTGCTTCCCTGACTTGAGTTTTCAGGTGGCATGGGCCAAACGGTAATGTGTT
>NZ_BOOB01000072.1 GCF_016863015.1 Microbispora amethystogenes | reverse complement strand
AAAAGCGCGCGCCGCCGCGCTGTTGCCGGTGGACAAGGTTCCGGGAGGGGTGCCGCCTCCGGTTCCTTCGACCGAGCCGTGCGTTTCTCGTGACGTTCGCTCCGAATTGCCCGGTTTCTAACACGCGCGCCATCCGCTGTCACTCCGGCGGATTCCTGCGGGTGATCGAACCGAATCGATTGTTATCGGGCATCCACTGTCAGGACCGGGCCGACGCCCGCCTCACCGGCGCATCCACCTGCGAACCGCCGCCGGATCAGCGCCCGCGGAGGTGGCCCGGGCGACCGGAGGCGGGAAGGCGGCACCGGATGCGCACCGTGAAAATTTCAGCGCGCGTCAATCCCGGACGTAGGATGTTTTTCGATCAACGGAAGCCGAAATGCCGGCGGGAGAGGCCGGACAGCCGCGGGATCGCTTTTTCACCGTTGGGCATGCGGCATCGGCGAACTGCGGGCCGGGGTCGCTCACCGACGAGACATCCCATGCCTGTGCGTGAGGGTTGCGGCGCCTTCCGCTTCCTTCCGAGGCAGTGATATCGCCATCCGGTGCCATTCGATTTCCCGTCGCCGGGAACCGCCGCGGGTCCTGGTTCTAGCGCTCCAGGCGTACGGGATCGGTGGGGCCGCTGCGGCGGACCAGCCAGGCGTCGGTGATGTGGTTGAACATCGCCTTGGCCGCGCCGTCGGGGTCGTGGGCGGCGATGCGCTCGTAGATGCGGCGGTGGCCGAGGTTGGAGGCCACGCACAGGGCCCGCTCGGACCGGCCCATGTAGCGCGCGGTGTTGACGACCTGGCTCTCCAGCGAGCGGACCACGCCCCGGGCGATGCGGTTGCCGGAGGCCCGCATGACCACGTCGTGGAAGACGCGGTCGTGCTCCTCGTACGTCAGGTGGTCGTCCACGAGCTCGTCCATCCGGTCGACCAGCGCGCGGAGCCGGTCGACGGTGTCCTGGTCCGCGAGGCGGGCGGCGACGTTGGCCATGTCGGCCTCCAGCACGCGACGGGTGACGACGACGTCGTCGAGGATCGCCAGGGTCTCGTCCTCGGCGATGGTCGCCGCGAGAACGAGCTCGTCGAGCATGTCCCACGACGTCGACGGGGTGACCATGGTGCCGGCGCCCTGGCGCACCTGCACCAGGCCCTTCTCCTGCAGGATCTTCACCGCTTCGCGGACCACGGTCCGGCTCACCGAGAAGGCCTCGCACAGCGCGGGCTCGGGGGGCAGTGGCGTCCCCGACGGATGCACGCCGCGCACGATGCGCTCCACCAGCTCCGCCGTGACCGCCTTGGCGAGACTCGCCGGTCGCCGTACCCAGGCAGGCGGCGACGGTACTTCGCGGGCCGTTTCCTGCGATGCCGTCATCTCATCCTCCGTTGGCCTGCGGGGACAGCACGCCAACGGCGAGTATATGTCAGCAGTATTGACGTCAGACGTCATACGAGTTACGTTCTCGCCGCAGACGGCCGGGTCAACCGGCCACGCTCTGGAGAGTGACAGCCATGAAGCAGCGAACACTGTGGTCGGCCGTCCTGGTCGCGGGGCTGACCGTGTCGGGATGTGGCAGCGCCACCCGTACGGCCCCCTCACCTGCCGGTTCCGGAACCTCCTCGAAGCTGGTGGTGTGGGACTGGAAGTCGGGCGACGCGACCGCGGCCTCCTATATCGAGAAGGCGAAGGCCGACTTCGCCAAGAAGCACCCGGACGTGACGGTCGAGTTCGTGGCCCAGCCGTTCGATCAGTACTACACCCTGCTCGGCACGGCCATCCAGTCCAGCACCGGGCCGGACGTCATGCTGTTCAACGGAGGCGGGCAGCTGCGTGACCGCGTGGACGCGCTCCTCCCGATCGACGAGTACGTCGCCGAGGACCGCCAGCGGCTGGCGGGCTGGGACGCGTTCAGCAAGGACGGGAAGGTCTACGCGGCTCCGGTGACGCTGCAGGGACACCCGATCTACTACAACAAGGAGGTCTACGAGAAGGCGGGGCTCGACCCGGCCAAGCCGCCCGCGACGTGGGACGAGCTCATGACCGACTGCGCCGCCGTCAAGAAGGCCGGGAAGAGCTGTTTCGCGCTGGGCAACAAGGAAGGTTTCGGCATCCAGTTCTTCCTCTCGGGCCTGGGCTCGGGTGTGCTGACGCCCCAGGAGTACGACGACTGGATCGCCGGCAAGCGCGACTGGACCTCTCCCCACGTGAAGCAGATATTCACGCTGTGGAAGGACGTCAACGACAAGGGCTACAACAACCCCGGGGCCAACTCGACCGCGATGTTCAACGACTCGTGGGCGATCTTCCAGTCCGGCAAGGCCGCCAACGTCATCGGACTGATGTCGGACATCGGGCACTGGAAGGACTTCGGCGAGTTCCTGCCGCCCGACAAGATCGGCGTGATGCCGGCCCCGGTCGTGACCGACGGAGCCACGCCGAGCCTCGCCTACGACGGCGGCATCGGCTACGGGGTCGCGAAGTGGACGAAGGACCCGAAGCTGGCGGCCGACCTGGTGCGGTCCCTAACCTCGACCGAGGCCCTGACCGCGTTCTACGCCAAGGCCGGCGCGATCGCCTCCGACACCACCATCGACGCGTCGCAGTCCGGTCCAGCCGCCGGCGCGATCGTGTCGGCGATCAAGGGGGGTAAGCCCGCCCTGCACGTCGCGCTGTCCTCGAAGACGCTGGACCTGATGGGACGGGTGTCCCAGAAGCTGCTGAGCGGGTCGCTGACCGTCGACAAGGCGATGGACCAGATGGCCGCGGCCGACAAGGCGAGCTGACCGTGCCAATGAAAGGCTCCTCCCCGCTGGTCCGCCCGGGTGCGCCCGGGCGGGCCGGCGGTCCGGACACCACCCGGCAGGCGGGCCACCGGGCCACCGGAACGGGCTCCCGGCGGGCGGCGCGCTCGGAGCGTCTCGCGCCGTACGTCCTGGTGGCCCCGGCCGTACTGATCATCCTGGGACTGCGGCTCTACCCGCTGATCCTCGGCGTCAACTTCTCCTTCACCGGCGACGGCGACCGGAACGGGATGGTCGTCGGGCTCGACAACTACCTGGAACTGGCCGACGACCCGCTGTTCCGCACCGCGCTGGGCAACGTGGGGCTGCTCGTGCTGCTGCTGCCCGTGGCGGTGGCGATCCCGGGCCTGCTGGCGACGTTCATCTACCTGCGGGTCCCCGGGCACCGGGTGTTCCGCAGCGTCTACTTCTTCCCCGCCGTGCTCTCGCCGGTGATCGTCGGCTCGATCTTCAACCTGATGCTCGCCTTCGACGGCCCGCTGAACACCGTGCTCGGCACGATCGGCATCGGCCCGGTCGACTGGCTCGGCGACCCGGGCGTCACCATGTTCACCGTCGTCGGCGTGCACGTGTGGGCGACGTTCGGGATGGCGCTGGTGGTCTTCCTCGCCGGGTTCTCGACCCTCGACTCCTCGCTGCTGGACGCCGCCCAGATGGACGGCGCGTCACTGGCCAGGACGATCTGGCACGTGGTCATCCCGAGCCTGTCCCGCACCATCGCGTTCGTCCTCGTGACCACGATGATCGGGATGCTGACGTCGATGTTCGGCCTGCTGTACGTCATGACCAGCGGCGGCCCGGAGGGATCGACGTATCTGCCGGAGTACTACATCTGGATCCAGCAGGGACAGATGAACCGCCCGGCGCTGGCCTCCGCCGCGTCGACGGTTCTCTTCCTCATCATGCTCGTGGTGGGGCTGGCGCAGGTCGGCCTGCTCCGCCGCGCGGGAAGGCAGGACTGATGCGCGGCAGGCGCCTGAGCGGCTGGGTGGCCGCCGTTCCGATGGCGGCCCTCGCGCTGGCCACGGTCTACCCCCTGGTGTTCACCGCCAACGTGGCCATGAAGACCCGGCGCGAGTACGTCCTCGACCGGTTCGCCCCCCTGAACTCCCCGCACTGGGAGAACATCGGCACGGCCTGGTCCGACGCCGGCATGGCGCGGTACTTCGCCAACTCGCTCCTCGTGGTGACGGTCTCGGTGGCCCTGTTGCTGCTGCTCGGGTCGATGGCGGGCTTCGCACTGAGCCGGCTGCGGTTCCGCGGCTCCAGGATGATCTTCCTGGGCTGTCTCGCGGCGCTGTTCGTGCCGTTCCAGGTGATCATGGTGCCGCTCGCCCGCGTCATGGCGGACACCGGCCTCATCGACACCTATCCGGGACTGATCCTCGCCTACGTCGCGCAGTGGCTCCCGTTCACCGTCTTCCTGATGACCAGCCACTACACGACGATCCCGATGGAGATCGTGGACGCGGCGAGGATCGACGGCAACACCGTCTACGGCGTCTACCGGCGGGTCATGATCCCGCTGGGCACTCCGGCGCTGCTGTCGGTCGGCATCCTCGACACCCTGTTCTGCTGGAACGACGTGTTGATCGCCCTGCTGACGATGAACTCGGCCGACCACCGCACCCTCATGGTCGGGGTCACCTCGCTGCGCGGGCAGTACTCCGACGACATCCCCACCTTCGCCTCCGGAGTCCTGATCGCCGCCGTCCCGGTCCTGATGATCTATCTGTTCCTCCAGCGCCAGATCGCCGACGGCGTGACCGCTGGTTCCACGAAGGGCTGACATGCGGATTTCGGGGTATCGCACGCTCAAGACGGTCCAGGACTGGGGTCGTCCGGTCGGTGACGCCAACGGCGTCTACGCCGACGGGGCCGTACCGGTCCAGATCGTCATGGTGGACACCGACGAAGGGATCACCGGGGTCGGCATCGGGCCCCACGTGCAGATCGACACGGTGTTCGCCGCCGTAGAGGGCGAGGATCCGCGCGCCGTGACGGCGCTCTACGACCGTATGCTGCGGCACACCTTCAAGGCGGGTCACGCGGGCGTCGTGTTCGGGACCATCGGCGCGATCGACACGGCGCTGTGGGACATCAAGGCACAGCTGGCCGGCGAACCGCTCTGGCGTCTGCTGGGGGGACGCGACCGGCGCGTCCCCGCGTACGCCTCGGGCCTGGACATCGGCCTGACCGACGACGAACTCGTCGCGGCCTACAAGGAGTACGCCGGGTACGGCCTGCGCGCCGCCAAGATCAAGGGCGGCCTCGACATCGAACGGGACCTGTGCCGCCTGAGGCTGGTGCGCGACGTCCTGACCGAGGCGGGGCACGGAGCACGGCCGGGCCTGATGCTCGACGTCAACGAGGCCTGGACGCGCAAGCAGGCCGTGCGGCACGTCGGCGAGATCGAACGCGTCCTCGACCTCACCTGGATCGAGGAGCCCGTACGGCGGTGGGACGCCGAGGGCATGGCCGCCGTCGGCCGCGGGATCCGGGCCTCGGTCGCCGCCGGGGAGAACCTCAGCGGGCTCGAACAGTTCCGTCCGCTGCTGGCCGCGGGGGCCGTCGACATCGTCCAGACGGCCGCCGTGTGGGGCGTCACCCACTTCCTCCGGGTGGCGGCCCTCGCGCACGCCCACGATCTGCCGGTCAGCCCGATCGGCAACACCCCGGTCGGGCTGCTGCACGCCGCGACGTCGGTGCCGAACCACCTGGTCAGCGAACTGCAGGACCTCCGGCCGCCGCTCGGCGTGTCCGCCGACCTGCACGTCGAGGACGGCGCGTTCGTCCTCGGAGACGCTCCGGGCCTCGGCCTCACGGTCGACGAGGCCGCGATCGGCGCGTTCATCCGCCGGCCCGGCGCCGTTCCGGCCGACAGCCCCAACGTACGGCCGGAGCACGCCGGGCGGCGCCTGCTCCCGGTGCCCGGCCACGGCCACCTCGCACGGCCGCACGAGCTCACTCCCGCGACCGACCGGGCGGCGAGGTGACCCGCCCCGCCCAGCCGGAGGCCCGGGCCGCCGTCGGCACGATCGTGGTGGCGCCCGCCGGAGCCGAGGACGCCGACGACACGGGCCCCGGCAGCGAGGGGCGGCCGCTGGCCACCCTGGGAGAGGCGCAGCGGCGGGCCCGTGCCGCCGCGGCCGAGGGGACGCACGACGTCACGGTCGAATTCCTGGACGGCACCTACCGGCTGACCTCGCCGCTGCGTTTCGACGCCGCCGACTCCGGCCGGAACGGGCACACCGTGACCTGGAGGGCCGCGCGCGGGGCCGCGCCGGTGCTGAGCGGCGCGACGCCCGTCACCGGCTGGGAGATCGACGACGCCGCCACCGGCGTCTACCGCGCCCGGGTGAGCGCCGGGTCCGACAGCAGGCAGCTCTACGTGGACGGGAAGCTCGCGCGGCGCGCACGGATCAGCGTGCTGCCGTCCGACATCACCCTGACCCCCACCGGCTTCACTGTCGAGAACCCCGATCTCGCCTACCTCGCCGAGCTCCCCGACCAGAGGCGCATCGAGCTCCAGGCGATGCTGTCGTTCACCAACCGGTTCGCGCCGGTGGAGAGCATCTCCGGCACGACCGTCGTGATGCGGCAGCCGGCCTGGGACAACAACACCTGGGGGTACGACGTCGTCCAGGCGCCGTTCCGGACGCCGCAGTTCTTCCTGCTCAATTCGAGGACGTTCCTCGACGAGCCGGGCGAGTGGTATCTGGACCCCACAGCTGGAACGCTCTACTACAAACCCCTTCCCGGGCAGGACATCTCCTGCGCGCGGGTCGAGCTGCCCCGCCTGGAGTCGCTGGTCGAGGTCGGCGGCACCTACGACGAGCCGGCCCGCGGCCTCCGGTTCGAGGGCCTGACCTTCAGCGGCACCACGTGGCTGCACCCGGGCACCTCCGACGGCTACGCGAACCAGCAGACAGGCGCCTTCATCAGCGGCGTCCAGCCCCACCGGCCGCCGGACGCGTTCGCCTCATGCTCCGCCGGTTGCAGAGAGTTCGAGGCGTCCCGCAACGGCTGGGCGCAGGCGCCCGCGGCGGTGCAGGTGTCGGCCGCGGCGGACATCGCCTTCGTGGGCTGCGCCTTCGTGAACCTCGGTTCCGTCGGGCTCGGCATCGGCAACGACGCCGGCGCCCACGCCACCGGCGTGGGACTCGGCGCGCACCGGGTGGCGGTCGTCGGCAGCACGTTCACCGCGAGCGCCGGCGGCGGCATCATGGTCGGCGGCATCGGCCCGGACGCGCACCATCCGTCCGATCCCCGCATGGTCAACTGCGACATCGTGCTGCGTGACAACCGCGTCTACGCGACCGCCCTCGACTACCTGGACCAGGGCGCGATCGTCGCCAGCTACGTCACGCGGCTGGCCGTCGAGCACAACTACGTCTCCGACATGCCGTACATCGGCATCGGCGTCGGCTACGGCTGGGGCGCCAACGACCCGGGAGGCAGCCCCGAGTACGCCGGCCGCGGCCTCTACGACTTCCAGCCGATCTACGACACGCCGACGACCCTGAGCGACGTCCGCGTCGTGGGCAACCACGTGCGCAACGTCGTGCAGACCATGCACGACGCCGGGGGCATCTACACGCTCTCGGCGATCCCGGGCGGCGTCATCGACGAGAACCACTGCGAGAACAGCGGCCAGCTCGGGCTGTACTTCGACGAGGGGTCCCGCTACCTGAGCGCGAACCGCAACGTGTTCGCCGGCACCGCCGGGCAGTGGGCCCATGCCAACAACCAGAGCGGCAACCACACCGGCGATCTCACCCTCACCGGCAACTTCTCCACCAACCCCGCGATCACCGGCATCGTCGACGGCCAGCGGGGCAACGTCACCAGGGACAACGTGACGATCACCGCCGACGCCGTCCCCGGCGAGGCCGCCCGGATCATCGACGCGGCCGGCCCCACCGGGAAGTACCGTGACGCGCCCGGGCCTTGACCACGGAGCATGCGAACGCTAACAATCGCCGGGCGACACACTCCTGCGATCAAGGAGAGGCCCGTGCTCCAGGCACAGCTGACCATCGATCCCGCCCACCGGGTGGCTCCGGTGCGGCGCCGTACGTTCGGCACGTTCGTCGAGCACCTCGGCCGCTGCGTCTACACCGGGATCTACGAGCCCGGCCACCCCACCGCCGACGCGGAGGGGTTCCGCGGCGACGTGCTCGCGCTCACCCGTGAGCTGGGCGTGACCACCGTCCGCTATCCCGGCGGCAACTTCGTCTCCGGCTACCGCTGGGAGGACGGGGTGGGCCCGCGTGAGCGGCGGCCCCGGCGGCTCGACCTGGCCTGGCACACCACGGAGACCAACGAGATCGGGGTCGACGAGTTCGTCCGCTGGTCCCGCCTGGCCGGCCTGGAGCCGATGATGGCGGTGAACCTCGGCACGCGCGGCGTCGCGGAAGCCGTCGACCTGCTCGAATACTGCAACATCCCGTCCGGGACGACGCTGTCGGACCTGCGGGTGGCCGGCGGCGCCAAGGAGCCGCACGACATCCGCATGTGGTGCCTGGGCAACGAGATGGACGGCCCCTGGCAGATCGGGCACAAGACCGCCCACGAGTACGGCAGGCTCGCCGCCGAGACGGCCCGGGCGATGCGCATGGTCGACCCCGGCCTCGAACTGGTGGCGTGCGGCAGTTCGGGCTCCTCGATGCCGACGTTCGGGTCCTGGGAGACGACCGTCCTGGAGGAGACCTACGACCTGGTCGACCACATCTCCTGCCACGCCTACTACGAGGAGAAGGACGGCGACCTCGGCGGCTTCCTGGCCTGCGCGACCGACATGGAGCACTTCATCTCCACGGTCGTCTCCATCGCCGACCAGGTGGGCGCGCGGCTCGGCTCCGGCAAGAAGATCTCCGTGTCGTTCGACGAGTGGAACATCTGGTACCTCAGCCGGCACCAGTCGGCCCCTCCCCCGCCGGACTGGCCGGTCGCGCCGCCGCTGCTGGAGGACCACTACCACCTCGCCGACGCCGTGGCGTTCGGCGGCCTGCTCGTCACGCTGCTGCGCCACAGCGACCGGGTCGCGGCGGCCTGCCTCGCCCAGCTCGTGAACGTCATCGCGCCCATCATGACCGAGCCGGGCGGCCGGGCCTGGCGGCAGACCACCTTCCACCCGTTCGCGCAGGCCGCGCGGTACGCCTCGGGCGACGTCCTGCTCACCGAGCCGGTCGGGCCGTCGTACGAGACCGGCGAGTTCGGGCAGGTCCCGGTGCTCCACGCGGTCGCCACCCACGACGACCGGTTCACCACGGTGTTCGCCGTGAACCGGTCGGTGACCGAGCCGCTGGAGCTGGAGCTCGACACGCGCGCGCTCGGCGCCGTACGGATCGCCGAGGCGACGACGCTCACCCACGAGGACGTGTACGCCCGCAACACGGCCGACGACCCCGAGCGGGTGGCCCCCCGCCCCAACACCTCCCACCGGGGCGATCCGGCTCGGATCGTGCTGCCGCCGGTCTCCTGGAACGTGATCAGGCTGGCGAGGAGCTGACCGGCGGCGCGGTGCTGTCGCGGACCACCAGTTCGTTCGCGAGGTCGATGCGGCTCGTGGTCACCTCCGTGCCTCGGGCCAGGTCGAGCAGCATCTGGGTCGCGACCACCGCCATGTCGGAGAGCGGCTGGTGCACCGTGGTGAGGGCGGGCTCGACCCAGGCGGCGGCGGGCACGTCGTCGTACCCGACCACCGAGAGCTCTCCGGGGACGTCGAGCCCGAGCCGCCGCGCGGCCCGCAGCACGCCGAGCGCCTGGAGGTCCGAACCAGCGAAGATCGCGGTCGGGCGGGCGGCGCCGGTCAGCAGGTCCATGCCGTGCTCGAAGCCGGCGTCGACGTAGAAGTTGCCGTACCGCACGAGGCCGGGATCGACGGCCACCCCGGCCTCGTCGTGGGCGACCCGGAAGCCGGCGACCCGCGCCCGGCTGCACAGCACGTCCTTCGGCCCCGAGACGACCGCGATGCGGCGGTGGCCCAGTTCGAGGAGGTGGCGGGTGGCGAGCAGGCCGCCGTTCCAGTTGTTGGAACCCACCATGGGCACGGACGCGGGCGTCACGGTGTCGGAGTCGACGACGACGAACGGGATCCGCTGACGCCGCAGCCTCCGCTGCTGCGACTGCGACGGGCCGCACAGGACGAACAGCACGCCGAGGGGACGGCGGTCGAGCAGGCCGTCCAGCCACTCCTCCGGCGGCCGGTGCGCGCCCTCCAGTTGTGAGAGGGCGACCTCGATCCCCGCGGGGGAGGCGACGGAGTCCACCCCTCGGATGATCTCCATCGACCACACGGAGTTCAGCTGGTGGAACACGAGGTCGATCTGCCCCTTGAGCGGCCGCCGCCGGACGCGGGGGCGGTACTTGTGCCGCGCGAGGCAGGCCTCCACCCGTTCCCGGGTGGCGGGCGCGACGTCGGGGCGGCCGTTGAGGACCTTGGACACCGTGGTCACCGAGACGCCGGTCTCCTCGGCGATGGACGCGATCGTCGCACGGTGGGGGCCCTGGGCGGAGGAAGGGCTGGTCATCGGTCCACTCGTCGTTCCCGTGGGCTGGTAGTTTCCGAAAATTTCGAGAAACTCTACCAGCGCGAGGGTCTCCGATAAGCCGAGACCAGCGCGATTACGATCCGGCCGGACGGCACTTGACTTGCCTCTTGACGCCCCTTGCCGTGGGGCTTATATTTCCGCAATATTAATCCACATTATCGAAACTTTCGGTCATATCGCCCCGGCGTTATCCGTTCGCGGCGTGCTGACGCGGCGGCGTGGTCGTGACGCGGCGGCGCCGCCAACGGAGATGGCACCGGAGGCACGAGGATGAGCACCACCAAGGCGATCGACGCGTCACCGGACGCCGGTGATCTGCGGCGGGCGGGCCCCGGCCCCGCCCGTGCGCATCGCCCTCCGGGCCGCACCTGGCGTCAGGCGCTGCGCCGCGACTGGCAGCTGTACTCGCTGGCGATCCTCCCGCTGCTGTTCTTCGTGGTGTTCCGCTACCTGCCGATGCTCGGCAACGTGATCGCCTTCCGGAAGTTCCGGCCCGGCGGCGGCGTGCTGGGCGAGGAGTGGGTCGGCCTGCGCTACGTGCGGATGTTCCTGGGCGACCCGTCGTTCTGGCACGTGTTCACCAACACGGTGGTCCTCGGCGCGCTGACCCTGCTGTTCTGCTTCCCGATGCCGATCGTGCTGGCCCTGCTGCTCAACGAACTGCGTGGCCGGCGGGTCAAGCGGTTCGTCCAGTCGGTGTCCTACCTGCCGCACTTCCTGTCGATGGTGGTCGTGGCCGGTCTCGTCATGGAACTGCTCTCGGTGGACGGGCCGGTGAACCAGGTGCTGCGGGCGCTCGGCGACGACCCGATCGCGTTCCTGCAGGAGGCGGGCTGGTTCCGGACGATCTACGTCTCCTCCGAGATGTGGCAGACGGTCGGCTGGGGGACGATCATCTATCTCGCCGCGCTCACGACGGTCGACGACCAGCTGTACGAGGCGGCCCGGATCGACGGCGCGAGCCGGTGGCGGCAGATCTGGCACGTGGCCCTGCCCGGCATCCGGCCGACCGCGGTCACCCTGCTGATCCTCAACATCGGCACGTTCATGGCGGTCGGCTTCGAGAAGGTCCTGCTGCTCTACAACCCGCTGACCTATCCGACCGCCGACGTGATCTCCACGTACCTGTACCGCATGGGCATCATCTCCAACAGCTTCAGCTACGCCGCGGCGATCGGCCTGTTCGAGGCGCTGATCGGGCTGGGCCTGGTGCTGTCGGCCAACCTGATCTCCCGCCGGACCGTGGGGACGAGCCTGTGGTGACCGTGGACCGGACCCGCGGCCGGCAGGTGTTCCGCGTGGTCAACGCCGTCGTCCTGACCGGCGTCGTGCTGGTGACCCTGTATCCCTTCGTCAACATCGTCGCGCGGTCGCTGAGCGACGAGTTCGCGATCCGGGCCGGCAAGGTCAACCTCGTCCCCGTCGGGTTCACCTTCCGTACGTACGAGTTCGTGGCGTCCGACCCGACGTTCTGGACGAACTACCGCAACACGGTGGTCTACACGGTCGTCGCCACGGCCATCGCGATGCTCATGACGACCTGCTACGCGTACGTGCTGTCGAAGAGGCACCTGAAGGGCCGCACGTTCCTGATCGGGGTCGCGGTCTTCACCATGTTCTTCTCCGGCGGGCTCATCCCCAACTACGTCCTGATCTCCAGCCT
Organism: Microbispora amethystogenes; assembly: GCF_016863015.1. GTDB lineage: Bacteria > Actinomycetota > Actinomycetes > Streptosporangiales > Streptosporangiaceae > Microbispora > Microbispora amethystogenes. The sequence goes on along the minus strand of NZ_BOOB01000072.1, from coordinate 9,036 downwards.
CGGGATGAAGGACACCATCTGGGCCATCGTGCTGCCGAACGCGATCAGCGTCTTCAACCTCCTGGTGATGAAGGCGTTCTTCGAGGGCATCCCGGCGGAGCTGGAGGAGGCCGCCGCGATCGACGGCATGAGCACGTACGGCATCCTGCTGCGAATCGTGCTGCCGCTGTCGAAGGCGGTCATCGCCACGATGGTGCTCTTCTACGCCGTCTCGTTCTGGAACTCGTGGTTCCCCGCCTTCCTCTACATGACGCAGAGCGACCTGTTCCCGGTGACCGTCTATCTGCGCAACCTCATCGCGGGGGCCACCACGGGCACGTCCGTCGGCGCCGACGCCACCGACATGACCGTGGCCACCAACATCAAGGCGGTGACGATGGTGCTCACCGTCCTCCCGATCCTGACGATCTATCCCTTCGTGCAGCGGTATTTCGTCAAGGGAGTCATGCTCGGCGCGGTGAAGGGATAGCCGCGCCGGATCCTCGCACTCAGCCAGCCCCGCTCCCCCAGGGAAAGGACCCCCCTCTCATGCAGAAGATCAACCGGCGGCAGGCGATGATCGCCATGGGTGCGTTCGCCGCGCTCGCCGGCTGCGGCAGCGGTGACGAGACCGGTGACGAGACCGGCGGCAAGAAGAGCGGCGAGGCCCTCTCGGCGAACCGGGACGGCGCGATGGCCGACTACGCGGTCGGCACGCCGTTCAAGGCCGCCGCGCCGCTGACGTTCACCATCCTCTACAACAACCACCCGTTCTACCCGCTGCAGAAGGACTGGTTGTTCTGGTCCGAGCTCACCAAGCGGACGAACGTGACGCTCCAGCCGAACGTGGTGCCGCTCAGCGACTACGAGAACAAGCGCAGCCTGATCATCGGGGCGGGCGACGCACCCATGATCATCCCCAAGACCTACCCGGGCCAGGAGGTTCCCTTCGTCGCCTCCGGCGCGGTCCTGCCGGTCAGCGACTACATCGACCTGATGCCGAACTTCAAGGACAAGATCGCCAAGTGGAACCTGCAGCCCGACCTGGACACTCTCCGGCAGTCGGACGGCCGCTTCTATCTGCTCCCCGGCCTCCACGAGGACTACTGGGTGGAGTACACGCTGGAGGTCCGCGCCGACGTCCTCGAAAAGCTCGGGCTTGAGACCCCGCAGACCTGGGACGACGTGCACGCCATGCTCAAGGCGATGAAGGAGGAGTACCCCGACTCCTATCCCTACTCCGACCGGTGGTCCGTGCCCATCCCAGGCGGCGCCATGCTGAACCAGGTCTTCGGCCTGGGCTGCGGGGCCCGCGGCGGCTGGGGCTTCACCACCGGCCTCACCTGGGATCCGGCCGCCGGGAAGTGGGCCTACACGGGCGCGATGCCGCAGTACAAGCAGATGCTGCAGTTCATCCACACGCTGGTGCAGGAGAAGCTGCTCGACCCGGAGAGCTTCACGCAGACCGACGACCAGGCGATCCAGAAGCTGGCGTCCGGCAAGTCCTTCGTGATCAGCGGCAACGCCCAGACCCTCGTCAACGAGTATCGGCCGCCGCTGAAGAAGGCGAATCCGAAGGCCCGGCTGGTCAAGATCCCGGTGCCCATCGGGCCGCTCGGGCCCATCAAGGCCGACTCCAACGACACCCGGCTGGAGAACGGCATCATGATCTCCGCCAAGGCCAAGGACAGCAAAAACTTCGTGGCGATGATGCAGTTCATCGACTGGCTCTGGTACTCCGACGAGGGCCAGGTGTTCGCCAAGTGGGGCGTCGACGGGGTCACCTACACCAGGGACGCCTCCGGCTTCCACCTGCCGAAGGACGTCGACTTCGTCGGGCTCAACCCCGGTGCGCCCAAGCATCTGCAGAAGGACTTCGGCTTCTCCAACGGCGTGTTCGCGTACGGCGGGAGCACCGAACTGCTCCAGTCGACCTTCTCGGAGGAGGAGATCGAGTGGCAGAAGGGCATGAACGCCCGGAAGGCGCTGCCGCCGAAGCCGCCGGCCCCCCTCAACGACGAGGAGCGTGAGCAGGCCGCGCTGTGGCAGACCCCGCTGAAGGACCACGCCACGCAGAACTCGCTCGAGTTCATCCTCGGCAAGCGCGACTTCTCCGAGTGGGACGCGTACGTGCAGGAGCTGGAGGCCAAGAGCATGTCCGCCTACGTCAACCTGGCGAACAGCGCCTACGAGCGGTACAAGAAGGAGCACGGCTGACCGTTCCGCCGGTCAGGCGCGTTCGATCCCAGGGCGGCCCGCAGCGGCCCGATCCACCAGGAGACCTCCTCATGACCGACACGACGACGGCGACGTCAGCGGTGACGACGGCGGCGGCGGCACGGCGGTTCGGCACCGGGCCGCTCTCGCGGGCCGCCGCGCTGGTCTACACCCTGCTCGTGGTCGAACTGCTGCTGCTGGCCGCCTGCCTGCCCGGCCTGGCGGGGCTCGTCCTGCTCGGCCTGTTCGGGCGCGCCGCGGCCAACGTCCCGCTGGCCGCGGTCTGTCTGCTCCCGGCCGGCCCGGCCCTCTCGGCCGCGCTGTACGCGGTGCACCACCGCCGCGCGGATCTGGCGGACCTGCGTCCGGCGGCGGCGTTCCTGCGCGGCTACGCGATGAACGTCCGCGGCGCGCTCAAGGTCTGGGTCCCGGCGCTGGCGTGGCTGACCGTCGTCGCGGTCGTCCTCGTGAACTTCCCCGCCGCGGGGGTGCCGGACTGGTGGACGGTGCCGCTCGTCGTCGTCGGAGTCGCGACGGTCCTGTGGACCGCGAACGCGCTGGTGATCACCTCTCTCTTCACGTTCCGCGGGCGGGACGTCGCCCGCCTGGCCGCCTACTTCCTGTTCCGCACGCCCCGGGTGGCGCTCGGCGACGCGGGACTCCTCGTCGCGGCGGCCGGTCTCACGCTGGTCGCCACCGAGGCGGCGACGACGGCGCTGGCGTCGGTGTTCGCGGCCCTGCTGCTGCTGAACAGCCGGACGATGATCGCCGAGGTGCGCGACGGGTTCACCGCGTGACCCTCCCGCGACGACCGGCCCGCCTGTCCGGAGGACGCCCGTGACCCCTCCCGGCCCGCCCGGCTCCCCCGATCCGTACGGCGTTCATCCAGCGTGGCTGCCGGACGAGGCGTTCCGGCCCATCGGCTCGCGCCGTACGCTCCTGCGCGGCGGCGGACCGCTCGCCGGGACCGTGCACGAGGAGGTGGCGCGAGCCTGCGCGCGGTACGGCGGCAGCGTACGGCGGCAGGCGGCCGGCCCGGACGACGGTGCGGCCACCGGCGGCGACGACCGCGTGGAGACCGGCGGGCCGTACGACCTCGTGCTCGCTCTCACTGCGGCCGGTCCCCTGCCCGCGGTCGCCGAGGCGGTCCTGGCCGGGTTCCGGCGAGGGTCCGTGCCGGACGACGGCCCGGCTGCCGAAGGCAGGAGCATCGAAGACGAGGGCATCGGGGAGGAGGGCTACGTCGTCGCCCGGCGCGACGGCGTCACGGTGGTGCTCGCCGATTCGGCGGCCGGCCTGCTCTACGGCCTGTTCCATGTGGTGCGGCTCGGCGAGGAGGCGTTCGGCGCCGAGCGGCCCGCCGAGCGCCACCGGCCGGCGGCGCGGCTGCGCATGCTCGACCACTGGGACAACGTGGCCGTGCACCCGGTGATGGGCCAGGTCGAGCGCGGCTACGCGGGCGGGTCGATCTTCTGGCGTGACGGCGCCCCGCGCGACGACCTGACGCGCGTCGCCGCCTACGGGCGGCTGCTGGCCGCCTGCGGGGTGAACGCGGTCGCGGTGAACAACGTGAACGTGCACGCCGCGGAGACCCGCCTGCTCACCGACCGCCTCGGCGACGTCGCCGCGATCGCGGACCGGCTGCGCCCCTACGGCGTGCGGGTGCACCTGTCGGTGAACTTCGCCGCGCCCCTCGCCCTCGGCGGGACGGCGACCGCCGACCCTCTCGACGAGGACGTGCGGGCGTGGTGGGCCGCCGTCACCACGCGGGTGTACGAGGCGATCCCCGACTTCGGCGGCTACGTGGTCAAGGCCGACTCCGAGGGGCAGCCGGGGCCCCACGCGTACGGGCGCGACCACGCCGACGGCGCGAACCTGCTCGCCGGGGCGCTGGCGCCGTTCGGCGGAGTCGTCCACTGGCGCGCCTTCGTCTACAACCACCGGCAGGACTGGCGCGACAGGTCCACCGACCGGGCCCGCGCGGCGTACGACCACTTCGCCCCGCTCGACGGGCGCTTCCGCGACAACGTGATCCTCCAGGTGAAGCACGGCCCGATCGACTTCCAGGTGCGCGAGCCGGTGTCGCCGGTGATCGCGGCGATGCCCCGCACCCGGGTCGCGCTGGAGCTTCAGGTGACGCAGGAGTACACCGGCCAGCAGCGGCACGTGTGCTACCTCGCGCCGATGTGGAGCGAGGTGCTCGGCTTCCGGCCGTGGGGACCCGCCGGGCCCGGCGTGGCGGACATCGTGGCCGGTGGTGTCGCCGGTGGAGGGCTCGTAGGGGTCTCCAACGCCGGCGACGACCCGTACTGGACCGGCCACCCGCTCGCGCAGGCCAACCTGTACGCCTTCGGCCGGCTCGCGTGGGCGCCGTCGTCGGACCCGGCGGCGATCCTCGACGAGTGGATCGGCCTCACCTTCCCGCCCGCGGCGGGTAGGGACCACCGGCGGCTGCGGGAGGCGCTGCACGAGATCATGGACGACTCGTGCGGCACGTACGAGCGCTACACCGCGCCGCTCGGCGTCGGGTTCATGGTCCGCCCCGGCCACCACTACGGCCCGGATGTGGACGGATACGAGTACACGCCGTGGGGCACCTATCACTTCGCCGACCGCGACGGCGTCGGCGTGGACCGCACCCGCGCCACCGGCACGGGCTTCACGGGCCAGTATCCGCCGCCGTGGTCGGAGGTGTACGAGTCGCTCACGCGGTGCCCCGACGAGCTGCTGCTGTTCTTCCACCACGTCCCGTACGGCCACGTGCTGCACGACGGGTCCACCGTGATCCAGCACATCTACGACACGCATTTCGCCGGCGTCGAGGAGGTGGAGCGGGCGCGGCTGCGCTGGGCGGAACTCGCCGGGCTGGTGCCCGCCGCTTTGCACGCCCGCGTACGGGAGCTTTTCGCGGAGCAACTCCGCTGCGCCGAGGAGTGGCGTGACCAGGTCAACGCCTATTTCCTCCGCAAGTCGGGCGCGCCCGATGCCCAAGGCCGACACATTCCCTGACATGCCCTGATATTTCACGAACATCTCCCGAATGGCGCATCCTAGTAACACCGGGCCGCGTGGTCGCGACGGGCGCCGACGGCGTCGGATGTGCCGCCGGGCGCGGCGATGCGCGGGTGCCGAGGTCCCCCTCCACCTCATCCGCGAGGTCGGCCCAAGTCAACGCGTTCCGGACAGGTTTTCGGCCAAAGGTCAGATGTTCTCAAGCCACACGGGGGCAAGATGGCGGGTTTTAGGGCGTTTTGGTTACAGCCATTGACCCATACATCAAATCTTTGTAGCTTTGCGCTCACCCCCTGAACCGCCTCGTCATCGTGCCGGTCCCGCCGAACCCGTCTGCCCCCGCCACCGCCGGGATCAGGCGTATCGGCGTGCGCCGGACCGCCGGCAAGGCCGCAAGCGCGTTTGGAGAACCAATGTCAGACCTGACGCGAAGGCAGTTGATGAAGTACGGCACGGTCGGAGCCGGAGCTCTGATGCTGCCGATGCAGTGGACGGCCGTCGCCCGAGCCGGTTCGACGGCGCCCGCGGAGGTTCGCGCCGCGAACGACATGGCTCTGTGGTACGACAAGGGCGCCGGCACCGACTGGCTTCGCGCCCTCCCCATCGGCAACGGACGCCTCGGCGCCATGGTGTACGGCAACGTCGACGTCGAACGGCTCCAGCTCAACGAGGACACCATCTGGGGCGGCGGGCCGTACGACCAGAGCAACACCAAGGGCGCGGCGGCACTGGCGGAGATCCGGCGCCTGGTCTTCGCGGACCAGTGGAGCCAGGCCCAGACCCTCATCGACCAGAACATGCTGGGCAAGCCCGCGGGCCAGCTCGCCTACCAGACCGTCGGCAACATCAGGCTGACCTTCCCGAGCACCACCGGGTTCACCGCATACGACCGCCAGCTCGACCTCACCACCGCCACCACCTCCGTCAACTACTCGCTGAACGGCGTGCGGTTCAAGCGCGAGGTGTTCGCCAGCGCGCCCGACCAGGTCATCGTCATCCGCCTGACCGCCGACAAGCCCGGCTCGATCACGTTCAGCGCGACGTTCGACAGCGCCCAGCGCACGACGCGCACCAGCCCGGACAGCAGCACGGTGGCGCTCGACGGCGTCTCGGGCAACTTCGAGGGCATCACCGGCCAGGTCAAGTTCCTGGCGCTGGCCAAGGCCGTCGCGGAGGGCGGCACCGTCACCAGTTCGGGCGGAACGCTCCAAGTCGCCGCCGCCGACAGCGTGACGCTGCTGGTCTCCATCGGCTCCAGCTACGTGAGCTACAAGGACGTCAGCGGCGACTACCAGGGCATCGCCCAGCGGCACCTCGACGCCGCCACGAGCAAGGACTACGCCTCTCTGCGCAGCCGGCACGTCGCCGACTACGAAGCCCTGTTCAAGCGGACGACGCTCGAACTGGACCGCACCGACGCGGCCGACCAGCCGACCGACGTCCGGATCGCCCAGCACGGGGCCGTCGACGACCCGCAGTTCTCCGCGCTGCTGTTCCAGTTCGGCCGCTACCTGCTGATCAGCTGCTCGCGTCCCGGGACGCAACCAGCCAACCTGCAGGGCATCTGGAACGACTCCCTGAGCCCGCAGTGGGACTCGAAGTACACCATCAACGCCAACCTGCCGATGAACTACTGGCCCGCCGACACGACGAACCTGTCGGAGTGCTACGAGCCGGTGTTCTCCATGATCAAGGACCTCACCGAGACCGGCGCCCGCACGGCCGAGGTGCAGTACGGCGCCGGCGGATGGGTCACCCACCACAACACCGACGGGTGGCGCGCGACCTCGGTCGTCGACGGCGCGCTCTGGGGCATGTGGCAGACCGGCGGCGCGTGGCTGTCCACCATGATCTGGGACCACTACCTGTTCACCGGCGACGTCGAGTTCCTCCGGAAGAACTACCCGGCCATGAAGGGCGCGGCGCAGTTCTTCCTCGACACCCTCGTGGAGGAGCCGAAGCTCGGGTATCTGGTCACGAACCCGTCGAACTCCCCCGAGCTGCCGCACCACGCGAACGTCAGCGTGTGCGCCGGCCCGACGATGGACAACCAGATCCTGCGCGACCTGTTCAACGGCTGCGCCGAGGCCAGCGAGGTCCTCGGTGTGGACGCGAGCTTCCGGGCGCAGGTCCTGGCCGCCAAGGACCGGCTCCCTCCGATGAAGATCGGCTCGCGCGGCAACATCCAGGAGTGGCTGTACGACTGGGTGGAGACCGAGCGGAACCACCGGCACGTCTCGCACCTGTACGGTCTGCACCCCAGCCACCAGATCACCAAGCGCGGCACTCCGGAGCTGTACACCGCGGCGCGGCGGACCCTCGAACTGCGCGGCGACGACGGCACCGGCTGGTCCCTCGCCTGGAAGATCAACTACTGGGCGCGGCTGGAGGAGGGCAAGCGGGCGCACGACCTGGTCCGCCTCCTCGTGACGCCGGCCCGGCTGGCGCCGAACATGTTCGACCTGCACCCGCCGTTCCAGATCGACGGCAACTTCGGCGCCACATCCGGCATCACCGAGATGCTGCTGCAGAGCCACGCCGGTGAGCTGCACCTGCTGCCCGCGCTGCCGCCGGCCTGGCCGAACGGGCGGATCAAGGGCCTGCGGGGCCGCGGCGGCCACACGGTCAGCGTGGAGTGGAGCGAAGGCCAGGCGGACGACTACCGCGTCAGGCCGGACCGCGCGGGTGTGGTCAAGCTGCGCGGCGACATCTTCGAGGGCCGCTTCAAGCTCCTCGACACCACCGGCGGCGGCGCGGCCCAGTTCACGAGGGTCGAGCCCGACGCCATCGAGATCAACGCGACGGCCCGCCACACATACCAGGCGGTAGCCCTGCAGAAGGTCACGATGGCCGTACCCGTCGAGGTCAGTCCGGGACAGGAGGCGAAGGTCAAGGTCACCGTCCGGGCGATCGACGTGTCGCTTCCGAAGGCGACGGTGTCCCTCCAGGCGCCGGAGGGGTGGACCGTCACCCCCGCCCAGGCCGAGGTGGGGCCCCTGGCGGCGAACGGGAAGGCCACGGTGGAGTTCACCGTCACTCCCGCCGCCGGCGCGGCGACCGGCACCGCGGTCCTCACCGCCAAGGTGAGCGGCACCGAGGGGGGCGAGAGCTGGACCGCGTCCGCTCAGGCCACGGTGCGGGTGTGGAGCGGCGGCGAGAAGACGCTGGAGGAGCTCTTCAGCAACGTCGGCGTCACCGACGACAACAACACCGCTCCCGGCAACTTCGACGGCCCCGGAGGAGCCAGCATCTCCGCCCAGGGCCTCGCGACGGTCGGCGTCACCCCGGGGGCCACCGTCGCCAAGAACGGGCTGAACTTCAAGTGGCCCAACGTCCCGGTGGGCACCCCCGACAACGCCATCGCCTCGGGACAGTCCCTCAAGATAACCGGCACCGGCAAGACGCTCGGCTTCCTGCTGACCGGGACCTACGGCGCGGTGTCCGGACCGGCCACCATCGTCTACAAGGACGGCACGAGGCAGACCTTCACCCTCAGCTCGCCCGACTGGTACGGCGCACCGAGGCCCGAGGGCGACGCGGCGGTCGTGGCCCCCTACCAGAACCGGCCGAACAACCAGCGGCAGAACACCGCGGCGACCATCTACTACGTCGGCGTGCCGCTGCAGAACAAGGAGATCTCCCGCGTCGACCTGCCCAACATCAGCGCACGGGCGGCGACCAACGTCGCGACGATGCACATCTTCGCGGTCGCGCTCGACGCCATCGTTCCGCCCCCGCCGGCGGTCAAGCTGACCGTCACCGCCAGCACCCGCTGCATCGGCTCCTCGGCCTACCTGGCGGTCACCGCCGTCAACGACTCCGACGTGA
>NZ_BOOB01000071.1 GCF_016863015.1 Microbispora amethystogenes | reverse complement strand
GAGGGCCATGGCCGCGGTGGGGGGCGCCAGCCGTACGGGGGCTCCGTCGAGCAGCACCTCGCCCTCGTCGGGCGAGTGCGCGCCGGAGAGGATCTTGATGAGCGTCGACTTCCCGGCGCCGTTCTGGCCGAGCAGGCAGTGCACCTCGCCGGCTCGCACTTCCAGATCGACGCCGTCCAGGGCGCGCACGCCGGGGAACTGCTTGACGATCCCCCTCATCTGCAGCAGGGGGTGCTCGTCTCCCATGGGGTCTCCCAACGATGGTCAGTTGGCGGAGTAGACGTGATCACTGATCAGTCGGGTGGCGCCGATGACACCCGCGGTCTCTCCGAGTTCGGAAAGCACGATCGGCAGGTTGCCGGTGGCGAGCGGCAGCGACCGGCGGTAGACGACGCTTCTGATCTCCGCGAGCAGCACGTGGCCCAGCTTGGCCACGCCTCCCGCGATGATCACCAGGCCGGGGTTGAAGAAGCTGACCAGGCTGGCCAGGACCTGGCCCACCCGGCGTCCGCCGTCGCGGATCAGCCCGATCGCCCCGGCGTCGCCCTGCGCCGCCGCGGCCCCCACGTCCTCGGCCGTCAGCGTGCCCGCGACCGCGAGCCGTTCGGCCAGGTACGGCGAGCCGCCCGAGCGGGCCACCTCGACCGCTTCCCTGGCCAGCGCCGCCCCGCCGAAATAGGCCTCCAGGCAGCCGGAGTTGCCGCAGGAGCAGACCGGGCCGAGGTCGTCGACCCGGATGTGGCCGATGTCGCCGGCGCTGCCGGACACACCGCGGTAGATCTTGCCGTCCACCACGATGCCGCAGCCGATGCCGGTGCCGATCTTCACGAGCAGGAAGTCGCCGACACTCCGGGCGAGACCGGTGTGCAGCTCTCCCAGCGCCATGATGTTGACGTCGTTGTCCACCATCGTGGGACAGCACAGCGCCTGGCCGATCGTCTCCCGCACGGGGTAACGGTCCCAGCCGGGCATGATCGGCGGTACGACGGGGACGCCCTCGGCGAAGCTCACCGGCCCGGGGACACCGATCCCCGCTCCGGTCAGCTCGTCGTACAGGCCGTCCCTGTGCAGCTTGCCGAGCAGGTCGATCGCCCGGTCGAGCACCGCCGCGGGGCCCTCCCTGATGTCGCAGGGCTCGCTGAGGTGGCCGAGCACCTTCAGCTCCCCGTCGGTCACCGCGACGTCGATCGAGGTGGCGCCGACGTCGATGCCGGCGAAGCGGGTGGCCTGCGACAGCCGTACACGGCCCGAACGCCGGCCGCCGCGCGAGGCGGCGAGCCCGTCCGGCTCGGCCAGACCCAGCTCGACGAGCCGGTCCAGCTCCACGTTGAGCTTCGAGCGCGACAGATCCACCACGTCGCCGAGCTCGGCGCGGGAGCGCCCGCCGTCCCTCAGCAAGCGCAGAAGCGCGGCCTGATGGACGTTCTCCGGCCTGATGGTCGTCCGTTTCACCTACGCCTCCGCGTCCACGTGATTGGCTGGAAACGTACCCCTTTTCCCCACAACAGGGAAGACCTTTTACCGATCTGATGCATTCTTTCGCTGAATCCAACAAAAGTCAGGACGGGGAGCGGAACCGGGTAGGAGAAGAGACGGACGCGAGGAGGGCGGATGCCGGGGTCGCCATTGGGGTTGCCGGAGCGGGTACGCGGCTGCCTGTTCGACATGGACGGCGTGCTCACACGTACGGCGCGGGTCCACGCGGCGGCGTGGAAGGAGATGTTCGACGCCTTCCTGCGCGACCGGGCGCTCGCCACCGGCACGCCGTTCGTCCCCTTCGACGAGACCGGCGACTACGACCGGTACGTCGACGGAAGGAAGCGCCTGGACGGCACGCGGGAGTTCCTCCGCTCCCGGGACATCACCCTGCCGGAGGGCGAGCCGGACGACCCGCCGGGCATGCCCACGCTCAACGGCCTGAGCAACCGCAAGAACGCACTGGTCCAGGCGGTCCTCGACCGGCAGGGCGTCGAGGTCTTCGAAGGCTCGGTGCGTTATCTGCGCGCGGCCGGCGAGGCGGGCCTGCGCCGGGCGGTCGTCTCCTCCAGCGCCAACACCGCCCGCGTGCTGGCCGCCGCCGGGCTCACCGAGATGTTCGACGCGCGGATCGACGGTGTGGTGGCGGCCGAGCGCGGCCTGGCCGGCAAGCCGGCCCCCGACATGTTCCTCGCCGCCGCCGAGGCGCTGGGGATCCCGCCGGCCGCGGCGGCGGTCTTCGAGGACGCGCTGGCGGGGGTCGCCGCCGGCCGCGCGGGCGGCTTCGCCTGGGTGGTGGGCGTGGACCGCGCGAACCAGGCCCAGGCCCTGCGGGACAACGGCGCCGACGCGGTGGTGAGCGACCTCGCCGACCTGCTGGACGAGCAACCGGACCAGCGACCGGACGAGCGATGATCAGGCATCCCGCCTTCACCACCGAGCCGTGGTCGGTCCGCGAGTGCCGCCTGCACACCGACGTGCTCGCCCAGACCGAGTCGGTGTTCGCGCTCTCCAACGGGCACATCGGGCTGCGCGGCAACCTCGACGAGGGCGAGCCGTACGGACTGCCCGGCACCTACCTCAACTCCTTCTACGAACTGCGCCCCCTGCCGTACGCGGAGGCGGGCTACGGCTACCCCGAGTCGGGGCAGACGGTGGTCAACGTCACCAACGGCAAGCTGATCCGGCTGCTCGTGGACGACGAGCCGTTCGACGTGCGGTACGGCACCCTCCACTCGCACGAGCGGCTCCTCGACCTGCGGGCCGGGACGCTCATCCGCACGGTGCGCTGGAGCTCTCCCGCCGGGGCGGAGATCCGGATGCGCTCCACCCGGCTCGTGTCGTACACCCACCGGGCCGTGGCCGCGATCCGCTATGAGGTGGAACCGGTGGACCAGCCGGTCAACGTGGTCGTCCAGTCGGAACTGGTGGCCAACGAGACCGTCCCCACGGCGGCCGCCGACCCCCGCGCAGCCGCCGCCCTGGAGGCGCCACTGGTGCTGGAGGAGAACACGGCCGGCCGCGACGGCGTGTGCGTCATGGTCCACTCCACCCGGGCCAGCCGGCTGCGGGTCGCCGCCGCGATGCGTCACGAGGTCGACGGCCCCGAGGGCACCCGGGTCGACTCCGACGGCGGCGGCAACGTCAGCCGGGTGACGGTCGCCACCCGCCTGAAGCCCGGAGAGCGGCTGCGACTGGACAAGTTCTTCGCCTACGGCTGGTCGGCCAAGCGCTCCCGGCCCGCGATGCACGACCAGGTGGTGGCCGCGCTGGCCGCGGCGCGGCTCACCGGCTGGGACGGCCTGTGCGCCGAGCAGCGCGCCTTCCTCGACGACTACTGGGCGGGCGCGGACGTCGAGGTCGAGGGCGACGCCGAGGTGCAGCAGGCCGTACGCTTCGGGCTGTTCCACCTGCTCCAGGCGGGCGCCCGGCTGGAACGGCGGCCCATTCCCGGCAAGGGGCTGACCGGCTCCGGCTACGACGGGCACGCGTTCTGGGACACCGAGAGCTTCGTGCTGCCGGTCGCCACGTACACCTATCCCAGGGCCGCCCGCGACGCGCTGGAGTGGCGCGCGTCGATCCTCCCGCTCGCCGAGGCGCGGGCGGAGCTGCTCGGGCTGGGCGGGGCGGCGTTCCCCTGGCGCACGATCAACGGCGAGGAGTGCTCGGGATACTGGCCCGCGGGCACCGCGGCCTTCCACGTCAACGCCGACATCGCCGACGCGGTGACGCGGTACGTCGACGCGACCGAGGACACCGCGTTCGAGCGGGACGTCGGCCTGCCGCTGCTGGTCGCGACCGCGCGCCTGTGGTGCGCGCTCGGCCACCACGACGCCGAGGGCCGCTACCGCATCGACGGGGTGACCGGCCCGGACGAGTACAGCGCGGTCTCCGACAACAACCTCTACACGAACCTCATGGCCCGCCGGAACCTGCGCGCCGCCACCGCCGCGACCGTCCGCCATCTCGACCGGGCCGGGCAGCTCGGCGTCACCCTTGAGGAGACCGCGATGTGGCGCGACGCCGCCGCCGCGATGTACCTCCCGTACGACGAGCGGCTGGGGGTCCACGCGCAGAGCGAGGGCTACACCGGGCACGCGGTGTGGGACTTCGAGAACACCCGGCCCGACCAGTATCCGCTGCTGCTCCACTTCCCCTACTTCGACCTCTACCGCAAGCAGGTGATCAAACAGGCCGATCTCGTGCTGGCCATGCATCTGTGCGGCGAGGCGTTCACGCCGGAGCAGAAGGCCCGCAACTTCGCCTACTACGAGGCGCTGACGGTGCGGGACTCCTCGCTGTCGGCCGCCACCCAGGCCGTGCTCGCCGCCGAGGTCGGTCAGCTCGCGCTCGCCTACGCTTATCTCGGGGAGGCGGCGCTCATCGACCTGCGCGACCTGCAGCACAACACCCGCGACGGCGTCCACATGGCATCGCTGGCCGGGGCGTGGATCGCGCTGGTGGCGGGGTTCGGCGGCATGCGCGCGGGCGAGGGGCGGTTGTGCTTCGCCCCCCGCCTGCCCTCGGGGATCACCCGGCTCACCTTCCGGATGCGCTACCGCGGACGCCTGCTGCGGGTCGACGTCACGTCCGAGGGCACGACGTACCGGCTGCTGCACGGCTCGCCGGTCACGCTGGCGCATCACGGTGAGAACCTGACGCTCGGCGCGCGGCCGCAGTCCCGGAGCAACCCGCCGCCGCCCTTCCCCGAACTGGGGATCACGCAGCCGCCCGGCCGTGAGCCGCCGCCCCGGCGCCCGGTGGTTCCCTGAGGCGACATCCCCAGGCGATATCCCCGTTCGGGCAGGCCACGGCGGCCCGGCGGCGTACAGTGAGCGTTGCTCGTGAACGTTCCTCAGTTCCTGTCCCGAACTGGGCGCGGATCGGCGACTCCCCTCTCACCGCGCGGTCACGCCCGAGCGAACCCGCTGGAGGCACGCATGTCCTCGTCCGCTCCCCTGCGCGTGATCCAGTGGGCCACGGGCGCGGTCGGTGGACGCGCCCTGCGCAGCGTGATCACGCGTCCGGAGTTCGAGCTCGCCGGGGTGCTCGTCTACGACCGGGACAAGGTGGGCCGGGACGCCGGTGAACTGGTGGGGCTCGGGCCCGTCGGACTCGCCTGCACCGACGACGCCGAACGGATGCTCGCCACCGAGGCCGACTGCGTGCTGCACATGCCACTGCCCGCGTCCTATTTCGGCGGCGATCCCGGGACCGACGCCGAGACCATCTGCGCACTGCTCGGCTCGGGCAAGAACGTCGTCACCACCACCGGCTTCGTCTATCCCCGCGCGTACGGGCCGGGACTGGTGGACCGCCTGGAGGCGGCCTGCGCCCGGGGCGGGACGTCCCTGCACGGCACGGGCATCAACCCGGGCTTCATGAGCGACCTGCTGCCCCTGGCGCTGACCGGGCTCTCGGACCGGCTCGACCACATCTATGTCCGGGAGTGCTCGGACTACCGGGGGCATCCCTCCCCGCGCATCGCCGCCGACCTGATGGGCTTCGGCCGGGAGCCCGACGACTACAGCACGTCCGTCCGGCCGTTCCGCGCCTTCCAGCGCGCGCTGTTCGGCGAGAGCGTCCAGCTTGTCGCCGCCGCGCTGGACGTACCGCTGGACGAGGTGGAGGAGACCGACGAGTACCTGCTCGCGACCGAGGACTTCGACATCGCGGCGGGCGAGGTGCGCAAGGGCACGATCTGCGCGTCCCGCTGGGTGTTCACCGGACTGGCGCGCAGCCGGCCGTTCATCACGGTCGAGTGCGTCTACAAGGCCGACGGCCGCCGGGTGCCGCAGTGGGGTGACCTCGGTTTCACCATGCACGTCCAGGGACGGCCCGGCATGGCGGTCACGATCGACGACATGACCCAGGGGCTGGCCGGGGCGGCGGCCCACGCGGTCAACTCGATCGCCGCCGTGTGCGCGGCCCCGCCGGGCATCCGCACGCTCCTCGACCTTCCACTCGCCACCGGCCGGGGAGCCGTACGGCTGGCCTGACGTGCCGCACCCGCCTCCGCCGTGCTTCCCCCTTCGCTGGGGCGTGTCCGACCGCGCGCGTGAACGCGTCGCGGCCCGTGCCCGATCACGCGGCGTCTTGCGCGCGTCACGTCCTCAGCCTCCGGGTGATACGGGGGTTGCGGTAGGTGAAGGCCCAGCGGTCGTCGCCGATGTTGCGGCGGGTGTAGCGGGTGGGGTGGCGGTAGCGGTCGCGGTTGTGGAACTGGCACGCCGGCCCGAGCAGGTTGAGGTCGGTCAGCCCTCCGCTGCACCAGTCGTCGGCGTGGTCGATCTGGCACAGGGTGGCGGGCAGGGGGCAGCCGTCGACCCAGCAGGTGGCATACCGGGCGAAGACGGCCCGCCGCTGCGCCGGGGTGGCCAAGCGGACCTTACGGCCCATGTCCAGCACCTGTCCCGCGGCGTCCATGACGATCCTCACCAAAGTGCTGGTGCGAGCCAGCCGGTGCACGCTGGAGACGGGCAGCAGATGCCCGGTCGCCAGGATCAGCCCCGGCAACCCCCGCAACCACACCCCCGGCGGACCATTCACCCCCACCCCCGGCGGTCTGTTCCCCGGCGGCGCATCCGCTCCCGCCCCCGCCCAGGCCTCACCTCCCAGCCAGGGCTCACCCCCCGGCCAGGCGTCGTCGCCGTATTCCGCACCCGGCGGCGCATCGGCTCCCGCCCCAGCCCAGGCGTTACCTCCCGGCCAGGCATCGTCTCCCGCCCAGGGGTTGTCGCCGCCGTGTTCCGCACCCGGCGGAGCGCTGTGCTCCGGTGGAGGATCAGGGGCATGCGCCTGCTGCGGGCGTGCGTGCTGCGACCGCCGCGCTCGGTTTCTGCGGTAACCCTGCTCGATCCCCTCTTCTTGAGCGCCGGGGTCGTCGGCGAGGCCCTGCTGGACGTTATCGCGGTTCAGGTCGCCGCGCTCGTGGCTCTCGGTCGGGTCGAAGTGCGGCCAGGCGGCAGCCGGACCGTTCGTGGGTGAGCTACCGGCGGCTGCGCGGCCGGTGCCATGCTCCTGTGCGTCAGCGCCCGCACCTGCGGCGGCGGAGGAGACGGCAGGGAAGGTGGCGTCTCCTGCGGAGGGCGTAACGACCGAGCTGCCGTCCTCGTCGGCAGAGCGATCACCGCCCGCCGGGGGCACTGTGACTGTGTGTTCGGGGCTGACGGTCGATGGTCGAGTGCCAGGCTTCGCACCCGCTGACTCTTCGCCGGCGGACTCCTCACTGGTGGGCTCGCCGTCGTCGGAGGCAGTGCTGCTCGGGGGGTCGTCGGGGAGGGACTCGGCGTTGACCAGCACCAGAAGCTCGGTGGCGATCTTGTTGTCCAGGAACGCGATCAGCGCGTCGGCGTTCCGCATGCTCAGCGTGCGGTCATCGCCCTCGGCCTTGGGCTTGGCGTAGGCGTCGAACAGGTGCTGCAACCGTGCGGCGGCCTCCACCGGCAGGTAGAACTCCCCCTCCACACCGCCGCTCCTGCGCCGGCGAACCCGGAAGAACCGGCGGTCGAAGTCGGTTTGTTCGTCCTTCTCGTGCCCGTCGGGGTCCAGCACCGCCCGCAGATATCGCCCCGCCTTGGCCACCTCCGCCGCGCCCGCCGATCTCGCCAGCTCCAGCAAGATCCCCTCAGCCGTCTTCGCCTGGTCCTCGGTCAGCCCGGCGGTGGCCGTGCAGATCGCCTCCACGATCCCCTCGGCCAGGCTGCCCTCCGCGAACAGGCGGCGCACGTCCTGCAGGCGGACCAGCTCCATGCTCATCGTCAACAGGCGACTGGCACCGGGAATGGTCATCCCCCCAGCAGACCGCAACCACAACTTGGTGGACGCATGCCCATGACTCTTCGCCTCCCCCGCCCGATGCACCCGCCCGACCCGGGCCGCCAACGCCGAAGTGATCCGATCGCGAGCCGACAACAACTCCTCGGCCTCAGCCAGACACACCTCCGCCGCCTCGGGCACTGGCACCAGCGCCACCGCCCGCGCCGCCTCAGCAACCGCAGCCACCGCCACCCACGACGACGACCCTGCGCCAGAAGCACCACCACAAGCACCGCAGGAAGCACCGCAGGAAGCACCGCAGGAAGCACCATCAGACGCACCACCAGGCGCCCTACCGGCGTCCCGATCACCGCGATCCCGGCCGGCATCGTGGTCCCGACCCGTATCGCTCTGGTCGGCACCGGCATCCCGATTCCGGCCGACATGCCGATGGCCCGCATTGTTCCGGCCCGCATCGCCTCGGCCAGCTCGAGTAGCACCATCGAACGCACCCTCGGGAATCTCACCGGGAGTGCCGCTGTCGGCGCCTCTGGCGCTGTCAGTAGAGACGCCACTCGCGGTCTCATCACCGGCGTAGTCAGCACCGGGCGCATGGCCGCGACGAGTATCGGGTGGGCGGGCAGAGCTGGGCGATTCCGCCGGTTCGTCGAACCGGCTCGCGTGCTTCCGCGCCCGGGGCTCAACGATCGGCACGTATTCACGGGCAAGCGCGCCCTCGGACGACCAAAGGGGCGAGCGAGAGATGAGCCGCTCCCACCAGTCGCCATCGCCGTCATCGTTCGAACGATGAGAGTGAGCAGGGTCAGAGTCGAACAGATCCATCACACCTCCCCATCAATTCGAAAGCCTGTATTAATTCTCCTACGGTGACGCACTGTGAACACCCCAGCGCGGCGATTAGTTGGGGCTGCAGGTTAACTTCGCATCTACGGATATGACCCGGACTTTTATGCTTTCCCAGGTCCAGCTTCTCTTCCCGGACATGAGGCGTGACGTCAGCCGAGAGGTGGGTTTTCGCAGCTGGGGCGGGCCGCGCACCCTGATCAACGGCCTGTTCACCGGTCCTCGTCGCTTTCAGTGGCCGGCGCACCTGTGCGGTGTAGTGCCGAGTGCGAGGCGATGCGGCACGGCACGGCACGGCATGGCATGGCATGGCATGGCATGGAACAGGACGCGACACGCCGCATCAGGCGCGGTGCGGGGGGCGGGGCGGTGGCGCGCGCTATCCGGTGACGGAGCAGCGCCGCAGGCTACGGGCCGCAGTGCCGCAGCGCGGCGGTGAAGCGCGCGGCCCGGTAAAGCGCGGCGGTGAAGCGCGCGGCCCGGTAAAGGGTGGCGAAGCGGGCGGCCCGGTAAAGGGCGGTGAAGCGCGGGGCGGGGCGGTGT
Organism: Microbispora amethystogenes; assembly: GCF_016863015.1. Classification (GTDB taxonomy): domain Bacteria; phylum Actinomycetota; class Actinomycetes; order Streptosporangiales; family Streptosporangiaceae; genus Microbispora; species Microbispora amethystogenes. The sequence goes on along the minus strand of NZ_BOOB01000071.1, from coordinate 17,614 downwards.
CGGGGGCGGCTCAGAAGGGCGTTTCCGTACGGCTCAGCCGGCGGGGTACCAGCGGTCGGGTTCGCCGGGCACTCGGGTGACCTGGCCGCGATGTTCCAGCCAGACCAGGTGGGCGAGGGTCTCGCCGTTGGCCGTCCTGCGCATGTGCGTGGGGATCGTCTCCCACGGGCGCGACCAGCTCAGCCGGGTGGCGATGTCCCAGCAGGCCGGGCCGTCGCCGTCCGCGACGACCCGCCGTATCTCCGCGAGCCGCTCCTCGTGGTGCGCGATGACGTGGTCCACCCGGGCGTCCAGTTCCAGGAAACGGTACTCGTGGGCGGGCAGCACCTCCTCCACGTCGAGCTTGCCCACCGCGCGCAGCGCGTCGAGATAGTCGGCCAGCGGGTTGGGCGGCGACTGCGGGTGCACCGCGACCATCGGCGTGATCCTCGCCAGCACGTGATCGCCGGAGAACAGCAGCCTGCGCTCCGGCTCGGCGAAGCACAGGTGGCCGGGCGAGTGGCCGGGGGTCCACACCGCCCGGAGGTCCCAGCCGGGCAGATCGAGCCGGTCGCCGTCCTCGATGAGCCGGTCGGGCGCCGCCATCGTCACGAACTGGCGCAACATGACCGACGCGCCCGCCAGTTCCTGCGCCGTCAGGTCCGGCACGCCGCAGCGGAGCAGCAGCGCGCGCTCCTGCTCGACGAGATCGTCGATCGCCGCGTCGTCGTAGCGGCCTCGGATGAGGCGGGCGTCGGCCGGATGCAGCCCGATCCAGGCGCCCGAGACCTCCCGTACGCGCCCGGCCAGGCCGTAGTGGTCGGGGTGGATGTGCGTGACCAGCACGGCCTTCACGTCCGTGATCTCGTATCCGGCCGTCCCGAGCCCCGCCACGAGCGCGTCGTACGCCTCGCCGGTGTTCCATCCGGCGTCGATGATGACCACTCCATCGGGGACTTCGAGCGCGTAGACCAGGACGTAGCGCAAGGGGTTGATCGGGATCGGGACGGGGATCGACCACAGCCCCGGACGCACCCGCTCGACCTCCGGCAGCCCGCCGCCACGCCACGCCGCGCGTTGCGCCTCGTTCGCCGCCGTCACGCTCTCCTTGCTCACCGGTCCACGCCCCTCTCGCAGCTCCGCTGCCCGATTGTGCCGCGCTGAACCGAATGTCGTTCTACCGGGTCCCCGGGAGCCGCGCGTCGAGACACACCACGTTCACCCGCGCCCGCCTCCCGCCCGGCCGCGGCGCGGGTGGGCGGCGAACCGCTCCAGCCGACGCCGGCGTCGGCACGCGCGGGTCCCGTACGCGGAAGACCTCCTGCTCCACGCCGGGGGACGCCGGCAACCCGCGTGCTCCGCGAAGATCCCCTTCGCGGAAATGAAAGTTTCAGCGACGCGCTTCCCCGACCGCCGGTCACGCGGGCAGGACCGCGGCCGTCGTTGACTCCCCTGGAAATCCGGCGGAAACATCAGTGCCGCTCCCCTTTGGGAGCGCTCCCACACCACCACTCCCACACCCGACTCTCCACCATCACCCCTCGCGGACACCCCGAGGACCACCCCGAGGACCACTGTGCTCAGAAGAATCGGCATTCTCGCCGTGGCGGCACTGGCCGCGGCCAGCCTGACCGGCGCGCCTCCCGTCACGGCGGACGAGGGCCCGGAACAGATCCCCAACGGCACGTTCGACACCACCGCCGACCCGTGGTGGCACACCTCGAACCTGGACTTCGAGCTGTCCGGCGGCCGGCTCTGCACGAACGTCCCCGGCGGGACGGTCAACCCCTGGGACGCGATCATCGGCGTCAACGACATCCCGCTGGTGAAGGACGAGTCCTACGCGTTCAGCTTCTTCGCCACCGCCGACCCGGCGAAGGTCGCCAGGGCGTTCGTCCAGCTGCCGACCGATCCCTACACCCAGTACGTGGCGGCGGCCCCCGAGGTCAGCGTCTCGGGCAACACCTACAGCTACACGTTCACCTCGCCGGTCGACCTGCCCAACGCCCAGGTCGTCTTCCAGATCGGCGGCAGCGCGACGCCGTGGCGCTTCTGCGTCGACAACGTCTCGCTCAAGGGCGGCGCGCCGCCGGACGTCTACAAGCCCGACACCGGTCCGCGGGTGCGGGTGAACCAGGTGGCCTACCTGCCCAAGGGCCCCAAGAACGCCACCGTGGTCACCGACGCCACCAGTGCGCTGCCCTGGCAGCTCAAGAACTCCGCCGGGACCGTGGTCGCGCACGGCTCGACGACCCCGCGCGGCGTGGACGCCAGCTCGAACCAGAACGTCCACTCGATCGACTTCACCTCGTACGTCAAGGCGGGCACGGGCTACACGCTCACCGCCGACGGTGAGACCAGCCGGCCGTTCGACATCAAGCCGGACGCGTACGCCGACCTCAAGCTCGACGCGCTGAAGTTCTACTACACCCAGCGCAGCGGCATCGCGATCGACGACGCGCTGCGGCCCGGGTACGGCCGTCCCGCCGGTCACGTGGACGTGGCTCCCAACCAGGGCGACAAGAACGTCCCCTGCCAGCCGGGCGTCTGCGACTACCGCCTCGACGTGTCCGGCGGCTGGTACGACGCGGGCGACCACGGCAAGTACGTGGTCAACGGCGGCATCTCGGTCGCCCAGATCATGAGCGAGTTCGAGCGGACCAAGAACGCCCCGACCGCCAAGCCCATCGGCAGCCTGAACATCCCCGAGAGCGGCGACGCCGTTCCCGACGTGCTCGACGAGGCCCGCTGGGAGCAGGAGTTCCTGCTGAAGATGCAGCGGTCCGACGGCATGGTCCACCACAAGATCCACGACGAGAACTGGACCGGCCTGCCGCTGCTGCCGCACCTGGACCCGCAGAAGCGCGAGCTGCACCCGGTCAGCACGGCCGCGACGCTGAACCTCGCCGCGACCGCCGCCCAGGCCGCCCGGATCTTCGCGCCGTACGACGCCGCGTTCGCCGCGAAGAACCTCGCGGCGGCGAAGAAGGCGTGGACGGCGGCCAAGGCGAACCCGAACCTGCTCGCCTCCTCCTCCGACGGCGTCGGCGGCGGCACCTACGACGACGCCAAGGTCAGCGACGAGTTCTACTGGGCGGCGGCCGAGCTCTACATCACCACCGGTGAGAACGAGTACAAGGACTTCGTCCTCGCCTCGCCGCTGCACACCGCCGACATCTGGAACACGGGCGCCATGGACTGGGGCAACGTCGCGGCGCTCGGCCGCCTCGACCTGGCGACCGTGCCCAACGCCCTGCCCGGCCGCAGCGAGGTGCGCGCCTCGGTCGTGGCCGGCGCGGACAAGTACCTCGCCACGCTGAAGGCCCACCCGTACGGCCTGCCGTACGACGCGGCGTCCTACGACTGGGGATCGAACAGCATCGTCCTCAACAACATGGTGGTCATGGCCACGGCCTATGACATCACCGGCGACCTGAAGTATCGCGACGGCGTGCTGCAGGGCGTCGACTACATCCTCGGCCGCAACGCGCTCAACCAGTCGTACGTGACCGGTTACGGCGAGGTGGCGTCGAAGAACCAGCACAGCAGGTGGTACGCCCACTCGCTGGACACCTCGCTGCCGAACCCGCCGCGCGGCACGCTCGCGGGCGGCCCCAACTCCAGCATCCAGGACCCGGTGGCCCAGGCGAAGCTGAGGGGCTGCGTGGCGCAGTTCTGCTACATCGACGACATCGGCTCGTGGGCGACCAACGAGCTGACGATCAACTGGAACTCGCCGATGTCGTGGATCTCGGCGTTCATCGCCGACCAGGGCGACGGCACGGTCAAGGCCCCCGGCACGTGCAAGGTCACCTACACCACGCACGGGTCCTGGCCGACCGGTTTCACCACCCAGATCACGCTCGTGAACACCGGTACGAAGGCCATCGACGGCTGGAAGCTCCGGTGGTCCTTCCTGGGCGGGCAGAAGGTCGACCACGGCTGGAGCGCCGACTTCTCGCAGGATGCGGCCACCGTGACCGCCTCCAACCAGGCGTGGAACAAGACCCTCTACCCGGGCCAGACGGTCGTCCTCGGCTTCAACGGCCAGTCGCCGGCGCCGGGGGCCAACCCCACGCCTGACCTGTTCACCCTGAACGGCGCCGCCTGCTCCTCCTGAGCAGTCCGATCAGGCTGATCAGCCTGATCGGCCTGATCAGCACGGCGCTGTGACCCACGACCCCGGCCGCCGCCTCAGCAGAGGCGGCGGCCGGTTCCATTCCGGCGAGGCCGGCGGACCCGGGCACTACGCTGTGGGGCGTGATCGACGACATCTGGGTGGACGACGCCGTCACGGCGCTGCGTCCGGACTTCGCCGTCCTGGTCGTGTGCGCGTACGGCCTGCGTAACGGCCCCTCCGACGACCGTTCGCGGCAGTGGCTGGCCGACGCGGCGGCCGGCGCCGTGCCGCCGGACGACGAGAGGATCGAGGCGTGGCGCTCGGCGTACCGCGCCTTCGGGGCCAAGCCCCAGCGGACCCGCCCGTCGGTGGACGCGCTCGTCCGCCGCCTGCCGCTGCCCGAGATCAACTTGGTGGTCGACGCCTACAACGCCGTGTCCGTACGGCACGGCCTGCCGATCGGCGGCGAGGACCTGCGCCGCTACCGGGGCACCGCCCGGCTGGTCCGCGCGGCGGGCGACGAGCCGTCGGAGGAGGCGCTGGGCGAGCCCGCGATCGGCGAGGTGGTGTGGCGCGACGACGAGGGCGTCACCTGCCGGAGGTGGAACTGGCGGCAGTGCGTCAGGACGAGGATCACCGAGGAGACGGCCGACGCGCTGTTCCTCCTGGAACGGCTCGAACCGCTCTCCATCCCGGCACTGCATGCGGCCGGTGAGGACCTCGCGGGTATGCTGTCCGCTATAGCTCCCGATATCCGGATCGAGTCGCGGCTCCTCGGGTGAGCCAGTCGTGATGACCAGAGGGTGAGGGACACCTCACCACCCAGACGGACTATCCGCGCGTGACCTGTTTGATCGATCCTGGGAGGATGGGCCGGGACCGGTGACCCGCGCGGGCGCACCTCGGTGTGTGAGGCGAGTAGCCTTGGACAGGTTCACCAAACATCAACGCCGATCTGCGGAAGAGGGCGATTTCCGCCGTGTCGTCTGAGTCGTCGCGGACAAACCCGCTGGCAAGCTTCGGGCAAAATGAGTGGCTTGTCGACGAGTTGTACCAGAAGTATCTTGAAGATCCCGAGTCTGTGGACCAGGCCTGGTGGCACTTCTTCGCTGACTACAACGGGACGGGCAAGCCCGCTCCACCGAAGCCCGCCGGCGCCGCGAACGGCACGGCCACGACGGCCGCCCCCGAGGCTCCCGCCCCGGTGAGCCCGGCCCCGCAGACGACGCAGCCCGCTCCTCAGGCCACGGCGCCCGCGCCGGCCAAGCAGCCCGCCGCCCAGCCGGTGAAGCAGCCGGTGAAGCAGCCCGCCAAGCAGGCCTCCACCCCGGTCCCGGCCGGCGCGGCGGAGGAGAAGCTGCGCGGCGCCGCGGCGCGCACCGCCGCCAACATGGAGGCCTCGCTGGCGGTCCCGACCGCCACCAGCGTCCGCGCGGTGCCCGCCAAGCTGCTGATCGACAACCGCATCGTCATCAACAACCACCTGTCCCGCGGGCGCGGCGGCAAGATCTCCTTCACCCACCTCATCGGCTACGCGATCGTCCGGGCGCTGGAGTCCATGCCCGAGATGAACCACTCGTACGCCGAGGTGGACGGCAAGCCGGTTCTGGTCAAGCCGGAGCACGTCGGGCTCGGCCTCGCCATCGACGTGCAGAAGAGCGACGGCACCCGCCAGCTCCTGGTGCCCTCGATCAAGCGGGCCGAGACGCTCGACTTCCGCCAGTTCTGGACGGCGTACGAGGAGATCGTGCGCAAGGCCCGCGCGGGCAAGCTGGGCGTGGAGGACTTCCAGGCCACCACGATCTCCCTGACGAACCCCGGCACGATCGGCACGGTCCACTCGGTGCCGCGTCTCATGCCCGGCCAGGGCACGATCATCGGCGTCGGCGCGATGGAGTACCCGGCGGAGTACCAGGGCGCCTCCGCGGAGACGCTGTCCCGCCTGGCCATCAGCAAGGTGATGACGATCACCTCGACCTACGACCACCGGATCATCCAGGGCGCCCAGTCGGGTGACTTCCTGCGCCGGATCCACCAGCTCCTGCTCGGCTCCGACGGCTTCTACGACGAGATCTTCGAGTCGCTGCGCATCCCGTACGAGCCGGTCCGCTGGGTCCAGGACATCTCGGCCACCCACGACGACGACGTGGCCAAGTCCGCGCGCGTGCTGGAGCTGATCCACGCCTACCGGGTCCGCGGCCACCTCATGGCCGACACCGACCCGCTGGAGTACCGCCAGCGCAAGCACCCCGACCTCGACATCCAGTCGCACGGCCTGACGCTGTGGGACCTGGAGCGCGAGTTCCCGACCGGCGGCTTCGGCGGGAAGCCCCTGATGAAGCTGCGCGACATCCTCGGCGTGCTGCGCGACTCGTACTGCCGCACGGTCGGCATCGAGTACATGCACATCCAGAACCCCGAGGAGCGAGCCTGGATCCAGGCGCGCGTGGAGCGGCCGCACGCCAAGCCCGACCGCGAGGAGCAGCTGCACATCCTGCGCAGGCTCAACACCGCCGAGGCGTTCGAGACGTTCCTGCAGACCAAGTACGTCGGCCAGAAGCGGTTCTCGCTGGAGGGCGGCGAGTCGCTGATCCCGCTGCTCGACTCGGTGATCTGCTCCGCCGCGGGCGAGCGTCTCGACGAGGTCGTCATCGGCATGGCCCACCGCGGCCGGCTCAACGTGCTGGCCAACATCGTGGGCAAGTCGTACGCCCAGGTGTTCGGCGAGTTCGAGGGCAACATCGACCCGCGCAGCGCGCACGGCTCGGGCGACGTGAAGTACCACCTCGGCGCGAGCGGCGACTTCACCGACCCCGACGGCAACAAGATCAGCACGTCGGTGGTGGCGAACCCCTCGCACCTGGAGGCCGTCGACCCCGTCCTGGAGGGCGTGGTCCGGGCCAAGCAGGACCTGCTGGAGCGCGGCGAGGAGGGCTTCACCGTCCTGCCCGTGCTCGTCCACGGCGACGCGGCGTTCGCCGGGCAGGGCGTGGTCGCCGAGACCCTGCACCTGTCCCAGCTGCGCGGCTACCGCACCGGCGGCACCGTGCACATCGTGGTCAACAACCAGGTCGGCTTCACCACCTCCCCCGCGTCCTCGCGGTCGAGCGTGTACGCGACCGACGTCGCCCGGATGATCCAGGCGCCGATCTTCCACGTGAACGGCGACGACCCCGAGGCCGTCGTCCGCGTCGGGCGGCTCGCCTACGAGTACCGCCAGGCGTTCCGCAAGGACGTGGTCATCGACCTGATCTGCTACCGCCGGCGCGGCCACAACGAGACCGACAACCCGGCCTTCACCCAGCCGCTGATGTACGACCTGATCGACGCCAAGCGCTCGACCCGCAAGCTGTACACCGAGGCGCTGATCGGCCGCGGCGACATCACGGTCGAGGAGGCCGAGCAGGCCCTGCGCGACTACCAGGAGCAGCTGGAACGGGCCTTCACCGAGACCCGGGAGGCGACCAGGCACCCGCTCGAACCGGGCTCGGTCGTGGTACCCGAGCCGGACGAGGTGTTCCAGTGGTCGCACGAGGACACCAAGACGGCGATCTCGGAGGAGGTCGTCAAGCGGGTCGTCGACACGCAGCTCAACCTGCCCGAAGGCTTCACCGTCCACCCGCGTCTCGCCCCGGTCATCCAGCGCCGCGGCGCGATGATCGCCGAGGACTCGATCGACTGGGCGACCGGTGAGATGCTCGCGTTCGGCTCGCTGCTCATCGACGACCACCCGGTGCGCCTCGTCGGGCAGGACTCCCGCCGCGGCACCTTCGGCCAGCGCCACGCCGTGCTGGTCGACCGGACCACCGGCGAGGAGCACACGCCGCTCAAGACGTTCAACCACGGCACGACGAAGTTCTACGTGTACGACTCGCTGCTCAGCGAGTTCGCCGCGATGGGCTTCGAGTACGGCTACAGCGTGGTCCGCCCGGACACCCTGGTCCTCTGGGAGGCGCAGTTCGGCGACTTCGCCAACGGCGCCCAGTCGATCATCGACGAGTTCATCTCGTCGGGTGAGCAGAAGTGGGGCCAGCGCTCCTCCGTCGTGCTGCTGCTGCCGCACGGCTACGAGGGCCAGGGGCCGGACCACTCCTCCGGCCGGATCGAGCGCTACCTGCAGCTGTGCGCGCAGGACAACATGACGGTGGCGCAGCCGAGCACCCCGGCGAGCTACTTCCACCTGCTGCGCTGGCAGGTGCTGTCGGAACGGCGCAAGCCGCTGGTCGTGTTCACGCCCAAGTCGCTGCTGCGGCTCAAGGCGGCGGCCTCGGCCACGTCGGAGTTCACCTCCGGCGCCTTCCGCCCGGTCATCGGCGACGCGACGGTGGACCCGGCGGCGGTCCGGAAGATCGTGGTCTGCTCCGGCAGGATCTACTACGACCTGCTCGCCCGGCGCGAGAAGGACGGCAGGAAGGACGTGGCGCTCGTCCGGCTCGAACGCATCTACCCCTTCCCGGAGAACCCGCTCAAGGCCGAGCTGTCCCGCTACGGCGCCGACGCGGAGCTGCTCTGGGCGCAGGACGAGCCGGTCAACATGGGCCCGTGGCCCTACCTGGCGCTCAAGCTGACCGAACGGCCCGACCTGCTCGGCGGCCGCGCCCTCCGCAGGGTCTCGCGTACGCCGAACTCGTCGCCGGCCGTCGGCTCCCACTCCAAGCACGACGCGGAGCTGCGCGGCATGCTCGACGAGATCTTCGACTGACCGGCGTTCCCGCAGGATTGAGGAGGTCCCCCGCGACATGTGGGGGACCTCTCCTCATGATCAGGTAATTCACTGGAGCGAGGCATGTACTTCACCGACAAGGGGATCGAGGAGCTCGTCGAGCGGCGCGGCGAGGAGGAGGTCGGCATCGGCTGGCTCGCCGAGCGGCTGCGCGAGTTCGTGGATCTCAATCCCGAGTTCGAGGTGCCCGTGGAGCGGCTGGCCACCTGGCTCGCCCGCTTGGACGACGACGAGGACTGAGACCACCCGACCGAACGCGATACATCTTGACTTTCCACAGACGCGATATATCGTGTTTGTGGACGGCAGGACTTCGCATGGAAGGGCTCGGCGATGCCCCAATGGACGATCGACTCCCCCGGGCAGCTCACGTTCGGCAAGGTGACCGCGCTGAACGTGCGGATCGTGGCCGGCCGGCTGGCCGTGCTGGCCAGTGACGGCCCGCCCACCCTGGAGGTGACGGAGGTGGAGGGGGCGCCGCTGCTGGTGACCCACGACGAGGCCGACGGCCGCCTGACGGTCACGTACAAGGACCTGACGTGGGACGGCATCCTCGGGTGGTTACGCCCGGGCTCGCGCCGCACCACGCTGACGCTCACCGTGCCGAGCACCTGTCCCGTGCAGGCCGGTGTCGTCTCGGCCTCCGCCCTGGTCACCGGCATGGAGGGGACCACCGGGGTGAAGAGCGTCTCGGGGGAGATCGTCCTCGACGGCGTCAGCGGCGAGGTGCAGGCCGAGACCGTCTCGGGCTCGGTGGAGAGCCGGGGCATGGCCGGCGACCTGTCGTTCGGCAGCGTCTCCGGTGAGCTGACCGTCGCCGGAGGCAGGCCGCGGCGGCTGCGCGCGAACACGGTGTCCGGCCGGATCACCGCCGACCTGGAGCTCACGCCCACCGGTCACGTCACGATGCACAGCGTGTCCGGCGCCGTCGTCGTACGGCTCCCGCGCTCCGTGGACGCCGACGTGACCGTCCGCTCGACCTCCGGCAGGGTCGAGTCGGCGTTCCCCGGGCTGGAGCCCACCACGGTGCCCGGCGTCCGTACGCTCGGCGGCCGGCTGGGCGGCGGCATGGCCTCGCTCTCCGCGACCACCATGTCGGGCGACGTCACCCTGCTGAGCGGTCCCCCCACCGGCGGGCGGGAAGAGGAGGAGAAGGCATGAGTCCGGTTTTCGGGCATGGGCGGCTGCGGCTGTACCTGCTGAAGCTGCTGGAGGAGAGTCCTCGGCACGGATACGAGGTCATCCGGCTGCTGCAGGACCGGTTCCTCGGCGTCTACTCCCCCTCCCCCGGCACCATCTATCCCCGGCTGGCCCGTCTGGAGGACGAGGGCCTGGTCACCCATGAGGTCGTGGACGGCAAGAAGGTCTTCACGCTGACCGACAAGGGACGGGCCGAGCTGACCGACCGGATGGACGAGCTGGCCGAGCTGGAGCAGGAGATCACCGCCTCGGTCCAGGACATCGCCCGGGAGGTGAAGGAGGACGTGCGGCAGACCGTACGGTCCCTGCGCGACGAGCTCACCCAGATGGCCCGGGACATCGGCGACGACGGCCGGGACGTGGGCCGGACCCAGAAGGAGGAGTGGCAGCGGCACCGCGACCAGGCCAGGGAGGAGTGGCGCAGGCAGAAGGAGGAGTGGCGCCGCCACAAGCACGAGTGGCAGGAGGAGCGCGACCGCTGGCAGCAGGAGTGGCGCCGCATCTGGGAGGAGTCGTGGGGGTTCGGCGGGAGCCGGCGCGAGGGCGCCCCCACCGGTCCCGACCCCGCTCTCAGCCGGATGCTGGCCGACTTCGTCACCGACGTCCACCGCTCTCTCGCCGAGTCTCCCGGGGATCCCTCCGGGACGGGCGCGCCGAGTGAGGAGGCGCTGGCGGAGTGCCGGGCCGCACTCGACGAGGCCGCGGAACGGATCCGCCGCGCCATGCGCTCCTGACCGCGCTCACCACCGCGCTCACCGGGCTCAGGATGGCCGTCAGAGGGTGAAGACCACCTTGCCGAAGACGTCGCCCCGGTGCACGGCCGCGAAGCCCTCCTCCGCCTCGGTGAGCGGCATCACCCGGTCGATCACCGGCCGTACGCCCGTCTGCTCGAGGAAGACCGCGAGCCGCGCGAGCTGCTCGCGCGTCCCCATCGTCGAGCCGATGATCGACTTCTGCAGGAAGTAGACCTGCGCGAGTTGTGTCGGGGCGACCATGCCGCTCGTCGCGCCGCAGGTGACGATGCGGCCACCGGGGCGCAGGGAGCTGAGCGAGTGCTTCCAGGTGGCCTCGCCGACCGTCTCCATGACGGCGTCCACCCGCTCGGGCAGGCGGGCGTTCGTCTCGAAGACCTGGTCGGCGCCGAGGCCGAGGGCCCGCTCCCGCTTGTGCTCCGACCGGCTCGTCGCCCAGACGCGGTATCCGGCGGCCCGGCCGAGCGCGATCAGCGCGGTCGCCACGCCGCCGCCCGCGCCCTGGACGAGAATGGTCGAGCCCGGCTCCAGCCCGGCCTTGTCGAACAGCATGCGGTAGGCCGTCAGCCAGGCCGTGGGCAGGCAGGCGGCCTCCTCGAAGGAGAGCGCGGCGGGCTTTCGCACCAGGTTGCGCCGGGGCACCGCGACCTTCTCGGCGAACGTGCCGTCGTACCTCTCCGACAGCAGCGAGCGGGCCGGGTCGAGGGTCTCGTCGCCGTCCACCGGCGTACCGATCACGGCGTGGACGACGACCTCCTCGCCGTCCTCGTCCACTCCCGCGGCGTCGCAGCCGAGCACGACCGGCAACCGGTCCTGGCTGATCCCCACGCCCTTCAGGGTCCACAGGTCGTGGTGGTTGAGCGAGGCGGCCCGGACCGTGACGGTGGTCCAGCCCTCCGGTACGGCGGGCTCGGGGCGCTCACCCAGCGTCAGGCCCTTCAGCGGGTCGTCCGGATCGGTCTGTGTGGCGGTGACGGCGAACATGCCAGCACACTACCGCGCACGCCAGGTCTGTCCGTTTTGAGCTGTCCAATTTGATGCGTGGGGTTATTACCGGGACCAGAGCGCCGGAAATCAATCAAGACCCGTCAAGAATGGCGGTGAACCCATCGTCCGGTAAGGCGACATACCCCAGCACACCCCTGCTGAACTGGGAAGACATGAGCCATAACCAGCCGCTATCGATAACGGATAGGGCAATCTGCCGATTGTTCTGGTTATAAGCACCACAGCCGGGGAGATCCGGTCGTTAATCTTCGGAGCGTTTTCCTGCTGAATGGGACGCACCCTCATCGTCCCAGGGAAAGGAGCTTCATGATCCCCCGAGCACGACGCCTGACCATCCCCCTCGCCGGCGCGCTCGTCGCGGCCGGTGTGGTCGGCGTGGTCGGCGTCACCCAACCGGCGGCCTCGGCGCAGACCGGTCCCGGTGACGTGACCGTCAAGGCGGCGCCCCAGACGCCCGCCCAGGCGGTCTCCTTCTGGTCCCCGCAACGGATGCGGGCGGCCAAGGACTACAGCGAGGAACTCGGCAACTCCGTCAAGGGCTTCGGCAAGGTCAGCACGACCACCCCGGACGGCAAGCCGGGAACGGTCCCGCCGATCGGCGCGGAGAAGACCAAGGCGGGGGTGTCCCGGCAGGTCAATCTGCCGAACACGGTCGGCCGGGTGTTCTTCACGCTGCCCGGCCAGAACCCGCTCGACCCCCGGAGCTGGAAGTACTGCTCCGGCACGTCCGTGCAGAGCAGGTTCCGCAACGTGGTCGCCACCTCGGCGCACTGCGTGTACGACCCGGTGTCGAACCAGTTCTACGACAACTGGATCTTCATCCCCTCCTACTGGGACGGCAACCAGGTGTGGGAGGGCAAGGCGCCGTACGGCATCTATCCCGCCAAGTGGTTCCAGGCGCACGACGACTTCGTGGTCAAGGAGGACTACGACTACGACTACGCGTTCGTGAACGTGTCGTCGGGCTTCCGGCTCACGCCGAAGAAGGTCGGCTCCACCACGCAGTACACGACCACCCCGGCCGGCCGCCTGGGCGACAACGTGGGCGGCCAGGGCTTCACCTGGAACCGCAGCACGAAGGTCAGGGTGTTCTCGTTCGGCTACCCGGCGGGCCCGCACCCGGACGGCGACCGGCCGTTCACCGGGCGGACGATGAAGTGGTGCTACGGCCGGACGACTCCCATGCCGGCCGCGCCGAAGTACAACCTCCAGGAGCACATCGGGTTCAAATGCGGCATGACCGCCGGCGCGAGCGGCGGCCCGTGGCTGCTCGACTACAGGAGCAGGACCCGGAAGGGCTACCTGAACGGCATCAACAGCGTTGCCTGGGACAGCGACGGCAACGACCGGTACGACCGGATCTCCTCGCCGTACTTCAACAGCGAGACCTACGACGTCTACGCGGCGGCCGCCAACCGGTGGACGCAGTGACGCGGGCGGCCTGACCGCACGGCCATTCGGTCAGGCGCGCACGTCCAGGTGGACGAGGGCCCGGCGGGCGACCGCCGGGCCCTTCGCATGTCTCCGTGCATGCCGCTCCGAAGGCGGCTTACGGCCCGCCTACGCCTGATGCGGTGGAATGGCGGAAGCGTCAGGCGTCCGCATCAGAAGTCGGCCAGCGCACCGGTGACCGACCGCATCTCGCAGTCGTTGCCGAAGGTGTGCCGGAGCTGGAAGTACTTCCCGTCCCAGATACCGCTGGCGGTGACCGTCACAGGTGAGTAGAGCATCGTGCAGGGCCCCGTGCCGGGCCGCTTCAGCACCGCCGGATCGAGGACCGCTCTTCTCAGCCGCGCGCACGCCTCGGCCGGGTGGGGATGCGAACCGCCCACCGGGGAGCAGTTCAGGAAGGCCGAGCGGGCCGGCGGATCCGCCTGCCCGCCGTTCTCCACGGTCAGGATCGCCACGCGTACGCGGGCGGCCGGGGACGGGGGAGCCTGTCGCCCGATCTCGAGTGACGGCGGCGCGGGCAGGCCCCTCACCCCTCTGTGGTCGGACGCCGACGCGTGGCCGGACGGGCCGGCGGCCAGGGCCGCACCGGCGAGCAGGACAAGCAGCGTTCTCATTCGATCCCCCCGTTTTCGCTGGTGCCAGCGTTCTCGTGGGGGTGCCTCCGAGCAAGCGCACACTCCGCGCCACAAGGAAATCTGACGTACCACAGACCGCTTCGGTTCCGCTGGTTTCATAACGAGCTGGGCAAGAAGGTGTGCCTGAACCGTGTGGATCTGGAAAAATCACCCCTTACTATCCATATCTCCCATCTGAGAGGTCCACGGTGACCAGGAAGCTCGCACTCGCCGGTGGCGCCGCCGCCGCCGCGGGCCTGGCCGCCGTGCTCTGGAGCCAGGGACCGGCCACACCCGCGACGGCCTCGCCCCCCATCGCCGCCGCCCCGGTCTCCGTCGTGAGCGGTCTCAGCAGGAGCGGGGTCAGCAGCTTCGCCCTCGCACCGGCCCAGGCGGACAAGGAGCGGGTGGCGGCGTACTGGAGTCCCGAGCGGCTCAAGCAGGCGAGCAGTTACGTGCCGAGCACGAAGCCGTCGCCGTCGGCGAAGAGCACCACCTCGGCGCTGGAGATGGTCCCCGGCGAGGTGAGCCGGGGCGCGGCTCCGCTTCGGCGGACGTCCGCCTCCCCCCTCGGCGACGCCCCGCCGATGGTGGGCAAGGTCTTCTTCAAGGTGGGCGACAAGCAGTACTGGTGCTCCGCCTCCGCGGTCCACTCGGCCCACCGCAACCTCGTCGCCACCGCCGGGCACTGCGCGTACGCGCTGGCCCAGGACAAGCCGGTGGAGAACTGGATCTTCATCCCGTCCTACCACGACGGGGTGGCCCCCAAGGGGATCTTCGTCGGCCACACGCTCTACATGCACGAGGACTTCGCGGGCCAGGGCGACTTCGACCGCGACTACGCCTTCGTGACCGTGCACCGGGGCTTCACCTGGCAGCCGTACACGGAGCAGGGCAGGTTCAAGTATCGGGCGGTTGACGTGGGACGCCTGGAGGACAAGGCCGGCGCCTTCCTGTTCACCTCCGCCAAGCCGCTCGCCCGGCGCGTCAGCGCCTTCGGCTACCCCGCGGGGGCGCACCCCGACGGCACCCGCCCGTACGACGGCCAGACCGTGCGGACCTGCTCCGGCACGACGGAGAAGAAGACCGTCAGCGCGCCGACCTGGCAACTGGAGCACGGGGTGCGCCTGCCCGGCTGCGCCTTCACCGCCGGCGCGAGCGGCGGCCCCTGGGTCGTCGGCTACAACTCCGCCAAGCGGACCGGCTACCTGACCGGGGTCACCAGCCTGACCTGGAACCTCAGCGGTGGCGGGCGTCTCGACGCCGCCTCCACGCCGTACTTCAACACGCTCACCCGGCGGGTGTACACGCAGGCGTGCCGGCAGGGCACCGGCTGAGCCTGGCTCATGTTCTCGATGTGATTTAGCTCACACCGCGACCTCCCTGGTAGTCGCGCTGCGTACCGATCTTTACACGGACCGCTCTCGACCGGACCTGCGCCGATGCCGATTCGTGATCCGCTTCCTGACAAGGGCTGTCGAAGATAACCGTCAAGTAACGGGCGGGACTACCCGGAAAGCACGTAAAACGGGGGCAAAGAGCGCAGGTACTGTCTTTACTAGCCCTTTACACACGGGTGGGACGCCTGAGGCGTACCACACGACAGCACCTGGAGATTCATGAACACCCGAGTCAGGCGCCTGATCCTCCCCATCGGAGGCATCGCCGCCGCCGGCCTCGTCGGGGCCACCCTGGCAGTGCCGGCTCAGGCCGCCCGTGACACGGCCTCGGACACCCTGGCCGCGAGCGGGATCGCCGCGAAGAACATCGTCGCCTTCTGGCTCAGCGAGAAGGCCGCCAACCTGGTCAACGCCACCCCGTACGACCACGAGACCCTGGTCCCGGCGAAGCACATCTCCAAGGGCGGGCCGTCCGCGGACAGCAAGCCGGGCACCGTCGCCCCCACCGGCGGCGGTACCAAGGCCAGCGGCTCTTCCAAGAACGTGAACCTGCCGCGCACCACCGGCAAGGTCTTCTTCGTCGGCGCCGACCACCGGCCGCACTGGTGCACCGCCACCTCGCTGCAGTCGAAGTACCACAACGTGGTCGCCACCGCCGGCCACTGCGTGTACGACACCGAGTCGAACAAGGCCACCATGAAGTACTGGGTCTTCGTGCCCGGTTACTACCAGGGCAAGGCCCCGTGGGGCATCTACGTCGGCAAGACGGCCTACACCCACTACGACTTCGACGTCTACGAGGACGGCGACCGCGACTACGCGTTCGTGACCGTCTACAACGGCATCAAGGCCGGCCGTGGCGGCGACCTGCGCAACGTCGCCGAGTGGAGCTGGAAGCAGGTCAGCAAGAAGGAGTACGACAGGTACGACCGCTTCATCCGCAAGGCCAAGGGCGGCAAGTACTACGTGGTCAAGTTCACCGACGCCGGTCGCCTCGGCGACAACGTCGGCGGCCAGGGCTTCGCCTACAACCAGAAGGTCGGCAAGTACGTCTACGTGTTCGGCTACCCGAGCGGCTCGCACCCGGACGGCAACCACGCCTTCTCCGGCAACACCCTCAAGTGGTCGTACGGCAAGACCTTCGCCGCCAAGGCCCCGGCCGTGAAGGCCGAGGAACTGGTGGGCGTGAAGTCCTCCTTCACCGGTGAGGGCTCCTCGGGCTCGGCGTGGCTGCTCAACTACCAGAGCAGCCGCCGCCTGGGCTACCTGAACGGCGTCACCAGCGGTGTCTCCGACACCGACGGCAACGACCGGATCGACACCAGCGTCTCCCCGTACTTCGACGGCGAGACCTACGGCGTCTACAAGGCCGCCGCCAACGTCTGGTCCGGCTCCATCGCCTGATCCGCCTGATCGCCGCACGCGGCGACACCCCCCACGGAAGGCCCGGCTGTCCCCAGCCGGGCCTTCCGGCGTACCGACGGAAATTCTGTGCGGGAGGTGTAAACCCAGCAATGGGGAAAGGCGACGCTGCCCGATGCGAATGACCAGGTCAAACCGCGTCGACACGATCCGTTCCATCTATTCGATGTGATTTGCATCACATCGGGAACCTGGCCTCGTGGTCACTTCTCTCCACAGCGTTCGGTCAGAAAACTCCCAGGGAACTCCCAGACTGCGGAAATGATCCGGGGGACGGGTCGACAGAAAGGTTTGCGCACCGTCAGTCAGGTAACGCGAAGATCTCGGCGTCCTGCGGGGGTCCGAACCCCAGCTTGTTCGCCTGTTTCGGTCCAAATCGGGGCTGTATGGTCTGGCCATCCCTCTTCTGACGGATGGGACGCAAGAGGCGTCTCACGACAGACCAAGGAGTTCCCCATGAAGCGCACTCTGGCTTTCGGTGGCCTCGTCGCCACCGCCGGCCTCCTGGCCGCGGGCCTCGCCGCCCCGGCTCAGGCCACCCCGCAGGACGTCGCCAGCGACGCACTCGCCACCAACGGCATCGCCGCCTACGCGGTCGCCTCGTACTGGCACGCCAACAACAAGGCGAACCTGATCGGCGCCACGCCGTACACCGTCGAGACCAAGGTCGCCGCCAAGCACCTCTCCAAGGGTGGCCCGTCGGCCGACAGCAAGCCCGGCGTGGTTCCGGCGATCGGCGACGAGAAGAAGACCGCCGCCAAGTCGAAGAACGTGAACCTGCCCAAGACCACGGGCAAGGTGTTCTTCCGCGGCGCCGACGGCAAGCCGCACTGGTGCACCGCCACCTCCGTGCAGTCGGCCTACCACAACATGGTCGCGACCGCCGGACACTGTGTCTACGACACCGAGTCCAACGCCACCACCATGGACAACTGGGTCTTCAT
>NZ_BOOB01000070.1 GCF_016863015.1 Microbispora amethystogenes | reverse complement strand
GGTGAAGCAGGAAGCCGCAGAGGTGCCGCACAACGCGGCACGGGCTGAATCCCCGGCCTTCAGGCCGAGGAGCGCGTCAACAGTCCGACTCGGTGGCGCAGGCCATCGCCGACGGCGTACGGGTCATCAACTTCTCGATCGGCGGCAGCTCCGATCCCTACAGCGACGCGGTCGAACTCGCGTTCCTGGACGCGTACGCCGCGGGCGTGTTCGTCTCGTCCTCGGCGGGCGGTGAGGCAGGGCGGGTTCGACTACGGCGGCGGGCGCATCGACCTGACCAAGGCGGGTGACGCGGGCCTGACCCTGGACGAGACCGCGGTGAACTACGCCGCCTCGGCCGCCGACCCGCTGAACCGGATCGACCTCAACCTGCCGTCGGTGAACGCGCCCGTCATGCCGGGCGTGATCAGTGCGAAGCGTACGTTCGTCAACCCGACCACCAAGACGCTCACGTACACCGCGCTGGGCACCACGGTCAGCGGGGCGAACATCACGGTGCTGCTGCCGCTCTTCACGGTGAAGCCGGGCAAGAGCCAGAAGGTCACCATCCTGATCACCGCGCCGGACCTGCCCGACGGGCAGTACTTCGGCCAGGTGAACCTCAAGCAGGTCGGCGGCAGCCGGGAGCAGCACCTGCCGGTGGCCTTCTACCGGCGCGAGGGCGCGGTCCCGATCGACCAGACCTGCACGCCGAGCACCATCGCCAGGAACACCGGGCAGTCCACCTGCACGGTCTCGGTGCAGAACACCACCCTGCAGGACACCGAGGTCACCGCGCTCAGCACGCTCGACGCCAAGCTGCGGCTCACCGGCGTCACCGGCGCGACCCAGGTCGGCAGCCAGCTCGTGACGACCAAGAAGACGCTGGCGGGGAGGCAGCCGGACAGGCCGGTCATCGCCCCGGGTTCCAGCCCGGTCGGCTACGTTCCGCTCGCGGCCTTCGGCATCACCCCGACGCCCATCGGCGACGAGGAGGCGCTGAACTACACCGTCCCGGCGTACACCTTCGCGGGCCGTACGTTCACCAGGATCGGCGTCGTCTCCGACGGCTACACGGTCGCGGGCGGCACGAACGGCTCGGCGGACATCCAGTCGACGCCGCAGACGCTCCCCGACACCGCCCAGCCGAACGGCGTGCTCGCGCCGTACTGGACCGACCTGGACGGCACCGGAGCGCCCGGCGTCTACGCGGCGGCACGCTCAGCTACTCCTTCACGTTGAAGGGCGTGTCCGCGGGCACCGGCTCCGTCATGACCGCGACCTCCACCCCCGAGGTGAAGGGCATCACGGTCGAAGTCGACAAGATCACCGTTCAGTAGAGGTTGCCGGGGGCCTTTCGCAGCCTCCTGCTGAGAACGCCGGGCCCGGCGGACACGCGTGTCCGCCGGGCCTTCGCGTTCACGCGGACCGCTCGTTTAGAGAACATGTATGGCACATGTTGACGAAGCAGACACAATATTGAACGAATCGGGGATGGGGGGACATTCCATGAGTAGCCACTACCGGCGTGCACGAGGCGCCGTTCGTCAGCCTGCGGGAAGCACACCCGGCCCCCATACAGCACCTCAGCACGAAGGCATTCTCAGCCAGGCGAGGTCATGAAGCATGTCGGCATCCAACCGGAGAACACGCGCCTCGGACTTTGTGGACCGCAGAACAGCACGCTCTCTGATGGCCATCCATGCCGCGGTCGAGAGGCTCAGCCTTGCGAAAGGATTCGACTCGATCACCGTCTCTGACATCACGGCGCTGGCCGACGTGCATCGCTCCACCTTCTACCGACACTATCGCGACAAATTCCACCTGGTCGAAACCTGCTACGAGAATGGAACGCGCAAGGGGCGGGAGATCCTTCTCTCAGCCGCCGGTCCGGTCGCCTCCCAGCAGTTCATCACCGCATTCGCCCAGGTACTCGACCACATCGCCGCGCATCGGAACCTCTATTCCGCGCTGCTGATCCACAAGAAGAGCCTCTGGTTCGAGAGCTGGCTCCACGAGCACTGGATCGGCCTCATCAACGACGTCTACCGGAGGTCCCCACCCCCGGCCGCGCAGATGAGCGACGAAGCCCTGTCCGACCTCAGGACCGGAATAGCCGCGCACGCCTCCGTCGCCACCTTGAGGTGGTGGGTCCGGGAGAAGCAGTGGCTGACCTCCGAGCAACTGGCCCGCTGGTACACGAGGCACGCTCTCCCCGACATCTCCCGGCACTTCCCGCCGGGATGGCCGGGCGTCCTGTGACCGCCTCACGCAACCGGCCGCCCGGCTCCCATGTGATCACGCGCTCATGGGCGTCGAGCCGTCCGCCCCTCCGACGAAACCGGTCGCCATCTCGACCGCCTTCACGGGGTCGTCCGCGTAACAGCGCACCCTCGTGATCGGATGCTCGCGCCCGCGCAGTTTCACGACGTGCGTACCCGTGAGTTCGATCACGATGTTCGTGGAGCTGGACACCTCCATCACCAGAGTCCCGCCGACCACCTCGGCCGATCTCAGCAGCCCTTTGCCGCCCCTCTCGACGCGGACCGACTTGATCATCGCGACCGGTACGCAGACGTCGTAGAACGACGCGAAACGCAGGCGGAGCCGTCGCGGTCCGATGGCGTGCGGGTAGACGTGCAGAGCCGCCAGGAATCCGGCCAGCCACAGCAGTCCGATGATGGTCACCACGAACAGGACCATGCGTACCGCCGGCCAGGGAAGAGCGAGGTGGACGACCACGAGCAGCACGCCGTCGACCACCATGACCAGCCACATGATCGTACGTACTTCCCTGCCATAGGCGATGGCGACCTCGTCCGCATCGAGGGCCTTCCTGCGGCGGGCCGCCAGGTACAGCGCACGCCACAGAAGCAGATCCTGTTTGAGGACGGCGGCGGCCGGCGCGGGCAGCACCGCGTCGAGGGCCGCACCGGTGGCTCCCATCTCGTCGCACCCGTCCGCCCGCGCGGCGCGGTAGACGGACCACGCCGATCTCGCCTGCAGCAGGACGAGCCCGAACAGCAACGACTCCACGATCAGCACCATGCGGGCCCCGGTGCCGAAGTCGATCATCCCGGTCACCAGCAGCAGCACCTCGATCGCGAGCACGGCGGGGATCAGCCACCGCCCCGCCGAAACCAGCCTCCCCGTGGAGGGTCCGCCCTCAGGTTTCATCGAGGCACTCCCATCTCTGCTCCGACACCACCCACGCCTCCCTGATGAGGTGATCGTCCAGATAGGAGTACGGCAGCCATCCGTACCCGTTCCTCGCCCACCCGGACCCCCAACTGTTCCGGATCAGGAAAGCGCCACCCGCCTCCTGGCCGCGCGGCCGGTCGTCATATCCGGCAACAATCACCACATGCCGTCCGAACGTCCTCGCACCGTTGGGTGGCACCGGCATCACATGCGTCCGGAACGAGGACAGCTGAACCGGATGAAGGGGAATGTCGACCGCTATCGGAATCCCGCTGACGAGGAGTTCCTTCAGCAGGCGCAGTTCCACCGGCGGAGCGTTCTGGAAAATCGGATGGTACTTTATTCCTCGCCGGTCCGCCGCCCGGCGAAAACACCGGGGCGGCGGGTCCATGTTCTCGCGGTCCTCCCTGAAAGGCCATTCCTCCTCTTCGACCATACCGAATCTGTTCCACGCGTCGAAGCTGTGGACCAGCGTGGATCCGGCCCTGTCCGGGTCTCCCATCACCATGCGGGAGGTACGGTAATTGAACAGGACGGAGGGGGTGAAATCCCGTTCCCTACCGCGGCGCGCATAGAAGCCGGCGATCCCGGTGGCCACGGCGGCGGTGCACAGAGGAACGGTCCGCTGGTTCACGACCGGCGGGAACCAGGCGCTGAGATCCACGGAGATCGGCATACCCGGCCCATCGAAGGGCTGGACCGCCCAGGGCGTCCGGAAAGGCAGCAACGTGACCCACACACCTACACGGCACGGGCACCGGAATCGCGACCGGCGCGCATGAGGCCGGCCATCCTGCTGTGCCGGATCCTCGTCGCGCGGGAGAACGCTTTGAGCGCCGCGGTGCCGAACTCCTCGGTGAGCCTGCTTTCGCGTTCGTAGTGACCCGACATGTCGGCACCCCGAACGAGAAGAGCACTGTCCCGCCCTCCCAGAGGGCGCACGCCGGGCCGGATGAAGTCGATCGCGAAGCAGACCCGATCCGACCGGCTCGCGTTGGGACCAGAACTATGGATCGTCGTCGGCAGGTGCAGCGAGCACTGCCCCGCGGTCAGCGTGACGTCCAGCGCCGTTTCATCGTCCACGTCGAACTCGACTTCCTCGCCACGCATGAGCGCCGGCACGCCGGACCCTCGGAAGCTGTGGGACAGGAGCCCGCTCCGGTGCGTACGCGGCGCGTACCGCATCGTGCCGTTTCCGCGGTCGGTGTCGGTGAGCGCTATCCACATGCGTATCGCCTTGCCGTCGAAATCCTGCCAACCGTAGTACGGAGCGTCCTGATGCCAGGCGAGCTCTCCAGGGCTTCCGGCTTTCCTGAGGAACAGGCTCGTGGCCCAGACGAGCAGGTCGGGTCCGAGCACCTGCTCCGCGATCGCCAGGACACGGCCGTCGTGCACGAGGCGGTCGGCCCACCCCGCGACCAGATGACTTTTCGGGAACGTCCAGTTGTGGCCCAGGACGCCGCCCACCCTGGTCGCGAGTTCCTCGTACCTGCGCACCTCCCGGAGGATCCCCGCCGCCTCCTCCGGCATCAGAAGATCCACGGGGAGACAGAAGCCTTCGGTCCGGAGCATCGAGATCTTCTCCCGGTCCAGCCTCGTCACAGCCGGACGCCTTCGCTCGCCGGAGTCACCGGCGCGGCCGGGGGCAGTAACTCCACGACCCTGGCCAGCAGGGCCGCCGCGTCCTCACTCTTGGTGTCGGGCGCGGAGGACGCGAAGAAGCCCGCGATCCTGTGGTGTTCTTCCGCGGTCACCTCTCCGGCGATCACCCGGAGCACCCGGTCGACTGTCCGCTCGGGGAAGTAGAGCGCCTTGGCCGCGCGGAGGAAGACCTCCCCCGTCCGTTCCTCGAAGGCGCCGACGGATACCCCCGCCCGCACGGCGAACCTCATGTTGACCATCGGCTCGGAGAGGGGGGTGTACTCGCCCTCCAGATAGATCATGGCCACTTCGTCGTCCGCGTCGATACGGCCCGACAGGTACTCCTCGAAGATCTTTCCGACGCCCTGCATCCCGTATGGCGCGCATTCCACCGCTCGGAGGGCTCCCATACTGGACGAGCCGAGTAGGTGGATCCCCTGGTCGACCGCTTTCAGCACCTCCTTCGGGGAGATCGACAGGCTCTGCATGAAGCGGCCGTCGACGATGCCGATCACGGTGGGGGGCACGTCGCGGGCGAGGAGCGCGTCGATGTCACCCCTCTGGATCGGCGGGAGGATCTCGATGTCCGCCCGATCCGGAACGAACTCCCGCCGGAGGCTTGGGCCGGCGAACACAACGGCTGTCATGGAAGCTCCTCGATCAAACGGTGATCGCGAGATCACGCTTTCTCCCCGCCAACTCGTTGAGCGCTCTTGTCCACGCTCCGGCGCCTCGTTCTCCCAGCTTGCTGTAGTCGACCCCCCAGGATTCGAGGTGCGGAACGATCAGTCGCACGACGCTCACCGGAATCCCAGGAGGAGAAAGGTCCACCACCACCGCACGCCGTATTCCACAGGAACGAAGCCTGCCGAGCATGAACGTGATGTCCGCGATGATGTCCTCACTCGGATGAGAAGGAATTTCGGACATCCGGACACGCGTGCCGACCGGACGCCACGCCCAGCCGCCCTTGTCGAGAGTCGACGATCTGCGTACGTGGTACAGGTGCCTCGGAACGTCCTCGCCGGGGAGGCTTATGTCCTCCCTCATCGCCTGAATGTCGACAGCCCTGCCCTGCGCGCACTCCGAGATGGCCCTCAGCAGCGCGACCTCGGCGTCGGGGTGCGTCCCGAAGCCGCCGTGCCCCTTCGACACCGTCGGCCCCAGGTCCTCGGCCGTGGCCGCCATGAAACTCGCCACTCCGAGGTCGGTGGTGATGTTGATCAGCCGCATCTCGATGCCGGCCGCGTGAAACCGCTGGACGAGCGCCTGCGCCCGCGGAGGGAGGCTCTCCATGTCGAGATGGGGGTGCAGCTCCTTGAGGCGCTCGAAGATCGCGGCGGGCTGCCGCTCGACGTGCAGCCCCTTCTCCAGCACCTGGGACAGCTGACTGCTGAGCAGCTCGGCGATGGTGATCGAATCGCGTTCGATCACTTCGCAGAGCGCATGGCAGACGGCCTCCTCCAGGCTGTTTCCCGATGCCAGCCCGTTGGTGGTGGATATCTCATAGGTGGGCGGCTCATGCATTCTCATGTTGTAGACCGCGCCGTCCTGCGGCACCAGGACCGGCTCCTCGTTGAGAATGTCGTACCCCTCCACCCAGGAAATGGGCGCGTCATCTCGGTAGTGCCGGGACAGCTTCAGGTTGTAGTTTCTGGGGTCGAGCACCGCGCGCCCCTGCGACAACAGCTCCTCGTAGGAGGCGATCGCCGCGGGCCGGACCGGAAGCCAGGCGGAGAACCTCTCGATACCCTCCATGACGGCCGAAGTCATGGCGTCGATCGGCCGAGCGCCTTTCCCGTTGTAAACGGAGATCACATCGTGCGAGCGCGGCGAGATGGCGTTGTAGACGGGTATTCCTACACGATCCAGCCAGGTGATGTCGGCGACACGCGTGATACCGGCCCGCCGCAGATGCGGTCGCACACGGTCCCACGTGACCTCGGAACTCACCTCGCGGTGCGCACCAGTCCCATTTATCTTCGGAATATGCGTACGAAGGCGCATGCTTCCTCCTCTTGACTGTCCTATGCGCCGACGAGACTCTGCGTCTCGCGGCTCCCAGGCGCGTTCAGATAGGGGCGGCGGATATCGAGACCCGCCTCGGCGTACCTCTCCCTGATCGACAGGAAGCGTTCGCGCGGCGAGTGGCGGCCTTCCTCGTACGCCCGCAGCAGCCCTTCCGCCACGAGCTGGCAGCGATGCAGGCCGAAGCTCGTACGCTGCCCCTCGACCTCGGGCTCCTGAGCGAAGGAGAAACCCCGTGCCAATCTGAGCGCGAAACACGGGTGGTCGTCCCGGAAGCGGTCCTCCCGGCTCCGATGGATCTTCTCGAGCACCGCCCGGTGACGCTTCCAGGCACCCGCGCCGAGGTAGATCACGAAAGCGTCCCGGCGTTCGAACGCCTCCGGATTGTTCACCAGTTTCAACTGGAAGGGGACACGCAGGTCGTTCAACGCCCGAGTGGTCGCATGGACCAGTTCCGGCGCCGCGCCGGCGTCCGCGAGCGTCAGATAGAGACGGACGAGCCCGCCCTCGCCTCCGTCCAGCCCACCGTGGTCACCGAAGATCGTGTACCAACCCAGGAGCAGGTAGGGGCGACCAGGTGGCAGGCGCAGCGCGACTTCGGCTCCCTCCGTCAGCGGCCCCTCGGTGATCAGTTCCTCCTGCGACGCCCGCAGCGTCAGGGCGTCCCTGGCGACGAGGTAGTCGCGACCCCGCCTCCCCCGGACGATCCAGCCGCCCTGCACCTGGCCCTGCCCCGCGATGGCCGCCCGGATGAGGTTGACCAGATCGTGGTCCTCGTGTCCCTGCAGCGACGCCGCACGACGGCCGCCTCCCAGGAACAGCTCGGCGGCGAAATAGTCGCCGGCGTAGTAGGTGAGGTAGATCAACCGGTGCAGGTGCGCCAGGACCGGACGCTCCGGGTCGACCTCCAGATCTCTCGGCGGTTCCAACGCGCCGAACTCGGGATGCCGGAAGGTGGCGGCGTCGAGAATCTCGATCTCCTGTGCTATCCGCCAGAAGATCTTCTCATAGTCGTTCATCCTGCCCCCTGACTTCTCCAGCCTCGCCGAAAAGCAGTGTGGAAACGACCTCGGGGTGCCGGACGAACCGCTTTCCGAAATGCAGGCAGAGGTAGCCGATCCTGCCCAGTCCGCCGAGTTGCTGAAGCCTGACCGTGGCGTGCACAAGAAGTGCTATGCCGGCGTACTGCACCGCTCTGTCCCGCTGTTCCGCGGACACGGGGGCCTCGGCCGAGTAAGCCCGCAGGAAGGCACGGGCGTCGGTCTTCACCCGTGGCAGCCAGCCGGAGACTCCGATGGAGAACCGCACCCGCCGCATATGACCGACGAACAGCTGGCCGACCAGGAAACCGACGTCGTACATCGGGTCGCCGAATCCCGCGAGCTCCCAGTCGATGAGCCTGACGGGCAGAGCTCCCTCGGGTCGTCCGGCCGGGAAGAGGATGTTGTCTCCCCCCAGGTCGAAGTGGATCAGGCTGCGGGGAGTCCATTGGTCGTGCAGATCCCGGAAACTCGGCTCCAGTTCCTGCATGGCCCTCAGATAGTCGTCGAACTCCAGGCCGCAGCCGTGGACGTACTCCCATGTGCTCACGACGGTGTCGCGCGGCACGGGAGGCCCCAGCGTCCGGTCCCCGTATACGCCCTCTCTGATCCCCCCGACCGGAGTGCCGTGCAGGGCGACGAGAACCCGGGCCAGGGCGGGTAGACACGACTCCGGCAGCCGGTCCCCCGCTTTCAGCAGGTCGTGCAGGCTGGGGCACGGGGCGATCGCGTCGACGACCACCACGCGGGTTCGCGCGTCCACCGCCAGGATCCTGGGGATGGCTGCCCGCACCTCTGGAGGAAGCCGCAGTTCGTCCAGCAGCCCCAACATGGTGGGTTCATAGTCGTTCTGGACGTCGATGTCCTCGTCCGGCCATTTCAGAAGCACGTGTGAGTCATCCGCCAGTCGTGCCAGAGCCACGCGTCGCCTGGAGACGCAGCGCACCACGGAGGCCACGTCATGGACCGGGTGTCCCGCCGATCGGAGGACGCGCCCGACCATCTCGGCGGTGAACAGATGGTCGTCATCCGTACGCGGGGATGGCCTCGCGCCCGGACGCGGGATCAGGAACCCCAGCGTCCGGGCACGCAGTAGATCTTCTGGAGAAGGGCTCATCGATGCGTCAGCCGTGGGCCGTCTCAGCAGTGCGTCGCGGGAGTGACGAGCGCGCCGGTGAAGGTGCCCTGAATGCTCTCGTCGGGGGCCACCCCGACCTTGTCCTCCAGGAACCGCTGCAGTTCCTCGGCGCTGATGCCGGCGAGCTCGGAGAACGACACGTCGACGGACTCGAGGTCGATGTTCTGGACGTCGTCCTCCTCAACCCGGTTCATGAGTTCTGCGACAAGAGCGTCGTCGACCGTGAATTCGGACATTGTTGCCCTCCTTTTCATTGATGCACTACCGAGCGCCACGTTATTTCGCGGTAGCGATCCCCACAACAGGCATCATCTGCCTTCTAGTCGCATAAGCGACACTACAGTGAATGTGTCGCTTGATAGCGAAATAGTCGCCACCTAGGCTGTCTGCGAGATCAGAGACTGCGGCAACGTGGTGCGGATCGGCCGAAATAGGTGGTCAACCTGACGGTTCATCAGAATTCGGGAAGTCCCGCTGAGACCGCCGACTGGAAAGCGGCGCGGTCGATACGCGGCCCTTTCGTCCACAGAATCTGCGCGTCGACCCGAGACGGGTTTCGCTGGGCCGAGTACCTGCGAAGGCCTGGCGGCGCCTACTTGGGGAATTCCGGCGTCGCCGCTCTGTTTCGGGTCGTGCCGCGGGTCGGCGCAGTCGCTGTTCCCCCTCGTGTGCGCGGTCATGATCTCGCGACCTGGCACGCCCTGCCCACCCCCGGGCTGCTCTGCGATCGGCTGTTCGACCGGGAATCCGCAGGGGAGGACTGGTGGCGTACCACGCTGGAGGGTCTGGCCTCTTTCCTGGGGGCACTGCACCGGATCCCGGTGGACCAGGTCGCGCAGGCCCTGCCGGACCGGACCACGGCCACCGCCTGGATCGCGTCGGACAGCGAGGCGTCGACAGGGATACGGAAGGCCGTGGAGCGACTGCCGCTGCACCTGACGCCACTGCTGTCGGGTGCGGCCGGCGGGCCAGGCCCGACAGCGCGGAGGCGGTCAATCGTCCACGGCAGGTTCTCGACCGGCGTGTGCGCCCTCACGTCGCCGGTGGCCGTCCTCGGATGGCGCGAAGCCGGAGTCGGAGATCCGTTGAGCGATGTCGCGTATCTCCTTGCCGAGGTCCTCGAAGCGGCCGCGCTGACGGGCATGGACGCTCCGCGTCTCCATGGGCGTCTCAAGGCGTTCCTGTCCCGTTACCAGGCGGCCGTCGGCCATTCGCTGGACGCCGCCGGACTCGAACGGCTGACCGTTCTCACCGCCCGAAGGGTGATCAATCATTACGCGCAGGCGAACTGGGCCTTCGGGCCAGATGACGCCGTGTACGACGTCCTACCGAAAGTCGAGAAACAGTGGCTGGTCCTCCGCGAAACGACAGACCCGTGACGGTTCCTCCGCAGCAGGGGTCACTGAGGCTCCTGCTCGGCGTCTGCGGCTCGGTGTCGTCTCTCACCGTCCCGCACCTCCTTCCCTGGCTCAGCCTGAAGCTCGGCGTGACCGAGGTCCGCGTGGTGCTGACCGCGATGGCACGGCGATTCGTGACCGAGGAGTCGCTGAGAGCGGTTGCTTCGTGCACGACCTTCTCCAGTTGGGACGACCTGCCGGCCGGGCGTGACTCACACGTGACGATGGCCACCTGGGCCGAGGTCGTCGCGGTTCTTCCCGCCACGGCGAACTTCCTGGGGAAGGTGGCCAACGGCATCGCCGACGATCTGCTGACCTCGATCCTCCTGGCAGCCACCTGCCCGGTCGTCCTCGTCCCGGCCATGAGCCAGGCCATGTGGGAGAAACCCGCGGTCCAGCGGAACATCGTCCGGCTGCGTGAAGACGGTCATCGGGTGGTGGAACCGGGGGGCGGCGTCGCGTTCGCCACCGGCGAGGCGGAATCGGGATCCCTCGGGGACTTCCGGCGGCCGTTGATCACCGCGATCGCGCAGGCGCTGGCGGCACGTCCCGGAGAACAATCTCAAGGAGCTGAAGGATGCTGAAGGCCGATACGTTGTTGCAGCGGGTGCCTGAGCTCTACATGGAGTTGGAGAGCGCGAACCTGGTCCGTGTCCATCACGATCAGCGCGTGTGGGAGTTCGGCCAGCACGCCCTCGGACTACTCGACGTCTTTCATGCCCCGACTTCTGTCGCCGAATGCATGCGGCGCCTTGGACCGCGGCTCAAAGGTCGCCGTGCGGTGGAGGAGACGCTGACCACGCTCAGCATGATGGTGGGCGTCGGCATTCTCACCGAGGAACCGCCCAACGGGTTCACCCCGCTGATGTTCCCGACCGGGGGGTACGGGCTGGCCCATCTGAACATCCGCATCCTGGAGGATCCGGTCAGGAAGGCCACCTTCATCCGGGCGATCGACGAGGTGGTGACTCCTGACGATGTCGTGCTCGATCTCGGCTCCGGCTCGGGGATTCTGGCCATCGCTGCCGCCAAAGCCGGTGCCAGGCACGTCTACGCGGTAGAGCCGGCGAGAAGCGGTGACCTCGCCGCGCGAGTGGCCGAGGCCAACGGCGTCGCCGACCGCATAACCTTCGTCAAGGGTTGGTCCAGCACGACCGTGCTGCCCGAGCCCGCGACGGTCCTGACCACCGACATCGTGGGCAACGAAGCCCTGGACATGGTCATCTGGGAGTCGGTCCAGGACGCCAGGGCCCGTCTGCTCACACCGGATGCCCGGCTGATCCCCTTGTCATTCGACACCTATCTGTACCTGGTGGACATGCCCGAAAGCACCGTAGGGCAGCAGCGCATCCTCCCCGGGCAGATCGAGCGATGGCGGAATCGCTACGGCATCGACTTCTCCCCCATGCTGCAGGCCGACCGAGAGCGAGTCGCCGGGTTCTACGAGAGGCCGGAGGCCGTCCGGCAGTGGCAGCGAATGTCGGCTCCGCAGCCGCTCAGCAGGATCGATCTCCGGGAGAACGCCCGGGTGTTCGAGGGAGACGTCACTCTCACCGTTTCCCGGCCAGGCACCGTCTCCGGCGCAGTTCTCTACTTCGACGCGCAGATGTCCCCCAACGTGTCCATGTCGACCGCCCCCTGGCTTGGCGACGAGCGGAGTCACTGGTTCACCGCCTGCTGGGCCCTGTCTTCAGCGATCGAGGTCGCATCGGGTGATCAGATCCGTCTCCGATACCGCTATGAGGGTGATGGGCGCGCGAACCTGGCAGTGGTGAAGGGCTGATCGCAACCATGCGACCCGGCCGGCTCGCCGCACCCGGCGCGCATTGGAACGCGACGGTTCGTCGAGGTCGACAAGATCACCGTTCAGTGGGTCCTTGCCGAGGGCCCGGCGGACACGGTGTGTCCGCCGGGCCCCTTCGCTTCTCAGGCGTCAGTGAGGTGTTCACCGTCACCGTGGCCAGCAGCGCGCCGGGGCTCACGGGGTTGGTGCCGGTGTGGGAGTAGGCGTGGGCGTGGGGCCGGGTGTCGGCGTACGGGTGGGCGTGGGGGCGGGGGACGCTGGGAGTTCGAAGCACCGGACGCGTGCGGACCGGGCGGCCCCGCGGCGTGCTGAACCCGGGCGTGCTGGCTCCAGGCGGTGGCAGGTGGCCCAGCCGTGGCGGCTCCAGCGGCCCCGGCGGCGGCGACGGCCATTAGGACATTGAGTGCGAGCGCGCTCGCAAAGGTAGTGAGTCTCGGCAACGCAGGCCCCTCGGAAGTTGCGCCAGAAAGGCGGGAATGTCCGGCAAAATGACCCACCAGGGATCAGCCACACAGCGCCTTGCTTTCCTCCTCGGGAAGACGGCACAGGGAATTCTTGCCCGTGGACTGATATTTGTATCGACTCCGAAAGGCGCACAATCACATCAGGACCGGATTTATCCTGATGATGAATACCGCGATGTCGCGTGCCACGCCTCGCAGGCGCCGGTTTCGACGCGATGGTCCAGCGGTCCACAACCGCCGTACGAGTGGACGCCAAGTCCCGGTATCAGTGGGCGCCAAGAGGCGGCTGACACGCTCCTCCCATGCACCGCACAGGAGGAAACGTGAGAAGAACGCTCAGGACCCTGCTCGCCACGGCGGCGCTCGCCACCGCCGCGATCGGCGTCACCGTGGCGCCGGCCCACGCCGGCTGGGTCGGGATCACCCTGTACGAGGACTCCGGCTACAAGGGTTACCCCCACGCCTACACCACCGACCGCGTGGCGCTCTACGGGTGGTGGGAGAACGACGTGGCCAGCTCCGTGAAGAACAGCGACGTCTTCGCCTGGGTCCTGTACGACGACCGCGACTACAAGGACCGGCATTTCTGCATCCGGCCGGGAGAGTGGGTCGAGAACCTCGGGTCGTCGCCGTGGAAGTTCAACGACAAGGTCTCGTCTCTCAAGCGGCTGACGACCTCCAGCTGCGCCGGATACGTCCCCTTCTACAACGCCGCCTGACGGCTCAGCACGGAGGGCGGAAGGGCAGGTCGGAGGGGAGGTAGGCGGCCCACTCGGCGCGGGTGACGGGCGGGTGGGCGAAAGCGCAGATCCTCCGGGCCGCGTGTCCGGCGTCGACGTCCCACAGGCGGACGGTCGTGTCCTCGCCGCCGGTGGCGACGGCGCGGCCGCCGGGGAGGTAGGTGAGGGTCTGGACCCGGCCGTCGTGGCCGGTGAGCGTGGCGACGACGCGGACATCGCGCGCGTTGTCCACAACCCACAGCCGTACGCTGCCGTCCAGGCTGCCGGTGGCGAGCGTATGGCCGTCCGGGCTGAAGGCGGCGCCCGTGACAGCGTCGGCGTGGCCGGTCAGCGTGGCGACGACCCGGGCGTCGCGTGGGCCGTTTGTCAGGTCCCACAGCCGTACGCTGCCGTCCAGGCCGGCGCCGGCCAGGGTGCGGCCGGCCGGGGAGACGGCGACACGGGTGACGGCGCCGGTCTGTCCCCGCAGGGCCGCCGGGTCGCGCGGGTCGCGCGGGTCGAGCCGGTCGGGCGGGTCGGCCACCCGCCACAGCCGGATGACGCCGTCCGCGCCCGCGCCGGCGAGGAGCAGGCCGTCCCGGCTGCTTCGCACGAAGGCGATCGCGTCGACGGAGCCGTTGCCGCCGCCGAGCGTGGTGAGGTGGGCCGGGCGGCGCGGATCGGAGACCCGCCACAGGTCGATCGTGCCGTCGGCGCTCGCCCCGGCCAGCAGGTCGCCGCCGGGGGCGAAGGCGACCGAGGTCACGTTGGCCTCATGGCGGGCCTGCACCGTGAGACTCCGCGGGCGGCGCGGGTCGGACAGGTCCCACAGGCGGACCGTGCGGTCCTGCCCGCCGGTCGCGAGCAGCCGGCCTTCGGGGTGGAAGGCGGCCGCGGTGATGTTGTCGGTGTGGCCGGTCAGGGTGGCGAGCGGCACGGGTCCCCCCGGAGCGGCGACGTCCCACACGCGGGCGGTGCGATAGCCGCCGGCCACGAGCAGGCGCCCGTCGGGGCTCGCGGCGAGAGACTGGACCGGGCTGCTGTGCCCGCTCAGCACGGAGGTCCGCAGGTCCCACACCCGTACGGTGGTGTCCTTGCCCGCGGTGGCCAGGCTCCGGCCGTCAGGGCTGAACGCCACCGAATAGACCACGTCGGCGTGACCGCTGAGGACGAGGGGTTCGCTCGGGAAGGCGGGGTCGGTCACGTCCCACACGCGGGCGGTGCGGTCGTAGCTGCCGGAGGCCAGGGTCCGTCCACCGGGGGCGAAGGCCAGGGAGACGATGCCGTTCTGGTGTCCGGTCAGCACCCCGACCGGCCGCGGCCGGTCGGGGTGCCGCAGGTCCCACAGCCGGATGGTGTTGTCGAACCCGCCCGTCGCCAGGAGGCGCCCGTCGGAGGTGAAGGCGGCGCACAGAACGCGGTCGGTGTGGCCTTTCAGACTGGGCAGAGCGCGTGGATGCCGGGGATCGCCGACGTCCCAGACCCGTACGGCCGCGTCGGCCGAGGTGGTGACCAGGACGTCGTGATCCGGTGAGAAGACCGCCGAGGTGAGCCCCTCGGAGTAGCCGGTGAGCGTGGCGATCCGTAAGGCCCGGCCCGGGTCGGACACGTCCCACAACCCGGCCGTACGGTCGTAGCTCGCCGTCACCAGCAGGCGGCCCCGAGGATCGAAGGCGACCGTGCGTACGGCGTCGGTGTGTCCCCGGAGGACGGCGAGAGGGCGCGGCCGCCGGGCGTCGGTCACGTCCCAGAGCCGCGCGGTGTGATCGGCTCCGGAGGTGGCCAGGATCCGGCCGTCGGGCCGGAACGCGGCCGACATCACCCCGTCGGAGGCGTCGACGACCGCGAGGGGCGCGGGACGATGCGGGTCGGAGACGTTCCACAGGCGTACGGTGCGGTCGAGGCCCGCCGTGGCGAGGATCCGGCCGTCAGGGGTGAAGGCCGTCGCGTAGGCCGGGGCGCGGTGCGCGGTCAGCCGGGTCGCGTACGGCACGGCAGGCGCCGACAGGACGCTGCCGCGCGCCTCGGGCGTGTCGGCCAGGCGGTAGGCGGCCAGGCCCAGCTGTGCGGACAGCGCGGGATTGGTCCCGCGCAACGCGATGGCGTCGCCCGCGAGCCTGCGCGAGAGGGCCTGGTCGCGCTGGCGGACGGCGGTGCGCTGGGCCTGCGAGGCGGTCACGGCGGCGACGGCGGCGACGACCACCAGAGCCACCAGGGCGGCGATGGTCTGGTAGAGGCGGCGGGTGCGGCGGCGCACCTGGCGGCCCGAGGCCCGCAGGAAGTCGGCCATGGTCGGAGTGACATCGGAGGGATGCCGCTGCGCCCACTCCTGCGCGGCGAGCAGCCGCGCTCCCCGGTACAGCACGTCAGGGTCGCTTCGTTCGTGCCGCCAGGCCTGGGCGTCGGTGGCGAACCTGCGGCCGAGCAGCAGGGCGGCCCGGTCGGCGGCCAGCCAGTCTGCGAGCAGGGGCCAGGCGGACAGCAGGGCCTCATGCGTGATCTCCACGGTTTCCTGGTCGAGGGTGAGCAGGCGCTGGTCGGCGAACCGGTGCAGCACCTCGGTCATGGCGGGCCCGGGAGACGGCAGATCGGCCGGGGAGACCCTGCGGCGGGTGTCGGGGGCGTCGGCGGAGACGTGCACGAGATGCAGGAACAGCCGCCGCGCGAGCTCACGCCGCTCGGGGGAGAGCTCCTCGTAGATCTCGGTGGCGCTGGCGGCCACGGCGCCCTCGATGCCACCCGCCTCCTGGTAGCCGGCCACGGTCAGGCCGTGGCCCTGGTCGTTCAGCCAGGTGGCGTAGAGCGCGTGCGACAACAGCGGCAGGACCCCGGCGTCGTGGGCGCGGCCGGCTTCGCGGAGCAGTAGTTCGACCAGTGCGTCCTCGACGGTCAGGCCGGCCTTGCGCGCCGGTTCCACGATGGCGTCGCGCAGTTCGTCCCTGGTCATGGGGCCGACGGGCACCTGACCGTGTTGCGCGGCCGCCGCCAGCACCGGAAACCGCAGCAGGTGGCCGTAGAAGTCGGCGCGCAGGCCGATGACCACCACGGCGCCGCCGGCCGCGGCCCGCACCAGCGCGTCCACGAACGCCGCCTGCTCCGGCTCCCGGGAGACGGGCTCGCGGGAGGCTGGTTCACGGGAGGCTGGTTCACGGGAGGCTGGTTCACGGGAGGCTGGTTCACGGGAGACCGTGAAGATCTCCTCGAACTGGTCCACGATGAGGACCTCGCCCGGCCGGGCCGCGATGACGGGACGCGAAGCCGGAGTGCAGACGGTGACCGCACGTCCCCGCTCGCGCAGCGCCGCGACAAGCCCGGCCCGCAGCAGCGAGGACTTGCCCGCACCGGAGGCGCCGATCACCAGCAGCAACCCGCCGCCGTCCGGTTGGTCGCCGCCCAGTTCAGTGCCGCCCAGTTCAGTGCCGCCCGGTTCGGTGCCGTCCGCTTCAGTGCCGTCCAGTTCGGTGACCGCGCGGAGGAGGCGCTCGGTCAGGGCGTTCCGGCCGAAGAACCACGCGGCGTGCTCGGCCTCGAAGCCCGCCAGCCCTCGGTAGGGCTCGACACCTGCTCGCCTGCGCGACCGTCCCCGCCGTACGCGCTGCCAGGCGTCCACCCAGGCGGCGACCTCGGCCGCGCCGCAGACCGTCAGCACCCGCTCGAACAGCTCCCGCAGGGCCAGTGAAGGCAGCCCCCGACCTGCGAACCAGTCGCCGATGGTGCTGTGCGCGCCGGGGCTGCCCGCCCGCATCGCGACCTGCCGTACGGTCAGCCCGGCCCGCTCGCGGAGCATGGTGAGTTCCCGGGCGAAGCCCTCCCGGTCGCGGATCCGGCCCGGATCCGGTCCCGCCGCGTCCTGAGCCACCGCCGCGCCTCCTCCGGGAAACGGTCTCCTTATGTAGTCCGTCGTACGGAGTCGAGAGTTACCGCGCTTGTACGGCCTTGTACGGATCGCGCCGGAAAGCCTTCCGAGGCCGTCGGATGTCGCCTGATAGTCGGGGCGTCCAGTCGGAATGGAGGACGCTCATGACAAGCCCGATCCAACAGCCGTCCCGCAGGGCGGTGCTGCGCATGGTGGCCGGTGCGCCGCTGCTCCTCGGCGCGAGCGCCGCGCTCGCCGTCGCGACGTCGGCCCCCGCGCTGGCCGCCCAGGCGGGGTGGCGCTGGTGCGAACGCTGCAGCGGCCTGTGGTACTCGCTGAACGGGACGCGGGGAACGTGCCCCGCGGGGAACGTCTTCGACGGCGGTCATCACAGCAACGGCAGCGGGAACTACATCCTCAAGACCGTCGAGGACGGCGGCCGGGGACAGGGCAACTGGCGCTGGTGCGGCGCCTGCCAGGGGCTCTGGTACGGAGGCAACCCCACGCTCGGGTACTGCCCCAACCGGGGCGCCACGGGCCACACGCCGATCGGTCCCTACCCGACCATCTCGTCCTACTACCTGATCGAGGACGTCGGCAACCGCGACTCCCCCGGCGGTCAGGAGCAGTGGCGCTGGTGCTACAAGTGCGCCGGCATGTTCTTCGACGGCAACACCCCCGGCGGCTCCGGCCGCTGCCCCAAGGACGGCTACACCCACTCCGTCACCGGCGGCAGCTACGTCCTGCGACAGGTGCCGTAAAGGCGCCACGGCCCAGGTCACCGCCTGCAGCGTGAAAGCACCGGATGCGATGTGGGCGGTGACCCGGCTTCACCAACCCGGGGTTCGACGCGGGGGCCCTCGGGTACCCGATCCGTCCCTGACGGCTTAATGACCGCCGTTCTTCATCCGGTCGTGCCGCAGCGCGAGCCGGACCGCGAAGTAGACGACCGCGAACAGTACGGCCACCTCGAACACGATCAGTAACAGTTCTGCCAGCCCGAACCCGTACATCGACCACCTCTTCAGGAGAAGGAAACCGAGGGCAGTATGAGCCGATAATGCGCCGCAGTCGAGCAAATACTTCCGGCGGGGAACTCGCTCAAGGATGATCGCCCTCGCTGCAGCGAGGGCGATGCCACTGAGATGGATTTCGCCTGGCGGACACCAGGTCGAAGGACTCCACGGCGGGTCACGAAAGGGACCGAAGAGTAAGCCTGTCGCGATAAATCGCCCCATAAGATCTCGACGTGGGACTCTCCGAGAGCCTGCTCCTGAAGATCGGCTCCCTCCGTACGGACACGTCGAAGGTGACCGGCAGGCCACGCAGGCACCAGCCGCTCACACTGTTATGGGCGCTCGGACGAGCCGCTCAGGCGGAGCCACGCCTGGAGGCCTGGGCACGGACAAGTGCCGAGATTTCCTTGCTCATCGAGAAGTTCGGCCACGCCGACGACCGGCCGAATCCCGAGTTCCCCGTCCTTCGACTGTTCCACCACGGGCTGTGGGAACTGGACGCGTCCGACGTTCCGGCGGCGAGCACGAGCAGTGCGCAGCGCTGGATGAACAGCCACGCGCCCACGGGAGGCTTGCGACCATGGGTCCACACCATCGTGAGCCGGCATCCGGACGTGCGCGCGCAGATCGTGCTGTGTCTGCTGGAGAAGTACTTCCAGGACGTCGACCCCGACGAGCTGCTCACCGCGGTAGGCCTGGTGGGCACCCCTGAAGCCGAGGTGCCCCTGAACGACGGCTCCCCTGCCCCGCAGCGTCGTCAGTCCGCCACGATGCGGGTGATCCGTGACTCGGCCCTGGCCCAGCAGATCAAGGACGTACACGGACACCACTGCCAGATCTGCGGCGTACGGCTGTGCCTGCCCAACGGCTCGTACGCCGAGGGCGCCCACATCCGTCCGATCGGCCAGCCGCACAACGGCCCCGACGAGCCGGGCAACATCCTCTGCCTCTGCCCGAACGATCACGTTCTCTTCGACCGCGGCGCCCTCACCCTCACGGACGATCTGCGGGTCTTCGACGAAGTGCTCGGCAAGGTCAAGGGCGATCTGCGCCTCGCACCGCAACACACGATCAGCATCAGGCACATCGCCTACCACCGCGAGACGACCCGCCAGGCCGCGCAGCCGTCGCACTGACTGCCACCTACGAATCGCCGCGCTCGCACGGGCTCGCCAGCCCCTCCTCCTGCTGTCGGTACCGATTGCCGGCACCGTCATTGGCGGCAGACCCGATCAGAGGCCCGGAGGCGACCGGTGTGTCGCAACCCGGCGAACCTAAATGGACACTCCCGCTAGGGCTCCGTGTGTTCGACACACGTCGGCAGCACCAGCCGCAGTAACGCACCGCGTTGACACGGGACGGCTTCGGCCGTCCCCCCGTGCGCCTCGGCGACCTGCCGGACGATGGCCAGGCCCAGTCCGGAGCCAGGGTGCCCGCGGGCCGCCGGTGATCGGTAGAAGCGGTCGAATACGAATTCGAGGTCGTTGTCGGGGATCCCTGGGCCGGTGTCCGCGACCTCCAGGGTGCCCGCTCTGACGCTGATCCTGATCCGGCCGTCCGGGAGACTCCATTTCACGGCGTTGTCGACGAGGTTCGCGACGGCGCGTTCCAGGGCGTCGGGGTCTCCGTGGACGAGAGCGGGCGTGCAGTCCAGCTCGAATTCGATCTGTGGCGCCCGACGCGCCGCGCGGGCCGCGACGCGCTCGGCGACGAGGTCGAGGCGGACGTCTTCGGTGTGGTACGGCGCCTGACCGTAGCGGGCCAGGTCGACCAGGTCGTTGACCAGTGTCGTGAGTTCGCCGGCCTGGCCGAGTGCTTCGGCGGCGAGGAGCGGGGCCTGCGCGTCGGCCGGGTTCTCCGCCAGCAGCTCGAG
Organism: Microbispora amethystogenes; assembly: GCF_016863015.1. Lineage (GTDB taxonomy): Bacteria > Actinomycetota > Actinomycetes > Streptosporangiales > Streptosporangiaceae > Microbispora > Microbispora amethystogenes. Next base: position 13,159 of record NZ_BOOB01000070.1, on the reverse strand, counting down.
GTTCACCGTCAGGCTCGTCAGTGGCGTGCGCAGTTCGTGCGATGCGTCGGCCACCAGACGGCGCTGGGCACCGACCGATTCGTCCAGGGCGGCGGTCATCGCCGCGAACGCGGCGCCGAGCCGGCCGATCTCGTCCCGGCTGTCGGCGGGGATCGGGATGGCCAGGTCGCCGGTCGTACGGATCAGTTCCACGGTCTCGGTCAGCTGGTGCACCGGGCGGAGGACGCGGCGTGCTGCGAGGCGTGAGGCCAGTGCTGCCAGAAGCCCGGCGGCCACCGTCGAGCCGGCGAGCAGCCAGGCGAGCTCGCGTAGCGTGGGCGCGGGATCGGATTCCGGGATGGCCGTGCGCACGAGCGTCCCCGGCGAGTCTGGCAACTGGGCGGTGTAGACGCGGTAGACGACGCCGTTGTAGACCGCGTCACGGAAGTAGGCACCGGCGGTGCCGTCCGCGACGGCGACGTCGCGAGCTGTGATGTCGACGAACTCCGTCGACGGCCCGATCCGGACAGGGCGCGGCACGATCTGCAGCTGGGTGCTTCCGATCCCCAGCGGAACGGTAGGGAAGCCCGGCTCCCCGTTGACGTCCCGGAACTTGGCCTTGATCGCCGCCGCCACGTCCGGTGCCTGGCCGGCGGCCACGACCAGCGAGCTGTCGATCTGACCGCGGAGGTTGGCTTCCACGGCCGGATACAGGACCACCGACACGAGCACCAGGGCGCCCGCCACCACGGAACCGCCGGCGATGGCCAGCCGGGTGCGCAGGTTCATGGCTCCTCGCGCAGGACGTACCCGAGGCCGCGCACCGTCTGGATCAATCTGCTGCCGCCGTCCGCTTCGAGTTTGCTGCGCAGGTAGCTGATGTAGACCCACAGTGCGTTCGACTCCGGGCCGAAGTCGTAGCCCCAGACAGACTCGAAGATCTGGGTCCGGCTCAGCACCCGGCCAGGATTGCGCAGGAACAGCTCCAGCAGGGACAGCTCCGTCTTGGTCAGGTCCAGACGCCGACCGGCACGCTCTGCTCTGCAGCCGCTCAGGTCCAGGTCGACGTCGGCGAAGCGCAGCACCTCGGCCCTGGCGCCACTGCGCCGGAGCAGGGCTCTGAGCCGGGCCCGCAACTCCTCCAGGGCGAACGGCTTGGCCAGGTAGTCGTCGGCCCCCGCGTCGAGCCCGGCGACCCGGTCGGTGACCAGGTCCCGGGCCGTGAGCATCAGGATCGGAGTGTCGTGCCCGCCCGAACGCAGTGTCCGGCACACTTCCAGCCCGTTCGGTTCGGGCATGAGGACGTCGAGAACCACCGCGTCCGGGCGGAACACGCCGTGCTCGGCGAGGGCGGACACCCCGTCAGCGGCGGACGACACGTCATAGCCGTCCCGGCGCAACGCATGCTCCAACGACCGCCGCACAGCCGGGTCGTCGTCCACCACAAGTATCCGCATGGTTGCCCATCCTCACCGTCGATCCTGAAACCGTGCGAGACGCGGTGGTCGTCAGCCCTTGCTCAGTGACCGCTTCAGATCGCTCAGCGCGGCGTCGAGCTGGTCTGCGCCGACCCCAAGGGAGGCGGCGATGTCGCGGAAGGTCTTGGACGTCACGTCGACTCTGCCCAACGCCACCAGAGCGGCTAGAGCGGCCTTGGCCTTGGCCTGATCGACACCGAGCGCCTCGGCCAGAGACGCCGCCGCGGCGTCGGTGGTGAACGGCGACTCTTGCGGGCCGTTCCCGCCCTTCTTGCCCATGCCGCCCTTCTTGCCCATACCGTCCAGCTTGCCCCGGTCGTCATCACCCGGCGCGGGCCCGGCGATCATCGGTCGCAGAGCGTCCCGGACCTGCGAGACCGGAAGCCCCAGGTTGGCCGCCACCGCTGCGACGAACGCCTCCGGCGTGGCGTCGGCCGAGTTGGCCAGCGACGTCTTGGCCGCGACCAGCGCGGCGTCGAGCCGCTCGGGCGTCACTCCGAGCTGCTTCGCGATCGCGGCCAACTTGACATCCGCACCCGCCCTGGGCTTGCCTGACGAGTCCTGCCGGCCGTCGGGGGCCTTCTTGTCCATGCCGTCCAGCTTGCCCCGGTCGTCATCGCCCGGCGCGGACTTGACGATCATCGGACCCAGAGCCTCCTGGACCTTCGCGGCCGGAAGCTCCAGGTTGGCCGCCACCGCCGCGACGAAGGCCTCCGGCGTGACGTCGGCCGAGTTGGCCAGTGACATCTTGGCCGCGACCAGCGCGGCGTCGAGCCGCTCGGGCGTCACTCCCAGCTTCTCCGCCATCGCGGCCAGATCGGCCTCCGCACCCGCCCTCGATCTCCCGTCCACCTTGACCTTCGCGGAGTCGGATTTCGCGGCGCCGGGCGCCGGGGCCGGATCGGCCGCCGCGGCCGGACCGGCCGCGGCCAGCGTGAGGAGCGTGGCCGTGGCCACGACCAGCCGTGTGCGTTTCATCATCGTGATGCCTTTCGTCCACAGAGCGCCGGACGAGAACCGGCGCCCTGGAGACGACACAAACATCGCGGCCTCTGGCGTGGTTTCAGCCACCTTTAGAGGTTCCTTAGAACGGCGCACAGGGGCCGGAACGGTGTACAGCCTTTGCCCCGGCCCAGGTCGCCTCTCCCTTGGCTCGTCGGCCCTACGACCTCCGGCATGCGGCTGTGTCCACGTGGCTCAACGCTGGCGTTCCGTCTCCCCAGGTCGCCGAGTGGGCAGGGTACAGCGTGGACGTGCTCTTGCGGGTCTACGCGAAGTGCATCCACGGACAGCAAGGCGAGGCCATGCGCCGGATCTTGCAGGCCACGAAACCCTGAACACTTGGCCGCGTATTGGCCGCGACGAGCTGTAGAACGCCGTTGCCAGCCGTGGACAACCGGACAGACAGCAAGAGGCCCGTCACCGTGTTCGTGCTGGTGACGGGCCTCTTTTGGCTGGTGTGGCAGGTGCAAGGTTCGAACTTGCGTAGGCTGAGCCGACGGTTTTACAGACCTGCCGCGATATCCCTTTTACCTGCGCATATGCCGATTCCTGTTGGACATCCGGCACGGATTCGGCATGATCAAGGTTCAGAGCTCCTGTGGAGCAGTCGACTGGGATGGATCCCACAAGTACGACTCGTATCCGAACGGCTCTTTACAGCCCTCTGGGCGCGTGACTTCCTGCGCTCATGCCAGTCGGCCCTGTTGTGCCGCCACAGCAACGGAACCGCCATGCCACCGCTGCGCCACGACTCCGGGACGACCACCGCAAGAACAGGCCCGCCCACCTGGTGAACCCCTTCCCAGTCGATGAACGCCATAGCGACAACCGCCAACCGGAGCCTTGCCCAGAGCCCCCACGGTGTTGAGCGGTAGCCAGCCCATAGCGACCAGGACCAGGAGAAGACCTCCAAAGCGAGTGTGCCTGCGTAGAAGGCCCCACCGTCACGCCGGCGGCGACCTGGTAGGCCCAGGGAAGCCATATCGGTGGCTATCTGCCAGCGAGGTCGTTACGTGAGGACAGGCAGGGTAGAGGCCGCCTGCCAGCGTGTCCCAACTGAGCCTCAGACACTCTTCCGATATAGAACATGTCTTCGTATACTTGCGAGACATCATGGTAGTTCTGGGACAAAGGAAGCGATCACGTAATTAATCAGGCCAACCATAAATGGCTAATACATGGCGGCCGAAAGGGCTCCTAGCCACGATCCAATATAAATCCAGAGACAGCAGCACAGCTCAGTAGGTAAAGGGGGAACCGGGCGGGCATACTGTGCCGAAAGCCTCCAGCGCGAGGGCGGCCCGAGAAGGCAGAGGTGGCTATCCCCCAATGCGAGCGTACCGCGACTTTCGTCAGCCCGAAGGATCAGCCGACTGGACCACGACCGAACAGTGGGTGGCGTGGGCCGACAGCGTCCGGATTATCCCATCGGTTGCGCCAACGGACGAGCGCACCTGCGATCTATGCCATGGAGCCGTGGGCATCCGAGGGGATGGCGGATTCTATAAGACATGTCAGCATTGTCAATCCTACAGACAGGTACTTAGCGCCGTCGTTCCGATCGCCTATTCAATGAGCGACGGCCTGGAGTCAGTCCTGCACAGGTATAAGGACTGGGGAGACAGCTATTCCTGGCTATCATACCCGCTTGCATGCGTCACCTGGGACTTCTTGTCGAGACATCTCGAATGCATCCAAAGTGCGTACGGAAGGTCCACTCTCGGCGTGGTAATGCCAGTGGGCAGTAGAGACCGAACCTTCAACCACATGAAGAAGGTGATCGACTCCGTAGTCTCCTGGCCCTTGGAATGGCATTTCGATCTCATCCAGAAGACTGACCCAAACAGTGATCGGCCAGGCCGGGGAAGAGTAGAACTCGATTTTTACCAGATAACCACACCCCAAGCCGTACGCGGACGTGATATATTAATTTTCGACGACACGTGGACCTCGGGTTCTAGCGTTGCAAGCGCGGCCGCTGGCCTGCGAAGAGCAGGAGCCCGAACAGTCGTCGCCCTGACCATCGGGCGACAAATTAAAGATCCAAACTCAGGGTGGGGAACGTCGAACATACTGTACGAAAGGGCGCGTTCCCGGACATATTCAAGGGAGAGGTGTGTCATCTGTGCTGAGCGAACGTGATAGAGAAGCAGCACTCCTCCTCCTAATGCTCGACGCCCCCTCAGTTGGGCCTCGTCGCCTACTCGACATGATCCAGAAATACGGCAGAGCTGAAGACCTGTACCACGCTCTGCTGCACGCAAAGAGCACTCCAGACCGTGTCCGCACCTATCTGGAGAGTGCCGACCATGACTTCTACGCAAATGCGATAAGCCGGACATACGAGGTAGGTGCCAGTTTCAAGCTCTGGAACGACCCTGACTACCCGGCCAATCTGATGCGGTGGGAAGGTCGGCCGCCCGTGCTGTTCTACAAAGGCGATCTTTCTATGCTAGGAGAGCGTTCCCTGGCGTTGGTCGGTCGCGTAGATCCTACGGAGGATGGGATCGCAGCGGCTCACAGATTCGCTAGAAAATGCGTAGAACACGGAATCACAGTCGTGAGCGGGCTGGCTAAGGGTATCGATGCGGCCAGCCATACAGAGGCTCTTATTCCACCTCCTGGTGTCACATATGCCGTCGTCGGGCACGGGATAGACCACGCATACCCAAAAGAAAACGCTGAGCTGTACGAGAAGATACCTCAGCTCGGAGCGATTCTGTCTCAGTTCCGTACAGGTATGGGCCCACAACGATGGACGTTCCCAGCACGGAATGAGGTGATGTGCACCCTCGCCTTGGGCACCGTCATCATCGAAGGCAAGGCTGGCTGTGGATCTATCATCCAAGCGGACTTCTCCTTTAAGCATGGCCGGCCGGTCTTCCTGCTGTCTCGCAACCTACAAATGCCCAACTCGGAGTGGGCACATAAGCTCGTGGCCCGGGGCGCTCATGTTATACAAAGGTTCGACCAGGTTCTTGACGTCATTGAGCGGACTCTAGGGACGTCCTGGCGTCAACAAGCTCATGCGCAACCCCTCTTCGACATGTCAGAAGCTTCCGCAGGTTCACCGTTAGGAGCTGGTGCTGCGATGACAGATCGTCCCGCTGCCGTAATCTTCGATATCGACGGAGTCATCGTAGATACACGGGAGGCAACTTCGGCTGCGATAGCAGAAATAGCAACCCGTCACACCGGCCGCCTCATCGAGCCGTCATCCGTAAATCCTGTCGGCAAGGTGCATGAGATCCTGTCGAGGTTAGGCGTCCCGCGCGCATACGACGTTTACAGAGCCGAGTACGACAATGCATTCGCCAGTGCGACGGGCGAAATCCGCGTATTCACTGATGTCGTAGAAGGCATGCGCAAAATGAAGGAAAACGGCGTACATCTTGCCGCCGTTACCGCACAGCCAAAGCGGCGAGCAGACTCTATGGTTCCACCGGAGGTCAGAGACCTCTTCGACGAATTCTTATGCCATAATGACACTAGAGGGAAGAAAGACGAGGGCATTAAGAAGGCATTGACACGGCTCGGTGTGCCTAGCCAGAGAGCGATGTACATAGGCGATACGCCTACTGACCTTGAGGCCGCGCGTCAAGCTGGCGTGAAGGGGGTGGGTGTCCTGTGGGGTTTCAGTTCCGAATCAGAGCTGAGACGTTGGCCAAGCGACATCCTTCTAGAGGCGCCCAGTGAAGTGTCCGTCGATCTGGTAGAGCGTCTCCTAGGTGGCTAGCACCCCCTAGGCCAGCGTTACGTTTCCCACGTACAGACCGTGTAGACGCCGCCCCTTCCTATCTTCAATCTCGGCTTGAAGCACGACCATTCGCTACTCATGCTCACGTGCAGAGCGAACCGGACGCCGATAAATAGGCGGCGCGCACCCTGGGGGCGCCGTGTCGGCAGGACGCCCAGAGGATCTGTGCCTGGACGCCCTGACCGCCGGGCCGGAGCCCGGCGGCAGCGAGCTGGTGCTTCTAGCAGGAGTTGACCGGGGCGGCCGTCGACCACCCTGAGCGGGATGGCCGCCCGCGCCTGACGGGGTATCAGGCCACCTCTCCCAGGACGAGCAGCAGGTCCAAGCGCAGCAGATAAGCCGCATTGATCTCCTCGGCACCACAGCCACCCCAAACGCCCTGTACGCAGGTGGTCATGCTGCTCCGGACGCACCTGAAGGCGTACGACATCGCCCCTCAGCTGCCAGAGCTCCGTCGCTCTCCGCTGCGGTGACACTGTCAACGCCCTGCCCGCAACCGTGATGCGGGAGCGGGCAGGACAGAAGCTGGGATCTCTCCTACCTTGATGATCTGGTTAGGGCCGATGAAGCGGGCTGTCACGAGTACGCCGGCATCATGAGCGATCTGCCCGGCGTGACTGGCTGACGCGTCCTCAATGAGCCAGGGCGTCAGGTCAAGCTCGAAGGCATCCGCCGCCGTCTTCAAGACGCAGCTTTCCGTGGCGATCCCGCAGACATAGATTTCGGTCCACCCGTGCTCACGGACAAGGGCAGTCCCCTCTTTGTTGAAGAGGGTATACGTGGTCTTGTCCACGACTGCTGTCGCCTTCTCTGCATACGGCGCAAGCTCAGGGACGATGTCAATTTCCGGTGAGGTCATGAGCTTGGACCATTTGAACAATTTTTCGAAGTTGCTGCCCGCGTAGTTCAGATACCGGGTAAAGACGACGTCGCCACCGGACTCCTGCCAGCGTCGCACCAGATCAGTGATAACGGGAACCACGTGTGCGGACTCTTCGCGGACAAAACCGTTCTGCACGTCAACGACGACGAGTACCGCTGGATTTTTGGTCAATGGTCTTACCCCTCGCTAGTCTCGCGGAGTATGTCTATAGCTTGAGTAAGGTGGTCAATAAGGCCGCTCGTGTCCAGTATGGCGGTTCGCATTGAGCGGTGCTGTCCGGTCTCCTGCGGGCGGGCGTTGGTCAATCTGGATCGCACTCCACGCAGGAACCGCCACCCGTACGGATCGGGAACATCGGGATCTTTGCCCTGTTCGATCTGCCCGTTGATGTGCTGGCAGTAGGCCCACATGGCCTGGGTGGCCAGCTCGGTAGTCACTAGCTCATCTTCGGCAAGAGCCCGGCGTGGGGCCAGTGGGCAATAGACGACTCCGGACCATGAGGCGTACCCTGCGGAGATTCCTTTGAGTCCGAACGGGATGATCTCCGGGTGGTCGAATCCTTCGGCGAATAGCGAGCGTTCGACCAGTTCGGCATGCCCTAGAGAGGATTCACTTTCTTCGGAATCTCGCTCTAAAAGGACGCGAGGAGTGGACATGATGCGTGCCGCCGTATCGAGATCAGGACCGGACCACATCGGCGAGTGGAGCCAATAGAGGCTCAGAACGTAGGACGCTTCAACCGGATTCCCGTTGAGTGCCGAGAGATAACCGGATGCCCAGTCTAGATTCTGGATGTATGACCTTCGACGCCAGGTTGCCAGATTCGCGATGGAGGGAAACTTGACCTCTTCGCAGAGGTGCAGAATCGCCACACCGAACGGCCACGTGTACAGGTGGCATTCGCCATCTGCCGGAACTCCAGAGTTTGTATAGGAGTCGAGCCCGCACAAGGGTTCGGTCTGCTCGACCATTCCGCGCTTCACGAGCTCCGCGGCTTGATCGGGTCCGATATAGGCGCACACGAACTTGTGGGAGCGAAGCCCGAAGGTGTCAGCGGCCGGCGTCGCTGGCTCGACGTCACCGAACAATTCGTGAGGGGTCGCCTCGTAGACCAGGCAGTACAGCTCAATGTAGAGCTGGTCACGGCAGGCTGCGCGCCCCGTCTCGTGCCGGTAGACCGCCTTTTCGATTGCGTCGGCATCAGGGACGCTCAGGCCGCGTTGCTGGCCAGCGCGCTCAAGCTCACGGGCTGCTCGAAGACGACTCCATCCCTTGGCCTTGCGCTTCGCGATGAGCACGTTGTTAGGCACGAGGCGTTTCGCTGTCTGGTTGCCCTCTACGGACATGACGCGTGTCCCTCCGTGTCCTTCCCGTCGTCTGGAATCCGCGTGACGTGATCGCGAACCTAAGTGTTGTGAGGACGGTCACAGAGTCTCGGTCAATCCGAGCGAATCAGCTCCAAGCGGCTCTCGATCGCTGCGACCCGCTCGCGGAGGTCTGCGAGCTGATCGCGGAGTTCCGCAACGGCGGCCGGTTCGTCGGACCTGACGGCGGGTGCCCGGCCCTTGTCCGCTACCTCCTGAAGGTAGCTGTCAGGGAAGCCGAGCGCACGGGAGATCGCCGTCAGCACAGCCGGTTGGCGGTTCTTGTCCTGTCCTTGCTGGATCTGCCGAAGCGTGGCAGTCGAGACACGGGAGACCTCCGCAAGCCTCTTCTGTGTCAGGCCAAGCGTCGTCATGCGTTCGTTGATCACCTTTGCCACGGCGGGCCAGTCGCCCACGTGCCCCTCCGAGTCTGTACGTAGAAGCCACCTGACCGAAGCGTAACTAACCCCATGCGCTATTGACAGCGCTACTTCTAGCGCTCATAGTTGCGCTAGATATAGCGCAGACTTCCTGCGGTACCACCTGTGACCTCGAAAGGATGCCTAATGCTGCCCGTCAAACCTCAGCGTTTCCTGCCGTTTCTGTTCACGGTCTGCGCGCTGTTCTTCATCGTCCGCGACCCGGTCAAGGCCGCGGACGCCGCGACGGCCGCTTTCAACGGACTGCTGCAAGTAGCTGACGCCCTGGTCACGTTCGCCAGTGGTCTCGGCTGATGTCCCTGACCCGAGCGACCTGCGGATCGCTCCCCGACTCCAGAGAAGGAGTACACCCGATGACCTGCGGGTCTCATGACCTGGTCGCTCTGTTCGGTGGGGAGGAGCCGGTGGCGCTGCTGGCCGCCGTTCTCGACGCCGGACCCGCCTGTAAGGCGGCTGACGCCGACCTGTTCACCGGCCCTGACACCGATGACGAGCCCGACGACGCGCGGCAGGCCCGAGAGGCCGCCGCCAAGGCCATCTGCCGAACCTGCCCGGCCCGGCCCGAGTGCCTGAACTACGCCCTGACGGCCCGTCCGCGTACGGGCGTCTGGGGTGGCTACGCCGCCGAGGACATCAACGCGGCTCATCTGCTGCGCCTGGACCTGCCGCCCGTCCTGGGAGAGGTGGCCTGATGACCTCGCAGAGGACCTACACGCATCCGGACGTGTTCGGTAAGGGCATCCAGGAGGGGTGGGCCGACCCGTGCACCGACCCCCGCGAGATCGACTGGGCGGCCCGTCAGGCGCGGGCGGCCATCCCGTTCCGCGTGGTCGACGGCCGCCCGGTCAACCCGTACGCCCCGACCGGCATCCGGTACGGCCGCAACGAGCTTGGGCACTGGGGCGAGCAGATGGCCGCGGACGCGGTGGTGACCGCCACCGACGAATACGGCTTCCGCTGGCTGGTCATGGTCGAGCGCGGCGACGGGCACGGGTGGGCGCTTCCCGGCGGCTACGTCGAGCCCGGCGAGGACCCCGGCACAGCGGCGATCCGCGAACTGGAGGAAGAGACCGGCCTGACGCTCCCCGGGGCGGCCTGGCAGGTCCTTCCGGCCCGGTACGTGCCCGACCCCCGCGCCAGTGACGAGGCGTGGATGGTGACCGTACCGGCCAGAGCCGACCTGCACGTCATGAGGCGCAGGGACTTCCCGGTTCTGGTCGGCGCCGACGACGCCCGCCGGGCCGCGTGGGTCTCGGCCGGCAGCTACCCCGCTGTGGTGGCCGCCCTCGCGATGGCCTACGGCGGGCACGTCTTCGCCGCTCACCGGCCGATGCTGGCCGACCTGCTGGGGTCGGACGTGCCGGAGGTGAACCGATGAGGCGTTTTCGCTGTTCGGAGTGCGGCCAGCGCTCCGCCAGCGTCATCGGCTGCCGCCGCTGCGGTACCTCGACCGGCCGCCGTCTCCAGCTCTGCCCCGTGCACGGGGCGACCTGCCGTCCGGGTTGCCGGGCGTGCCGTACCCGCTTCCGCGTCTCGTCCGACTGACTCTGAGGAGAGCGACCCATGACCCGTTGGGAGTACTGCACCCGCGCCCGCCTCAGCGAGGCCGACCTCAACGCGCTCGGTGCCGACGGCTGGGAGCTGGTCTCCACCGTCTACAACTCCGACCACATGGTCACCGTCCTGTACTTCAAGCGCCCCGCCGGAGGGGACCGGTGAGCCGCATCCGCGCCCGCTTCTGGGACCCCGCCGGCAAGCGGTACGGCATCCCCACCTGGCCCTGGCGGATGGCGCCCGCTCACCTGCTGACCCGCCGCCAGCTCACCGCCGCCGGACTCCGGCCCGGCGGACAGGGCGTGCAGGCACAGGTGTTGTGGGCGTCCCGCCGGCACGGCGCCCCCGGGGTCCGCGCCGCCTACCTGTACGACGTCCGGTTCGCCCTGCCCAAGCGGACGGCCACCCCCGCCCAGCTCGACGCGCTGGCCAAGGCCAACGCCGCCCGCCGGACCTGCCCCGACTGCGGCAGGGACGCCGGTTACGTCCTGCCCCGCCACCTGGGCACCTGCCTGGACTGCGCACAGACCCCTACTGACCTGAAAGAGGTGGCCTAATGAGCACCACCACCCCCAACCCCAACCCCGAGCCGTCCCCGGAGGAGGTCTCCCGCGGACTGGCCGAGATCGAGCAGCACCTGATGCGGACGGCCCCGACCGCCCCCGTCCCCCGACCCCTGGCGGGCGGGCAGGACGCCGACAGGCTGCCGGGGGAAACCCGCCGCGTCCGCGCCCTTCGCGCCGAGGTGGCCGAGGCGCACCTGTTGGCCGGTCTCCAGGACGACGACGCCCCGCTCCTGCTGGACACCCCGAAGGTCCGCAAGCGCCGCAAGAAGGCACAGGAGGCCGCGCGGCTGCACGAGCTGTCCCAGCAGCCCGCACAGCTTGCCTACACCGCGGCCAAGGCGCGGCGCCGGGTGAACATCGGGCTGACGGTCGCGCTGGTGCTGGCATTGGGCTGGTCCACGGCCGGTGTCCAGGTCTTCGCCTCCGAGGGGGCCGACCCGTGGTCGCCGGGGTGGCTGTTCGCCTGGTTCGTCGAGCCGTTCATGTCCATCGCCCTGATGTCCTTCGTGGGCGCCAAGGCGTTCTTCGGCACCCGCGGGCAGCCCGCAACCGATCGCGTGCTCGACCGCATCGAGTACCTGTTCCTCGCCCTGACGCTGGGGATGAACGCCTTCCCGCACCTGCCCGGCGTGGCCGACCCGTTCCGCTTCCCGAGCCTCGTGCTTCACATTCTCGGACCGATCGTGGCCTACGCGGTGGTGACCGGCTGGCCCCGTCTGCTGGCCCGCTTCGCCAGCCTCGACCACGGGCTTACCGGCCTTACGTACGGCGCAAACGCCGATGATCCGGTAAGGGAGACCGGCCCGGACGTCACGGCTCTGGTCGAGCGGGCGCGGGCGCTCATCAGCGCGGGAGAGCTTCCGCCGGACCCCAGCGCCTACCGCCTGCGGCGCGTCCTGCGCTGCGGCATGGACGACGCCCGCGCCGTCCGTGACGCCCTCAACCCTTCCACCGCCAACTAGGCCAAGGAGCCACCCGCCATGTTCACCTTCGCCCTCATCGTCAGCCTCGCGTGTCTGGCCGTCCCGCTGTCCATCTACCTGCGCATGGTCTTCACCCGCCGGCGCACCGTCGCCCAGATCCATGCGGCCATGTCCGAGCACCGCCGGACCTGCAGCGGGCACCCGGACGGCTGGCACGTCGAGCAGGACACCGAGGCGACCTCATGACCACCCCTCCCACCCCCGACCTGCTCCCCTGTGACACCTTCGACGCCGCCGACGCCTCCGACCTCGCCAAGCTGGCAGCGCTGACCGGAACCGGTGACCTGACCCCCGGCGACCTACTGCGCACCCTTCAGGCCGTCCACGCCGAACTGCTGCGCCGTAAGAACAGCCACCGGCTTCTGGTGCTCGACCTGACCGACCTTCACCAGGCCGAGGCCCTGTTCTCCGACCTGGGACCGGCCGGTGACCAGGCCCGGCGCATCGGCCGCCGCATCGCCGAAGACGGCCACATGGTCGGCGTACTCGTGGTCGCCGACTACGGCCCCAACGAACTGCCCGACGACGACAGCGACGACACGCAGGGCGCGACCTCATCCGCCAAGACTCCGGCCGCGCCCTGCCACCCCGCCCCCATCAGCGAGCACGAGGTGACCTCATCATGACGCACCACCCCTTCGAGCCCGACGACAACCACCCCGACACCGCCCCCGGCCAGCCCGGGACGGCGGGCGGGCAGGTCGTCCCGCTGGACGAGCGCCGCCGCGCCCGCCAGAGCAGCCAGGACAAGCCCGACGAGACGCCCGAGGGGGCCGCGCCGGTCGCCCGGCGGACCGCCGCCCGGGACACCTCCTATGAGATCGAGCTGGACGAGGCCCCGCCCGCCGACACGGCGCCGGTCCCGGTGGACCTGCCGGCATCGGTCGCCCCGGCCCCGGTGCCGGTGGAGGGACGGCGCCCGATCCTGCCCACCGGGTTGCAGCCGGGGAACCTGTCGGCCACCGCCCGCGACACGCTGGGCCGGTTGGCGCACGTGGCCGCCTTCCACGCCGTCCGTGCCCCCTGGTACGCCGCCCAACTCGCCGTGTGGGCCGTGATCGGCCTGTTCCGCCTCATGGGGCGTCAGGTCCGGTGGTGGTGGGTCAATGAGCAGTACACGCTGCTCCAGCAGGCCGCCACCGACAATGACCCT
>NZ_BOOB01000069.1 GCF_016863015.1 Microbispora amethystogenes | reverse complement strand
CTTTTTGAGGGGGGTCATCCCATACGGGATGGCCCCCCTTTTTTTATGCCCGAACCCGGCCCCCGGCGACGGGTGTGCGGTGAAGGGCGACGACCACGTCCCGTACGCTGAGGGTCGTGGAATATCGAGCCGTCGAGCAAGCGATCATGGAGCGAGGGGTTGAGTGGGATTTCGATCCCTCTCTCGATCGGATCGCCGCGCTGATGGAGATCCTCGGCGATCCCCAGAAGTCGTACCAAGTCGTTCACATCGCGGGGACCAACGGCAAGACGAGCACCGCGCGCATGACCGAGGCGCTGCTGCGCGAGCGCAACCTCCGCGTCGGCCGTTACACGAGCCCGCACCTGCAGTCGATGCGCGAACGCATCTCCATCGACGGTGAGCCCCTCTCGGAGGAGCGGTTCACCGAGGTGTACGAGGACATCGCGCCCTACCTGGAGATGATCGACGCCAGGGTGGGCAGGCTCAGCTTCTTCGAGGTGCTGACGGGGATGGCGTTCGCCGCGTTCGCCGACGCACCCGTGGACGTCGCCGTCGTCGAGACCGGCATGGGCGGGACCTTCGACGCCACCAACGTCGCCGACGGCACGGTCGCGGTGATCACCCCTGTCGCGCTCGACCACACCGAATACCTCGGCCCGGACATCGCCACGATCGCCGGCGAGAAGGCGGGGATCATCAAGCCCAAGGCGACCACGGTGCTGGCGCAGCAGGCGCTGCCCGCCGCCGAGGTGCTGATGCGGAGGGCCGCCGAGGTCGGCGCGGTCGTCGCCCGGGAAGGGCTCGAGTTCGGGGTGCTGCACCGCGAGCTGGCGATGGGCGGCCAGATGCTCCAGCTCAGGGGCCTCAAGGGCGTGTACGAGGACGTGTTCCTGCCGTTGTACGGCGCGCACCAGGCCGGCAACGCCGCCGGCGCCCTGGCCGCCGTCGAGGCGCTGACGGCCGGTGACGACCCGCTGGGCGACGAGGTCGTGCGGCAGGGGTTCGCCCAGGTGAGCAGCCCGGGGAGGCTGGAGGTCGTACGGCGCGGGCCCACCGTCCTGGTCGACGCGGCGCACAACCCCGCGGGCATGGAGGCGACGGTGGATGCGCTCACCGAGGCGTTCGGCTTCACGCGGCTCGTCGCCGTGGTGGCGGTGATGGCGGACAAGGACGTGGAGACGATTCTGGACCTGCTCGAACCGGTGGCCGAGGAGATCGTGGTCACCCGCAACTCCTCCCCTCGCTCCCTGAGCCCCGACGACCTGGCGGTCCGCGCGCAGGCCGTCTTCGGCCCGGACCGCGTCCACATCGAGGACCGGCTGGACGACGCGATCGACACCGGCATCGGGCTGGCCGACCAGGGAGACGAACTGGGCTCCGGAGTCCTGATCACCGGGTCGGTGGTCACGGCCGGCGACGCCCGCGTTTTGCTGAAGGCCGCCAGGTGAGGGCGGAGCACGGCGGCATGTTCGAGGTGACCCCCGGCATGCGGCGGCTCTGCGCGAGCGTTCTCGGCATGCAGGCGATCGTCGTCGCGCTGGTGACTCCTGTCGCGATCACCATCAACCACGTGTCCCCGGCGCTCGCGGTGACCGTCGGGCTCGGCCTGGCCGTCCTGTGCGTGCTGATCGCCGGCCAGTTGAAACGGCCGTACGCCTATATCGCGGGCAGCGTGCTGCAGATCCTGACAATCGCTACGGGATTCCTGGTCCCGGCCATGTTCTTCCTCGGGGTGATCTTCGCTGCCCTGTGGATAACCGCCATCTTCGTCGCTCGCCGTGTCGAAGGGACGACGAAGCGCTAAAGTCGGCTTCCATGGCCGTCCCTCCCGTACCGCAGGCACGGGCCGCCGTGCCGGTCCGTGCCGTGCGCGTCCCCATGCTGGTCGACGTCGTCATCGGGCTGCTCACCGTGGTCGCCCTGCCCCTCGCGGTCGTCGCGATCCCGAACACGATCTCCGTCGTGGCGGCGCTGCTGCCGCCGGGCGTCTCGCAGATCGAGATGATCCGCGCGCACGGTCTCGCGCTGCCCGCCATGCTGGTGACCGTGCCCATCGCCGCGATGGCGGTGCGCAGGTTCCGCGCGGCGCCGATTCTCGTCGCGGGGCTGACACTGCTCGCGCTCGCGGACGCCGCGGGCGGATACACCGAGACGGTCGCGCTCGTCGGCGGGCTGCGCGTGCTCCACGGAATCGGCGCGGGCATGCTCGTCCCGGCCACGCTCGCCGCGGTGGCCGAACGTCCCCGCCACCGGGTGCTGCTGCCGATCTGGGCCGGCGCGCTCGCCGCGTCGCTGCTGTCGGCGCAGGCCCTGGCCCTGTGGGCGATCCGGGACGTGTCCTCCTGGCGGGTCACCCTCCAGCCGTACCCGCTGCTCACCGGGGTCGCGCTGGCGCTCGCCGCGGTGTACCTCGTCCTGTGGATGGTCGCCGGCGGCGCCGGTGGGGCCGACGCGGAGGGTGAGCGGCAGGTCCTGCCGCTGAGACGGCCCACCTCCGCCGAACGCGGCAGGCTCGGGCTGGCCGTCGTGCCCGCCACGGTGATCGCGGCGCTGGGCGTGGGCGTCACCTTCGACTGGCCGCCCCTGCTGGTGGTCGCCGCGGCGGCGCTCGCGACGGTCGCGATGCTGGCACTCGCGGCGTTCGGCGCCTTCGAGGGGCAGGGGGGCCGGACCCTCGCGCTCGTCAACGTGGCCGTCGGGCTGGTCGTGCTGCCGACCGCCGCGCAGATGACCTACATCGAGCTGGGCGGCCCGCTGGGCGGTCCCGGACTGCTGGGCCTGTGGGTGCCGTTCCTGGTGGCCGGGCTGGCCGCGCTCGCGGCGGCGGTCCTGGCGGGCAGGGCCCCGGAGACGTCCGCCACGCGGTTGACCGCTCTCGGCCTCGCCGCCATGGTCGGCGGACTGTGCGCCATCAGGCTTCTCGTCCCCGCGCCCTCCGGCACGCCGCTGATGGTGCCGTTCGTCCTGCTGGCCGCCGGGGCGGCGGTGGCGCTGGTCGGCGCGTTCCGGCTGGCGGGTCTCGGCTCCGCGCTGCTGGGCCTGTCGCTGTGCTTCCCCGCCGTGCTCGCCGGCTTCCTGCTCGGCACCGGCATCCAGGTCAACCGGCTGCGCGAGGCCGCCGGGTCCGCCCTGGCCGGCAAGGACGGGGGGAACGCGCTCGTCAAGGGGTTCGTCGACGCGCTGCACATGTGGGCGCTGGTCGGGGGCTTCGTCGTGGTCGGAGTGATCGTGCTCTCCTCGGTCCTGGCACGGCGGAGCGCCGCCGCAACGTCCGCCGGTCAGGTGGTGATCCCCCTGCCGACGCCCTCTCCCGAGGGCGACGACGCCGGGCCGCAGGAGCCGGACACCGTCCGCTGACCACGCGGGGTGAGCGGAGTGGCGGGCCCGGACCGGTAAGCTGCCGTTGCGTTGGAGCTCCCAGGTATGCCCGGGAACCGGCGGGTCGGACGCCACATGAGCGTCACCCACGACGACAATAGGAGAGAAGACCGTGTCCGAGCGTACGCTTGTCCTGATCAAGCCCGACGGGGTCCGTCGCGGGCTCGTCGGGGACGTCATCGGCCGCATCGAGCGCAAGGGCCTCAAGATCGTGGCGATGGACCTGCGCACGCTCGACGCCGAGACGGCCAAGGCCCACTACGCCGAGCACTCCGAGCGCCCGTTCTTCGGGGAGCTCGTGGAGTTCATCACCGGCGGCCCGCTCGTCGCGATGGTGCTGGAGGGCCCGCGGGCCGTCGAGGCGTTCCGCGCGCTGGCCGGGCTCACCGACCCCGTGAAGTCCGCGCCCGGCACCATCCGCGGCGACCACGCGCTGGAGATCGGCGAGAACGTCGTCCACGGCTCCGATTCGCCGGAGTCGGCGGCCCGGGAAACCAAGATTTTCTTTCCCGACCGTTTCTAGCCCTTGCCCCACGAGAGGCCCCGGTTTAAACCGGGGCCTCTCGTGTTTTCCCAGGTGGTGACCGAGCTTAGGTCGGGGGTGGCCGGTTTTTCCGGGGGCTTGGGAGCTCGATGTGCCCAGTCATGAGCACGTGCGGTTACGATTCGAATGCGATGCGTCATCCCGCACTCCCGCTGAACCCGGTAACCGCTCACCACCTGAAGGAAGGCTTCCTTCCGCATGGGCAGCAAGCTGACATTCCTGGGCCGTGACATGGCTGTCGACCTTGGCACGGCGAACACTCTCGTCTACGTCCGAGGGCGCGGCATCGTCCTGAACGAGCCGTCCGTCGTCGCCATCAACGTCACGACCGGCAAGATCGTGGCAGTTGGGATCGAAGCGAAGCGGATGATCGGGCGGACGCCCGGAAACATCGTCGCGATCCGGCCCCTGAGGGACGGGGTCATCGCCGATTTCGATGTGACCGAGCGGATGCTGCGGTACTTCATCCAGAAAGTCCACAAACGCCGGCACTTCGTGCGCCCGCGCATCATCGTGGCCGTACCGAGTGGAATCACCGCGGTCGAGCAGCGCGCGGTGAAGGAGGCGGGTTACCAGGCCGGTGCCCGCCGCGTGTACATCATCGAGGAGCCGATGGCGGCGGCGATCGGGGCCGGTCTGCCGGTCCACGAGCCGACCGGGAACATGGTCGTCGACATCGGCGGCGGCACCACCGAGGTGGCCATCATCTCGATGGGCGGCATCGTGACCAGCCAGTCGATCCGCGTCGGAGGCGACGAACTCGACCAGGCGGTCATCGCCTTCGCCAAGAAGGAGTACTCCCTGATGCTGGGGGAGCGCACGGCGGAGGAGGTCAAGATCGCGGTGGGCTCCGCCTGCGCGACCGGTGAGGACTTCCACGCCGAGGTCCGGGGCCGCGACCTGGTCACCGGCCTGCCGAAGACCGTCGTGATCAGCGCCGAGGAGATCCGCCGGGCGATCTCCGAGCCGGTCAACGCGATCGTGGACGCGGTGAAGTCCACGCTCGACAAGTGCCCGCCGGAGCTGTCCGGCGACCTCATGGACCGGGGGATCGCCGTGGCCGGCGGCGGCGCCCTGCTGCGCGGCATGATCGACCGGCTGCGGGAGGAGACCGGGATGCCGGTCCACCTCGCCGAGAACGCGCTCGACTCCGTCGCGCTGGGCTCCGGCAAATGCGTGGAGGACTTTGAAGCCCTCCAGCAGGTGCTCGTGCCGGAGCCCCGCAGCTAAGGAGCGGTCATGAGAGACACCCGCCGCGCCCGTCTCATACTCGGCCTCCTTCTCGCCGTCGCGCTGATCCTGATCACCGTGGACAACCGGGCCGGGAGCGACCGCGTCCTCGGCCCGGTGCGGGGCTTCGCGGCGGCGGTGTTCGGGAAGGCCGAGCGCGTCGGCGCCGCCGTGACCGGGCCCATCACCGGCTTCGTCGGCATGCTGCGCGACGCGCCGTCCGCCCGTCGCGTGATCGGCGACCTCCGCAAGGAGAATGCGCGGCTGCGGGACGAGGTCTCCGCGCAGCGGCTCGACCGGGCGCGGTCCGACAAGCTGGACCGCATGCTCGGGCTGGCGGGTCTCGGCCGCTACCGCATCGTGCCGGCCCAGGTCGTCGCGCGGCGTACGGTGGCCGGGTTCGAGGACACGGTCGAGATCGACGCGGGGGAGGCCGACGGGATCCGGGCCGACATGACCGTGCTGAGTGACGAGGGGCTGGTCGGCAGGGTCATCCAGGCCGGCCCGTCCAGCTCGACGGTCGCGCTGCTGACCGATCCGGCCCTGTCGGCGGGCGCCCGGCTGGAGGGCGGCAACGAACTCGGCGTCGTGAACGGGCTCGGCGAGGCGGGCGGTGGCGGCAACCTGATCAAGTTCCGGCTGCTCGACTCCACCGTGCCGATCGGGGTGGGACGGCGGATCGTGTCGTTCGGCTCCCAGCGGAGCCTGCCGTACGTGCCCGGCGTGCCGATCGGGGTCGTCGAGCGGATCGACAACACCCCCGGTGAGGTCACCCGGACCGCCTACGCGCGGCCCTTCACCGACTTCTCCGCACTGGACGTCGTCGGGGTCGTGGTCGCGGCGCCGAAGCGGGACCCCCGCGACTCCGTGCTCCCGCCGGTGCCGCCGCCGCCGAAACCGCCGAAACCGCGTGAGGAGCGGCGGCCCGGCGAGCACGGGGCCGGCCAGAGGTCGCTCGAGGAGGGGTTCGGCCTCCGGCGGCCGGGCGACGAGGTGCGGGCCGCGGCGGAGCGCCCGGCGCGCGAGGCGCGGCCGGGTGCCGCGCAGGAGCGGCGCGGTCGTCATGGGACGCAGAGGGCGGACGAGACAGGCGGGTACGGGTACGGTCCCGCCGGGCAGGCGCCTCCCGCAGGGGTGGCCGGAGCCGCGTCACCGCGCGAGACCCAGGCCCGTGAGGGCACGGCGGGCGCGGCACCGCGTGACACGCGTGCACGCGAGGGTGCGGCGGCCGGCGACGGCCGCGGCGGGAGGAACTGAAGCGATGCTCCGCAACGTCACCCCGGCGCTGCTGCTCTTCGTCGCCCTGGTGCTGCAGGTCAGCCTGGTGAACCGGCTGCTGTTCACGTGGGCGCCGGACCTGGTGCTCCTGACGGTCGCCCTGCTCGCGGCCAAGCGCGGGCCCCTGCCGGGCGCGGTGATCGGCTTCTGCGGCGGGCTCGCCTACGACCTGCTGCCGCCCGCCAACCACACGCTGGGCCAGTACGCGCTGGTCCTGTGCGCCCTCGGCTACGCGGCCGGTCGCATGGGCGATCGCCTGCCGCTGCTCGTGATGGCGGCCTGCGGCGTGCTCGCGCCCGGCATGGTGGCCGGCCTGGGCGCGCTGCTCGGCGCGCCGGGGGTCACCTGGGGGGTGCTGGCGACGGCGTGGCCGCGGGCGGCCGTCTGCAATCTCGTGGCCGCTCCGCTGGTGCTGTGGGCGGTCAACGCCCTGTATGGCGGCCGCCGCAGACGCGCGGGCCGTACGGAGCTGGTTCCGGGCTATAGACGGGGGGCGGCATGACACGGTTGCGCGGGCGGCTGATCGTCCTGCAGGTGATGGTCATCGCCATGATCGTCGTGCTCGTCGTCCGGCTGTGGCAGGTCCAGGTGGTGCAGGGATCGCGTTTCGTCACGGTCGCGACGGAGACGCGCACCCGCGAGGTGCGGGTGCCCGCCCTACGGGGGGCGATCCTCGACTCCTCGGGCCGCCCGCTGGTGCGCAACCGCACGACGCTGGTGGTCTCGGTGGACCGCGGCCGGCTGGAGCGCATGCCGGACGGCGGCGCCGCGGTGCTGCGGCGGCTGTCGGGCGTGCTGAAGGTGCCGCTGCCGAAGCTGAAGATGGAGATCCGGGCGTGCGGCCCCGGCGTCAGCCGCCCGTGCTGGCCCGGCTCGCCGTACACGCCGATCCCGGTGGCGACGAACGTCAATCCCCGGGCGGCGCTGCAGATCCTGGAGCGCCAGGAGGACTTCCCCGGGGTCACCGCCGACATCCAGGCGATGCGCGACTATCCGAACGGCAGGGACGCCGCCCAGCTTCTCGGCTACCTGCAGCCGGTGACGCAGAGCGAGCTGGAGAAGCGCGAGGGTCTCAAGGCCAACTACTCGGGCGTCGATCTCACCGGCCGCGACGGTCTGGAGCGGACCTACGACGCCGCCCTGCGCGGCACGGCGGGCCTGCGCGCCGTCCAGGTCGACCGGATGGGCAAGGTCATCACGGTCGACCAGCAGTCCGATCCGGTGCCCGGCGACATCCTGGTGACCAGCATCGACGCCAAGGTGCAGCGGATCGTGGAGAAGTCGCTCGACCAGGCCATGCAGGAGATCCCGAACTCCGACGGCGCGGCGGGCGTGGTCCTCGACGTGAAGACCGGCCGGGTGATCGCGATGGCGAGCCGGCCCAACTACGACCCCAGAGTCTGGACGGGCGGCATCACCGAGAAGGACTACCGGCGCCTCCTTTCCGACAAGTCGGGCAAGCCGCTGGTGTCGCGGGCGATCGCGGGCGAGTACGCCCCCGGCTCGACGTTCAAGATCAGCTCGGCCTCGGCGATGATCGCCGACGGTGAGTCGCTGCACGGCACCTTCCAGTGCCCCGGCGCCTACACCGTCGAGGGCAGGTCGTACCCGAACGCGGGCGGCATGAGCCTCGGCGCGATCTCGCTGCACGAGGCGCTGGTGAAGTCGTGCGACACGGTCTTCTACAGGGCCGGATACGAGGAGTGGCTGCGCGACGGCGGCAAGACGCCCAAGTCGAAGGTCAAGGAGCCGATGCCGAACATGGCCAAGGCGTACGGCTTCGGCCGTCGCACCGGCATCGACCTGCCCGGCGAGTCGCCCGGCCGCATCCCCACCCGCGCCTGGAAGCTGGACCTCTACAACTCGACCAGGGCCGAGATGTGCAGGCGGGCCAAGATCGGCTACCCGGAGATGAAGAACGAGAGCCGCGCCGCGTTCGCCAAGCGGCTGGCCAACGAGAACTGCCTGGAGGGCATGATCTTCCACGCGTACGAGGCGGTGAACCTGTCCATCGGCCAGGGCGACGTGCTCGTCACGCCCCTCCAGCTCGCCCGGGCGTACGCCGCGCTCGTCGGGGACGGCAACGTGCGCAGCCCGCGGATCGGCTGGGCGCTCATGCGGCCCGACGGCACGCTGCACAAGGAGATCCCGGTGCCGGTGGAGTATCACCTGCCGGTCAGCGACGAGACCCGCACCTACATCCGCAAGGCCCTCAGCGAGGTGCCGTCCGACGGCACGGCGGCCGGCGCGTTCCGCGGGTTCCCGCTGAACATCGTGAAGATCGGCGGCAAGACCGGCACGGCGGAGGTCTACGGCAAGGAGGACACCTCGTGGTTCGCCTCCTTCGCCCCCGCCGACAACCCGCGGCTGGTCACGGTGGTCATGGTGGCCCAGGGCGGCTTCGGCGCCTCGACCGCCGCGCCCGCCGTACGGCGGATCTGGGAGGGCATCTTCGGCCTCGGCAAGGGCGACAACAACAAGCCGATCCAGCCGGCGCTCCCCGACGGCAAACCGGTCACGCGGCTGCCGGCCATCAGCCGCGACGGGACCCAGTGAGGCGCCTGCCATGACCGAGGCCATGAGGGTGGGACGCGGATCGCTGGCACGGCGGGCGATCGGGCGCGGCGCGGTCGTCTGGCGGATGGACTGGCTTCTCCTCGGCGCGGTCCTCGCACTCAGCGTCGTGGGCACGCTGCTGGTGTGGTCGTCGACCAGGACCTGGTCGTCCATCGAGCCCACCGCGATGGCCAAGAAGCACGTGATCAACCTGCTCATCGGACTGGCCCTCTACAGCGCCGTCGCCGTGAGCGACTACCGGTGGCTCCGCACGTACGCGCCGGTGCTGTACGCCGTGGCGCTCGTGGGACTGGTGCTCGTGCTCACCCCGATGGGTTCCACGATCAACGGGCACCACTCCTGGATCATGGTCGGCGGCGGCTTCGCCGTGCAGCCGGACGAGCTGGCCAAACCGGTGCTCGTGCTGATGCTCGCGCGGCTGCTCGCGCGGCCGTCCGAACGGGACAAGGACCGGCCGCGGGCCCTGAACGTCGCGTTGTGCCTCGTGCTGACCGGTGTGGCCGCGGGCCTGATCATGCTCGAACCCGACCTCGGCACGACGATGGTGCTCGCGACGATCACCGGCGC
The DNA here is from genome assembly GCF_016863015.1 of Microbispora amethystogenes. Classification (GTDB taxonomy): domain Bacteria; phylum Actinomycetota; class Actinomycetes; order Streptosporangiales; family Streptosporangiaceae; genus Microbispora; species Microbispora amethystogenes. Next base: position 28,476 of record NZ_BOOB01000069.1, on the reverse strand, counting down.
GATCATCGTGCTCTCCGGGGTGCGCAAGCGCTGGGTGGTCGCCGGGATCCTGCTCGCGGTCGTGGCCGGGGTCGCGGTGTGGTCGCTGGGGCTGCTCAAGCCGTACCAGGTGGCCCGGTTCACGGCGCTGCTCGACCCGTCGACCGACCCCCGCGGCGTCGGTTACAACAGCAGGCAGGCCCTGGTGGCGATCGGCTCGGGCGAGCTGTTCGGCAAGGGGCTGTTCCACGGCGGGCAGACGACCGGCCGCTTCGTGCCCGAGCAGCACACCGACTTCATCTTCACCGTCGCGGGGGAGGAGCTCGGCTTCGTCGGGTCCGTCGCCGTGGTGGCGCTGCTCGGCGTGATCCTGCTGCGCGGCGCCCGGATCGCCCGGACGTGCAACGACCGGTTCAGCGCGCTCGTCGCGGGCGGGGTCGTCGCGTGGCTCGCCTTCCAGACCCTCGTCAACGTCGGCATGACCATCGGCATCATGCCGATCACCGGCGTGCCGCTGCCGTTCGTGTCCTACGGCGGCACCGCGACGTTCGCGAACATGACGGCGGTGGCCGTCCTCCAGGCGATCCACCTCAGGTCGCGGCCGTTCTCGTCCTGAGCCCTCGTGACACACACTCGCATGAGAGCGGTTCGCAGGGTGGCGGATCCCGGCTCTCACTGGCGGCCGCACGGCGCGGCGAACAGTATGGGAACAGAACAGGTTCGGGGGCTGAACGAACCATTACGGAGGAACGGTGACTCCGGACGACGAGGCGCGGGACCGCCAGCGTGCCCTGGAACTGCTGCGCAGGGCCTTTCCCGACTACCGGATCGTGTACGGCGGCGGCCGGTGGGCCGCGGCGGCGGCGGGCGACCCGCCGACGGTGTGGTTCGCCGAGACGCCGGCGAGCCTGTGCGGACAGCTCTTCACGGCGCAGTTGCGCAGCGGCGGGACCATCGCGCCCCTCCGGGTGGAGGAGAGCGACTCGCGGTGCGCGAGGTGACCGGTTCGTGACATCGACACCATTAGCGTGCGGGTGTCACCACTGGGAGAGCCGATGACGACACCCTCACGCGGCGGGGACCGGTCCGCCATCCAGATCGCCGGCGGTATCCGCGAGCGCACCCTCGCCGCTCTCGGGGACCCGCCCACGACCGCGGTGTTCCACCAGATCGCCGAGGAGATCCATCTCTGCTGCCCGCGGCTGTCGCGCTTCAAGTGCGTCCGGCTGGCGTACGGGTGGACGGTCGAGGAGGCGATCGAGCGCTTCCACGCGATGTGCGACCGCGAGCGGATCAAGCGCAGGGGGCTGACCGAGCGGTCCTGGCGGGAGTGGGAGGCCGGGGCCCGGCCCGACCGCGACTACACCGACCTGCTGTGCCGGCTGTTCGAGACCGGGCCCGTGCAACTCGGGTTCGCCCGCGACTACACGCCGGAGGAGATGCGCCGCCCGGAACAGGGGCAGCGCGGGCCGTGGACGCGCGGCACGGCGCCGGACCTGGTCACCGCCGCCGCCCGGGAGGCCAGCGAGCATGCCGAGCGGGCCGAGACGAGCGAGGTCGGCGACAGCGTGCTGGAGCGGCTGCGCACCCAGGTGATCTGGCTGTCGCGGCGGTACGTCTGGGAGTCGCCGCTGCCGCTGTTCGTCGAGATGCGGGCGCTGCAGGAGCAGGCCCGGCGCGCGCTGGAACGGCGCGTCCATCCCTCCCAGGCCGGTGAGCTGTACTTCCTGGCGGGCACGCTGTGCGGTCTCATGGCCAACGCCAGCATGGACATGGGCCGCCGGATGCCCGCCGACACCCTCGCCCGCGCCGCCTGGACGTACGGCAGGATCGCCGGGCACCAGTCGCTGATGGGGTGGGCGCGCGGGATGCAGGCGTCGGTGGCGCTGTGGGACCGGCGCTACGAGGACGCGGCGGGCTACGCCGAGGCCGGCCTGACCCACCTGCCGAGGGGACAGGGCGGCGCGCGCCTGCACATGCTGCGCGCCCGCGCCGGCGCCATGCTCGGCTGGACCCGCGAGGCCGAGGACGACCTGCTCAAGGCGGCCGACGCCCGCGAGCCGGGGGCGGGGGACGAACTGCACGACGGCTTCGCCGGCGAGTTCGCCTTCCGGCCCGCCAAGCACGCCTACTACACGGCCGTCGCGTACCTCCACCTCGGCCGGCCGGACCGCGCGATCGACCAGGCCCGCGCGGCGCTCGACCTGTACGCCCGGGAGGACCGGCAGAACAGGTCGTACGGCTGCGAGGCGATGGCCGCGGCCCACCTCGCCGCCGCGCATCTGATGGAAGACGATCCCGACGGGGCGGAGCGGGCCATGGCGCCGCTGTTCGACCTGCCGCCCGAGCGCAGGATCGACAGCCTGGCCGAGACCCTGCAGGCCGCCCGGCCGCGGGTGGGCGGCCCGCTCGCCGACCGGCTGCAGGCGTTCTGCGCGTCCGGCCTGCCCCAGTCGGCGGCCCGCGCGCTGCCGGAGGCACCCGTGACCGAAGGAGGCGTGGGATGACCGTCTCCACCGTCGCGGGCATCCCGCCCGCGCTCGCGGAGGCCTGCCGCCTGGCGGGGCTCGACGCGTCCGGTGCCCGGCTGCTGCGCAGCTTCGCCAACGTCGTCTACCACCTGCCGAGCGAAAGGGTGGTCGTCCGCCTCGCCGAGACGGGCGCCCCCGGCAAGTACGACCGGCTGGTCACCTCGCTCAAGGTCACGAGGTGGCTGCACGAGCAGGGCTTCCCGGTCACGCTGCCGCTCGACGTGCGCCAGCCCCTCGCGGTGGAGGGCTGCCTTGCGACCTTCTGGCACTACGAGGAGGGCGCGGGCGACGGTGACCCGGTCCCGCTCGGCCTCCTGCTGCGCCGCCTGCACTCCCTGCCGCCCGTGCCGTTCGAGCTGCCGACCTTCGATCCCTTCGGCCGCGTGCGGCGGGCCGTACGCGCGAGCCGCGTGCTGGACGACGAGGAACGGGAGTGGCTGCTGGAGCGGTGCGGGGCGCTGGAGGAGGCGTACTACGAGCGCGTCGAGTTCGCGCTGCCGTACGGGCTGGTCCACGGCGACGCGCACCGGGGCAACCTGATCCGCACGGGGGACCGGCTGTTGCTGTGCGACTGGGACTCGGCCGGCGCCGGGCCGCGCGAGATCGACCTGGTGCCCAGCCTCCAGGGCGCGCGGTTCGGCGTGTCCGACGCCCAGCGGGACGGCTTCGTCCACGCCTACGGGTACGACATCCGGGACTGGCCGGGATATCCGGTGCTGCGCGACATCCGGGAGCTCCAGACGTTGACGGCCGCCCTGCGCATCGGGCACCGGGACGCCGCGGCCCTCGCGGAGCTGCGGCACCGCCTGGCCTCGCTGCGCGCCGGGGACGACCGGCTGTGGCATCCCTTCTGACCCCTCCTGGAGCCCCACGAGGGACGGCAAGATCCGCAGGGGCCACTCCCGGAAGCCGATACCCTGGAGGCATGTCTGTCGAGTCGTTGTTTCCCCGCCTGGAGCCGCTGCTGCCGAAGGTGCAGAAGCCGATCCAGTATGTCGGGGGCGAGCTGAACTCGACGGTCAAGGACTGGGACGAGGCGACCGTCCGGTGGGCCCTGATGTATCCGGACGCCTACGAGGTCGGCCTGCCCAACCAGGGGGTGCAGATCCTCTACGAGATCCTCAACGAGCTGCCCGAGACGCTGGCCGAGCGCACCTACGCGGTGTGGCCCGACCTCGAGGCGCTCATGCGGTCCGAGGGTGTCCCGCAGTTCACCGTGGACGGCCACCGGCCGGTTCGCGCGTTCGACGTCCTCGGGGTGTCGTTCGCCACCGAGCTCGGCTACACGAACCTGCTCACCGCGCTCGACCTGGCGGGGATCCCGCTGGAGGCGGCGGACCGCACCGGCGAGGACCCGATCGTGCTGGCGGGCGGCCACGCCGCCTTCAACCCGGAGCCCATCGCCGGCTTCCTCGACGCCGCCGTGCTCGGCGACGGCGAGCAGATCGCCATCGCGATCTCCGAGGTGCTGCGCGAGTGGAAGTCCGAGGGCAGCCCCGGCGGCCGTGACGAACTGCTGATGCGCCTCGCCTCCACGGGCGGGGTGTACGTCCCGAAGTTCTATGACGTCGAGTACCACCCGGACGGCCGCATCATGCGGGTCGTCCCCAACCGCGACGGCGTGCCGTCGCGCGTCTTCAAGCACACGGTCATGGACCTCGACGAGTGGCCGTACCCGAAGAAACCGCTGGTCCCGCTGGCCGAGACCGTGCACGAGCGGTTCAGCGTCGAGATTTTCCGGGGCTGCACCCGGGGCTGCCGCTTCTGCCAGGCGGGCATGATCACCCGTCCGGTCCGGGAGCGGTCGATCACCACGGTCGGCGACATGGTCGAGGCGGGGATCAAGGAGTCCGGCTTCAGCGAGGTCGGGCTGCTGTCGCTGTCCAGCGCGGACCACTCCGAGATCGCCGACATCACCAGGGGCCTCGCCGACCGCTACGACGGCAGCCAGATCGGGCTGTCCCTGCCCTCCACCCGGGTCGACGCGTTCAACATCGACCTCGCCAACGAGCTGTCCCGGAACGGCCGCCGGTCCGGGCTGACGTTCGCGCCGGAGGGCGGGTCCGAGCGGATGCGCAAGGTGATCAACAAGATGGTCACCGAGGAGGACCTGATCCGCACGGTCACCACCGCCTACTCCAACGGCTGGCGGCAGGTGAAGCTCTACTTCATGTGCGGACTGCCGACGGAGGAGGACGTGGACGTCCTCGGCATCGCCGACCTGGCCAAGAAGGTCATCAGGGCGGGCAGGGAGGCGACCGGCTCGCGGGACGTCCGCTGCACGGTCTCCATCGGCGGGTTCGTGCCCAAGCCGCACACGCCGTTCCAGTGGGCCGCCCAGTGCGACCACGAGACGGTGGACCGCCGGCTGCGGGCGCTGCGCGAGGCCCTGCGCTCCGACAAGGAGTACGGCAGGGCCATCGGCTACCGCTACCACGACGGCAAGCCGTCGATCGTGGAGGGGCTGCTGTCGCGGGGCGACCGCCGCGTGGGCAGGGTCATCCGGGCGGTCTGGGAGGACGGCGGCCGGTTCGACGGCTGGAGCGAGCACTTCTCGTTCGAGCGGTGGATGGCCGCGGCCGAGCGGGCCTTCGAGGGTGAGCCGGTGGACGTGGAGTGGTACACGACCCGCGAGCGGGACGAGCACGAGGTGCTGCCCTGGGACCACCTCGACGCCGGTCTCGACCGCGAGTGGCTCTGGCAGGACTGGCAGGACGCGCTGGGCGACGTGGAGGTCGAGGACTGCCGCTGGACGCCCTGCTACGACTGCGGCGTCTGCCCGACGATGGGGACGGAGATCCAGGTCGGCCCCACCGGCAGGAAGCTCCTGCCCCTCACGGTGATCTGACGCCCGCGCCCTGCCCACTGCCCGACAAGACGACTGACCGATACCGGAAGGACGACGGAACTGGTGAAACCCGTTCCCGAGGGGCCCGCGCCCGAACCCACGGTGCAGCGCCTGCGCGTGCGTTACGCCAAGCGGGGGCGGCTGCGCTTCACCAGCCACCGCGACATCTCCCGCGCCGTCGAGAGGGCGGTGCGGCGAGCGGGGATCCCGGTGGCCTACAGCGCGGGCTTCAACCCTCACCCGAAGATCTCCTACGCGGGCGCCGCCCCCACCGGGGTGGCCAGCGAGGCCGAATACCTGGAGATCGGCGTCAACCGGGCGTGCGATCCACGCCGGGTCCGCGACGACCTCGACGCCTCGCTGCCGCCGGGCCTGGACGTGCTCGACGTGGTCGAGGCGCGGGACGGCGGCCTGGCGGACCGGCTGGAGGGCTCGGTCTGGGAGCTGCGGCTCCCGGGGGCCGAACCGGAGGAGGCCGAGCGGGCGGTGAAGGAGTTCCTCTCGGCCGGTCACGTCGAGGTGGAACGCCTGACCAAGAAGGGAATGCGGCGGTTCGACGCCCGCCAGGCGGTGCGTACGCTGACCGTCGTGGAGGGGCCGGAAAAGACGGCAGGTCAGGAGCCTGTTCAGCCGTGTGTCATACTTCGTATGGTTGTTCGGCACGAAACACCTGCCGTACGACCCGATGACGTGCTCATGGGGCTGCGTCTCGTGGCAGGCTTCGCGCCGCCGTCACCCGCTGCGGTGACCAGGCTGGCGCAGGGGCCGCTCGACGCGGTGACCGGTGAGCCCGCCGACCCGTTCGACCTCGACCGGGCAGGCGGAGAACGATAAGACTTGCCGCCGCGGCGCCGACAGGAGGCCCGGCGGACCGCGAGAGACGAGAGCCTCCGCGCGGCGCGGAGACGTGCCCGGGGGCTGACGGGAGAGCGCCCGCATGCTCGACAACGAGCCCACTGACGGGGCTGTGAGCCTTGACGGTGAAACGACAACAGAAGACCGGGACCAGACCGGGGGGAACGCGGTTTCCTCCGGTTCGGTCCGCGCGTCCACACCACGCCGCCGGTCGGCGAGCCGGCCCGCCGGGCCACCGCCGGAGCCGGACGAACTGCCGCCGCCGGTGACCACGGTGGCCGCCGCGGCCGCGCCCAGGGCGGCGGAGCCCGCCGCACCCGCCCAGCCGGAGCAGACAGGTCAGCCGGAGCAGGGGCAGCCGGGCCAGGAGGCGCCGGTCGTCCAGGAGCGGCCGAAGCGGGCCACCCGCCGCCGCAAGACCGCCGAGCCGCCGGCCGCCGAGCCCGCCCCGGTGGAGACGCCTGTCGCGGAGACGACGGTGCCCGCGCAGGCCCCGGCCGGTGACGACGTGGCCCTCGGTGATGTGGCTCGCGGCGACGCGGCCCCGGCCGCCGCTCCTGACCCGGTGAACACCGGGACCGTGAGCACTGAGACCCCGAGCACCGAGCCCCAGAGCGCCGAGACCGCGAGCACCGGGCCGGTGGACGGCGGGAACGACGAGCCGACCGCGCCCACGCGGCGCCGCCGCAGCCGCAAGCGGACCGACGTGCCGGAGAAGGCCGAACAGGCCGAGCCCTCCGCGCCGTCCGCCCCGGCCGAGGAGACCCCCGCGCCGCGACGCCGGCGCCGTGTCCGCGCGGACGAGTCCGCACCGGAACGATCCAGGGCGATGAGCGCCGCGGAGGCCGAGGTGGCCGCCGCGCTGCGGCTCAACCTGCCCGACGAGGAACCGCTGGACGACGAGCCGCTCGACATCGAGGACATCGACGTCGAGGAGATCGGTGAGACCGATGAGGAGAGCGGCCGGCCGGACGTCGTGGCCGACCCCTTCGGGCTGTCCTCCCGGTCGCAGCCCTCGCCCTCGGTGACCTTCCAGGCGCCGTCGGCGCTGTTCCATCCGCTCTTCCAGGCTCCCGACCCCTTCGCGGTGCCCGTGCAGCGGCCCGCCGCGCCCGCCCCGGCGCCGGTGACGGCCGGCGACGAGGACCTCGAGCAGGAGGAGCCGGAGGAGACCGCCGACCAGGGCGAGCAGGGCGAGGACGAGTCCGACGCCGGTGGCCGCCGCCGTCGCCGCCGCCGTGGCGGCCGGGGCCGGGGGAGCCGGACGAGGGACGCCGAGGACGGCGAGGAGTCCGAGGCCGAGGGCGAGGAGCCGCAGGCCGCGCAGGACGAGGACGAGGACCGCGAGCAGGCCGAGGACGAGTCCGACGCCCAGGGCGGCACCCGCCGCCGTCGCCGTCGCCGCCGCAGGGGCAGCGAGGAGGCCGAGCCCACCCCCGACGACCCGCCGAACACCGTCGTCCGCATCCGGGCGCCGCGCGCGACCCGGTCCACGTCCGTCGACGAGGTCCAGGGCGTACGGGGATCGACCCGGCTGGAGGCGAAGAAGCAGCGCCGCCGCGAGGGCCGCGAGCTGGGCCGCCGCCGGCCGCCGATCATCACCGAGTCGGAGTTCCTGGCCCGGCGCGAGTCGGTCGAGCGGATCATGGTGGTGCGCCGCCAGGGCGGCCGCACCCAGATCGCGGTGCTGGAGGACGGCGTCCTCGTCGAGCACTACGTCGACCGCGAGTCGAGCCAGTCGTACGTCGGCAACGTCTATCTGGGCAAGGTCCAGAACGTGCTGCCCTCGATGGAGGCGGCGTTCGTCGACATCGGCAAGGGCCGCAACGCGGTGCTGTACGCCGGCGAGGTGAACTTCGACACCGCCGGGCTGGAGGGCCAGCCGAAGCGGATCGAGGCGGCGCTGAAGTCCGGGCAGTCGGTGCTGGTGCAGGTCACCAAGGACCCGATGGGTCACAAGGGGGCCCGGCTGACCTCCCAGATCAGCCTCCCCGGCCGCTACCTGGTCTACGTGCCGGACGGCTCGATGACCGGGATCAGCCGCAAGCTCCCCGACAAGGAGCGGACCCGGCTCAAGCAGATCCTGCGCAAGGTCATGCCGGAGAACGCGGGCGTCATCGTGCGCACCGCCGCCGAGGGCGCCTCGGAGGAGGAGCTCGCCCGCGACGTGGCCCGGCTGTCGGCCCAGTGGGAGAACATCCAGCGCAAGGCCAAGTCGGCCAGCCCGCCGGAGCTGCTGTCGGGCGAGCCCGACCTGACCGTCCGGGTGGTCCGCGACGTGTTCAACGAGGACTTCACCTCGCTGGTCGTCGAGGGCGACGACGCGTGGACGACCGTGGACGAGTACGTCCGCTACGTCGCCCCGCACCTCACCGAGCGGCTGTCGAAGTGGCAGGAGGAGACCGATGCCTTCTCCGCCTACCGGATCGACGAGCAGATCGCCAAGGCGATGGAGCGCAAGGTGTGGCTGCCGTCCGGCGGCTCCCTGGTGATCGACCGGACCGAGGCGATGACCGTCGTCGACGTCAACACCGGCAAGTTCACCGGGCAGGGCGGCAACCTGGAGGAGACCGTCACCCGCAACAACCTGGAGGCGGCCGAGGAGATCGTCCGCCAGCTCAGGCTGCGGGACATCGGCGGCATCATCGTCATCGACTTCATCGACATGGTGCTGGAGAGCAACCGCGACCTGGTGCTCCGGCGGCTGCTGGAGTGCCTGGCGCGGGACCGCACCAAGCACCAGGTGGCCGAGGTCACCTCGCTGGGCCTGGTGCAGATGACCCGCAAGCGGGTCGGCCAGGGCCTGCTGGAGGCGTTCTCCACACCATGCGACTGCTGCCACGGGCGCGGGATCATCGTGTCGACCGAACCGGTCGAGGGCAGGCCCGAGCCACGCGGCACGCAGGGCAAGATGGCCATCGAGAAGGCGGTGGCCGACAAGCTGGCGGCGGGCGAGGGATCGGTCGCCGCCGCGACGGCGTCGGCGCGTGAGAGCGTGACCGACGCCATCGACGCAGACGAGGGCGAAGGCTCCGCGCCGTCCTCCCGGGGACGGCGACGTTCCCGCAGGAAGACGGCGGAGTAGCGACTTCGTCACCCGGCGGTCCGCTCGGTTCGACCTGGGTGCCGGATATCCGGTACCCTGGTCATCCGGTGCGCCTGGTGTTGGCGTGCCTGGCTTCGCGCGCCTGCCCGGACCGCCGGTCGTATATCGACAGCAGCTGGATGCGGGGCGCGGCATCTCAGCATTAGCCAGTAGAAGGGTTCCGCGGTGTACGCGATCGTTCGTTGCGGCGGCAGGCAGCAGAAGGTCTCCGTCGGGGACGTCCTCGAGGTGGACAAGGTCGCCGGTGAGGTCGGCTCCTCGGTGTCGCTGCCGGCGGTGCTCGTCGTCAACGACGGCGATGTCACCACCGACGCAGCCACTCTCTCCCGGTTCCAGGTGCTCGCCGAGATCCTCGGCGAGACCAAGGGTCCGAAGATCCGCATTCTGAAGTACAAGAACAAGAGTGGCTACAAGAAGCGCCAGGGTCACCGCCAGCGGTACACCCAGGTCAAGGTCACCGATATCAACCCCGGAAAGTAGTCTCCCGGGGGATACCCCGGCTTACCCCCGACAGGGAGTGAACCATGGCACACAAGAAGGGCGCCTCGTCCACCCGGAACGGCCGTGACTCGAACGCCCAGCGCCTCGGCGTGAAGCGCTTCGGCGGCCAGCTGGTGAACGCGGGCGAGATCATCGTCCGTCAGCGCGGCACGCACTTCCACCCCGGCGACAACGTCGGCCGCGGCGGCGACGACACGCTGTTCGCCCTGGCCACCGGCCGGGTGCAGTTCGGCACCAAGCGCGGTCGCCGCGCGGTGAGCATCGTCCCGGCCGCGGAGTAGATCCGCCCGGACACCTGTAGCAGCACGATGAGGCGGATCGAGCATTCGGTCCGCCTCATTCGTTTTCCCCGGCCGCGTTCCGGCCGGGTTCCGGCACAGCAGTAAGGGGGAGCGGCTGATGGCCGACTTCGTGGACCACGTCGTCCTGCACATCAAGGCGGGTGACGGGGGCAACGGCTGCGCCTCCATCCACCGGGAGAAGTTCAAGCCGCTCGGCGGGCCGGACGGCGGCGACGGCGGCCGCGGCGGAGACGTCATCCTGGAAGTGGATCCGAACACCTCGACCCTGCTCGAATACCACCACCGGCCGCACCGCCGCGCGGGCAACGGCAAGCAGGGCACGGGCTCGAACCGCGACGGCGCCAACGGCGAGGACGTCGTCCTGCCGGTGCCCGACGGCACGGTCGTGAAGGACGCCAGGACCGGCGAGGTGCTGGTCGACCTCATCGGCTCGGGCACCCGGTACGTCGCCGCGCAGGGCGGCTTCGGCGGCCTCGGCAACGCCGCGCTCGCCAACGCCAAGCGCAAGGCCCCCGGCTTCGCGCTGCTCGGGGAGCCGGGCGACGAGGCCGAGATCGTGCTCGAACTCAAGACCGTCGCCGACGTCGCGCTGGTGGGTTTCCCCAACGCGGGCAAGTCGTCCCTGATCGCGGCGCTCTCCGCGGCCCGGCCGAAGATCGCCGACTATCCGTTCACCACCCTCGTGCCGAACCTCGGAGTCGTCACGGCCGGGGAGACCGTCTTCACGGTCGCCGACGTGCCCGGCCTCATCCCCGGCGCCTCGGAGGGCCGCGGCCTCGGCCACGAGTTCCTGCGGCACGTCGAGCGCTGCTCGACGATCGTGCACGTGCTCGACTGCGCCACGCTGGAGCCGGGACGCGACCCGGTGACCGACTTCGAGGTGATCGAGGCCGAGCTCGCGGCGTACGGATCCCTGCAGGACCGGCCGCGCCTGGTCGCGCTGAACAAGGTGGACGTCCCCGACGGCCGTGACCTGGCCGACATCGTCACGCCCATCCTGGAGGAGCGCGGCGTGCGGGTCTTCGAGATCTCCGCGGCCAGCCACGAGGGCCTGCGGCCCCTGTCGTACGCGATGGCCGAGATGGTGGCGGCGGCCCGGGCGCAGGCTCCGGTCGAGGAGCCCACGCGTCTGGTCATCCGGCCCAAGCAGCTCGGCGAGGCCGGGTTCTCCGTACGCCGGATCGACGAGAACCGCTTCCAGGTGACCGGCGAGAAGCCCGAGCGGTGGATCCGCCAGACCGACTTCTCCAACGACGAGGCCGTCGGCTACCTCGCCGACCGGCTCGACCGGCTCGGCGTCGAGGAGGAACTGGTCAAGGCCGGCGCCACGGCCGGCGCGGAGGTCGTCATCGGGCCGATGGAGGGCGGCTACGTCTTCGACTGGCAGCCGTCGCGGGGCGCCGAGGCGGTCCTCGGGCCGCGCGGCACCGACCTGAGACTCGGCTGACCGGGAGACACGGTGAGACGGGGAGACGAGTGGGAGGGGGAGACGAGGTGACGGGCAGGCAGCGGATCGGCGAGGCCGCGCGGCTGGTGGTCAAGGTGGGATCGTCGTCGCTGACGACCCCCAGCGGCACGATCGACGTCGACCGGGTCGACGCCCTGGTGGACGTGCTGGCCGCCCGGCGGCTGGCGGGCGCGCAGATCGTGCTGGTGTCGTCCGGGGCGATCGCCGCCGGGCTCGGCCCGCTCGGGCTGCGCGCCCGGCCCAAGGACCTCGCCACCCAGCAGGCCGCCGCCTCGGTGGGACAGGGCGTGCTGATCGCCCGTTACACCTCCTCCTTCGCCAGGTACGGCTTACGCGTGGGGCAGGTGCTGCTGACGGCCGACGACATGATGCGCCGCTCGCACCACCGCAACGCCCAGCGGACGCTGGCCCGGCTGCTGGAGCTCGGCATCGTCCCCGTCGTGAATGAGAACGACACCGTGGCCACCGACGAGATCCGGTTCGGCGACAACGACCGGCTGGCGGCGCTGGTGGCCCACCTCATCCACGCCGACGGCATGGTGCTGCTGTCGGACGTGGACGCGTTGTACGACGGGGATCCCCGCAAGGACGGCGCCGCCCGCATCGCGGAGGTCAGGGGCCCGGAGGACCTGGAGGGCGTCGAGCTCGGCACCTCCGGGCGCGTGGGCACCGGCGGCATGATCACCAAGGTGGAGGCGGCCCGCATCGCCACCGGGGCGGGCGTGCCGGTCGTGCTCACGGCGGCGGCCCACGCGGCCCAGGCGCTCGCGGGGGCCGACATCGGCACCTGCTTCCACCCGGGGGGCCGCCACCCCGGCACCCGGCTGCTGTGGCTCGCCCACGCGACGACCGGGCGCGGCCGGCTGCACCTGGACGCGGGCGCGGTCGAGGCCGTGGTGGGGCGGCGGATGTCGCTGCTGCCCGCCGGCGTCGTGAAGGTGGAGGGCGACTTCGCGGCCGGCGACCCGGTCGACCTGTGCGCGCCGACGGGCGTCGCGGTCGCCCGCGGCCTGGTCAACTACGACGCGGGGGAGATCCCCGACCTGCTCGGCCGCTCCACCCGGGAGCTGGCCAGCGCACTCGGCCCGGAGTATGAGCGTGAGCTGATCCACCGGGACGACATCGTGATCCTGTAGCCCCTCCTGATAGTCCCCTCCTGATAGTCCACCGAGAAGAAGCGACGGAGCGCGAGGCAATGTCCGAGGCAGTGTCTGAGGTTGTGTCCGGGGTCGTGCCCGGGGTCGTGCCCGGGGTCGTGCCCGAGGTTGGATCCGAGGCAGCGGAGTTCCTGGAGGTCGCGCGGGCGGCGAAGGACGCCGCGGCGGCGCTCGCGCCGTTGCCGCGCGCGCCGAAGGACGCGGCGCTGCGTGCCGTGGCCGACGCGCTGGAGGCGGCCACGGACGAGATCGTCGCGGCCAACGCCGTCGACCTGGACCAGGCCAGGGCGAACGGCGTGCCCGAGGCGATGATCGACCGGCTGCGGCTGGACGCCGCCCGGATCGCGAAGATCGCCGCCGCCGTCCGCGAGGTGGCCGACCTGCCCGACCCGGTCGGTGAGGTCGTGCGCGGGAGCACGCTGCCGAACGGCCTGGAGCTGCGTCAGGTGCGGGTGCCCCTCGGCGTCATCGGCATCATCTACGAGGGCAGGCCCAACGTCACCGTGGACGCGGCGGCGCTGTGCCTCAAGAGCGGGAACGCCGTGCTGCTGCGCGGGTCGTCCAGCGCGTACTCCTCCAACACCGCGCTCGTGCGGATCATGCGGGAGGCGCTGGCCTCGACCGAGGTGCCGGCGGACGCCGTACGGCTCGTGCCGGGCCAGACCCGCGAGTCGGTCCGGCACCTCATGCGCGCCCGGGGGCTGGTCGACGTGCTGATCCCGCGCGGCGGCGCGTCGCTGATCAACAGTGTGGTCGAGGAGTCGACGGTGCCGGTCATCGAGACCGGGGTGGGCAACTGCCACGTCTACGTGGACGCCGACGCCGACGTCGAGACCGCCCTGAAGATCCTGGTGAACGCCAAGGCGCAGCGGCCCTCGGTGTGCAACGCCGCCGAGACGTTCCTGGTGCACGCCGCGATCGCCGACGAGTTCGTCCCCAAGGCGCTGACGGTGCTCAAGGACGCGGGGGTGACCGTCCACGGCGACGAGCGGGTGCGGTCCTACGGCGCGGACGTCGTGCCGGCCACCGAGGAGGACTTCACCACCGAGTATCTCTCGCTCGACGTCGCCGCCGCGGTGGTCGACTCGCTCGACGACGCGGTCGCGCACATCCGGCGGTACGGCTCGGCTCACACCGACGCCATCGTGACCCGGTCCCAGCAGGCCGCCCGCAGGTTCGTCGCGACCGTGGACAGCGCCGCGGTGGCGGTCAACGCCTCGACCCGCTTCACCGACGGCGGCGAGTTCGGCTTCGGCGCGGAGATCGGCATCTCCACCCAGAAGCTGCACGCGCGCGGGCCGATGGGCCTGCCGGAGCTCACCTCCACCAAGTGGATCTACACCGGGGACGGGCACATCCGGGTGTGACCCGCAGAGGCGCCCACGGAGGTGCCCGCAGAGGTGCCCACGGGGGCGCCACAGAGGCGCCCCCGCAAGGCGGCCCACAGCGGGCCCGGAGGCGGGCTCGCGAGCTCATGGCGGGCTCGGTGGCGGGCTCAGACGCGGGTGAGCACGGGACGCGAGCCGAGGCCCGCGTCCCTCGCCCGCAGCGCCGCGTCCACCCGGCTCGGCGCCTCCAGCTTGGTCAGCACGTTGCTCACGTGGTTGCGCACGGTCTTGGTGGCCAGGCACAGCTCGCGGGCGATCTCGGCGTTCGACCTGCCGTCGGCCAGCCGCTCCAGGATCTCGTGCTCCCGCTGGGTGAGACCGGGGAACGGGCTGCGGGCCGGCGGCGTGGTCAGGCGGTCCAGCAGCCGGGGGGCCAGCCCGCCGCCGAAGACGACCTGCCCGTGGGCCACCGACGTGACCGCCGCCGCGATCTCCGAGGGGCGTGATCCGGTGAGCAGGTAGCCGTACGCCCCGGCGCGGAGCGCGCCCGTGAAGCCCGCCTCGCCGTCGTCCGCGCCGAGCGCGAGCACCCGTACGGCGGGACAGCGGCGCGGCAGGGACTCCAGCGCGCCCAGCATGGCCAGGTCGGCCAGCAGCACCCGCGGCGACAGCCGTACGCACAGGCGGAGGGCGTCGAGGTCGTCGCACGCGGTGCCGGCGACGCGGAGGCCGGCCGCCTGGTCGAGGGCGGATCGGATTCCCTCGACGAGCAGGGGCTTGTCGGCGGCGACCACGACCGTGATCGGGCCGGAGGAGTCGGTCATCGGCATCGCTGTCTCCGTCGTACCTGTGTTTCCGGAGCACACTCTGCCGGGGCGCTCTTGTGGGCCGGTTGGTGTTGGCTTGTATCGGACCTCGGCGCGCCTCCGCCGATTCGGGCGCCGGGCCCGCTATGGTTGGCGCTCCTATGGCTGGACGTCTCGGGCGGGTCGGCCCCTACACGCTGCTGGAGCGGCTGGGCCGGGGTGGCATGGGCGAGGTGTACCTCGCCGACGGCCGCCGGGGCGACCGCGTCGCCGTCAAGATGCTCCGCGACCCCATAGAGAACGACCCGGACGCGCGCTTACGCCTGGAGCGCGAGGTGCGGGCGCTGCGCAGGGTGGAGAGCCCGTACGTCGCCCAGGTGCTCGACGCGGACCTGTCGGGCGACCACCCCTACCTCGTGATGGAGTACATCGAGGGGGAGAACCTGCTCGACGCCGTACGGCGCGGCGGCCCGCTCAAGGGGCCACAGCTGATCACGCTGGCGCAGGGGCTCGCAGCGGCGCTGGCGATCATCCACGCGGGCGGGATCGTGCACCGCGACGTCAAACCGGCCAACGTGCTGCTCGGCGAGGACGGGCCGGTCCTGATCGACTTCGGGATCGCCCAGGTGCTCGACGCGACCCGGGTCACGATGACCGGCACGTTCCTCGGCACGCCCGGCTACTGCGCGCCTGAGGTGTTCTCCGACGAGACGGTGGGGGAGCCCGCCGACGTGCACGGCTGGGCCGCCACGGTCGCGTTCGCGGCCACCGGGCGGCCCACCTTCGGCCGGGGCACCGCCGAGTCGCAGATGTACGCCGTGCTGAACGGCAAGGCCGATCTCGTGGGGGTGCCCCCCGCGCTGCTGCCGCTGGTGCGCGCGGCGCTGCACCGCGACCCCGCCCGCCGTCCCACGGCCGCCCTGATCGCGGACCGCCTGTCCAGGCTCGCCCGGGTCGCCGGCGACACGCCGGACCATGCCGCCGCCGCGCCGCCCGCCCCGCCGCAGCGCGGCAGGGAGAGCGGCAGGGAGAACAGCCGGGAGCATGGAAGGGAGCACGGCAGGGAGCACGGCCCGGGCGGGCCGGCCGTACAGGTGCGCGCCTCCGCGGAGGCCGCCGCCCGCACCGGCCCGGCCCGGCCCGCGACGAGGACCCCGGTGCGGACCCCGTTGAAGACCTCGGCGCGGGCCCAGGCGAAGCCGGCGGCCGGCCCGGCCGCGCCCGAGGGGGCGCTCGGCATCCCGACCGGGAACGCGGCGCTGGTCCTGGTCGCGCTGCTCGCGGTGCCGTGCGTGGTGACGGCGGTGATCTACCCGCCGGCCACCTTCGTGATCACCGCGGTGTTCGCCGTGGTGACCAGGGCGATCTGGACGAGCCACTGGCTGGTGCGGACACGCCGGCCCGGCCGGGGGCGCACCTTCCTGCGGGTGCTGCTCTTCCCCCTCACCCTGTCGGGCTCGGCGTTGTCGGCCGTGGTGTGGCCGGGCCTGCCGGCCGCCGCGGCGGCGTTCGCCACGATCTGGGTGGGTTCCGGCGCGAACCTGGAGCCCGACTGGTGGTCTCAGGTGGTGCCGGTCACGATCGGCGGGGTCGCCTTCGGGGTGGTCAGCGGCGGGCTCGTCGGACGGGAGATCGAGCGCGCCGGCGGGGCCATACCGGGCCTGCGCCGGGAGGGCCTGCGGGCGCTCGCCGTGCTCGGCGGCTTCGTGCCGCTGTGCGCGGCCGCCGTACGCGCCGTCTCCTACTTCTTCTGACCTTCTGCTGCCCTCTTCCGAGCGGCCGGGTCAGTTCTCCCGCCGGGCGAAGCGGTTGAAGATGCGCTCGCCCGCGTTGACCGCGCCCTCCGCGACGTCGCGCAGCACGCCGATGAACGGGTCCTGCGACTGCGCCCACGACTCCCGGTAGGAGTTGGCCGCGGCCTTGATCTCGTCGGTGAGCCGGGCGTTGGCGTCGTCCTCCCGGCGGGGGTAGTCCCCGGCGAGGATGCGGTCGTACTCGCCGGTGCGGCGCCAGCGGTCGAGTTCGGCGACCCGGGTCACGGCGAACGGGTGGGTCGTGCCCAGCATGTTGAGGACCTTGAGCAGGCCGTCGCGGACGTCGCCCGCGGTGTCGTACTCCCTGGCCTGGTCGAGGAACGCCTCGATGTTCATCTCGTGCAGGCGCGAGCCGCCGGCGAGCTTCATGAGCGCGCGCAGTGCGGCGTCGGGGTCCTGCCCGGCGATCAGGCCGCCCCGGTCGGCGGACATCTCCGCCTTGCGCTGCCACTCCTCCAGGGCCGCGACGATGACCCGCAGGCCGATGTAGCCGAGCGGGATCCAGGCGACCCGCGTGGCCAGCCGGGTCAGGATCGCGAGCATCGTGCCGTAGACGGCGTGGCCCGACAGGATGTGGGAGGTCTCGTGGCCGACGACGAAGCGCAGCTCCTCCTCGTCCATGAGGTCGAGCAGGCCCGTCGAGACGATGATGAACGGCTCGTCGAAACCGATCGCCATCGCGTACGCCTTGGGGTCCTGCTGCACGTAGATCTCGGGGATCCGGTGCAGGTCGAGGATGTAGGCGCTGTCGCGGCCCATGTCGTACAGGGCGCGGAACTGGGTGTCGGTCGTGCGCACGGCGGAGGCGAGGAACATCAGGCGGAGCCTGCGCTCGCTGAACAGGCCGGACGTGCGCTTGAGCACCGCGTCGAAGCCGGAGAGCGAACGCATCGCGACCAGCGCGGACCGGTCGGCGGGATGTTCGTAGGCTCGTGAGCTGATGCCGGGCAGCTGCACGCGGTTGCGATCGGGAGTGGTCATGTTCCGCATGCTATGTCTCAGGGGGCGGACGCGCGCGGGACGCCGCGAGGAGCCCGGACGGCGTCCCGGGAGGCCGGGTCACGGACCGGCTGGGCGAGGACGTTAAGGTCCGTTTCATGCGAAACGGGACGGAGATCCGGCGGCTGGGCGTGATGGGCGGGACGTTCGACCCGATCCACCACGGCCACCTGGTGGCGGCGAGCGAGGTGGCGCACCACTTCGACCTGGACGAGGTGGTCTTCGTCCCGACCGGCCAGCCGTGGCAGAAGGCGGACCAGCGCGTCTCCTCCAGCGAGGACCGCTATCTGATGACCGTCATCGCGACCGCGTCGAACCCCCGCTTCTCCGTGAGCCGGGTCGACATCGACCGGCCGGGGCCCACGTACACGATCGACACGCTGCGCGACGTCGCCGCCGCGTACGGACCGGACGTCGATCTCTATTTCATCACCGGCGCGGACGCGCTCGCGCAGATCCTGAGCTGGCGTGACGCCGGCGAGCTCTTCGACACCGCGCACTTCGTCGGCTGCACCCGGCCCGGTCACCCGCTGCAGGACCCCGGCCTGCCGGCCGGGAAGGTGAGCCTGGTCGAGATCCCCGCCCTGGCGATCTCCTCCTCCGAGTGCCGCGACCGCGTGGCCGCCGGGGAACCCATCTGGTATCTCGTTCCCGACGGCATCGTGCAGTACATCAACAAGCGCCGCCTCTACCGGGACCCGGCCGGCTGAACAGGGGCGGGACCAAGGGGCGGACAAGGGACGCGTGGTCATGGACGTCCCGCGTCCGCCGGATCACTCTGCGTGGTCAAATGGTCCGAGACCACCGGGCAGGCTTGCGTCAACTCCCCTGGAAACCTTCGGCCCCGGCGATACAGGATCGGAGTACGGCCGTGAGGCGCGATGCCGCCGGAGGAATGCCGTCCCCCCCGACCTGGCTCGGGGAAGGCTCGCGGCCCGTTCCCGCGGACCAGGAACTCCTGGTCGCCATTACCCGTCCCAGCCCTGACCGGGCGCAAGGAGGGACCATGCACCCGAAATCGATGCGACTCGCCGTCGCGACAGTTCTCGCCTCCGCCCTCACGGCGGGAGGGGCCGCGCTGCTGAGCGGCACGGCCACCGCCACGGCCGGCACGACCGCTCCCGCGCAGGTGACGACCGTCGGCACGGGACACGGCACCGGAACCGGCCAGGGGCAGCGGGTCCCGCACGTCAAGCCGACCAAGCCGCACCACAAGAAGCACAAGAAGCACAAGAAGCACAAGAAGCATCACAAGCACGTCAAGCATCACGGGCACTGACGGCCGGCCCGCGTGGTTCCGCGGGTGACCTGTCCGATGCGGCCCCGCACCCGTACGGGCGCGGGGCCGTGCGCGTCCGTCTGGCGGAATCATCGGGCGTAGTAAGACGTTGAATTTCCGATCCCGGGCATAACTCCGGTATCGACAGGGTGTGGCGGTAGGGTCTCCACGGAAAAGCGGGTTGTACGGGGGCCGCGGACTGTGCACCCTTGAAGAGCCCGTCAACGGAGGACAGAACCGAATCGTGACAGCATCCGAGAGAGCGGCAGAGCTTGTGCGGGTGGCGGCCGAGGCCGCCGCCGAGAAGCTGGCCGACGACATCATCGCCTACGACGTGAGCGAACAGCTCGTCATCACCGACGCCTTCCTTCTCTGCTCCGCGTCCAACGACCGGCAGGTCCGCGCGATCGTCGACGAGATCGAGGAGCGGCTGCGGGTCGAGGCCGACGCCAAGCCCGTACGCCGGGAGGGGGAGCGGGAGGGCCGCTGGGTCCTGCTCGACTACCTCGACATCGTGGTCCACGTGCAGCACGAGGAGGACCGCGCCTTCTACGCGCTGGAGCGCCTGTGGAAGGACTGCCCGTCCATCGAGCTGCCGGAAAGCGTACGGCGGGTCGCCGCCCAGCGCGGGCGCGGGGCGAACCCGTGACGGACGCCATCGCCGGGGCGGCGTGATGGGCCGCCGCGTGGTCTGCCTGCGGCACGGGCAGACGCTGTGGAACGTGGAGAAGCGCTTCCAGGGGCACACCGACATCGCGCTGGACGAGACGGGGATCGCCCAGGCCGCCCGGGCGGCCTCGCTGCTGGCGGCCCTGCGGCCGACGATGCTCGTCGCCTCCGACCTTCGCCGGGCCTACGACACCGCCTCCGCCCTCGGCCGGATCACCGGCCTCGACGTCATGGTCGACAAGGACCTGCGCGAGCGCGGCGGCGGGGAGTGGGAGGGCCTGACCCGCGACGAGATCAGGGCGGGCTGGCCGGTCGAGTACGAGGCGTGGGAGGCGCCGGGCGGTGAGGACGTCGCGCACGTCGCCGACCGGGTGGCCGAGGCGGTCGAGCGCTGGGCGGGCCGCCTGGCCGGCGACGGCCTGCTGGTGATCGCCTCGCACGGCGCCGCGCTGCGACTCGGCATCTGCCGCCTGCTCGGCCTGCCGCAGGAGCTGTGGTCGGCGCTCGGCAGCCTGGGCAACTGCTCGTGGTCGGTGCTGGAGGAGGGCCGCCGGGGCTGGCGCCTGATGGAGCACAACGCGGGCACCCTGCCCGAGCCGGTCAGCAGCGACGACAGCCCCGCCGCCACCGCGGACGGCTGACACGCGTGTTACCGGTGTTACCAGTGTGACTGGTGACGATTAGGTAAACGGAGAGGCATGGATATATGCTCTCCGAGCGCCGCGCCGGGAGGACTCGGAGCGGTGGCAAGGGGCTATAGCGCAGCTGGTAGCGCACCTCCATGGCATGGAGGGGGTCTGGGGTTCGAGTCCCCATAGCTCCACCCATTCGGGTGCGCCCGCATCCAGCCGGATATCACAGGCTCTTGAGGTAGGCGAGCGACGGCATGAAGAAGTACTCGCCTCCCTTCATCGTCACCGTCTGAGGAACCTGCTTCTGGGGAGCGCTCAGCTTCTTGCCGTCCCACGCCGTGGGGAAGCGCACCTTGACCTCCCGCTCGCCCTGGCCGATCACTGGGTCGTGGCCGGTCTTTCCGGCGGGGAAATCCGGATTGTCGGCCCAGGTCTGCTGGGTGAACTCGAACTGGGCCTGCAGGCTGGAGTTGAACGCCATGAACAGCAGTCCCACGCCGCCGGTCGGCCGGGTCGCCGGGGGCGCGTCGTCCCACGGCTTGTCGGTGCGCCTGCCGTACGTCTGCCCGCGCCGCGCCATCATGACCCCGAGCGCGCGCTCCAGCCCGCCGTCGCGGGAGTCGCGGGGGTTGGCCTTGCGGATGTGCGCGCTCACCGGGCATCTGGCCCCGGGGTCGTCGCGGTAGCTGAAGTCGTTCTGCACCGGGTGGCCGTCGGCGCTCGGCCTGCCGTGCAGCCGCAGCGGCGTGCCGTTGCGGAACCGGCCCACCAGCATCGCGCCGGCGAGCGGCCGGTCGTCTCCGGTGAAGCCGAGCGCGTCGGCGAGGGCCTCCTCGGCCTCCCGGAACGCGCGGACGTTCTGCTCCAGCTTGCGCAGCACGAGGTAGCTGCCGAAGTGACGGCTCGGGTGCGGGGCGAGGGGGTCGGCGGCGAGCACGTGGCTCAGCGGGAAGAACGGGTTCCAGTTGGTGCCGGGCTCGGCGGCCACCTGGTCGGCGAGGAACAGCGGCTGGCTGCGGCCGTCCACGTAGCCGAAGTGCTCGATGCCCCGGCCCTGGGCGTCGCGCAGGCCCTCGCCCTTCTCCTCGCCGAGGATCTTCGCGGTCTTCGGCAGCAGCGCGAGGACGCGCGTGCGCGTCGCGGCGACCGGTTCGGGCGTCGCGTCCCCGATCAGCACGATCGCGTGGATCTCTCCCTGGTAGTGCTTCTCCCACGCGCCGACCGCCGGGTCGCTCAGGGTGTCCTTGCGCCGTTTCATCCCCGACTTGAACGCGTTGTCGGTGAATTTAGTGGTGGATTCGCCTAGTTTGAGATAACCGAGCTTGCTGATGCCGACGCCGACGTACGGCGTGCCGCGCTTCTTCGAGCGGTTGAAGTCGCGCACCTCCTCGAGGTGTTTCCTGGCCGACTTCATGAGCGGCACCAGGGCGCGCAGGAACCGCCTGCCGTCCGCGCCGTCGCCGAACTGCACGAGCAGCAGGGACATGCTCTCGCGTACGTGTGCCTGCAGGATGTTCGGCTGCAGGTTGTCGAGCATCGCCTTGGTGTCGGCGTCGAGTTTCGCCGAATCCCAGGCGAGCGGCTTTCCGTTGGTGAGGTCGACCGGCATGTCGGTTCCTTTCCCCCTAGTGGAAATGTCGGGCCCCTACCGATGAGAGCCATCATCCACGGAAAAGGTTCGGCGTATAGGGGATTCGTAGTGGCTGTGGTGGCCTCGTTTCTCGTCGATCCGCCCAGGCCAGGACTACTTTCCGTGACGGGGGTAGTGACCCGGCCATGATGAAGAGACGGCCTGTCGGCGTTGAAGAGGAGTTTCTTGTCGTCGACCTCCAGTCCCGGCGTCTCACGCCGCTGGCGGAGTCGATGCTGGAGCGGCTGCCGGACGAGGGGTTCTCGGCCGAGTTGCAGCGATCGGTCGTGGAGACCAACAGCACCCCGATGGAGGACCTGAGCGACGTACGGGCCGAGATCGTACGGCTGCGCCAGGCGCTCGTCGCGGCCGGCGAGCCGCTGGGCGTGGGCGTCATCGCCGCCGGGACGACCCCCAACACCGGCATCGAGGGCTACACCTTCACCCCGGGGGAGCGCTACCGCTACCTGTCGGAGTCCTACCGGTTCCTGGCGGAGGAGCAGCTCATCTGCGGGGCGCAGGTGCACGTGGAGATCGACGACAGGGACGTGGCGGTGCTCGCCGCCCAGCGCGTCGAGGCGTGGCTTCCCCCGCTGCTCGCCCTCAGCGCGAGCTCGCCGTTCTGGATGAACGAGGACAGCGGCTACGCCAGCAGCCGGGCGCTGACCTGGCAGCGGTGGCCGACGGCCGGGCCGCTCGGCCCGTTCGCCGACGCCGCCGAGTACGACAGGACGGCCGAGGATCTGGTCGCCTCCGGCGTGATCAAGGACGCCGGCATGATCTATTACGACCTGCGGCTCAGCGCCCATGTGCCGACGGTGGAGATGCGCGTCTGCGACTCCTGCCCCCTGGCGGACGACGTGGTGCTGCTGGCCGGGCTCTTCCGGGCCCTCATGAGCAGGGAGATCGAGGCCGTCGAGCGGGGTGAGCCGCCGACGGGGGAGCAGCGTCTCGCGCTGCTGCGGGCGGCCAACTGGCGGGCGGCCCGCGACGGGCTGGAGGGTGAGCTGATGTCGCCCGTGACCAGCCGGCCGGAGCCGGCGCCGCGGCTCGTCACGTGGATGCTGGACGAACTGCGGCCGACCCTGGAGGAGCTCGGCGACTGGGAGATCGTGTCGGAGCTCGCCAACGAGGCCCTGCTCCGCGGCAGCTCCGCCTCCCGCCAGCGGGGGGCGTTCGCCGTCAACGGCAGGGCCGAGGACGCGGTCGACCTGCTGCTCGCGGAGACTCGGCAGAGCTGACGCGCCCTGATCGAGCGCGGACCGGGCCGCGCGAGGGGGTGGGCGGCCGGGCCGATAGCCTTCTGGCCATGCCTCGACTGTCCGCCCACCCCCTGAGCACCGCATGAACGGCGCCTACTCGGGCTGGCTGATCGGCGCGGCCCTGCTGCTGGCGCTGGTCGCCGTGGTCACCACCGTACGGGACCGGCCGATGGGGCCGGTGCTGCTGGCCGGGCTGGGGCTGCTGGAGATCGCCGTGCTCGTGCAGGCGGGGTTCGCCCTCGCCGGGATCGGGCACGTCGCGGAGAAGGCGACCTTCGTCGGATACCTGGCGGGGACCGTGGTGATCCCGCCCGCCGCGGTGTGGTGGGGCCGGGCGGAGCGTACGCGCTGGGGACCCGGCGTCATCGCCGTGGCCGCCTTCACCGTGGCCGTCATGACCGGGCGGCTGCTGCAGATCTGGGACATGGTCCCGTGAGCGACGCGGCCGTACGGTCCGGGCCCGGGCGGGTGCTCGTGGCCGTGTACGGCGTCTTCGCGCTGGCCGCGACCTCCCGCGCCGCCGTGCAGATCGCCACGCGGTTCGCCGAGGCGCCCCTGGCGTACGCGCTGTCGGCGCTCGCGGCGGTCGTCTACATCGTCCTGACGGTGGCGCTGGCCCGCGGCGCCGCCCGGATGGCGCTCGCCGCCTGCCTGGTCGAACTGATCGGCGTGCTGGTCGTCGGCACGCTCAGCCTGGCCGACCCGGCCGCCTTCCCGCACGCCACGGTGTGGTCGGGGTACGGCAGCGGGTACGGCTTCGTGCCGCTCGTGCTGCCCGTCGTCGGCCTGCTGTGGCTGCTGCGCGGCGTCCGCCGCTGACGATCCTCTCCACGACTCACTCTCAGAACCGGGAACAAACGAGGAGTTTGAGGCCTTTGGTAGGGTGTCAAACGTAGGATGACCCGATGAAGGGAGTTGTTGCGGCGATGAGTGCCGTCGTCACGCGGAGGGCCACCGATGGGGCTCCATGGAGAGCCGCGTGGAGAGCGCCGGGCGGGTCGATGGCGTGGCTGATCGCCGGCGGCATCGCCCTCGCCGCGCTGAACCTCCGCACCGCGGTGACCAGCGTGGGCACCGTCCTCGACGAGGTGAGCACCGGGCTCGGCATGTCCGGAGCGACGACCGCGCTGCTGACCACGCTGCCGGTGGTGAGCTTCGCCCTGTTCGGGGCGCTGACGCCGGCCATGTCCCGGAGGATGGGCGAGCACCGGCTGCTGCTGACCGCCATCGTGCTGCTCGCCGCGGGTCAGGCCGTCCGCTCCCTCGTCGACTCGGCGGCGCCGTTCATGGCCGCGAGCACGGTCGCGCTGGCGGGCGGCGCGGTCGGCAACGTCGTCATCCCCACACTGATCAAGAAGCACTTCCCCCGGCGGTCGGGCGCCATGACGACCGTCTACTCGACCGCCCTCGCGGCCGGGACGATGGTGGCCGCCGCCGCCACCGTCCCGGTGCAGCAGGCCGCGGGCGGCAACTGGCACGTGGCACTCGGGGTGTGGGCGGCCCTGGCCGCCGTGGCCGCGATTCCGTGGCTCGCGCTCAGGCGCGGTGAGCCGGAGCGGCGTAGCACCCCTGCCCGGGCAGCGGGCGAAAGCCTCCTGCGCAGCAGGCTCGCCTGGGCCGTGGCCGGTTACTTCGGGTCGCAGTCGCTCATCGCCTACGTCATGTTCGGCTGGCTGCCGCTGCTGCTGCAGGACAACGGCTACACCAGCGGACAGGCCGGGGTGGTGCTCGCCGTGTTCACCGGGCTCGGCATCCCGATCTCGATGGTGGTGCCCACGCTGGCGACCCGGCTGTCCGGGCAGCGCCCGCTGGTGATCGCCTTCGCGGCCCTGTACGCGGCCGGCTTCGCCGGGATGCTGACCGGGCACGCGATGTGGGCCTGGGCGATCCTCGTGGCGCTCGGCGGCGGCACCTTCCCGCTGGCGCTGGCGATGCTGGCGCTGCGGACCCGGACGGCCCCGGGCACCGCCGCCCTCTCCGCCTTCGGGCAGAGCGCCGGATACCTCATCGCGGGCGCGGGCCCGATCACGTTCGGCCTCCTCCACCAGGTGAGCGGTGGCTGGGCGCTGCCGTTCGGCCTGCTGTTCGCCGCGCTCGCCGTACAGGTCGTCACCGGATGGTACGCGGGCGGCGACCGGACGCTGGAGGACGCGGGCGCCGACGGGGCTTCTCACCTCCGGGTTTAGGCCGCCCTCAGCGGGCAGGGCTTGTCGTGCAGCCGAAGAGAGAAGGAGGAGGCATGAGCTCGATCGAACAGTCCATCGAGGTGAATGTCCCGATCCGTACCGCGTACAACCAGTGGACGCAGTTCGAGAGCTTCCCGGAGTTCATGGAGGGCGTGGAGTCGGTCAAGCAAATCGGCGACACGCGCACCGACTGGGTCGTCGAGATCGCGGGAGTCCGCCGGGAGTTCGAGGCGGAGATCACCGAGCAGCACCCCGACGAGCGCGTGGCCTGGCGATCATTGGACACGCCGCGGCAGGCCGGGGTCGTCACGTTCCACCGGCTCGGCGACGACACCACCCGCGTCACCCTCCAGATGGAGTACGACCCCGAGGGCTTCCTCGAGAAGGCGGCGGACGCTCTTCAGCTCGTGCGCATGCGCGTCAAGGGCGACCTGGAGCGTTTCAAGACCTTCATCGAGTCGCGCGGCGGCGAGACCGGCGCCTGGCGCGGTGACGTGCCCGGCCCGCACCAGCAGGGCGGAACCGGTTCCGGCGGCGTTTCCGGTGGGGGCTCCGGCACGGGCTACGACATCGGCGAGCCGATGCCGCCGCGCACCGTGAACCCGGACTACCCGGGCGAGACCCCGCTGCCGGCGCCCGGCAGTGGTCCGATCCCGCCGGCGCCCGGTACGGGCCCGCTCCCCGGCAGCGGACCTCTGCCGCCGCGGGACACGCCCGGCCCGGTGATCTAGGCACGGCATCGAGGCACACGGCCGACGAGGCACGTGGCATCCGAGAGGCCCATCTCCCTTGGGACGGGGAGATGGGCCTCTTTCTCGTTATCAAGCCGGAATTCGAGGATTATCGGCAATTTATTTTGTCCTGATACGATGGAATTCCAGTGTTATAGCATTTCGGGCGTCGAGCATTTTCGATTATGAAGGGATGCCCGCCCGTGTGCTATGACGCCGATGCCGTACCCCCCGTTCACGGTGCTCCGGTGACGACGACGTCGTCCGAGCGCCTCGTCCTGACCTCGGGCGACGGAGCGGAGTTCGCGGCGTTCCTGTCCCGTCCCGGAGAACGCGCCGGCGCCGCCGTGCTCGTCCTCCCCGACAACCGGGGCCTGTCGGGGTTCTACGAGCAGCTGACCGTACGCCTCGCCGAGCAGGGGCATCCCGCGCTGGCGATCGACTACTTCGGCCGTACGGCGGGGACCGGCCCGCGGCCGGCGGGCTTCCCGCACATGGAGCACCTGGGCAGGGCGCACAAGGACACCCTCTTCGCCGACATCGCCACCGGGGCGCGATGCCTGCGGGCGGAGGGACACCAGGACGTCGTCACGCTCGGCTTCTGCTTCGGCGGCAGGCTCGCGTTCCTGGCGGCCCGCCCCGAGCTCGGATTCCGCGGCGTCATCGGCCTGTACGGATATCCGGACGCGCTCTTCGGCAACCCCGGCCCCACCCAGCTGGCCGGTGAGCTGTGCGGCCCGATCCTCGGGCTGTTCGGCGGCGCGGACGAGGGCATCTCCCCCGAGGTGGTGAAGGCGTTCGGCGAGGCGCTGGACGGCGCGGGCGTCGAGCACGAGTTCGTCACCTATCCGGGAGCCCCGCACAGCTTCTTCGAACTCGGCCGGCCGGAACTGGCGGAGGCCTGCGCCGACGCGTGGTCGCGCGTCCTCGGATTCCTGGGACGCGTGCCGGCGCGGCCCTGAGCCGCGCCGCTCGTGCTGCCCCCGCTGCCGTGCTACCGGGGGGCCGGACAGCGGACAGCCCGAGGCGACCTGACCTCGCCTCGGGCTGTCACGATCCCAAGACTACGACTTCGATGTCCGGCCGCGCGCACCGGCACCCCCCAAATGCCGGAAAAGCCGATGCCGTGTTTCGGGAGAGCCCGTTAGTGTGACCCGCATGCCGTTGATCGTCTCTCCGCCGCCCGCCCGATAGCGGGCGGCGTCATCAGGTGAGCCGGGCCTGGAGGGCCCGGCCGGTGGCCCCTGCCCGCGTACGGGAATCGGGCCCACCTCACCGGAGAGACATCGATGAACCATGCTCCAGCCCTGTCCGTACGGCAGGGTCTCGTCTACGTGTCCACCGCCGCCGCCGCCTGGGGAACCGGCGGCGCGGCGGGGGCGATGCTCCACGACGCGGGCCGGCTGAGCCCCGTCGCCGTGTCCTTCTGGCGCTTCGCCTGCGGGGCGGCGCTCCTGCTCGTCGTCGCGCGCGGCCGCCCTTCCTGGCGGGCGGTGCTGCTCGTCGGCCCGGCCATGGCGGTGTGCCAGGCCGCCTACTTCGCGGCGATCGCCGAGACCGGCGTCGCGGTCGCGACCATGATCACCATGGGGTCGGCTCCGCTCCTGGTGGCGGCCGGCGGCCGGATCTTCCTGGGTGAACCCCTGGGCCGTACGGCTCTCGCCTGCGCCGGTCTCGCCCTCGCCGGGCTGGCCATGCTCACGGGAGGAGCGGCCGCTCCGGCCGGCCCGGCAGGCGTCGGCTACTGCCTGGTGTCGGCCGCCGCCTACTCCTTCGTCACCCTCGCGACCCGCCGCATGCCCGCGGAGGGCGTGGCGGTGTGGGGGTTCGCCGGGGGCGCGCTGTGCCTGCTCCCGCTCGCGGCCGGCGGGGGACTGCTGCCCACCGGGCACACGATGACCAGCGTGCTGCTGCTCGGCTATCTGGCGATCGTGCCGACCGCGCTCGCGTACCGGTTGTTCTTCACCGGCCTGGGCGTCGTGGGCGGTGTCACCGCGTCGGTCGTCTCGCTGCTCGAACCCCTCGTCGCGGCCGTCGCCGGTGTCGTCCTGCTGGGGGAGCGCATGACCGCCGTACAGGCGGGCGGGGGAGCCGTCCTCCTGTGCGCCCTCGTCTGGCTCGCCCGCGCGGAGTTGCGCGATGGGCCGGTGCGGGGGTCACGACCAGGGAAACCGGGCTGTTAACGGTACCATCAGGTGCGTGGTGTGAAGGGCGCGATCACCAGGCGGAACGTTCCTTTTCCGGGCGTGTCCCGCCGGTGGTCGCCGCCCGCGCGCACACCGTCCGCCGGTGCCGGAGTCACGTCGGTACCGTGTCGGAATTGTGGTGGTTCGTGGCGGGTTCGTTCGGGCGACTGATCGGAAAGAGCGGGGACGCGGGGGATGACGATGGTG
>NZ_BOOB01000068.1 GCF_016863015.1 Microbispora amethystogenes | reverse complement strand
TCGATCGCCTGAGTGCTCACGCGCTCTGACCGATCCGCTTGACACGCAGGTTGACCCACAGGGCCCGGCTTCGGCCGGGCCCTGTTCTTTTTTCGCGGTTGTTTCCGACGTGAGGCCTGTGCGCTGTATGTTCCTTCGCATCGCGTCGACGTGTACCGCGCGGGAGACGTTCCACGGCAAGGAGATCGGGTGAAGCGCATCCTCGCCCCGCTGTCAGGGGCGGTGGCGACGTCCGCGTTGTTCGCCATGCTCGGTGTGGTCGTTCCCGCGCCCGCGCGGGCCTACGACATCACGGTGACGAGCCCGCTGGTCCCCCAGGCGGGGGTCTCCTCCACGCTCGCCTACTGGCTCGGGAACGGCGCGCGTGCGCTCGCCGGCGCGACGCCCTATCTCCTGCCGGTGACGATCGCCGCCACCCCCGTCCCGCGCGGCGACGCGGAGCCCGGCGGCGACCGGGGCGTCGTGCCCGCCGTCGCGGGGGCCAGGCGGGTGCCCGGCGCCTCACGGAACGTCAACCTGCCGAGGACCGCGGGCAGGGTGTTCTTCGTCGGCGCTGACCACCGCCCGCACTGGTGTGCGGGCACTTCGGTCCAGGCCGACCACCGCAACCTCGTCGCGACCGCCGGCCACTGCGTGTACGAGCCCGGGCGGCGGCCCTCCGGGGTGCCCCGGACCTACCGCAACTGGGTCTTCGTGCCCGGTTTCTCCGGGGCCACGGCGCCTCTCGGCGTCTATCCCGGGAAGCAGGCCTTCGCTCACCAGGACTTCACCCGCTACGGCGACCTCGACCGCGACTACGCCTTCGTCAGCGTCCACGACGGCGTGCTGCCCCGGCGGGTCGCGCTTTCCGGCGCCGCGCGGTACGCCGTCTTCACCGGCCCGAAGTACCGCACCCGGAAGGGCTACACCGGCGTGCTGCTGACCCGGGCGGGCCGCCTCGGCGACAAGGTGGGAGAGCAGGGCCTGGCCTACAACCTCCCGGTCCGCGGATCTCTCGCCGTCTTCGGCTATCCCGTCGATCACGCCGCCGGCACGGCGCCCACCGGTCTGCACCGGTCGTACGGAAGACCGTTTCGCGTCTGGGATCTGACCCAAAAGGCGGACGAACTGGTGGCCGTACACGCGCCCTTCGTTTCCGCGGGGGGATCGCCGTGGCTGGCCGCGTATCGGGGCGGGCGGGGGCTTGGCTACCTCAACGGCCTGACGATCGGCACGTCCGGCCAGTCCATCGCCCTCTCGCCCTACTTCGACGGCGAGTTGTTCCATGTGTACGACGCCGCCCGGCACGAGCGCGTCACTTCTCCCGCCTGAGAGTACTTCGACCCGTGACCCGCCGCGAAACATACCGGACACAAAAAGGCCCTTAATTCCGGACACGTCTTCTTATCTACGACTTATGACAACAAGCTCTTGTGCTGTAAGTTCCTTGACATCCCTTTACTGACGCATGGGGCGTAAGTGACGTCCCACGTACAGCGCGAGGAGCGACCCCCCTATGAAGAAGCACGTGCTTCTCCCGATCGGCGCGATCGTCGCCGCGGGACTTGCGGCGACGGCCCTGACCGGTCCGGCCCAGGCCGGAAAGGTCCTCAGCAGCGACAAGCTCGCCAGTCCGGCCGGCGTCGGCGACGTCATCAAGTTCTGGCTCGACGGCAACGGCTACAAGCTCAAGTCGGCCGACCCGTACGGCATGGAGCACAACCGGGTTCCCAAGCACGTCTCCAAGGGAGCCCCCGCCGCCGACGGCAAGCCGGGCATCGTGCCGGCGATCGGCGACGAGAAGATGACCGCCGCGAAGTCCAAGAACGTCAACCTGCCGAAGACCGTCGGCCGGGTCTTCTTCAGCATCGGCAGCGGCCTCTACTCCTGCTCCGCCTCGTCGGTGCAGTCCGCGTACCACAACCTCGTCGCCACGGCGGGCCACTGTGTCTACGACATCGAGACCAACCACGACGTCGTGGACAACTGGATCTTCATCCCGGGCTACTACGACGGCAAGGCCCCCTGGGGCGTGTACGTCGGCAAGCAGGCGTTCACGCACTACGACTTCGACGTGTACGAGGACGCCGACCGCGACTACGCGTTCGTCACCGTCTACAACGGCATCGGGTACGACCTCCAGAAGAAGTTCGTCGACCGGGGCCCGCTGGGCAACAACGTCGGCGGCCAGGGCCTGGCCTACAACCAGAAGGTCGGCGCGCCGGTCTTCGTGTTCGGCTACCCCTCGGCGCCGCAGGGCGACGGCGACTACGTGTGGACCGGCCAGACGCTCAAGTGGTGCTACGGCAAGCCGTACTTCCCGGTCAAGGAGCCCTCGGTCAAGGCCGAGGAGCAGGTGGGCCTCAAGTGCTCGATGACCGGCGGCTCGTCCGGCGGCCCCTGGATCCTCAAGTACAGCAGCGCCCGTCGTCTCGGCTACATCAACGGTGTGACCAGCCTCGGCGGGGACACCGACGGCAACAGCCGTAGCGACATGATCAGCTCCCCGTACTTCGACGGCGAGACCTTCGGCGTCTACAAGGCGGCCTACTCGCTGTGGTCCGGCTCGCTGGTCCGCAAGGACGGCACGATCGGCATCACCGAGGCCAAGTCCGAGTGACGCCCGCCTCCGGTGGGGTCCGGTCCCTCGCGGCCGGCCCCACCGTGGGCACCCGTTCTCCCCGCGTACGGGCAGGGCGGCGGCGTCACACGCCGACCGCCGCCCTGCCCGTGCGCCGGTCACGCTCCAGCAGCGCGGCCACCCGCGGATCCGCGGCGTACGGCGCCAGTCGCCGGCGCAGGTCCGCCACGTAGGTCCGGGTGCGCGCCGACTGGATGCCCTCGGCCGCGTCGAGCGCCGAGGACGCGACCTGGCACGCCTCCTCCAGTTCGCCCTCCTGGATCAGGGCCGAGGCGAGCAGCGCGAGGTTGAACATCCTCCCCCGCACGTACCGCCCGTCCATTACCAGCGACCGCCTGGCCTGCCGTACGGCCTCTCCGCCGTCGCCGAGGTCGCGCAGGCAGTGGGCCGACTTCGCGGCCAGGTAGGCCTCGTCGAAGTAGCCGATCCAGCGGGGCTCGTTCTGCGGAGAGCGCCGGCCGAAGGCGATCTCGGCCTCGTGCAGCGCGTTTCCGCACCCCGCCCGATCCCCCAGCAGCGCGAGGGCGTGCGCCTCCAGCACGCGCGTCTCGGCGAGCAGGGTGCGGACCCCCGAGCGCCGGGCCGCCTCGACCCCCGCCCTGGCCAGCTCCAGCCCGTGCCGGGCGTGCCCGATGTAGACGGCCTGGTGGCTCATCCCGGCCAGGATCTCGCCGCTCAGCGCGTGGTCGCCCGCCCCCCGCGCCAGGCCGAGCGCCTGGATGAGGTAGCGCTGCGCGAGCCCGTGCCGCTCCAGGTCGTAGGCCATCCATCCGGCGAGCCGGGTCAGCTCGGCCGCCGCGGTCGCGAGCGACCGCCCGGTGGCCTCGCCGTACGCGCCCTCGCGCAGCAGCGGCGTCACGGCGGTGTGCAGGTAACGCACGACCGGCCCGCGCACGCTGCCGCCGCCGAACCGGTTGTCGAGTTCCCCGAACGACCGGGTGACCTCCCGGATCGCGGCCACGTCCGAGGCCCCGACCCGGCGCGGCCCGGCCGCGGAGAGCCGCTCCGCGGCCGGCGCCGCCAGCCAGTGAGCGAGTCCCGCCGAACCCGCGCCCAGGGCGAAGGTGGAGTCGAGCAGGAACCTGCGCCGCTCGACGTCGGCTCTCCACAGTGCTGTCACGCTTGCCACACCCTCCTGCCACGAATGGGGGAACCGCTGTCCCACGCCGAGGCCGCCGAGCCGTCGGGCCAGGCACCTGATGCGGTCGAGGTCACGTCGCATCGCTCTTCCAACCGGGGACAGGCAACAGCCGATGAGGTTACGGAGAGCTTTCTTTATAGCACCTACAGTGACGAGGTAAAGGAATTCTCAAGGGCTCGCGACGGAAAAAGGGCCGGGCGCCGCACGGCGCCCGGCCCCTCCGCCCGGTCAGGGGGCGGGATCACTTACGCGCGACGCCGTCCTCGCGGGCCTGCCGCGCGACGGCGGCGATCACCGCGGGGGCGACCCGGGCGTCGAACGGCGAGGGGATCACGTAGCTTTCCGACAGGTCGTCCCCGACCACGGCCGCGAGCGCCTCGGCCGCCGCCACCTTCATGTTCTCCGTGATGGTCCTGGCGCGGACGTCGAGAGCGCCCCGGAAGACCCCTGGGAAGGCCAGCACGTTGTTGATCTGGTTGGGGTGGTCGGACCGGCCGGTGGCGACCACGCGGGCGTACCGGGCCGCCACCGAGGGCTCGACCTCGGGTGTGGGGTTGGACAGCGCGAACACGATCGAGTCCCGCGCCATCCCGGCGACGGCCCGCTCGGAGATGGTGGAGCCGGAGAGCCCGACGAACACGTCGGCCCCGGCGAGGGCCCCCTCGGTGGAGCCGGTCAGGCCCGCCTTGTTGGTGTCCCTGGCCAGCGCCCGCTTGACCTGGTTCAGGTCGTCGCGGCCGGGGTGGATGATCCCCTTGGAGTCGGCGACCGCGATGTCGCCGATCCCGGCGTTCAGCAGGATCCGCGAGACGGCGACGCCGGAGGCGCCCGCGCCGGCGACGACGGCGCGCAGGTCGCCGAGCGACCGCCCGGTGAGGCGGGCCGCGTTGCGCAGCGCGGCGAGGACCACGATCGCGGTGCCGTGCTGGTCGTCGTGGAAGACGGGGATGTCGAGAAGCGCCCGCAGGCGGTCCTCCACCTCGAAGCAGCGGGGGGCGCTGATGTCCTCGAGGTTGACGCCGCCGAACGAGGGCGCGAGCCGGACCACGGTCTCGACGATCGCGTCCACGTCCGTGCAGTCGATGCAGACGGGCACCGCGTCGACGCCCGCGAACTGCTTGAAGAGCAGGGCCTTGCCCTCCATCACGGGCATCGCGGCGGCGGGCCCGATGTCGCCGAGCCCCAGCACCGCGGTGCCGTCGGAGACCACGGCCACGACGTTGGAGACCCAGGTGTAGTCGTTGACCAGGTCGGGGTTGTCGGCGATGGCGGTGCAGACGCGGGCGACGCCCGGGGTGTACGCGAGCGACAGGTCTGCGGCGTCGCGGACCGGGACGGTGGAGCGGACCTCCAGCTTGCCGCCGCGGTGCAGCGCGAAAGCGGGATCCAGATCGAGAGAAGTCAAGGAATCAGGCGTAACGGTCACAGCGACCCCAGTGTCGAAAGGACGAGTTCCTTCGGTAGACGCCGTCAAGAGAACGAGAGCCCAGGCTTCGGTAGCCGCCGGAGGCCGTCGTCGTTGACGGTCGTCTCTTGAGGGGGTACGGGGGTCACCCGTCTCCCGATTGTGCCACACGAACCACCGCCCGCCCCTCCCCCGGCGACCCCAGATCGTTGCCCCTATTGGTGTTCCCCCAGGCCACGAGGCGTGTAATACTCGGCTTTGCCAGTGATCTCTTACGTACATGGGCGCCCCAGTGGACTTGACGTCTTACGCCGAGCTGGCCGTTCAGCTGGTCAACATGGGCGACGAGCTCAGAAACCCCTTCTCCCTTCGGTCGCTGCTGGAGGAGACGGGCCGTACGGAGGCGGCCTCCCGCCTCACCCGGCGTGACGTCGACGCGCTATGGGAGCTCCGCGAGGAACTCGCGGGGGTGTTCGAGGCCGCGGCGGGCGGAGACGACGTCGACGTCGTCGACCGGCTCAACGGCCTGCTGGTCCGGCATCCCGTGCATCCGCAGATCTCCGGCCACGACGGCCAGCCCTGGCACCTGCACCTGACCGAGGGCGGCCGGGTCGCCGACGCCCTGTCGGTCGGGTCGGTCATGGGCCTCGCCAGCGTGGTGACCCGCCTCGGCGTGGACCGGCTCGGCCTCTGCCAGGCGTCGCCGTGCCGCAACGCCTACATCGACACCTCCTCCAACCGGTCGCGCCGCTACTGCTCGGAGCGGTGCGCCAGCCGGGCCAACGTGGCGGCGTACCGGGCCCGCAAGCGCGGCGCCTGACCCGGCGGGCCCGGCCACGGGCCCGCCGGGTCAGGCGGGCGGCGCGGGGAAGCGCAGCGCGGGCCGGGGCCAGTAGCGCAGCACGACCCTGCCCAGGACGTCGCCTTCGGGCACCGCGCCGAAGTCCCAGCTGTCGCGGCGCCCGGGGGCCGACTGGTTGTCGCTCTCCAGCCACCAGCCGTCGCCGGTGAGCCGGAAGGCCCGCTTGACGATCAGGCCGTGCGGCCGCCTGGCGACCACCACGTCGCCGGGCCGCACGGCGGCGCCGAGCCGTACCAGCAGCCAGTCTCCGGGCCGCAGCGCGGGCCGCATCGAGTCTCCGGAGACACATACGGCGGTGAGCACATCCCCCTCCGCGTGGCGTTTTCGAGACGAGTAAGGTCGGTTCTGGAACGGTGCTGTCATCAGCATTCCTAAGGAAGGATTCCGATGCTCGCACGACTGCTGCGACCCCGGCACGAGGCGTCCGCTCACTGCGACCTGCCGTGCGGGGTCTACGACCCGGCGCAGGCCCGTATCGAGGCCGAGTCGGTGAAGGCGATCATTAAGAAGTACGCCGACAACGACGACCCGGTCTTCCGGACCCGCGCGCTGCTCATCAAGGAACAGCGGGCCGAGCTGGTCAAGCATCACCTCTGGGTGCTGTGGACCGACTACTTCAAGCCGCCGCACCTTGAGCAGTACCCCCAGCTCCACCAGCTCTTCTGGGACGCCACGAAGCTCGCGGGCGCGGCCGGTGCCAAGGGCACCGTCGACCCCGGGCTGGCCGACGACCTCCTGGCGAAGATCGAGGAGATCTCCAAGATCTTCTGGGAGACCAAGGCCGCCTGAGCCGGGTGCGACCCGGCCCCGCACGGCCATGCCGCGCGGGGCCGGGTCGCCCGGAAAGCGGCCCCGGAAAGCATCCCAGAGCACGTGACAAGGGCATGTACGTCAGGCGCGACGAAACCCCATAGAGGCTTCGTATTCGGTACTACGGAATTTACGAGGAGTTACCTCCAAGGAACGCCATAATCGGCGCGTCTGGCCGGGGCAGCACCGTCCAAGTGGCGGTAAGTTGCAGTCAGCGGCAGTGAGCCGGCTCGAAGGGGCGAGGAGGAACGTGACCGAGGAAACCGAGACGCCTGCGGTGGATCTGACCGGGATTCGCGACGCTGTGAGTGTCCGGCTGCCCGCCGTGAGCGCCTATCTGTCCGTGCTGCGCACGGCCACCGCCGGGCTCGCCGCACGGCTCGACTTCACCCTCGACCAGATCGAGGACCTGCGCATCGCGGTGGACGAGGCCTGCGCCATGCTGCTGCGGCACGCCGTACCCGGAACGGACCTTCTCGCGGAGTTCGAACTCACCGGCCCGGAGATGACGGTGCGCGTCGAGGTGAACACCCTCGGCGTCAGCTCGCCCAACCGGGAGGACTTCGCCTGGATGGTGCTGACCGCGCTGGCGGACGACGTGGACGCCATCTCCGACCACGCCGACCATCTGGCGATCATGCTGCGTAAGCGCCGGAGCGCGGCGGGGCCGTCGTGACGGAAAGGACGAGTGCGATGGCCTCCGGCGACTCGGCGGCGGTGCCGGACCGCGTACGCGCGCGCACGCTCTTCGCCGAGCTCTCGGAGCTGCCGCCGGAGGACCCGAGGCGCCAGCGGATCCGCGACGAGCTGGTCGAGCTCCACCTGCCACTCGTGGAGTACCTCGCCCGCCGGTTCCGCAACAGGGGCGAGTGGCTCGACGACCTGACGCAGGTCGCCACGATCGGTCTCATCAAGTCGATCGACCGCTTCGACCTCGGCCGCGGCGTGGAGTTCTCCACGTACGCCACCCCGACCATCGTCGGGGAGATCAAGCGGCACTTCCGCGACAAGGGCTGGGCGGTCCGCGTGCCGCGCCGGCTGCAGGAGCTCAAGCTCTCGCTCACCAAGGCGATAAGCGAGCTGTCGCAGCGGGAGAGCCGGGCGCCCACGGTCGCCGAGCTCGCCGTCCACCTGGGGATGAGCGAGGAGGAGGTCCTGGAGGGCCTGGAGTCGGCCAACGCCTACTCCACCGTGTCGCTCGACGCGCCCGACTCGGGCGACGACGACGCTCCCGCCGTCTCCGACTCGCTCGGCATCGTGGACGAGTCGCTGGAGGGCGTGGAGTACCGCGAGTCGCTCAAGCCACTGCTGGAGCGCCTGCCGCCGCGGGAGAAGAGAATCCTGCTGCTGCGCTTCTTCGGCAACATGACGCAGTCCCAGATCGCCACCGAGCTGGGCATCTCGCAGATGCACGTGTCCCGGCTGCTCGCCCGGACCCTGGCCCAGCTCCGCGAGGGCCTGACCGCCGAGGACTGAGATCCGGACCGGCGAGCCGGACAGGAACGACTGAGACGCCGCACTCCCCCCGGCGGCGCTCGGTCAGCCGACCGGATCAGCAGGGCCGGCCCTGCCGGATCAGGAGGCGTCCTCGCCCATCAGCGCGCGGGTCGACGCCGGAGCGAGTAACGCGACCAGGGCAGTGACGGCGGCGACGACGAGCGGCACGCCGAAGCCGTACTGCGCCGACTGGATCAGCGTGATCGCGACGGGCAGCGCGAAGATCTGGGTGACGACCGCCGGTCCCCTGCTCCAGCGGAGCACGTGCCACAGGCCCCAGGCGACCCAGATCAGGCCGGCCCCGCCGAGCACGCCGAACCCGGCCACCGCGATGCCGGTCACCAGGTCGGTGGGCTTGCCGACCAAAGTCTCGACGCCGACATAGCCGCCCATCACAACGGCGAGCAGGCCCTCGGCGGCCAGGACGGCGGCGGCCACCGTGAGCGTCGCGGGGCGGCCGACGGAGCTGCTGATCACAACGCCCAACCCTACCCGTACGGGTGGCCGGCCTCCCGGGAGAGGCGTCACCCGGCGGGAGCGGTAAACGGTTCGTTAACCTTCAGGCATGCGGGCTCTCCTCCTCGTGAATCCCAAGGCCACCTCGACGCACCGGCGCACGCGGGACGTGCTGATCCGGGCGCTCGGCGCCGCCGTGGACCTGTCGGTCGAGGAGACCGCCTACCGGGGCCACGCGACCACGCTCGCCGCGACGGCGCGGGCCAAGGGGTTCGACGCGGTGGCGGTGCTCGGCGGCGACGGAACGATCAACGAGACCGTCAACGGGCTGCTCCAGGCGCATCCGGGCGGGCGCGCGAGCGAACGGCCGGCCCTCATCGTCATCCCCGGCGGCAGCGCGAACGTCTTCGCCCGCGCCCTCGGGCTGCCCAACAACCCGGTCGAGGCGACCGGAGCCGTCCTGGAGGCGCTGCGCGAGGACCGGCGCCGCGTCATCGGACTCGGACAGGCGATTTGGCACGATGAGGTTTCGGGCCCCGATCCGGGGGCAGGAGCGGGCCCTGACCATCAAAGGTCCCGATATTTCACATTTTGTGCAGGGCTGGGATACGACGCGGAGGTCGTCCGGGCCGTGGAGGGTCTGCGGAGCGCGGGATACCGCGCACTGCCCGCCCTCTACGTGAGCACGGCGGTGCGTCACTTCTTCGTGACCGACCGGCGGCGTCCGGCGATCCGGCTGGCGCGTCCCGGCCTGCCCACAGAGGATGGGATTTTCCAGGCGATCGTGTCGAACACGGCGCCCTGGACGTACGCCGGCACTCGTCCGATCAACCCGACACCGTGGGCCGGCTTCGAGACGGGACTCGATCTACTCGGGCTCCGCAGGCTGAATCTGCCCGCCATGCTCTCGTTGGTCCGCCAGATCATCGGAGAGCACCGGGGATTGCCGCGCGGTAAACACCTCGTTCAGACGCATGACGAAGAGGAGTTCACCCTCCTCGCCTCCCGGCCGGTGGCCTTCCAGCTCGACGGCGACTACCTGGGAGAACACGAGTGGGTGATCTTTCGCGCTATCCCGGACGCGTTACAAGTCCTCGTCTAAGCTGTTACATGTAGTCATAGTGTGACGCATCCGACAGCCACGGCGGGCAAAACCTTGTCCCAAACCTCTTGTGTGGTGTTGGTACGGCTGAAAAGCTGAATCACGACGTCGGAACGTAGGACCTTTACGGAGACCACAGCCTCTGTAAGGGCCCCCGGCGATCGCGTGGACGCGCCCCGGCCCCTAACCCTGGAACCGGGTAAACGTCCGCCCTAGTTAGTGAAAGAGTTCACAAAGTTGACGGCCAGCGGAGCCACGACGGCTCCATCTGACGAAGGAGTGGAACGCATGGACTGGCGCCACCGCGCTGCCTGCCGTGACGTGGACCCCGAACTGTTCTTCCCGATCGGGAACACCGGTCCCGCGCTCATGCAGATCGACGAAGCCAAGCAGGTGTGCCGGCGATGCACGGTCGCCGACTCCTGCCTGAAGTGGGCCCTGGAGTCCGGCCAGGACGCCGGCGTCTGGGGCGGACTGAGCGAGGACGAGCGTCGCGCACTCAAGCGCCGCACCGCTCGTGCCCGCGCCCGCGCCGCCGTCTGATCACAGGTCTGACCCCGGCGGTCCGGCCGCCGTACGCGACCGTCCTCGGTGAATGCCTTCGCGGCGTTCACCGGACGGCGGCGCACGCTCGTCAGCACGCTCGTCGCGCTCATCACGTCGGTCGCGCCATGTGAGTCGCATGGTGAGTGGCGTCATGGTTGTTCGCGTCATGGTGGCTCGCACCGGTCGATCGACCGTGCCGATCACTCTGCTGATCGCACTGTGCCGATCGCGTTCTGCCGGTCATCGCGTCCACTATGGCATCCCCCACACCGCCGCGCTGAGGCGGGGTGCCCCTCACGCGTGTCAGGCGGGCTGCACCGGGATGCTGATCCGCACCTCGGTCCCCCCGCCGTCCCTCCCGGCCACGCCCAGGCGGCCCGACAGTTCGCCGACGACCAGCGTGCGGACGATCTGGAGCCCTAGGCTCCCGGTCGCCTCCAGGTCGAAGTCCGCGGGCAGGCCCTTGCCGTCGTCGGCCACCACCACCTCGAGCCGGTCGGCGTCCCGCCTGACGACGACCTGCACGTTGCCCGAGGAATGCGCGAAGCCGTGCTCGACCGCGTTCTGGAGCAGCTCCGTCAGCACCATCGCGATCGGGGTCGCGACCGCCGCGGGAAGCACGCCGAAGCCGCCCGTCCGCTTGATCGCCACCTGCGCGACAGCCACCTCCGCCGTCATCGCGATGACCCGGTCGGCGATGTCGTCGAACTCGACCATCTCCTCCGGCATCTGCGCGAGGATCTCGTGGACGATCGCGATCGACCCGACCCGGCGCACCGCCTCGTTCAGGGCCTCCTGCCCCTCGGGATTGTTCAGGCGGCGCGCCTGGAGCCGCAGCAACGCCGCCACGGTCTGCAGGTTGTTCTTGACCCGATGATGGATCTCCCGGATCGTCGCGTCCTTGGTCAGCAGTTCGCGCTCGCGCCGCCGCAGCTCGGTCACGTCGCGGATCAGCACCAGCGCGCCGATGCGGCCGCCCCCGACGATCAGCGGGATCGCCCGTAGCTGCACGACCGTGCCGCCGTTCTCCACCTCGGTCTCCCGGGGCGCCCGCCCGCTGGCGACGAGCATCAGATCCTCGTTGATCGGCTCGTCCGAGTAGCACAGGTCGGCGGTCGTCTTCCCGAGGTCCGCGCCCACGAGGTCGGCGTGCAGGCCGAGGCGGCGGTACGCCGACAGGGCGTTCGGCGAGGCGTAGGTGACCCGGCCGGCCTTGTCCAGCCGCAGCAGGCCGTCGCCCACGCGGGGCGACCTGACCAGGATCGGCTCCTCCTCCGCGAACGGGAACCTGCCCTCCGCCACCATCTGCGCGAGGTCGGAGGCGCTCTGCAGGTACGTCAGCTCCAGCCGGGAGGGGGTGCGCGCCGACGACAGGTTCGTGGACCGCTGGATCACCCCGATGATCGAGCCCTCCCTGCCCCGCCGTACGGGGATGGTCTCCTCACGCACCGGCACGCCGCTCGACCAGTCGGGGTCGCCCTCCCGGCAGATGCGGCGCTCGGCCCAGGCCACGTCGATCAGCGGCCGCTC
Source organism: Microbispora amethystogenes (assembly GCF_016863015.1). Lineage (GTDB taxonomy): Bacteria > Actinomycetota > Actinomycetes > Streptosporangiales > Streptosporangiaceae > Microbispora > Microbispora amethystogenes. The sequence continues at coordinate 30,235 of NZ_BOOB01000068.1, read as the reverse complement.
TCCCGCGGCCACGGACATCCCGACCACGTCGTCGTGGTAGACCGTGGGACCGGTCGTGGGACGCATCTGGGCCACCGCCAGCCACCTCGTGCCGCCCTGGTCGGGAACCCAGAGGATCAGGTCGGCGAACGACAGGTCGGCGAGCAGCTGCCAGTCGGAGACCAGGGAGTGAATCCAGTCGAGGTCGGCGGATTCGAGTGCGGTGTGACGCGACACGAGGTCGCTGAGAGTCGGCACGTGTGCATGATGCGCCGCCTGCCGGGCCGAAAGCGAATCGACCTTCGTCACCTGGCAGGATGCACCTCATGACAGGGCGGATATGACGGGGCCGATATGACAGGGCCGATGGACAGGCTGCGCGCGGCGGCGGCGCGGCGGGAGGAGGCGGGCCTGCGGCGGGACCTGCGCCCGCGCACGCCCGACCACGACGGGCTGCTCGACCTCGCCTCCAACGACTACCTCGGCCTCTCGCGGGACGAGCGGATCGTCGAGGCGGCCGTCCGCGCCACCCGCGAATGGGGGGCGGGCTCCACCGGGTCGCGCCTGGTGACCGGGTCGACCCGGCTGCACGCGGAGCTGGAGGACCGGCTCGCCGCCTTCGCGGGAGCGTCCGGCGCCCTGGTGTTCTCGTCGGGATACCTCGCCAACCTCGCCGCCGTCGCCGCCCTCGGCCGTGACGGCTTGATCGTCTCCGACGCCGGCAACCACGCCTCGATCGTGGACGCCTGCCGGCTGTCGCGGTCGCGGGTCGTGGTCACGCCGCACGGGGACACCGAGGCGGTGGCCAAGGTCCTGGCCGAACGGCACGAGGAGCACGCCCTCGTCGTCACCGACGCCGTGTTCTCCGTCGACGGAGACGTCGCGCCGCTGCGCGCCCTGCACGAGGCCGCCGTACGGCACGGCGCGCTGCTCGTGGTGGACGAGGCCCACGCGCTCGGCGTCGTCGGCGACCACGGCAGGGGCGCGGCGCACGCGGCCGGGCTGGCCGGCCGGCCGGACGTCGTGCGGACCGTCACGTTGTCGAAGTCGCTGGGCTCGCAGGGGGGCGCGGTCCTGGGCGCCCCCGAGGTGATCGGCACGCTCGTCGACACGGGCCGGTCGTTCATCTTCGACACCGGCCTCGCCCCCGGGTGCGCGGGGGCCGCCCTGGCCGCCCTCGACCTGCTGGAGGCGTCTCCCGGCCTGCCCGCCCGCGCCCGCGAGAGGGCACGCGAGCTGGCCGCGCTGGCCCGCGGGCTCGGCCTGGAGACGGCCGACCCCGCCGCCGCCGTGGTGCCGGTGGTGCTCGGCCCGCCCCGGCTCGCGCTCGCGGCGGCGGCACTGTGTGCGGATCACGGGGTGCGCGTGGGATGCTTCCGCCCACCGTCGGTGCCCCAGGGCCGCGCGTGTCTGCGGTTGACCGCACGTGCCGATCTGCGGTCCGATGATCTCGTGGTGGTCCGGGGTGCGCTCACCGCTGTGGCCGAGTTGACGAAAGGGCCGAGTCGAGGGTGGGACAGGTGACGGAGCGCAGCGAGGACTCTCCTCGCGTGCCTAAGTACTACGACGTGAAGCGGAGTCTCCTGGAACTCACCAAGAGCCTGCCCGCGGGCAGCGCGCTCCCGCCCGAGCGCGCCCTGGCCGTACGCTTCGAGACCTCGCGGACGACGGTCCGGCAGGCGCTGTCGGAGCTGGTGGTCGAGGGCAGGCTGCTGCGCATCCAGGGCAAGGGCACGTTCGTCGCGCAGCCCAAGGTCGCGCAGGTGCTCCAGCTCACCTCTTATACGGGCGACCTGCGCACGGTCGGGCTGGAGCCGGACACCAAGATCCTCGATATCAGCTACGTCACGGCCGACGAGACGCTCGGCCGGCGGCTGGCCGTCAATCCCGGCAGCCGGGTGCTGCGCATCCACCGTCTCCGCCTGGCCAACGGCGAGCCGATGTCGATCGACACCACGCACCTGTCCGCCCGCCGCTTCCCCCGGCTGCGGCGGGAGCTGGAGGTGCACTCCTCGCTGTACGAGACGCTGCACAACGCCTACAACGTGCGGCTGACCGACGCGGAGGAGGTCATAGAGACCGTGCTCGCCACGCCGTACGACGCGCAGGTGCTCGGAGTGGACGTCGGCCTGCCGATGCTGCTGCTGACCCGGCACGCCTTCGACGCCGACGGCAACCCGGTCGAGTACGCCCAGTCGCTCTACCGCGGCGACCGCTACAAGTTCGTCACCCGCCTCCGCCGGCCCTGATTATGAGTGTTCTGGTGGTGACCGGGACGGACACCGGGGTGGGGAAGACGGTGGTGACGGCCGCGCTCGCGGCGCTGGCGGTGGCGCGGGGCGCGACGGCCGCCGTCGTGAAGCCGGCGCAGACGGGGGTCGCGGCCGGGGAGGCCGGGGACCTCGACGAGGTGATCCGCCTGTCGGGGGTGACCTCGACCTTCGAGATGGCGCGCTATCCCGATCCCCTCTCCCCCGCGGCGGCGGCCCGCGTCTCCGGCCTGCCGCCGCTGTCGCTCGCGGCCGCCGCGGCCCGGATCGGGGAGCTGGCCGAGTCGCACCGGCTGGTGCTCGTCGAGGGCGCCGGGGGGCTGCTCGTCCGGTACGACGAGGAGGGCGGCACGCTCGCGGACCTCGCCCGGCGCCTGCACGCCTCGGTGCTCGTGGTGGCCCGCGCCGGGCTGGGCACCCTCAACCACACGGCGCTGACGCTCGAGGCGATGGCGGGCCGGGGGCTCGACCTCGCGGGTGTGGTGATCGGCTCCTGGCCCGCCGCCCCGGGCCTGGCGGACCGCTCGAACGTCGCCGATCTGGAGATGCTCGCCGCCCGCCCGTTGTCGGGCGCGTTGCCCGAGGGCGCGGGGTCGCTCGGCCCTGAGGCGTTCGCCCGTGTGGCGCGGGCGTGCCTGGCTCCCGCGTTCGGCGGCATGTTCGACCCGGCCGCGTTCCGCTCGACCTTTATGCTGCCCCTGTGACAGCAGTGCCCCACCTGACCGACGGGAGTGCCGCGTGAAGACCGACATCCTGGAGATCGCCCGCGTCCAGGTTCTCGACGAGGGCCGCGGGCTCGACGCGGCGCAGGCGCTGGAGTGCCTGACGCTCCCCGACGACCGCCTGCCGGACCTGCTCGCCCTGGCGCACGAGGTGCGGATGAAGTGGTGCGGCCCCGAGGTCGAGGTGGAGGGGATCGTCTCGCTCAAGACCGGAGGATGCCCGGAGGACTGCCACTTCTGCTCGCAGTCCGGGCAGTTCTCCTCTCCGGTCCGCGCGGCCTGGCTCGACATCCCCTCCCTCGTCAAGGCGGCCGTCGAGACGGCGGCGACCGGGGCGACCGAGTTCTGCATCGTGGCCGCCGTACGCGGCCCGGACCGGCGGCTGATGGACCAGGTCCGCGAGGGCGTCCGGGCGATCCGTGAGGCGGTCGAGATCAACGTCGCCTGCTCGCTCGGCATGCTCACCCAGGCGCAGGTGGACGAGCTGGCCGAGATGGGGGTGCACCGCTACAACCACAACCTGGAGACCGCCCGGTCGCACTTCCCCCGCGTCGTCACCACCCACACCTGGGAGGAGCGCTGGGAGACCTGCCTCATGGTCCGGGAGGCGGGCATGGAGCTGTGCTGCGGCGGCATCGTCGGCATGGGAGAGACGCCGGAGCAGCGGGCCGAGTTCGCCGCCCAGCTCGGTGAGCTCGCGCCGGACGAGGTGCCGCTCAACTTCCTCAACCCCCGGCCGGGCACGCCGTTCGCCGATCACCCGCTGGTCGACGGCGCCGAGGCGCTGAAGACGATCGCCACGTTCCGCCTCGCCCTGCCGCGCACCATCCTGCGGTACGCCGGAGGCCGTGAGCTGACCCTCGGCGACCTCGGCACGAGGGAGGGCATGCTGGGCGGAATCAACGCCGTCATCGTCGGCAACTACCTCACCACCCTGGGCCGGGCGCCCGAACGTGACCTGGAGCTGCTCGCCGATCTCAAGATGCCCATCAAGGCGCTCTCCCAGACGCTCTGATCGGGCTTATCCCGGGCCGCAACGGGCATCAGCGGAGGTGACCGACGTTCTCCCGTGGCTGGAGGGCATTGGCCGTCCTTCTGTTCGCAAAAGAGACCGACTGGTAGGTTTCACTCTATGGAGTCCCCCAAACACGCAGGCGACATCGCCGTCGCCGTCTCCCAGGCCTACGGCGTGGACACGATGTTCACGCTCTCCGGCGGGCACGTCTTCCCCCTGTACGACGGGGCCGTCCATCAGAACATGCGCATCCTCGACGTGCGCCACGAGCAGAGCGCGGTGTTCGCGGCCGAGGCGACGGCCCGGCTGACCCGGAAGCCCGGCCTCGCGGTGCTCACCGCGGGCCCCGGCGTCACCAACGGCGTCTCGGGGGTGGCGACCGCCCACTTCAACGGCTCCCCGGTCGTCGTCCTCGGCGGGCGCGCCCCGCGCTCGCGCTGGGGCTCCGGGGCGCTGCAGGAGATGGACCATCCCCCGCTGTTCGAGACCGTCACCAAGCTCGCCTTCACCGGCTCGGGCGCGGACTCCATCGGGCAGGACGTGGAGATGGCCTTCCGGACCGCGCTCGCCCCGCACCGCGGCCCGGTGTTCCTGGACGTCCACATGGACGACCTGTTCGCTCCGTCGGCCGAGTACGACTCGGAGACGCTGACCCCGTCGCCGCTGGAGCCCGACCCCGAGGCGCTCGCCGGCATCGCCCGGCTGATCGCCGAGGCCGAGCGTCCGCTGCTCGTGCTGGGCTCGGACGTGTGGATGGACCGCGCGGAGGAGGCGGCGCGGGACTTCGCCGAGGAGTGGCGGCTGCCGGTCGTGCCCAACGGCCAGGGGCGGGGCATCCTGCCCGCCGGGCACGAGCTGCTCGTCACCCGTGCCCGCGGCCTCGCGTTCAGCCAGGCCGACCTGGTCATCGTCGTCGGCACCCCGCTCGACTTCCGCCTCGCGTACGGCTGGTTCGGCGGCAAGGAGGGCGCGCCGCTGGCCCGGGTCGTGCACATCGTCGACGCGCCCTCCCAGCTCGCGACCCACACCGGCCTGTCTGGCTCGGCGTCGGGCGACCTGTCCCTCCTCTTCTGGGGTCTCGGCGCCGCGTGCGGCACCGCCGGGGTGAACCCCAAGGCGTACGCGCCCTGGGTGACCCGGCTGGGCGAGACGGCGGCGGCGGCGATCGCCGACGACACGCCGCTGCTGGAGTCGGACGCCGACCCGATCCACCCCATGCGCATCTACGGCGAGCTGAACAAGGTGCTCGCCGACGACGCGGTGGTGATCGGCGACGGCGGCGACTTCGTCTCCTACGCCGGCAAGTACGTCGAGCCGCGCCGCCCGGGCAGCTGGCTCGACCCCGGGCCGTACGGCTGCCTCGGCACCGGGCTCGGCTACTCCATCGCGGCCCGGCTGGCCCGGCCGTCGTCACAGGTCGTGCTGCTGCTCGGCGACGGCGCCGCGGGCTTCTCGCTGATGGACGTCGACACGCTGGTCAGGCACCGGCTGCCGGTCGTCATGATCTGCGGCAACAACGGCATGTGGGGGCTGGAGAAGCACCCCATGCAGATGCTGTACGGCTACGACGTGGCGGCCGAGCTCCAGCCGCAGTGCCGCTACGACCAGGTCGTCACCGCGCTCGGCGGCGGCGGGGAACTGGTCACGTCGCCGGACGAGATCGGCCCGGCGCTGCGCCGCGCCTTCGACTCGGGCGTGCCGTACATGGTGAACATCGCGACCGACCCGGCCGTCGCCTACCCGCGCACCACCTCCGGCGTCTGACGAGGGCGTCCGGCGGGGCGCTCTGACGGGCACGAAAGACCCCGCCCGCCACACGGCGGGCGGGGCGTGACCGTCAGGGGGCGGGTGTACGGGCCGGGGACGCGCTCGGCGTGGCGCTGGGCGAGGCGGACGGACAGGGCTTCAGCTCCACGACGAACTTGACCACCGAGCCCTCGGGCTTCCTCGTCCCGGCGGCCGGGCTCTGGCTGACGACGAGACCCCGGCACTTGCCCTCACCCGTCGTGGTGCCGGCGGGCTTGAGGCCCATCTTGTTGATCCGCGCCAGCGCGACGCTCTCGGTGACCTTCACGACGGACGGGACCTCGACGAGATCCTCGGACGGGCTCGGCGAGGGAGAGTGCGTGGGAGAGGCGGACGGGCTCGGCGACGGAGTGGGCGTCGGGGTCGGCGTCGGCCTGGACGAACTGGGCACCACCTGCGGCACGGACACCGCCGGCGTGGGCGTCCTGCGGGGACGCCGGGGGGAGCGGGACGGCGACGGGCTGGGCGTGGGGGTCTCCACGATGAGGGGCCCCGTGTTCGAGGGTTCTGGCGCGCCGGACCCGGCCGAGGCCATGTTGATCCCCGCGACGGCCAGAGCCCCGACGACGGCCACTCCCGCCACTCCGGCCGCGAGCGGCAGCCCACGACCCCTCCGGGACCGCTGGGCGGCGTCTCTCGCCGCCGCGCGCCGCGACGTCCGGGTGCCCTGCTGCGGCGTCGCGACGGTCGCCGGCGGCACGGCCGGGGCGTCGTCCCACGACTCGCGGGTGACGCGGTAGGTGTGGCCGGTGGAGGGGCCTGGCTCGGGCCCGCCCGGGTAGGGGCCGGTCTGGGCCATCGGCGGCGAACTGGGGACGGCCATCGCCCGGGAGACCGCACCGGTCATGCCGGCGCCGGGAATCACAGCACCGGTGCCGTGTATCTCGGCACCGTGTATTCCAGCACCGTGTATTCCGGCACCGGGCTGCACCGCCTGCCGGGCCGCCTGGCTCATCGTGGCGGCCGACGGCCAGCGGAGCGCCGGATCCTTGGACATGGCCCGCTCGACGACGGCCCGCACCGCGGGCGGCACGTCCGGCGGCAGCGGCGGCGGCTCCTCGCGGATGTGCTTGAGCGCGATCGTCACCGGCGAGTCGCCGTCGAAGGGGCGCTGCCCGGCCAGGCACTCGTACGCCACCACGCCGAGGGCGTAGATGTCGACGGCGGGCGTGACCGGAGCCCCCTCGGCCTGCTCGGGGGCGCAGTAGGCCGCGGTGCCGAGCACCATGCCCGCGTCGGTGAGGCGGCTGCCCGAGTCGGCGCGGGCGATGCCGAAGTCGGTGAGCACCAGCGCGCCGTCCGGGCGGACGAGCAGGTTGCCGGGCTTGATGTCCCGGTGCACGATCCCCCGCTCGTGCACGGCCTGCAGCGCGGAGGCGGCCTGCGCGATGAGTTCCATTGCGGGCTCGGGACCGATGCGGCCGATCCGGGTCAGCAGGCGGTCGAGCGGCTCGCCGTCCACGAACCGCATCACGAGGTACGCCGTGGAGCCGTCGCCGGGAACGTCGGTCACGCCGTAGTCGTAGACGTCGACGACGCCGGGGTGGTTGACGGTCGCCATCGCCCGCGCCTCGCCCTGGAAGCGCACGGCGAACCCGGGGTCGTCGAGGCGGCCGGGGAGCAGCACCTTGACCGCGACCGTACGCGCGAGGACAGTGTCCTCACCACGCCACACTTCGCCCATGCCCCCGGCACCGAGCCGGGCGTCCAACCGGTAGCGCCCGGCCAGGGTCATCCCTTGGGCCACCATTTGCGCCCCGTACCCCCTAAGTCACTCGACCCCCGAAGGTGTCCAACAAAGCAGGCTCGCGTCGCGGGAAGATAACGACAGGATCACGGAACCCCGTTAGGCGAGGGCTCCGGGCTCGGGGGCCGGATGTCGAGCTTACCTGTTATCCGCCCCTGACACCGTGCACCGAGCACCGGGCCGACCAGTTCCTGGGCGTCACCTGGACGACCAGTCGCCGGCCGCACTGCGGGCAGTAGCGCGGTGGCTCCATCTCCCTCGCGGCCGGACAGGCCGCGTGATCACCGTCCTCGGCCGGACGGCCGCAGTGATCGCAGAAGGGGTCCACAGTGCATCACCCTAGCCGGTGGCCGCCTGCTCTTCCCCCTCCTTGAGACACCACTGCTCAAGACATCACTGTCCGAGGCGCCGCTCCTTGGGACGCCTCTCCCTAAGACGTATCCGCGCCGCGAAAAGTTGCGACCGGTTCCGATCGGAGGGCGACCCAATAGGCTGACGGCATGAGTCTCGCTCCGGGTCTGCGCGCCGAGGTCCGCATCGTGGTCGAGCACGAGGACACGGCCATCCGGGTCGGCAGCGGCGACGTCCCGGTGCTGGGCACGCCCCGACTGCTCGCGCTCGCCGAGGGCGCCACGGTCGAGGCCGTCCAGCGGCACCTGGAGCCCGGGCAGACCTCGGTGGGGACCAGGGTGCTGATCGAGCACCGCCTGCCCAGCCCCGTCGGCGCGCACGTCGAGATCGTCGCCGAACTCACGGAGGTGGACGGCAGGCGGCTCGTCTTCTCCGTCAGCGCCGCCGACGAGGCAGGCGCCCTGGTGGCCACCGGCACGATCGAGCGGGTCGTCGTCGACCGCGAGCGCTTCCTCGCCCGCCTCTGAGCCCGTCTCCGAACCGCCCCGATCACAACCAGTCGATCAGCTCACTCGACGACGGCGATGAGGTCGCCTTCCTGGACGACGTCGCCCTCCTTGACCTGGATCTTGGTGACGGTCCCCGGGTCCTCGCTGAGGACCGGGATCTCCATCTTCATCGACTCCAGGATCACCAGCGTGTCGCCCTCGTCGACGACGTCGCCCTCACTCACGACGATCTTCCAGACGTTCGCCACCATCTCGGCGTGTACCTCGGCCACCCGGACACTCCCCTCAACACGATTCAGCAGATCAGGATTTTCTCATCCGGGAGACCAGACCGGTGTCGTAGTCCCCGCTCACGAACTCGGGATGATCGAGCAGTTCGGCGCAGAAGGGCAGGTTGTGCTTGGGACCCTCGACACGGAACGCCCCGACGGCCTCCCGCCCCCGCTCCAGCGCCTCCTCGCGGGTGGCGCCGGTGACGCAGAGCTTGGCCATCAGGGGGTCGTAGAACGGCGTGACCGTGTTGCCCGCCGTGTAGCCCGAGTCGACCCGCACCCCCTCGCCCTCCGGCTCCTCCCACACACCGATCTTGCCAGGGCCGGGCAGGAAGCGGCGGGGGTCCTCGGCGTAGACGCGGAACTCGATCGCGTGGCCGCTGCTCCGCGGCTCGACGGAGTAGACCTCCCCGGCGGCGATCCGGATCTGGTGCTCCACCAGGTCGAGACCGGTGACCAGCTCGGTGACGGGGTGCTCCACCTGGAGGCGGGTGTTCATCTCCAGGAAGACGAAGTCCTGGGCGTCGGCGTCCACGAGGCACTCGACCGTGCCCGCGCCGCGGTAGGCCACCGCCTCCCCCGCCCGTACGGCCGCGGCGAGCATCCGCTCACGCAGCTCCGGGGTGACGCCGGGGGACGGGCTCTCCTCCACGACCTTCTGGTGCCGCCGCTGGACCGAGCAGTCCCGCTCGCCCAGTGCGACCACCCTGCCGTCGGCGAGGCCGAGGATCTGCACCTCGACGTGCCTGGCCCGCTCGACGTACCGCTCCAGCAGGATGGCCGGCTCGCCGCCGAACCGGGCGGCCGCCCGGCATGCCTGCTCGAAGGCCTTCGCCAGCGAGTCGTCGTCGCGGGCGACGCCCATGCCGATCCCGCCACCCCCGCCGGACGCCTTGACCATGACGGGATAGCCGATCTCCTTGGCGGCCCGCTCGGCCTGCGCGAGGTCGGACACCGGCTCCCTGGTCCCGGCGGCGACCGGGACGCCCGCCGCCTCCATCAGGTTCCGGGCGTTGATCTTGTCGCCCATCCGCTCGACGGCCTCGGGGTCCGGGCCGATCCAGACGAGCCCGGCGTCGATCACCGCACGGGCGAACGCGGCGTTCTCCGCGAGGAACCCGTAACCGGGATGAACCGCCCGCGCTCCCGTCGTACGGGCGGCCTGGAGGACCTTGTCGATGTCGAGATAGCTCTGGGCCGGGTTCGCCGGGCCGAGGAGCACGGCGTCGTCCGCCTCGCGGACGAACGGCAGGTCGGTGTCCGCCTCGGAGTGGACCGCGACCGCGCGCAGCCCCATTCCCCGGACCGTACGGATGATCCGCCGGGCGATTTCCCCGCGATTGGCGATCAGAACTGAGTCGAGCACGCAGCCAACTCTAGGCGGATCACCCGCCCGGCTCCCCCCGCCCGTTCCGACTGAACCCGGCGGGCGAATCTGTAGGGTCGCGACAACGATGATGTCATCGGCGTGCCGCCGGCGGTGCCGCAGTGTTACGTCTGCTACAACCGGGTAACGAGCACGAGCCGGTCGACGACGCGCGCCAAGGCCTCCACCACACCGGGGTCGTAGGCCGATCCACCGTCGAGGCGCAGCCGCTCCAGAGCGGCCGCCGCCCTGTCGCGGTCGGTCGATCCGCCCACGAGGTCGTCGTACGCGTTCGCGGCCCTGATGATCCGGCTGGCCGTCGGGGGCGACTCGCCGAGCGTGTCGCACTGCCGCCGGACGATCTCCGCCACGCCGTGCAGCACGCCGGTCTTCCTGATCACCTCGGCGCCCAGGCCGGCGATCCGCCGGGCCTGGTCGGCGTCGGCCAGCACCGTGGCCCCGCCGGGGATCGGATCACGCAGCGAGAGCTGGCCGATGTCGTGCATGAGCGCGGCGTACTCCAGCTCCAGCAGCTGGGGCTCCGACATGCCGAGTTCCCGTCCGACGGCGACCGACAGCCGGCTGACACGGCGCGAGTGACCCGGCTCCACGTATCCGCCGACCTCGGTGACCCGGCTCAGCGCGCGCACGGTCTGCAGGTAGGTCGCCCGGATGCCGGCGTACTTGCGGAAGGCCACCTGCGTAACGAGCAGCGGCGCGGCGAACGCGGGCAGGGCGGTCATGTCCATGCTGTGCGAGGCGAGCGCGAGCAGGATGCCCGAGGCCGCGACGGCGGCGCCGAGCGGCGCGGCCATCCTGATCTCGTCGCGCACGGCGACGGCGAACGCCGTCCTCACCTGGTTGGCCCGGAGCATGGCCGCGATCACCACGTCGACCACGAGCATGACCGTGACCAGCACGGCCATCACCCCGAGCGCCGGCCACCAGTTGCCCTCGCCGGTGTCCCGGGCGATCGCCTCCAGCGAGCCGGTCAGCGGCCGGTAGGCGAACGCGAGCAGCGACCCGGCGAGCAGCCTGCGGGCCATCGCGTCGAGGCGCGGCGGCCGGCCGACCGCCAGATGTGGCAGCCCGCCGGCGATCATGCCGACCGACATCACCGCCACGACCTCCAGGGCCGAGTGGCCCGCGGGCCGCCCGCCGACGTCGAGCAGCAGGGCGTAGCCGAGGGAGGCAGCGGTGGAGATCGGCGCCACCTCGCGGTTGCCCGGCATGGTGAGCCGGGCCAGCTCTCCGGCCGCGATGAGCGCGCCGAACCCGATGGCGACCCGCGCGTCGGTCAGCCCGTGCGCCGCGGTGTGGGCGATCCCCGCCACGGTCAGCATCCCGGCCGCGCAGATCAGCAGGAGCTGACCCGAGTCGAGCCCCAGTTGCGCGGTGGCAGGCCTGCGTGCCCTCACCGCTCCGACACCACCTGGATCGGGGTCGTCGGGTCGTCGTGGTCCTTGGCCGTGGTCTCCACGGCGGCGGCGTCGTCCGGCGGGACGGGCGCCGGCTGGGCCGGCTGCCACCCGTGCCGGTCGAGCGCCCTGACGAACCGGGCCACCATGTCGGGGTCGAACTGCGTCCCCGCGTTCTTGCGCAGCTCGGCCACCGCGACCTCGATCGGCTTGGCCTTCCGGTACGAACGGTCGGAGGTCATGGAGTCGAAGGCGTCGGCCACCGCGATGATCCGGGCGAACTCCGGGATCTCGGGCCCGGCGAGCCCCATCGGGTAGCCCTTGCCGTCGTGCCGTTCGTGATGATGCATGATCCCGGCGAACGCCTCGTCGAGGAAGTCGATGCCCCGCACGATCTCCAGCCCGCGCATCGGGTGCAGCTGGATCGCGGCGTACTCCTCCTCAGTGAGCCGGCCCTCCTTCTGCAGCACCTTGGTCGGCACGCCGAGCTTGCCGACGTCGTGCAGCATCCCGGCGTACCGGATCGCGCGGAGCCGCTCGGTGCCCATGCCGATCTCCTCGGCGATCATGGACGAGGCCGCGGAGACCCGCGTGCAGTGCCCGCGCGTGTAGTAGTCCTTGGTCTCCACCGCCTGGCACAGCGCCGCGATGGTCGCGTCGTACGCGCGCTGCTCGGCGTGGTAGTGCCCGAGCGCCCACCGGGCCACGAACAAGGGCAGCAGCACGAGCACGGCGGAGATCGACTGCACGGTCGACCACAGGGCCGCGATCAGCAGGCCGAAGGTGGCGAAGCCGACGTAGGAGCTGAGGAACTGCACCATCACGCGGAGCGAGACCTGGTCGCGGTGCACCACGGTGGCGAGTCGCAGGATGACCGCCGTGAGCGCGAAGTTCATGGCGACGAAGGCCGCCGTCGCGGCGGCGTACGGCACGAGCACGCCCGGGAAGTCGGCCGGTTCGGGCAGCCCGGGCACCCCGCCCGCGCTCTCGTAGGCCCATCCGGCGGCGTATCCGCACAGTGCGTACTGCGCGCCGTTGAACAGCCGCTTGACCAGCTCCAGGCCGGGGCGGGCGCTCACCACCGCCGCCAGCCCCACCAGGGCGGCCCCCTCCGGGCCGACGAGCACCACGGCGGCCAGGGCGGCGGAGAAGCTCACCGACACGGCGACGTTCGGCACGCTGAGCAGCGTCGGCACCGACTCGCACAGCAGGAACAGCAGTGCGAGGACGAGGAGCGTCGACCAGTCCTCCGGCGTGAGCCCGTGCCGGGCGAGCAGGCCACGCGCGATCACGACGCCGGCGGTCCCGACGAGCGCGGCGAAATAGACCCTGGCGGGCCACGGAAGTTCCCGCATTGGCGGCCACCTCGAATGCGGATCGGACCTGTGGGCCGGCCGTCCGTGACCGGCCCACAGGCAGTGACTACGTCCAGGAGATCCCCGGGGTGCCGGCAGCGAGGCCGACCAGAGCGACCACCGGAGTGAGCAGCGCCAGCGCCACTGTCAGCCTGACGACGGTCTTCCCAAACATTGCGCCGCCTCCACGTCGATTGCGTCCTCAGGCTACAGAAGGGGCGCGGGCCGGTCCGGGATGTCGCGACCATCGCAGCCAAAACGTAACCAAGCAATCACACCGCGTGCAATTGCAGGAGATCGACACGGTCAGGCCGACGCCTCGCGGGCCCATTCGACGGTGGCCTTCAGGCCGGTGGCCAGGTCGTGGCGGGGACGCCAGCCGAGGCCCTCCAGCGCGGGCACGGGGTCGACGGCCATGTCGGGGAGGTCGCCGAGCCGAGGAGGCTCGAAGCGCGGCTCGTCGGGGACGCCCGCCGCCGCGGCGACCAGGGTGTGCAGCTCCCGGTCGGTGGTCCGGACGCCGGTGCCGAGGTTGAAGCGGCGGCCGTCGCCGTCGGCGCCGCAGGCGCGGGCGAAGCCGTCGACCACGTCGTCGACGAACACGTAGTCGCGGGTGTGGGCGCCGTCGCCGTACACGACCGTGGGTTTCCCGGTCAGCAGCGCGTCGGTGAAGATGGCGACCACCCCGGCCTCACCCTCGGGCGACTGGCGCGGCCCGTAGACGTTCGACAGCACGAGCGTGGTGTATTCGAGGCCGTGCAGCGCGCGGTAGGTCGCGAGGTAGAGCTCGCCGCCGAGCTTGGAGGCGGCGTACGGCGAACGGGGATCGGTGGGCGCGTCGCCGGGGACCGGGATGACGGCCGGCCTGCCGTAGACCGCCACCGAGGAGGCGTAGACGACCTTGCGGGCGCCGGCGCGGCGGGCGGCCTCCAGGACGTTCACCGTGCCCTCGACGTTGACCGAGGCGTCGGTCAGCGGGTCGGCGACGCTCCTGCGGACGCTGATCTGCGCGGCGAGGTGGCAGACGACCTCCGGCCGCCAGCGCGCGGCGACCTCCGCGAGCGCGGGGTCGCGCACATCCATCACGTGCAGGGGGGCGCCGGGGTTGCGCGTGTGCCCGGACGACAGGTCGTCCACCACCGCGACCTCGTGGCCGTCCGCGAGCAACCGGTCGACGAGGGTCGACCCGATGAAGCCCGCTCCGCCCGTGACCAGCACACGCATGCCCCGCCCCCTCCCGGCCCCGTACGGGGAAGATCCTAACGGGCCGCGCCGCGGCCCGGGCCTCGCACTGCGCCCGGTCCTCTCACTGCCCAGGGGACGCGGCCTAGTCGGCCATCTCGGCGCGGACCTGCTGGATGCGGGTCAGGACCCTGGCCCGCAGGTCCTGCGGCACGGGGTCGCACCCGCAGTGCTTGGCGACGAGACGCTTGACGGCCTCTTCGAGGCCGTACTCCTCAAGACAGGGGCCGCACTCGTCGAGGTGCTTCCTGATCTCGGCGATCCGGTTGTTGTCGAGCTCGCCGTCCAGGTAGGTGTAGACCTTGTCGAGCACCTCTCCACACGGCGTGTCGTGGTGTTTCCCGCAGCTCATCGCTCCTCCTCGCCAACCGTCCCGCCCTGATCCGCACCGCGGGAGTCCGGCCGTACGAGGCCGCGCTCGCGCGCGTAGTCCTCGAGCTGGTTGCGGAGCTGCCGGCGGCCGCGGTGGAGGCGCGACATCACGGTCCCGATGGGCGTGCCCATGATCTCGGCGATCTCCTTGTACGGGAAGCCCTCCACGTCCGCCAGGTAGACGGCGATGCGGAACTCCTCGGGAAGCGCGGCGAGAGCATCCTTCACGTCACTGTCGGGAAGATGCTCAAGCGCCTCGATCTCGGCCGACTTCAGCCCGCTGGACGTGTGCGACTCCGCCCGCGCCAGCTGCCAGTCCTCGATCTCCTCGGTGCCCGCCTGCTTGGGCTCCCGCTGCTTCTTCCGATAGCTGTTGATGAAGGTGTTGGTGAGGATGCGGTAGAGCCAGGCCTTGAGGTTCGTCCCCTCCTGGAACTGGTGGAAGGAGGCGAAGGCCTTGGCGAAGGTCTCCTGCAGGAGGTCCTCCGCATCCGCTGCGTTACGGGTCATCCGGAGCGCGGCGGAGTAGAGCTGGTCGAGAAACGGCATGACATCGCGCTCGAACCGCTCGCTGCGCTGCTCCAGAGTCTCCTCGGCTGTCTTGGAGACCGGACCCACCCCCTTCAGGACGCCGTACCCAGCCGAGGATACCGGTCCGCCCAGGCCGGGCCAGTCGAGGCCTTCTGACAGCACCAACGTCTTCATGCACAACTGCAACAGGGCGGGCGTAGAGTCTGTTCCCGGTGCAGATTGAGGTGACGAACGACCCGGTGCGGGGAAAAAACCAGGCACCGGCGAGGGAGTGTCCGGCCAGTGCCGTCCGTCGCGTGCGGGTGCCGGACACGACCGAGGTGGCCCGGAGACCGAGTTTCGCCGTTCCACGCGCGTGCGCGGGGACGGCCAGAGTGCAGGAGCCGCTCGTGCTGCCTATACCGGCCAACGAACTCAACGGCTCGGGCACACTCGGGCCCTACTGGACCTTCTACCACGCGGTGGTCGCCGAGCAGCTCCGGCGGTGGCTGCCCGCCCGCCCCTCGCTGCTGCTGGACCTGTCCGGCGGGCGGGGGCGGTGGCCGGCCCAGGCGGCGCGCGCCGGGCACCGGGTGGTCGAGGTCGTGGACTTCCGCAGGCCGGCGGATCCGTGGCTGCGCGACGCCTCCGAGCGCATCCAGAAGGTGCGCGCCGACGATCTGGGCTTCCTGCCCGACGGCAGCGTGGACGGCGTCATCGCCGAGGAGCGCGTGCTCTCGGTCGAGATCATGGCGGAGTCGGTCGTGGAGGACGTCGCCAGGGTGCTGCGGCCGGGCGGGCGGGCGCTGCTGTGCGTCGACTCGCTGGTCCTCGGGATGGCGATCCTGGCCGAGCAGAACTACTGGGCGCACCTGTGCCAGACCGGGGAGGTCATGCTGATCCCCTGGCCGGACGGCAGCATCACCCGCTGCTTCACCACCCAGCAGGTGCGCGAGCTGGTCACCGGCGCGGGGCTGGAGGTCGAGTGGGTGCGCCCGCGCACCGTGCTGTCTCCGTCCACCGTGGACCACGTGCTGAGCACGGAGAGCAGGTCGCTGTCCTGGCTGGTGCGCACCGAGCTCGAAACCCAGGCGGACGGCGACGACACGGTGGGGATCCACCTGGTGGCCAGCGTGCGCAAGCCGTCCTGAGCGCCGGGGACCGATCAGCGGGCCAATCAGCCGGGTCGGCCGGTCAGCGCCGGCGTTCGGCCCGGGACTGGCACTGCACGCAGCGCGCCGCCTCGGGGCGGGCCTCCAGCCTGCCCTCCGGCACGGCCGACCCGCAGTCGACGCACCGCCCGTAACCGCCGTCCTCCAGCCTGCGCAGCGCGGCGAGCACGGCCGTACGCTGCCGGGCCGCGGCGTCGAGCATCGCCCGGGCGCGGTCGGCGTCGGTGAGGCCGGCTCCCGCGTCCGCGGAGGACCCGCCGTACCGGTCGCCGTGCCCGTCCGTGCCCGCACGCAGCACGCCGATCGACCGGTCGAGCTCGTGCAGCATGCTTTCCAGGCGCATACGCGCGGTCGCGACATCCACGAATCCGCACCTCCGGGAGTGGGGAGTCGTCCGCCCAGGAGCCCCCGGTCTCCCGGTCGGTCAGCGGCCGGTCACTTTCCGTGCGACCGCCTTCCCGAACGGATTCCCACTTCGCGCGCCGCTTACACCCGTCAGAAGAGCCGGGGGACGTCGTCCCCTTCCAGGGGCTCAACAAGTTCGGGGCCGTTGTGGCGGACGTTGTTCACGACGTCGGACACGGCGTACGCCTCCAGCCGGTCCGGGCCGGCCGGGACGAGGAGCCCGGTGGGATCGGTGACGGCGGGGTCGAGCCACTCCGCCCAGCGCTCCCGCTCGACCATCATCGGCATGCGGTCATGGATGCGGCCCAGTTTGTCCTCGGCCGTGGTGGTGATCACGGTGCAGGTGCACAGCCACTTCAGCGGGTCGTCGTCCGCCCGGCCGGGGTCCTTCCAGAACTCGTACAGTCCGGCCATCGCGAGCACGCCGCCGTCGGCCGGGTGGATGAAGAAGGGCTGCTTCTTCTTCCCCTCGACCGGCATCCACTCGTAGTAGCCGTCCGCCGGCAGCAGGCAGCGGCGCGACTTCAGCGCCCTGCGGTAGGACGGCTTCTCCGCCACCGTCTCCACCCGGGCGTTGATCATCCGGGAGCCGACGGACGGGTCCTTGGCCCAGCTGGGCACGAGCCCCCACCGGACCAGCCGGAGCTGCCGCACCGCCTGGTCGCCGGCGCTCTCGCCGCCCTCGTCCTTCGGCACCCGGCACATCACCGCGTAGACGGTCTTGGTGGGCGCGACGTTGTAGTCGGGCCGCAACTCCTGGTCGGGCACGCCGTCCAGCTCGACCTCGAACTCCTCCAGCAACTCCTGCTTCTTGCGCGCAGACGCGTACCTCCCGCACATGCCATCAAGACTGGCACAAAGACCGCCGATCCGGCGGGCCCCGCGCGGCGTACGGCCGCCGGAGAGGGTCCCGATAAGCTTGCCGGCATGGCCTCTCCGCAGTCCGCGTCCGGCGGCGCCGAGCCGCATGCCACCCGTCAGCACAGTGTTGGTGAGCACAGCATCGCCGCGCCACTCTGGCCCGCCCCGGTGGCCGCCGGGCCGGTCCGCGCGACGGTGCGCCTGCCCGGTTCGAAGTCGGTGACCAACCGCGCGCTGGTGCTCGCCGCGCTAGCCGACGCCCCCGGCACCGTACGGCTCGCGCTGCGCAGCCGCGACGCCGACCTCATGGCGGCGGCGCTGCGCGCGCTCGGCGCCGAGATGGCGCCGTCCAACGAGAGCGCCGACAGCGTGGACTGGTCCATGACCCCCCGTCCCGTACGCGGCGGGGTGTCGATCGACGCCGGGCTGGCCGGGACCGTGATGCGGTTCGTGCCCCCGGTCGCCGCGCTCGCCGACGGCCCGGTCTTCTTCGACGGCGACCCGCACGCGCGCAAGCGCCCGATGGGACCGATCCTCGGGGCGCTCCGCGCGCTCGGCGCGTCGGTCGACAACGACGCGCTGCCGTTCACGATCCGCGGGCCGATCACGGGCGGGGAGGTCGTCCTCGACGCGTCCGTCTCCTCCCAGATGGTCTCGGGCCTGCTGCTGGCCGGCGCGCGCTTCGAGAAGGGCGTGACGGTGCGGCACGACGGCCCGCCCGTCCCCTCGATGCCGCACATCGAGATGACCGTGCAGATGCTGCGCCGGGCCGGGGTCGAGGTGGACGACACCGAGACCGACGTGTGGCGGGTGCAGGCCGGGCCGGTCCGGGCCCAGGACGTCACGGTCGAGCCCGACCTCTCCAACGCCGCGCCGTTCCTCGCGGCCGCCCTGGTCACCGGCGGCTCCGTCGTCGTGCCCGACTGGCCGGAGGAGACGACGCAGGGCGGCGACGCGTTGCGCGGGCTGCTCACCGAGATGGGCGCACGGGTCGAGCGGGTGCCGGAGGGCCTGCGGGTGACGGGCACCGAGTCCCTGCGCGGCCTCGACGCCGACCTGCGGGACGTCAGCGAGCTCACGCCCACGATCGCCGCGCTCGCCGCGCTGGCCGAGGGCCCCTCCCGCATCAGGGGCGTCGCGCACATCCGGGGCCACGAGACCGACCGGATCGCCGCGCTCGCGACGGAGATCAACCGGCTGGGCGGCGACGCCCGGGAGACCGACGACGGCCTGGAGATCCGTCCCCGGCCGCTGACCGGCGGCGTCTTCCATTCCTACGCCGACCACCGCATGGCCACGGCGGGCGCCGTCATCGGCCTGGTCGTGCCGGGCGTCGAGGTCGAGGACATCGCGACGACCGCCAAGACGCTGCCCGAGTTCCCGCGCATGTGGGCCGCGATGCTGGGCAGCGAAGGCGTCGGCGAGGGGCACGGCGAGGAGCGCTGATGGCGACACCGCCGGCGGCACTGGGACGATCGGGGCGCGGGAACTGAGCAGACGACGCTACGACGAGGACGACGTCAGGATCAGGCCGGGCAAGGGCTCGCGGCCCCGGACGCGGATCCGGCCTGCCCACAGCGAGGCGGTCGAGGGCTTCGTGGTGGCCGTCGACCGCGGGCGTTACACCTGCCTGGTCGGCGAGGGCGTGCCCGGCGCCGGGACGTCCGGACGGCGGAAGGGCGAGCGGACGCTCGTCGTCGCGATGAAGGCGCGTGAGCTCGGCCGCAAGGGCATCGTCGTGGGCGACCGCGTCGCGCTGGTGGGCGACGTGACCGGGCAGCCCGACACGCTGGCGCGCGTCGTCCGCGTCGAGGAGCGGACGTCGATGCTGCGCCGCAGCGCCGACGACACCGACGACATCGAGCGGCCCATCGTCGCCAACGCCGACCAGCTGGTGATCGTCACCGCGCTCGCCGATCCTCCGCCGCGTCCCCGGATGATCGACCGGATGCTCGTCGCGGCCTTCGACGCCGACATCGAGCCGCTGCTGTGCCTCACCAAGTCGGACCTCGCCCCCGCCGCCGGCCTCGTGGCGTCGTACGAGCCCCTCGGCGTGCCGTACGTCGTCGTCCGCAGGGGCGGCGCGCTCGACGACCTGGCCGAGGCGCTCGCGGACCGGATCAGCGTGCTGGTCGGCCACTCGGGCGTCGGCAAGTCGACCCTGGTCAACGCGTTGGTGCCGCACGCCCGCCGGGCGGTGTCCCACGTGAACGCGGTCACCGGCCGCGGCAGGCACACCTCCACCTCGGCGGTCGCGCTGGAACTGCCCGAGGGCGGCTGGATCATCGACACGCCGGGGGTGCGCAGCTTCGGGCTCGCCCACGTCTCGGTGGAGACCGTGCTCGCGGCGTTCCCCGATCTCGTGGACGCCACGACGGGCTGCCCCAAGGGCTGCACCCATCTCGGGGACGACTGCGCGCTCGTGGGCTACGTCGCCGAGGGGCACGCCGACCCTGTACGCCTGGAGTCCCTGCGGCGGCTGCTCGCCAGCCGCGAGGGCGCCCCTGATGAGGACAGAGCCGAGGACCGGGACGAGGCTTGACCGGAGCCTGACCGGGCCTGAACGGTCACCCGGCGAGCAGGTGCGACACGCCGCCGGGGACGGCGATCGTGACGGCGAGTGCTCCGAGCATCCCGCCCGTGACGAGCCGCTGTGCCCGCAGCCACCCCGGCCGGGGAGCCAGGAAGCCCGCGACGCCGCCGGCGGCCAGCACGATCGAGGAGTTCACCGTGGCGGCCACCGCGATCTGGAGACCGCCGAGAACGACGCCCTGGAGCAGCACGTCTCCCCGGCTCACGTCGACGAACTGCGGAATGACGGACACATACAGCACGGCGATTTTCGGATTCAGGAGATTCGTCATCAGGCCCATGGTGAAAAGCCGCCGCGGCGAATCGGGCGGCACGTCCCGTACGGCGAACACCGAGACGCCGCCGGGCCGGACGGCCTGCCAGGCGAGCCACAGCAGGTAGGCCGCCCCGGCCAGCCGGATCACGGCGAGGACCTGCGGGAACGCCGCGAGCAGCACCGCCAGCCCGAGGTTCGCGGCGGCCAGGTACACGAGGAAGCCCGCGACGACCCCGCCCAGGGAGATCAGGCCCGCCCGGCGTCCCTGGCCGATGCTGCGCGACACGAGATACATCATGTTCGGGCCCGGGGAGAGCACCATTCCGAGCGCCACGGACACCACGCCCAGCACCGCGTTCCGTTCCACCATCGATGCCGCCTTCTTCGTCGGGAAATTCGCTGATGCCGGTCCGGAAGGCTTTTTCAGGCTATTCCACGCGCTTCATCGAGTGCAATGTTTATATTGCTCTCGGAGCAATTGAGACGAGGGGATCGTGGACGACTACCGGAAGCTGGCCGACGAGGTGGCCGCCGACATCGCGGCCGGGCGGCTGAGGCCCGGCGACCGGCTGCCGCCGCAGCGGGACTTCGCCCGGCGGCGCGGCATCGCCGGGTCCACGGCGGCGCGGGTCTACGCGGAGCTGACCCGGCGCGGTCTGACCGTCGGAGAGGTGGGCCGGGGCACCTTCGTCCGCGCCTCCGCCCGGCGCGCCGGGACGGTCCTGGCCGAGCCCGGCACCACCCGGATCGACCTGGAGCTCAACCATCCCCTCCTCCCCGGGCAGGCCCGTCTGCTGGGAGACGGCATCCGGCGGCTGCTGCGCCCCGACCTGCTGGAGGCGTCCCTGCGGCCGGTGGGCGCGGCGGGCACCGCCGACGCCCGCGAGGTCGTCGCGGACCTGCTCGCCCACGCGGGCCGGCGGCCGGACCCCGCGCGGGTGCTGTTCGCCGGCAACGGGCGCCAGGCGATCGCGGCCGCCGTCGCCGCGCTGGTCCCTCCCGGCGCGCGGCTGGGGGTCGAGGAGCTCACCTATCCCGTCCTGAAAACCATGGCGACCCGGCTCGGGGTCACCCTCGTGCCCCTGGCGACCGACGAGGCGGGCCTCGTCCCCGGCGCCGTCGAGGCCGCCGCGCGCCGGGCTCCGCTGAAGGCGGTCTACGTCCAGCCGACGCTGCACAACCCGTTGTCGGTCACCATGCCGGTCGAGCGCCGCGCCGAGCTCGCGGACGTGCTCGCGCGGCTGGACCTGCCCGCGGTCGAGGACGGCGTCTGGTCGTTCCTCCGGCCCGAACCACCCCCGCTCGCCGCCTTGGCGCCCGACCGCGTGATCGTGGTCGACAGCCTCTCCAAACGGGTGGCGCCCGGCCTGACCGTCGGGTTCGCCGTCGTACCCGAGGCCGTCCTCCCCGCCGTGACCGCCGCGCTGCACTCGGGAGGCTGGGCGCCGTCGCGGTTCGCGCTGGACGCGGCGGTCCGGCTCGCCGCGGACGGCGTCCTGGACGAGCTGGACCGCGGCAAGCGGCGGGACGCCGAGGCGCGGCAGGAGATCGCGGCGCGTCGTCTCGGCGGGTTCGCGGTGCGCGCCGACCCGAGGTCGTACTACTGCTGGTGGGAGCTGCCGCCCCCGTGGCGGGCCGACACGTTCGTGGCCGCCGCGGCGCGGCACGGCATCGGCGTCACCCCGGCGGCGGCGTTCGCCGTGGGCGACTACCGCGCGCCGAACGCCGTCCGCCTGGGCCTCGCCTCCCCTCCGGCGGAGACGCTGGACGCCGCCCTGGCCGTCCTCGCCCGGCTCGCCCGGTCCTCCCCCGACGAGGTACTCGCGGACTGAACACCGGCTGAACGCGGACCGGCTCAGGTGTCCCGGTTGGGGCGGAGGGTCCAGGAGACGGTCATCTCGGTGACGACGACGCCCTCGGCGTTCCGGATCTCGACGCCGACCTCGAACTCGGGCCGTTCGCCCGCGTCCAGGCGCGCGACGACCTCCTCCCGCGCGGCCCGCAGGGTGGCGGCGGCCGTGACCTCGCCCGTGGCGAGCTTCAGGTAGCGGATCGCCGCCCCGGTCGCGAGCGGCACGGCCCGCGTGAGCTGGTCGCCGAACGCCGACAGCATCGCCGCGCCCGAGGCCGTCTCGGCGAGCGTGAACAGGGCGCCGGCGTGCGGGCCGCCGACGTGGTTGCGCAGGTCCGCCCGGTCGGCCATGCGGGCGACCGCCGTACCGGGGCCGACCGAGTCGAAGGTGATACCGAGCAGCCGGGCGAAGGGGACGCTGTCGAGGAGGAACGCGGCGATGTCCATGACCGAGATGTTACCGACTGGTACGGCCCGCGTGATCCGTCCGCCGATGCGAACGGTGAGGGGCGCGATACCTTGGAGCCTGTGACGGAGTATCGCGACGACCTGAACCTCGCGCATCTGATGGCCGACGCCGCCGACGACATCACGATGCGCCGTTTCAAGGCCGTCGACCTGCGGGTCGACACCAAGCCCGACCTCACCCCGGTCAGCGACGCCGACCGGGCGGTGGAGGAGGCGATCCGGGGCACCCTCCGCCGCGCCCGGCCCCGCGACGCCGTCGTGGGCGAGGAGTTCGGCACGACCGGGTACGGCATGCGCTCGTGGGTGATCGACCCGATCGACGGGACGAAGAACTACGTCCGCGGGGTGCCCGTGTGGGCCACGCTGATCGCCCTGATGGAGCACGGCAGGGTCGTCGCGGGCGTGGTCTCGGCTCCCGCGCTCGGCCGCCGCTGGTGGGCCGCCAAGGAGGGGGGCGCGTGGACCGGCCGCAGCCTGAGCAAGGCGTCCCGCTGCGAGGTCTCGTCGGTGGGGCGGCTCGACGACGCCTCGTTCTCCTTCTCCGACCTGGAGGAATGGGAGAAGGCCGGGCGGCTCGAACCGTTCCTCGACCTCACCCGGGAGTGCTGGCGCAGCCGCGGCTACGGCGACTTCTGGTCGCACATGATGGTCGCCGAGGGCGCGGTGGACGTCTCCGCCGAGCCCGAGCTGTCGCCGTGGGACATGGCGGCGCTCACGATCATCGTGGAGGAGGCCGGCGGCTCCTGCACCTCGCTCGACGGCGCCTCCCCGCTCGACGGCGGCAACCTCGTCTGCACCAACGGCCTGCTGCACGACGAGGTGCTCAAGCGCCTGTCCCCCCGCTGACGCTCACATCGCCAGGACGTCGCCCGCCGCGGTGAGCAGGCTGCCGCGGTAGGCCTCGCCGAACAGGCAGACGTGGACGGCCAGCGGGTGAAGCTGGTGCAGCGGCACCCGCTCGCGCCACCCGGCGGCGAGCGGCGCCGCCTCGCGGTAGGCGCCGAGGATCGTGTCGAGGCGCGGCGCGCCGAACAACGCGAGCATCGCCAGGTCCGTCTCGCGGTGGCCGCCGTGGGCGGCCGGGTCCACCAGCACGGCTCCGCCGCCGCGGGACCACAGCAGGTTTCCGCTCCACAGGTCGCCGTGGATCCGGCTGGGCGGCTCCGGTGGCCCGGCCACCTCGGCCACCCGGTCGCACGCCTCCTCCACGAGGCTCACGTCCCGGGCCGGGAGCACACCCCGGTCGCGCGCGAGCCGTACGAACGGCAGGACGCGGCGGGAGACGTAGAACGACGGCCAGTCCGGCGCGGGGTCGTTGTCCATCGGCAACTCGGCGATGTAGCCGGGCCAGGGCGCGCCGAAGGCGCCGGCCCCGGCCGCGTGCAGGGCGGCGAGGTCCCGCCCGAACCGCTCGGCCGCCACCGCGGTCGCCGGCGCGGTGTCGATCCACTCCAGCAGCAGCGTCCCGCCCTCGGCGGCGAGCACCTCGGGCACGGCCACGGCCCGCGGCTCGGCGAGCCACCGCAGGCCGGCCGCCTCGCTCTCCAGGACCCCGGCCGCGTCACCGGCGCCCTTCTTGACGAACACGCGGCGGCCGTCGTCGAGCAGGCCCTCGTGCAGGGTCCACGCGTGGCCGTCGCCCAGATCCCTAATGATCCTCAAGGTACTTCGCCACCCCCTCGCAGGCGGCCTCGACCATGCGCAGCACGTCGGTGAACCCCTGCCGTCCCCCGTAGTAGGGGTCGGGCACCTCGGCGCCCTCGGGGGCCGCCGGGTCGAACGAGCGCAGCATCCGCACGTCGGCGTCCGGCGGCGCGAGCCGCCGTACGGCACGGAGGTTGTCGCGGTCCATCACGAGGATCAGGTCACGCTCGGCGAACCACGCCGGATCGAACTGGCGGGCCCGGTGCGCCGAGCCGTCGTACCCGTGATCGGCCAGCGTCGCCAGCGCCCGTTCGTCCATCGGCTCCCCGGCGTGCCAGCCGCCGGTGCCGGCGCTGTCCACCTCGACGTCGCCGAGCCCGCGTTCGGCGAGCGTACGGCGCAGCACCACCTCGGCCATCGGGGAGCGGCAGATGTTGCCCATGCAGACCAGACATACACGCTTCATGAACTCAAGTCTCTCCCATAACGCCCGTGACCTGCTCGTTATCTCCTGGAGGCCGCACAAGAGCGACCGGGGGCGTTCACTACGCGTTCACCTTTACCAAGGTTTTAAGTCACCTCGGCTCCCTACCGTCCCTGGTGTTGAGAAGACAAGGGGAGGAACAACCGTGAAGTATGCAGGCCGGCTCGCAGCCGCCACCCTCGCCGGCGTGCTCTCGCTCGCCGCATGCGGGACCGATGACAACTCGGGCGACGCGGGAGCCACCGCGGGCGCCGCCGCTCCCGCCCAGGGCGACGACAGCCTGAAGGGCACCATCAACGCCGCCGGTTCCTCGGCCCAGGCGAACGCCATCGCGGAGTGGAAGAAGAACTTCCAGTCGTCGAACCCCGGCGTCAGCATCAACTACAACCCGAGCGGCTCGGGCGCCGGTGTCCAGGCGTTCATCCAGGGCACGGTGGCCTTCGCCGGCTCCGACTCCGCGCTCAAGGACGACAAGGGCGAGCCCGCCCAGGCCGACGCCCGCTGCAAGACCGGCAAGGCGATCAACCTGCCGATGGTGACCGGCCCGGTGGCCGTCGTCTACAACCTGCCGGGTGTGGACGGCCTGCAGCTTTCGCCGAAGACCATCGGCGGCATCTTCAACAGCAAGATCACCAAGTGGGACGACCCGGCCATCAAGGCCGACAACCCCGACGCGAAGCTGCCCTCGACCGCCATCCAGGCGTTCCACCGCTCGGACGAGTCCGGCACCAGCGACAACTTCACCAAGTTCCTCAAGGCCACCGCCGAGTGGCCGTACGAGCCGGCGAAGGCGTGGCCGGCCGAGGCTCAGGGTCAGGGTGCGAAGGGCTCGGACGGCATCGCCTCCAGCATCAAGAGCACCGAGGGCGCGATCAGCTACGTCGAGCTGTCCTTCGCGGAGAACTCGCAGCTGCAGAAGGCCAAGGTGGCCAACGGCTCGGGCGAGTTCGTCGAGCTCACCCCGGAGAACGCGGCCAAGACCGTCGAGGCCGCCCAGGTCGAGGGCGCCGGCAACGACCTCAAGCTGAAGATCGACTACGCCACCAAGGCCTCGGGCGCCTACCCGATCGTCCTGGTGACCTACGAGATCACCTGCGAGAAGGGCCTGTCGGCCGACGACGCGAAGCTGGTCAAGTCGTTCCTTGGCTACACCTCCAGCGACGAGGGCCAGCAGGCGCTGACCAGCCTCGGCTACGCCCCGCTGCCGTCGAGCCTGCTGACCAAGGTCCGCACCGCCGTCGAGGCCATCTCCTAACCACATGGCCACACCAACCAGAACCACGGAGAGCGGACCGGCCCTGCGCCGGTCCGCCTTCCGGCGCAGCCGCGGCGACGGCCCGTTCCGCTTCGCCTCGACCGGCGCCGGCGTCGTCCTGCTGGCGATCATGGCCGCGATCGGGTTGTTCCTGGTCGTCAAGGCCGTCCCCGCCCTCCAGGCGAACACCTCCCACTTCCTGACCGAGCTGACCTGGCAGCCGAACGCGACCAAGCCGGTCTTCGGCATCGGTGCGCTGGCGTTCGGCACCGTGCTGAGCTCGCTGCTCGCGCTGCTGATCGCCACCCCGGTGGCCGTGGGCGTCGCGCTGTTCATCTCCCACTACGCGCCCCGGCGGCTCGCCTCGGCGCTGGGCTACGTCGTGGACCTCCTCGCGGCGGTCCCGAGCGTGGTGTACGGGCTGTGGGGCGTCACCTTCCTCGTCCCGTTCATGCTCGGGCCGTCGACGTTCCTCAACGACTACTTCGGCTGGATCCCGCTGTTCAGCGGAGAGTCGATCGTGGGCAAGAGCATGCTCACCGCGTCGCTCGTGCTCGCCATCATGATCCTGCCGATCATCGCCGCGATCTCCCGTGAGGTCTTCCTGCAGGCCCCCAAGATGCAGGAGGAGGCGGCGCTGGCGCTCGGCGCGACGCGCTGGGAGATGATCCGTACGGCGGTCCTGCCGTTCGGCCGGCCCGGCGTGATCAGCGCCGCGATGCTCGGCCTCGGCCGGGCCATGGGCGAGACCATCGCGGTCGCGCTCATCTTCCCGGCGACCTTCAAGATCTCGTTCCAGATCCTCGGCCCGTACGGCAACAGCATCGCCGCCAACATCGCCAACGGCTTCGGCGAGGCGACCGAGGTAGGCCGCGGCGCGCTGATCGCCTCGGGTCTCGTCCTGTTCCTCATCACCCTGCTGGTGAACATGGCCGCCCGCTTCATCATCGCCCGCCGCAAGGAGTACGCGAGGGCCGCAGCGTGACCGTACAGACCGGAATCCAGCCCATCTCCGCGACGCGGCGAGCGAAGGACCGCCTGGTCCAGGCGCTCGTCTATCTGGCGTTCGCGCTCGCGGTCATCCCGCTCGTGTCGGTGCTGTGGCTCGTCGTCAAGAACGGCGCCGGCCGGTTCGACATGGAGTTCTTCACCCACTCGATGCGCAACATCGGGGCGAGGGACGCCGGCGGCGGCGCCTACCACGCGATCATCGGCACGCTCGAACAGGTGCTGCTCGCCTCGCTCATCGCGGTGCCGATCGGCCTGCTCACCGCGGTCTACCTCGTCGAGTACGGCGAGGGCGGCCGGTTGTCGAGGATCATCAGCTTCTTCGTGGACGTCATGACCGGCGTCCCTTCCGTGGTTTCCGGCCTCTTCGTCCTGGCCTTCTGGATCCTGGTGCTCGGCATGTCGTTCTCGGGCTTCGCCGGCGCGCTCGCACTGTCGATCCTGATGATGCCGGTGGTGGTCCGGGCCACCGAGGAGATGCTCCGCCTCGTCCCGCGCGAACTGCGCGAGGCGTCGTACGCGCTGGGCGTGCCCAAGTGGCGCACGATCGTCAAGGTGGTGCTGCCCACGGCGCTCCCCGGCATCGTGACCGGCGTCATGCTGGCCGTCGCCCGGGTCGCCGGTGAGACGGCGCCGCTGCTCCTCACCGTCTTCGTCACGGACTCCATCAACAACGACCCGTTCAACGGCCCCCAGATGGGTCTGCCGTTGTACGTCTTCAACCAGACGATCCTGCCGACGGACGTCGCCGTCGACCGCGCCTGGACCGGGGCGCTGACCCTGATCCTGATCGTCATGCTGCTCAACCTGGTCGCGCGCCTCATCACCTGGTGGCGTTCGCCCGCGAGGAGGAGGTAAGGAATGGCCAAGCAGATCGAGGTCGCCGGCCTCGACGCCTACTACGGCTCGCACAAGGCCATCGAGGGCATCTCGATGACCATCGAGCCGCGTTCGGTGACCGCGTTCATCGGCCCTTCCGGCTGCGGCAAGTCGACCTTCCTGCGCACGCTCAACCGCATGCACGAGGTCATCCCCGGGGCTCGGGTCGAGGGCAAGGTCCGCCTGGAGGACCAGGACCTGTACGGCCCGGAGATCGACCCGGTGTCGGTCCGCCGGACCATCGGCATGGTGTTCCAGCGGCCGAACCCCTTCCCCACGATGTCGATCTACGACAACGTGGCGGCGGGGCTGCGGCTCAACGGCCGGGTGTCCCGCTCGCAGCTGGACGGCATCGTCGAGGACTCCCTCAAGGGCGCCAACCTGTGGAACGAGGTCAAGGACCGGCTCGCCCGGCCCGGTGCCGGTCTGTCCGGCGGCCAGCAGCAGCGCCTGTGCATCGCCCGCGCGATCGCCGTACGGCCGCAGGTGCTGCTCATGGACGAGCCGTGCTCGGCCCTCGATCCCATCTCGACGCTCGCGATCGAGGACCTGATCTCGAAGCTCAAGCAGGACTACACGATCGTGATCGTGACCCACAACATGCAGCAGGCCGCGCGGGTCAGCGACAGGACGGCGTTCTTCAACCTCGCCGCACAGGGACAGCCCGGCAAGCTCGTCGAGATGGACGAGACCTCGAAGATCTTCACCAATCCGGCGGAGAAGGCGACCGAGGACTACATCACCGGCCGCTTCGGCTGACGCGCACTTCCTGCCGACGAGCATAGGAGGGACCGGGTGACGGCACCCGCAGTGGAGGGGGACACTCGGACGGCGCCCATGCTCCTGGTGGCCGATCCGGACGCGGGTCTGGTGCGACAGCTCTCGGCCGCCATGCAGGCCGAGGGCGTCGACGTGACCGGCGTGCCGGACGGCGCCCAGGCACTGCTGCAGGCCGGGGCGCTCCGGCCGGACGCCGTGCTGATCTGCGCCTCTCTCCCGATCGTCGGGCCCGTGGACTTCGTGCGGGCCGTACGGCTCGCGCGAACCGTGCCCGTCCTGCTCGGCATCGACCTCGGCAGCGATGCCGGGCAGGCGTTGCGGGCCCTGGAGGCCGGTGCGACGGCCTGCGTGGCCCGGCCGTACCGGGTGCCCGAACTGCTCCCCCTCGTCCAGGCCGCCTTCCGGCGCCAGGACAACCACCGGACCGTGCTGACGATCGGCGAGGTCGAGCTCGACGTCACGGCGTACCAGGTGAAGGTCGGCGGGCGCATCGTCCACCTGCCGCTGCGGGAGTTCGAGCTGCTGCACTACCTGATGCGCAACGCGGACAGGACCGTCACCCGCGAACAGATCATGCGCAATGTCTGGCACTCGACCGACGGCATGTCGACGAACACGATCGCCGTCCACGTGAAGCGCCTGCGCGCCCGGCTCGGCGACGTGGAGGACACCATGATCCAGACAGTGCGCGGCGTCGGCTACCGGCTCGTCAGCAGCTGAGAGCCCGCCCGCCTTCTCGGCTCAGGAGAAGGTCCGCCCGCTCAGGAGAAGGTCCGGCCGAGGTGCGCCAGGCCGGCCTCCGCGTACGGCGCGATGCCCGTGCGCAGGCCGTACGCGACGTCCTCCAGCAGCGCGCACCGGGCGTAGAAGAGCATTCGTTCACGAGCGGCGTCGTCCAGCCCGCCCTGGTAGTGCTCCAGCGTCCGGGCGAGGACGGCGGGGCCGAGATCCCGGTAGACGAGCGCGAGGTCGTACGCGGGATCGGCGACGGCGGCGTCCGTCCAGTCGATGACCCCTGTCACCGCGCTCGTCGCGGCGTCCACCAGCACATGCTCGCTGCCCAGGTCGTTGTGGCAGAACGTCAGCGTGTCGGGGTCCGCGGGCGCCTCGGCGGCGAGGAACTTCTCGACCAGCGCGCGCTCCTCCGCGGGCAGACGGCCGGCGATCTCCGCGTAGTCGCCCTCGGCCTCCTCCCTGAGGTCGCCCAACGGGTAGGCGTCGCGCGGCACCAGGTCCTCCACGCGGGGGACGGGCAGCGTGTGCAGCGCGCTGAGGAAAGCGCCCAGAGGGGCCGCCAGACGGGCCGGCTCGGGCACGGGATGACGGTTGAGCGGCAGGCCCGGCAGCTTGGGATAGGCCAGCACCCCCGCCTCGGGAACGACGAGAACCGGCCGCGGAACCGGGAGCGGCGACACCTCGCCCACGACGGCGAGCAGCGCCGCCTCACGCTCGACCGCCTCTCCGCGCTCCGTGGGGTCGCCGGCCTTGCTCTGGCGCACGACCAGCTCGCCGTTGACCTCGTACGCGGCGTTGTCCTGTCCCTCGCCCAGCCGGTCGATCACCCGGACCTCGTACCCGGGCAGATGGCGGGCCAGCAACCGGCAGATCTCCTCGGCCATCGCAGCGCTCCAGTCCATTTGGGCAT
>NZ_BOOB01000067.1 GCF_016863015.1 Microbispora amethystogenes | reverse complement strand
CGGCGACTCCCTGCGGGCCATGCGGCTGCTGGCCCGGATCCGGTCCGTCCTCGAAACAGAGATCAGCATCGGCGCGCTGTTCGCCGAGCCGACCGTCGCCGGAGTGGCCCGGCTCATCGACGGCTCGGGCGAGACACGCAAAGCGTTGACGCCGATGCCGCGCCCGGAGGCGCTGCCGCTGTCGTACGCCCAGCAGCGCATGTGGTTCCTCAACCGGCTGGAAGGCGCCGGGGAGGGCGCGGGCTACAACATGCCCCTGGCCCTGCGCCTGTCGGGTGATCTGGACGTGGCGGCGCTGGAGGCGGCCGTCGCCGACGTCGCCGACCGCCACGAGAGCCTGCGTACGATCTTCCCCGACCGGGACGGCGTGCCCTGCCAGCGCGTCCTCGACCAGGCTCCGCCGCTGACCGTGCTGGAGACCACGGAGGACGAGGTCGGCGAGGTGATCGCCGCGCGGGCCCGCGACGGGTTCGACGTCAGCGTCGACCTGCCCTGGCGGGTCACGCTGCTCCGGCTGGCGCCCGC
This sequence comes from Microbispora amethystogenes, assembly GCF_016863015.1. Lineage (GTDB taxonomy): Bacteria > Actinomycetota > Actinomycetes > Streptosporangiales > Streptosporangiaceae > Microbispora > Microbispora amethystogenes. Next base: position 44,694 of record NZ_BOOB01000067.1, on the reverse strand, counting down.
CGAGCACGTCCTCCTGACGGTGGTCCACCACATCGCCGCCGACGGCTGGTCGATGGGCGTGCTGTCCCGGGACCTGGTGGCCGCCTACGCGGCCCGCCGCGAGGGCCGCGCGCCCGACTGGCGGCCGCTGCCGGTCCAGTACGCCGACTACGCCCTGTGGCAGCGGGAGGTCCTCGGCGACCTTGACGACCCCGGCAGCCTGATCAGCGGCCAGCTCGGCTACTGGCGGCAGGCGCTCGCCGGCATCCCCCAGGAGCTCGCCCTGCCCGTGGACCGGCCGCGCCCGGCCGTGTCCTCCTTCCGCGGCGCGACCGTGCCCGTCCGGGTCCCTCCGCAGGTCCACTCCCGGCTGGTGGAGCTCGCCCAGCGGGGCAAGGCCACCATGTTCATGGTCGTGCAGGCCGCGCTGGCGGTGCTGCTGTCGCGCATGGGAGCGGGCACCGACATCCCCATCGGCACGGCCGTGGCCGGGCGGGGTGAGCCGGCGCTGGACGATCTGGCCGGGTTCTTCGTCAACACGCTCGTGCTGCGCGCCGACCTCTCCGGCGACCCCACCTTCACCGAGCTGCTGTCCCGGGTGCGGGAGGCCGACCTGGCGGCGTACACCCATCAGGACCTTCCGTTCGAGCGCCTGGTCGAGGATCTGAACCCGCCCCGGTCGCTCGGGCGCAACCCGCTGTTCCAGGTCTCGCTCGCCGTGCAGAACGCGCCGGAGGGGAAGGGCGGGCTCTGGGACCTGCCGGGGTTGCGGGTCCGCCCGCTGTCCTCCGGGGACGAGGCCGGCGCGGCCAGGGTCGACCTCACCCTCGACCTGGCCGAGCACCGCGACGGCGAGGGCAGGCCGTCCGGCATCGCGGGCGTGCTGCTCTACGCCGCCGACCTGTTCGACGAGAGCACGGTCCGGGCACTGGCCGTACGGCTGGTGCGGGTGCTGGAGCAGGTGGTGTCCGATCCGGCCGTACGGCTGAGGAACGTCGACGTGCTGACGCGCGACGAGCGCTCGCGGACGCTGACGGAGTGGAACCGGACGGACCGCCCGGCTCCGGCCGGCACGCTCGCGGAGCTGTTCGAGGCGCAGGTGGCGCGTACGCCCGCCGCGACGGCGGTGATCGGCCCCGGACGGGAGTTGACCTACGCGGAGCTGGACCGCGCCGCGGACGGCGTGGCGCGCGACCTGCTGGCCCGGGGGGTGCGCCCGGGGGACCTCGTCGCGGTGCTGATGGAGCGCTCGCCCGATCTGGTGGCGGTGCTGCTGGGCGTCGCGAAGGCGGGGGCCGGGTTCGTCCCGGTCGACCCGGCCTATCCGGCCGAGCGGATCGCGTTCATGCTGGCCGACGCCGCCCCCGCGCTGGTGCTGTGCACGCCGGAGACCCGGCCGGCGGCGCCGGAGGACGCGGTGGTGCTCGACGGCGTGCGCCTCCGCGCAGACTCCTGCCAAAACCCTGGCGAAGACCCCCGTGAAGGCTCCCGCGAAGACCCCCGCGAAAACCCTGGCGAAGACCCCCGCGAAGGCTCCGCCGAACACTCCGGTGAGCACCTCCGCCGGGGCCTCGGTGCACGCCCCGGCGAAGACCCCGGTGAGCCCGTCCGGGTGGCGGGCCGGGTGGACGACGTCGCGTACGTCATCTACACCTCCGGCTCCACCGGTACGCCGAAGGGGGTCGTCGTCACCCATCGCGGCCTCGGCAACCTGGCGGCCGACCAGATCGCCGCGTTCGGCGTGCGCCCCGGCGCGCGGGTGCTGCAACTGGCCTCGCTGAGTTTCGACGCCTCGGTCTGGGAGCTGTGCATGGCGCTGCTGTCGGGGGCGTGCCTGGTGGTCGCGGGCGCCGACCGGCTGCCGCCGCACGGGACGCTGGCCTCCGTGACCGCCGAGTTCGGCGTGACGCACCTGACCGTGTCGCCGTCCGTGCTGGCCACGACCGAGGAACTGCCCGAGAGCCTGACCACGGTCGTGGTGGCGGGCGAGACGTGCCCGCCGTGGCTGCCCGGGCGCCTGCCGGGCCGCCGGGTGGTCAACGCGTACGGGCCGACCGAGGTGACGGTGTGCGCGACGATGAGCGGCCCGCTGGAGCCGGAGGCCGAGGTGACGATCGGCCGCCCGCTCGGCAACACCCGCGCCTACGTGCTGGACGAGTTCCTGACGCCGGTCCCCGTCGGCGTACGGGGCGAGCTCTACGTGGCCGGAGTGGGCCTCGCCCGCGGCTACCTGAACCGTCCCGGGCTCACCGCCGGGAGATTCGTCGCGTCGCCGTTCGCCGAGGGCGAGCGGATGTACCGGACCGGCGACGTCGTCAGCTGGACGCCCGGCGGCGAACTGCTGTTCACGGGCCGTGCCGACGACCAGGTGAAGGTGCGCGGCATCCGGGTCGAGCTGGGCGAGATCGAGGCGGTGCTGGCCGCCCACGAGAGCGTCGCCCAGGCGGCGGCGGTCGTCCGGGAAGACCGGCTGGAGATAAAGAGCCTGGTGGCGTACGTGGTGCCGGCCGGTGACGCGGTGGACGCCGCGGCGCTGCGCGGATACCTCGCCGAACGGCTGCCCGACCACATGGTCCCCGCCTCCGTCGTGCCGCTGCCGGCGCTGCCCGTCACCGTCAACGGCAAGCTCGACCGGGCCGCGCTGCCCGCGCCCGAGCTTGCCGGGCTGGGGGGCCGCGACCCCGAGACCGCCGTGGAGGAGGTGCTCTGCGGGCTGTTCGCCGAGGTGCTGGGGCTCGAACGGGTCGGGGCGGAGGCGTCGTTCTTCGAGCTGGGCGGCGACTCGCTCCTGGCGATGAAGCTGATCACGCGCATCCGGGGCGTGCTCGGCGCCGACGTGGGCATCCGGTCGGTCTTCACCGCCCAGACCCCGGCGGGCATCGCCGCGTCGCTGGGCGCCGACGACCTCGGGCTGATCCTGCCGCTCAGAACCCAGGGTGACAAGCCGCCGCTCTTCTGCGTCCACCCGAGTTCCGGGCTGAGCTGGTGCTACGCCGAACTCACCCGTCACCTGCCGGACGACCAGCCGGTGTACGGGCTGCAGGCCCGCGGGTTCGACCCGGGCGAACGGCTGCCGGAGACGATCGAGGAGATGGCCAGGGACTACGTGGAGCAGATCCGGGCGGTGCAACCCGAGGGCCCGTACAACCTGCTCGGCTGGTCCTTCGGCGCGGCGGTCGCGCACGCGATGGCCACGCTCCTCCAGGAACGCGGCGAGAAGGTGAGCACGCTGATCAGCCTGGACGGCTATCCGTTCGATCCCGACGACCGGCAGGGCGACCCGGATCCCGGCGGTCAGCGGAACGGCGCGGCCGAGGTGCCCGGGCAGCCGAGGACCCGCGTGCTGTCGGAGATCCAGAAGGTCAACGCGAACAACTTCCGCTTACTCCGGAATTTCACCGCGAGTGTGTTCCAGGGCGATGTGACGCTGTTCGTCGCCACACAGGGACACGTCGAAAGCCCAGGCGCGGACGGCTGGGCCGACTATGTCCAAGGAAATATCGACAATATCCCGGTTAATACCGACCACGATGGCATGATGGCCGCGAAACCGATCGCGGACATCGCGCGAATCATTTCTCAGCGGTTGGGGGCATGAGTGGACGACAATACGGGCTCCACCGAAGTCGCGGGACTCAGAAGACGGCTTTGGCTGACGGGCGTGCTGGCCGCCGCGCTTGCGGTCGCGGTGGCGGCGATGGCGGTGTACCTGGTGACGTCCTCCCGCGGGGACGACGACCGCGCGGCCGCCGCGGCTTCCTCCGCGTCTTCCCCTGTGGCCTCGCCCGCGGAGACGAACTCGCGGCACGCGCAGGCGGTGGCCTTCGTGAAGTGCCTGCGCGAGAACGGCGTGCCGAACTTCCCCGACCCCAGGCCCGATGGCGGGATCGGGCTTGATCCGTCCCTCATCGACGTCAACGGGCCCACGTACAAGAAGGCCGAGCAGGCGTGCATGTCGCAGGCCCCCAAGGGCGACCGGCAGGGGGCGCCGGCGGGCGGCCAGCCGCAACCGGGTGGTCAGGCCGGTGGCCAGCCGGGACAGCCGCAGCCGGGAGACTCGCCCGGCGGTCAGCCCCAGGCGGCCCCGCAGGGGAACCGTCCGCTGCCCGACGTGTCCAAGTACGTCGCCTGCATGCGTAAGAACGGCCTGCCGGACTTCCCGGAGCCCAACGCGGACGGCATGTTCACCGGAATCGACCTCGGCAGCGCGGAGTTCAAGGCCGCGCAGCAGACCTGCCAGAAGCTGCTGCCGGCGGACGCGCCGCGCCCGCCCTCCGCCTGACCCTGCCGCATCCCCTTGACCGCCCCGGCCCGCGAATCCCCCCAGCGCGGGCCGGGGCTTTTAACGCCGCCTTACGAAACCCTGTCGAAACCGCTTACCCGATAGAAAGGAGGTCAGCGGAAAACCTCGCGAGTAATGGAGGATGAAATGTCCCCTATTGTTGGCCGCGCCCATCGGCGAAACGAACCGAATAGGCATCTCTACCGGACAGTCCCGGTCGTCCTGGCCGCCGCGGCCGTCGCTCTGCTCTCCACCGCCTGCACGGGAGGCGAGCCCGAGGCCCGGGCCGTGGCCAGAGTCACCTCCGACGCCGCCACCGGCGGCGGCGACACCGCGGGCGGCAACGGCGGCGCCGCCCAGTCCTCGGGGTCGGGCGACATCGTGGCGTACGCCAACTGCATGCGCCACAACGGCATCCCGAACTTCCCCGACCCGAAGCCCGGCGGCGGCATCGCCTTCCCCGAGGGCGGCGACATCGACCCGCAGTCCCCGGAGTTCAAGAAGGCCGAGGAGAAGTGCAAGCAGTACCTCCCCTCCGGCCCGCGCATCGACGCCAAGAACGACGCCGACCCGAACGCCGGCTGGCCCACCGCCGACAAGCTCAAGTACGCCCAGTGCATGCGTGAGAACGGCCTGCCGAAGTTCCCCGACCCCGACAAGAACGGCGGCTTCGCCTTCATGCAGGACAGCGGCATCGACCCGCAGTCGCCGCAGTTCCGGAAGGCGTCGGAGGCGTGCGCGAAGTACCAGCCGCAGAACCTCAGGCAGCAGCCCGGTCCCGGCGGCCCCGGCGGTCCCGCGGTGCAGGGCGGGGCCGGTTCGTGAGCACCACCGAGGTGCCGAGGCAGGCCACCGACACCACGGACGTCACTCCGCCCGCCGCCCTTCCGCCCGCGCCGCGCGGGCGACGGGGATGGCGCACCGCGATCGTCGTCGTCACCGTTGTCGCGGCGGCCGGCGTGACGGTCGCCGTCGTCAAGCCGTTCGACCGGAAGGCGGCTACCGGCACGATCCAGAACACCGCCCCGACCGGGCTCGCCCAGGTGACCAAGGGCACGCTGTCGGCCAGGACCATGGAGAACGGCACGCTCGGCTACGTCGGCAAGCTCCAGATCGTCGGCAAGGCGAGCGGCACGATCACCCGGCTGCCCGCCGTCGGCGACATCATCGGTCAGGGCAAGCCGCTCTACCGGGTGGACAACAAGCCGGTGATCTTCCTGAAGGGCACGGTCACCCCCGCGTACCGGGAGCTGAAGTGGGGGATGGAAGGCGCCGACGTGCGGCAGCTCAACGCCGCGCTCGTGGCGCTGAAGTACGCGAGCAAGAAGAAGCTCAGCCCCAAGTCCGACTACTTCGGCGCGCGGACCTACTACGCCCTGGTCCGGCTGCAGAAGAAGATGGGCCTGAAGCAGACCGGGACGCTGCCGCTCGGGCAGGCGCTGTTCGTGCCGGCCGACGAGATCAGGGTCACCAAGGTCTCCGGGGTGCGCGGCACGGCCGCGATGCCCGGATCGGTCGTCCTCGAGGGCTCCTCCACCCGTCGTGAGGTCACGGTCGCCCTCAACGCCTACCAGCAGTCGGACGTCGTGACCGGTGACAAGGTGCTCATCACGCTGCCCACCGGCAAGACCACCCCCGGCGAGGTGTCCTCGGTCGGCAAGGTGGCCGAGAAGAAGAACGACGACAGCACCACCATCACGGTGCGCATCAGGCCGGAGAAGCCCAAGGACACCGGCCGGCTCGACCAGGCGCCGGTGCAGGTGTCGATCGTCACGGACACGGCGAAGGACGTGCTGTCGGTGCCGGTGAACGCGCTGCTCGCGCTGGCCGGCGGAGGGTACGCCCTGGAGGTCGTCGAGGCGAACGGCTCGCACCGCCTGATCCCGGTGGAGGTGGGCCTGTTCGACGACGCCGCCGGGGTGGTCGAGGTGCGGGGCGAGGGGCTGCAGGTCGGCCAGAACGTGGTGGTGCCGGCGTCATGACCAGCCAGGAGGCGCGGACGATGGCCGTGGGAGACCGGCCCCGCATCGGTGAGCCGGTCATCCAGCTCGAGAACGTGACCAAGATCTACCCGGGCGCGTCGCCGGTCGTGGCCCTGGACAAGGCCACCTTCACCATCCGGCGGGGCGAACTGGTGGCCATCGTCGGCCCGTCGGGCTCGGGCAAGTCCACCCTGCTGCAGGTGATGGGCACGCTCGACCGCCCGACGTCCGGCCGGGTCAGGATCGTGGGGGAGGACGTGGCCCGCATGTCCGACCGCGCGCTGGCCCAGGTCAGGGCGACCCGGATCGGCTTCGTCTTCCAGCAGTTCTTCCTCGCCGAGCACGCCACGGCGCTGGAGAACGTCGCCGACGGGCTGCTGTACAGCGGCGTGCGGTACCGGTCCAGGCTCGCCGCGGCCCGGACCGCGCTGGAACGGGTCGGCCTCGGCCATCGCCTCCACCACCGCCCGTCCCAGCTCTCCGGAGGAGAGCGGCAACGGGTGGCCATCGCCAGGGCCCTGGTCGGCAACCCCGCGATCGTGCTGGCCGACGAGCCCACCGGCAACCTCGACAGCGTCTCCGGAAGCGCGATCTTCGAGCTGCTCCAGGAGCTCAACCGGGAGGGCGCGACCATCGTCATGATCACTCATGACCGGGCCCTGGCCGCGCGGCTGCGCCGCCGCATCGAGGTGCTCGACGGCCACATCGTGGCCGAGGTCAACGCCGACGAGGAGGAGGCCCTGCTGTGACCACCATGACGGCTTCCACCCGGATGCATCCGGCCGACGTCGCGAGGACCGCGGCCGTCGGCCTGCGGACAAGACGGATGCGAGCCCTGCTCTCCGCGCTGGGCATCTCGATCGGCGTCGCCGCCATGGTGGCGGTGCTGGGGCTGTCCGCCTCGTCGCAGGCCGGGCTGCTCGCCGAGATCGACAAGCTGGGCACCAACCTGCTCACCGTCACCCCCGGCCAGACGCTCAGCGGGAAGGACGCGAAACTCCCGCGCGAGGCGCCCGGGATGATCGCCAGGATCGGGCCGGTCGACTCGGTCGAGAGCACGGGCAAGACCTCGGCCAGCGTCTACCGCTCGCCCTACATCCCGAGCGTCAACACCAACGCGCTCACGGTCAGCGCCGCGAGCCTCGGCCTGCCGGCCGCGCTGCGGATGACGGTGGCCCAGGGCAGATACCTGAACGCCGCGACCGCCGACCAGCCGGTCGTGGTGCTCGGCTGGACCGCCGCGGCCAGGCTGGGCATCGCGAAGATCCATCCGGGCGCCCGGCTGTGGGTCGGCGGGCAGTGGTTCTACGTCGCCGGGATCCTCGGCAAGGCGAGCCTCGTGCAGGAGATCAACGAGTCGGTTCTCGTCGGGTACGGGGCCGCCGAGAAGTACCTCCACTTCGACGGCCATCCGACCAAGATTTACATCCGCGCCCAGACGGAGCAGGTCAAGGACGTGCAGCAGGTGCTGGCCGCCACCGCCTACCCGGAGCACGCGGACGAGGTCGTCGTCAGCCAGCCCTCCGCCGCGCTGGAGGCCCGCGCCGTCGCCCAGTCCGCCCTGAACGGACTGTTCCTCGGGCTCGGGGCGGTGGCGCTGCTCGTCGGCGGCATCGGCGTGGCCAACACCATGGTCATCTCCGTGCTCGAACGGCGTTCGGAGATCGGGCTCCGGCGCTCGCTCGGGGCCACCCGGGGCAACATCCGCCTGCAGTTCCTGTCCGAGGCGGTCCTGCTGGCCGCCATGGGCGGCATCGCCGGGGTCGTGCTGGGCGTCGGCGTCACCGCGGCCTACGCGCTCCTCAAGGGGTGGGCCACGGTCGTGCCGCCGATCGCGTGGGGAGGCGGGCTCGGCGCGGCCGTCCTCATCGGCGCGGTCGCCGGGCTGCTGCCGGCGTTGCGCGCGGCCCGCATGCAGCCCACCGAGGCACTCAGAACAGTCTGAACAGTCCGAACGGCTCTGCCCGCAGCCCGGCACCGCGAGATCGCGGAGCCGGGCCGCGGCGTCTTCGCCCCGGGTGTCCAAGCGCGGAAATTCGGCGGTTGGACACGAAAGCCGCCTTTATGCGGGTATGACAGGTGATGTGGACAACGGTAATGGTTTTCGGTCCGCACATAGCGGTACATGATCGGGCGAAACCTTTTTGAAACCCCGGGATCTGTAGTAAGAAGAGGCACGGGACGCGAACGGAAAAGGGGAACCGGGGAAGCGCGATCCGCTTAAACGCCCCACCTGCCGTCCCTGTCAAGAGCGCCGGGCACCTGTTTCCGGTGCCATGGTGTCCAATTGCTGACAGCGGGGTCAGTGGGGCCGGTCACGGCGGACATCCTCAAACAGAGGAACCGACCGTCTGAAAAGGGCACCGTGCGCGTGATTCACAAGGGATTCGTGGACCAGTTGAACCGACGGGGACGCCACACTGTGGAGGCACGGTATGACCGGTGACCTGGAGCAGCTGATCGATGCCGACGGGGGGCAGGTGACCATGGTCGCGGTTGATTCTCTCGTAACGGGATTGTCTCCCAGAAAATCCGGAGAAGATCGCGAACATGTTTTACTGCTGGCCGCGGTGCCCGACGAGCTTCCGCCGATTCTGGTGCATTACCCGACGATGCGCGTCATCGACGGCGCGCACCGCCTGGCCGCCGCCCGCCTGCGCGGCGCGGCCCACATCGCCGTGCGGTTGTTCGACGGAGACGAGGTGGAGGCCTTCGTCCTCGCGGTACGGGCCAACGCCGCGCACGGGCTGCCCCTCTCGCTGAGCGATCGCAAGGCCGCCGCCGAGCGCATACTGAAACTCCGCCCGCACTGGTCGGACCGCTATATCGCCTCGGTCGCGGGAATCAGCGCGAAGACGGTGGCCGAGATAAGGGCGGCCGGCGCCGAAATTCTGTCGCCGAACGCCCGGATCGGCCGCGACGGGCGGGTGCGCTCGGTGAACGCCGCCGAGGGCCGCAGGATCGCGATGGAACTGATCGCGGAAAATCCTGAATGGTCCTTACGGCAGATCGCGAAGGTGGCCGGAATTTCTCCGGAGACGGCCCGGGACGTCAGAAACAAAATGCGCCGTCAGGAGGATCCGGTGGCGGGCCGGCGGCCCAGGCCGCAGGCGCCTCCGGTCGACGATCCCGACGCGCGCGACGATCTCGGAGAACTGCGCCAGGGAATCGAGCGGTTGCGCTCGGATCCCGAACTCATCGGCAGCCCGGCGGGCCGCGCGTTGCTCAGGCTGCTGAGCGCCCACCTGGCGGAGGTCGAACGGTGGAAACGCCTGGGTGAACGCGTGCCGCCGTACCTCGGAGGCGTGCCGCCGTACTGGGGTGACATCGTCGCCTCCCTTGCCTTCGAATGCGGAAACATTTGGGACGAGTTCGCGCAGCGCGTCCAGGAACGGGTCGAGGAGACCGTCTGACTCTTGGTTAGACTAGACCGCGCACGGTTTCGCCGCGGTTTCATTCCCGGCCCGGCTGCCGATACCTCATCGAAACCAGTGATCCCGTAGAACGTCTCGTGCCGGGAATGCACGGGGCGTATGGGGTCCCGTCCCGGAGTCGAAGCGTCGGTTGGGCCGGCCCGGGCCGGCCCAACCGACGTCGTTTCCGCCTGTTCGAATTCACTCGGCGAGCGCGACCGAATGCGAGGTCTCGGCCGTTTTCGCATCGATGGTTATATTTTTTTCTGGCCTGCGGAGAACCGCAGGCGTCCCCGGTACCTGTTCCGCTTCCCATACAGGTGAGCAGACCGTGAGGAGTCCTCGTTGCAGTTCGCGCCGGATCCGGATTTCTATTCGGTGGTGGAAGTCGAGATCAGTTCGCTGTCGATCGGGGGTTCTCCGCGAAGTTCGGGGGAGAGCCGTGAGCACGTGGAACTGCTGGCCGCCGCCACCGGCCCCCTGCCGCCGATCGTCGTGCACCGGCCCACCATGCGGGTCATCGACGGCATGCACCGTCTCAGGGCCGCCCAGCTGTGCGGGCGGCGGACGATTCCCGCCCGGTTCTTCGACGGCCCGGAGGACGACGCCTTCGTCCTGTCCGTCAGGCTGAACATCGCCCACGGCCTGCCGCTGTCGCTGCCCGACCGCAAGAGCGCCGCCGAGAAGATCATCGAATCACATCCCGACTGGTCCGACCGGCTGATCGCCTCGACCACCGGCCTGTCGGCCAAGACGATCTCCGAGCTGCGCAGACGCACGGCGCCGGAGTCGCCCTGCGTGGCCAGGATCGGCAGGGACGGCCGGGTCCGCTCCATCAACCGCGTCTCGGGGCGCACCCTGGCCTACGACCTGATGACCAAGGATCCCAGCCTGTCCTTCCGGCACATCGCGAGGATCGCCGGCATCTCGCCAGAGACCGTGCGCGACGTCAGGAAGCGCATGCACAGGGGAGAGAGCCCGGTGCCCGCGGGACGGCACAAACGTGCGGTGCCGGGCGAGCTTCCCCCCGCCGGACCGGTGGACCGGCCCGCCGCCCGGCGCGCCCTGGAACAGCCGCCGGCGGCGATCGTCGACCGGCTGAAGGCCGATCCGGCGCTGCGCCTCAACGAGAACGGCCGCGACCTCCTGCGCCTGCTGAATATCCATACCATTCCGCGGGAGGACTGGGTCAAGATCGTGGACAGCATTCCGCCGCACTGCGCGGAAATCATCGTCCAACTCGCGCGCGGATGCGCGCAGGGATGGCGGGAGTGCGCCACCCGGCTCGAACGAAAAATATCGAAGACGTGACCGGAGCCCCCGCCGGACAAATACGCGGTTGGACGCCGGGGGGCCGCGGCGAATATGCGAGTAAATTTGTCCCCGCCTGCTCCATAAACACTTGTACGGCGACGGAGGCGCGGCCGGTGGACATTCTTTCGATCGACCACATCGAGTTATTCGCCGAGGACGCGGAACGCACCGCGGCCGGTCTGCGCGATTCCTACGGATTCACGGTGGCGGGTCGCGGCGGGCCGCAGACCGGCCTGCCGGACTGCCGCTCGGTCCTGCTCAGGCAGCGCGACATCACCGTCCTGGTGACCTCCGCCATCGGCGGCGGCCACCGCGCCGCCGAGTACGTCGGGCGGCACGGTGAGGGCGTCGCGGTGATCGGCCTGGCCGTGCCCGACGCCCGCGAGGCGTTCGCCAGGGCGGTGGAGCGCGGGGCGGCGCCGGTCGCCCCGCCCACCGAGTTCGGCCCGGAGGGCGCCCGTGTCACCTTCGCATCCGTGGCCGGGTTCGGCGACGTCGAGCACCGCTTCACCTCGCGTGAGTCACCCGGCGCGCCGTTCGCCCCCGGCACCATCGTCGAGACCGGCGCCGCCGGCTCACCGGACGGGCTTCTCCGCGTGATCGACCACTTCGCCGTGTGCGTGCCCGCCGGCGAACTCGGCCCGACGATCCGCCACTGCCAGGACGTGTTCGGGTTCGAGCAGACCTTCGAGGAGCGGATCATCGTCGGCTCCCAGGCGATGGATTCCAAGGTGGTCCAGAGCGTCTCCCGGCAGGTGACCCTCACCGTCATCGAGCCGGACACCACGAGGGCGCCCGGGCAGATCGACGCGTTCGTCCGCGCGCACGACGGGGCGGGCGTCCAGCACGTCGCGTTCCTCACCGACGACATCGCCTCGGCCGTGCGCACCTGCTCCGAGCGGGGCGTGCGCTTCCTCAGCACACCGGGGGCCTACTACGACAACCTGCCCGGACGGCTGGGCGACGTCGAGGTGCCCGTCGACGACCTGCGCGAGCTGAACATCCTGGCGGACCGCGACCACTCGGGCGTACTGCTGCAGATCTTCACCGAGTCGCGGCACTCCCGGGGGACCCTCTTCTACGAGCTGATCGACCGCCGCGGCGCCCGGACGTTCGGCAGCAACAACATCAAGGCCCTCTACGAGGCAGTCTCCCGGCAGTCGGCGGCGAACGAGGCCGGCCGGATCTGACCATGACCATCCACGCGATCAGCGGCGCCATCCGGGTCGAGGAGAACGCGAGCGAGGCGATCCTCGGGGCGACCGCCGAGCTCGTCACCGCCGTGCTGACCCGCAACGGCCTCGTGGCCGACGACGTCGTCAGCGTGCTCCTCACCGCCACACCCGACCTGACCGCCGCGTTCCCGGCGCGGGGCGCCCGCCTGACCGGCCTGCACGAGGTGCCCCTGATGTGCGCGCACGAGCCGCCGGTGCCCGGCGGCATGCCGCGCGTCGTCCGCCTGGTGGCGCACGTCGACGTGGAGCGCCCGCGCTCGGATCTCCGGCACGTCTACTTGCGCGGCGCCGAGGCGTCGTACGCCGCCGAGATGGTGAGCCGGTGAGCCCGGTGGAGACCAAGGTCGCGCCGGCGCGGGTCGCGGTCATCGGCACCGGCCTCATCGGCACCTCGATCGCGCTCGCGCTGCGCGGGCGGGGCACCGAGGTGCTGCTGGCCGACCGCGACCCGGCCGCCGTCCGGCTGGCCGCGGACGCGGGGGCCGGCACGCCGCTGTACGGCCGCCCACACGAGCCCCGCGAACCGTCCGAGCCGTTGGAGTCGTTCGAGCCGGCCGACCTGGCGATCCTGGCGGTGCCGCCGGGGGCCGTGCCCGCGGCCCTGCTTGAGGCGCAGAAACGCGGCGTCGCCCGCGTCTACACCGACGTCGCGAGCGTCAAGGAACGCCCGATGGCCGAGGCCGTGCGGCTCGGCTGTGACATGACGACCTACGTGGGCGGCCATCCCATGGGCGGCAGGGAACGCTCCGGCCCGCTGGCCGCCCAGGCCGACCTCTTCCTCGGCCGCCCCTGGGTGCTGTGCCCCACGCGGGACACCGGCGAGGAGGCCGTCGGCGCGGCGACCGCGCTCATCCTGGCCTGCGGCGCCACGCCGGTCGTCATGGACGCCGCCGACCACGACCGGGCGGTCGCCCTGATCTCCCACACCCCCCACGTGGTGTCCGCGGCGATGGCCGCCCGCTTCGCCGGCGCGCCCGGCGGCGTGCTGGCGCTGACCGGGCAGGGCGCCCGCGACGTGACCAGGATCGCGGCCGGCGATCCCGAACTGTGGCTCGCCATCCTGTGCGCCAACGCGCGGCCGATCGCCGACCTGCTGGAGGAGGTCGCCCGCGACCTCGTCACGGCCGCCGCCGGCCTGCGCGAGGGGGAGGCGGAGGGCGCCGTCGCCGATCTGCTCGCCAGGGGAGTGGCCGGCCACGGCCGGATCCCCGGCAAGCACGGCGGGCGGCCCCGCCGCTACACCGCCGTGCCCGTCCTGGTCGCCGACCGGCCGGGCGAGCTCGCACTGCTCTTCCAGGCCGCGGGAGTGGCGGGGATCAACATCGAGGACGTCGCGATCGAGCACTCGCCCGGACGCTCCGTCGGCCTGGTGGAGCTGTGGGTGCGGCCGGAGTCGGCCCAGGACCTGGCCCGTGAGCTGCGCGCCCGCGGATGGTCCGTCCCCGTCGGGGAGGCCGATTGAGCGGCCGTCGCACCGCACCGTATCCAGACGGAGGGACACCCGAGATGCCTGCGAACAACGCCCCCGTGACGCTCAGGGACTACCGCGAGCTCGCCCGGAAACTGGTCGATCCCTCGGTCTGGGACTTCTGGGAAGGCGGTGCGGGCGAGGAGAGCACGATCGCCGCCAACACCGATGCGTTCGACCGGTTGCGCCTGAACCCGTCGGTGCTGCGCGGCGTGCACCGGCCGGAGACCACGGTCAAGATCCTCGGCGAGACCTGGGACGCGCCGGTCGCGATCGCCCCGCTGGCCCTGCAGACGATGGCGCACCCCCTGGGCGAGGTGGCCACCGTGCGCGGCACGGCGGCGGCGGCCCGCGTGCCGGTGATCGTCAGCATGATGGCCGGGCGCACCGTGGAGGACGTGGCCGCCGAGGCGGAGGTCCCGCTCTGGCTCCAGGTGTACTGCCTGCGCGACCGGGAGCTCACCCGCCACGTCGTCGAGCGCGCCGAGCGGGCGGGGTTCGGCGCCCTCGTCCTCACCGTCGACGCGCCCCACCTCGGACGGCGCCTTCGCGACGAGCGGAACGGCTTCCGGGTGCCCGCGTCCGTCTTCCCCGCCAACCTCTACGCCGCCGACGTGGGCCGGGACGGCTTCACCTCGCCCGCCGGGCACGCCGGCGCGGAGTTCGACCCCGGCCTCGACTGGTCGGTGGTGGCCTGGATGCGGTCGGTCAGCCGGCTGCCGGTCCTGCTGAAAGGCATCCTGACGGCCGCCGACGCCGAACGCGCGATCGAGGCCGGAGCCGACGGAATCGTGGTCTCCAACCACGGCGGACGCCAGCTCGACGGCGTCCCGGCCGGCGTCGAGGTGCTCCCCGAGATCACCGCGGCCGTGGCCGGGCGGGTGCCCGTGCTGCTCGACGGCGGTGTCCGCCGGGGCCGCGACGTGCTGGCCGCCCTCGCGCTCGGCGCCGACGCGGTGCTGCTCGGCCGTCCGGTGCTGCACGGACTCGCGGTCGCCCAGGAGGAGGGCGTGGCCCACGTGCTCACGATCCTCCTGGAGGAACTGCGCGACGCCATGACGCTGACCGGGACCGGCACGGTCGCCGGTGCGGGGCCCGAGCTGGTGCGCCCCGGCGCCGCCCGCCCGAGCCCGGAGCCCCCGCTGCCGGAGACCCCGGTGCTTCCGGGAACCATGGCGGTGACGGAGATCGCGGCGCTGCCGGGCACCGCGCCGCTGCCGGGAACGGTGCCTCTGCCGGGAACGGTGCCGGTGGGAGGCGGGCTGCGGCGGGCCGACCTGCACTCCAGCGTCTCCGACCCCGTCATGGACACGATGAACTTCCTGAACGAGGTGACGAGCCGCTATCCCGAGGCGATCTCGTTCGCTCCCGGCCGGCCGTACGCCGGGTTCTTCGAGACTGAGCAGATCTTCTCCCAGATCCGTGCGTACCTGGACCATCTCGCCGCGCAGGGCGCGACGCCGGAGCAGGTCAGGGACGCCGTGTTCCAGTACGGTCCCTCAGCCGGCCGCATCCGCGAGATCATCGCGCGGTCGCTCCGGGTCGACGAGGGCATCGACGTCCCGCCCGAGTCGATCGTGGTCACCGTCGGCTGCCAGGAGGCGATGTTCCTGGCGCTGCGGGCGCTCATCTCCGGCCCGGACGACGTGCTGATCGTCTCCAGCCCCTGCTACGTGGGCATCACCGGGGCGGCGCTGCTGCTGGACGTCGAGCTGACCGCCGTCGAGGAGCGCGAGGACGGGCTGTCCTGCGCCGACCTGGAGGCCGCCGTCCTGGCCGAGCGGGCCCGGGGCCGCCGCCCCCGGGCGGTGTACGTGGTGCCCGACCACTCCAACCCCTCCGGCACGACGATGCCGCTGGCGGCCCGGCACGAGCTCATCGACCTCGCCGCCCGGCACGACCTGCTGATCCTGGAGGACAGTCCCTACCGGCTGGTCAGCCCGGGCGCCCGGGTGCCGGCGCTGAAGGCGCTCGACCGCGGGCGCCGGGTCGTCCACCTCGGGTCGTATTCCAAGTCGGTCTTCCCGGGCGCGCGGGTCGGCTTCGCGGTCGCCGACCAGGAGGTCGTGGACTCAGATGGCCGCACGGTGCTGCTCGCCGACGAGCTCGCCAAGATCAAGAGCATGGTGACCGTCAACACCTCACCGCTCAGCCAGGCCGCCGTGGCCGGGGCGCTGCTCGCCGCCGACGGGCGGGTCTCCGAGCTCAACCGCGGGACCGCCGAGTACTACGGGGACGCCATGCGGCACACGCTCGCCTGCCTGGAACGCCGCTTCGCCGGGATGCCGGGGGTGCGCTGGAACTCTCCCACCGGCGGCTTCTTCCTGGCCCTGCATGTCCCCTTCCGGGCGGACAACGCGGCGCTGGCCCGCTCCGCGCAGGACTTCGGGGTCATCTGGACGCCGATGTCGTACTTCTATCCGCAGGGCGGGGGCGAGCGCACCATCCGGCTGTCCACCAGCTACCTCACCCACGAGGAGATCGAGGAGGGCGTCGCACGGCTGGCGGAGTTCATCGCGGCGGAGAGGCACGCGGATGAGCGTCGTTGACAACGGGGTCGCCGCCCGCCCGGCTCCCGGCCCGGCGGCCGATCCCCGCGACCCGCTGGCCCGGCTCGCCACGCTCCTCGACGAGGGCCCGCTGCGGCCGATCGCCCCGCCGGACCAGTCGGGCGTGTGCGCCGTACGCGGCCGGATCGAGGGCGTGCCGGTGGTCGCGTTCTGCAGCGACGCCCGCGTGCAGGGCGGCGCGATGGGCAGCCAGGGCTGCGACCACATCGTGCGCGCCTACGACCTCGCCGCCCGCGAGCGGCTGCCCGTGATCGGCGTCTGGCACTCCGGCGGCGCCCGGCTGGCCGAGGGCGTCGAGTCGCTGCACGCGGTGGGCCGCGTCTTCGAGGTGATGACCAGGAACTCGGGCGTCGTCCCGCAGATCTCCGTCGTCGTCGGCGCGGCGGCCGGAGGCGCGGCGTACGGACCGGCGCTGACCGACCTGGTGATCCTCGCCGACACCGGGCGGATCTTCGTCACCGGTCCCGACGTGGTCCGCAGCGTCACCGGCGAGGAGATCGACACGGCCGCCCTGGGCGGCCCGGAGCCGCACGGCAGGCGCAGCGGCGTCGTCCACGTGGTGACGGAGTCCGAGGCCGAGGCGATGACGCGGGCCCGTCAGCTCGCGGTCCTGCTCGGGCACCAGGGACGGATGCGCGCCGTGGAGGAGACGGCGTTCCCGGTGGCCCTGCCCGACAACCCGCGCCGCGCCTACGACGTGCACCCCCTGATCCGGGCCGTCCTCGACGAGGGAACCGAGGTCGAACTGCACCGCAGATGGGCGCCCAACATCGTCACCACCCTGGGACGCCTGGGCGGCCGCACGATCGGGGTCGTCGCCAACAACCCGCTCAAACTCGGCGGCTGCCTCGACGCCGCCTCCGCCGAGAAGGCCGCCCGCTTCGTGCGGATGTGTGATGCCTTCGGGGTGCCGCTGCTGGTGCTGGTGGACGTCCCCGGTTACCTGCCCGGCGTCGGCCAGGAGCACAACGGGGTGGTCAGGCGGGGCGCCAAGCTGCTGCACGCCTTCGCCGAGGCGTCCGTGCCGAGGGTGACCCTGCTCACCGGCAAGGCGTACGGCGGCGCCTACATCGCCATGAACTCCCGCGCACTGGGCGCCACCCGGGTGCTCGCCTGGCCCAGGGCGGTCATCGCGGTGATGGGCCCGGTCGCGGCCGTACGGATCCTCAGGCGGCGCGACCTCGCCGCGGTCTCCGAGGAGGAACGCCCGGAACTGGAGCGGCGCCTGGCCGAGGAGCACGAGAAGGAGGTCGGCGGCCTCGGCCGCGCCGTGGAGCTCGGCGTGGTCGACGAGGTCATCGACCCGGCCACGACCCGGACCGCCCTCGTCAGGGCCCTGGCCCGGGCCACCCCCGCCCGCGGCGCCCACGGCAACATCCCCCTCTGACCCCGCCACCCCTGCTCTGACCCCCGCCGCTGGCCCACATGGCTGGTCCGGCGCGGCTGAGCCCACCCGCGTGATCTACCCCGCTACTCCCCGCGTTCCCCTCTGCCGCGTACACACATCGACGCGAACCAGGAGACCCCTATGCCCGGAACAGTCGTCGTGACGGCCGTGGAGGCGGTGGGCCCCGACCCGGTGCTCGCCTTCCTCCTCCAGGTCGTCGTCCTGCTGACGTCGGCCATGGTGCTCGGGCGCGTCGCCGTCCGGCTGGGCCTGCCCGCCATCGTCGGCGAGTTGTGCGTCGGCGTGCTGCTCGGCCCGTCGGTGCTGGGCCACGCCGCGCCCGCGGTGTCGCACTGGCTCCTGCCGCAGGGCGCCGACAAGACGGGCCTCTTCGGCGGGCTCGCCCAGATCGGCGTGCTGCTGCTGATCGGCCTGACCGGCGTCGGCATCGACGGCGCGCTCTTCCGCCGCAAGGGCCGCGCGGCACTGCGTGTCGGGATCCTGGCGCTGGTCGTGCCGCTTTCGCTGGGCGTGCTCGCCGGCTGGCTGATGCCGGAGCGGCAACTGCCCGCGGGCGCCGACCGCCCCACGGCGGCGCTGTTCCTCGGCGTGGCGATGGGCATCAGCGCGTTGCCTGTCACCGCGAAGATCCTCATGGACATGAAGCTGTTCCACCGCAACGTGGGGCAGCTCACGCTCATGGCGGCGGCCCTGGACGACGTCGCCGGGTGGGTCCTGCTGTCGTTCGCGTCCGTCATGGTGACGGCCGGGCTGGGCGGCGGCAACGCCGTGGCGCTCCTGTATCCCTGCGCCTTCGTCACGGTGGCCTGGCTGGCGGGCCGCCCGCTGACCCGGCTGGCCGTACGCCTGGCGACGCGCTCCGCCGACGCGGCGCCGGTGATCGTGGTCACGATCGCCGTCACCCTGTGCTGCGCGGCGGCCGCGCACGTGCTCGGCATGGACGCCGTCTTCGGCGCGTTCGTCGGCGGCCTGCTGGTCGGCTCCGCGAGAGAGGACGTGGCGGCCCGGCTCGCGCCGCTGCGCACCGTCACGCTCGCCGTCCTGGCCCCGCTGTTCTTCGCCACCGCCGGGCTCCACGTGGACCTGCTGGTCCTGGCCGATCCCGGGATCGTCGTGCTCGGGCTCGTGCTGCTCGTGATCGCCGTCCTGGGCAAGTTCGCGGGAGCGTACGCCGGCGCCAGACTCGTGGGGCTGACCCCCTGGGAGGGGGTCGCCGTCGGAGCGGGCCTGAACGCCCGCGGGGTGGTGGAGATCGTGGTGGCGGGCGTCGGGCTGCGGCTCGGCGTGCTGAACGACGAGCTCTACACGATCATCGTGCTCATCGCGATCATTACCTCGATCATGGCGCCGCCGATCCTGCGCGCCGCGATGTCGCGGATCGAGCAGACGGCCGAGGAACGCCTGCGCGCCATGCACGCCGACCCCGCACCCCTCGAACACTGACCCCCGAACCCCGAGCCCAGAACACCGAGCCCAGAACACCGCGAATGCTGGGGCCTGAACACTGGGGCTGGAACACTGGGGCTCGGCTATTGGGGCGGGCCCGGACGGCCTCCGCACCGGCCGTCCGGTCCGCCGGCGCGGAGTGTGGCTACGTACCGTTCCACACGGGCTTGCGTTTCTCGCTGAAGGCCGCGGGGCCCTCGATCGCGTCGCGGCTGCGCATCCGCCGGGCCTCCCAGGGGTACGCCGCGCCGAAGGCCGCCTCCAGCGGAAGATGGAGCGAGCTGTGCACCGCCTCCTTGATCGCGCGCAACGACAGCGGCGCGCAGCTCAGCAGGTCGTCGAGCCACCCGGCGACGCACACGTCCAGCTCCCCGGCCGGGACGACGTCGTTGACGAGCCCGTGCCGCAAAGCCAGATCGGCCGTCATCCGGCGGCCGGTGAGCAGGTAGCCCATGGCCGTCTTGAGCGGAAGCTGCCGCGCCAGCCGGAACGCCCCGCCCGCGCCGGGCACGAGCCCCAGCCGCGCCTCGGGCAGACCGAACACCGACCGGTCGGAGGCGATGATGAGGTCGCAGGCCAGGGCGAGTTCGAAGCCGCCGCCCAGGGCGTACCCGTCGACCCGCGCGATCACCGGGGTGGTCATGTCGAAGCGCTCGGTGAGCCGCGGCCAGCCCGGCTGGCCGCGGCTGCCGAACGTCGTCGCCGGCGCGCCCAGCCGGTTGAGCCGCGCACGCTCGCGCAGGTCCTGCCCAACGGAGAACGCCCGCTCACCGGCGCCGGTCAGCACGGCCACCCGTACGGAGTCGTCGGCCTCCACGTCGTCCCAGATCGCGGCCAGTTCCTCGTGGGTCCTCAGGTCGAGCGCGTTCAGCACCTCGGGCCGGTCGATGGTCACCCAGGCCACGTGCTCCCGCTTCTCATACCGCACCCTGTTCCGGCCCGCTGAGGCACCGTTTCCGCTTGAGGCCCTGTCCTCGCCCATCGGCGCGCACCCCTCTCCGCTCGTCGATCAGCGCCCGGCCGTACGTCGGATCGTCCACGGGCGGCGGAACGCGCGCCGAGTGTCAGCGGCCCCGGCCGGCCCGCCGCGGCCTCGTCACGAAGGCCGCGTGACGTGGGAAAAGGCGGGCGGTCGCGCGGAACTCAGTGAAACCGGCGACCGCCGGGAAGTCAACGCGACGACCTCCCGTCGTCTGGACAGCGTTGCCCCCGTCCCCGGAGCGAGGTCCGCGCTGCCGCGGTGGACCCGGGCGTGTGGGTCCGCTCCATGACCGGCCGGCCGTACCGCACCCTCTCAGCCGCGCGGCGCGCCGAACCACCTGGGCAGCCGGTCGAGCAGACCCGCCTGATCCTCGCCGGCCCATGCCACGTGACCGTCCGGCCGCAGCAGCACGGCGGGCACGTCCAGCTCCTCGCTGACGTCGACGACGTGGTCGACCCGATCCGCCCACCCGGCGACCGACAGCCGGCCGGTCTGGTCGAGCAGCAGCCCGCGGCCGCCGCGCGTGAGCTCGTAGAGGCGCCCTCGCTTCAGTGTCACGTCCCGCATCCGCCGGCCGAGCAGGTCGTGGCCCTCGCCGAAGTCGTAGCGGATCCCGATCGCGGCGATCTTCTCGGCCAGGCGTCGTCGCACGTCCTCGAAGTCCATCAGCTCCGTCACCAGGCGGCGCACCGCCTGAGCACCCGGCTCGGTGGACAACAGCTCCATCTGCGCGCGGGCGTTGTCCAGCACGGCGGCGGCCACCGGGCGCCGTTCGGTCTCGTAGCTGTCCAGCAACCCCTCCGGGGCCCAGCCGCCGATCTCGGCGGCCAGCTTCCAGCCGAGGTTGAACGCGTCCTGGATGCCGAGGTTGAGACCCTGCCCGCCGACCGGCGGATGGATGTGCGCGGCGTCGCCGGCCAGCAACACCCGCCCGACCCGGTAGCGGTCGGCCAGCCGGGTGGCGTCGCCGAAGCGGGACAGCCGGCGGGGGGAGTGCACGCCGAAGTCGGTGCCGGCGACGGCCCGCAGCTGCTGCCTGAAGTCCTCCAGGGTCGGCGGGACCGAGCGGTCCTCGGTCACCCCCGCGGCGGGCACGACCACGCGGTACACCCCCTCGTCGAAGGGCGCGAGCCCGAACCGCTTCTGGGTCGCGCGGACCTCGGCCACCACGGCGGCCACCGTCTCCGGCGGCACGCCCACCTCCATCTCGCCGAGCAACGTCTCGACCCTGGTGGGCTCGCCGGGGAAGCCGACGCCCAGCAGCTTGCGCACCGTGCTGCGGCCGCCGTCGCAGCCGACGAGGTAACGCGCGCGCAGCCGCGTGCCGTCGGCCAGCTCGGCGGTCACGCCGTGCTCGTCCTGGCTCAGCCCGGCCAGCTCACAGCCGCGCCGGATCTCGGCGCCCACCTCGGCGGCGTGCTCGCCCAGCAGGCGGTCGGTGATGGTCTGCCGGACGCCGAGGACGTACGGGTGCGCGGTGTCCAGCCGTTCGGGCGAGGGCTTCTCGATGGCGGCGAAGAACCCGCCGACCGGATGCTTGCGGCCGTGCGGGAGGAACCGCTCCAGCAGACCGCGCTGGTCCAGCACCTCGATGCTGCGCACGTGCAGGCCCAGTGCGCGGACGAACCCCGTCGGCTCCGGCTCCTTCTCCAGCACGACCACCCGCACGCCGTGCAGCCGCAGCTCGGCGGCCAGCATCAGGCCGGTCGGCCCACCGCCGGCGATGATCACGTCGATCATGAATCCCCCATTCGACAAGGTCCCGCTCCCTGTTCGGACGGTGATTCTGCGGTACGACCGGGGTCTTGCCGCAAGCCCCCCGGTGCGCTATAGCTTGAGAGTGGCGGGGGAGATCAGTCACCATCCGCGCCCCCGCACCGGCACACGGGTGAGTCGTCCCCGTGCCCCCGGCCCCTGTAGCCCTGGGGCTGTCAGCGGTGGGTGGGAAGCAGTTGGGCGGGATGGTGCCGGGCTGATAGCGTGCGGATGATCGTGACAGGCCGCGAGGAGGTGAGACCCATGAACGTTGTGTCGATGGGGTGCTCCCTCTCGTCATCACGGTCGGCGGGCGAATAACACAGGAGTCGCCGGGAGCGCCTGGACAACAAGCACTCCCGGAAAGCGACAACCTAATGCGTTCTGTGCATTTCACTTCGGAAGAAACGTCGAACGGCGTCATCGCGCGTGAGTTCACCGTGGGCGAGGTCCCCGGCATGCTCTGGTCGCCCGAATCCGGCTCCGGCCGCGCGCCGCTGGTGCTGCTGGGGCACGGCGGCGGCCAGGACAGCAGGTCGCCGGGCATGGCCGGCCGCGCGGCCCTCCTCGTGGGCGACGGCGGTTTCCACGTCGCCGCCATCGACGCACCGGGTCACGGCGGCAGGCCCCGTACGGCGGACGACGAGCGGGAGATCGCCGCGCTCCGGCGGGCGATGGCGGCGGGCGAGCCGGTCGGCCCGATCGTCGTGTCCTTCAACGCCGGTATCGCCAGGCGTGCCGTGCCCGAGTGGCGGGCGGTCCTCGACGCCCTTCAGGAACTGCCGGAGATCGGCGCCGAGGGGCCGGTCGGCTACTACGGCGTGAGCATGGGCACCGCGATCGGGCTGCCGTTGACGGCGGCCGAGCCCAGGATCACCGCGGCGGTGCTGGGTCTCTTCTGCTACGACGAGGCCCTGGCCGAGGCGGCGGGGCGGATCACGGTGCCGGTCGAGTTCGCGCTCCAGTGGGACGACGAGATCATCCCTCGTGAATCCGGGCTCGCGTTGTTCGACGCGCTGGCCTCGAAGGAGAAGACGCTGCACGCCAACGCGGGCGGGCACCACGAGGTGCCGAGGTTCGAGGCCGACAGCGCGGTCCGGTTCTTCGCCCGGCACCTGCGCGGGTAGCCACGTCACCGGCCTGAGGTGACGGGGATCGGCGACCGGCCGCCGGTCGGTCGCCGATCCAGCTCCCGCTTCCGCCGTCAGTTGAGGTCGGTGGCGGGGCGGGGCGTCGCCCGCGCGGCGGGGGCGATCTCGTGGGGCGGCGTACGGACCCCGAACCACATGGCGGAGAACCCGGCCACGCCGAGCCCGGCGCACATGAGCCAGACGAGCGCGCCGTCGTGCTGGAAGAGGGCCGTGCCCACGGCGGGTCCCACCGCGTACCCGATGGTGTGGCAGGCGGCGAAGGCGCCGATGTATCGGCTGCGCAGGTGTCCCGGCGCGGCCAGCGCCGGATAGGCGTTGGACGACGGCGCGCTGACGATCTCGCCCATGGTCCACACCAGCGCGGCGGCGAAGAGCAGCCAGACGCCGGCCGTGACGCCGAACAACGCGAGCCCTCCGCCGATCAGCAGCGTCCCCACCGAGATCGCCGTCCGCATCGGCAGCCTCTGGACGTACGGCGTGAGCGGAAGTTCGAGCAGGATGACCAGGGCGCCGTTCAGGGCGACGACGGCGCCGTAGACCGCGGTGGGCAGGCCCCGGTCCCTGATCTCCAGCGGGAGGACGGCCTGATACTGCACCTCGGCGAAGGCCGTCGCGAACATCGCGGCGAGGACGAGGAGATAACGGCGGTCCCGCAGGACCGCGCGATAGCCGCCGCGCGCCCTGTCCCCGTGCCGTACGGCGTGCGCCGCCTCGCGCCCGGGCCGGCCTCCCGGCAGCACGACCATCGCCGCCACCGCGAAGACCACACTCGTGATCGCGTCCGCGAGGAAGACCGCGCGGTAGCCGAAGCCGGCCAGCCACACTCCCAGCAGCGGGGCGAGGGTCGCGCCGATGTTGAGCCCCAGGCGGCTCGCCGCCGTGGTGATCACCAGCCGCCGCGGCGGGGTCAGCTCCGACAGCATCGTCGTGGAGGCCGGCCGGTAGAGCTGGGTGACCGCGCCGATCGCCAGGCTGATCCCCAGCAGCGGCAGGTAGCCGGTCACGAAGCCGACGGTTCCGACGCCCACGCCGGACAGCGCCATCGACGTGACGATCACGTTCCGCGCCCCGAACCGGTCGGTCGCGGCGCCGCCCGCCACCACCCCGGCGATCGAGCCGAGGCCGAACGCCGTGAGCGCGCCGCCCGCCTCGGCCGGGCGGTAGCCGAGCCCGGTGACGTAGAGCACCAGGAAGAGCGAGACGAAGCTGCCCATCCGGTTGACGGCGGTCCCGCAGAGCAGGGCGAGCACGGGAGGGGGCAGTTCGCGCAGCGTCCGCAGCACGCCGGCGCGTTCGTCCCCCCGCGGCGCCGCGACTGGGGGCTGGTCCTCGGACACGTGCTCACTCCTCTCAGACGGAGACGGTCTCCCGGGCGGCGTGCGGGGGGTCGCCCTCGAACCGCGCGGCCCGCTCGGCCCGGTCGAGCACCTCGTCGCACTCCTCCGGCGTACGGCCGCGGGCGATGAGGAAGCCGTACCGGGCGATCGCGCCGTCGGGCGGCAGGATCAGCGGTGTCCCCGGGGCGGCGACCGCCACCGACGCCAGCAGGCCCGCCTCGGGATCGGGCTCCGGCATCTCCACCCGCCGCGCCACACAGGTCTCCGGCGGGTAGAGGAACCGGATGCCGACCGCGCCGGCGCCGTGCGCGGTCACGTCGGGCCGCACCCCGAGCGCGAGGTCGGCCGCGACGACCCCGGAGTCGACGCCGTTGGCCAGCAGCCCGAGATAGGGGATGAGATCGCCGCCGAGCCGGCCGTTCACCTCGATCAGCGCGTAGCCCTCGGAGGTCAGCTTGACCTCGGTGTGGGTCGTGCCGTGGGTGTAGCCGAGGGCTTGGTGCGTGTCCGCCAGCAGGCGCAGCAGGTCCGCGTCCCGCAGCAGCGGCTCGTCGGCCAGCACGACGTGCCCGGTCTCCTCGAAGTACGGCTCGCCGCCGAGGCGCTTGCGGGCGATCAGGTAGGGGAGGTACTCGCCGTCGTGCACCGCCGCGTCGACGCTGATCTCGGGCCCGGCGAGGAACTGCTCCAGCAGGACCTCGTCGTGGCCGCGCATCCCGCTCTGGCGGGCCGTACGGCTGACGCCGACCGCCCAGCCGAGTTCGGCCTCGCCGGTGACCTTCACGACCCCCTGGCTCGCGCCGAGGCCGCGAGGCTTCGCCACCAGGGGGAACCCGATGCGCCCGGCCGCCGCCTCGGCCTCCTCCGGGGTCGCGACGAGCGCGTGCCGGGGCTGCCTGATCCCCGCCCGGTCGAGCAGCCGCCGCGTGGTCGGCTTGTCCCGTACGGCGGTCACGGCCTCGGGGGCGGGCCCGGGCAGGCCGAGTTCGGCCGCCACCCGGGCGGCGGCCTCGATCACCGCCTCGTGGTAGCTGATCACGCCACGGACGGGGGTCCGCGCGGCCAGCTTCCGGGCCGCGGCGACGACCTCCTCCGGATCGAAGACGTCGACGACCGTGCTGCCCGCGATGTACGGGGTCTGCCAGGAGGGTTGTTCCGTCTCGAAGAGCCAGACCGGCCCGCCGCGCTGTGCGATCGAGGCCAGGAGGTACTCCCTGTAGTGCGGAAACCCACTTGCCATGACAAGGAGCACTCCGTCGGAGTTCGCCATGTCTTCTCCCTGTGGTAGCGGCGTCGAGCGGGCATGCGGACACCACCGGCGTGTTATCCGCGAAGCCCACGATACGAGGACAATACGTACCGGGAGAATAACCGTCGCATTTCCGCTTCCGGTAGGACCGTAATAAATCTAACAACCAGGGCCTGAGCTGCCATAACACCTCGCACTTACGGCCCCGTCCGACCGGACGGTAACTTCACCATCCTTATATCGGTATTGTGCGAAGTTTGTGTGACGTGCGTCACTTCGGAGCCCTATTGCAGCCGCTTGTCCGGTACGTATACTTCCGAACGGTGTCATCGTTTTAAGTGGTAAGTACCCGTCCACCTCAGGTGGCCGGCGACAGGTGATTAGTCAACGATATTTCCGGCAATCCTCAGCTCTTCTATCCGATCGCTCTTCCTGCCTGCACGGCGTCTCTTTATTCCGGTAAACCGCCGGCCGCGTTCGCGGCCGGCCTTCACCCGAATTAACGAGTAAGGAAATCATCGATTGAGTGGATTCGTTGGCTGGATGGATTTCGGGCGCGATCTCGGCGCACAGGAAGACGTCCTCCACGCGATGGCCGACACCATGCAGCACCGCGGTCCCGACGCGAAGGGGCTCTGGCTGTCGCGGCACGCGGCGCTCGGGCACCGGAGGCTCGCGATCGGCGACGCGGTGGGTGACACGGCGGGTGACGCGAGGGGTGATGCGAGGGGTGAGGCGAGGCGCGATGCGGCGGGCGGCGGCGCCCAGCCCCTGACGGCGGAGATCGGCGGCGAGACGGTGGCCGTCGTCCACGCCGGAGAGATCTACAACGCGGCCGAGCTCGGCGGCGGGTCCGCCGAGGAGGTGCTGCTGCGCTCCTACCTCCGCTGGGGCGACCGGCTCGCCGAACGGCTCGACGGGATGGGCGCCTTCGCCGTCTGGGACGGCAGGTCGCGGCGGCTGCTGCTGGGCCGCGACCGCATGGGCCTCAAGCCCCTGTACTACTTCGCGTACCCGGGCGGGATCCTGTTCGCCTCGGAGCCGAAGGGCATCATGGCCAACCCGCTGTTCGAGGCGCGCCTCGACCCGGCGGCCCTGCCGATCCTCCTGCAGCCGCGTCTCACCCTGCCCGGCGAGACGCCGCTGGCGGGGCTGCGCGAGGTCCCGCCCGGCCACGTCGTCACCTGGTCGGAGGACGGCCCGTCGCCGCGCCGCTACTGGCGGCTGTCCAGTGAGCCGCACCCGCACTCGTTCGAGGAGACCACCCGCCACGTGCGCGAGCTCCTGGAGGACGCGGTCGCCCGGCAGATCCCCGCCTCGGGGCCGTGCGCGGCCATGCTGTCGGGCGGCGTCGACTCGACCTCGGTCGCGGCGCTCGCCGTCCGCGCCCTGGCGGCCCGCGACGGCAGCCGTCTCGACACCTTCTGCGTCCGGTTCGAGAGCGACTCCGCGCACTTCTCCCCGACGGAGCTGCGGCCCGAGGTGGACGCGCCGTACGCGGCGGCCGCGGCCGAGTTCATGGGCAGCCGCCACCACACCGTCACCGTCGGCCTGCGCGACCTGCTGGACGCCGTCCCGGCCACCCGCCGCGCCCGCGACCTGCCGGGCTGGGGGCAGTTCGACGCCTCGATGTACGTGCTCTTCCGAGAGATGCGGGAGATCGGCCCGGTCGCGATGTCGGGTGAGGCCGCCGACGAGATCTTCGGCGGATATCCGTACTTCTTCAAGCCGGAGCTCGTCCACGGCGACGGGTTCCCTTGGATGGGCGACGGACCCCGGCTCACCGACTACCTCTCACCGGAGGTGCGGGCCATGGCCGACCCGGTGGAGGACGAGCGCGCCCGGCTCTCCCAGCTCCTCTCGGAGGTGCCGCGCCTGCCCGGCGAGGACCCGGAGAACGCGCGCATGCGCGAGGTGCTCCACCTGGGCATGTCCGGGCCGCTCGCGGTCGTCCTCGACCGCAAGGAGCGCATGAGCATGGCGTCCGGCCTGGAGGTGCGCATCCCGTTCTGCGACCACCGGCTCGTCGAGTACGTCTGGAACGTGCCCTGGTCGATGAAGTCCCGGGGCGGGCTGAAGGGCCTGCTGAAGGCGGCCATGGCCGACCTGCTGCCGCCCGGCACCCTGAACCGGCGGAAGAGCGCCTATCCCCATGTGCACAACCCGGAATACGACCACGCGCTCATCGAGGAGGCGACCTGGATCGTGGGCGACGAGCGCTCTCCGATCGGCCGGATGTTCGACCGGCCGCGCCTCGCGGAGTTCATCCGCGGGATCGCCGCCGACCGGCTCCGGCCGGACCTGCCCGGCGGGACGAGCGCGCCGCACATGCTCATCCAGCTCGTCGAGATGCGCAGGTGGATCGAGGACTACCAGGTGTCGCTCGGCTGACCACCGTGGCGACGTGAACGCGACGTAGAACGCAGGCAACACCGAGGGAGCTGCGCCATGCTCGAACTGGTCCCCATCACCGACTCCATCGGCACCGAGGTCCGCGGCGTCGACGTCACCGGCGACATCTCGGCCCGCGACTTCGACCGCATCTACCAGGCCTGGATCGACACCTGCCTCCTGCTGTTCCGCGGCCAGAAGATGACCCCGGACCAGCAGATCGCACTCACCAGGCGCTTCGGTGAGATCACGACCTACACCCGCTCGGAGTTCAACGAGCCCGACCACCCCGAGATCCTCGTGCTGTCGAACATCACCCGGGACGGCAAGCCCATCGGGTCGGCTTACAGCGGCCGCGTCTGGCACAGCGACGGCCACTACCTCTCCGACCCGCCGGCCGGGACCATGCTCTACGCGCTCGAGGTCCCGCCGGAGGGCGGCGACACCTGGTTCGCCAACATGATGGCGGCGTACGAAGCCCTGCCGGCCGCCATGAAGGAGCGGATCGACGACCTCAAGGTCGTCATCAGCCGGGTGCAGTCGCGGCCGTACAACTATCCCGACCGTCCGGCGCCGACGCCGGAGGAGCGGGCGGCGTGGGTGGACATGCGCCACCCGATCGTGCGCCGCCACGAGGTGAGCGGCCGCAACGCCCTCTACAGCGGCGGCAACGTCCCGTGGCGCATCGAGGGGATGCCGGAGGTGGAAAGCGCCCCGCTCGTCACCTTCCTGCAGGAGTTCTCGGTCCAGCCGCGCTTCACCTACTGCCACCGATGGCAGCCGGGCGACATCCTGCTGTGGGACAACCGCAGCGCGATGCACCGGGCCACCCCCTACGACTACGCGGCCTATCGCCGCCTCATGCACCGCACGACGATCGCCGGGCACCTCTCCACAGGCAGCCCGGTGCCGGTCGGCGAGGCCATCGCCTCATGAAGACGTACGACTTCGTGATCGTCGGGGCCGGGGCGGCGGGCTGCGTGCTCGCCGGCCGGCTGACCGAGGACCCGTCCGTCAGCGTGCTCCTCCTGGAGGCGGGGCACGAGCGGCGCAGCCCGCTGCTGTCGATCCCCGCCGCCGAGACCATCCTGATGGGCAACCCCAAGTACGACTGGTGCTTCGAGACAGCCCCCGACCCCACCATCGACGGCCGCAGCGTGCGCATCCCGCGCGGGCGCCTGCTCGGCGGCTCGAACGCGATCAACGGCATGATCTACGTACGGGGCCAGGCGGAGGACTACGACGACTGGGAGCGGCTCGGCAACCCCGGCTGGTCCTGGGCCGGCGTCCTGCCCCACTTCCGCAGCCTGGAACGCGTGACCGGGATCGGCGGGGAGACGCGCGGCCGGGACGGGCTGATCGCCGTCGGGCCGCCGCGCGACCGCGACGAACTGTGCGACGTCTTCCTCGCCGCGGCGGCCAAGGCGGGCTACCCCGCCAACCCCGACTACAACTCCGGCGACCAGGAGGGCTTCGGCTACTACCAGGTCAACCACGACGGCGGACGGCGGTCGTCGGCGCTCGGGACCTACCTGAAGCTCGCCCGGCTCCGGCCGAACCTCACCCTCCTCACCCGGGCCCACGTCACCGGCCTGCGGTTCGACGGCGCCCGCTGCACCGGCGTGACGTACGTCCGGGACGGCGAGGTGGAGCGGGCCGACTGTGCGAAGGAGGTGATCGTCAGCGCCGGCGCGGTGCAGTCTCCCCAGCTCCTGGAACTCTCCGGGATCGGCTCCCGCGACGTGCTCGGCGGCCTCGGCATCCCGGTCGTGCGCCACCTGCCGGGGGTCGGCGAGAACTTCCGCGACCACTTCGCGGCCCGCCTGCGGTGGCGGGTGCGGCGGCCGATCACCTTCAACGAGCGCAGCCGCGGGCTCGCGCTGGCGCGGGAGGTCGCCACCTACCTGACCTCCCGCCGGGGCCTGCTCAGCCTGCCGATCGCGCTCGGCTTCGGCTTCGTCCGCTCCTCGCCGGACGAGACGCGGCCGGACATCCAGTTCCACTTCGCGCCGGCCAGCTACGGCCCCGGGTCGAGCAGGCGGCTCGACACCGCTCCCGGCATGACGCTCGGCGTCTATCCGCTGCGCCCGGAGTCGTCCGGGTCCATCCACATCCGCTCGCGCGACCCGATGGCCCCGCCCGAGATCCGCCCGCGCTTCCTGGAGTCGGGCATGGATCGTTCCCGCCTGATCGCCGGGATCAGGATCGCCCGGGAGATCGTGGAGAGCGCGGTGCTCGACCCGTACCGGGGGGACGAGCTCACGCCGGGCAGCGGCGTGCGGACCGACGACGAACTCCTCGCCTACGCCCGCGCCCACGGCGACACCTCCTATCACCCCGCCGGCACGTGCCGGATGGGCGAGGACCCCATGGCGGTGGTCGACCACCGGCTGCGGGTGCACGGGGTGGAGGGGCTGCGGGTGGTGGACGCGTCCGTCATGCCGACGCTGGTCTCCGGCAACACGAACGCCGCGAGCCTGATGATCGCCGAGAAGGGCGCGGCGATGATCCTGGCCGACCACGGGCGCGGCGGCCCGCACTCCACTGGCGAGCGCCCGGGCACGGCGGACGAGCGCCCCGGCCCCCACGTCACGAAGGACGCGACATGAGCACACCACGGCCGGTCCTGGTCATCGTCGACGGCTACTCGTCCGGCTCCCAGCTGCCGGGGGTGATGGCCGAGCACGGGTGGGACTGCGTGCACGTTCGGGCGTCGGCGAGCCTGCCCGAGTACTTCCGGGCCACCTACCGGCCCGGCGACTACCTCGCCGAGTTCGAGAACGACGGGGACGTCGAGGCACTCGCCCGCGAGGTCGGCGCGTACCGGCCGGCGGCCGTGCTGCCGGGCACGGAGAGCGGCGTCGTCGTCGCCGACCTCCTCGCGGCCGCGCTCGGCCTGCCGGGCAACGACCCGTCGTCCAGCGCCGCCCGGCGCGACAAGTACGAGATGCACAACCGCCTGATCGGCGCGGGCCTGCCCGCCATGGACCACTACCTGGCGCACGACTATGACGGGCTCCTCGCCTGGGCCAAGGCCGGCGCCTGGCCCGTCGTCGTGAAGCCGCCGGCGAGCGCCGGCACCGACTCCGTCACCTTCTGCGCCGGCGAGGGCGAGCTGGAGGAGACCTTCCACCGCCTGCACGGCGCGGTGAACCAGCTCGGTGAGCGCAACGACGCCGTGCTCGCGCAGCGGCTGCTGTCGGGCCAGGAGTACTTCATCAACGGGATCAGCGGCGACGGGCGGCACGTCGTCACCGAGATCTGGCGGACCGACAAGGTTCCGGTGCCCGGGGCGGGCCTGATCTACGACCGCAGCGTCCTGTTCGACCCGGTCGACCCGGAGATGAAGCCGGTCGTCGACTACGTGAAGGCGGTCCTCGACGCCCTGGGCGTCCGGTACGGCGCCCACCACACGGAACTGATGGTCACCGACCGGGGGCCGATCCTGATCGAGTGCGCCTCGCGCCTGTCCGGCGGGCTCAACCGGCCCGCCGCCAACCACGCGGTGGGCGCGAGCATGCTCGATCTCGCCGCCCGCCTGGTCGTGGAGGGCGAGGCGTTCGCCGCCCGGCTCGCCGACGAGCAGAAGGGCCTGCACGCCCCGCTGTGGCAGGTCCAGTTCATCTCCGCCCAGTCGGGGGTGGTGACCCGGTCCTGCTACGAGGAACTGCTGGCGACCCTGGAGAGCACCACCTGGATCCAGCGGGCGCCGAAGGCCGGTGACACCGTCACGCGGACCACCGACCTCTACTCGAGCCCCGGCATCGTCTTCATGAGCCACCCGGACCCCGAGGTCCTGCGGGCCGACCACCAGACCGTACGGCGATGGGAACGCGAGGGCCGGCTGTTCACGACCGGCTGACGCGCAGACACAGGATGGGAGTGCAACGGTGACCGAGCAGCCCCCGGCTGATCGCTTCGACTACCCGGCCAACCTCGCCAGGGCGACGACCTACGGCGACCACCGCAACGCGTTCTGGCCGCCGGCCGACCGCTACGAGCTGCGGCGGCTCGACCTCTCGGACGGCGCCCCCGACCTCGGGCCGGGCTTCCTCCGCGACCTGGCCGCGCTCGGCGCGGCCGTGGAGGAGGAGTGGCGCACCGTCAAGATCGTGGGCGCCCCCGCCCGCACCCGGCTCCCCGACCCGGTGCCCGTCGCCGAGGCGATGCGCCGGATCGGCGAGCACCTGCCCGGAGAGGTGGACCGCCGGGCGCTCGCCCTGCGGGCGGACGCCGTCCATTACGGCTACACCGACGCCATCCTCCAGGAGCTCGTGGGCGTCGAGGAGGACGTCGCCGTCGTCGCCGGCCCGATCTCCACCTGGTACGGCAAGGACCTGCGGGGGCTGCCGACCGCGTTCGCCTGCCGCCGTGATCCGGACCGCCAGGCCGACGTGACCGAGGCCCTGACCTACCAGGAGGACGTCGCGAAGTATCTCGCCCGGCTGCACGCCGACCTGCGGCTCGGCGACGTGCCGGCGTTCGCGGCGACCCGGCTGTTCTTCATGGCGGGGGAGGGCGCGCTCCACCCGAAGCACATCGCCTACTTCCTCCCGGAGGACGAGGGGGTGAAGCGCTCGCCGTTCAAGAAGACGTACTACTTCGGCAACACCCACAGGGCGATGGTCGAGGGCTTCTCCGGGCCGCTCGCGGCGCGGCACCTCGACCTGGGCGAGCCGTACGAGCCGGGCGGGGAGCGCTTCGCGCGGATCCCGGCGCTCGGCGTGTTCGGCCACGAGCTGGGGCACTGCGTGCGCCGCCCGGCCACCGCCTACAAGGAGCTGAACGCCGCCGACCGCTGGGCGTCGGTCGTCCTCCAGGAGGTCGCGGCCGACGTCTTCGGCATCCTGATCCTCGCGGACGTGTGGGCGCCCCGCATGGACCTGTCCGGCGCCGACGCCGTCACCTACTACCTGGGGGAGTGCCTGAGGTACGTCGACCGCGGCCTCGGTCACTTCCCCGACAGCGACGGCATGTTCCTGCAGTTGTCCTACTTCGTCCAGCTCGGCGCGCTCACCCTCGAGGACGGCCGCCTGAAGGGCGACCCGGAGGTCGTCCTGGCGGGGCTGCGCTCACTCGCCCGGGTCCTCGCCGACGCGCTGCTCGCCGGCCGTGGGGAGCCCGCCGTCGCGTTGTACGGCGCCTTCGGCCCGGCGAACGCCGCGCCCCTGCTGCCCCTGATCGAGGAGATGCGCTCGCGTCCCTTCCGTTCCGTCGACTACCTGCAGGAGCACCTCCACGCCCGCGGCGACGCCTGACCAAGACGCCTGACCAGACGCCTGACCAAGGAGAACGCACATGACCCAGACCCGACAGGCGCTCGACGCGGTGCGTGAGTACTACTGCACGCAGCGCGAGGTCGGCGGGGCCGAGGCCACCATCTATGACATATGGGAGAGCGGCGGCGCGTACAACGACTCCATCACCCCCTCCACGTACGTCCCCGAATACCGCTCGCACATGGTCCTCAAGATCCTGTCGCTGACCTCGGACGGCTCCGGCGTCTTCTCCCTCGGCTGCGGCAACGGCTTCGTCGAGGCCGACCTCGTGCACTGCGAGCGCAAGGTCAGGGCGATGGACTACAACGAGGAGGCGGTGCGGCTGACCCGGCAGAAGGGCGTCGACGCCTTCACCGCCGACTACTTCGCGCTGACGGCGGGCGACGTGGGCGACGCCGAGGCGGTCTACGCCGACGGCCTGCTCGGCCACCTCTTCGACCCCGTGGAGGAACTGCGGCCCGCCCTCGGCAAGCTGGAGAGCCTGGGCCTGCGGTCCGGGACGCGCCTGGTCTTCTCCAACGACGCGCCGCGCGACCGGAACGTCGCCTTCGCCCCGCACGAGCGGGTCGAGGGCTTCTGGTTCGTCTCGAAGGACTACCTGCAGGACACCCTGTCGGCGTTCGGGTTCGAGTCGATGGAGAGCTACTACTTCCCCTACCTGCGGCCCATCAGCGGCATGCGCAACCGCACCATCTGCGTCGCGCGGGTGCCGTGACCGAGGGAGACCAGCGTGCCGATCTCTGACGGGTTCGCCCGCAAGCTCCTGCCCGTGCTCCCGGACGTCGTGGCCGCGTACGGCACGCCGTTCCACATCTACGACGCCCAGGGGATCATCGAGACGTACCGGGGGATGGTGGACGCCTTCCGGGGTGAGCCCTACCGCCAGTACTTCGCCGTGAAGGCCCTGCCGAACCCCGTGATCCTCTCCCTGCTGCACCGGGAGGGCAGCGGGCTCGACTGCGCGTCCCCGATCGAGCTTGAGATGGCCGCCCGCGTCGGTGCGACCGGCGACGAGGTGGTCTTCACCTCCAACAACACCCGGCTCATCGAGTATCGCGCCGCCCTGGAGGCGGGGGCGCTCATCACCTTCGACGACCGGTCGTTCCTCGGCAAGGCGGACGTCCTGCCGGAGACGGTGGCGTTCCGCGCCTCGCCCAACGGGCTCGCGGCGGGCTCGTCGCTGATGGGCGACCCGACCGGGTCCAAGTTCGGCGTGCCCCTGGACGAGCTTCCCGACGCCTACCGCGAGGCCCGGCGGCGCGGCGTTACCCGGTTCGGCATCCACGGCATGACCTGCGCCAACGAGCTGGACGTCGACCGGGCCATCCGGGCGGCGGTGGACGTCGTCGAGCTGGGCGCGCACGTGGCCGAGGCCGCCGGCGTCGACGTCGAGTACGTCAACGTGGGCGGCGGCCTCGGCATCCCCTACCGCCCCGAGGACAAACCGCTCAGCTTCACGGCGTACGCCGACGCGATCGTGGCCGCGCGCCGCCGGTGCTTCCCGCGGCGGGCCCCGCGCATCCTCATGGAGTGCGGACGGTTCGTCACCGGGCCCCACGGCGTGCTGGTGACCCGGGTGGTCAACCGCTGCCGCAAGGGCCGCGAGATCGTCGGCGTCGACGCGTCGATGTCCGCGCTCATGCGCCCCGCGATGTACGGCGCGTACCACCACGTCAGCCTGCCCTTCGCCCGGGGACGGGAGCGGTCGCGGTTCGACGTGGTCGGCTCGCTCTGCGAGAACATGGACAAGTTCGCGATCGACCGGATGCTGCCCGATCCGCGCGAGGGGGACATCGCCCTCGTCCACGACACCGGAGCCCACGGGCACGCCATGGGCTTCACCTACAACGGCCGGCTGCGGCCGGCCGAGCTGATGATGACGCCCGGCGGCGACGTCGTCGAGATCCGCCGCGCCGAGACCGTCGACGACTACCTGGCCACGGCCCGCCGGCAGCCGGAGCCGGTGCTGAGCGCGCCGGCCGGCCTGCCGGACCACGAGCACGAGGGACGAGACCAATGAAGCCGATGAGCCACGCCGTGGTGGAGGCCGCCTGGGAACGGCGGGCCGAGCTGACCGAGGCCGAACTGGCGGCCCTCGCCCCGGAGATCGAGGCCGGTCTCGGGGCGCTCGACCGCGGCGAGCTGCGCGCCGCCCGCCCCCTGGGCGAGGAGTGGGTCGTGGACACCTTCGTCAAGAAGCTGATCCTGCTGTCGTTCCTGACCGGCCGCAGCGAGATGGCCGAGGCGGGCTCCGGCCGCCCCCGGACCTTCGACAAGGTGCCCCTGAAGTTCGAGACCTGGAAGGAATCCGACTTCGAGGAGGCGAGGATCAGGGTCGTCCCCGGCGCCGTCGTCCGCTTCGGGGCGTACGTCGCACCGGGCGCCGTGCTGATGCCCTGCTTCGTGAACGTCGGCGCGTACGTCGGCGCGGGCACCATGATCGACACCTGGGCGACGGTCGGCTCCTGCGCGCAGGTCGGCGCGCGGTGCCACATCTCCGGCGGCGCCGGCCTCGGCGGCGTGCTGGAGCCGATCGGGGACGACCCGGTCGTCGTCGAGGACGACGTCTTCGTCGGCGCCCGCAGCGAGATCGCCGAAGGCGTGCGGGTGCGCCGCGGCGCGGTCGTCGGGATGGGCGTCTACCTGGGCCGCTCGACCCCGATCGTCGACCGGGCCACGGGCGAGGTGAGCTACGGCGAGGTGCCCGAAAACGCCGTGGTGATCCCCGGCGCCCGCACCGACCCCCGACGGCCCGGCCTCTCGACGTACGCGGCGGTGATCGTCAAGTACGCCGACGAGCGGACCCGGGGCAAGACCGCGCTCAACGACCTCGTACGGGACCTGGACCGGTGACGACCGCCCGGAGCGCGTTCGCCCTGCTGCGCGACCTGCTCGACGGCGTTCCCCCGCCGGCCGGCCGCGAACAGGTGCGGCTCCACCTCGGCGAGTCGCGGCTCGTGACGCCCCCGCTCCCGCCCGGCCTCCTGGACGACGCCGAGGCGTGGACCCGCTATCCGCCGCTCGGCGGCACCCCCGAACTGCGGGCCGCCTACCGGGGCTGGCTGGAGCGCCGCTTCGGCGTACGGTCCGGGGTGGACGACGAGACGATCGCGATCGAGCCGACCCCCGGCACCAAGCAGGCCGTCGCGGCCGCCGTCGCCCTCGCCGTCGGGTTCACCAGGGCACGGGCCCGCTGCAACGGGGAGACGCCCACGGTCGTCATGCCCAACCCCTTCTACCCGACGTACCTCGCGGGAGCCGAGGCGGCGGGCGCCCGGCCGGAGTTCTTCGCCGGGGCCGACGGTGCGGCGGCGGTCGCGGCGGCCGTGGACGCCGCGCGTTCCCCGGTCGCCGCCCTGATCGTGTGCAACCCCGGGAACCCGGGAGGGGAGATCCTGCCGGAGGAGGCCCTCGGCGAGATCACGAAGATCGCCGCCATGGCCGACGCGCTGCTCGTCGTCGACGAGTGTTACACCGACCTGTCCACCGGCCGCGAACCCCCGGGCTATCTCTCGCTGGTGGAGCGTGGCACGGTCGCGCCCGGACGGTTCCTGGTGCTGCACAGCCTGTCGAAGCGGTCGGCGGCGCCGGGGCTGCGCAGCGGCTTCGTCGCGGGCGACCCCGCCACGGTCGCGGCGTACGCCGCCCACAACCGGGCCTGCGGGGTCTCCAGCCCGCTGCCCGTCTGCGCGGCCGCCGCCGCGCTGTGGTCCGACGACGCCCACGTGGCCCGGCTGCGGTCCGCGCTCGCCCGCAACTGGGACCTGGCCGACGAGATCCTCGGCGGACGCCCCGGTTCCCAGGGGCAACCGGGCTCCCAGGGGCACCCCGGCTCTGACGGGTTCTCGGGCTCCCACGGGTTCTCGGGCTCCGGCGGACTCTCGGGCTCCGGCGGGCTGCCCGGCTATCGCAGGGCCGAGGCGGGCTTCTTCCTGTGGCTGCCGGTGGCCGACGACGAGGCGGCGGCCCGGGACCTGTGGCGCGACCAGGGCCTGTCCGTCATGCCGGGCCGCTATCTCGCGGCCGAGGGGCCGGACGGCGTGAACCCGGGCGCCGGGCACCTGCGCGTCGCCCTCGTCCACGAGGAGACGGTCACGCGCGAGGCGCTCACCCGGCTGCGCGACGGCCTCACCCATGGCGGCCATCTCGTACGCGGCGGTCAGTTGCCAGGCGACGGCCATCCGATGCACGGCGGCCGTCTCGTACGCGCCGGGCTCGTGAGCGGCGGGCTCGCATCGGCCGCCGGTCCCGGCCAGGGCGGGGAGGCGGCGGTGGTGACGCCGCGGGCGGCGGAGGCCGCCTCTCAGAAGGCCCCCTCACAGGAGGCCGCCTGGCCTTCACCGGACGAGCCGTCCCCTGCGGTGGCGACGGCCACGGCGATCGCGCAGCGGCTGATCAGGTTTCCCACGGTCAATCCGCCGGGCGACGAGGCCGACTGCGTCGGCTGGATCCGCGACCTGCTGGACGCCGCCGGGCTGCAGACGCGGCTGCTCGCGGCGGACCCGCGCCGCCCGAACCTCGTCGCCCGGCTGCCCGGCCGGGGCGCCGAACCGCCGCTGCTGCTCCAGGCGCACGCCGACGTCGTCCCGGTGGAGGGGCAGCCCTGGACCCGTCCGCCGTTCGCCGGGGAGATCGTCGGCGGAGAGCTGTGGGGGCGCGGGGCCGTCGACATGAAGGGCCAGCTCGCGATGATGCTGGCGGCGCTGCTGCGCATGCGGGCGGCGGGCGAGGAGCCGCCCGGCGACGTCATCCTCGCCGTCGTCCCCGACGAGGAGGCCGGGAGCACGGTGGGGGCGCGCTTCCTCGTGGGCCGGCACCCGGAGCTGTTCGCCGGGGTCAGGCAGGCGATCGGCGAGGACGGCGGCGCCGAGCTGGGGCTCGGCGCGTACGCCCGCGTCCATCCCGTCGTGGTGGGGGAGAAGCGCACCTGCTGGGTGAGGGTGACCCTGCGCGGGCCGGGCGGGCACGCCTCCCGGGTCCCGTCCGCCGACGGCGCCGTACGCAAACTCGCCCGGCTGCTCGACGCGATCTCCGGCGGCGGCCTCGGCGTCCGGCTCACCCCGGTCGTCGACCACATGCTCGGCGAGCTGGCGCGGGCGCTGCCACCCGAGGCCGGCCGCGCGGTCGAGGCGTTCCGGGCCGACCCCGGGAACCCCGGCCCGCTGGTGGGGCTGGGCGACACGGCCTCCCGCTATCTCCAGTCGCTCGTCCGGCACACCGTCACCGCCACCGTGCTGCGCGGCGGCACGGTGACGAACGTGCACCCGTCCGAGATCACGGTCGAGCTCGACGGACGGCTGCTGCCCGGCGACTTCTCGACGGAGGACTTCCTCGCCGAGCTGCGTGCCCTGGCCGGGTGCGAGATGGAGATCGAGATGCTCGTGGAGGGGGAGAAGAGCCCGCCACCGCGACTCGGCGGCTTCTACGACCGGCTCGCCGGAGTGCTCAAAGAGAGGGACCCGGGCGGCGTCCCGGTCCCCGTGATCACGCCCGCCTCGACCGACGCGCGGGTCTTCCGCGGGCTCGGCATCGAGTGCTACGGCTGGATGCCGCTGCTGCACGGGCCCGAGGTCGTCTACCGCGACCGCCTCCACTGCCCCGACGAGCGCGTCTCGGTGCGGGCGCTGGAGTTCGGCGCCGACTGCTTCCACGCGTTGCTCAGGGGCCCCTGGAGCTGACGGATCCCGGTCGAAGCCGCGAGATGGGCGAGTGAAAGGCTGGGCGGGTCCATCGCCGGCGGAACGGGAGCCATCGTCATGGGGGACACCGGATCGGGGAGACACCTCAGCGAGGTGGATCTCGACCAGGCGGCGGCCGTGTTCCAGAGCGTGCGGCCCCGCCTGTTCGGGATCGCGTACCGGATGCTGGGCAGTTCCGCCGAGGCCGAAGACCTGCTGCAGGACGTCTGGATGCGCTGGCAGGCCTACGACCGCGACACGGTGGCCGAACCGGGAGCGTTCCTGGCGACGGTGACCACCCGCCTCGCCATCAACGTCCTGCAGTCCGCCCGGGTCCGCCGCGAGACGTACGTGGGACCGTGGCTCCCCGAACCCGTCGACACCCGCGACGACCCCCACCTCGGCGCCGAGCGGGGCGAGGCCCTGGGCTTCGCGGTCCTGCTCCTGCTGGAGCGGCTCACCCCCACCGAACGCGCGGCCTACGTGCTGCGCGAGGCGTTCGACTACCCCTACCGGCAGATCGCCGAGATCATCCAGGCCAGTGAGGCGGCGGTGCGGCAACTGGTCAGCAGGGCCCGCAAGCACCTCGCCTCGGAGCGCCGGGCGCCGGTGTCCAAGGCCGAGCAGCGCAGGCTGCTCGGCGCCTTCGTCACCGCCGCCCGTTCCGGCGACCTCGCCGCGCTGGAGCGGATCCTCGCCGCGGACGTGGTCAGCTACTCCGACGGCGGCGGCGCGGTCCGCGCCTCCCGCATCCCCGTGATCGGCGCGCCGCGGGTCGCGAAGTACGTCAGGGCGTTCGCGGACCGGTTCTGGGCCGGGGCCGAGGTGGAGTGGGCCGACGTCAACGGGCAGGCGGCGGCCGTGCTGCGCCGCGACGGCGAGGTGTTCACGGTGCTCACCGTCGACGCCTCCGACGAGGGCATCGGCCAGGTGCTGTGGATGATGAACCCCGCCAAGATCGCCGCATTCTCCGCCCCGGACGCCGGATGACCCGGGCGGGTGCCGGGCGGCGATCCGGATGGCGGCCCGGTCGGGCGAGCGCGGGCCAAGTCAGGCGGCGCAGGTCGGAGGTGCAGATCAGGCGGCCCAGATCAGGGGGCACAGCTCAGGCGGGGAACTCGACCCCGGCCAGCCGCTCCGAGACGTCCCACAGGCGGGCCGCGTCGGAATCGACCCGGACCGACCTGTAGAGGGGCAG
This sequence comes from Microbispora amethystogenes, assembly GCF_016863015.1. Classification (GTDB taxonomy): domain Bacteria; phylum Actinomycetota; class Actinomycetes; order Streptosporangiales; family Streptosporangiaceae; genus Microbispora; species Microbispora amethystogenes. Next base: position 4,577 of record NZ_BOOB01000067.1, on the reverse strand, counting down.
CTCCGTGGGGCCGCCCGTGAACTGGCCGATGCCGTCGGGGCCGTAGAGACGGCCGCCCCGGGCATCCGGGCTGGTGGCGGCGTACAGGGCGGGCAGCAGTCCGGCGTCGACCGGCTGCACGAACAGGCCCCACCGCAGGAGCCGCCGCATGATCCGCTCGTACGGCGCGGAGCGGGCGCGGCCGAGGTTCGGTCCGGACGCGTAGAGGTTGGTGAGGGTCGTGCCGGGATGGGCGACGTTGCTCACGATGCCCCACCCGCCTGCCCTGCTGCGCCGGTCCAGTTCGAGCCCGAAGAGAAGGTTGGCCAGCTTCGACCGGCCGTACGAGCGGACCGGCGAATACTTCCGTTCGCTCTGCGGGTCGGCCCAGTCGATCTTCGCCGAGCGGGCGGCGCTGCTGGTCATGGTGGTGACCCGCGCTCCGCGCAGGCGTAGCAGCGGCAGGAGCCGTGCCACCAGCGCGAAATGACCGATGTGGTTGGTGCCGAACTGCAACTCCAGGCCGTCCGCGGTGGTGTGCCGGGCGGCGGGAGCCATCACACCCGCGTTGTTGATCAGGATGTCGATCGGGCGCGCCTCGCGCCGAAGGGCGTCGGCGAGCTTCGCGACCGACTCCAGCGAGGCCAGGTCGAGCTCACGAGTGGAGATCACCGCCTCCGGTGCGGCCGAGTGGATCTTCTGGAGCGCGGAGGCGCCCTTGGCGACGTCGCGGACCGGCAGCACCACCTCGGCTCCAGCCCGGGCCAGGCGCGTGGCCAGGCCGAGCCCGATACCGTCGCTGCCCCCGGTCACCACGGCCAGCTTCCCGCTCAAGTCAGGTACTTCCATTGCGAACCCCCTGGTCGCCATGCGTTCCGTCCTGCTGAGCAAAGACAGGACGACCTCCCCGTCTGTGACGCGTATGACAGTCGTCACAGATCGGAGAGCCCTCCCTCGCGCACGAGCACGTCTGACCGGCGGCACGGCAGCGGCACCGGGCGTGCCTTCGGGCGGTGGACGGGCACGGGATGAGGGGCGCGTACGGGGTTTTGCGAAAGGGGGGCGCGCGAACCGCGTCGCGGCGTGTAGTGTCGTAGTCAGAGGTTGTGTCGAAGTACCAGTATGCGTTGAAGCGCCTGCTGAGTAGTGACAGCGGGCGTTGCCGTTCGGAGCCGAGGCTTTCCCGAGGCGGTCGGTCGCAGCAGCCCGAGGGATCACACCCGTGACCTCTCGAGATCGTCTCATGAAGGAGAAAGCAGTATGGCCCAGGGAACCGTCAAGTGGTTCAACGCCGAGAAGGGCTTCGGCTTCATCGCCCCCGACGACGGCACTCCGGACGTCTTCGTCCACTACTCGGCCATCGACAGCCGCGGCTACCGCTCGCTGGAGGAGAACCAGCGCGTCGAGTACACCGCCGGCCAGGGCGCCAAGGGCCCGCAGGCCGAGCAGGTTCGGCCGCTCTAAGCAGCGTTTCACACCGGCGATGCCGGGCCCACTGAGGTGAGGCCCGCATCCGACGGCATCAGGCCCCGGGCTCCTCGCGGAGTCCCGGGGCCTTCGTCATTCGGTGAAGCGGCACCGTGAGGGCAAGCCCTCAACGAGGCGGTCCCGTACGATTCGCTGGTGATCGAGAAGGCGGGGAGAGACCGGGCCGGTCGCCGGGCGTGGCCGTGGATGACCCTGGCGGTGATCCTCTCAGCGGTGCCGTTCATGCTCATGGCCATGACCGCGCGCGGCGGCATCGACTACCTGCCGCTCGTCTCCTTCGCGTGGCGTTTCATCGGAGTCGACGCGCGCTACCTGCTCGCGCTGGATCTCCTCGTGCTGGGCGTCCTGCCGCTGCTCGCCCTGTCGGCGGCCGGCTTCTCCTGGCTGTGGTGGCGAACGGGCACAGCCGGCGCCGTGCTATTCGGCCTCATGGCCGTGGTCAACCTGGTGGTCTTCGTGGACGAACGCCCGTGGCCGTTCACCCCTGCGGACGTCAGCGCGGGCAGCCAACCGGACTGGACCAGCGGCGGCCCGGCTCCATGGGCCCCACCGCTGCTCGCCGCCATCGCCTGCGCCGCCGGTGCCATCTCCATGTCCGTGGGCTCCCGCCGCGTACGAGCGAACCGGCACCGACAGTGAAGTACGTATGAGTCAACCGTAGTTCGCTCAAGTACACTTTGACATGTGCGTAAGCCGCAGCATGTGTTCGACCGGGAGCGAGAGTGGGCGGGTCTGGTCTCGTTCGCTTCTGATGCGAGCCCGGGAGCTCGGCTCGGCGTGGTGAGCGGCCGCCGCCGCCAAGGGAAGAGCTACCTCCTCCAGGCCCTGGCGAGCAGCATGGGCGGCATCTACTTCCCCGCGCTCGAGGTGACGGAGGCGGTGGCGTTGCGCCTCTTCGCGGACGAACTGGTCAGGTTCACCGGCGCTCCTGTTCCGCCCTTCCGCGACTGGATCGACGCCATCCCCTACCTTTTCGGGGCCGTACGGGATCGGCCGGTGCCTGTGGTGCTGGACGAGTTTCCGTACCTCGTCAAGGCGTCTCCGGAGCTTCCCTCGATCATCCAGCGAGAGCTGGGCCCTGGCGGCTCGGGAGCCGGCAGCATGGCCAGGGTGCTGCTCTGCGGTTCGGCGATGTCCGTGATGGGCGGGTTGTTGTCCGGTACGGCTCCGCTCCGCGGACGCGCGGGACTGGAGATGCTCGTCAGGCCCTTCGACTACCGCCAGGCCGCCCGCTTCTGGGGGATCGGCGACCCGCGTCTGGCGGTCCAGGTCCACGCGGTGGTGGGCGGGACGCCGGCCTACCGGAATGAGTTCGTCCGCGGCGACATCCCGGCCGGACCGGCGGATTTCGACGACTGGGTGATCCGATCGGTGCTGAACGCCGAGGTCCCGTTGTTCAGGGAGGCCCGCTACCTTCTGGCGGAGGAGACGGAGATTCGCGACCCGTCGCTCTACCACTCCGTCCTCGCCGCCGTCGCCGACGGAAACACGACGTCAGGGGGGATCGCCGGCTACGTGGGGCGAAAGTCCAACGAGATCGCGCACCCGCTCCGCGTCCTGGAAGACAGCCATCTCCTGGTCAAGGAACGCGATCTCTTCCGGCCGAACCGGAGCCACTACCGGGTGGCCGAACCGCTCATCACGTTCTATCAAGCGATCATGGTCAGGGAGTGGGCGCGGCTGGAGCGCGGGGACGCGGCGACGGTGTGGCGGGGCAGCAGGGCACGCTTCCTGTCGCAGGTCGTCGGCCCCCACGTCGAGGTGCTCTGCCGCGAGTACGCCCTGGACGCCGATCCGGCGGCCGGTGAGGTGGGGAGCGGAGTCGTACCCGATCCCGCCAACCGCACGCAGATCGAGGTCGATGTCGCCGTTCTGGCGCCCGCGGATCACGGACGCCCGCGACGGGTTCTCTCGCTGGGCGAGGTCAAGTGGGACAGGCTCATGGGAGCCGAGCATGTGGCCCGGCTCCGTCGTGCGCGCGATCTGCTCACGGCCAAGGGGTACGACACGCGCGACACGGTGCTCACGTGTTGTTCGGGCGCCGGATTCACGGCGGAACTCGGCGCTGAACCAGGGAGCGACGTGCGCCTGATCACCCTTGACGACCTCTACGCTTGACCTGGTCTTGAGCAGGCCTCTTGCCGCCCCTGAGATGGCCTTCGGCAGGCCCCGGCAAGGCCGTCACCGGCATGGTGCGCGGGTGAAAGTTTCATCACGAGGCTGTCACGCGTACTGTGCGGGCCGGGCCGGTAACGCCAGATAGACGCGCTCCCGAAGGCCGGAGCGCCGCCGGAGCGTTCGGACGGCCTCTTGACGCCACCCGGTGCGCCCTAGTTTGCTCCGCCATTAACCACCGACATTGACGCCTGGCGACGCGACCTCTCGTGCCATAGAAAATGTTAGCGCTAACAGTTTCCCGTAAGACGCAAGCCTCCGCCTCGACCCACCCTCAGGAGTAGACCATGCATTCACCCCCCATCCGTTCGGCCGCCGGCCGGTGGCGTTCCCATGTCACCGTGGCGGCGCGTGTGTCCGCCGCGCTGGTGACGGTGCTGGCCGCGGCGCTTGTGTCGGCGGGGCCCGCGTCGGCGGCGGCGGCGCCGCTGGTGGGCGTCGGGTCGGGCCGATGCCTCGACGTGGTGGGCAACACCGACGCGCAGGGAACCGGTCTGCAGATCTACGACTGCAACGGCCAGGCCAACCAGGCGTTCGAGTTCACCTCGTCCGGTGATCTGCGGACGTTCAACGGCACACGGTGCGTGGACGCCTACGGTCAGGGCACCGCGAACGGCACCAAGGTGGTCATCTGGTCCTGCAACGGCCAGGCCAACCAGAAGTGGCGCCTGAACTCCGACGGGACGATCACGGGCGTGCAGTCGGGCCTGTGCCTGGACGTGAGCAACTACGGCACGACCAACGGGTCCCCCGTCTACCTGTGGACCTGCCACGGCGGGACCAACCAGAAGTGGACCACCTCCGGAGGCGGCCCGACCCAGTCGCCGTCCGCGACGCCGACCGCGACGCCGACCACGACGCCGACCGGCACGTGCAACCTGCCGTCGTCGTACCGCTGGACCTCGACGGGCGCGCTGGCGCAGCCGAAGTCCGGG
>NZ_BOOB01000066.1 GCF_016863015.1 Microbispora amethystogenes | reverse complement strand
AGATGAACCAGTTGGCGAACAGAAGGGGGACCGCGCCCAGAAGAAGGGCTGGCGTGACGTACTCCGCCTTCCCAACCGCCGGCTCCGTCTTCGCCACAACAGGTTCGAGTCGCCTACCCATATACGAATCAGAAGTCACACCGAACACGTAAGCACAGGCGAGCGATGGCGTGCCAGATGCGTGCCAGAACGGGTGGCGATCAGCGGTGAATCGCGGAGACTCACGGTCACTCGGCCATCCCTGACCTGCACCCCTGTTTTCCCAGCTCAGCACGGCAAGATCAGTAGCCTATTCCCAAGCTGACAGCGCGGGTTCGATTCCCATCACCCGCTCCACGAACGAAGGCCCAGGTCAGGGAGCACATCCCAACCCAGGCCTTGATCATTTCTGGGTGCCTGCTTGTAGTGGGCGGGCACGGCCCGACGCCGCCTGCTACGCCGGAAACACGTTGCAGAAGAAGACTGGGTCGAGGAAGGCTGCCAGCGTGAAGATGCACGCCAACCAGCTGACGGTGAGCCTGGAGACAGTGCGCATATTGGTCGATGGGCAGTTCCCCGAGTGGCGGAGCCTACCCGTCACCCGCATCGCCACCCATGGGACTGTCAACGCCATCTTTCGCATCGGCGACCGCTTCGCAGCTCGGTTCCCTCTACTGCCCGGAGACATCGACCAGACGCGGCGCTGGCTGGAGTCCGAAGCGGAAGCAGCGCGCGAGCTGGCAGGTCGAACGCGGTTTCCCACGCCCGAGCCGGTCGCGCTCGGTGAACCCGGCGCGGGATACCCCCTTCCGTGGTCGGTCCAGACGTGGCTGCCCGGCGTCGTGGCCACCGACGAGGACCCGGCCGAATCGGTCGCATTCGCCCACGACCTGGCCGATCTCATCAATGACCTGCGCGCGATCGACACACGTGGCCGCACGTTCGCCGGTAGCGGTCGGGGAGGCGACCTTCAAGCCCACGACGCGTGGATGGAGACCTGTTTCAAGCACAGTGAACAACTGCTGGACGTTCGCCGGCTTCGCCGGATGTGGGAAGACCTTCGAAATCTCCCACGCGAAGCAGCCGACGTGATGACCCACAGTGATCTCATTCCCGGCAACATCCTCGTGTCCGCTGGTCGGCTGGCCGGGCTTCTCGACGTCGGCGGCTTCGGACCGGCCGACCCTGCTCTAGATCTCGTGAGTGCCTGGCATCTGCTTGAGGCCGGGCCGCGGCAGGTGCTCCGCCTCGACCTCGAGTGCGAAGACCTCGAATGGGAACGAGGCAAAGCGTGGGCCTTCGAACAGGCGATGGGGCTCGTCTGGTACTACCTGGAAACCAACCCGGCCATGAGCCTGATGGGCCAACGCACCCTGGAACGCATCCTGGCAGATACCCCCTCAGAGCACCGATGAGGAGGGCCGTCGCGCCAGAACGGATGTGGAGGTAGATCAACGCGGCCCGCGGCTCGGAGGAGAGTCCATCTCACCCGAGGGGCCGTTTCGCGTTGCCGCCAGCAGGGAGGGATTGCTCGGTCCAGATGCATTTGCCGTCATAGAGGTAGCGGGCGCCCCAGCGCCGGGAGAGGGCGGCCACCAACTGCAGGCCCCGGCCGCCTTCGTCGGTGTAGGAGGCGTGGCGGATGCGCGGGGTACTGAGGCTGCCGTCGTAGACCTCGCAGATCAGAGAGCGGCTGCGCAGCAGGCGCAGGCGCAGGGGGCCCTTCGCGTGCCGGATCACGTTGCCGACGAGCTCGCTGACCAGAAGTTCGGTGGTGACCATCAGATCGTCCAGTCCCCAGATGGCCAATTGTTTGCGGACATATCTGCGGGCCTGTCCGGCTGCCCTGGGATCGTCGGGGAGGCTGCAGGTGGCGACATCGTCGGCGGCGGTACCGTGGGTGTGGGCGATGAACAGGGCGGCGTCATCGTCGGTCTGTTCACGGGCGGGCAGCAGCGCCGAAACGACCGCGTCGCAGAGATCCTCCAGGCGCCCGACGTCGTCGCACTGGCCTCCTGACCAGAGGTCAGGAATTCGGGGCACGGCCTGGGCCAGGATCCGGCAGAGCTGAGCCAGTCCCTGGTCGATGTCGCGGGTGGCGGATTCGACCAGGCCGTCGGTGCAGAGCACCAGCAGGCTCTCCTCAGCCAGATGCAATTCGTGGATTTCGAAGGGCGGTTCCGCGGCGCCCAGCGGCGGATCGGCGGCCAGACGGGGGCACAGCACGGTGCCGTCGGGGTGGACGATGACCGGTGGGGGATGACCGGCCAGGCAGAGCGTACAGGTCCGGGTGGTGGGATCGAAGACGGCGTACAGACAGGTGGCGTAGAAGTCGTCACCGAGGTCGCTGACCAGGTCGTTGAGGTGGCCGATCAATTCGTCGGGCGGCAGGTCGAGGTCGGCGAGGGTGCGCACAGCGGTGCGCAGGCGACCCATGGTGACTGCTTCGGTGATGCCATGTCCCATGACGTCGCCGATCACCATGGCGACCCGGCCGCCGGACAGCGGGATCAGGTCGTACCAGTCGCCGCCCACCTCCTCGCCCCGGCCCGCGGGCAGGTAGCGCGCAGCGGCGCAGGCCATGGGGAGACGGGGAAGCTCCCGGGGAAGCAGGCCGCGCTGCAGTTCCTGCGCGCGGGCGTGTTCCACGTCGTACAACCGGGCCCGTTCCAGCGCCTGGCCGACCAGACCGCCCAACGCCGTCAGCAGGGTGCGCTCCTCGTCGCTGAAGACACGCTCCCGGGTGAACGACACCACACATACGCCGATGGCCCGCCCGGAGGCGATCACGGGCAGGAGCGCCCAGGCGTTCTTCGGTGACGCCTCCGCCACGATCGCCATCGTTGGATAGCGTCGGCGAAACTCATCGCGCGATCCGATGAACCGGGGAGTACCGGTCGCCAGCACATCGGTCACCGATGCGGTTTCGGTGAGCGGGACCCGGTCGAGAAGACTGAGGAATTCCTCTGGGTACCCGGCGGCGCCGACCACATCCACTCGGTCGCCTTCGATCAGCCAGACCACGAGCCCGTCGGCACAGAACGGAGGCAGGACATGGTCCGCGACGGCCTGCACGACGTCCCGGCTGGTGACGGCCTCGGCGAGCGCCGCGGTGAGTTCGCCCATCCGGACCGTCTGCTCGGACCCTGCCGCCGAAGTAAGGCCCGGCGCCGTGCCGGGCAAGCCTTCCAGGCGCGCGGCGGCCCATGCCGCTACCGCACCGAGAAAGGAACGCTGCTCGTCGTCCGGCTCGGCGGGCCCTGCCGTAAGCACGGACAACACCCCGACCGGCCCGTCGGCACCCGGGAGGGGCAGTGCCGCCGTACCGGCTGCCCCAATCCCCAAGCTGTCCCCGCACACCCAGACGTAGCCACCACGCCGCACGGCGCGTGTGGGTGCCACGTCCTGCACGGTGTCAAGATCTGCCCACGCCTCGGCGGTCTCCGGGAGAAGCCCCCTGGCCGCCGCCAGGTGCAGGGAACCGGTAGCGGAATCGCACCTGTGCACGAGGGCGGCCAGACCGCCCAGGCTCGTCATCGCCTGCTGGAGAGCCAGCGTCAGCGTCTGCGCGTTCCACTGTCCTTCGTCCGAGGCCCGCACAACGCCGAGCTGCTCCGCCTGCGGCTGCTCAGTGTGGCCCTCGGACCTGACTCTCGCGGCCGCCACCTCACCTCCCGGCATAAGCACAAAAATGGGGCAAGTCACCACATATGTGCATCCACACTAGCTTTCACCGCCATACGCGGCACTTTCGGGGGGCCGTCACACTCCGCCGCTTCGTGTGCGCCCTAGGCAACACGGGCCGGTGAAGCCGGCCGCGTTCATCGCCACCCTGAGGACCGAGCCTGACATCCCGTACGCGGTCTCCTGCGGGGCGCTGGGTCGATCGACTGCTTGGTCATACGAGTGGCCAGCCCGTGCCCGAAGGGCCCCGCGCCCGGGGACGCCCGCGTCACGCATGGCCGAGGCGGTGATCTCGAATGTGGGTGACAACCTGGGCGCCCCTAAGAGCTGGTCGGCGAGGCGACGACCCCCCGTGTCCCGGAGCGTAGCGATCACACCGACCGATTGAACCGTTCCACCAGCAGATCTTCGACCCGTTCCGACAGATCGCCTTCTCCGGATGCGCCGATCCCAGCGATAGACAGCCGACGACGCCGGTGAGGCGTGCGCGCCGCGCGGAAAATTCAGGTCGCGGGCTGAACGAGTTCGCCCTCTCTCTCATCTTCGATCCCCGTGCATGTGAAGAACAAGACTGTGATCACACGAGATACCTGAGGACACTCGTGTGCATGAAGCCTCCCCGCACCGCCCCAGGGAGCGACAGGACGCTCATCGAAGCTCTGGCGCACGTACGTTGGATCGCCGGTGGAACAGGAGCCGGCAAGAGCACAGTGACCATGGCGCTGACCCGTCGTCACGACGCCCGGCGCTACGACGGTGACCGAGCGGAACACGATTGGGTGGCCCGGAGCACGCAGCAGCGTCACCCTCACCTGCACGCCCTGTCAGGCGCTGCGTCTGGACAGGCGTGGGCAGGCCGGTCGGCGCAGGAGGTGTTCCAGTCGATGCCAAGCCTGCACGGAGAGATGATCGGCTTCCTCACCGAGGATCTCCTTGCCCTTCCCGACGACAGGATCGTCCTGGTCGACTACTTCGGCGTCCTGCCCCGCGACGTCGCGCCCCTGCTTGCCGGCTTTCACCAGGCGGTGTTCCTGCTGCCTTCCCCCGAGTTCCGCCGGCGTGCTCTGGAAATGCGCTATGCCGACCGGCTGCGGGCCCGAACGACATGGGGATCCCACGACCCGGAAGAAATGCTCGCCAAGCGCCTCGCCCGAGACGCACTGTGGGATGAGGAGGTCCGCTCGCAAGCCGCCGCCTACGGGCTGCGTACGGTCTCGGTGGACGGCACCCGCCCCCTCGACGACCTCGTCGCCGAGGTGGCCACCCATCTCCGCCTGTCTCAGGCACCGGATGCTCCTCGACACACTGATGAGTGATCAAGTGTCGTGCCGGGGTCGAGGTCCCGCGAGATACCCGTCTTCGGCCGCGTAATCGAAGAATCGGCTGAAACGCGGGTCGCCCGCCTCGGGCACGATCCCCGCTCGGTCACCGTTCCGTACGGCATCGACGAGCCAGTCGACCTCGGCGGCGACCGTCGTCGCGTAGTCCCCCGCGGGCCGGTATCCGAGCTCCACGGCGGCCGACATGTCAAGCACGACCGGATGCGTCGAGTCCCACGGGGTCAGGCCGAGGTCCGGGTCCGCCGAGTCGTCGAGCAGCACTTCCTCCCGGTCGTGTCCGAGGTGCCGGGCGATCGCGCGGGAGATGTCGAGGGCACTCGGGACGTCCGGATCCGCGATGTTGAGGACGCGGGCGCCCGGCGCGTGGGCGACGGTCTCGATGAGCGCGGCCACGTTGGCCGCGGCCGTCGGGTGCACGGTTCCGCTGCCACGGCGGGCGAGCAGCACAGCGGCACGCCGGTCGAGGGCGCGCTTGACGAACACCCATTCGCGCGGGAAGGCCGCGCCAACGCCGTGGATCAACGATGGGCGCAGGACGCTGACAGGCAGACCGCTGTCGAGCGCCACGTGCTCGGCCGCGACCTTGTTGGCGCCGTACCCCTCCCGGGAGTTGTGGTCGATGTCGCTGGGGGCCATGGTGGCCTGCGTCTCCCGGATCGGGCCGTCGTACCGCGGCTCGACGTCGGAGTTGGGGTGATTGCCGTGGGCGTCGACGTAGACGGCCTTGCTGGAGATGAGCACCGTCGAGTCGGCGTCCTCGGCCAACGGAAGCAGGAGTCGCGCGTCGGCGGCGGTGTAGCAGACGCAGTCGACGAGCAGCTCCGCGCCGTCAGCGAGGGCGGCCCGAAGCCGGCCCGCGTCGGCGCGGTCCGCCGGAACGAATTCGGCCCCGGCGGCGGCGACCTCGGACGGCATGTTGGCGGGGTCGCGACCGGTGACGGTTACCCGCCATCCGGCGGCGAGGAGGCGGAGCGCGGTGGCCCGGCCGAGCATGCCGGTTCCGCCGAGGATGAGTGCACGAGGCATCGGACGAGCCTACGGCCGGCGATGCCAAGAGATCGGTCAGCTCACACCGGTGAAGGATGTGGCGTGGTCGGTGACCCACTGGCGGAAGGTTCGCGCCGGCCTTCCGAGGAGGTCGGACACCGTCGAGGCGACGTACGCCGGGCGTCCCGTCGCGGCGTTCCACGCCGCCAGGAGCATGTCCACGGCCGGGCGCGAGGCTTCCGGAGCCTCTCGCCGGAACTCGTCGGGCGACAGTTCCTCGAATGTCAGGCGGCGGCCCAGCGTCTCCCCGATGATGCGTATCTGTTCGGCCTGGGTGAGGGACTCGGGGCCGGTCAGGACGTAGTCGCCGCCTGCGTGTCCGTCCTCGCGCAGGGTCCGCGCGACGACCGCGGCCACGTCCCGGTCGTCGACCGGGGCGGTCTCGGCCGCGCCGTACGGCCACCGGACCACGCCTTCGCCACGGATCGCGGCGGACCACCAGAGCAGGGCGTTCGACGCGAACATCCCCGGCCGGACGATCGTCGAGTCGAGTCCGGTGGCCGCGATGAGCCGCTCGATCTCGGCGTGCAGCGCCGCCATCGGGTTCGGCTGCTGGAAGAACGGGTGCGGGGTCCGGTGCGGGGCGGACAGGTAGACGATCCGCTGCGCGTGGGCGGCCAGCCGGTCGACGACAGCCGCCGCGGTCTGCGGCGGGGCGGTCCAGACCAGGAAGACCGTACCGATGGCGTGCAGTGCCGCGTCGAGCGATTCGGGCACCGTGAGATCGCCGGTGACGATCTCGACGCCGGCGGGCAGTGTCGCCGCCGACTCGGAGCGGCGTACGAGGGCACGGACCGGCACGCCCGTGTCGGTCAGCAGGTCGACCACGGCGCGGCCGATGCGCCCGGTCGCCCCGGTGACGAGCACCGGAGGCCCTCCTGCGGGTGTCATGGCAGCCTCGCCGTCGCCGACGGACATGTCTGTCTGTTCCACGACCATCATCCTTTCGTTACCGAGTTAAAAAAGCAACTGAGTAACGAACGATACCCTGACAAGGTGAGCGAGCCGGTCGGGCTGCGGGCCCGCAAGAAGGGACGAACCCGGGACGCGATCGCCGACGCGGCGATCTCGCTGTTCCTGGCGCGCGGGTTCGACCAGGTATCGGTGTCCGACATCGCCGCGATGGCCGAGGTGTCCAAACCGACGCTGTTCCGCTACTTCGCCAGCAAGGAAGACCTGATCCTGCACCGCTTCGCGGACCACAGCGGTGAGGCCGCACGCGTGGTCCGTGACCGGCCCCCCGGTATCGCGCCGATGACGGCGCTGCACCGGCACTTCCGGGACGGTCTCGATCGCTTCGATCCGGTCACCGGCCTCAACGATCATCCCCAGGTGGTGGCGTTTCATCGGCTGGTGTTCACCACCCCAAGCCTGGCGGGACGGCTCCTGCAGTACATGCTCGACGACGAGGACGCGTTGGCCGCCGTCCTCGACCCGGGTGTCCGGGGCCGGCTGCAGGCCGCCCAGGTGATCGCCGTTCGACGCGTGCTGGCCCGGACCAACTGGCAGAAGATCGCCGACGGGCGGACCGCGCACGACGTGCGACCCGAGGCGGTCGCCGACGCGGACCATGCCTTCGCCCAACTGAGCCACGCGACGGGCGACTCCTAGCCCGCCCCGCGCCCTCCGTGGAACGCCGACACGAGGCACCGGGGGCCGGAAACTCGATTGCCGTGGGCGTACGGGGGCCAGATCATGCCGGGATGAGTGAGGAGCAGTTTCCGCCGCCCGCCGAGGGCGTACGGATCCCGTGGTCGGCGGTGCCCGAGGAGCTGCGGCTCGCGGTCGAAGGGCATCTCGGCGACCGGGTGGCCGAGGCGGTCACGCAGCCGGGAGGCTTCTCACCGGGTGCGGCCGCCCGGCTGCGGCTCGCGGGCGGCGGCAGGGCGTTCGTCAAGGCGGTCGGCCCGGAGCCCAACCCCGACAGCCCCGCGTTCCACCGCGCCGAGGCCAGGGTGGCCGCCGCGCTGCCGGCCGGCGTTCCCGCGCCCCGGCTGCTCGCCTCCTTCGACCGGGACGGCTGGGTGGTGCTGCTGTTCGAGGACGTGGAGGGGCGCCTGCCCGCCCAACCGTGGGACCCGGACGAGCTGGCCCTCGTGCTCGGCGCGCTGGCCCGCATGGCCGAGGCGCTCACCCCCGCTCCGATTCAGGTGCCGGCCGCCGCCGAGAGGTTCGGCGACGAGTTCCGGGGCTGGCGGCGCCTGGCCGCGGACGGCGCGGACCTGACCGGCGCGCTCGACCCCTGGGCCGTACGGCACCTGCCGCGGCTGGCGGAGCTGGAGGAGCACTGGGGCCGGGCCGCCGAGGGCGCCTGCCTCGCCCACGCCGACATGCGGGCGGACAACCTGCTGCTCACCGGAGACGGCCGGGTGCTCGTGGTGGACTGGCCGCACGCGTGCCTGGCCGCGCCGTGGTTCGACCTGGTCGGGATGCTGCCCAGCGTGACGATGCAAGGGGGGCCGCCACCGGCCCAGGTCTTCGACGGCCACCCGGTCGCGAGGAACGCCGACCCCGGCGCCGTCACCGCCGTCCTCGCCGCGATCACCGGATACTTCCTGCAGCGAGGGCTCCTGCCCCCGCCGCCCGGTCTGCCCACCCTGCGGGCCTTCCAGCTCGCGCAGGGCAGGGTGGCGCTGACCTGGCTGCGACAGCGGACCGGCTGGCACTAGGGTCGGCCCCGGCCGCGTCAGCGCAGGCCTCCGACGGCCAGTCCGCCGCGCCAGTGCCGCTGGAGGGTGAAGAAGGCGACGATGAGCGGGATCACCGACACGAGCGCGCCCAGGATGATCAGGCTCCAGAGGGAGGTGCTGCCCGCGTTGTTCGCGGAGGCGATTCCCTGCCAGAGGCCGAGCCCGACGGTGACGGGGAAGAGGCGGTTGTCGGAGAGCATGGCGACGGGCAGGAAGTAGTTGTTCCAGGACGCCACGGCCGACAGGAGCAGCACCGTGACCACGGCGGGCCGCATCAGCGGGAGCGCGACCTGGAGGAACGTCCGCACCTCACCCGCGCCGTCGGCCCGCGCCGCGTCCAGGATCTCGTCGGGAACGGCGTCCCGCGCGTACACGTGCATCAGGTAGACGCCGAACGGGTTGAGCAGTGACGGCAGGATCACCGCCCATATCGTGTTCGTCAGGCCGAGCCCGGAGAACATCACGAAGGTGGGGATCACCAGGGCGGTCGCGGGCACCATCAACGCGCCGAGCAGGACGGAGAAGCTGAGGCGCCGGCCGGCGAACCGGTACTTGGCGAAGCCGTAGCCGGCCATGACGGCCAGGATCGTGGCGCCGATCCCGCCCGCGAACGCGTACAGCGTGGAGTTGAGGATCCATCTGCCGTAGATGCCGCCGTCGTAGGTGAACAGTTGCCTGAGGTTGCCGAAGTAGTCGACCCGGTCGGTGAACCACAGGGTGTTGCCGCCGCCGAAGAGGCCAGGGGCGTCCTTGGAACTGTTGACGACGACCCACCAGAACGGCACGAGGAAGTAGACGACCAGGAAGCCGAGGAGCACCTGCAGGGGCAGGTGGCGTTGTGGCGCGCGGCGTGCGCGGGAGCGGCCGGTCGTCACAGGAAGCTCCTCCGCTTTCGGGTGAAGAACAGGAAGGCGTAGACGCCGGCGAACACGATCCCGCCGAGGGCGAAGGAGATCGCCGACCCGTAGTTGAAGTTCGCGAGTGCGAACGCCTGCTGGTAGGCGTACATGTTGGGGGTGAAGTCCGGCCCGATCGTGCCGGCCGCGAGGAATCGCAGGAACTGTGGTTCGTTGAAGAACTGCAGTGTGCCGATGAGTGCGAAGACCAGGATCAGGAGCAGCGCGGGGGCGATCAGCGGGATCTTGATCCGCAGCGCGATCTGCCGTCCGCCGGCGCCGTCCATGCGGGCCGCCTCGTAGAGCGCCGGGTCGATGCCCTGCAGCGCGGCGTACAGGATGATCATGTAGTAGCCGGCCCACTGCCAGGTGACGACGTTGGCCAGGCCGTAGAAGATCAGGTTGCCGCCGAGGAAGTCGGGCGCGGTGGCGCCGAACACCCCGAAGACGTCGGAGAGCGGCCCGAAGCTCCTGCTGTACAGAAACCCCCACATCACCGCCCCGATGACGGTGGGAATCGCGTACGGAAGGAAAATCATCAACCGCGAGAACCGGGCGAACGCCGATGTGACGGCGTCCAGGATGAGGGCCATCGCGAGCGCGACGACGATCTGCAGCGGGATGGCGACCAGGGAGAAGCGGACGACGAACCACGCCCCCGAGAGGAAACTCGGGTCGGTGAACGCCTTCACATAGTTGTCGAACAGGACGAAACTGGTCCCGCCGATCAGCTTCTTGCGGAACAGGCTGAGGTACAGCGCGTACGCGAGCGGCGCGATGAGAAGCGCCAGGAAGACGAGCGCGAACGGCCCGACGAAGAGCCACCCCATCAGGTGCTCACGAAGACGCACCGTGCCGCGGGCCTTGTGCGCTTTCTCCTGGGTGCTCGGTGCGCTCTCCTCGATCAGGAGGGTCATCTCGGGCTCCGGGGGGTCGATGCTGCCCGTGTGGTCACTGGACGGTGAAGCCTTGTTCCTTGGCGTAGTTCGCCACGTCCTCCTGGACGCGGTCGGCCGCCTGCGCACCGGTGATCGAGCCCTCGATGACCGCGCCGATCTGCTTCGTCAAGGCATCGAAGTAGTACTGGCCGAACGGGCTGTAGGTCATGCCCTTGTAGGCGTTCGCCGCGGGGACGTAGACCTCCTTGTTCGCCTGCTGGCCGTCGAAGAACGACACCTTCAGATCCACGAATTCCGGATCGCGCAGCGCCTTGAGGTTCAGCGGGAAGATGATCTGGTTGGTCCAGCCGTCGGTGAGCGACTCGTCGTCGGCGTAGAGGCCGTACGCCACCTTCGCCGCGAGTCCGGGGTTCTTCGCCTGGCTTGTCACGGAGAAGGCCGACCCGCCCCAGTTCACCTGCACCGGGTTGGCGGGATCCCACTGCGGCAGCGGCGCCACCGCGAACTTGCCGGTGTCCTTGCCCTTGCCGACGCCCGCGCCGGTGAGATATCCGGGCGCCCAGGCCGCCGAGATGTACGTCGCGTACTTGCCGTTGACCACGCCGGAGATGTACTCCGGTGTGAACTGGTCCTGCGTCCCGACCAGGCCCTTCCGCGCGAGGTTCCCCCAGTAGTCGAGCACGTCCTTGGACGCCTGGTCGTTCAGCGCGATGCCGATCGACTCGGGCCGCGCCGGGTCGTAGGTGATCGGAGTCGCACCCTTCTGGATCTGCAGCGCCATCATGACGGCCGGCACGTTCGCGCCGAGGTCGCCGAACAGCGGGCCCCCGGCGTCCTTCACCTTCTGCGCCGCCTGCTCGTACTCGGCCCACGTCTTCGGCGGCGTGATCTTGTATTTGTCGAAGACGTCCTTGCGGTAGATCATCGCCATCGGCCCGCCGTCGACCGGCACGCCGTAGACCGCGCCGCCGATCGAGACGTCCTTCCACGCCCCCGGGCCGTAGTTGTCCTTGACGGCGTCGTAGCCGTACTTCCTGATGTCGACGAGCGCCTTCTGGATCTGGAAGGTCGGGATCCGGTCCGCCTCGATCATGATCACGTCGGGCGCGCCGGTGCCCGCCGAGATGGCCGTCTGGAACTTGTCGTACTCGTCACCGCCCTGGCCGACGTTGGTCCAGCAGACCTGCACCTCGTTGTTCTGCTTGTTGAAGTTGTCGACGACGAGCCGCATGTTGGGATACCAGCCCCAGAAGGTCACGACCGGCAGGTTCTTCTTGCCGATCGTGTTCGTGCAGTTGCTCGCCTTGTTTCCGGTCGTGTCGTTTCCGCTGTCGCTCGCACCTGCCGCACTTTTACTCCCCGCGTCCGAGGAGCAGGCGGCAAGCACGCACGCGGCGGTGAGCATGGCCGCGGTGGCGAACAACCTTCTCGTCTGCACTGCCACTTCCCCTCCGGGATCGCTGCGCACAAGGGGTTTTTTTTAACGTAAGCGACAACTATTCGGAACACAAGGCATTTTCGGTCACGCACTAAAGCGCTTAAATGTCCTCAATGGAGAGCAGTTTCGCCGGATTCGTGACGAGCACATGCGTGGCGAGTTCGTCGCCCAACGCCGAACGGATGGTCCGCACCAGGCCCGCCAGCCCCGGCGCGCCTCCGTAGGAGGGGTGGTATCGGGCGTGGCCGAAGTCACCGGAGACGACGATCCGGTCGTGACCCGCGTCCACCAGGGAACGGGTGACCCTGGCGCGGAGGCTGTCGGGCGCGTACTTCGCCTTGCTCCACTGGTCCATTCCCAGCCACGCGCCCCGGCGGGCGATGGATTCCAGGGTGGCGGGGACGAGATCCCGGTCCAGGTGCCCGACGCACACGCGGGCCGGATCGAGTCCGGCCGCTTCGAGCACGTCGAGCTGCTCGTGTCCCAGACGGCCGGCCTCCGTGTGGGTGAGGACCGGCACCCCCGTCGCGAGTGCCACCAGCCCGGCGGCCGTGATCACTCGTCTCTCGACCGCCAGGATCTCGTCGGTTCCGCAGGTGCCGACCTTGAGGACTCCGGCGCGCCAGGGGGTGCCTTCCATCCCGCGCTCGATGTCGCCCAGGAATCCCTCGGCGATGGCCTCCACGCTCTGCCGGTGGACCTCCGGCGGGTAGTAACTGCCCTTCTGCAGGCCCGTCGCCTGGATGACGTGGACACCGCTCGCGGCGGAGGCGGACGCGGAGACGGTCACATCACGACCACAGTCCGGCGTGGTCATCTCGACTACGGCGCCACCGCCCGCCTCGGCGTACGACCCCAGTTCGCCGGTCGCACCGCTCACGTGACCGAACTCCAGGCCGCGGTCGGCCTCGACCGCCCACCGCGGGGGCGCGCTCCTGAGATGCTCGTGCGTGAGCGTGACACCCAGCCGGGCCGCCGGTATGTCGCCGCGGACGGTCCGCACGCGGCCCGTGCCGACGCTCAGGACGAGGACACCGTGATCGAGAACCGCTCCAGTTCGTCGTGCAGAAGGCCCGCCTCCCGTTCACTGGAGAGCCACGCGTGCACCTGCGCGGCACCGCGCGAGGAGTGGATGCTGCCCTGTACGACATCTCCAGGGGCTATCTGGGGCTCCACTTCGAGCACGCCCGGCAGTTTCTCGATCTCCTCCCAGGGCGGCACCTCGAGCACCTTGCCCAGTTTCACGGGAAGCTGCACGTTCACATGGATCCCGTCGGTGGCGAACGGTTCGAGCCGTGGTTCGAGCCGTGGTTCGCGCCCGAGCGAGATGTCGACGAACGCCCGCCAGACGTCGACGCCGGTGCTCAGGGCGATCATCCGAGGGATTCCGCCGCCCCCGGGGCGCGCGGCGATCTCCCCTACCAGCAGCCTCCCGTCCGCCTCGAAGACCTCCATGTGCGTCACCCCCGCCTTCAGCCCGAGGACCTCGATCACCTTCCGGTTCAGCCTGAGGATCGACCCGGCGACCGGGCCCTCCGGGAGCGTGTGGGAGCCGTTGACCTCCGTCAGGCGGCCGAGCAGCGGCTCGAAGTAGCGGGAGGCGACCGCGTGCCGGACCTCGCCGTCCCAGACGACCGCGTCGCAGTGGTACTCCGCGTCCATGTCGATCCACCGCTCGGCGATGAGGGGGCGACCCGCGTCGTCGAGCTCCGCCAGCAGCCCGGCGCCGAGCGCAGCTTCAAACTCGGCGCGTCCGCCGAGCCGTACGGTTCGCATGGAGCCGGTGCCGAACACCGGCTTGACGACGAGCGGCCACCCGAGTTCGCCGACGGCGCGGGGCAGATCGCGGACACCGTCCACCAGCGCGAAATCCGCGACGGGAACGCCGGCGGCGCGAAGCCGGCGCTTCATCGCGTACTTGCTGGTGAACCCGATCGCCGTGGTCACGTCCAGCCCGTCGAGCCCGAAGAGCCCGCGCAGGTAGGCCCCCGGCACGAGGCTGCGCTCACTCGGAGCGACGACGGCCAGCGGCGGTTCTCCCGCTGCGATCTCGACGCCCGCCTGCTCGACGGCGTGCAGGTCGGCGATGTCCTCGACGAGGCGCACGCGGGTGCCGGGCGAGTAGAGCCGCCGATAGCCGGGCTCGGTGATGACCGCCAGCAGGTGCGAGTCGTCCGCTTCCAGGAGGGGAACGGGTGCGGTCTTCCCTGAGTTGATCAGGAGCACGGTCGGCCGCCGGTCGGTCACAGCGTCACCCCGGCCGCGTCCACGGGAAGGGCGGCGACGTAGGCCCGGATGACGTCCAGGAGCCGCATCCTCTCCGGCGGATAGTAATGATCGTCGGGGCGGCTCCACTCCTCGGCGAGCACGTCCGAGACGTAGCCGACGGCCCCCGCGCGCACCCCGCGACGCTCGGCCACGGCGAAGACGGTGGCGGCCTCCATCTCGACCAGGTCAGGACCGCCGTCCGTGTGCGGGGGCAGGGGCGTGTCCCTGAAGAAGACGTCGGAAGAGTGGGAACGCGCCGGTTTGGCCCGTACGCCGCTCACCCGGCACGCCTCGTGCAGGTTCGCGGTCACCAACGCCGAGGGCCGGAACTCCCGGCGGCCCGGTGCGAACGCCCGCGTCACGCCGTTCTCGCTGTCCGCCGCCTCCACGACGAACAGGCTGCCGACCTGGAGGTCCGACGCGATCCCTCCGGCGCTCGTCACGATGACGATCTCCTGGAGACCGCACCCCGCCAGCATCTCCAGCAGAAACGCGATCAGTGGGGCGCCGATCTCGGTGTGCATGAGAGCGATGTGCGGAGCGCCGGGAGGCACGAAGATCCGCCGTCCGGGCCGGTCCGCGTACAGCCAGTCGGGCACGAGTTCGGCCCCGAGAGCGGCCCGCGCGGCCGTGAACAGCTCGTGATCGTAGATCACGATGACGTACGGCGGGCTCTCCGCGCGGCGCTCCGGGCGCGAGGCCAGGATGGAGGAGATGACCTTCGGTGCCGCGATGTACGGCGTGCGATCTGTCATGGCGGAGACTTCTCGGACGTGGCGGCGTGGGTCACGTGGTCATCAGTTCGTGCAGGATCGCCTTGGCCGCGTAGAGGCGGTTCTCCGCCTGCTGGAAGATCACCGACTTCGGGGCGTCCACGAGGTCCCTGGAGATCTCGTATCCCGGATGGATCGGCATGTCGTGCATGATCCACGGGTCCGCTCCGCCCAGGTTCTCCCGGTTCAGCTGGAACGGCGACATCAGCTTGATGCGGTGCCGCTTCTCCTCCTGGTAGTCCGGGTCGTCGAAGTGCTCCATGTCGACCCAGGTGTCGGTGTAGACGAAGTCGGACTCGGCCGCCGCCGCGGCGACCGTGTCGAACCTGCCGACCAGCCCGGTGGCCTCGGCTTCCGCGACCAGTTCGTCGTCGATCGCGCCGTCGTGCCGCAGCGGCGTGACCAGGTTGACCCGCATTCCCAGCCTGGTGCAGCCGGCGAGGAGCGAGTTGGTCACGTTGTTGTGCACGCCGACGTACGCGAGCCGCGTCCCTTCCAGGCGGCCCGCCGTCTCCAGGACCGTGAGGCAGTCGGCGACGACCTGGGACGGGTGGTAGCGGGAGCAGCAGCCGTTCACGACTGGGATGGAACTGCTGGCGGCCAGCGCGGCGATGTCGTCGAAGCTCCGCAGGCGGGCCATGACGGCGTCGGCCGTGGTGGAGATGTATCTGGCCTCGAGGTCCAGCGGAGAGATGGCGAAGTTGCTCTCGTCCCAGTTGAGCCGTACGGCGTAGCCGCCCATCTGGTGGACGGCCGCCGTGAACGCGAGGACGGTGCGGGTCGAGGTCTTCTGCATCAGCAGGAGGAGACCTTTTCCGGCCAGTGCGCTCCGGTACGCCTCGGGATTCCGCTTGATCTCCAGTGCCTTGCGGACGAGCGCGTCGAGCTGCTCGCCGGTGAACTCCCGGAGCGACAGAAGATGTGACATCAAACTCCTCGTCCTGCGATTTGTCCTGCGACTTGTCCTGCGCCTTGTGCCGGCATCGGCGGATTCATCCACATGGTCGTCCTGCCGTCGGCGGCCTGGTGGAACCCGGCATGACGACTGTTCCAGTCCGCGACCCACCGCTCGGCGTACCGCGCCGCGCGGGCCCGGTCGTCCTGGCGGGGCGGCTCGGGCAGCAGTGTGCAGGACCATCGCGGCTCAAGCCGCGCGCCACGCAGCAGCTTGGCCTCGTACGACCCCGGGCCGTACCGGACGCGGCGCGGTCCCCGGGCGTAGGCGTATCGGATCGGGGCGTAGTAGGCGAGGGTGAAGTAGACACCGGCGTCCCGTTCGAGCCGGGAGTGGTCGAGGCCGACGACGCGCCCGTACAGCTCGTTCCCGTGCTCGTAGAAGAGCGAGAACCCGACCAGCCGGCCGTCCCGCACGCAGCGCAGGGCCAGGGCCGACCCGCCCATCGCCCGCTCCTGCGCGAGCAGGTATCGCCGCATCCGCTCGACCGAGTCGCTTGACCCGTGCCGTCCCTGGACGGCGGCCAGCAGCGGCGCGAACTCGTCCGCCCACCCCGCGAGGGTGCCGAACTCCACCTCGTAGCCCAGTTTCGCGAACGCCGCCGCCTCGCGTACGATCTTCCGCCTTCGGTCCGAGGGAAGGGCGGCCAGATAGTCCGTGAAGTCGTCACCCGGCAGGTCGATGACGGTGTCGGGCTCGGCCGGAACCAGCGGCGGGGCGTCGGGCAGTGCCGGGAGGACGGACGCCAGTCCCGCGGGCGTCAGGTAGGCGAACGTCAGGCTCCGGGCCTCCCCCGCGCGGAGACGCGCACAAACGTCGGCCAGGAGAGCGGCGACGGCCTCGTCGTCGCCGGGCGACCCGGTGACGACACCGTCGTTGGTGTAACCGGATCGCGAACCCGCGAGCATGGCCGGATAGAGATCGCGCTGCCCGATCTCCGGCCGCACCCACCTCGTCACCGTCGCCCACGGGTCGTAGGAGTCGTTGTGGGGCGGCGCGGTCGCGGTGTAGAGGGGAAGAACCGCGCGAACGGCGTCCCCCTGCCGCGCCACCGAATACCGGGCCGCGAAGTCGTCATGGTCCTCTACCGAGAGTAACCAGAGTGGCGATCCGTAAAAGGAGGCCGCCGAGGAATCGGCCAGGTCCTTCATCGCCGAAGGAGGCAGATCGGCCAGGGTGCCGACCGTCTCGACGGACAGCGAAAACGAATTGCCCTCGTGCATGAACCCGCGAAGCTCCCCTCCCACTTCCGAGCGGTCGCAGGCTACAGCACCGACAGCAACAGCATCAAGGACTTGACTCCACTTGATGACATGGAGGTAACGTTACCCATCGGGCGTACATCTGGCCCCCGTAATACCTGCGTAACAAGCAAAGCCGGCGCGCCGTCTTTGCCCTGCCATCCTGCACGATTTAACGCAAGGAGTTGGCACGCTGGAAATTCTTCGCGGATTCGTGTTGATTACGGGAGCGGCTGCGGGAATCGGCCGCGAAACCAGCCGTGTCCTGGCCCGCCGGGGATACGCACTGGCGCTCCTGGACCGGGACGGCGACGCTCTCCGGAGCGTGTGTGACGAGATCGCGAGCGAGGGAACCACGGCGCTCTCGTGGAAAGTGGACCTGGCCGCGCCGACTGCGGACGAGGAACTCGCCGAAATCGCCTCGGTTCTGGAAAGCCGGCCCGAGGGAGTCACGGGAGTGGTGAACTGCGCCGGCGTCGGGGGGTGGAATCCCGTCGAGAAGGTCACCCCGGACGACTGGGACCACATCGTCGGCGTCAACCTCCGGGGAGCCTTCCTCGTCGCCCGGCACACCGTCCCGCTGATCCGCCGGCGGCCCGGCGGCGCCGTGGTGGTCGTCGCCAGCGACTCCGCGCGCTGGCCGTTCCCGGACCGGACCGCGTACTGCGCCAGCAAGCACGGGCTCGTCGGCTTCGCCGACGCCCTCCGGGAGGAGTTGCGGCCGTACGGCACCCGCGTCTCGGTGCTCACGATGAGCCGTGTCGACACGGGTTTCAACGGCGGGCGGGCGGGCTCCCGGCCGGAGGCGCTGCGGCCGGAGTCCGTCGCCGAGGTGGTCGGCTTCGTCCTCGCGCAACCTCCCCTGGTCGAGATCCGGGAAATCTCGCTCACCTCTGTGGCGAGCCCTTTCGGTCCCTTCACGGCAGTCGCCCAGATGGGGAAATCCTATGGATGACAGACTGCACGACCCGATCCAGAAGCTGTCCGACGGCGTCGTCGCCGCCCGGAAGAAGACACTCGGTTTCCGGTCGGCAGACCTCTCGAAACCCGTCATCGGGATCGTCAATTCCTACAGTGAGCTGAACCTCGCCCAGCTCAGCTTCAGCGCGATGGCCCAGCGCGTGCGGGAGGGCGTGCTGATGGCCGGGGGAATGCCGATCGAGTCCGGAATGATCGCGCTGTGCGATTCCATGGCGCACGGCCGGCTGCACGAGAAATACATCCTGCCCGGCCGGGACGTCATGGCCGATTCGATCGAGACCTATGTCAACGCGCACGGCGTCTTCGACGGCCTGGTGTTCATCGGCACCTGCGACAAGGTGCTGCCCGCCATGCTCATCGCCGCGATCCGGGTCGACGTCCCGGCTGTCGTCGTCACCGGCGGGCCGCAAATAGCCGAGCTCAATCACGACGTCAACCAGTCCGTCTGCGCCGACATTCAGCGGCGCCGGCGCCTGGACGTGGACACCGAGCGGATCGGCGACGAGAAGTACATCAAGTCCCTCTATCTCGACGACCTCATCACCGAAGAGGAGTTCGTCGACCTCTACTACAGCACCAACTCCACCATCGGGATATGCCGGCCGTACGCCACCGCGGGCACGATGAACTACTTCACCGAGGCCCTGGGGCTCGCCCTGTCCGGAAGCGCGCTGGTGCCCGAGCTCTCCACCGAGAAGGCGCTGCGGGCGAAGGACGCCGGAGTCCGCGTCGTCGAGCTCGCCCGGCGCGGGATCCGGCCGTCCGCCATCGTGAACGAGAGGTCGGTGGAGAACGCGATCCGCAGCGTGATCGCCAGCGGCGGCTCGATGAACGCGATCCTGCACGCCCTCGCGGTCGCCAACACGGCCGGCGTTGACCTGGACTACTCCGGCATCTCCCGGCTCTCGTCGAGCACGCCCTTCCTCGTCGACCTGAAGAACCAGCACACCCTGAACATGACGTTGTTCCGGTCGGCCGGAGGCGTGCTCGGCGTGCTCAAGCGGCTGGGCTCGCGCGTGCATCGCGACGTGATGACGGTCGACGGCGTGGAGCTCGGCACTCTCCTCGACGGTCTCCCCAAGGTCGGTTCCTCGATCGCGGACGAAGGCCGCGCCCTCGCGCCCGAAGGCGGGATCAGGGTGCTCCGGGGCAGCCTCGCGCCGAGAGGCGCCCTGTTCAACGCGTCCAACGTGCCGCGCGACCGGCTCGGGCTCAGCGAGGTCCGCCAGGCGGCGGTCTACGACTCCTACGAGCTCTTCGCGGCCGACGTGGCGACCCGTGCGCTCGACCCGCGCGCCGCGGTGGTCATCCGTTTCGAAGGGCCGATCGGGGGGCCGGGCATGCGCGAGGCCCACCGCGTGTCCGAAGTGATCAACCACCTCAACCTGCTGAACAACGACTTCCTGTTGATCACGGACGGCCGCTTCTCCGGGGCCTCGAACGGCTTCATCATCGGGTACCTGGCGCCCGAGGCGGCCGAGCCCGGCAGCCCGCTCGCCCTGGTCAGGAACGGCGATCCCATCGAGATCTCCATCCCCGGCAACAGGCTCGACCTGCTGGTGGACGAAGCCGAACTGGCCAGGCGGGCCGCGGAAGGGGCCCCGCCGCCGCCCCCGGTGCCGCGCGAGTATCCCTATCTGCGCCGCTATCGGCGTCTCGTCGGCCCCACCGACCGCGGAGCACTCGTCAGCTGAGCGGGTTCCCGATCCCGGAAGGAGCAGCGGAACATGGACACCTCCCCTCCCACCTCTGACCTCACCCCGATCCTCCTGAGCAAGCTGAAGCGGTACGACTCGGGCCGGCACGCCCTCATCGCGGGAGAGGGCACCCTGAAGCACGTCGCTCCCGAGGACGCGCCGGTGCTCCGGGAGATGCGCGGCTTCCGGACCACGGCCGAGATCGCCGCCGCCCTCGGGACGACGGAGGAATCCGTCCGCGAGACGTACGAGCGGTATGCCGGCGACCAGTTCCTCGTGCCGCTGCACCGGTGGAACAAGCTGCACTGGAACCAGCGTGAGCATCTGTACGTCAACGAGCTCGACGCCGCCCTGCGCGACCCCTCTCTGGTGCAGGTGCCGCTCTCCCCTCCCTGCGACCCCTGGTTCTGCACCGGAGTAGAGCGCGACTGGCTGCGCGGGCTCATCGAACGGCGCCTCGGGCGGGCGCTCCCGCCCGACACGCTGCTGCTCGCCAACAACGGGCTCTCGGACGGCGTCTTCTTCTGGGAGGTGGTCGCGCACGGCCGCGTCGTGATGCGGATCGACTTCACCGGAGAGCGGGAGGAGGAGTGGACCATCGGCTACACCTCGGCCTTCGAGGAGGTCGACTGGTCGTTCAGCGTCACCGGCGACGAGACCGAGGAGCGTGACCGGCACATCCGGGCCAACGCCGCCGCTCTCGACCGCCTGGCGCTCGACTCCGTCATGCTGATCGAGGAGATCTGCTCGCGTGACCTCGGCCTGCCCCTGCTGTATTTCAGCGGCGGCAAGGAGAGCATCGTCACGATGCACCTGTTCAAGCGGGCCGGCGTGAAGGCCCAGTTGCTCTTCGCCGGCGTCGGCATGGACTTCCCCGAGGACGAGGCCTTCATCGAGCAGCTGGCCGGGTTCCTCCGCGGGCCGGAGTACCGCGACCTCTTCCAGTTGCACATCGAGCCCGGTGACCAGGCGCTGGCCCGTCAGCTCCTGGAGACCGAGGGGAAGCTCGAACCCTCCAACATGTGGTGCCGTTCGAAGCTCAAGTATCCGATCCGCAACGGCGCGGTGGAGCGGCTCTATCCCGACGGCGTGCCGATCGCGTTCGAGGGTTCCCGCTGGTACGAGAACGACTTCCGGCGCTCGCACCCCCGGGTGAACTTCGTCACCGGCATCGAGGGCTACCGCAACTCCCAGCAGATCTGGGCGCACGCGGTGGCCGACTGGAACGGCTTCGACATCTGGAGCTACATCCACACCTACGACCTGCCCGTGAACCCGCTGTACGGACTGGGCTACCAGCGCACCACCTGCTGGAGCTGCCCCCTGGTCAACCCGTTCCACATCGACCAGTCCAGGCGCCAGCATCCCGAGCTGTGGTCGACGATCGACGGCAGCCGCCTCGTCGGCTTCGAACGGGCCGAGCTGCCCCTGCTCCCCACGGAAACGCCCTTCTGAGCCGCTCCCGACGCCGTAGCAATCCCCCCCGTGCACCACCTTGGACAGGAGACCGCATGAGCGACATCGTTGATCTGGGACTCCGCCCCTCCTTCCCCTGGGAACGCCCCCAGCCGAACTCTCCCAGCGAGATCAACCCCAAGGAGCACTACGACAGGGCCGTCGGGCCGATCGAGCACGAGGATCTCGACGAGTGCCCCATAACGATCAGGAACATCGGCTGGACCCTCGGCAACGACTGCCCCTACCGCTGCACGCACTGCTACTCCATGTCCGCGCGCGAGAAGGGCATGGACTTCAGCCTGGACATGATCGACCGGATCGTCGAGCAGCTCGCGATCAACGGGGTCGAGACGGTGAACCTCGGCGGCAACGAACCGCTGTTCACGAACGGGGCGAACCCCCGGAACACCCTGCTTCCGCAGATCATCGACAGGCTGGTCGACGCGGGCAT
This sequence comes from Microbispora amethystogenes, assembly GCF_016863015.1. Classification (GTDB taxonomy): domain Bacteria; phylum Actinomycetota; class Actinomycetes; order Streptosporangiales; family Streptosporangiaceae; genus Microbispora; species Microbispora amethystogenes. Next base: position 23,649 of record NZ_BOOB01000066.1, on the reverse strand, counting down.
CCTGGTCGGCCTGACCACCTCCGGCATCACGGCGATCCACCTGGAACGGGATCACAACGAGAGCTGGCGCAAGCTCAACGACCTGGACGTGAGCTTCGACTCGCCCTTCGAGGACGAGCACAACGCGAACCGCGGCGCGAAGATCTACAAGCAGGCGATCCAGGCTCTCGAACTGGCCCGGAAGTACGACATCCCCCACACGGTGATCATGTGCGGGATGAACTGGAACTTCACCCCTCGGCACATCGAGAAGCTGCTCGAACTGGCCGAAAGCTACGACGCGCATATCCGGATCAATCCCATCAAGCCGGTCGAGCCGGCGCACATGGATTCACTGCTCCCCGCCGAGCAGTACTACGAGGGCTTCTCCCTCCTGATGAGCCGGTGCGATCCGGTCGACCTGGGCGAGCCGCCGATCGCCGCGGTCACCGACTACCAGGGGGCGAAGGGATGCCCGTGCGGGCGGACGTCCTTCCGGATCCACTCGATCACCCCCGACGGCCGCATCCCGGTCTCGCCCTGCGTCTACCTGCACGACTACAAGTTCGGAGACCTGCGCAAGGACGACCTCTACGACATCGTCCGCTCGCCGCAGTTCCGGTCGTTCCGTAGGAGGAACGCCAACCCCGACAAGGTGGACGGCTGCGAGGGCTGCGGGCTGCTCGCGCAGTGCCGCGGCGGCTGCGCGGGCCGCTCCTACCTCCATCACGCCCACGAGACGGGGCACCGGTCCCTGTTCGCCCGTGATCCCTACTGCCCCAGGGACGTCGCGCCCGCCCAGACCTTCCCGCAGCGGCCGACGGTGCCCACCGACAAACGACTCGTGCACATGGACTACCTGTGCACCTGGATCGGCAAGCCACGGCCACAGACTCGATGACCGATCCCCGTCGCCGCCGGTCCCCCGTACGGGCCCTCCGGGAGAGTCTCCTCCCGGAGGGTTCCTTCGGCACCGGGCAGGCACGCCGGCTGGCCGTCGCCCTGGTGGTCAACGCGGTCGGCAACGGGTCCTTCCTGGTGGTCGGCGCCCTGTTGTTCATCCGCGTCATGGGGTTGTCCCCCACCGAGATCGGGCTCGGTCTCGGCGTCGCGGGAGTGCTCGGCCTCGTGGCCGGCCCGTTGATCGGTCACCTGGTCGACGCGCGCGAGCCGAGCCGCGTCTACGCCCTGCTGCTGGCCGCCCAGGGCGTGTGCGTGATCGGATACGTCCTGGTCACGGGGGTCCTCGCGTTCATCGTCCTGGTGGGCGTCGCCACGGCCTGTGAGCGGGGAGCGTCCGCGGCCCGCGGAGCGCTGATCGCCGGGCTGTTCGATCGGACCGACCGCGTCCGTTACCGCGCCGCCCTCCGGTCGGCCTCCAACGTCGGCTCGGCCGTGGGAGGGATGCTCGGGGGCGTCATCCTGGCCTGGGGAACGCACGCGGCGTTCCTCGCCGCGACCGCTCTCAACGCGGCCACGTTCGCCGCCGCGGCGATCCTCGTGCTCACGATGAGAGGCGCGCGAGGGGCCCAGGCCAACCCGCCGGAGGCCCGGCGGCCCACCGCCCGTCACCCCGCCCGTCACCCCGCGCGGCCCGCGACGGCGATCCGCGACGTGCCGTACCTCGTGGTCACGGGGCTCAACGCGGTTCTCCTCCTGCACGTCGGCATGCTGGAGATCGGCCTGCCCCTGTGGATCGCGCGCGACACCACCGCGCCGACGTGGACGATCTCACTCGTCCTCGTGCTCAACACCCTGGGTGTGATCGTCTTCCAGGTGAAGGCGACCGTGCACATCACCGACGTGTCCCGCGCGGCGTCCGCCGCCCGCCACGCCGGTCTGCTGCTCGCCGCCGCGTGCGTCGCGGTCTCCCTCACCGGCGGCGTACCTGTCGCCGTCGCGGCCCCGCTGCTCCTGGTCGCGGCGGCCCTGCACACCGCCGGCGAACTGAAGCAGGCGGCGGCCGCCTGGACGCTGAGCTACGACCTGGCCCCTGACCACGCGCACGGCCAGTACCAGGGGCTCTTCAACGCCGGGCTCGACATCGGCGGCCTGCTCGCGCCGCTCGTCTTCACCACGCTGGCGATCACCTGGGGGATGACGGGGTGGCTGCTCATCGCGGCGTTGTTCGCCGCGACGGGCGCCCTGCTCCCGCCGGTGGCCAGGTGGGCGGAGGCCCGCCGCGCCGAGGCCGCCGGGACTCCGTCGCACGCCATGGATCCGGCGTGACGCCGGGGACCGCCATGCCGCGGCGAGGCGCCGACAGCCGCGTCAACCTCGCGTCCAACGAACTGATCCATCCGGATGTGGCGCCACTGCACCGGCGGATGCTCGAAGGGCTGTGCGGGGACGAGCTTCGCACCTACCCCGTGCTGGACAGGCCCGTCCGGGAGGTCGCGGTGCTCTTCCGGTGCGGCGAGACCGAGGTGACCCTCACGCCCGGCTCCGACAGCGGGATCCGGCTGCTCCTGCGGGAGACGGCCGGCCGTTTCGGCGGGCGGCTCCTGATCCAAACGCCCAACTACGCCGCCTGGTGGACCGCCCGGGAGGCACAGGGCTGGACCGTGCGGGAGGTGCTCTCCCCCGACGGGACCTCCGGAGGCTCGCTCGCCGCCCTCGACGCGGCGATCGCGTCGGCCGAGCCGTCCCTGGTGGTCATGTCCTGGCCCAACGGACCCGCCGGCTTCACGCCCGATCTCTCCGCCGTACGCGCGTTCGCCGGCCGGTGCGCGGCGCGCGGGCACCTGCTGGTGATCGACGCGTGCTACGCCGGGTTCACCACCGACCCGCGGGATGTCGTCGACCTGGCGGGAGACGCGTGCGTCGTGCTGCTGAGCTGGTCGAAGATCTTCGGCTTCGCCGGCGGCCGGGTCGCGGCGCTGTTCTCGTCCGCACGCCTCGTCGAACGCCTGCGGAGCTGGGAGGCGGAACGTCAGCTGAGCGCCCTCACGCTGCACGCGGTGGCCCGGACCGGTCTGGTGTACGGCGAGTTCGCGCGCATCTGGCAGGACCTCGCCGCCGAACGGGACCGATGGAACGCGAGCCTGCTCGAACTCGGCTGGCAGACCCTGCCGTCAGGGGGGAACTTCGTCCCGATCCTCGTACGGGACCCGGACGTCGCCGGCCGGGTGGAGGCGCTGATGAGCGCCTCCGGCTTCCGGATCCGCGACCTGGGCACGGCCGGGGGCCTCGGCCCGGCACTGCGCGTCTCGGTGGCGTGCGGCCCCGTCGCGCGCCGGGCGCTTCCCACGCTCGTCCAGGCACTCGGCCAGGCACTCGGGCAGGCACTCGGGCAGGCGCTCCCCGTCAGGGATGGGCCGCCGCCTCGGGTTCACCGAGCCAGGTCGGGGTGATGCCGAGGTTCCGGCAGATGGCCTCGGCGAGGGCGAAGGACTCGGCCGCCTCCTCCGTTCTCCCCCGGCTGCGGGCGACCCGTCCGAGGTGGTGGAGCACGTCGGCCTCCACGATCCGCTCCCCCGCCGCCCTCGCGTGCGCCAGCGCGAGCGTGAGAGTGCGATGGGCGGTGTCCCATCGCGTCAGGGCGGCCCATGCCCGGCCCATCCCGTACAGGGCGTGGGCCATGCCGACCTGGTCCTCGATGGTCTGGCAGAACTCGTGGACGCGCTCGAACCGGGGGAGGGCGTCGGCCGGTTCGCCGCACTCCAGGCTGAGCTCGCCGAGCCGGTAGTTCACCTGCTGGGCCAGGCGGGCGCCCTGCGCCTTCTGCGCCATCTGCAGGGCCTGCTCCAGGTTGATCCGGGCCTCTTCGTGATTGCCGAGCTGGAGATGGATCTGCCCGACCTGGCGGAGCACGAGCGCTTCGTTGCCGACGTCGCCAAGGGCGCTCAGGGCGGCGGCGCTGCGCCGGGCGCGGGAGAGGGCGTCGTGCAGCCGGCCCCCGAGCCGGTCGAGCACGGCCAGCTTGTGCTCGGTGATGGCCTCGGCGTGCCGGTCGCGCAACGCCGTGAAGATCGTGGCGGCCTGCCCGATGAAGTTGGCCGCCGCGCGGTAGTCGTGCCGGTGCAGGCTGAGCTCGCCGAGCTCGGCGAGGATGACCGCCTCGCCGCGGCGGTTGCCGGCGGCCCGGGTGGCGTCGAGGGCGATCTCGTGCGTCTGCTCCCACTCGTCGTGGTGTTTGCGGACCTCCAGAAGGGGCGCGGCGGTCACCGCGAGATCCCAGCAGAGGTCGTCGAATTCCAGGTGCGCCGCCTGCCGGACCGCTCCCTGGATGTTCGGCAGTTCGGCCTCGCACCAGGTCACCGGATCGGTGACGATCTCCCTGAGCTGCTCTTCCGCCATCGGCCGGCGCCGGGCCGTGCTGTGCAGCACCAGATGGTCGTGGCCGGCGAGCTGGGTGTGGGCGTACTCGGTCACCGTCAGCAGGGCCGCGACGGCCCGCTCCAGGGCGGCGCGCACCTCCTCGCAGGGAAGCTGCGCCTGCGCCTGCTGCCGGGCGAAGATGCGGACCAGATCGTGCAGGCCGTACCGGGGCTGGCTGTGGTCTCCGGTCGCCACGGTGACCAGGTGACTGTGGGCGAGCTGGTCCAGGAGGTCCTCGGCCTCCCGGAGCGGGCAGTCCAGCAGCGCCGCCGCCGCCCATTCCTCGTATTCGACGAGGTCGAGGCTGCCGAGCAGCATGAGCAGGAGCCTCGCCCGGGGCCCCAGCGCCGCGTAGGAGAGCATCAGGTTGGCGCGCACGTCCAGCTCGCCGTGCACGAGCTCGTCGAGCCGATGGTGCTCTCCGGCCAGCCGGTCGACCATGCGGCGTACGGGCCAGTGCGGCCGGGCGGCGAGCCGCGCGCCCGCGATGCGCAACGCGAGCGGGTGACGCCCGCACAGGCGGACGAGCCGCGCGCCGGCCTCCGGGCTGCTCCTCATGCGGTCGTCGCCGAGCATCCGCTGCAGGAAGTCGATCGCCTGCTCCTCGGTGAACGACTCGAGTTCGAGCCGCCGGATGCCCGGAACGGCCGTGAGGCGGTGCCGGCTCGTGATCAGGACGGCGCACCCGCTCGTGCCCGGGATGAGCGGCATCACCTGGCTCTCGTCCGCGGCGTCGTCGAGGATCAGCAGCGCACGTCGCTCCGAGAGCACCTCCCGGAGCATCGCGCTGCGTTCCTCGATGTGCTCGGGCAGCCGGTGGTCGGGCACCCCCAGGGTGCGCAGCGAGCCGGCCAGCGCGACGCCCGGCGGGATGCGGCGCGCCGCCTCGGCCCCGCGGAGCGGCACGAAGATCTGCCCGTCCGGGAAGTCCTCCCGCAACCGGTGGGCGACGTGAACGGCCAGGGTGGTCTTGCCCGCGCCGCCGCGGGCGGACACCGCCACGATCGACGGGCCGACCCGGTCTTCGGAGGTCAGCCAGCGGGTGATCCGCGCGATCTCCTCGGCCCGGCCGGTGAAGTCGGGGGTGTCGGCCGGGAGGTTGCACGGGCGCGGGGAGGCGGCGGCGGGTTCCTCGCCCGGTGCCACGGCCTCCCGCAGGATCGCCTGTTCCTGCTCCCGCAACTGCGGGCCGGGCTCGATGCCGAGCGACTCGACGAGGAGGGCGCGCGTGTCCCGATAGAGCTGCAGCGCCTCCGCCTGGCGGCCCGACCGGTGCAGCGCCTCCATCAGCCGGCCGCGCAGCGACTCACGCAGCGGGAACTCCTCGACGAGCTGGACCAGGACGGGGATCATGTCCGCGTGCCGGCCGAGCGCGAGTTCGTGCTCCACCCACTGGCCGACCGCCGTGAACCGCTGCTCCTCCAGCACCGCGGCCTCGGCCCGCAGCGCGGGGCAGTCGTCCAGCCCCGCGAAGGGCACGCCGGTCCACTCGTCCAGTGCCCTGCGGAGGATCTCCGCCGCCCGCGCGACGTCGCCGCCGGCGGCCGCCTCCTCGCTCCCGGCGACCAGTGCGGAGAACCGCAGGGCGTCCACCTCGGGAGGCCGTACGTGGAGGAGGTAGCCGCGATCGACGCGGGTGATGCGGCGCGGGTCGCCCAGCGTCGTCCGCAGGCCGCGGATGTAGGCGCGCAGGTTGGCGGCCGCGGACGCCGGCGGGTCCGTCGGCCACAGCCCGTCGATCAGCCGGTCATCCGGTACGGCCGTGTTCGGATAACAGAGCAGAAGGGCCAGGAGCGTTCGCACCTTCTGGCCCTTCAAGGTGACCTGGGAGCCATTCGCCGTCAGCTCCAGCGGTCCGAGTATGCGGAACCGCAGATCTGGATGCTGCTCTCCCCCGGCCATGGCGGGTAAATACTATGTCAAAAGCCTGCGGGCGGCCTGTGAAAACGCTTCGCCCCCACTCCAGCGCCCACTTCAGCGACATGCGGGACGGCTTGACGTCCATGAGAAGCACGCCGATCACCATGGTCGCGGCGCCCGCCCAGCCCAGCGGCGTCAAACGGTCTCCCGCGAGCCAATATCCGAAGACGCCGGCGAAGACGGGTTCCATCCCGAGGATGACGGAGACCCGGGTCGGCGAGGTACGCCGCTGCGCGTACGCCTGAACGAAATAGGCGAAGGCGCTGGCGGCCAGCCCGGTGAACGCGATCGCGCCCCAGGCGTCCCATTCGCCGGGGAGGCGGAAATCCTCCTTGATCAGCGCGATGCACAGGGCGAGCGTTCCGCACGTCGCCAGTTGCACCGCGACCAGGGCTCCCGTAGGGAAAAGGCGGACCGCCCGGTCCATGGCGATGATGTGCAGCGCGAAACAGAGGCTGGAGGCCAGGGTGAGCGCGTCGCCCAGCGGGTGGAAGGCCCCTCCGTACCCCGAGAGGAGCAGCAGGCCCACGGCGGCGGTCGCGATGCACAGGGCGCTCCAGCGGGTGACCCGCTGACGAAGCAGCAACGCGGCCATGAGCGGGGTGAACACGATGTAGAGGCCGGTGATGAAGCCCGAGTTGGACGCGGTCGTGTACACGAGACCGATCGTCTGGAACGCGTACCCGCCGACCAGCAGCAGGCCCAGGCCCGCGCCGGCGCCCCATCCCGAACGCGAGAGCCGGGCGATCTGCGCGGCGTACGGAACGGCCACCACACCGGCCGCCAGCAGGAAACGGAGAGCCACGAACGACCACGGCGGCACGTCTTCTATGGCGTCCTGAATTACCACGAAAGTAAGCCCGAAAACGGCGGCCACCACGACGAGACCCGACTCGGCGATCCATGCGGCCGGCGCGTCCGTCTTCCGCGCGGCGGGCTCTTCGATCGACATCAGCGGTTTCCTCCGGGCGACGTGCTGGGACATGAGGCTAGGCGGCCGTTGTATAAGCGCCGTATATGCGGCGCGCACGGTCGCGATGCCCCACCGCCCGGGACAGGCCCGGAAAGCCTCCGCCGATATACGAGGAATGTACAGAAATCCGAACTTCGTCCTCTAGCCTCTCCGATGGACGCGAAAGTCTCACCTCGCGAAGTCTCACCTGGAGGATCCGACATGGTGATCGGTATCGATCTGGTGCACGCTGCGGTGTGGAGGTTCGACATTCAGCGGAAATCGGGAGCCGGCCGGGCCGCCGACTTCTCCGAGGTCAGTGTCGTCGCCGACCTCGGAGAATTGGCCGTCGACCTTCTGGGCGGAACGGTGGCCGCTCTCGAGAACGGTTTCGAAGGCGACGCGCTCAAGGGCCTGGACCTCGTGCTCATTCCCGCTCCGGGCGTCGACGGAGCGGTCTTCACTTCCGGGGAGTGCGAGGCCCTCGACCGGTACGTCCAGGAGGGTGGCGCGGTGCTGATCCTCGGGGACGGGGAGTGGCCGCGGCCGCCTCAGGGCCCCGCCCCGTTCGGGTTCGTCTCGGGCCATCTGGCGATCGGCGACCCCGCGGATCCGGCCCAGCCCCATGTGCGGCCCTACCAGTTCGCGGCCGGGGTCACCGGCACGCACCCCGCGCTGGAGGGCGTCTCCCGGGCGTACCTCTACCGGCCCAAGCCCGTCGGCGCCCGCCTCCCGCTGACCGGCCTGGTGGAGAAGGACGGGCAGATCTTCCTGGGGACGGCGCGGCACGGGTCGGGCAGGGTCGCCGCGGTGGGCAACGCCGAGATGTTCGCGCGTCCCTTCCTCGGCCGCGAGGACAACGCGCGGCTCCTGCTCAACCTGCTCTCCTGGCTGCTGGACGGCCGGCACCAGGGGTCGGCCGCCGACCGGGCGGCCGAGGTGACCGGCGCCTACCGGTTCTCCGGCCGGGACTTCTCCCCCACGGAGAACCTGAAGAACGAGCCCGGGCCGCACGTCGTCGACGCCGGTGTCTACGCCCACCTGTTCACCGGGCTCGCCGACGGGTTCCTGCCCGACTCGGAGACCGACGAGGAGGCGTTCCTCCGCGAGGCCGAACTGCGGTTCCACGAGATGCCGCGCGTCGTCAGGCAGGCGGTGAGCCGGTTCCGCCAGCACGGCACCGACTCGGGCGTCCTGCTGGTGAAGGGCCTGCCCGTGGACCCCGGGCTGCCCCCCACCCCCGCCGACCCGAAGGCGCGCGTCCGCTTCGCCAACCCGCTCAGCGAGCTGTGGCTGGCGGCCTTCGCGCAGGCGCTGGGCGAGCCCATCGGCTACCGGCAGGAGAAGAACGGCCTGCTGTTCCAGAACGTGGTGCCGACGCCCCACAACGCCGCGAAGCTCTCCTCCGAGAGCTCGGCCATCCTGCTCGACTACCACACCGAGACGGCGTTCCACCCCTTCATGCCCGACTACGTGCTGCTGCACTGCCTGCGGCCCGACCACGAGGGGGCGGCCAGGACGATCAGCGCCAGCCTGCGGATGGCCCTGCCCCGGTTGAGCCTCCGCGAGCGCGCGATCCTCAGCGAGCCCCTCTACCGGACCGGGATCGACTACTCGTTCGGCAGCTCCCACGGCACGAAGGGCAACGGGCCGCTGCTTCGCGTGCTCTACGGCGACCCCTTCGACCCCTATCTCACCGTCGACCCCGACCTCATGATGGGGATCGTGCCCGAGGCGGACGCCGCCCTGAAGCGGCTGCACGCGGTGCTCCACGAGGTCAGGCGGTGGGTGTGCCTCGACACGGGAGACCTGCTGATCGTCGACAACCGCAGGGCTGTCCACGGCCGCTCGGAGTTCACCCCCAGGTACGACGGCCGGGACCGTTGGCTCCAGCGCGTCTGCGTGGTCCGGGACCTCGTTCCTTCCGCCGGACACCGGAGAATGCGCGGCCGTATCATCGACACCGCGTTCGCCGTCTGATCCCTTTCGTGTAAGGACAAGGACCGCGCCATGGGCGAAACCACCTCGGCCCCCAGCACCGTCGCCCTGTTCCCGCAGGGCGTGAGCGCCTGTGAGGCCACCGTCGTCCTCGCGGAGGCGGCCGGCGACGACGGCCCGTTCGTGATCGCCACCGACCGGACGCCGTTCCACCCGCTCGACCACACCTGGCCCGACCAGCCGGGCGACCGGGGCACCCTGACGCTCGGGGGCCGGGAGCACGCCGTCGTCGACACCGTCACGATGGCGGCCGGGCCGGACGGCACGCTGTACCGGGCGGAGGCGATCCCCGCCCGCCGTACGGACCCGGGCTGGTCCTTCCTGGTCGGTCACGTCCTCGAGACGCCGCCGGACGGGGACCCGGCGGATCTCGCCGGCGAACAGGCGGGCCTGGCGGTGGACGTGGCGCGGCGGTCGAGCCTGAGCGCCGCGCACACCGCCTGCCACCTGATGTCCCTCGCCCTGAACACGGAGCTGCGCGACCTGTGGCGCAAGGTCCCGCGTACGGACTGTCTCGGCAGTCCCGACTTCGACCAGACGGCGATCACCCGGTCGAGCATCACCCCCTGGGAGAGCGTCGACCGTTACCGCCTCGGCAAGTCGCTCCGCAGGGCGGGCTTCGACGCCGAAGCCCTCTCCGGGCGGCTCGACGCGGTGCGCGAGGGCGTCACGGCCCGGCTGGCGGAGTGGATCGCCGGCGGCGGGCGGATCGCGATCGACACCGACGGGCCCTGGATCAACTCCCGCCGCTGGTGGAGCTGCGCGCTGCCCCCGGGTCACGCCCGGCTCCCCTGCGGCGGCACCCACCTGGGCAGTCTCGGCGAGCTGGCCTCGGTCGACGTGCGGATAGTGATCGGAGAGGGGGAGCTGGTAGTCAACACTACGGCCAAGCAGTCATGAACCCGGAAGTGGAGGTCAGTCCGTGTTCGATCCGGTCGGCTCGTCCGTCCTCGTCGTAGAACCGGTCTCCGGCGGCGCAGACGTCGCCCGGCTCGCGCACCACCTCGGCATGACAGTCGTGATCGCCTCGCAGGACGTGGGCGACTGCGAGATACCCCCCGACCTGAGAAAGCTCGCCTCCACGGTGCTCACCGTGGACACCAACGACGAGCGGACGTTGTTCGACGTGGTCGCCGAGCACCACGAGCGTGAACCGCTCGCCGCGGTGCTCCCGGGCTGCGACTTCTACGTGGCCACGACGGCCAGGCTCGCGGCGCGTCTGGGCCTGCCCGGCCTGCCCGTGGAGACCGTGGACGCCGTACGGAACAAGGCGCGCATGCGCGAGCGGGTCGCCGCCGCCGGGCTGCGCACGCCGCGCTTCGCCGAGGCGTCCTCGCCGGAGGAGCTGCGCACGGCGGCCGGGACCGTCGGCTTCCCGTGCGTCATGAAGCCGGTGGAGTCCTCCGGCAGCATCCACGTGAGCAGGGCCGACGACTGGGCGGGGCTCGCCGCCGCGTACGCCGCCCTGACCGGCGACCGGGAGCTCGACCTCGGCCGCCCGATGGGGCACACCGTCGTCGTCGAGCAGTACGTCGCGGGCGAGGAGGTCAGCGCAGACGGCTACGTCGAGGACGGCCGGGCCACCGTCGTCGCGATCACCAGGACGGTTCTCGGCGCCGAGCCGCGTTTCGTCGAGCTGGGGCACCTGACGCCGGCCGACCTCCCGGACGACGTGGCGAGCGAGGTCGTCGCGTACACGGAACAGGTGGTCCGGGCGCTGAACGTGACCGCCGGGCCGTTCCACTGCGAGGTGCGGCTGAGCGACGAGGGGCCGGTCCTGATGGAGCTCGGCGCCCGGCTGCCCGGCGACGGGATCCCCGAGCTGATCCGGCTCGCCACCGGGACCGACCTCGCCGCGGTCATGCTCGCGGCGGGGCTGGGCGTCGGCGCCGCGGAGCTGCCGGCGTTCGGCACGCCCGCCGCGCCGTACGCCGCCATACGTTTCCTCACGGCCGACGACCTCGACTCCTACAGCGGGATCCGCGGATGGGACGAACTGGACGGCCGGCCGGAGGTCATCGGCAGGCAGCTGGTCATCCCACCCGGCACACCCATCCCCCCGACCGGCGACTGCCGTTCGCGGCTCGCCAGCGTGCGCTACACCGCGGAGTCGTACGAGGCCGTCCAGGCGTTCTGGAAGAGCCTGGACGACCTGGCGGTGCTCCCGTGAGCGACGTCCTGGACTACGCGGCGGTGGGCGTCGGCCCGGCCAACCTGAGCCTGGCGGCCCTCGGCGCCGACGTCGAGAACCTGCGGAGCGTGCACTTCGAGGCGCGCCCCGGCTTCTCCTGGCATCCCGGCCTCCTGCTGCCCGAGGCGACTTTGCAGGTCTCGCCGCTCAAGGACCTGGTCACGCTGGTCGACCCGACCAGCCGTTACTCGTTCCTCGCCTTCCTCGCCAACGAGGGCAGGTTGTACCAGTTCCTCACCGCGAAGTTCCCGGCCGTCCTGCGCGCCGAGTTCGACCAGTATCTCCAGTGGGCCTCCCGGAGCATCCCGTCCATCGAGTTCGGCGCGGAGGTGCGCGGCGTCCGCGTCCGTGCCGGGCGTTCCTCTGACGGGCGTTCCTCTGACGGGCACTTCGTCCTCGACACGGGGCGCGGCGAGGTCACGGCGCGGAACGTGGTGCTCGGGACCGGCCAGACGCCGTTCGTCCCCGGCTTCCTGCGCCCCCACCTGGGCGCCGACGTGTTCCACGCCGAGGAGTTCCTGTCGCGGCCCCGGGAACTGCCCGGCCGGGCCGTCGCGGTGATCGGCGGCGGGCAGTCGGGGGCGGAGATCGTCCGCCACCTCATGCGTCTCGACGAGCCACCGCGCAGCATCACCTGGATCACCCGCAGGCCCGGGTTCCTGCCGATGGACGACTCCCCCTTCACCAACGAGTACTTCTTCCCGGCGTACGCGCGGGAGTTCCACGGGCTGCCGCAGGCCGACAAGCGGGAGCTGCTGGCCGAGCAGAAGTACGCGAGCGACGGGATCGACCTCGCGACGCTCCAGGACGTCTACCGCGAGCGCTACCGGCACGAGTGCCTGCTGGGCCGCAAGGACTGGCTTCGCCTGATGCCCCGGTCGGAGGTCACCGGCTGCGCCCGGCTCTCCGACGGCTGGGAGCTGGAGGTGAAGGGCCCGCACGCCCCGGTCGTCCGCTCCGACGTCGTGGTCCTCGCGACCGGGTACGAGTACCGCCTTCCGGACTGCATGGCCGAGCTCGCTCCCCACCTGGCCAGAACCTCCGACGGGCTCGTGGTCGGCGACGACTACGCACTGTCGCTGGACCTGCGGACCTCTGGCCGCGTCTTCCTGCAGAACGGCGCCCGGCACGCCTGGGGCATCGCCGATCCCAACCTCAGCCTGCTGGCGTGGCGCAGCGCGGTCATCCTCAACGCGATTCTCGGTTACCGGAGGTACAACACATGAGCCTCCCCCGGCTCGGCTTCGAGGCGCTGCCGCGCGAGTTCGAGGAGCTGGACGAATGGGCCGCGCTCCTCGGGCCGTTCGACGGCGACCGTCCCTTCTCGATGGCGCGCTTCACGGTGGCCCCCGGCGGCGCGACGCCGCCCGACAGCCACGCCGTGAAGGAGATCTGGCTGGTCCTCGACGGCACCGGAACGGTGCTCTACGAGGGCCGGCCGTACGAGGTCGGCAAGGGCGATCTGCTCGGTTTCGCGCCCTTCGCCGAACATGTCGCGATGGCGGACCGCGGCGTCCCGCTCTCCGTGCTGTCGATCTGGTGGGGCACGACCGGATGACCGGCGCCCTCCGGGAGTTCGACCTCGCGGTCGTCGGAGCCGGCATCGTCGGCGCGATGACCGGCCATCTCGCCCTGGAGCGGGAACCGGGCCTGCGCCTGCTCACCGTGGACCAGCTGGACCAACTGGACCAACTGGACCAGGGGAGCCCCAACGCGACGGGTCTGTCGGCGGGGCTCGACGTGCCGACGGGGCGGGACGAACGGCAGCGCGAGCTCGCGGCCCGGAGCACCGCCCTCTACCGGCGGCTCAGAGCCGGACGGCCCGGCCTGCCCGTCCGTCCCCTCGACACCTTCTGGCTGCTGGCGCGCGACAACGTCGGCCGTCTCCGGGAGACGATGGCCGGTCCCGTCCTGGAGGAGGCCGACCCGGACGCCCTCAGCGGCGTCTTTCCCGGGCTGCGCCCATCCGGCGACCAGGCTCTGCTCCGTTCCGGCGGCTCCTGGCGCGCCGACGTCGCCGGGCTGACCCGCGCGCTCCTCGACGAGCAGCGGGGCCGCTCCGGCTGCGCCGTCCGGGAGGACGAGGAGGTCACCTCCCTGCGGCCGTACGGGGACGGGTTTCTCCTGGCCGGCGAGGGCGGACGGGCACTCGCGTGGTGCCGTACGGCGGTCGTCGCCACCGGCCCGTGGGCGTTGCACGGACCGTTCGGCGAGCGGATGCGGGCGGCCGGGCTGCGGATCAAGAAGGTCGCCGCGTTCCATCTGGACCTCCGGCCCGCCGGCGACGCGCCCGCGCTGATCTTCGAGGACGACGACGCGTTCCTGCTGCCGCAGCCGGAGAGCGGCCGCTGGCTCTTCAGCTTCACCTCCCAGGAGTGGGACGGCTCTCCGGTCCTGGGGCCGCCCGCCCTGAGCGACGGGGATCACCGAGAGGCGGTGCGCGTGCTGCGCCGGTACGTCCCCTGGCTGGCCGGGGCGCTCTCCGGCGGGCGCGCCTTCTACGACGGCTACACCCCCGACCGGCTGCCGCTGGTCGAACCGGTGCCCGATCACCCCGGCGTCGTGGTCGCGGTCGGCGGCAACGGATCGGGCTTCCGCCTGGCGCCCGCGATCGCCGAACGCGCCCTCGCTCTTCTCAGCCCCGGTTACCTGGAACCCCAGTCACTTGGAAGTGGTCGCTCATGAGCACTCGCTCCACGGGCCTCATCCGCAGCGCGGGCTCCCGCCCCCCGCGCCACTACCTGCTGGTCCCGCCCGAGCCGACCCCCAACGGACGGCTCCACTTAGGCCACATCGCCGGCCCCTACCTGCGGTCGGACATGCTCAGCCGGTTCGCCCGGATGAGGGGGGACCTGCCCCTCACGATCACGGGGATCGACGTCTACGAGCCGTACATGACGCTCAAGTCGGCCGTCGACGGACGCCCCGAAGGCGAGATCGCCGCCGAATACCACGCGCTCATCGCCGAGGACCTGGCCGCGATGGACATCGGCCTCGACGCGTTCGTCAACCCGGCCGAGGAGCCGTGGCGTACGGCGTTCGAGGGCGAGGTGGCCGGCTGCCTCCGGCGGCTGCGGGAGCGGGGCGCCGTGACGACGCTGCGCGAGCGGGTGCCCTACAGCCCCTCCGCGGGGCGGTTCGCCGTGGGCCCCTGGCTCGCGGGCCGGTGCCCGGACTGCGACGCCGGCGCGGGAAGCTACTTCTGCGAGGCCTGCGGAGGACATTTCCGCCCGGAGAACCTGCGCGACCCCGAGGGCACCAACGGAGTGGGCCCGCTTGAGTGGCGGGAGATCACCTCGCTGTTCCTGCGGCCGGCCGACCCCCGCGACCTGGGGGCGCGGATGGCGGACATCGGGGTCCCCGCGCGCTACCAGGAGACGGTCAGGCGCTACCTCAGCCGCGAAGGGGGGATGGTGCGCGTCAGCGCCCCGGAACGCTGGGGGATCCCGCTGGACGAGGTGGACCCTGGCGTGCCGCGCACGCTCTTCCCGTACGCCGGGATCTTCATGTTCGCCCGGCTGACCGGCGCCGTCCACGGCTCGCTGAGCGGCACCGGCGTCAACGCGTTCGACCCCGGCTCGGACGTCGTCACGGTCACCAGTCTCGGCGTCGACAACGTCGTCCCCACGCTCGTCTGCATCGTCGGCACGTCGCTGCTCCACGGGGACATGAAGACGTACGACCGGACGCTGATCAACGAGTTCTACGGGCTCGAAGGGGAGAAGTTCTCCACCAGCAGGGGCCACGTGATCGGGGCCGCCGACATCGCCGGCACCCCGAACGTCGACGTCGACGCCGTACGGTACTTCCTCGCCGGGACCCGGCTGGAGGAGCGCCGGGAGAGCATGGAGCCGGAGTCGTTCGTCGAGGTGGTCAACCAGCGACTGGCCGGCGGCCTGACGCCCCTGCTGGAACGAGCCCGCCGTGGGCTCGCCGGGGTCTCCGTGCCGGAGGCGATCTCGGCTGCGCAGCTCACGCGGCTGGAGACGCTGCTGGACCGGCAGCGGTCGGCGCTGGACGGCCCGGTCGTCGCGACCTCCCGGGCGCTGGAGGCCTTCGACGCCTGGTGGCGGAGCGGCGCGG
This sequence comes from Microbispora amethystogenes, assembly GCF_016863015.1. GTDB lineage: Bacteria > Actinomycetota > Actinomycetes > Streptosporangiales > Streptosporangiaceae > Microbispora > Microbispora amethystogenes. Next base: position 8,206 of record NZ_BOOB01000066.1, on the reverse strand, counting down.
ACCTCGACGAGAGCCCCTACTGGTGGCTCAAGGGGGTGAGCGTCCTCGGATTCCCGATCATGCCCCGGCTGAGCCGCCGCATCTGGGAGGATCTCGGCGGTGTGGGAGAGCCCCGGCTGGCGGACTTCCTGGCCCCGACGTCACCGCGCGAGGCCACGCGTCCGCTGGGATTCGGCACGATGAGCATCGGCGACCTCGTGCCGGTCCTGCCCGCCACCTCGCGGTACGCCCTGGCCTGACCCTCGCCACTGTTCTTTCCCACTGTCCTTTTGCCACTGTCCTTTGCCACTCCGACCGACGGAAACGACGATGCCGGACCGCCCGCACTACCTCGTCGTCAACCGCTACGACGACAGCGACGCCGAGTATTTCCGCTACTGCGCGGATCAGCCGTGCGACCTGTCGTACCTGACCCTGCCGATGCGGACGACGGCGCTGGGCCCGGTCGAGCCGGGCCGGGTCAGCTCCCTTCCCGACCTGCGGCTCGCGACGTTGGTGCCGGCCGCGCGGGACCTCGCCGAGCGGTACGGACGGTTCGACGGGGTCGTCGCGCTCTCCGAGTTCGACGTGCTGACGGCGGCGCTGCTGCGCGAGGAGTTCGGCGCCCCGGGCCCGGGCGCCGACCTGGTGCGGGCGTTCAAGGACAAGATCGTGATGAAGGAGCGGCTGGCGAAGCGGGGCCTGCCGGTGCCCCGGTTCATGGAGCTCGGCGCCTCCACCACGATCGCCGAGATCACCGCCGGGATCGGTTTCCCGCTCGTCCTCAAACCGCGGGCCGAGGCCGGTTCCGTCGGGGTGCGGATCATCCGCGACGAGGCGGAACTCGCCGCCGAGCTCGACGGTCTCGACGTCACGGCGTTCGAGTGCGAGGAGTTCGTCTCCACCGAGATCTACCACGCGGACGGCGTCCTCTCCGGGGGCCTGCCGCACTTCCTGAGCGTCTCCGGCTACGTCAACACGCCCCTGGACTTCCTGCGGGGCAGGCCGCTCGGCTCGGCGACGCTCGATCCGGGCCCGCTGCGGGACGAGCTTCGCGAGTTCGCCGTCGCGTGTCTCACGGCTCTCGGCCTGGAGACCGGCTGCTTCCACCTCGAAATCATCCGCCGGCCCGACGGCGGCCTGGTGTTCCTCGAAGCGGGGATGCGCGCCGGCGGCGCCGAGGTGCCCTACGTCCACCGGGAACTCCACGGCGTCGACCTGGTGACGGAGAGCTTCCGTACGGTCCTGGGCATGCCGCTGGAGTCGGCGGGCGCCCGCTTCGGCGACGCTCCGGCCGGGTGGGTGGTGATGCCCGAACCCGCCCTCCGCCCCGGCCGGGTGGTCCACCGTACGCCGATGACGGGCATCGTCCCCCAGGTGTACGCCGAGGTGCTGCCGGAGCCGGGGGACGTCTTCGACGGGACCGGCGGCTACTTCCACGTGCCCGGGCGCTTCAGGCTGACCGGGCCGGACGAGCGCGGCATTCGCGCCGCCGCCCGCAGGGTCATGCGGGAGTACGTCGTCGAGTTCGAGCCGACCGGCCTCTGATGGCCGCGGTCCACTGGCGCAACCTCGCGGAACTGGCCGGGTTCACGCAGTTCCGCAACCAGTTCCTCGCGAGCGCCCTCTCCTCGGTGGGCAGCGCCCTGACACCCGTCGCGCTGTCCTTCGGCGTGCTCGAGGCCACCGGCTCCGCGGCCGACCTCGGCCTGGTGCTGGCGGCGTACTCGGCGGCCCAGATCGTGTTCATGCTGGGCGGCGGCGTGTGGGCCGACCGCCTGCCGCGCAAGCGCCTGATGGTGCTGTCCGACGCCGTCAGCGCGGCCTCGCAGATCACGTTCGGCCTGCTCCTGCTGACGGGACATCCGCCGCTCTGGGCGATGATCGCGCTGCACGGCCTCGCCGGCGCGGCGAGCGCCCTCTTCATGCCCGCGTCGGTCGGGCTGGTCGCCGAGACCGTGCCGCCGCGCCTGCTTCAGGAGGCCAACGCCCTGCTGTCGCTCACCCGCAACATCTCGGTGAGCGTCGGGCCGATGATCGCGGGACTGGCGGTGGTCCTGGCCGGCGCCGGCTGGGTGCTCGTCGCCGACGGGCTGACCTTCCTGGGCAGCCTGCTGTTCCTCCGCCGGCTGGCGGTCCCCGCCCGGCCCGCGTCCGAGGGCGGCGGCTTCCTCCGTGACTTCCGCGGCGGGTGGCAGGAGGTCGCGAAGCGATCCTGGGTCTGGACGGGCATCGCCATGTTCATGATCTTCAACTTCGTCTACTCCTTCCTCTACGTGCTGGGGCCGGTGTCGCTGTCCGGCTCGGACAACGGCGGCCTGCTCTGGGGAGCGGTCACCGCGAGCCTCGGCATCGGCGACGTGCTGGGCAACGCCCTCGCCGTACGGTTCCGGCCGCGCCGCCTCCTGTTCACCGGGCGGCTCATGATGCTGCCGGCGGCTCCGCTGATCGTCGTGCTCGGAGTCGCGCCGGAACCGATCCCGCTCATCCTCTGCGGGCTCCTGGCCGGGATCGCGACCACCTTCCCCAACACCCTGTGGGAGACGGCGCTCCAGCAGCACATCCCCAACTCGTCGCTGTCACGGGTCTCGTCGTTCGACTACGCGGGATCCTTCATCCTGCGACCGGCCGGGCTCGCCGTCACGGCCCTCGCCGCCTCGGCCTTCAACGCCCAGGCGACGCTGACCGCGGGCGCCGCGCTCATCGTCCTCGCCGTGACCGCGAGCCTCCTCGACCGCGCCACCCGCACTCTGGTCCGCAACGACCACCAGGACCACCCGGCCCCCTCCACCGCACCAGGCTGACCGTACGACCGGGAGCCAGGCGGCGCACTCTACTCGTCGACCTTGATCCTTCTTTTGCTCGCCCGCACTGCGTTTCCACGACCAAGAGCCCGGAGGAAGGCCGGCCTCGTCAATCGGCCCCACCGGACGCACCACCAGGACGACGATCGTCACCGCGGTGAAGCGCCCGGGCTCGTCGACGGACGAACAGGCGGTGAAGCGGGTTGAGGATCGAGGACTACCGGGAGCTGTTCGCAGCGCTCCGGAAGCGGCCGCTTGTCTACCTGCCCCGGGCCGACTTCACCGGTGTCGTCGCGTTCGTCGAGGGTTGCGATCACGGCAATGCTCGCAGCCTGCTCACCGGCTTCCAGGAATGGCTGGTGACCCGTGCCGGGTGTGGGGACAACGTCGTCTGGTGGAACCTGGTCCTGCGTCTGACCGAGCCGGAAGGCCCGAAGAACCCGCGTGACCTGGACCCCGACACCGACGCCCGCGCAGTCGAGACGCTGCTTCGATGCCTTGACGACTTCCTGACGCTGCGCCAGGAGCAGGACGGGCTGCACCGGATCTACGCCGCTCATCAGGCGTGGCTCGACGTCCGCGCCCGCGAGGGCTGCCTCGCGTCCGGAGCGGCGGCGTGCCCGGCCGTGAACTGGCCGGGCCCGCGAGCCACATCGGCCGGATGATGGGTAGCCATGACCACGCGGCCGCCGTGCCGTGCGGGACGTGCCGCACGCGCCTGGCGGCGCACGCAGGGCCACTTGAGTATTCACGCTCAGGACAGGCCGCCCGCAGTCGGTCAAAGTGGGGACCATGCGACCTCTGCGAGCACTGACCCGCTACGTCTCCCGATACGAACGCGGAGGCTTCGCCGCGTCGATCGCCGGACCCTACGCGCTGATCGTCGTCGCCGCGACGGTCTACGTCGCGATCTCGACGCACAGGCCGGGCAGTCAAGGTCTGGAAGCGGTCGTTCTCTTCGCGGTGACCGCGCCGATATCGATGCTTCTCATGTTCCTGCCGCTCGCCTCGCTGCCGGACGACCCACCGGGTCCGCAGATCTTCCTGCTCATGTTCACCGCCGCCGGGCTCTTCCAGGCGTGGCTCCTCTGGCTGATCGCCCGCGGCCGCAGGAAGGACCAGGCCTGACAAGCGCGCGGCGGCGTGCGGGCGAATCAGGGCAGTTCGTGGCCTGTGGTGCTGTCCACGTTGGCCGGGACCTCTCCGTCGTGGCGATCCCCGGTCGTCAGGGTTCCCGACGGCTCGAACATCAGGATCGATCCTCCGGGCGACGACGGCTTGTGCTCGGTGCCCCTGGGGACGACGAACGTGTCGCCCTTGTGGAGCACCACCGTCGTCTCATCACCGGCGGCGTCGCGTATGGCGATGTCGAACCGGCCGTCGAGGACGAGAAAGAACTCGTCGGTGTCCTCGTGGACATGCCAGACGTGCTCCCCCAGGGTGTGGGCGATCCGCACGTCGTAGTCGTTCATCCGCGCCACGATGCGCGGACTGTAGACGTCATCGAACGACGCCAGCGCCTCGGTCAGGTTGACAGGCTTCGTGTTCATACCGCCGATTCTCTCCAATCCCGCCGGTTTCGGCGCTTCCATGGCGGTGAGCCCCGGTTCCTGGCACGCTGCCCGATCATGGGAGTCCTCTTCGATTACTTCAGGGCCGGCACGGACGACGAAGCTGTGGCCGTCCACGACTGGCCTGCCGGTCCCACCTGCCCGCCCGATGGCGTCGAGCCGAAGGACAGCGCCGAACTCAAGGGCATCGACCCGCACGTGATGATGGGAACCCTGGAGGCCCTGCTCACCGGACATCGATACGAGGACATCACCGACCGGCCCGGGCACGCCCGGGTGCTCAGGATCGGCGACGAGGGGGAACAGGCCGTCTTCGCCCTCGCCGACGAGTTCGCCGCGGCGCTCGCGGCGGCCGGCGACGAGGAGATCCGGGCCGTGGCGGAGCCCTGGTCGCGTACGGAGGAGTTCTGGGGCGACACGGACCCGGCCGAGGTCGCGGAGATCCTCGGCGACCTGCGCGACCTGGCGGTGCGCGCCGTCCGGCAGGAACAGCACCTCTACTGCTGGATGTCCCTCTGATCGCCCACCGGCGGTCAGCCGTTCGCGACCCGGTCGAGGAAGGAGTAGAGGTTGGCTCTCGTGCGGGCGACCTTCTCCTCAACGGTGAGCGACTCCTCGACGACCCCGGCCCCGGGAGCCTCCTTCTTGCCGCGCAGGTAGAGGGAGCAGTCGAGGTCGGTGCACAGGTACTGCCCGACGGTGTTCCCCTGACGGCCCGCCTCGCCGGTCCGGCGCGCGGTCATCAGCGCCACGCCGCCGCTGGTGTGGGTGGTCAGGCACAGTGAGCACATGCTGCGGGAGGTGAAGCTACGCGAGACGCCGGAGGTCACCCGGAGCGCGATCCCGACGAGGGAGCCGTCACGTTCCGCCACCACGTACGCCCGCTCCGGTGCGCCCGGGTCCCGCCAGCCGAGGAAGTCGAGGTCTTCCCACGGACGATCCGCGAGGTCCCTGGGCAGGTCGAGACGCTTGGCCTCGCCCTTGGAACAGTTGATGAACGACGTGCGCACTTCGTGCTCGGTGACCGGCCTCATGAGCGGCGAGGCTAGTCATTCCTAATGACACTAGGCAAATGATTAAAACCCATAGGCGTGTCAGGGCCGTACAGCCAGCACCCGGAAGCTGACGCCGCGCGCCGCCCGGGCGACCGACTCGATCTCGAACCCCGCCCGCTCCAGGTACGGCCGGGGGTCGCGGGTGAGATAGTCGGCTTCGAACCGGACGAACAGGGGTTCCACCAGCCGCATCCCGGCCCGGAGGATCGGGTTGCTGGAGGGCCCGTGCTCGGCCAGCACGAACCGCCCGCCCGGCCGGAGCACCCGGTAGGCCTCACGGGCCGCCGCGGCGGGGTCGGGAATCGTGCACATCGTGAACGTGGACAGCACGGTGTCGGCGACGCCGTCGGGCAGGTCGAGGCGCTGCGCGTCGCCCTGCCGCAGTTCCACCCGCGCGCCGAGGCCGTCCCGGGCCACCCGCCGCCGTGCCAGGTCCAGCATGCGCTCGGACAACTCGATCCCGACCACGGTGGTCCCGGCGTCGTAGAGCGGCAGGTTCAGCCCGGTGCCGACCGCGATCTCCACGACGTGGCCGCGCGCCTGCCCGACGGCCCATTCCCGGCTGCCGGGGAACAGGCGCCGCTCCCAGACCCGCATCTGGTCGTCGTACCGATCCGCGATCCGGTCGAACACCCGTCGTACGTCAGCGTCGGTGGTAACCCGCATAAAACGACCCTAACGCGTGAAACTTCGCGAATGACTTACACCAGGCTACGGTCGCAAGACGGCCAAGAAGCTACGCGTACATCCGATTTAGTATGTTTTGTGTCGTGACCCGTCCGCTCCACGGCGTGCTCGTCGCCGACTTCAGCCGCGTGCTGGCCGGCCCGTCCTGCACGATGACCCTGGCCGACCTGGGCGCGACCGTGGTCAAGGTCGAGCGCCCCGGCACCGGGGACGACACCCGTTCGTGGGGACCGCCGTGGTCGGCCACCTCCTCGACGACCACCTCCTCGACGGCCACCTCCTCGACGTACTTCGAGAGCGTGAACCGCACCAAGCGGAGCGTCACGCTGGACCTGGACGATCCGGCCGACCTGACGCTCGCCCGCGAGCTGGCCCGGCGCGCCGACGTGCTCGTGGAGAACTTCCGGCCGGGCGCGCTCGACCGGCGCGGGCTGGGCTACGCGCAGGTCGCGGCCGCGAACCCGGGGGTCGTCTACTGCACGATCAGCGGCTTCGGCGCGGGTACCGGCGCCGGCCTGCTGGGCTACGACTTCATCGTCCAGGCCGTGGGCGGGCTCATGTCGGTCACCGGCGCGGCCGACGGGGAGCCGACGAAGGCCGGGGTGGCCCTGGTCGACGTGCTGACCGGCAAGGACGCCGCCATCGGGATCCTGGCCGCGCTGGCCGCCCGGGCGAACACCGGGAAGGGATGCCACGTCGAGGTGAACCTGCTGTCCAGCCTGCTCGCCGCGCTGGTCAACCAGGCGCAGGGTTACCTGGAGACCGGCGCGCCGCCGGGGCGGATGGGCAACCGCCACCCCTCCATCGCGCCGTACGAGACCCTGCGCTGCCGAGACGGCCTGCTCGCCGTGGCCTGCGGCAACGACGGCCAGTTCGCCCGGCTCACCCGCGTGCTCGGCGATCCCGGGCTGGCCGCCGACGAACGCTTCGCGACGAACGCCTCCAGGGTGGCCAACCGCGAGGAGCTCGTCGCGGCACTGGAACGCCTCCTCGCCGCCGCGGACGCGGCCGAATGGCAGGAACGGCTGACCGCCGAACAGGTGCCCGCGGGCTGCGTCGCGGACATCGGCGAGGCGTTCGGCCTGGCCGAGCGCCTCGGCCTCGATCCGGCCGTACGCCCCCGGCCGGACCGCGCGCCGCAGGTGCGCCACCCGGTGAGCTACTCCGAGGACCTGGTCCGCCCGGCGGAGCCGCCGCCGGCGCTCGGCGAACACGACGCCGCCGTACGCGCCTGGCTCGCCTCGGCTGACGCGTCGCTCGAGGATCTCGACCCCACCTCGGCCTCCCCCTGCACTTCCACCGAGACAGGACAGGTATCGTCCTGACCTCCGCCCGTCCCGCTCGTCCGCCGCCGGAGGGTGTCCCCGTGCGCATCGTCATACCGCTCTTCGACCGGTTCACCCCGCTGGACGCCGTCGGCCCGTACGAGGTGCTCAGGTTCCTGCCGGACGCCGAGATCGTGTTCGCGGCCGCCACGCCCGGGCCGGTGCGCGACGTCCCGGCATGGCTGGCGCTCACCGCCGGCGCGGCGTTCGCCGAGGTCGGCTCCTGCGATGTCCTGGTCGTTCCCGGAGGCCCGGGAGCGCGCGGGCTGCTGGACGACGAGGAGCTTCTCGGCTGGATCCGCGGGATACACGAGACGAGCACCTGGACGACCTCGGTGTGCACCGGCTCGCCGTTGCTGGGAGCCGCCGGGCTGCTCGCCGGGCTCTCGGCGACGACCCACTGGGGCGCGGCGGACGTGCTGGAGTCGTTCGGCGCGGTCTACACGGCCGAGCGGGTGGTGTTCCAGGGGAAGATCGTCACCGCCGCGGGGGTCTCCTCCGGCATCGACATGGCGCTCGCGCTCGTCGCGCGCGTCGCCGGTCAGACCACGGCCGAGGCGATCCAGCTCGCCATCGAGTACGACCCGCAACCGCCGTACGACGCGGGATCGCCGGCCAAGGCGCCGCAGGCCGCCAAGGATCTCCTCGCCAGGGGACTGTGAGGCCGTGCGGCGTGCCTCCGGTGCGCGGGTGGAGGTCCCGCGCACCGGAGGCTCAGTGTCCACCGATCAGGGCTCCCCGATCAGGAGGTGCGGATCAGGGGCTGGTGCAGGTGGCGGTGGGAG
>NZ_BOOB01000065.1 GCF_016863015.1 Microbispora amethystogenes | reverse complement strand
TGCGACATCTGACCCCCGCCGCGCCCGGGCGCGGCGCGGGGAGCGACCGGAGGACATCGGTGCTGCGACGCCTGTCGTCGGCCGCGGTGGCGTTCACCGCCGCCGCCGCCACGATGGTGGTCCCCGCCACCCACGCACAGGCCGCCGCCTTCAAGGTGCTGGTGTTCTCCAAGACGGCCGCGTTCCGGCACGACTCCATCCCCGCCGGCATCACGGCCATTCGCTCGCTCGGCTCCGCCAACGACTTCACCGTGGACGCCACGGAGGACGCGAACGCGTTCACGACGGGCAACCTCGCGCAGTACAAGGCCGTGATCTTCCTCAGCACCACCGGCGACGTGCTGAACGCCTCCCAGCAGACCGCCTTCCAGTCGTACGTGGACGGCGGCGGCGGTTACGTGGGCGTGCACTCGGCGTCCGACACCGAGTACGACTGGCCCTACTACGGGCAGCTGATGGGCGCCTGGTTCAAGGACCACCCGGCGATCCAGCAGGCCACCCTCAAGGAGGAGGACCGCGCGCACGCGGCCACCGCCCATCTCGGCCAGACCTGGACGCGCACCGACGAGTGGTACAACTACCGCACCAACCCGCGCGCCAACGTGCACGTGCTGCAGAGCCTGAACGAGAGCAGCTACAGCGGCGGGAACATGGGCGACCACCCGGTCACCTGGTGTCACCCGCAGGCGTCCGGCCGGTCGTTCTACACCGGACTCGGGCACACCCAGGAGTCGTACTCCGATTCCAACTTCCGCACCCTGCTCCTCGGCGGCATCCGCTACGCGGCCAAGGCCACGAACGCCGACTGCCGTCCCGAGAACGGCTACACGACCCTGTACAACGGGTCGACGACGGGCTGGTCGCAGGTCGGGCCGGGGTCGTTCACCAACAGCGACGCCACGCTGACCTCCCAGGGCGGCATGGGGATGCTGTACTACGCCGCCAAGGAGCTCGGCTCCTACTCCCTCAAGCTCGACTGGAGGATGACCGGCGACTCCAACTCGGGAGTGATCGTCGGGTTCCCGCCCACCAACGACCCCCAGACAGCGCTCAACACCGGATATGAGGTGCAGATCGACGCCACCGACACCGCGGACAAGACGACCGGGGCGATCTACGGGGTCAAGTCGGCGGACATCGCCGCACGCGACGCGGCGCTGAACCCGCCGGGTCAGTGGAACACCTATGAGCTGCTGGTGGAGGGTGAGCGGCTGCAGGTGTTCCTGAACGGCACCAAGATCAACGATTTCACCAACACCGATCCGGCCCGCTCGCTGCAGCAGGGCTACATCGGCATCCAGAACCACGGCGCCGGCAACGAGGTGGCGTATCGCAACATCCGCATCAAGGAACTGAGCGGCCCGTCGTCCTCGCCCTCTCCGTCCCCGTCACCCTCTCCGTCGGTCTCGCCGTCCGCGTCCCCGTCCGCTTCTCCGTCGGCGTCGCCGACCCCGCCCACGACGAGCACGACCGCGCTGCGGGGCGTGGCGTCGAACCGCTGCCTGGACGTCAACGGCGCGTCGCAGAGCAACGGCGCGACGGTGCTGATCTGGGACTGCAACGGCGGCAACAACCAGAAGTGGACCTCCACCAGCGCCAGTGAGCTGCGCGTCTACGGCAACAAGTGCCTGGACGTGAACGGCGCGGGCACGGCGGACGGCACCGCGGTCATCATCTGGGACTGCAACGGCCAGAACAACCAGAAGTGGCGCTTCAACTCCGACGGCAGCATCACCGCCGTCGGCGCCAACAAGTGCCTGGACGTCAGCGGCACCGCCAATGGCACAAAGGCGCAGATCTATACATGTAACGGCCAGAACAACCAGAAGTGGACTCGCGTCTGAGGCCATCCGTCCACCCGGGGAACGGTGAGGTACCCGGAGTCCCACTCCGCCTCGCCGTACCCGGCGCGACTTCCGGCGCGGCCCTGATCGGGCCGCGCCGGTTTTTTCGCGAGGTGGGGTCTGCGCCGATTCGGGGGATTTTCCCCCAATGGTGCCAGGAATCCCTTTTCCCATGTCAGGAGCGTGCGGCTGCCCGCCCGGGGAGCGGGTCCGCAGGTACGAAAAGGAGCCCGGCACGGCCTCCGGCGGAGCATGAAAGTTTCATACTCATTTCGTCCACGCCCCTGGACGGAAGGTCTCCGATCGCCGGGGACTTGAGGGTCCCGGGTCGCTATGACACGGCCATTGTCCTGTGAATGGGCAACTTACGCAGGAAGGTGGCGAAACTCTGGTGCGGTGCGGGAGAAGAAGTCTCCACAGCAGGAAAATAAGCGTGCTTGACAACAGAAGTTTGGTAGACCTATTTTCATCCCGAATCGGTTCGTCCGCTCCCGCGTGACCAGGCTGAATCCCTTCCGAGTCACCCGCTGTCCACCGGAGCGGAACGCGCGCCGGCCGGCCGCCAGGTCCTCCTCCCCGGTGGCCGGCCGGGTGAACCATGCGCCCGGCCCGGCACGAGTCCCGCCCCCCGTTTAGGAGATCCCCGTGCATGACTCCCCACCCCCTACGGCGCGGGGGCTCGTCCCGGCCGCTCCGGCGCCACGTCCCGGAGGGCGGGCCGCGTGCTGAGGATGACCGGCATCGGCAAGAGTTTCCTGGGCGTCCGGGTGCTCGGCGGCGTCGACCTGGAGGTGTCCGCCGGCGAGGTCCACGCGGTGGTGGGGGAGAACGGCGCGGGCAAGTCGACGCTCATGAAGATCCTCGCCGGCGTGCACGCCCCGGACGAGGGGACGATCGAGATCGACGGCCGGAGCGTGGCGTTCGGGCACCCGGTCGAGGCGCAGCGGGCCGGGGTGGCGATCATCTACCAGGAGCTCACCCTGCTGCCGGAGCGGACGGTCGCCGAGAACGTCTTCCTCGGCCGCGAACCCGTCCGGCGGGGGCTGGTCGACCGGGCGGCGATGGAGACGGCGACCGGTGAGCTGCTGAAGTCGCTCGGCGAGGAGTCGTTCGGGCCGCGTGACCTCGTCCGGCGGCTCTCGGTCGCACGGCAGCAGGTCGTCGAGATCGCCAAGGCGCTCTCGCTGAACGCCCGGATCGTGGTGATGGACGAGCCGACCGCCCCCCTCGCCGACCACGAGGTGGAACTGCTCTACACGCTGGTGCGGCGGCTCACCGCGCGCGGCATCGCGGTCCTGTACGTCTCCCACCGGCTTCGCGAGATCTTCGACCTCGCCGACCGGATCACCGTGCTCAAGGACGGCGCCCGGGTCACCACGACGGAGGCGTCGAGCCTGGACACCGCGGGCCTGGTCCGGCTGATGGTCGGCCGGGAGCTCGACTCCTACTACCCGCCCCGCGCGGCCGATCCACCCGGAGAGGTGCTGCTGAGCGTGCGCGGCGGCGGCAACGCACGGCTGCGCGACATCGATCTCGACCTGCGCGCGGGCGAGATCGTGGGGGTGGCCGGGCTGCAGGGCTCGGGCCGCACCGAGCTGGCCAAGGCGCTGTTCGGCGCCGAGCCCTTCACCACGGGCGAGATGACGCCCCGCCGCCCCCGCTCGGTCCGCGAGGCCATCGCCGCGGGGATCGGCCTGGTCACCGAGGACCGCAAGGCCGAGGGGCTCCTGCTCAACCAGCGGGTGCGCGACAACGCCCTGCTCGTCGCCCGGGCCACCGGGGCGCCCCAGCCCCGCACCGGGGTCGAGCGGCTGCTCGAACGCGTGCGGCTCAGCCCGCCCCGGCCCGCCCAGGAGGTCCGGCTGCTGTCCGGAGGCAACCAGCAGAAGGTCGTGCTGGCCAAGTGGATGACGGTGGCGCCGCGCGTGCTGCTGTTCGACGAGCCCACCCGCGGCGTCGACGTCGGCGCCAAGGCCGCCATCCACGACCTGATGCGCGAGCTCTCCCAGGACGGCATGGCCATCCTGATGATCTCCTCCGAGCTGCCCGAGCTCATCGGCATGAGCGACCGCATCGTGGTGCTGCGGGACGGCCGCCTCGCCGGAGAGCTGCCCGCGGGCTCCACCGAGGAGGCCGTGATGAGCCTGGCGGCCGCGTCATGACCCAGCAGCTGAAACTCGGGCGCGTGCCCGCCGGAGGCGCGTTGCTCCGCAGGATCTCGGCCGACCGGCCCGCGCGGCCCGTCTACGTCGCGCTGGCCCTGCTCGTCGTGCTCGGCTGGCTGGTCTTCGCCCTGGACGGCGGGACGTTCCTCGGCCAGGAGAACATCGTCGGCATCCAGCAGCGGTCGGCGGCGCTGGGCATCGTCGCCGTCGGCCAGACGCTGGTGATCCTGGCCGGCAGCCTGGACCTCTCCGTGGCCTACCTGATCAGCCTGACCTCGCTGGTCACCGCCGAGATCATGGCGGGCGCCGACGCGAACGTGCCCGCCGCGGTCGCCGCGGCGCTGGCGGTGAGCGCGCTGATCGGACTGGCGAACGGCCTGATCGTCACCCGGCTCCGGGTGCACGCCTTCATCGCCACCCTCGGGGTCGCGCTGGTCGTCAGGGGAGCGTTGGACGCGCGGTACGACGGACCGGCCGGCAGCGTGCCCGAGTCGTTCCAGCATCTCGGGTACGACCGGATCGGGCCGCTGCCGGTGTCGGCGCTGCTCTGGGCCGCGGTGGCGGCGTGCGCGTGGCTCCTGCTCAGCCGGACCCGGCTGGGCTACCGGATCTACGCCGTGGGCGGGGACGCCGAGGTGGCGCGCCTCTCGGGGGTGCGCACCGAGCGGGTCGTGGTCGTCGCCCACGTGCTCTGCTCGGTCTGCGCCGGGATCGCCGGGCTGCTGCTCGCCTCCCGGCTCGGGGCCGGCGCGCCGACGGTCGGCACCGACGGCGGGTACGACCTGGAGTCGATCGCGGCCGTGGTGCTCGGCGGGACCGCGCTGGCCGGAGGCCGCGGCGGGGTGGCCGGGACCGTCGGCGGAGTCCTGCTCCTCGCCGTCCTCGACAGCATCTTCAACCAGCTTGAGGTCAACTCCTTCGCCAAGGACGTCGTACGGGGCGTGATCCTGGTGGCCGCCCTGGCGATCTACGCCCGCGGGAGGCGGACCAGATGAGACGAGCGCTGCCGATCTTCGTGGTGCTGGCCGGGCTGCTGGTCGCGATCGCGGTCGTGAACCCGTACTTCCTGGAGCCGCCCGCCTTCCTCGCCTTCGTCAAACGGGCCGCGCCACTGGTGATCCTCGCGGCCGGGCAGTACTTCGTCATCGTGTCCGGAGAGTTCGACCTGTCGGTCGGCTCCCTCGTCACCGCCGAGGTGGTGATCGCCGCCCGGCTCATCGACGGCTCGGCGGAGGCGACCTGGCCCGTGCTGGCCCTGATGATCGCGTTCGGGCTGATCGTCGGGCTGGTCAACGGGGTCGTCACCACCCTGCTCCGCGTCCCGTCGTTCATCACGACCCTCGGCATGCTGCTGATCCTGTCGGGGGCGGTCTTCCTCTGGACGGGCGGGTCGCCCCGGGGCGCCCTGTCCGAGCAGTTCCGCCAGCTGGGCCGGGGGAGCCTCGGCCCGGTGCCCTGGTCGGTACTCATCCTCGCCGTGGTGGCGGCGGCCGCCGTCTGGGCGACGCGCGCCCGGTTCGGCCACACGCTGGTCGCCGCCGGGGACAACGACCGCGCCGCGGCGCTGTCCGGGGTCCGGGTCGCCCGGGTCCGGACGGTGGCCTTCATGATCTCCGGGCTGTCCGCGGCGGTCGCCGCGATCCTGCTCGGCGGCTTCGCGGGAGTGTCCGCGCAGGTCGGAAAGGGCCTGGAGTTCCAGGCCATCACCGCTGTGGTGCTCGGTGGCGTGGCCCTCGGAGGCGGCCGCGGCTCCGTGGCCGCCGCGATGGCGGGCGCCTTCACTCTGGAGGCGCTGTTCACCCTGCTCAACCTGTACGGCATCTCGGGGGCGCTGGAGCCGGCCGTACAGGGCGTGATCATCATCGCCGCGGTGGCGCTGGGAGCCGTGCGCTTCCCACGCGCGAGAGCCGCGGCTGCCTCATAAGGGAAGGAAGACGATGCTTTCATATTCGCGGCGGTTCCTCGCCGCCGCCGCGCTCGCCGTGCTGACGCTGCCGGTGGCGGCGTGCACCAGCGACAAACCCGCGCCCTCCGCCTCCGGGGCGCCTGCCGGGGCGCCGGCCGGGTCCGCCGCACCGGCGGACAAGGGCACCGGGGAGCAGTCGAAGTTCTTCGTGCAGGCCGACTACGACGCCCAGATGGCGATGCGCAAGGCGCAGCCGACCGGCCCGTCCGACAAGCCGTGGGAGCAGACCATCGATCCCCAGCTCGTCGACACCGCCGAGTACAAGAAGGCCGGGCCGTACCACCTGTGCTTCTCCAACGCCGCGGTCGACAACCCGTGGCGGCAGGTCGGCTGGAAGACCATGCAGGCGGAGGTCGCCCTGCACAAGGAGATCACGAAGTTCACCGCCCTGGACGCCGAGGGCAAGGACGACAAGCAGATCTCCGACATCGCGGAACTGACGGGGAAGGGCTGCGACGCGCTGATCGTCTCGCCCAACACCACGGCCACGCTGACCCCCGCGGTGTCCGGGGCCTGCCCGAAGGTGCCGGTCATCGTGTTCGACCGGGGCGTGCAGACCGACTGCCCGGTGACCTTCATCAAGCCGATCGGCGGCTACGCCTTCGGCGCCGCGGCGGCCGAGTTCCTCGTCGACAAGGTGCCGGCGGGCGGGAAGATCCTGGCCCTGCGCATCCTGCCCGGCGTGGACGTGCTGGAGACCCGGTGGTCGGCGGCCAAGGTGGCGTTCGACAAGAGTGACCTGCAGGTCGTCGGCGTGGAGTTCACCGACGGCGACGCCGCGAAGACCAAGAGCGTGGTCAGCGACTACATCCAGCGGTACGGCAAGATCGACGGCGTCTGGATGGACGCCGGAGCCACCGCCGTCGCGGCCGTCGAGGCGTTCGAGGACGCCGGCCAGCCCGTGCCGCCGATCAACGGCGAGGACCAGCAGGACTTCCTGAAGAAGTGGAGCGACGCGAAGCTGACCGCGATCGCGCCGACCTACCCGACGTACCAGTGGCGCACCCCCGTCATCGCGGCGCTCAAGGTCCTGAAGGGCGAGCAGGTGCCGAAGGTCTGGAACCTGCCGCAGCCGGCGATCACCCAGGAGAACCTCGCCACCTACCTCAAGCCCGGCATGCCGCCGCTGCACTACGCCCTCTGCGGCTGTGAGGACCTGCCCGGCTACCCCGAGAAGTGGGGCGGCACGTCGTGATCGGGGTGAACACCTGGGTCTGGGTCTCGCCGCTCACCGACGAGACCCTGGCCCACCTCGCGCCGCGGATCGCGGACTGGGGGTTCGACGTCGTCGAGCTGCCGGTCGAGCATCCCGGCGACTGGGACCCCGGGCGGGCGGCGGCCCTCCTGGACGGGCTCGGGCTCGGCGCGTCGGTCGTGCTCACGATGCCGCCGGGGCGCGAGCTCGTCGACACCTCGCCACAGGTCGTCCGGGACACCCAGGACTACCTGCGGCACTGCGTGGACGTGGCGGTGACCGTGGGCGCGCCCGCGGTCAGCGGGCCCGCGTACGCCTCGGTCGGCCGGGCCTGGCGGATGAGCCCGGACGAGCGGCGCGCGGTCTACGGCGAGCTGCGGGAGAACCTGAAACCGGTCGTCGCGTACGCGGCCGAGCGCGGGGTCAGGATCGGCGTCGAACCGCTCAACCGGTACGAGACCAGCGTCATCAACACGGTGGAGCAGGCGCTCGACGCGCTCCCGGAGGAGTGCGGGCTCGCGCTCGACACCTACCACCTGAACATCGAGGAGAAGGACCCGCTCCGGGCCGTACGGCTGGCGGGCGACAGGATCGCGCACCTCCAGGTGTGCGGGACCGACCGCGGCGCCCCGGGCGCCGACCACTTCGACTGGCCGGGCTTCGCCGCGGCCGTCCGCGACGTGGGCTACACCGGCCCGCTCGTGATCGAGTCCTTCACCGCCGACAACAAGACCATCGCCACCGCGGCGTCCGTCTGGCGTCCCCTGGCCCCCAGCCAGGACGCCCTCGCCACCGACGGCCTCGCCTTCCTCCGCACCCTCACGACCTGACCGGAGACCCGACTGGAGAACCCCACGACCCCCCGCAACTCCGACCCCTTCCGGTAACCCCCCAGGAGATCCTTCATGCGAAGATCACGCCTGATCCCCGCACTGGCCGCGGCCATGCTGGGGCTGCTGCTGTCCGCGGTGCCACTGGTGGCGCACGCGGCGGCGCCACAGTTCAAGGTGCTGCTGTTCAGCAAGACCGCGAGCGGCGCCTACCGGCACGACTCCATCTCCGCCGGCATCGCGATGTTCCAGCAGCTGGCGACGGACAACAACTTCCAGCTCGACGCGAGCGAGAACTCCTCCGTCTTCACCACGTCGAACCTGAACAACTACGACGCGGTGATCATGCTCCAGACGTCGGGCATGGTGTGGGACAACGACGCGCAGCGTCAGGCCATGCAGGCCTACGTGCGCAGCGGCCGCGGCGTCGTGGCGATCCACAACGCCGTCGACATGAACATCGAGTCGCAGTTCCCCTGGTGGGACCAGACCGTGCTGGCCGGCGCGCACATGACGCAGCACTCGTCGATCGTGCAGGGCACCGCCAAGGTCGCCGACAAGGTCCACCCCTCGACCAAGGGCCTGCCGGACCGGTGGACCCGCACCGAGGAGTGGTACAACTTCGACAAGAACATGCGCGGCTCGGTGCACGTGCTGGTGACCGCGGACGAGACCACCTATGACGCGGGCGCGAACAAGATGGGCGCCGACCACCCGATCTCCTGGTGTCACAACCCGGAGGGCGGCCGGGTGTGGGCCACCGCGATGGGCCACAACGCGTCCTCCTACTCCGAGCCGCTGTTCAAGCAGCACCTGCTCGGCGCGGTGAAGTGGGCGGCGGGCGCGGAGCCCGGCGACTGCGGCGGCACGATCACGGCCCGCTTCCAGAAGGTGACCCTCGACGGCGCGCCGGACCAGCCGATGGAGCTGGACGTTGCGGCCGACGGCCGGGTCTTCTACATCTCGCGCTCGGGGAAGGTCAACCTGATCCCCGCGGGCGGCGGCAGCACGCGCGTCATCGGCACCCTGTCCGTGTACGATGGCGGCGAGGACGGCGGTATCGGGATCGCGCTCGACCCGAACTTCGCCAACAACGGCTGGATCTACATCAACTACTCGCCCTCCAACGGTGGCGAGGTGAACCGGGTCTCCAGGTTCACCTTCAACGGCACCAGCCTCGACCTGAGCAGCGAGAAGAAGATCATCGAGGTTCCGGCGTTCCGCAACGTCGACGAGCCGGGCCACACCGGCGGCTACATCACGTTCGGCCCGGGCGGCAACCTCTACATCGCCCCGGGTGACGACACCAACCCCAACGCCTCCAGCGGCTACGCCCCGATCGACGAGCGGCCGGGCCGGGAGCACTACGACGCCCAGCGGTCCGCGGCCAACACCAACGACCTGCGCGGCAAGATCCTGCGCATCCACCCCGAGTCCGACGGCACGTACACGATCCCGTCGGGCAACATGTTCGCTCCGGGCACGGCCAAGACGCGGCCGGAGATCTACGCGATGGGCTTCCGCAACGCGTTCCGTTTCTCGGTCGACAAGGTCACCGGCTGGATCTCCATGGGTGACTACGGGCCGGACGCGGGCAGCGCCAACTCCAACCGCGGCCCCGAGGGCACGGTCGAGTGGAACCTGATCAAGCAGCCCGGTTTCTACGGCTGGCCGTACTGCACCGGCAACAACACGCCGTTCAACGACTTCAACTTCTCCACCAACACCTCGGGGGCGAAGTTCAACTGCTCGGCGCCGGTCAACGACTCGCCCAACAACACCGGCCTGACCAACCTGCCGGCCGCCAAGCCCGCGACCGTCTGGTACAACTACCACGCCTCGGCGGAGTTCCCGGAGATCAACTGCTGCGGCGGCGCGGCCCCCATGGGCGGCCCGTTCTACCGTTACGACGCGGCCAGCACCTCCGACCGCAAGTTCCCCGAGTACTTCGACGGCGGGACCTTCCTGTACGAGTGGAGCCGCAACTTCGTCAAGGAGATGCGCCTCGACTCCTCCGGCAACCTCCTGAAGATCAACCCGTTCGTGGCGAACATCGCCCCGCACGCGCCGATCGACATGAAGTTCGGCCCCGACGGCGCGCTCTACATGGCCGACTGGGGCAACGGCTTCGGTCACGCGAACACCGACGACGCCATCTACCGGATCGACTACGTGGTCGGTAACCGCGCCCCCATCGCCAAGGCGAGCGCCAGCCCCGACTCGGGCGCCGCGCCGCTGACGGTCGCGTTCTCCTCGGCCGGCTCGTCCGACCCCGACGGCGAGGCGATCACCTACAGCTGGGACTTCGGCGACGGCACCACCTCCACCGCGGCCAACCCGACGAAGACCTACAACGCCAACGGCACCTACACCGCCAAGCTGACCGTACGGGACTCGAGCGGGAAGACGGGCAGCATCACGCTGACCATCGCCGTCGGCAACACCCGTCCCAAGGTCGTCTTCTCGGCGCCGCCGGACGGCGGGTTCATCAACTTCGGTGACCGGGTGTCCTACACGGTCAACGTCACCGACCCCGAGGACGGCACCGTCGACTGCTCCAAGGTCAACGTGTTCACCGCGCTCGGCCACGACCAGCACGCCCACGACACCGGCCAGTTCACCGGGTGCTCCGGGACGGTCACGACGACCGCCTCGGGCCACGACGAGGCGGCCAACGTCTACTACGTCCTGGGCGCGTCCTACACCGACAAGGGCGGCCTGAAGGGCGACGGCGGCATCACCCTGCAGCCCAAGCACAAGCAGGCCGAGCACTACAACGGCTCCAGCGGCATCCGGGTCGTCGACGAGGCCGGCGCCGAGGGCGGCAGGCGCGTCGGCGACATCTCCAACGGCGACTGGATCTCCTACACGCCGGTCAACCTGTCGGGGATCGACTCGGTGTCCTTCCGCGTGTCGGCGCCGTCCAGCACCGGGGCCTCCATCGAGCTGCGCGCCGGCTCGCCGACCGGGACGCTCGTCGCCTCGAGCTCGGTGCCGTCGACCGGGGGATGGAACAACTACGTCTCCCTCCCGTCGGTGGCGGTCACCAACCCGGGTGGCACCGGCGACCTCTACGTCGTGTTCAAGGGGTCGACGGCGAACTCGTTCGACTTCGACTCGCTGACCTTCAACGGCAAGGGCGTCGCCCAGGACGGGGGCACCTCCTCGCCCTCTCCGTCGCCCTCCGTCTCGCCGTCCGCTTCCCCGTCCGCTTCTCCGTCGGCGTCGCCGACCCCGCCCGCGGGCGGGACGAGCGCGCTGCGGGGTGTGGCGTCGGGCCGGTGCCTGGACGTCAACGGCGCGTCGCAGAGCAACGGCGCGACGGTGCTGATCTGGGACTGCAACGGCGGCAACAACCAGAAGTGGACCTCCACCAGCGCCAGTGAGCTGCGCGTCTACGGCAACAAGTGCCTGGACGTGAACGGCGCGGGCACGGCGGACGGCACCGCGGTCATCATCTGGGACTGCAACGGCCAGAACAACCAGAAGTGGCGCCTGAACTCCGACGGCACGATCACCGCGGTCGGGGCGAACAAGTGCCTCGACGTGGCGAGCAGTGGCACGGCCAACGGCACCAAGGTCCAGATCTGGTCCTGCACCGGCGGCAACAACCAGAAGTGGACCCGCGTCTGATCGCGGAGTGACCTTCGCACCTCAACAGGAGCGGGGCCGGCCGATTCGGCCGGCCCCGCTTTCTATCTGCAGGGGGTCTATCTACAGGGGGTCACCACGGGTGCGGTCAGGCGCAGCTGATCGCGTTGTAGGCGGCCTCGTACGAGGTGGTGCCCTGCTTGCCGCCGATCACGGCGGTTCCGGTGACGGTCACCGTGCCCGCCGCGAGCTGCCCGGCCCGCGTGTTGAAGGACTGGTAGGCCTGCTTGGCCGGGGCCACGCCCTCGACGGTCTTGGCGCCGAACGCGGTGGTCAGGGCCACGGTCGCCGGCACCTCGGCGTCGTTGACGGCCGTGACCGCCAGGTACGCCGACGTCCCCACGCAGCGGGAGGAGGCGGTCACGGTCAGCGGGACGCGCGGAGCGGGCGTGGCGATGGTCAGCTTGACCGTCTTGCCTTCCTCCACGTTGCCGGCCTTGTCGGCCGAGCGGTACCGCAGCTCGTGCTCGCCCGGGCCGGAGACGGTGACCGGGCCCGTGTACGGCGTCCAGTCGCCGGCGTCCAGCGCGTACTCGGTGCGCGCCGTGCCGGACGTCTCGTCCGTCGCGGCGAGGGTCACCTGCACGTCGCCCTCGTGCTCGCCGCCGTCGTTCGCCGGCGGGACCGTCGAGGTCGTGACCGGCGCCGTGGCGTCGATCTTGGCCGTGACGGTCCTGATCTCCTCGACGTTGCCCGCCTTGTCGGCCGAGCGGTACGCCAGCGCGTGCGCGCCGTCGCCGGTCAGGACGACCGGAGCGGTGTAGCGCGTCCAGGCGCCGCCGTCCAGCTTGTACTCGGTGCGGTCGAGCCCGCTGCCCTTCGCCTCGTCGGCGGCGGTCAGCGTGACCTTGACCTGACCGGTGAACCAGCCGCCGGCCGGCCGCGCCGGGTCGGTCGTCACGCTCGTCACCGGCGGGGTCCTGTCGGCCGGCTGCTTCGCGATCAGGGCCTTGGCGAGGTCCTTGAGCGCCTGGATCAGCGCGGCCTGCTCCGGGTCCGACTTCTTCAGCGGCAGCGTGGCGGCGCCCAGCAGCAGCGCCGAGGCGGCCTGCCACTGGGACTTGCGGCTGAGCTGCTCGGCCAGGTCGATCGCCGCCTTCACCGAGGTGGCGGCGCCCTTGGTCATCTTGCCCGTACGCACCGCCTGCGCGTAACGCGCCCGGACGACGTCGAAGCTCGGCTCCCAGGTCAGCTTCGGCTGGGCCTGGGAGTTGAACTTGCCGAGCCGCACGCTCGCGGCCGCGTTGATCTCGGCCTGGTCGAGGAACTCGCTCGGCGTCAGCGTGAAGGCGTCGAAGCCGCGGGCGATCTCGTTGCCGTAGATGTGGCCGTTGTACCAGTAGGCCGACCAGTATCCGCCGAGCGCCAGCGACGTGGCGCTGATCGGGCCGCGGTCGAAGAAGGCGATCTCCTTCGGGTTGCGGGAGTCGGTGAAGTCGAACGCCGACAGCCCGCCCTGGTACCAGGCCTGGACCATGATGTCGCGCCCGGGGACCGGGACCAGCGAGCCGTTGTGCGCGACGCAGTTCTCCGTGGTCGTCTGCGGTGCGGGGAGCTTGTAGTAGCTGCGGAACTGCAGCTTGCCGCCGACGATGTCGTAGATGGCGTTGGCGCCCCACGACGGCTCGTCGGTGACCCGGCAGCGCGCGCCCGACCCGCCGCCCCACTCGTCGGTGAAGACGACCTTGGTGCCGTCGTTGTTGAAGGTCGCGGAGTGCCAGTAGGCGTAGTTCGGGTCGGAGACCGCGTCCAGCCGCTTGGGGTTCGCCGGGTCGGAGATGTCGATCAGGATGCCGTTGCCCGCGCAGGCTCCGGCGGCGAGACCGATCTCGGGGTACGCCGTGATGTCGTGGCAGTGGTTGGTGACCGGCTGCGGCGACCAGTTGGTGCCCGACGGGTGCTGCTGGGTGGGCGGGGTGTTCTGCAGCCCGTTGACCGCCCCGGTGGCCGGGTCGGCGAACAGCCGGGGATGGCTGACGACCGCCGCGTTCTGCGGAGCGGCCAGCGGCACCCGGATGACGTCGATCCTCCACAGCGACGTGCCCGGGTCGGTCGCCGCGGCGTTGGCGCAGCCCGCGAGCTCCTGGCCCGAGCGCACCCCGGCCGTGCCGGAGACGTAGACGTAGACGTTCTCCGGCTCGCCCTTGCTGGTCACCAGCGAGTGGGTGTGCGAGCCGCGGCAGGTCTGCACCGCCGCGACCTGCACCGGCCGGCTGATGTCGCTGATGTCGAAGACGCGCACGCCGCGGAACCGGTCGGGGTTGACCGTGCCGCTCGCGCCCTGCGTGCCGCAGTCGATCCGGCCGCGGGTCTCCTCGACCGACATGAACAGCAGGTTCCCGTACACCGACAGGTCGCCCTGCCCGCCGGGGCAGATCACCGACGTCTTCAGGACGGGGCTGCCGCCGTTGGAGACGTCGTAGATGTTGAAACCCTGGTAGTTGCCGGAGAAGGCGTAGTCGCCGGCGAACGCCAGGTCGGAGTTGGCGTAGGCGGAGTTCCCCGGATTGGACGGCTGGACGAACCCTTCCGGCTTGTCCAGGTGGGCCAGCAGTTGCACGTTGCCGGCGGCCTCCTGGGCGTCCAGCCAGCCCGCGCCGAGCCCGACGCGGGGGTCGGTGTCGGCCGAGGCCGCCGTGGTGGTGGACGCCAGTCCGAGGAGCATCGCTCCCATAGTGGTGATGATTCCCAGCCTGCGTAGTCGAGCGCGTCCCCCACGCGCCAAACGGCTACTCGTCACGGGCCGTTTCCCTTTCTTCACGGCACCTTCCCTCGGAGCCGGCGCGAGTCCGGTGGACGACCAGGGACCTGGCGCCGCCTCCGTACGAGGCCGACCTGGGGGGAAGATCCCATTGGTGGTTCCCGCGAACTGTAACGGAAAGGATTTTGATGGTCCATAGGACGACATATCTGATTAATACGGACAGGCAGCTCACGGGATTTGAAAGCGGTTACCGTAACGGATTCGTTGCATAAGTTGCTATATCTGACCATGCCTGTGGGGGCATCGGCGGGACGTGCCGCCGATGCCCCCACAGGCGAGGTGAGAGGGGCGAGATCGGGAGGGCGAGATCAGGAGGGGGTGCAGGCCACGCCGCCCGGCGTGTTGCCGGAGCCGGACCCGTTGGCGATGAACCCGAACGTCGTCGAGCCACCGGCCGCGAGCGTGCCGTTGTAGGACGCGTTCCCGACGACCACGCGCGAGCCGCTCGACGCGCTCGCGTCGCCGTTCCAGACCTGGGTGACGGTGGCGCCGCCGGGGAACGTCCAGGACACGGTCCAGCCGTTGATCGCCGCCCGTCCGGTGTTGCGTACGGTGACCTGCCCCTGGAACTGACCCGGCCGGCCGCCGGTCGTCTGATAGCCGGCGGCGCATCCGGCGGCCCCCGCGCTCGGAGACGGGCTGGGGCTGGGGGTCCTGCTCGGGGAGGCGCTGGGGCTGGGGCTCGGGCCGGAGGGGATCGCGACGCGGTCCGCGTTGATCACGTACGGATCGCTCAGCAGGTTCGCGGCGTTCTGGTTGGCGATCAGGGACAGGTGCGCGGTCTCGGTCGCCGACAGGGTGTAGTCGTGCCAGGAGACCCAGTACGCGACGGCGGGGTAGTCCTGCCGCAGACGCGTGGCGTACCGCCTGTCGTCGAAGCTGCCCGCCGTGACGTGCGCGCCGGACAGGCCCGGGCCGTACTCCGCCTCCCCGACGACCTTCGGTATGCGCAGGTAGTCCAGATAGTTCGGGATGGACAGGTTGTCGTCGTAGGACGTGCCGGCGACGATGTCCACGTACGCGTCACCCGGGTAGGCCCAGGCGGCCGACCTGATGTTCTGGGCGCTCTGCTGCCCCGGATCGGCCGGGTAGGTCGCCGGGGAGTAGACCCACAGCAGGTTGTCCAGGTGCCGCACCTGGGTGAAGTACTGGAACATCGAGCGCCACAGCTGGACGTAGACGGTCGCGCCGTCCTTCTGCAGGGTGGTGCCCCACCAGAACCAGAACCCGTTCATCTCCTGCATCGGGCGCCACAGCACCACGACCCCCGCGTCGCGCAGCTGGGTCAGCGCGTCGGCGACGCGGGCGAGCTTGCGCTGCCACACCCTCCCGGCGGGGGTGTTCTGGTCCAGGAGGTCGGCGAGCCGCACGCCGTCGAGCTGGCCGTCATCGGTACGGGTGTTGGTCCAGACACCCGGGTTCCCGGCGATGTCCGACTCGTCGTTGAGCCACGGGCTCTGCGGCGAGAAGTTGACGGTGACCAGGCCGCCACGCCCGGCGTGACCGGCGAGCACCTGGTTGGCCAGGCTCAGCTGCCGCGGAGTGAAGATCTGGTCGTGCTCGTAGTCGAGGCCCGCCATGCCGGTGTAGTGCCCGGCCTGCTGGGCGAGCCGGTCGATCAGCCGCGGGTAGCCGAGCAGGCCGGTGGTGTCGGCGGCCTGCGAGCCGTGCCCGACGTTCTGGCCCGAGATCACCCCGTCGGCCGGCGCCGTGCCGCAGGTCAGCGAGTACAGGTATCGGTGCACGGCGGCGGCCCCGGCGCTCGCCTGGTCGTTCGCCGTCCGCGGCGGCCGGGCGCAGACCGCCGCCGCCGCCGAGGCGGTGCCCGCGCCTGCGGCGCCGCTCGCCTGCGCCGTCGTGAGGCACATCGCCGCGACCACGCCGATGATCGCCGCTGTCCTTCCGAGCTTCACGGCCTCCGCCTCACTTCCCTTACGGGCTCGCGGCGCGGCGGGCTGGACCGGCCGTGCTCGGCTTCGATCACCGACACCTGTGATCGCGCCGCGACCGTAACCACCGGTCACGGCCGAAGTCAACGGGCGGTCGCCGGGACGCCGCCGGGCGGGCCGGTTCACCTCCCCTTATGCCGGTCGGGTGGATTCGGTGCCTGAAACGCTTTCATCGAGCGGACGGCGCGGCTGGAGGTTTCCCGTCCTCACCTGCGGGTATGCGCGCGGATCTGCTCATCGTCGCTCGTAAAGGAACGCGCCGAATGGATGCCAGCAAGCCCGCCAAGGTCGTCAAGGACGTCGTGGAGAACGCCGCAGAGAAGGTGGCCGAGATCCTGACGCCGGACGTTCCCGGGTCGCCGGGCAGCGCCCCCGCGACCCTGGAGGAGCCGACGACGCCGCACGACCCGCTGCCGCCCAAGAAGGAGCAGGGCGCTCCCGCGACCGTCACGCCGACCGGGGCGGAGACCGGGGCGCCCGCCGCCGCGAAGGCCCAGCAGGGCGCCTACCTCACCACCGCGCAGGGAGCGCGGCTGCGCGACACCGACCACTCGCTGAAGGCGGGGGAGCGCGGCCCGACCCTGCTGCAGGACCACCACCTGCGCGAGAAGATCACCCACTTCGACCACGAACGCATCCCGGAGCGCGTCGTCCACGCCCGGGGCGCCGGAGCCCACGGAGTGTTCGAGGCGTACGGCACCGCCGAAACGGTGACAAAGGCCGGTTTCCTCAAGAAGGGCAGGAAGACCGACGTCTTCGTGCGGTTCTCCACCGTCCTCGGCTCCCGCGGGTCGGCCGACACGGTTCGCGACACCCGGGGGTTCGCGACGAAGTTCTACACCGACGAGGGCACCTTCGACCTCGTCGGCAACAACATCCCGGTGTTCTTCATCCAGGACGGGATCAAGTTCCCCGACGTCATCCACGCGGGCAAGCCGCACCCGGACCGGGAGATCCCGCAGGCGCAGAGCGCGCACGACACGTTCTGGGACTTCGTCTCCCTGCACACCGAGGCGCAGCACCACACGATGTGGAACATGTCCGACCGCGCGATCCCGCGCTCCTTCCGGACGATGGAGGGGTTCGGCGTCCACACCTTCCGCCTGGTCAACGAGGCGGGGGAGACGGCGCTGGCCAAGTTCCACTGGAAGCCGAAGCTCGGCGTGCACTCCCTGACCTGGGAGGAGGCGCAGATGCTCGGCGGGATGGACCCCGACTTCCACCGCCGCGACCTCTACGACGCGATCGAGGCCGGCGCCTTCCCGGAGTGGGAGCTCGGCATCCAGGTCTTCCCGGACACGCCGGACGAGACCTTCGAGGGCATCGACCTGCTCGACCCGACCAAGATCGTGCCCGAGGAGCTCGCGCCGGTGCAGGCGATCGGGAGGATGACGCTCACCCGGACGCCTGCGAACTTCTTCGCCGAGGTCGAGCAGGTGGCCTTCCACCCCGGCCACCTGCCGCCGGGCATCGACGTGACGAACGACCCGCTGCTGCAGGCGCGGCTGTTCTCCTACCTCGACACCCAGATCACCCGGCTCGGCGGGCCGAACTTCGCGCAGATCCCGGTCAACCGCCCGCGCTGCCCGGTCAACGACATGCTCCGGGACGGCTTCCACCAGCACGCCGTCCACGCCGGGGTCGCGCCGTACCGGCCGAACTCCCTCGACGGCGGGAACCCGTTCGTCGCGGGCGACGCCGAGAACGCGTTCGTCGACGCGCCGGTCCAGGTCGCCCAGGCGCGGAAGGTCCGGGCCAACCCCGCGTCCTTCGGCGACCACTACAGCCAGGTGCGCCTGTTCTGGCTGAGCATGTCGCCGGTGGAGAAGGAGCACATCGTCCGCGCCTACACCTTCGAGCTGGGCAAGTGCTACGAGCAGGCGATCAAGGAGCGCCAGCTCCAGTGCCTGGCGAACATCGACCCGGTGCTCTGCCGGGAGGTCGCCACCGGGCTGGGCCTGCCCGTGCCGGAGCCCACGCTGCCGCTCGCCGACCCGGCGCCCAGCGCCGCTCTGTCGCAGGTGGGCGGGGAGTGGCCGGCCGACGGCCGCGTGGTCGGCATCGTCGCCGACGACGGCGCCGACCTGGGCGACGTACGCGAACTCCGTACGGCCGTGTTCGCGGCGGGCATGGTGCCGCTGGTGATCGCCCCGCACGGCGGCATGCTGGACGACGTCCCCGTGCAGCGGACCTTCGCCACCGCCCGGTCGATCGAGTTCGACGCGCTGCTGCTCGCGACGGCTCCCGCGCCGGCGCCCGACGCCCTGCCCGCACGCGACGCCAAGGCGGACGCGGGCGACTCCGCCGCGGTGGACCCGCGGGTGACGCTCCTGGTCGACGAGTGCTGGCGGCACGCCAAGGCGATCGGTGCCTGGGGCGCGGGCACGACCGTGCTCGCGCGGGCCGGGATCACCGGCGCGCCGGGAGTGGTGAACGGCGACTCCGCCACGGAGGTCCTCTCCGGCGTGCGGCGGCTGATGGCCTCCCACCGGGTCTGGGAACGGTTCCCCGCCTCGGTCGCCTGACGCCGCGCGCCTGATCGCAGACACACCCGGGACGACGAGGCATGTCCCGTCGTCCCGGGGGCAATCAGCGTTCATGAACGTCGCAGCAGACCCCGTCCTGCAGGCCCTGGTGTTCGCCGTCGACACGACCAGGGGACAGATGAGCGTCACCCTCTCCGTGAACGGCGCGGTCATCACCGGCGTCCTCGTCTCCGCCGAGGAGTACGCCGCCGCGGTCGTCGCGCAGATCCGCCGGTCGAGGGCCGGGAACGGCGAGGGGGAGGGACTTGAGGACTTCTTCACGCCCGTCGCCGAGCAGGCGAGGGAGCGCCGTGAGCGCCACACCGCCGCCTCGCTCGCCGGCGGGAGCGCTCCTGAGCCGGAGCTCCCCGCCTACCTGCACCTCATCGACGCCTTCACGGTGACCGGAGACCATCTGCCGCAGGGTCCGGGAGCGACCTGGCGCATCCGGGCCGACGACGTCAGCGGATGGAGCGTCAACCCGATCAGCGCCCCCGGCCGGCGCGACTCCTGAACCTCCCCGATCTACCGCCTCCTGATCTCCCTTCCACCGGCGCCGGGCCACGCGTACGCGCGTGGCCCGGCGCCGGTCGGCTGTCCGGCCCTCCTGCCGAAGCGTGACGACACTTCCCAAAACCGAGTAAACAGACTAATTTAGTAGGGAATGCAACGCTGCTCCGCCCACGCGACGGGGGGTTCCGGACAGCGGTGAACACGCACGGAGGTCCCATGACGGAGACTCTGCCCAGCCCCGCTCTGAACGCCGACGGCTTCAGGCGCGCGCTCGCGGTGCACGCCGCGGGCGTCGTAGTGATCACAGCGCAGAGCGGGGGAGTTCCGGTGGGCCTGACCGCCACCTCGTTCTCCTCGGTGAGCCTGGACCCGCCACTCGTCTCCTTTTACGTCGACCAGGCGTCCACCACCTGGCCCTCGCTGCGCGAGGCGGACCACTTCGCGGTGAACGTGCTCACCAGCGACCAGGCCGATCTCGCCGCCCGGTTCGCCCGGAAGGGCGCCGACCGTTTCGCCACGCCGACCCGGTGGCGTCCCGGGCCGCTCGGGGCGCCGCTGCTGGAGGACGTGTCCGCGCACCTGATCTGCCTGCCGTACGAGCGGGTCGGGATGGGCGACCACATCCTCGTCGTCGGTCTGGTCACCCAGGCCGACCTGCACGGGCCGCGGCGTCCGCTCCTCTACCACCAGGGCCGCTTCGGCCGGTTCGTCGAGCACTCGTGATCGCCCGGGGACTTCCGGCCCCCTTCTTCTCTGGAGGATCATCCATGATCTACGGCAACTCCCGTCCGGACGCCCGCGGGGTGGCGTCATGAGCTCTCTCGTGGCACTGGTCGGCAATCCACGCGGTGGTTCCCGTACGCGTCTCGCGGCGGTGGCGGCGGCCGAGGCGCTGGGATCGCGGATCGGGCACGGCGCGCCGCCCGAGGTCGTGGACCTGTCCGCGCTCGGCCCGCACCTGTTCACCCCCGGCCCCTCGCCGAGTGTGGAGGTGGCGCTGGAACTGGTCACGGGATCGAGCGTGCTCGTGGTCGCGAGCCCCACCTACAAGGCCACCTACACCGGGCTGCTCAAGGCGTTCCTCGACCGTCTCCCGGGTGGCGCGCTGACCGGGACGGTGGCTCTGCCGCTGCTGGTCATGGGCGACGCCCGCCACGCGCTGGCGGTCGAGCTGCACCTGCGCCCCGTGCTGGTCGAGCTGGGCGCGCTGGTGCCCACCCCCGGCCTGGCGCTGCGGGAGTCCGAGATCCCCGACCTCGACCGGGTCCTCGGCGCCTGGGCCGACCGGGTCACCCCGCAGGTGATCGCGCAGGTGGCAGCCCAGGTGACCTCGCAGGTCCCGGCGGCGCAGGGCAAGGTCACGGCGTGAGGGGCCGGGCCGGTGTCGCGGGGGATGCTGTGGGAGACGGGGTCGGCGATGGAGCGGGCGACGGACCGGGGGGCGCCGCCGGGGCGGGTCCCGAGATCCAGGGCGATGCGCCGTCCGGCCGCTATCCCGGCGACACGCACTGGTACGACCTGCCCGACGACGACGCCGCGCCCGAGGAGGGCGAGCACGCGGCCGGAGCCCGGTGGCTCCGGTGGCGCTCCGGTTCGCGGCGCTGACCCGGGTATCCCGGGGCCGGCCACCGCCACGCGGATATCGGATCGCACGGTGCGGGGAAAGTGGCTGTCCGTGATGGAAAAGTTGGTATTACCTACTGGGTTTGTGGGATAGTAAACCCCATGGGCAGGGACCCGATCCGCTCCCGGGGTGAGCGGGCAGAGACTCCGCTGACGGCGGCCATCATGGCGGGACGGTGGATCCGCGCGGCCGCCGTGGACGACGAGCGCGGAAGGCGGTGGCGGGCCAACCCCGACCCGTACGGCAGGCCGGCGACGGCGGGCGGGCCCGTGTCCCTGCACTCCGGGGCGGCCGGGATCGTGCTGTTCTTCCTGGAGCTCGCCGCCGGAACCGGGCACGAGGCCTACCTGGAGGACGCCCGCGCCGGGGCCCGCTACCTCGCCGCGACGTGTTCCGAGCAGGGGGACGTCTCGCTCCACCACGGCCTGGCGGGCGCCGTGCTCGCGCTGACCGAGGCCGGCTGGGCGCTCGGCGAGGAGCGGTTCGAGGCCACGGCGGTCGCGGTCGCCGACCGGATCGTGCGGAGCGCCCGCGCGTTCGACGGCGGCGGGATCGGCTGGTCGGGCGACCCCACCCTGCGGGGCGACGGCGGCGTCGTCCTCGGGCTGCTGCGCGCCGCCACCGCGCTCGGCGTGCCCGCCTACGAGGAGATGGCGGTCGAGGCGGGCCGGCGGATCGCGCGGCTGGCCGGCCCCCGCGAGGAGACCGCGACCTGCCCCGTCCTTCCCGGCGAGGCGGCGGCGCCCGGCTTCCTGACCGGCGCGGCCGGCACGGCCTTCCTGCTCGCCCGCCTGTACGCGGCGACGGGCGACCGGTCGTTCCTCGACGCGGCGCACCGCGGCGCGGGCGTCGTCAGGGCCGCGAGCGTGGCGACGGGGCACGGCGCGGTGATCGGCGACTACCTGGGCTACTGCTCGGGGTCCGCCGGAGTCGCGCGCATGTTCTACGAGCTCTACCGCGTGACCGGCGACAGCGGAGAGCTCGACTGGGTGAGGCGGCTCGCCGCGGGGGTCAGGGAGTCGGGCGCGCCCTTCCGCCAGACGGCGGGCCTGTGGAACGTCGCCTGCCAGTGCTGCGGCACCGCCGGGCTGATCGAGCTGTACGTGGGCCTGTGGGCGGCGACGGGGGAGCAGGAGCACCTGGAGTTCGCCCGCAGGCTCGCCGACCATCTGATCGGCAGGGCTACGGGCTACGACGACCGGGGATACCGCTGGTACCAGGCGTACCGGCGGCAGCGTCCCGGCGAGGTGTCGGCCGACACGGGCTATCTGACCGGGGCGGCGGGGATCGGGGCGGCGCTGCTGCACCTCGACGCGGCGGGGCAGGCGGACCGGCCGCGCCGGGTCATCCTGCTGCCCGACAACCCGTTCCCGCCCATCCCCCTGCCGGCCGTCGCGCTGCGGAGGCCGGCGAGCTAGTGGAGTGTCCGAGGCACCGACAGCGCGGAGGTGGCGTGTGGATCCACGCTTCACGACCACGACCACGACCACGACCACGACGGACGACCCTGAGTCGCCGCCCGGCATCCGCAAGCCGCTGCCGGCCCGCCTGTTCGCCGTGCACGGCACCAACGCCGAGACACGGTGGGAGGCGCTGCGGGGCGAGGGCGACCTGACGCCCGCCCGCCTGTTCTTCGTCCGCAACCACACGTCGACGCCCCTGATCGACGCGGCCACGTGGCGGCTCACCCTCTGGGGGAGCGGGCTGCGCGGCGGCCCGGTCTCGTTCACCTACCGCGACCTGCTCGCCATCCCGGCCGAGGAGGTGACGGCGTTCGTCGAGTGCGCGGGCAACGGCCGGAGCCTGTACCGGGAGCAGCAGGGCGAGGAGGTGTCCGGCACCCCCTGGCGGCTGGGAGCGGTGGGGGTGGCGCGCTGGCGGGGCGTGCCGCTCGCGGCGCTGCTCGGCAGGGCGGGGATGACCGCCCGTGCGGTGGCGCTGATGCCGCGCGGGCTCGACCCCGACTACGTCGAGGGCGGCGAGAACCTCGGCCGGGTGCGCCGCCCCCTCCCCGTTGCCAAGGCGCTGGACGACGTCCTGGTGGCGTACGAGATGAACGGGCGGCCGCTGCCGCCCGACCACGGGTTCCCGGCGCGGCTGGTCGTGCCGGGCTGGGCCGGGATCGCCTGGATCAAGTGGCTGGGAGACGTCGAGGTGTCCGCCGAGCCGCTGGAGTCGCCGTGGAGCAGCCGCCTCTACCGCATGCACGGCCCCGGCCACCCGCCCGGGGGAGGCCCTCCGCTGACGAGAACGGGAGTGAAGAGCGCCTTCGAGCTTCCCTGGCCGGCCCGCCTCCGGGCGGGACACGGCCACCTGCTGCACGGCCGGTCGTGGTCCGGCAACGGCCGCGTGGTCCGGGTGGACGTCAGCGACGACGAGGGCGTGTCGTGGCGGCCCGCGCACCTGCACGGCGACAGGAGCCCGCGCGGGTGGGTCAGGTGGACCTTCCGCTGGACGCCGCTCGGCGCGGGCGAGGCGGCGCTGCTGGCCCGGGCCGTGGACGAGACGGGCGCCGTGCAGCCGGAGCGGGCCACGTGCAACCGGCTCGGATACGCGTTCGACGCGGTGGTGCGCCATCCGGTCGTCGTGACCTGATCGGCGACGCGGGAGGCCGGCGGCGGCGACGGCGGGCACGCGGTCCGCGCGAAGATCTACATACGAGGGGCATGAGCGTCCGTATAAACGGGCAAAAGTGCGCATATGTGGCGAATGCTGGAGGAGATTCGCACGTCACATGGCGCGGTGCTGGTCGACCTGTTGCTCGCCGCCGCCGTCATCGCGTTCACGATCCCGACGACGGTGATAGGTCACTCCTTCTCGCTGTGGGACGGCACGTCGCAACCGGTGGAGCTGGCCGTGGGATCGCTCACCGCCGCGACCATGTTGGTGCGCCGTTACACACCCTGGCCGGCGATCGTCGCCGGTGTGGTCTGCGCCTGCCTCGTGGGCCAGACGGTGCCGATGGTCCTCGCCGTCTTCTCGATGACGGCGGAGCACCGCACGCGCTCGTGGACGTACGTGGCGCTGGGGCTCATGGCGGTGTATCTCGTGGTCGACTACGAGAACCCCTACACAGACCGGATCTTCTACCTGAGCGTGGTGCGCGCGCTGACGCTCGTCTACCTGCCCGCGCTGGTCGGCACCTGGGTGTACGACCACCGGCGGCGGTTCAATGAGCTGAGAGCCGGGGCGCGCGAGCGCGAGGAGTCGGCCGTCCTGGAGGAGCGGCGCAGGATCGCCCGGGAGCTGCACGACACGGTGACGCACGCGGTCACCGGCATGGTTCTCAACGCCGGCCTCATCCGTGATCCGGTGGACCCCGCCGACATCCCCGAGCTCGCCGAGGGGATCGAGGACAAGGGCGTCGAGGCGCTCGGCGAGCTGCGCCAGCTGCTCACCATGCTCCGCCGGGAGGACGTGCCGGTGGTGGAGGCGGCCGAGGCGGTCGACCGCCTGGCCGAGGAGGCGAGGGCCGCCGGGCTGCGGGTCGACGTCCGGCTCGACGTCCCCCCGGGGGCGTTGCCGCCGGAGGTGACCCACGTGTGCTACCGGCTCGTCCAGGAAGGGCTGAACAACGTGCGCAGGCACGCCCCCGACTCCGACGTCCGGATCACCGGCGCGATCGAGCGCGACCACGTGGACATCGCCGTCGTCAACACCCCGAGCCGCACAGCGGGCGGTGCGGCGGGTGGTGCGGTGCCCGGCGGGCAGAAGGCGGCCAGGACCCCGCCCCTGCGTGGCGCGGGCTACGGGCTCGCCGGCATCAGGGAACGCGTCGCCCTGCTGGGCGGCAGCCTCACCGCGGGACGGGCCCCCACCGGCGTACCATCTCCCGGGCCCGCTCCACCCGCTCCCGGCGGCGGCGCAGCAGGCGCGTGTCCAGGAGTCCGGAGCCGACGCGCCGGCCGATGGCGTACCCCACGCTGTCGCCCGCGACGGCGGCCAGCACCGCCACGAGCGCGAGCCAGTAGACCGAGAGCCTGTCCTGGCCGGCCAGCACGCCGCCCAGCACGACGGCCGTCTCACCCGGGATCACGAACCCCACGAACAGCGCGTCCTCGGCGAAGACCAGAGCGGCCACGACCACGTAGACCACGATGCCCGACAGGCCCGAAAGCCAGTTGACGATCGCATCCACGTGTCCTCCAGGTGGTCCCTCCGGACATCGTCACACGGCCGCGCACCCGGACCGGTGTCCGCCCGTGCCCCGGCGAGGCGCCCGGCGTGCGGTTCTCAGGCGACCGGTACGTCGGCGGGGACGCGGACGGCGGTGAAGGTCGTCCGGCGGCGAAGGCGGAAGCCGAGCGTCTCGTACAGGCGGATGGCGTCGACGTTGCTCTCGGCGGCGTGCAGGAACGGGATCTCGCCGCGGGCGCGGACGCCTGCGGCGACGGCCAGCACCAGCCGGGCCGCCAGGCCCTGCCGCCGGAAGGCCGGGTCGGTGCAGACCGCGCTGATCTCCGTCCAGCCGGGCGGGTGCAGCCGTTCCCCGGCCATCGCGACCAGTGCGCCGCGTCGGCGGATGCCCAGGTAGACGCCGAGTTCGATGGTGTGCGGCCGGAACGGGCCGGGCTGGGTGCGCTCCACGAGGTCCAGCACGTCCGGGACGTCGGCGGCCCCCAGGCGGACGGCTTCGTCGTCCCAGGCGGGGACCACGTCGTCGCCGACCAGTTGCACGCCCGCGCCGTGCGCCACCACCTCCCACCCGTCGGGAGGGGTGACACCGGTGACCGGGATCGTCGCGCCGGGCCCGGCGAGCACGGCGAGGTCGTGCCAGTCGCCGGGGCCGGGATCGTCGGGCAGGGTGTGGAAGGGGGAGACGTCGACGGGGTAGCGCAAGGCGTTGCCGTGCCGTTCGGCGAGGTGGGCGTGGGGGCCGGTCAGCGACGCCCAGACGGGGTTGTCGAGGGGATGCCCGGCGCTCACCGCGCCTCACTCCGCGTCACGCCGCCTGCCGAACCGTGCTGATGGGGGGACAGGTATGCCTTCACCATCGGACCTCCCGTCGTCCGTACGTCTGAGGGTGTGCAATAAAACCTACTAAACATGTAGGTCTTAACGGTATAGCACGTCCGGCGCCGCGGACTCGCGCGGCGGTGCGGCGGGCGAGGGGTGTATCGCGGGCGTATCGGGAAGCGCATACGCCGCCGCAACGGCCCGGCCTCTTCAGTGGGACACGATCCGCGGCGCTCGCTGTGAGCGCCGGTTCCCGACCGGAGAAGGACGTGTGCATGGACTCGGATTCGGTACGTGATGTCGGCCGGCGGCAGCTGGTCAAGTGGAGCGGGCTGGCGGCCGCCGGAGTGGTGGCGGCCGGAGTGCCGAGCCCGGCCACACCGCCCCGGCCCCGGCCGGATCGTCCAGGGAGCGACCGGAGCGACCCGGGCGACCGCGGCGACCGGATCCCGCCGGACACGCTGCCCGGCGGGGCCTACGACCGGTACATGGCGCGGCTCGCCGCCGAGGGCAGGTTCTCCGGCGTGGTGCTGCTGTCGCACCGGGGCCGGACGGTGCTGTCCCGCGCCTACGGCATGGCCGACGAGAAGAGGAGGATCCGCAACCGCGAGGACACGGCGTTCGCCCTCAGCTCGGCGGGCAAGCCGTTCCACGCGGTGGCCATCCTGCAGCTGGCCCAGCAGGGCAGGCTGAAGCTGACGGACACGGTGGGCGCCCACCTGACGGGCTTCGCCGAGGACATCGCCGCTCAGGTGACCATCCATCACCTGCTGTCCGGCACCTCCGGGCTGGACATGCCGGAAGAGGACGTGCAACGCGTGTTCCAGAGCCGGAGCGAGGTGCACGAGTATCACGAGCGGCGGGTCCGGCAGGCGAGGCTCACAGGGGTTCCCGGCCTTCCCAGCACCGGCCATCAGGAGGCGGAGGCCACCATTCCCGCGCTGATCGTGGAGGCCGTGTCCGGCACGACGTACTGGGACTACGTCCAGGAGAACATCTTCCGGCGCTGCGGCATGACCGGCTCGGCGTTCCACACCAGGCCGCAGTGGATCACCGGCGGGAACATCGCGCACCCGTACATGGAGGTGGCCGGCGGCGGTGTCGTGGACGCCCTCAGCAATCTGGACAAGGGCAGCCCGTACCCGTACATACTCGGCAAGAACCCGGGCCGCGCCTTCATCGACGCCCCCGGGGACGGCGGCTTCGCCACCGCGCCGGATCTGGTCCGGTTCGCGCGGGCGCTGGGCGACGGCACGGTGCTGGACCGGCCCTGGGCCGACGTGCTCACCGCGGCCAAGGCCCCCCACGGGCAGGCGTCGTTCGCCGCGTACGGGATCGCGACCGACATCGTCGAAGGCCAGTGGGCCTACCAGCGCTCCGGCGGCAACCCCGGTGTCGGTGCCAACTGGAGCATCTACCCCGACACCGGCTGGGTCGGCGTCATCCTCGCCAACCACGACAGCGCGCCGCTGGTGGACATCATCGGGCAGGAGCTGCAAGCCGTCACCGGGGCCTCGCCCGGCGGCGGCACGGGCGGCTGAGGCGCCGGAGGCGCCGGCGTTCCGTGTATCGCCGGTGTATGCGGAATCGCATACGCCACCGCAACGGCCCTCTGGCTCTAATAGGGGCATGGATCACCGCGCATCCCCGTCAGCACCACCCCGCCGCACGCGCCCGATCATGCTCGTCAGCCTGGCGATCCTCGGTCTGGCGGGCGCCGCGTTCGCCGTGCGGGGGCCGCTCTTGATGGCGGCTCCGGCATGCCTGGCCGGGCGGTGGCACGGTTGCCTCGACACGGAGAACGGCGTGCTGCTGATGATGCCGGCCGGGCTGCCGGCGGCCGCCCTGGTGGCGTGGGGTCTGACACTCCTCCGGCGGGCCGCCGGCGTCGCCTCGGCGTGGCGGAGGTCGCTGGCCGAGGTGGGGATGGTCTACGGGACGGTGCCGTTCGTCTGGATCACTCTGATGCCGGGCCCGGGGGCCGGCATCGTCCCTGGCCGGGTGAACCTGGTCCCGCTGCGGGACCTGGTCACGATGGGGCCGCTCGGGATCGGCGGCAACCTGCTGATCTTCGCGGCGCTGGGGTTCTTCGCGCCGCTGCGTTTCGCGGCGCTGGCGTCCCTGCCGCGGATCCTGGCGCTCGGGGCGGCCTGCTCGGCCGTGGTCGAGACCCTGCAGTACGTCCTGCGGCTCGACCGGGTGTCGTCCGTGGACGACGTGCTGGTCAACGCCGCCGGGGCCGCGCTCTTCGGGCTGGCGTCACGCCGCTGGTGGCGCGCCGCGGCGGAGGCGCCGCCGGCCCGGCCCGGCCCCGCGCCGGTGCCGGTGCCGGCACGGGTGCGAGCACGGGCAGACTGAGCGGCATGCGCGTGCTGATCGTGGAGGACGAGCCCTACCTGGCCGAAGCCGTCCGGGACGGTCTGCGGCTGGAGGCGATCGCCGCAGACATCGCGGGCGACGGCGACTCCGCCCTGGAACTGCTCAGCGTCAACTCCTACGACATCGCGGTCCTCGACCGCGACATTCCCGGCCCCTCCGGCGACGAGGTCGCCCGGCGGATCGTCGCCTCCGGCAGCGGCATCCCGATCCTCATGCTCACCGCCGCCGACCGGATCGACGACAAGGCCTCCGGGTTCGGGCTCGGCGCCGACGACTACCTCACCAAACCGTTCGAGCTCCGGGAGCTCGTCCTGCGGCTGAGGGCGCTCGACCGCAGACGGGCGTACGCCCGGCCCCCGGTTCGCGAGATCGCGGGCCTGCGGCTCGACCCCTTCCGCCGGGAGGTCTTCCGCGGCGAACGCTACGTCGCGCTCACCCGCAAGCAGTTCGCCGTGCTGGAGGTCCTCGTCGCCGCCGAGGGCGGGATCGTCAGCGCCGAGGAGCTGCTGGAACGGGCCTGGGACGAGAACGCCAACCCCCTCACCAACGCCGTGCGCATCACCGTGTCCGCGCTGCGCAAACGGCTCGGCGAACCATGGGTCATCGCCACGGTGCCCGGTGTCGGCTACCGGATCGACACCGGCACCGGCACCGGCATCGCCAGGGAGACGGGGCCCGGCAGCACGCATGGATAGGCGCCGAGGGCTCAGCACCCGGCTGAAACTCACCCTCAGCTACGCCGGGTTCCTCATGCTCGCCGGCGCTCTCCTGCTGGCCGTGGTGTGGGTGTTCCTGCTGCGTTACGTGCCCGACGGCGCGCTCGGCACCGGGCCGGGGGCCGGCCCGCCCGGGGCGGCCCCCCTGCGGTTCATCCCCAACCGCACCGACCTGCAGCGCGCCTTCGTCCCCCGCGCGGCCCAGGCACTGGCCTTTCTGCTGGCGTTCGGCCTGCTGGGCGGATGGATCCTGGCCGGCCGGATGCTCGCACCACTCACCCGGATCACGGACGCGGCCCGGACGACCGCGAACGGGTCGCTGACCCACCGGATCCGCATGAAGGGCCGCCGGGACGAGTTCCGGGAGCTCTCCGACGCGTTCGACTCGATGCTCGACCGGCTCGAGTCCCACGTCGCCGAGCAGCGGAGGTTCGCCGCGAACGCCTCCCACGAACTGCGCACACCGCTGGCGATCTCGCGGACGCTCCTCGACGTCGCCCGCCGGGACCCCACGCGGGACCGGGACGAACTCCTCGACCGCCTGCACGCCGTCAACCAGCGGGCGATCGACCTCACCGCGGCCCTCCTGCTGCTGAGCCGCGGCGACCGCGGCGACTTCACCCGCGAGAGCGTCGACCTCTCTCTCGCCGCCGAAGAAGCCGCCGAGACGCTGCTTCCCCTCGCCGAACAACGCCGGATCACGCTGAACGTCACCGGCGGGGCGGCCCGCACCGACGGCTCCGCCGAGCTCCTGGCGCGGATGGTGACGAACCTCGTCCAGAACGCCATCGTCCACAACCTCCCCGCCGGCGGCACCGTGACGGTCCACACCGAGGCGTACGGCGGCACCAGCCTGCTGCGGGTCGAGAACACGGGCCGCCCGCTCCCACCGGAGCTGATACCGACCCTCACCGAGCCCTTCCAGCGCGGAACCGAACGCGTCCGCACCGACGAGCACGCCGGCGCCGGCCTCGGCCTGGCCATCGTGCACAGCGTCGTCCGCGCCCACAACGGGACGCTCGATCTCGCCCCCGGCCCGGACGGCGGTCTCCTCGTCACCGTACGGCTTCCCGGCACGCCGTAGGAGCGTTTCCGGCCTCGGACGTTGACAGCTTATCCGAGTTTTCCTACTTTGTTTGTAGGTATTTCTCAGAAAGGCTCTCCCCCCGATGTCCACGAACACGCGCTTATCCATCGGTCTCTCGCTCCTGGGGGTCCTCGCCCTCGCCGCCTGCGGCACGGCGGGCAAGGACACCGCGGCGGGCAAGGCGCCCGCCGGGCCGGTCAAGGGCGGCACGCTGACCTTCGCCGTCAACACCGAGCCCTCCACCTGCCTCGACCCCCACCAGAGCCCCGCCGACGTGGCCGGCCTGTTCACCCGGCCGGCGCTGGACTCGCTCGTGTCCCTGGACGCCGAGGGGAAGATCCACCCCTGGCTGGCCACCAAGTGGACGGTCTCGCCGGACCAGAAGACCTACACGTTCACCCTGCGTGACGGCGTGAAGTTCTCCGACGGCACGGCCTTCGACGCCGAGGCGGTCAAGGCCAACCTGGACCACATCGTCGACCCGGCGACCAAGTCGCAGCTCGCCGCGGGATACATCGAGCCGTACAAGGGCAGCGAGGTCGTCGACCCGCACACGGTGAAGGTCCACTTCAACAGGCCGTACTCGCCGTTCCTGTCGGCCCTGGCCACGGCGTACTTCGGCATCGAGTCGCCGCAGTCGCTCAAACAGCCGCAGGACGCGCTGTGCAAGAAGGTCGTCGGGTCCGGGCCGTTCGTGATCGACGAGTACGTCGTGCAGAAGGGCATCACCTACCACCGCAACCCC
Source organism: Microbispora amethystogenes (assembly GCF_016863015.1). Classification (GTDB taxonomy): domain Bacteria; phylum Actinomycetota; class Actinomycetes; order Streptosporangiales; family Streptosporangiaceae; genus Microbispora; species Microbispora amethystogenes. The sequence continues at coordinate 26,028 of NZ_BOOB01000065.1, read as the reverse complement.
GGCTACGACTGGGCGCCGGAGGGCGCCGCGCACACCGGTGAGACGTACCTGGACAAGCTGGAGATCAAGGTCATCACCGAGGACTCGGTCCGGCTCGGCGCGCTGACCAGCGGGCAGGTCGACGGGATCGCCAGCGTGCCGCCGGTGAACGTCAAGCAGGTGCAGGGCGACCCCCGGCTGACCGTCACCACGCGGCAGGCGCCGGGCGGCAACTACAACTACTACCCGAACACGACCTCCGGGCCGTTCGCCGACAAGCGGGTCCGCCAGGCGTTCCGCGACGGCATCGACTTCGCGACGATCGTCAGGAATCTCTACTTCGGGGCGTTCCAGCCCGCAGCGGGGCCCGTCTCCCCGTCGACCGACGGGTACGACAAGACGCTCGAAGGAAAGACGAAGTACGACCCCGCGGCGGCCGCCCGGCTGCTGGACGAGGCCGGCTGGTCGGGGAAGGACGCCGAGGGCTACCGGACCAAGGACGGCAAACGGCTGACGATCCGCTGGGCGTTCCTCAAGTCGTTCGCCCGTGAGCAGCGCGACACGCTGGCCGAGCAGATCCAGGCCGAGGCCAAGAAGATCGGCTTCGAGGTCGAGTTCGTCTCCGGCACCGTCAACGAATGGCTGGAGAAGTATCCCAAGGGCGACTACGACCTCGTCGACTTCAGCTGGCAGCGGGCCGACGGCGACACCCTGCGCAACCTGTTCGACACCTCCGCCATCCCCACGGCCGCCAAGTTCGGCCAGAACGCCGCCCGCCTGTCCGACAAGGACGTCGACGGCTGGCTGAGCGAGGCGCTGGACACGACCGACCAGGCCAAGCGGGCCGAGCTGTACGCCAAGGTGCAGCAGCGGGTCACCGACGAGGCCGTGGTCTTCCCGGTGTACGTGTTCAACTACCTGCTCGGGGCCGGCAAGAAGGCGCACGGCATCGGCTGGGAGCCGCAGGCGTACCCGACCTTCTACGACGCCTGGGTCGAGCAGGCATGACCGCCGTCGCCGTACCGGCCACCCGGGCCCGCGCCCGGGTGGTCCGCCCGGCGCTGGTGCGGCTGGGCACGTCCGTCCTGGTGCTGTGGGGCGCGGTGACGGTCGCGTTCGCCGGCCTCCACCTCACCCCGGGCAACGTCGTCGACCTGCTCATCGGCAGCAGCACCGTCACGCCGGAGGTCCGCGCCCGGATCATCGCCGACTACGGGCTGGACCGGCCGCTGCCCGCCCAGTACGCCGCCTACCTGGGCCGGGTGCTGCACGGCGACCTGGGCCAGTCGTACCAGCTGCACCAGTCGGTCGCCTCGGCGATCGGCGAGCAGGTCGGGTCGTCCGTCCAGCTCATGCTCGCGTCGTTCGCCCTCGCGGTCGTGGTCTCGGTGACGGTCGCGGTGCTGACCGCGGGCCGCCGGTGGGCGCGGGCGGTGTTCTCCGCCATCGAGCTGATCGGCATCTCCATCCCGTCGTTCTGGGCCGGGATCCTGCTGCTCACCGTCTTCTCGTTCGGGCTGGGGATCTTCCCCGCCACCGGCGGGGACGGGCCGGAGAGCCTGGTCCTGCCGTCCGTCGCGATGGCGATCCCGGTCATCGCGATGCTCACCCAGGTGCTGCGCGAGGGCCTGGAGCTCACGCTGGAGGAGCCGTTCGTGCTCACCGCCCGCTCGCGCGGCATGTCCGACCTCGGCGTGCGCCTGCGGCACGCGCTGCGGCACGCCCTGCTGCCCACGGTCACCCTGGCCGGATGGCTGGTCAGCTTCCTGTTCGGCGGGGCCGTGATCATCGAGTCGGTCTTCTCCCGGCAGGGCATCGGGCGGCTGACCCTCGCGGCCGTCGGCAACAAGGACCTGCCGGTCGTGATGGGCGTGGTGCTGATCGCCTCACTGCTCTACGTCGTCATCAACATCCTGCTCGACCTGCTCTACCTGGCCATCGACCCGCGACTGCGAGGTGCCTGAGTGACCACGTCCACCCTTGCCGCGCCCGCCGTGGTGGTGGGGCGCGGACGGCGGCGGCGGGCGCCGCGGGCCGGCGTCTGGGCCGCCGCGGCGTTCCTGCTGGCCGTGACCGTGATCGCGGTGGCGCCCGGCCTGGTCGCGCACGGCTCGCCCGACCTCACCGACGCCGTCGCCGCGCTCCGGCCCCCGGGCGGCGGGCACCCGCTCGGCACCGACGCCAACGGCCGCGACATGTTCACCCGCATCGTGTACGGCACGAGGCCGTCGGTGCTGGCCGGGCTGGCCGCCACCGCCATCGCGGTGACCGGCGGCACCCTCGTCGGGCTGCTGGCCGCGCTCGGCGGCCGGGTGCTCGACGAGGTCGCCATGCGCCTCGTCGACATCCTGCTCTCGCTGCCGGGGCTGCTGCTGGCCCTGCTGGTCATCGCCATCGTCGGGCCGGGAACGCTCAACGCGGTCTTCGCGATCGCCGCCTACACGCTGCCGGGGTACGCGCGCCTGGTCCGCGCCCAGACCATGGTCATCCGCAGGTCCGGGTACGTCGAGGCGGCCGTCTCGCTCGGGCTGACCAGGGCCGGGATCATCACGCGGCACGTGCTGCCCAACGCGTTCGCGCCGCTGCTGGTGGTGGCCACGATCGAGGTGGGCACCGCGCTGGTCGCGGCGTCGTCGCTGAGCTTCCTCGGCCTCGGCCCGAAGCCGCCCGCGCCCGAGTGGGGGGCGATGCTGTCGGCCGGGCGCGACTACTTCTCCGTCGCCTGGTGGGTCGCGGTCTTCCCGGGGCTCGCCATCACGCTCACCGTCCTTTCCGTCACGGTCGTCGGCCGCCACCTGCAGCGGCGCGTCGAAGGGAGACTGTCGTGACCGAACAACGGGTCGCCCCGATCGCCGAGGTGTCCGACCTACGGGTCTCGTTCGGCCAGGTCCAGGCCGTCCGCTCGATCTCCTTCACGGTGCGCCCGGGCGAGTGCGTCGCCATCGTGGGGGAGTCGGGCTCGGGCAAGAGCGTCACCGCCCGCACGCTGATCGGGCTGACCGGCCCCGGCGCCGAGGTCACCGCCCGGTCGCTCGTCGTGGCCGGCCGCGACGTCACGGCGTACGGAGAACGGCAGTGGCGGGCGGTGCGCGGCGGCGAGGTCGGCTACGTCCTGCAGGACGCGCTGGTCTCGCTCGACCCGCTCCGCCCGGTCGGCAAGGAGATCGCCGAGACCCTGCGCCTGCACCGGACCGTGCCGCGCGCGGACGTGCGGCGGCGGGTGGTCGAGCTGCTGACCGAGGTGGGGGTGCCGGAGCCCGAGCTGCGGGCCGCGCAGTATCCGCACCAGCTCTCCGGCGGGCTGCGGCAGCGGGCGCTGATCGCCTCTGCGGTCGCCTGCGAGCCCCGGCTGCTGATCGCCGACGAGCCGACCACCGCCCTGGACGTCACCGTGCAGGCGCAGATCCTGCGGCTGCTGAACGAGCGCCGCCGGGCCGGGGCGGGGTTGCTGCTGATCAGCCACGACCTCGCGGTGGTGGCCGAGCTCGCCGACCGGGTGCTGGTGATGAAGGACGGCGTGGTCGTCGAGGAGGGCGCCACCGGGGACGTACTGGGCGCCCCCCGGCACGCCTACACCCGGGGGCTGCTGGCCGCGGTGCCCTCCGAGCACGGCAGGGGCACCCGCCTCACCGTGCGCGAGGACGGCTCCGCGCCGCCTCCGGCGCCGGCCGTGCCGCCCGGCGAGGTGGTGGTCAGGGCGTCCGGGCTGGCCAAGTCGTTCGCGGGGCCGGACGGGCTGCGCCGGGCGGCCGTCGCCGGGGTGTCGTTCGAGCTGCGGGCGGGGGAGACGCTCGGGCTCGTCGGCGAGTCGGGCTCGGGCAAGACCACGACGGCCCGCCTGGTGCTGGGGCTGGTGGAACCCGACGCGGGCGAGGTGGAGATCGGCGGGAGGTCCTGGCGGGGCCTCGGCTCCGCCGGTCGCCGCGCGCTGCGGCGGCACATCCAGGTGATCTACCAGGATCCGCTGAGCTCCTTCGACCCCCGCTTCACCGTACGGCGGATCCTCGGCGAGGCCCTCGCCGTCGGCGGCGAGCCGCGCCGCACCCGGCGCGACCGGGCCGTCGAGCTGCTCGCGCAGGTCGGCCTGGACGCGTCGATCCTCGACCGCAGGCCGCTGCGCCTGTCGGGCGGGCAGCGGCAGCGGGTGGCGATCGCCCGGGCGCTGGCCCCCCGGCCCCAGGTGATCGTCTGCGACGAGCCGGTCTCGGCGCTGGACGTGTCGATCCAGGCGCAGGTGCTCGACCTGCTCGCCGACCTGCAGGCCGAGCTCGGCGTGGCCTACCTGTTCATCTCCCACGACCTCGGCGTGATCCACCACGTCAGCGACCGGGTACTGGTGATGAAGGACGGCCGGGTGGTGGAGTCCGGCGACGTCCGCACGATCTTCACCGAGCCGGCCGCGGCGTACACGCGGGAGCTCCTGGCCGCCATCCCGCGCCTCGATTCGCGGCGGCACGAGCGGGAGGCCGTGGCATGACGTACGACATCGCGATCGTCGGGGCGGGCGTGCACGGCGCGGCCGCCGCGTTCCACCTCGCCCGGCGCGGCGTGTCCGTCGCCGTGTTCGACCGGGGCCCGGTCTCCGGCGGCCCCACCGGCCGGTCGGGCGGCATCTGCCGGGCCTACTACACCGACCCGTTCCTGGCGGAGACGGCCCGCGACGGCATCGCGTTCCTCGCCGGCTTCGAGGAGCGCACCGGCGGGCACCAGTCGGGGTTCCGCCGGACCGGCGCGTTCTACCTGCACGGGCCCGGCGACGTGGACGCGGCGGCCGACACCGCCGCGCGGCTCGCCGGGCTCGGCGTCCGCAGTGAACTGGTCGGCGCCGGGGCGCTGCCCGCCCGGCTGCCCGGCCTGGACCTCGACGGCGTCGCCGTCGCCGTCTGGGAGGCGGACGCCGGGTACGCCGACCCGTACGCCGCGACGGTCGGGCTGGCCGCCGCGGCGCGGCGGCACGGCGCGGTGGTCCACCCGCACCGCCCGGTCGTCGCGCTCGCCGAGGAGAGCCGCGGGGCGGCGGTGACCACCTCCGACGGTGAGGTCCACCGGGCCGGGCGGCTCCTCGTGGCCGCCGGGCCGTGGACCGCCGCCCTGCTGCGGCCGCTCGGCGTGGACCTGCCGCTGACCGTGGAGCGGCACGTCGTCGCGGTCTCCGAGCACGACCCCGCCGACGCCGGCGGGCTCGTGCCGCACGTCCTGATCGACCTGCCCGGTGGTTACTACACCACCCCGCAGCCCCGCACGCAGTACCTCACCGGCGGGGTCGTCCCGGCGTCCGCCGCCGACCCCGACGACGTCCCCGGCCCGCGTTCCGAGGAGCTGGAGGCGCTCGCCGCGGCCTCCGCCGTACGCTCCGCGGCCCGCCGCCGGGCCAGGGTGACCGGCGGCTGGGCCTCGTTGTACGACGTGAGCCCCGACTGGCAGCCGGTCACGGGGCAGGTCGGCGAGCACGTCTACGTCGACGCCGGCACCAGCGGCCACGGCTTCAAGCTCGCGCCCGCCTGGGGCGACCACGTCGCCCGGCTGCTGCTCGGCGACCCCGATCCCCGCCTCGCCGCGTTCGGCCCCGGCCGTTTCGCCACCGGCGGGAAGCTGGCCGCCGGGTTCGGCACGGCCAGGATCCTCGGCTGACGTCCCCGGACCGCCCCAGAGTCGGCAGCCCCAGAGTCGACAGCCACAGATCGACAGCCACAGATCGGCAGCCCCTGATCGGCAGCCCCAGATCGGCAGCCCCTGATCGGCAGCCCCAGATCGACAAGGAGACACACCCCCATGACCACCCACGCGACCACCCCGGTATCCACCCACGCACCCGCGTACGCGAGCCCGGCCGACGTCGCCGCCCACGGCCCGTACGGACCGGGCCGGACCGACCGGCCGGGGCCTCTCTATCCGTTCCAGGGCCGGATCACCGCCGGCGGGTCCGGCGAATACCCGGCCGAGCCCGGCCGCTACCACCTGTACGTCTCCTACACCTGCCCGTGGGCGCAGCGCGTCGCCATCGTGCGCGACCTCGCCGGGCTGCGGGACGTCGTGTCGCTGTCGTACGTGGACGACGACCGGGACGCGCGCGGCTGGGCGTTCCGCGAGCGGCGCGGCCCCGACCCGGTCAACGGCTTCACGCTCCTGTCCGAGGCGTACGACGCCACCGAGCCCGGATATCCGGGCCACATCTCGGTGCCGGTGGTGTGGGACCGGCGGACGAAACGGATCGTCGGCAACGACTACGCCGTGATCCCCTTCGATCTCGGCACGGCGTTCGCCGAGTGGGCCGGCCCGGGCCTGGATCTCTACCCGGCGGACCTGCGCGACGAGATCGAGGTGCTGGACGAGGAGATCGCCCGCGACGTCAGCCAGGGGGTGAACCTCGTCGCCAGGGCCTCGACGCAGGAGGAGTACGAGCGGCGGCGCGACCAGGTGACGGCCGCGCTGGACCGGTTGGACGCCCGCCTGGCCGGCCGGCGCTACCTGTTCGGCGACCGCCTCACCGAGTCCGACGTGCAGTTGTGGGTGGTGCTGGCCCGGTTCGACCTGCTGCACAACCCGCTCGCCGGGATCAGCGAGCGGCCGCTGACCGGCTATCCCAACCTCTGGGCGTATGCCAGGGACCTGTACGGCATCCCGGCCGTCCGGGAGACCACCGACTTCGCCGCGTTCCGGGTCCCCGGCAGGCCCGCCCCCTCCGGCGACGGGCCGGTGCGGATCGAGGTCGCGCCGCACGAGGCGGACTGGCACGAGCCGCACGGCCGCGAGGCCCTCACCGGGGAGCACGTGTGAGCATCCCGCGCGGGCTGTCCGGAGGCGTCCCGCCGGCGGGCGCGGTGCGCTGGGGGGTCACGCTGCCGCTGGCGGGGCTCGGGCTGCACCGGCACAGGGAGATCGTCGAGGCGCTGCCCTCGCTGGGCTACGGCGACGTGTGGACCGGGGAGGGCGGCGGTTACGACGGCCTGACCGCGCTGACCGCGGCACTGGCCTGGTCGCCGGGGCTGCGGGCGGGCACGGGGGTGCTGCCGGCCCAGACCCGAGGCCCCGGCGTGCTCGCCCAGACGGCCGCCTCCATGGCCGAGCTGGGCCAGGGCGAGGTGCTGCTGGGCATCGGCTCGTCCGTCCCCGCCCACGTCACGGCGCTGAACGGCCGCCCGCACGGCCGGCCGTACGCGCATGTGCGGGATCTGCTGCGGTTCCTGCGGCGGGCCTTCGACGGGGAGCACGTCGTGGAGACGTACGAGACCTTCTCGATCGACTTCGAGCTCCGGCGACGTCCCCCGGTGCGGCCGAAGGTCATCGTGGGCGCGCTGCGGCCCGGGATGCTGAAGCTGGCCTTCACCGAGGGGGACGGCGCGATCACCAACGTGCTGGCCGCCCACGAGGTGCCGAGGATCGTCGAGGCCGCCGGGCCGCCCGCCGGCGGGCAGGAACTGGTCGTCAAGATCTTCGTGACCCCGACGGACGACGCGGCGTACGCCAGGGCGGCCGGACGCGCCTTCCTCGGCTGGATCCTCAACCAGCCGCCCTACCGCGCGTTCCACGACTGGCTCGGCCGGGGCGACGCCCTGGCCGCGTCACGGGCGGCCTGGGACGCGGGGGACCGGCGGGGCGCGGCCGAGGCGCTCCCGGACTCGGTCGTGGACGAGCTGTGGGTGCACGGCTCGCCCGAGGAGTGCCGCGCCCACATCGCGCGGTATCTGCACCCCGGAGTCACCGCGGTCGAGCTCCACATCACCCCGACCCCCGAGCTGGACGCGGCACCCGGCGCGCTGCCGGAGGTGCTGGCCGCCCTGCGCGTCCCGCAGGACCAGGTGGGCCCGGGACGGAGCTGATCCTCCGGATGCCGCCCGAGCTCACGGGTGCGGGTTCAGCACCTGCGGAGCCCGTCGAACCGTCCGGGACAGGACCACCGCCACCAATGCGATTCGCCTCTCGCCTAGGTGGAGCAGTAAAAGGAGGAAATCCTTCAAGGGGAATCAATGGTGACGGCGGAGGCGGTTGAAGGGGGCCGGTGCCATTGTTGTCCCGTAACTCGATTCAGCGGATTTGTTAGGGTGCCCGGATGCCTTCTCAGCGCACCCTCCTGCCGCGCTCGGCACCGGCCGCGTCAGGCGTGTCGTCCCACGCTCTCGCCGCGCTGCTGGACCGGCTCGAAGCGCGGTCCGTCGAGTGCCACTCCCTCATGGTCGTACGCCGTGGTCACGTCGTCGCCGAAGGCTGGTGGGCGCCGTACTCGGCCGGACGCCCGCACCTTCTCTACTCGCTGACGAAGTCGTTCACCTCGGTCGCCGTGGGGCTCGCGATCGCCGACGGGCTGCTCTCGCTGGACGACCGGGTGGTGGACGTGCTGCCCGGCCACGTTCCGGCCGGCGTCTCGGAGCGGGGACGCCGCCTCACCGTTCACCACCTGCTGTCCATGACGACCGGGCACCGTATGGACAGCCTCGCCCAGGCCTGGGAACTGGAACCGGGCGACCTGGTCAAGGGCTTCCTGCGCGTGCCGTTTCCCGAGGCCGAGGGAACGCGGCACGCCTACGACAATCCGACCACCTTCGTCCTGGCCCGGATGGTGGAACGGGTCACGGGCCGCGGCCTGCCGGAACTGCTCGGCGAGCGCCTCTTCGAGCCGATGGGCGTCGGCCACGCCGAATGGGACCGGGTGGCGAGCGGTGCCGCCTTCGGATTCCACGGGCTGCACCTCACGACCGAGGCCGTCGCCGCCTTCGGTGAACTGCTGCTGCGCGGAGGCCTCTGGGGCGACCGGCGGCTCATCCCGCGCGAGTGGGTGGAGCTCGCGACCCGGCGGCACATCGGCACCCTGCCGTCCGAGGACGGATCGGGGGACGCCGACTACCTGTGCGGTTACGGTTACCAGTTCTGGGTGTCGCGTCACGGTTACCACGGTGACGGCTCCTTCGGCCAGCAGTGCGTGGTCGTCCCGTCGCACGATCTCGTGGTCGCCGTGACCGGCGCTCACACGCGGGCGCAGGCGGTGCTCGACGCGATATGGGAGTGCCTGCTGCCCGGCATGGACCACGCGGGAAGCACCCGCGACGACGAGATCCTCGCCGATCGGCTGCGGCGGCTGTCACTCGCGCCGGTGCCGGGTTCGGCGGATCCGGAGCGTTCCGTCACGGCGACAATCGACGCATCCGCCGAGGGTTCGGCGCTGCCCGGTGGAATCCCGGTGACCGTCGATCCCGTGGACGGCGGATGGCTCCTGCGATTCGGGTCGTTCCTCGACGTCGAGGCCGGCCACGGCGGGTGGCGGGAGAGTTCGCCGCTCGGCCGCCCCGTCGTCGCTACCGGCGCCTGGCAGGGCGACACGTTCGTCGCCGACCTTTACGTCGTCACCACCCCGCACCGGGTCCGGCTGGTGGTCGACGCCGGAGCGGGGACGGCGGTGGCGACGTGGAACATCGTGCCCCTGACCAGCCCCGATCTGGTGCCGCATCTGCGGTCGCCGCTGATGACACGGCCCGACGTCGCGTAGGCGACGCCGGGCTCCACGCCACCCAGGCCGCCCCCGGCGATCCGGTGCTCAGAATCCGGCGTCCGACCACGCCTCGGCGAGGAGGTCCTGGGAGCGGACGCGGTCGGCGTGGTCGTGCGTGATCGTGGTCACCAGGAGCTCGTCGGCGCCGGTCGCCTCCTTCAGCACGCGCAGCCCCTCCACCACCTTCTCGGGGGTGCCCGCGAACCGCGTGTCCACCCGGTCCGCGACGAGGGCCCGGTCCTCCTCGCTCCACTCGTGCGCGTACGCCTCCTCGGGAGAGGGATACCGGACGGCGCCCCCGCCGGACCGGATGCTGCGCACCCACAGCCCGTACGGCTCGCCCACGCGGCGGGCCTCCTCCTCGGTGGGCGCGACCAGGACGTCGGCGGACACCATGACGTGCGGCTCGGGATAGTCGCGGGACGGCTTGAAGGCGTCGCGGTAGGACTCGACCGCCTCCAGCACGGTGGCCGGGCTCACGTGGTAGTTCGCCGCGAAGGGCAGCCCGCGCTCGGCCGCGACCTGCGCGCTCTGGCCGCCGCTGCTGCCGAGGACCCACAGCTCCACCGCCGCGCCCTCCCCGGGCTGGGCGTGCGCCTCGTGCCCCTCGTCGGAGCGGTAGCGGCCGGCCAGCAGCGCGATGATCTCGTCGACCTGGTCGGCGAAGTCGGGCGTCCGCGCGCCGGGCTGCTGCAGCAGCGCGCCGGCCAGGGCGAAGAGCGGGTGCTTGGCGAGCGAGGCGAACGAGAACGGCGGCGGGATCAGCAGGCCCTTGACCGTCCGCGCCTCCGTGGCGGGCGGGTCGGTGGGGGTGGGTGCGGCCCCCTCCGGCGGGGTGGCGAGCAGCTCCCGGGCGCGCTGGCCGGAGCGGCCGAGTCCGAGATCGATGCGGCCGGGGTGCAGCGCGTCGAGGGTGCCGAACTGCTCCACCACGGTGAGCGGGGTCTGGTGGCCGAGCTGGACCGCGCCGGAGCCGACCCGGATGCGGCGGGTGGCCGCCGCCACGGCGCCGATGAGGACCGCGGGCGCGGAGCTGGCCACACCGGGGGTGAGGTGGTGCTCGGCCAGCCAGTAGCGGTGGTATCCGGCGTCCTCCGCCCGGCGGGCGAGGTCGACGGTGTTGCGCAGGGCGTCCCGCGCGGTGGCTCCGGAGGAGATCGGAGCGAGGTCGAGAACGGACAGGCGGGTCATGCTGGTCCTCCGGTGGGGAACGGCCTGCTGGGGATCTGCGCGCGCAGCACGGGGGCGATGTCGCTCTGGAACAGTTCGAGCGACGCCCGGTGCTGCCCGTCGGTCAGGCCGTCGGCCTCCGCCTGCACGTGCAGCACCTCGTGGCCGAGCCGCTCGTGATAGCGGTGCACCTTGTCGACGATCTGCTGGGGGCTGCCGACGAGGATGGAGCTGCGCTCGATGGCGTCCTCCAGCGTGTGGAACACCGGGTCGAGCCCTCGCTTCTCCAGGAACGCCACCCGGGCGTCGAAGATCGGCCGGTAGGTCTCGACGGCGTCCTGCGACCGCGGCGTGGCGTAGTAGCCCGCACTGCCCGCCCCGACCAGGGCGTCGGCCGGGTCGTGGCCGTAGTGCTGCCACCGCTCCCGGTAGTAGCGCACCAGTTCCGCGTACGGCTCGACGGGGTTGGTGACGTTGGCGGAGAAGAGGGGGTCGCCGTAGCGGGCGGCGAGGTCCACCGACTCCCTGCTGGTGGCGCTGCCGTGCCAGACCCGCACCGGCCGCTGGAGCGGCCGGGGGAGCACCTCGGCGTCGGTCAGCGGCGGCCGGAAGCGGCCCGACCAGGTCACCCGGTCCTCCCGCCAGAGCCGCCGGAACAGCTCGTAGCCCTCGCGGTTGCGGTCCCACTGGTCCTCGCCGGTGACGTGGAACAGCTCCGCCTGGGCGGTGCCGTTGCCCTTGCCGATCATCAGCTCCAGCCGCCCGCCGGACAGGTGGTCGAGGGTCGAGTAGTCCTCGAACGCCCGGACCGGGTCCAGCAGGCTGAGCGTGGTCACCGCGGTGAACAACCTGATCCGGCGGGTCAGCGCCGCGACGTGGCTCAGCACCACGGGCGGGGACGAGGACAGGAACGGCCGCTCGTGCCGTTCACCGAAGCCGAAGCCGTCGAAGCCCAGTTCCTCGGCGAGCACCGCGCTCGCCACGATTTCGCGGAAGCGCTCCGTCGGCGACTTGAGCTCGCCGGTCAGCGGATGCGGCAGGTGGAACCCGAGCGTCATGGCCAGGAACTTCACGCCCGGACCACCTCCCCGCCGGTGAGCGGCGCGGCGCCGTCCGGAGTGGTGACGCCGCTGACGGCCCCGCTCATGACGCCGTCGCGTAGCGGTTGGCGGGGCGGGGCAGGCCGAGCCGCCCGCGCAGGTCCCCGGTGTCGTACGCCGTTCGGAACGCGCCCGCCGCCCGCAGTTCGGGCACCAGGCCCCGGGTGATCGCCACCAGGTCGCGCGGCAGCTCGCCCGGCCGGAGGCGGAATCCGTCCAGCCCCGCCTCGCGCCAGCTCAGCAGCAGGCCCGCGAGCGCCTCCGGGGTGCCGGTGAAGACGTGGGCGTCCGAGACGAACTCGCCCCCGTCGAGGTCGTCGAGCCGCGCCTTCCGGTCGGCCGCGCCGCCGGTCTCCAGGAAGACAACCAGGTCCGCGAAGACCTTCAACGGCGGCCCCGCCCGTCCGGTCGCGGCCTCCGCTTCGCGCACCTGCTCGACGACGGCCGAGGCGTCCTCCCGGTCCCGCGGCGTGACGTACACGACGTCGGAGGCACGGGCGGCGAACTCGTACGGCTGCCGGTCGTGGGCGAGGGAGGTGACGAGCGGCTGCCCCTGCGGCGGGCGCGGCGTGATCGAGGGGCCCTTCACGCTGAACCAGTCACCCTGGAAGTCGATGTAGTGCAGCTTCTCGCGGTCGACGAACCGGCCGGTCGCGACGTCCCTGATCTCGGCGTCGTCCTCCCAGCTGTCCCACAGGCGGCGGACCACCTCCACCGCGTCGGCGGCCTCGCCGAGCAGGCCGGCCACGTGCCGGGTGAAGGCGGGATCGGCGCGGTCGGAGAAGTCCAGCGGAGGCAGGACCCGGCGGCCGAAGTGCGCGGCGTGGTCGGGGCGGCCCGAGACCTGGGGCCGCCAGCCGGCCCTGCCTCCGCTGATGTGGTCGAGGGAGGCGATGCCGATCGCGACGTGGAACGGCTCGGTGTGGGTCGTGCCGGTGGTCGGCACGAGGCCGATCCGCGAGGTCAGCGGCGCGACGCCGGAGGCGATCAGCACCGCGTCGAGCCGTCCGCGCACCTGGTCGAGCCGCTCGTCGGGCTCGTTGAGGCGGGTCGACTGCAGGCCGAGGGCGTCTTCGAAGGTGACAAAGTCGAGCAGGCCGCGTTCGGCCTCCGCGACGAGGTCCGCCCAGTAGGCGAGGGTGAACAGCCGGTCCGGTCGCGCGCCCTCGGCCCGCCAGGCGGCCGGGTGCCAGCCCGCCCCGTCCAGTGCGACGGCGAGGTGCAGGGTCATCGGTTCTCCTTCGTACGGGGGGCCGGCACGGGGGCGGCGGGCTCGCTGAGAGCCGGGTCGCGGTGGGCGAGGCCGAGATGGTCGCGGAGGGTGGGCCCGGTGTACTCGGCCCGGAAGACGCCCTTCTCCTGCAGCAGCGGGACGACCTTGTCGACCAGTTCGTCCAGCCCGCCCGGCGTCAGGTGGGGCACGAAGATGAAGCCGTCGGCGGCGTCGGTCTGCACGAAGTGGTCGATCTCGTCGGCCACGGTGCGCGGTGTGCCGATGAAGGTCTGCGGCGCGGAGACCTCGATGGCGAGCTCCCGGATCGACAGGTTCTTCTCCTCGGCGAGGGCGCGCCACTTGGCCACCAGCTCGCCGCGGTCGCGGCGGAAGGCCGCGTGTCCCCTGGACACGCCCTCGTCCAGGTCGGGCTCGACGTCGGGCAGCGGGCCGTCCGGGTCGTACGCCGACAGGTCGCGGCCCCAGACGGCCTCCAGGAAGTAGATCGCCTGCTGCGGGCCGACCTGCGCGCGGCGGATCTCGGCGGCCCGTTCCGCGGCCTCGGCCTCGGTGTCGCCGAGCACGTACGTCACCGCGGGGAGGATCTTGAGGTCCTCGGGCCGCCGCCCGTACGCCGCGAGCCTGCGCTTGACGTCGCGGTAGAAGGCGCGGCCCTCCTCCAGCCTGCTGTGCCTGCTGAAGATCACGTCGGCCGAGGACGCGGCGAACTCGCGGCCCTCGTCGGAGTCTCCGGCCTGGATGATCACCGGATGGCCCTGCGGGCCCCTGGGCACGTTGAACAGCCCCGAGATGTCGAAGTGCCGGCCCTGGTGCCGGAAGGCGGTGACGCCGCCGGGCCGCAGGAACCGCCCCGCCTCCGGGTCGGCGGCCACCGCGTCGGGAGCCCAGGAGTCCCACAGCTCCCTCGCGGTCTCCAGGAACTCCTTCGCCCGGCTGTACCGGTCGGACTCGTCCAGGAAGCCGCCGCGGCGGAAGTTCTCGCCGGTGAAGGCGTCGAAGCTGGTCACCACGTTCCACGCGGCGCGGCCGCCGCTCAGGTGGTCGAGCGACGCGAGCCTCCTCGCCACCTCGTACGGCTCGTTGAAGGTGGAGTTCACCGTCGCGGCGAGTCCCAGGTGGGTGGTGACGGCGGCCAGCGCGGCGAGGACGGTCAGGGACTCCGGACGGCCCACGACGTCGAGGTCGTGGATGCGGCCCTTCGCCTCGCGCAGCCGCAGTCCCTCCGCGAGGAAGAAGAAGTCGAACCTGCCCCGTTCGGCGGTCCGGGCCAGGTGGCGGAACGACTCGAAGTCGATCTGGCTGCCCGACGCGGGATCGGACCAGACGGTCGTGCTGTTCACGCCCGGGAAGTGCGCGGCGAGATGGATCTGCTTGGTCATCGGGCGCTCCTGGTGAGGGAAACCTATTAACACAGTAGGGATTAAGGGTTTTTGCGTCAATCGTCACCGTGGAACTGATGAAAGGAGTGGGCACTCGCCGGACGCGCCGGTGTCCCGGCCGTCCGGAAAGGGACCCCGGTTGGCCTCTTGACGGGGGGTTGACCTATCCTCTCCGTCACGTCACCCATCTGCTCCAGGGTTGGGCGGGCCATAGGACGCGGTGACGGGACGCGGCGACCGGGGCCGGGTGAGCAGTGGCCGGGCCGGCGCGAACGAAGGGGTGGCGTAGTGGCGCTCAGTGACGACGCCGAGCCGGGGCCGGTGACGGCGGCCGGCGCCGACGTGTTCACCGCCGACGAGGAGATCGGCCGGGACCTCGCGAAGGTCGACTGGCACGCGACCCCCCTCGGGCCGCCGGACGAGTGGCCGCAGAGCCTGCGGACCGCGGTGAGCATCCTGCTGTCGTCCCGGTTCTCCATGTGGATGGCGTGGGGCCCGGAGCTCACCTTCTTCTGCAACGCCGCCTACCGCCGCGACACCCTGGGGCGCAAGTACCCGTGGGCGCTGGGCCGGCCGGCCAGCGAGGTGTGGGCGGAGATCTGGAACGACATCGGTCCCCGGATCGGCACCGTGCTCGCCACGGGACAGGCCACCTGGGACGAGGCGCTGCTGCTGTTCCTCGAGCGGTCCGGCTACCCGGAGGAGAGCTACCACACGTTCTCCTACAGCCCGCTGCGCGACGACTCCGGCGCCGTGGTCGGCATGTTGTGCGTCGTCATGGAGGACACCGAGCGGGTGGTCGGCGAGCGCCGCATGGCGACCCTGCGCGATCTCGGCTCCGACCCCAGCGTGGTCCGCACCGAGCAGGAGATGCTGGCCTTCACCTGCCGTCAGCTCGGCCACAACCGGCGCGATCTCCCGTTCACGCTGACCTATCTCTTCCAGGACGACGGCGGCGCGCGGCTGGCGGGTGTGACCGGCATCTCCGCCGGGCACCCGGCCGCCCCCCTGACCCTGCCGGCCCGCGACTCCGGCGAGGCGGTGTGGCCCGTGGCGGCGCCGGCCCGGGGGGAGTCGGTGCTCGTGGAGCTCGACGCCGCCGGGTTCTCCGGGCTGCCGTCCGGTGACTGGCCGGAGCCGCCCGCCCAGGCGCTGCTGGTGCCGCTGCTCCAGCAGGGCAGCGCGCCGTACGGGTTCCTGGTGGCCGCGCTCAACCGGTACCGGCTCCTAGACGAGGGCTACCGCGGGTTCCTGGAACTCGCCGCCGGGCACGTCGCCGCGGGGATCGCGAGCGCCCGCAGCTACCAGGCGCAGCAGCGGCGGGCCGAGGAGCTGGCCGAGCTCGACCGGGCGAAGACCGTCTTCTTCTCCAACATCAGCCACGAGTTCCGCACCCCGCTGACCCTGATCATGGGACCGGTGGAGGAGCTGCGGGGCCGGCTGCAGGGAGCCGACCCGCAGGTGCGCGAGGAGCTGGAGGCCATCCGCCGCAACGGGCTGCGGCTGGGCAAGCTCGTCAACACCCTGCTCGACTTCTCCCGCATCGAGGCCGGCCGGATGCAGGCCCGTTACGAGCCCGTCGACCTGGCCGCGGTCACGGCCGAGCTGGCCAGCCTCTTCCGCTCGGCCATCGACAAGGCGGGCCTGGACTTCGAGGTCGACTGCCGTCCCCTGGACGAGCCGGTCTACATCGACCGCGGCATGTGGGAGAAGGTGGTCCTGAACCTGCTCAGCAACGCGCTGAAGTTCACCTTCGACGGCTCGGTCGGCGTGTCGGTGCGCGGGGAGGGCGGCCACGCGGTGGTCACCGTCACCGACACCGGCATCGGCGTCCCGGCCGACGAGGTGCCGCGACTGTTCGAGCGGTTCCACCGCATCGAGAACGCCCGCTCGCGCTCCAACGAGGGCAGCGGCATCGGCCTGGCGCTCGTGCAGGAGCTCGTCGGCCTGCACGGCGGCACCATCGCCGCCGAGAGCGCCGAGGGCGAGGGCACCCGCTTCACCATCCGCCTGCCGTTCGGCGCCGCGCACCTGCCCGCCGAGGCGATCACGACGGCCGCCGGCGGCAGCGTGGCGTCCGCCACCGCCGACCCCTTCGTCCAGGAGGCCCTGCGCTGGCTGCCGGCGGACGACGCCGCCGCGTCCGGCGGGGACGACATGGAGCTGACCGCCCAGGACCCCTCCGCCTCCCGCCCGGCGGGCGTCCCGGCGCGGGTGCTGGTGGCCGACGACAACGCCGACATGCGCGGATATCTCGTCCGGCTCCTCACGGGCGCGGGATACCTGGTCGACACCGTCGGCGACGGGCAGGACGCGCTGGACGCCATCCGCGCCGACGCCCCCGACCTCGTGGTGAGCGACGTGATGATGCCCCGCCTGGACGGCCTGGCGCTGGTCGCGGCGTTGCGGGCCGATCCGCGCACCGCCGCCGTCCCGGTGCTGCTGCTGTCGGCGCGGGCGGGCCAGGAGGCGTCCATCGAGGGCCTGCAGGCCGGCGCCGACGACTACCTCGTCAAGCCGTTCGCCGCCGCGGAGCTGCTCGCGCGGGTGCGGGCCAACATGGAGATGGCGCGGCTGCGCCAGCACCAGGCCCGCTGGCGCACGGCGCTGGTCGACTCGCTGCAGGAGGCGTTCTTCGTCTGCGACGAGAACGGCGCGGTCGTCGAGATCAACAGCGCGTTCGCCGACATGCTCGGGTACGGCCCCGAGGGCCTGCCGTACAGGCCGATCCACCCGTGGTGGCCGGACCGGGACGTCGACCCCGCCGCCCACCGGCAGGTCGCCGACGCCTTCGCGGGCATCGTCGGCCCGGGCCAGGGCAGCTACACCATCCCGGTCACCCACCGGGACGGGCACCGGCTGTGGATCAGTGTCACCTTCAACCAGGCGCAGGACCCCGACACCGGGCGCCAGGTCGTCGTCGGCACCTTCCGCGACGTCACCGCCGAGCACTACGCCATCCAGCGGGAGAGCGCCCTCGCCTCCCTCAGCACGTCGCTGTCCCAGGCCGGAAGCCTGACCGACGCGCTGTCGGGGGCGCTGGGGGAACTGCGCACCCTGTGGCGCGCCCGGCACGTGCTGGCCGCCGTCTTCGAGCACGAGGGCGACCCCACCCTCACCGCCACCGACGAATCGCTGACCTGGCGCGCGCTGCCGGCCGGACGCCGCGAGGCGCTCACCGGCCTGCGCCGGCGGCCCCTGCTGACCCCGGCCGCCGACCGCAGCGGAGTCGGCGTGCTGCTGGAGCATCCCGACGGCCCGATGGCGCTGTGGGTCGAGCTGGGCGACCAGCGGCCGTTCTCCCGGGAGGACGAGCTGCTCCTGTCGCTGCTCGCCGGGCACCTCGCCCAGGGGCTCGTCCGCGCGCACCAGATCGACCAGCAGCGCGAGACCGCGATCGCACTGCAGCGCGCCATCCTCGGCCCCGCCGACCTGCCCGAAGGGTTCGCCGTCCGCTACGAGCCCGCCACCCGTCCCCTGGAGGTCGGCGGCGACTGGTACGACACCATCGCCCTGCCCGGCGGGAACATCGGCATCGTCGTGGGCGACTGCGTCGGGCGCGGTGTGGAGGCGGCCGCCGTCATGGGGCAGCTGCGCAGCGCCTGCCGCGCGCTGCTCCTGCAGGACGCCAGCCCGGCGCGCACGCTCATGGCCCTGGACCACTTCGCCGCCGGCGTCCCCGGCGCGAAGTGCACCACCGTCTTCTGCGGCGTGCTCGACCCGGAGACCGGGGTGCTGACCTACTCCAGCGCCGGGCACCCGCCGGGCATCCTCGCCCACCCCGACGGCACCACCCGCCTGCTCGAAGACGGGCGGTCGATCCCGCTGGCCGTCCGGCCCGGCGCGGAACGCCCGGAGGGCCAGGCGGTCATCCCCGCGCGCGCCACTCTCATGCTCTACACCGACGGCCTGGTCGAGCGCCGCCGCAGCCCGCTCAACGCGGGCATCGACCAGGCCAGCCGGGCCGTGCAGGACGGCCGGGACGCCGCGGTCGACGACCTCGCCACGCAGGTGATGGTGCGGCTGGCGCCCGCCGACGGCTACGACGACGACGTCGCCCTGCTGCTCTACCGCCACCCCGCCCCGCTGGAGATGGCCTTCCCGGCCGAGTCGTCCCAGCTGGCGCCCGTCCGCAGGGCGCTGCGGACCTGGCTCGCGCAGTGCGACCTGCCGGCCCAGACCATCCAGAACGTCCTGGTCGCCGCCGGAGAGGCGTGCGCCAACGCCATCGAGCACGGTCACCGCGACGCCCCCGGCGACATCGTCCGCCTGCGGGCCGAGGCCTTCGTGGACAACCTGCGCCTCGTGGTCGCCGACACCGGCCGCTGGAAGTCTCCCAAGGCAGAGGAGAACACCCACCGCGGGCGCGGTGTCGCCCTCATGCGCGCCATGATGCAGCAGGTCACCATCACGCCCGGCCCGTCCGGCACCATCGTCGACATGCACACGAGGATCGCCTGATGACCACGCCCCTCACCCTCACCTCCAGCCGCCGCGCCGACGGCGCCGCGCTGCTGACGGCCACCGGCGAGATCGACATGAGCAACACCGACGCGCTCGCCGAGGCTCTCGGCAACATGCCGGGCCCCCTAGTGCTGGACCTGACCGCCGTCGAATACCTCGACAGCGCCGGCCTGAGCGTCCTGTTCGCCCACGCCGACCACATCACCCTCATCGCCAACCCGCTGCTCACCCCCGTCCTGGACATCTCCGGGCTCGCCGGGCTCGCTCCCGTGCAGACCGCCGAGCACGAGGCCCCCATCACGTCGTAGCGACCCCGCCGGCCTCCGCGAACCGGCGCGTCGCGGGCCGGGAAGGCGCCGTGCAAGACCGGGTAAAGCCCCTCCGTGCCGCTCCGCGGGGGCGTTAGCGTCGCGCCGACCAGCCGCGCAGCCGCGTCTCCGCCGTCTCGCAGTCACCGTGCAGTAGTCACTGTGCGGTAGTCAGCGTGCAGTAAGTCGCCGCGCAGCCGCCGCCCGCGGCCGGTCGTCGTGACCGTACGGGGGGCCGGGCGCCGCCCGCCATGTCGGGGGGATGCGTGACAGGTGCAGGTGTCACAGGAGCGCGGAAGAAAGCGGCGGTGACCGGAGTGTTCGCGGTCCTCGGGGGGCTCGTCCTCGCCGGTTGCGCCGCGGGGCCGCCCGCGTCCCGGCCCGTGCCGCGGGCCGTGACGCCCACCGCGCCGCTGTCCCCGTCACCAGCACCGGCGCGGTCACGGGGCGCCGCCGCACCTCCGGAGGGGCCGGAGCAGACCGACGTCTACGCGGCCGACCGGCCCGGCATGCTGAGCCCGGTCGTCAAAGGGTTCCGCTCCCTGGTGTACGTGCCCAACAGCGAGAGCGGCACGGTCGACGTCATCGACCCGGAGACGTACCGGATCGTGCGGCACTTCACGGTCGGGGCGCTGCCGCAGCACGTGGTGCCGTCGTGGGACCTGAAGACCCTGTGGGTGAACAACAACCGGGGCAACTTCCTCACCCCCATCGACCCGCGCACCGGCAGGCCGGGCCGGCCGGTGCCGGTGGACGACCCGTACAACCTGTACTTCTCGCCGGACGGCGCGTACGCGCTGGTCATGGCGGAGCGGAACAACCGGCTCGACCTGCGCGACCCGCACAGCATGAGACGGCTGCGCTCGCTGCCGCTGCCCTGCCGCGGCGTCAACCACGGCGACTTCACCGCCGACGGCTCGGTGTTCCTGGCCAGCTGCGAGTTCAGCGGCGACCTCGTCGTCGTCGACTGGCGCACGCCCAGGCTGATCCGCCGCGTCCACCTCGGCCACATGAGCATGCCGCAGGACGTGAAGCTGTCGCCCGACGGCCGCGTCTTCTACGTCGCCGACATGGAACGGCACGGCGTGTGGCTGGTGGACGCGGCGACGTACGAGGTCGTCCGGTTCATGCCGACCGGCCGGGGCGCGCACGGGCTCTACGCCAGCCGCGACTCGCGCCACCTGTACGTGTCGAACCGCGGCGAGGGATCGGTGTCCGTCGTGTCGTTCGCCCAGCGGAAGGTGGTCGACGTCTGGCGCATCCCCGGCGGCGGCTCCCCGGACATGGGCGGCGTCTCGGCCGACGGCACCAAGCTGTGGCTGAGCGGCCGCTACCACGGCGTCGTCTACGTCTTCGACACCCGGACCGGCAGGGTCCTCCGCACCATCCCCGTCGGAGCCGGGCCGCACGGGCTGTGCGTGTATCCGCAGCCCGGCCGCTACTCGCTCGGCCACACCGGCGTCTTCCGGTGAGCCGTGCCTCCGGTGCTCTGCACCTCTGATCGACCTGTGCTTCCGAGCGGCCGGTGCTGCCCACAGACCCGGGCTTCGGGTGACCTGCGCCGCTCGGTGTCCTCTGTCCCGCGTCCTCGGTCCCGTGTCCGGCGGCGATCACGCGCCCGCGGTGACGGCCCTCAGCTCGTCGAGCGACTCCCGCATGAGCCGCGGCAGGTCCGGGCCGTCGGCGTCGCCGGCCCAGCGTTCGAACGCGATCTTGAAGACGGCGATGCCCGCCTCCGCCGCCAGGCTCGCGGCCGGCTCGGCCACGCCGCGCCCGCGCAGCGCCCCGGCGAGGGACGCGGCGAGCGACGCGAGTTTGATCAGCTCGCGCTCCCGCAGCTCCGCGTGCGCGGCGACGACGGCGTTGCGCCGCCGCGCGAACTCGCGGCGTTCCTCGAACATGCCGCCCGCGACGTCGAGGGCCGTCGCGATCGCGTCCATCGGCGCCGCGGTGTCGGGCGCGCCCGCGACGGCGTCCACGAGAAGCTCCTCCAGCGCGTGCGAGCCGTGGAACAGCACCTCGCGCTTGTCGGCAAAGTGCCGGAAGAACGTCCGCTCCGTTAGCCCCGCCCGCCTGGCGATCTCCGCGACCGTGGTCTGGTCGAACCCGCGCTCCGCGTAGAGCTCCAGCGCCGACCGCTCCAACCGGCCGCGCGCGTCCGGCTCCCATCGACCCATGCCCTGATCGTAGCCGCATGACAGTCACTGACATCGTGACGTATCCTGACGACAGTGACTGACATCAATCCTCGTGCGCGGCCGTGTGCCGGGGACGGTCACCCGTCGGGAGGTTCTCTCATGCGCGTTTTCGTCACCGGGGCGTCGGGCTGGATCGGCTCCGCCGTCGTGCCCGAGCTCATCGGCGCGGGTCACGAGGTCACCGGTCTGGCCCGGTCGGACGCCTCGGCCGAAGCCCTCACCCGGGCCGGGGCTCGGGTGCGTCGCGGCACGCTCGACGACCTCGGCACCCTGCGGAGCGAGGCCGCCGAGTCGGACGGGGTGATCCACCTCGCGTTCAAGCACGACATCGCCTTCTCGGGCGGCTTCGGGAAGGCCGTCGGCGCGGACCGCCGGGCCGTGGAGGCGCTCGGGGAGGCGCTCCAGGGCACCGGACGGCCGCTCGTGATCGCTTCAGGCACCCTCGGCCTCAAGCCGGGAGCCGTCGCGACCGAGCAGGACGGGATCGAGCCGGGCTCCGCGCATCCGGGCGGCGGCCCCCGGGGGCGGCTGGAGACGGCGTTGCTGACGCTCTCCCTGGCCTCCCACGGCGTGCGGTCGTCGGTCGTACGCCTCCCCCCGACGGTGCACGGCGAGGGGGACCCCGGTTTCATGGCCGCCCTGGTCGGCATCGCCCGCGAGAAGGGCGTCTCCGGTTACGTCGGCGACGGGGCGAACCGCTGGCCCGCCACGCACCGGCTCGACGCCGCGCACCTGTTCCGGCTGGGGCTGGAGAAGGCCCCGGCGGGGACGGTGCTGCACGCCGTCGCCGACGAGGGCGTGCCGATCCGGGCCGTCGCCGAGGTGATCGGCGGCCATTTGG
This sequence comes from Microbispora amethystogenes, assembly GCF_016863015.1. Classification (GTDB taxonomy): domain Bacteria; phylum Actinomycetota; class Actinomycetes; order Streptosporangiales; family Streptosporangiaceae; genus Microbispora; species Microbispora amethystogenes. The sequence goes on along the minus strand of NZ_BOOB01000065.1, from coordinate 3,871 downwards.
ACCTGCCGGTGGTCTCGGTCGCCCCTGAGGAGGCGAGCGCGCACTTCGGCTGGCTGGGCGATGTCGTCGGGGCCGACAGCCCGGCGTCGAGCGCGCTGACCCGCGACCTGCTCGGCTGGCGGCCGGTGCAGCCCGGCCTCCTCGACGACCTCGGCAAGGGCCACTACTTCTCCTGACGGCCGGGGGCGGGCGGAAGATCTTACGGGTCGCGAACGGCCGCGCCCGAAGCGGCCCCGGTGGGGCGGCGGCGGTCTACCCTCGGCGCGTGAAGGTGCTGCTGACCGGTTCGGCCGGGTTCATCGGAAGTCACGTCGCCGAGGCGCTGACGGCGGCCGGGCACGAGGTGACGGGCCTCGACCTGCGGGCGGGCGGCGTCGAGGGCGGAGACGTGCGCGACGAGACGGCCGCCGGCCGGCTGCTGCCGGGCGTGGACGCGGTGGTCCACCAGGCGGCCAAGGTCGGCCTCGGCGTCGACGTGGCGGACCTGCCCGACTACGCCTCGGTGAACGTGTACGGCACGGCCGTGCTGCTGGCGGCCATGGCGCGGCACGGCGTCGGCCGCCTGGTGCTTGCGTCGTCCATGGTCGTCTACGGCGAGGGCGCGTACGAGTGCGGCGAGCACGGGCCGGTCCGGCCCCGTCCCCGGGCCGCCGAGGACCTCGACCGGGGGATCTTCGAGCCGCGCTGCCCCGGTTGCGCCTCGCCGCTCACGCCGGCGGTGATCGGAGAGGACGCGCCCGCCGATCCCCGCAACGCCTACGCCACCACGAAGCTGGCGCAGGAGCATCTCGCGGCCAACTGGGCCAGGGAGACCGGCGGCGTCGCCGTCGCCCTGCGGTACCACAACGTCTACGGTCCCCGGATGCCCAGGGACACGCCGTACTCGGGAGTCGCGGCGATCTTCCGGTCGGCGCTGGAGGCGGGGCGCGCCCCGCGCGTCTTCGAGGACGGCGGGCAACGGCGCGACTTCGTCCACGTCCGCGACGTCGCGCGGGCCAACCTGGCGGCGCTCGCCGCGGGGCGGGAGGGCGCCGTGTCCGCGTACAACGTCGCGAGCGGACAACCGCACACGGTCGGGGAGATGGCCGCGGAACTGGCCGCGGGGCGGGGCGGGCCGCGCCCGGTCGTGACGGGGGAGTACCGCCTCGGCGACGTGCGGCACATCGTCGCCTCGCCGGACCGGGCGCGGGCGGAGCTGGGCTTCCAGGCGCGCGTCGGGTTCGCCGAGGGCATGCGGGAGTTCGCCGCCGCGCCGCTGGGCTGAGCCGGTCACGATGCGACGCCGCGCGGGCCGATCGTACGGGCCGGGCGTACTGATCCGGTCGTGCTGATCCACCTGTACAGGGCAGGCGGGGCGGGATGGCATCCTGGTGTCCCGTCAGACATGATCCGTCAGTCATGATCCAGGTGAGCGAGCGCGATGAGAATCGTCGAGGACGACCTGTCCGGCCCGGAGATCGCCGAGTTCCTCGAGGAACACCTGCGGGAGATGCGGTCCGTCACGCCCCCGGAGAGCAAGCACGCCCTGGACCTCGACGGCCTCCGCCGTCCGGAGGTCACGTTCTGGTCGGTGCTGGACGGCGGCGCCGTGGTGGGCTGCGGGGCGATCAAGAGGCTCGATGAGGCCCACGCCGAGCTGAAGTCGATGCGGACGGCGTCGGCGCGCAAACGCGCGGGGATCGCGTCCCTGCTGCTGCGGCACATCCTCGACGAGGCCGGGCGGATGGGCTTCGCGCGCCTGAGCCTCGAGACCGGCTCGGAGGAGCACTTCCTGCCGGCCAGGAAGCTGTACGAGAAGTTCGGGTTCACCTACTGCGCGCCCTTCGGCGACTACCGTCCCGATCCGCTCAGCGTGTTCATGACCAGGGCGCTCTGAGGCGGACCGCCCTGAGGGACGGTCACCTCCGGGAGAAGACCTCGGCCTGGCGGCGGACGTGCGCCGCCTTCCTCCGGTGGGCGACTCCGTCGCAGGCCAGGACGTCGCTGCGGCGGTCTCGCAGCGCCAGGTGGATGGCGGCCAGCCGTTCGTGCGCGGCCGCGAGGTTCGCGCACAACGACTGCGCCCGCTCGCACAGGATCTCCCTGCGGGCCGCGGCCTCCGCGCGCAGCCGCCGCGACTGATCCAGCAGCGCCGCCCGGCGCTCCCGGTCGGCGGCGGCCGGTGTCCTCGTGGAGGCCGCGTCCGTACCCGGCGCGGGCGGGAGGAGGTCCAGGGAGGAGCCGCGCAGCAGCACGAGCTGTGGTCCCGGCGACGGCACGGCCGGGGCGGCGCGCACCACGGTGGGGCGTCCCGGTAGTCCCTCGGGCCAGAGCAGGGAGAGCAGGCGGCCCAGCGGACGGCTCGCCCAGACGATGAGGCCGCCGGCCGCCGCGGCGGCGTCGTCGTGCACGCGCTCCAGCAGGCGCACCCCGGCGAGGTCGCAGAACCGCAGGCGGACCGCGTCGATCACCAGGTGGACGCGGCCCTCGGTCACCAGCGGCGTGATGACCGCTTCAAGCCGCCCGGCGCTGAACACGTCGAGCTCCCCGCCCACGGTGACCACCGCGGAGTCGGGCTCCCGATGAGTGGCGTCGATGAAGAGCTCCATATCGGCCTCCTTTCCCCGCGTGAAGTGGGGAAACGGGAATCGGGCGATCGGATTTCGCTGCCCACGCCTGCCGTATGAATCCTGACTTCCGAGGATATGGGCCAATTGTGGGTGTGATTTTCGGGCGGGACGTCGTCGTGGTGGCCGCCTCGGCCGGCGGAGTCGAGGCCCTGAGGTCGCTGCTCGGCGGCCTGCCCGGCGACCTGAGGGCGGCCGTCATGGTCGTCCTGCACATCTCGCCGCGGGCGGGCAGCGCCCTGCCGGGCACCCTCGACCGGTCGGGACCGCTGAAGGCCGCCGCGGCGCAGGACGGTGAGCCGCTGCGGCACGGGCACGTGTACGTGGCCCCGCCCGACCTCCACCTGCTGCTGGACGGGGACGCCGTCCGGCTGTCCCGTGGCCCGCGGCACAACGGGCACCGGCCCGCCGCCGATCCGCTGTTCCTCAGCGCGGCGGCCTTCGCCGGGCCGCGTACCCTCGCCGTCGTCCTCAGCGGCACGCTCGACGACGGAGCCCGCGGGTGCGCGCAGGTGGAGAGCCGGGGTGGTCTGGTCGCGGTGCAGGACCCCGAGGAGAGTCCGTTCGACGGCATGCCGCGCGCGGCCATCGCGGCGACGGCGCGGCCGATGGTGGCCGGTCTGGCGGACATCGCGGCGTGGATCGTCCGGCAGAGCGACGGCGCCCGCGAGGTGAAGGGGGAGACGGTGGACCAGGAGCTCGAACGGGAGCTGTCGCCGTTCTACTCGCACGGGGCGCTGCCCCGGCCGCCCGGTGATCTGAGCGCCCTGACCTGCCCCGACTGCAACGGCCCGTTGTACGAGGTGCCCACCTCTCCCAACGGGCACTACCAGTGCATCGTGGGGCACGCCTGGTCCCTGGAGAGCATGATCGACGGCCAGGGCGAGGCCGTCGAGCGCGCCTTCTGGGTGACCATCCTGCGGCTGGAGGAACGGCTGCGCCTGATGACCCGGATGCTGTCCACCGCGCAGCGGCATGGGCAGACGATGACGGCGCGGTGGCTGCGGAGGCAGGTCGAGCAGGGCCGGGACACCGTGAAGGCGCTGCGCCGCCTGCAGAGCCAGAGCGGCTGGGAGGCGCCGGTCGCGGTCACCGAGGGCGACCTTTGGCGGGTGGTGGACAGGTAGGTGAAGGGTTCCGCGGTGCGCACGTTGTGGTCACTCAGGGTGCGGATTTCGTCACGGTGGCATGAACCCGGGGGATACGATCCGGGTGTGGAGGTGGCCAGGCAGGCGCGGGCGCACGTGGCGCGTCTCGACCTCAGT
>NZ_BOOB01000064.1 GCF_016863015.1 Microbispora amethystogenes | reverse complement strand
GGGCCGTCTTCTCGGCCTCGCCCAGCACGTCGAGTTCCGCCAGAGGCCCGTCCACGCCTTTGGTCAGCGCACGCAGTGCCACGCCGAAGCGGTCGGCGAGCAGCCGGGCGGTCTCCGCGTCGAACAGGTCGGCGTCGTAGCCGAGGAACCCGGTGACGCGGTCGCCCGTCTGCCACAGGTACATCTCGACGTCGTACTGGATCGCGGCAGGCGCCATGGTCAGCGGCCGGACGGGCCGTCCGTCCAGGTGGAACTCGGGCAGGCCGTCCTGGAGGACGCACATCGCCCGGAACAGCCGGTCGCCGCCGGTCCCCGCCGCCGCGGCGACCGTCTCCAGGGGGACGTGCGCGTGCGCGTACGCGCCGAGGCAGGTGTCGCGTACGGCCGTCAGGAGATCGCGGCCGGTCGCGGCGCCGGTGCTGTCGGTGCGCAGCGCGAGCATGTTGACCAGCGGGGCGATGGCTCCCGGCGCGCGGTGCCGTTCGCCGGTCGCGATCGGCGCCCCGATCGTCACGTCGGGCTCCCCGGTCGTCCTCGCCAGCGTCAGGTGCAGGGCGGCGAGCAGCACCATGAACGGGGTGACCCGCTCGCGCTCGGCGACCTCCAGAGCGTGCCGTACGGTGGCCGTGTCCAGCGACACCGGGACGGCGGCCGAGCGGAAGCGCGGCCGGACGGGCCGCGGCAGGTCGGCCGGGAGGTCGAGCGGAGGCGCGTCACACAGCCGCTCGCGCCAGTAGGCGAGGTCCGCCTCGGTGACGGGCGTGCCCCCGGCGGGCGGGGTGGCCGCGCCGGGCAGGGCTCCGCCGGAGTAGAGGGTGGTCAGTTCGGCGAGGAAGACGCCCAGCGACCAGCCGTCGCAGATGAGGTGGTGGGCCACGACCTGCAGGAGCGTCTCATCGGGACCGAGCGACCACACGGCGACCCGCCACAGCGGGCCGGTGGCCGGGTCCATGGGCCTGGCGGCGAAGTCACCGGCCCGGGCCAGCGCCGCCTCCCGCCGCTCGTCCTCTGGCAGGTGTGCGAGGTCGGCAAGGTCGGCGAACTCAGGCTCCGGCCCCGCGTACGACGCGGCCGACGGCACAGCGGACGGCACAGCGGACGGCACAGCGGACGGCACGGTGACCGAATCGACGGCTGCATCGACAGCGTGATCCACAGCGGAATCCACGGCGGGGTTCAGGGCGGACCCTGCGACGGACCCCGCGACGGGGTCGACGACGCATCTCGGCGGCTCCTCGCGCGGGAAACGGGCGCGCAGCAGCGGGTGGCGCTCGGCCATCCGGACGAGCGCCGACCGCAGGCGGTCGCGGTCCACCGGCCCGGCCACGGACGCCACGAACGACAGGATGTTCACCGCGGTGCCCGGGTGAAGCTCCTCGAAGAGCAGCAGCCCCGTCTGTGCGGGGCTGACAGCGATCTCTCCCGCGTCGGTGCCGGCGTCGGACACGGCGGAGACGGCGGCGGGCACGGCCGCCCGGTCGCGCCAGCGCCGGACCAGGTCGCGTCCTACGGCGTGCTCGCTCACCGCGACCCACCGGCCTCGGTGGTCAGCGCCGCGATCCGGGCCGCGACCTGGGCGCCGGAGACACCGCGCTCGCTCCAGTCGGCCATGAGCCGGGCCGTGACCTCGCGGGGCGACTGGGCCGACAACACGACCTCGATCGGCACGGGTAGCGCGAGCGCGTCCTCCAGGATCGCCGCGATCTCGGCGACGCGGACGGAGTCGCCGCCGATGCTGCTCAGGCTCTGCGTCGGCGCGCACTCTCCCACGTCGCACACCGCCGCGAACACACCGGCGAGGAACCGCTCCACGGGCGCCGCGCGGTCGCCGATGACCTCTCCCCTGAGTTCGCCGGCCACATACCGGGTGCGGGCCAGCGAGCGCTGGACCTTGCCGCTGGTCGTACGGGGAATGGCGCCGGGCGGGCAGACCACGACGATGTCCACCCGGGCGCCGGTGGCGGCCAGCACCCTGGTCCTGAGCTCGGCGGCGATCGTGGCCCGGTCGACGTCCGCGCCGGCCCTGGCGAGTTCGACGGCCAGCACGATCTGTTCGCCCTCGGCGCGTTCCACCATGAACGCCGCCGCCGTCGGCCGCAACGCGGGGTGCCCGTCGACCGCGGCCGACTCCAGGTCGTGGGCGTGGAAGTTCACGCCGCTCTGGATGAGCACGTCCTTGGACCGGCCGGTGACGAACAGGTGCCCGTCGCGGAGGTAGCCCAGGTCGCCGGTGCGCAGGTAGCGCTCGCCGTCGAGTTCGCCGAACGACCGGTCGTCGGAGTCGTTCCAGTAGCCGCGGCAGACGCTCGGCCCCCGGACCCAGATCTCGCCGTTCTCCCCGTCCGCCGCCGGAGTTCCGTCGTCCACGACCACCACCGAGTGCCCGTCGACGGCCGGGCCGCAGTCGACCCGTCCGTCCTCGGCCACGCCGTCCCCCGGCGAGAAGTGCCGCCCGGTGACGATCAGGGTGGCCTCGGCCAGGCCGTAGCAGGGCAGGAACGCCTCGGGCCGGAACCCGTTGCCGGCGAAACGCTCGGCGAAGGCCCGCAGCGTGCCCGGGCGGATCGGCTCCGCGCCGTTGAACGCCAGCCTCCACTGGCTCAGGTCCAGCCCGGACAGGTCGGCTCCGCGGGCGCGGCGCACGCACAGGTCGTAGGCGAAATTCGGCCCGCCGGTGTGCGTGACACCCATTTCCGAGACCTGCCGCAACCAGTCGAGCGGCTGCCGGAGAAAATGCACGGGCGACATCAGCCGGACCGGAAATCCGCCGTACCCGGGCGTCAGAATGCACCCGATCAGACCCATGTCGTGGTACGGCGGAAGCCATGAGATAACCCGGATGTCCCGATCGACGCGAAATACGTCGCTGATCGCCCGGATATTCGCGATGAGATTGGCGTGGTCGAGCACGACGCCCTTCGGCTGCCCGGTGCTGCCGGAGGTGTACTGCACCAGCGCCACGTCGTGCATCCGCGGCAGGGTCTCCGGCTCCACCGGCTCGCCCGCCTCGGAGATCACCGGCGGGAGCGGCACGTCGCCCACGGGGATGAGCGCCAGGATCGCCGGGTCGGCCAGCAGCGACGTCGCGCCGGAGTCGGCGAGGATCCGGGCGAAGCGCTGCGCGATCCGGTCGGCGGCGCCCATCAGCGGCGGATACGTCGGCACCGCGGGCACCCCGGCCAGGAAGCAGGCCCAGACGGCGGCCACGAGGTCGAGGCCGGGCGGGTACAGCAGCAGCGCCGGCCCCTCCTTGGGCAGCCGGGCGGCCAGGCCGCAGGCCCGCCGCCACAGCTCGCCGTAGGTGATCACGTCGATGCGGCCGTCCTCGTGCAGGTACTCGTACGCCACCTGGCCGGGGCGTGCCGCGGCGTGGTCGGCCAGGACGTGGGCGAGCGTGCGATCGGCCGGATTGGGCATCGCTGGGGCTCCTTCGCGTGGTGACTGCGGCGGGCGGAGCCCGGCACGGCATTACCGACGAGGCTGCGATCAGAATGTAAGAAGGCCCGCTCTCGCCCGGTTCTCAGGCGTCTACCGGCGTTCTCTCAGTTTCCGAACGAATTCTTGACGGACCCCTCCGCAAAGCTGTGCCATGAATTCGCGAATTACCCGCGGCGGGATCCGATATTTCCACGGAGGTGTGCATGGCCCGCATGAGATCATGCTGGTTGGCCTCGTTCGCCGATGTGCCGGATCCGGCGTGCGAACTCGTGTGCTTCCCGTACGCCGGCGGCAGCGGGTCGGTGTTCCGGGGGTGGCAGCGCCACACCCGGAGCCTGCGCGTCACCGCCGCGTGCCTGCCGGGCCGGGAGGTGCGCCTCAGCGAACCGGCGATCCCGGACATCGACCGGCTGACCGCCGCCCTGCTCACCGCCGTCACCCCGCTCACCGGGCGGCGTTACGCGTTCTTCGGCCACAGCATGGGCGCGCTGGTGGCCTTCGAGCTGACCCGGCGGATCCGCGACGCCGGTCTGCCGCTGCCCGCCGGGCTGTTCGTGGCGGGCCTGGAGGCGCCCCACCTGGTGCGGTTCGACCCCGCGCACGACCTGCCGCGCGACGAGCTCGTGGCGTGGCTCCACCAGGGCCAGGGCCTCGACGCCGAGGTGCTGGCCTATCCGGAGCTGATCGACCTGATGCTGCCGACGATCCGCGCCGACCTGGCGGTGGTCGAGAACTACCGCTTCCGGCCGCTCCCGCCGCTGCCGGTGCCGGTCCACGTCCTGCACGGCCGCGACGACGACGTGGACGTCGCCGCGAGCGGGGCGTGGGCGGAACTGACGTCCGAGGAGTGCCGCGTGACGACGTTCGACGGCGGCCACTTCTTCGTCCGGGAGCACGAGGGCCGGATCGTCCGCCTCATCGAGGACGCCCTGACCACGACGACGCCTGCCAGGGAAACCGGGGACATCGGGGGAATCGAACGATGACGAGCTCGTCCTACGTCGGCGCGGTCGGCAGCGGCCCCGAACGCGACTACGGCAACATGATCATCCTGCCCGCCGCGCCGTCCCAGCGGCAGCTGTGGTTCCTGTGCCAGTGGGACCCCGCCGCCAACGCCGCGTACAACGTCACCAGCGCGGTGCGGCTCACCGGCCGGCTCGACCCGGTGCTGCTCCAGCGGGCGCTGAACCAGGTGGTCGCCCGGCACGAGAGCCTCCGCGCGGGGGTCGGGGTGGTCGACGGCGACCCCAGTCAGGTCGTCGCGGTGGAGACGCTGGTGGCGCTGCCCACGGTCGACTGCTCGCACCTCGGTCCCGAGGCCGCCGAGGAGTACGTGCAGCGCGCGGCCGAGGAGCAGGCGAGCCTGCCGTTCGTCCTGGACGAGCCGCCGCTGCTGCGGGTGCTCCTGGTGCGGGAGGCCGCCGACCGGCACACCCTGATCGTGGTCATCCACCACATCTGCTGCGACGGCTGGTCGATCGAGGTCTTCTACCGCGACCTGGCCGAGAGCTACCGCCGCCTGCTCGACGGCGAGGGCCCGCTTCCCGATCTGCCCATCCAGTACGCCGACTACGTCGCCTGGCGGGAGGACTCCCTCGCCGGCGAGCCGCTGCGCGACCTGGTCGCGCACTGGTGCGGAACGCTGGCGGGGGTCCAGCCGCTCCCCCTGCCGGTCGACCACCCCCGCCAGGCGCAGCGGCGCATGGCCGCGGCCCGGCTGGAGGAGACGCTGCCCGCCGGCGAGGCGGCGGCCCTCGACGCCCTCGGCAGAGGCTGCGAGGCGACCCCGTTCATGGTCCTGCTCGCCGCGTTCGCGGTGACCCTCGCCCGTGTCACGGGGCAGCCGGACGTCGCGGTCGGCACCCCGGTGGCCGGACGGCACCACCCCGACGCCGAGGACGTCGTCGGGTTCTTCGCCAACCCGCTCGTGCTGCGCACCCGCCTGCCGGAGGGCGCCGGGTTCGCCGACGCCGTGCGCGCCGTACGCGACACCTGCGTGGAGGCCTTCTCCCACCAGGAGATGCCGTTCGACCGGCTGGTGGAGGAGCTGCGCCTGCCGCGGGTGGTCGACCGCAACCCGCTGTTCGACGTGATGTTCTCCATGCAGAACACGCCCGGCGTCCTCGCGCGGCTGCCCGAGCTGACCATGATCCCGGTCGACCTCGCCGTCACGTCGGCGAAGTTCGACCTGTGGCTGACGGTCCTGCCGGACGGCGACGGCCTGCGGCTGCGGCTCGACTACGACCGCGACCTCTACGACCCGGGCTCGGCGCGGCTGCTGCTGGACGTCTACCGCGCGGTGCTGGCCGAGATCCGCCGCGACCCCGGCGTACGCTGGGGCGCGCTGCCGCGCGCGGACGCCGGGGAGCGCGCGCTCGCCGAGCGCCGGTCGCGCGAGGAGACTCCCGCGCTGCCGGACGGCACCCTCCTCGACCTGCTCGCCGATCGGCCTTTCACGGTCCGCGCCGCCGAAGCCGAAATGAGCCACGCCGACCTGCGTACGGCCGCCGCCGGCCTCGCGGCCCGGCTGCGGGCCGAGGGCGTCGGACCGGGCGTCGTCGTCGCGACCCCGCCGCTGCCGTCGGCGGCGCTCGTCGTCGCGGCGCTGGCCGTCTTCGAGACGGGCGCGGTCCTCACGTACGGCTCGCGCCACCCGCGTGATGGTGCGTTCGTCACGTTCACGGCGGACGACTGGCTGGTCACCACCGGCCCCCGCTTCGACCCGGTGCCCTCCGGCCCGGCGCGGGCCGAATCGCCCGCCTGGCAGGTGAACGACGGCGACACGGTCGTGTTCTGCCATCGCGCGCTGGCCGCCGCGGCGACGGCGGTGGCAGCGAGGCTGGGGCTCGGCCCGGACGACGAGGTCGTCCTCGTCTCCGACGGCGGGCCGGTGCATCTGGCCGATCTGCTCGCACCGCTGGCCGCCGGCGCCCGCCTGGTCCTCACGGACGCACCGGCGAGCGGGACCGTGGTCGTCGCCGCGCCGCAGGTCTGGCGCCGACTGCTGACCGAGGGCTACGTGCCGCCGCCGGACGCCCGGCTGGTCTGCGTCGGCCCGTTCGTCTCCGACGACCTCGCCGAGGCGCTCGGCCGCTTCGGAAGCACAGAGACCTCCGGGAACCCCGGAACCGCCCAGAACCCCGGAACCGCCCGGAACCCGAGAACCGCCGGGAACACGGTCTTCCTCGGTAGGCGGACGCCGCTGTCGGCGGCTCCGGTGAGCCTGTCCCGCCTGGGTGAGGGGTCCGGCCCGCCGCTCGCCGGGACCGTCCGGCGGTTGCTGGACGAGACGGGCGAGCCGGTGCCCCCGGGCGTCGTCGGCGAGCTGTGGCTGTCCGGTCCCGCTCTGGCGGACGGCGCGGCCACGCACGTGGCGACCGGTGAGCGCTACCGGTGCACCCCCTCGGGTGAGCTGCGCTTCGCGGGCTACGCCGACGGCCGCCTGACCCTGGGCGACCACGTCGTACGGCCGGACCGGATCGAACGTCGGCTGACCGAGGTCGAAGGGGTGCGCGAGGCTGCCGTCGTGCCCGGAGACACCGGGGCCGGGCCGCGGCTCGTCGGCTGGCTGGTGCCCGTGGACGCGCAGGCGGCCGGCACGCCCCGGACGCGCGAGGCCCTGGTGGCCACCGTGCGGGAGGCTCTGGCGAACGCGCGCGACCGGGTCCGTACAGGATCGGAGGAGCCCGGGACACCCGCCGCGTTCGGCGTCCTGCGCGAGCTGCCCCGGCTGCCGGACGGCGGGGTCGACCGGGCGGCGCTCACCGCGATGTGCGCCGACGCGCTGCGGGAGGGCATCGACGAGACCCCGCCGCGCAACCGCCTGGAGCGCACGATCATCTCCATCTTCCGGGACGTGCTGCCGGTGCCGGAGTTCGGCGTCCACGCCGACTTCTTCGCCCTGGGCGGGCACTCCGTGCTCGCCGCCAAGGTCATCGGCCGTGTGCGGGACCAGCTCGGCGTGCTCGTCCCGGTGCGCGACTTCTTCCGCAGGGCGACCGTGGCCGGTCTCGCCGAGGCCGTCGCGGCGCTGGAGGAGGAGCGCGCCCGCGCCTCCGCCGACGCCTCGTCCGCCGCGTTGGGCGAGCTCGCCGGACTGTCGGACGCCGACATCGACCAGTTGCTCCGCCGGCTCGGATGAGCCGGGCCTTCCCCATCCCCCCTTTAGGAGATCCCCATGGGCATCGATGACCCCGAGACCGTCTTCCAGGTCGTCGTGAACGACGAGGAGCAGTACTCCATCTGGTTCGCCGACCGGCCCGTGCCGCCCGGCTGGGCCGGCGTCGGCGTCACGGGCCGCAAGCAGGAGTGCCTGGACCACATCGAGAAGGTCTGGATCGACATGCGCCCCCGGTCGCTGCGCGAGCACGCCGCCTGAACCCCGAATCTCATCCACCGACAGGAGTACGACACATGAGCCAGCGGCCGGAATTGGAGTCGATGACCCCGGAGGAGAAGCGTGCGCTGCTCGCCAAGCTCCTGGACGGATCGGTCGAGACGACACCCAGCACCCTTCTCCTCGAGCAGCGCCGACTGTGGCTGCTGCACCAACTGGACTCCGCCAAACCCTGGCAGGTCAGCGCCGCGGTGCGGCTGTCCGGCCCGATCGACGCGGCGGCGATGCAGCAGGCGCTCGTCGCCGTGGTGCAGCGGCACGAGGTGCTGCGCGCCACCTTCCGCGAGGTCAACGGCCAGGTCATCGCCACCACCGCGGCGGCGGTGACGCTGCGGCTGCCCGTCCACGACATCGACCCCGCCGACCTCGACGGCGAGCTCGCGCGCGTCGCGGCGGCCGAGACCGCGACCCGTTTCGACCTCGGCAGGGGGCCGCTGGTCCGCGCGTCGCTGCTGCGCGCCGCCCCCGACGACCACGTCTTCCTGCTCACCGCGCACCAGATGGTCGCCGACCGGCGCTCGGTCCGGCTGATCGTCGACGAGGTGCTGTCGCGCTACATGGCCCTGTCCGGCGGGGCCGAGGCCGCGCCCACCGGCACGCCCGCCGACTTCCGTTCCCTGGTGGACGCCCAGCGCGCCTGGAGCGAGAGCGACGACGCGGGCGAGGCCGTCGACTACTGGCGCGGCGGGCTGGCCGCGCTCAGCCCGCTGGAGCTGCCGACCGACCGGCCGCGCCCGCCGCTGAAGACCATCCACGGCGACGCGGTCACGGTTCCGGTGCCCGCCTCCCTGGCCGACGCGCTGACCGCCTGGCGCGAGGACCCGGGGCCGACGCTGCTGGCCGCGTACGCCGCCGTGCTCTCGCGTTACTCGCAGCAGCACGACCTCGCCATCGGCGTCCCGGCGGCGGGATCGTGGACCGCCTCCGACGGCACCGCACAGGACAACACGGTCGGCCCGCTGGAGAACATCGTGCCGCTGCGCGTCGAACTGCGCACCGGCGACGGCCTCGGCGCGCTGACCGGGCGCGTCACCGCCGCCCGCGCGCAGGCCCTGGCGCACGCGCGGCTCCCGTTCGACCGGATCGTGGACGCGGCGCAGCCCCAGCGCGACCTGAGCCGCACGCCGCTGTTCCAGACCACCTTCGCCTTCGAGGAGGACGCCGAGGACCGCGCCCTGCCCGGCGCGGTGGCGCGGCCCCTCGACCTGCCGGTGACCTGGACCCCGCACGACATCGACCTGTTCGCGGTGCGGCGCGGCGACGGCCTGCACCTGCGCGCGCAGTACAACACCGACCTGTTCGACCGGGGCACGGTCGAGCGGTTCCTCGGCCACGTCCTGGTGGTGCTGACCGAGGGGCTGGCCCGCCCCGACCACCCGCTCGCCGACATCCCGCTGCTCACCACCGAAGAGCACGAGCGGATCGTGACCGGGTGGAACGACACGCGGACCGGCCGCGACCGGTCGCTCACCCTGCACGCGCTCGTCGAGCGGGCGGCCCAGGCCCACCCGGAGCGTACGGCGGTCACCGGCGGCGGCGTCGAGATCAGCTACGCCTCCCTCGACGGCCGCGCGGACGCGCTCGCCGCCGAGCTGGTCGCGCGGGGCGCCGGTCCCGAGTCGCGGGTGGGTGTCGTGGTCGACCGCTCGCCGCACAGCGTGGTGGCCCTGCTCGGCGTGCTCAAGGCCGGGGCGGCGTACGTGCCGCTCGACCCGTCCTACCCGGCCGACCGGCTGACGTTCATCGCCGACGACGCCGGGATCGGCCTGCTCGTCGGACGCGCGGAGGCCCTGGCCGCCCTGCCCGTGACGCTGGCCGGACGGGCCCGGGTCAGCGTTCCCATCACCGACCCCGAGCAGGCCGCGGGCCGTACGGTCGTCGCGGCGGGTCCCGCCAACCTGGCCTACGTCATCTACACCTCCGGGTCGACCGGCCGGCCCAAGGGCGTCGCGGTCGAGCACCGGCAGATCGCACACGCCACCGAGGCCCGTACGGCCTGCGAGGGGCCGGGCCTGCCCGAGCGCTACCTGGTGCTCGCGCCGCTCACCTTCGACGCGGCCGGCGGCGGCCTCTACTGGACGCTCACCCGCGGCGGCACGGTCGTGCTGCCGACCGAGACGGAGGTGCTCGACCCCCGCCTGCTGGGCCGGCTCATCCGGAACCGCGAGGTCACCCACGTCGACGGCGTGCCCTCGCAGTACGCCCTGCTGCTGGAGACCGACCCGGAGCCGCGCCCGTCGGTCCGCGCGACCGTCGTCGCGGGCGAGGCGCTGCCGCCGAGCCTGGTCGCCGAGCACTTCCGCCACTCCCCGGACGCCGCGCTGTTCAACGAGTACGGCCCGACAGAGGCCACGGTGTGGGCCTCGGTGCACCCGGTGTCACCGGCGGACGCCGACGCGCCCCGCGTGCCGATCGGCCGCCCGATCCCGGACGCGCGGATCCACCTGCTCGACCGGCGGCTCCACCCGGTGCCCCCGGGGGTGCCGGGCGAGCTGTACATCGGCGGCGAGGGCACGGCCCGCGGCTACGTCAACCGCCCCGCGATGACCGCGGAGCGCTTCCTGCCCGACCCGTTCGCGCCGGGGGGCCGGCTCTACCGGACCGGCGACCTGGCCCGCTACCGGCCCGACGGCACCATCGAGTTCCTCGGCCGGGCCGACACCCAGGTCAAGATCCGCGGGTTCCGGGTCGAGCCGGCCGAGGTCGAGAACGTGGTGCTCCGCCACCCCCTCGTCTCCGAGGCCGTGGTCACCGTACGCGAGGACCAGCCCGGCATGCCGCGCCTCGTCGCGTACGTGGTCCCGGTGAGCGGCCGCATCCTGACCCAGGAGACGCTGGTCAACCACGTGCTCGGGCAGGTGCCCGACTACATGGTGCCGAGCGCCTTCGTCACGCTGGAGCGGATGCCGCTGACCCGGCACGGCAAGATCGACCTCGCCGCGCTGCCCACCCCGCAGGAGGTGGCCGCGGGCGACTTCGTCGAGCCGCGCACCATACTGGAGGCGGAGATCGCCGAGACCTTCGCCTCGGTGCTCGGCCTGCCGCGGCTCAGCGTCACGGCCGACTTCTTCTCCCTCGGCGGCAACTCGCTGCTGGTGGCCCGGCTCGCCGCGCAGCTGTCGCGGCAGCACACGATCGAGCTGCCGATCGACGACATCTTCCGCGTGCCGACCGTCGAGGGCATCGCCCGGGTCGTCGAGCTCCAGCAGCGCGAGCGCAGCGCCCAGGACAACGCCGCCCTCTATCTGCAGCAGCTCGCCGACCTGCAGGCCGACGTCACGCTCGACCCCGCCGTACGGCCCGACGGCCTGCCGCACGCCCGGTGGTTCGAGCCGGAGCACGTGCTGGTCACCGGCGCCACCGGCTACCTCGGCGCCTTCGTCGCGGTCGAGCTGATCGAGCGCACCGACGCGATCGTGCACTGCCTGGTGCGCGGCCAGAGCCGGGACGAGGCGTGGGACCGCCTGGAGGAGGTGCTGCGCAAGTACCGGGCGTGGGACGAGTCGTACCGGTCGAGGCTGCGGGTGGTGACCGGCGACCTCGCCAAGCCGGCCCTCGGCCTGTCGAAGGAGGCGTACGACGAGCTGGCCGGGTCGCTGGACTCGATCTACCACAGCGGCGCGATCGTCAACTTCACCTACCCCTACGAGGCGATGAAGGCCGCGAACGTCCTCGGCACCGAGGAGCTGCTGCGGCTGGCGACGACCGACCGGCTCAAGGCGTTCCACCTGATCTCCAGCGTGGACGTCTTCATGGGCACGGGCGCGGAGCGCCCCTTCACCGAGCAGGACCTCACCGACCGGCCCACCAAGATCCCCACCGGCTACCCCCGTACGAAGTGGGTCTCCGAGCGGATCGTCACCCTCGCCCGCGACCGCGGCGTGCCGGTCACCGTGCAGCGGCCGTGGATGATCACCGGTCACACCCAGACCGGCGCCTCCCACGAGACCGACTACCTGTACGTCTACCTCAAGGGCTTCCTGGACCTCGGCGTGCTGCCGCTCTACAACGACGTGATCAACGCGGTGCCCGTCG
This sequence comes from Microbispora amethystogenes, assembly GCF_016863015.1. Classification (GTDB taxonomy): domain Bacteria; phylum Actinomycetota; class Actinomycetes; order Streptosporangiales; family Streptosporangiaceae; genus Microbispora; species Microbispora amethystogenes. The sequence goes on along the minus strand of NZ_BOOB01000064.1, from coordinate 49,257 downwards.
ACTACACGGCCAAGGCGATCGTCTACACCTCCTTGCAGGAGGAGAACCTCGGCCGGAACTTCAACATCACCAACCGGGAACCGACCACGATGCAGCAGTGCTACGAGTGGCTGCGGTCGTTCGGCTACGCCCTCAACGTCGTCGAGGAGGAGGAGGCCAGGCGGCAGGCCCTCGCGGTCGACGAGGACCACATCCTCTACCCGCTGACGCCGATCCTGCGTGTGGCGTCCATGCGGCACGCCGCCCTCGACCCCGACCTGCAGCAGCGGGTCGACCCCATGGACGAGTGCCGGGTGCTGACCGCGGCCCTGGACGGGTCCGGCATCGAGTGCCCGCCGGTCAACGAGGAGTGGGCCCACTCCTGCTTCCGCTTCCTCGTGGAGAACGGCTACCTCCCGGCCCCCGACGAGGTGGCCGCACGGGCCGCGGCGGCCGCGGCGTAGCGGGCGTGAGGCGAGAAAGGACCACCATGGAGGACGTCTCAACGGTGCCGCGGCCGGACGGCGAGGCCACGACGGGAGGCACCGCGCCGGAAAGCACGGGGTCGGGAAGCATCCGTTACGTCGACCTCGATCCGGCCGACGCGGCCCAGATCGACACCTACACCCGCACCCTCGCCGCGCGCCACGGTTCGAGCACCGCCCCGGCGTTGCTCGACGGCGCGGCGACGTACGCCCACCGCCTGCCGGAACGTCTGGTCGGCGAACTGCTCTCCCTCCGGCTGTTCGAGCGGAGCCCGGCGCTGGTCGTCCGGGGGCTGCCGGTCTCCGACGACGAGATCGGCCCCACCCCGCTCGACTGGCGGGAGCAGGCGAGGCCCGCGACCGTACCCGCGCGGACCGCGCACGAGGTGTATCTGGTGCTGGTCGCGAGCCTGCTCGGCGACGTCTTCGGCTGGTCGTCGCTGCAGAACGGCAAGCTCGTGCACGACGTGGTGCCGATGCCGACCGAGGAGCGCGAGCAGAGTGGGCACGGCACCGTGCTGCTGGAGTGGCACACGGAGGACGGCTTCCACCCCCTCCGCTGCGACTACCTGCTCCTGCTCGGGATGCGCAACCACGACGCGGTGCCCACCACCGTGGCCGGCGTCGACGAGGTGCGCATCGATCCCGCCCACCGCGAGGTGCTCGCCCAGCCGCGCTTCCTCATCCGCCCCGACAACGAGCACCTCAACCGGCTGCGGGCGCGGGCCGAGGGCGCGACGGCGATGGGCACGGCGATGGGCATGGGGATGCACAGCATCCAGCGGATGCAGGACGAGCCCGAGCCGAGCGCGGTCCTGTTCGGCCATCCCGACGCGCCGTACCTGCGCATCGACCCGGTGTTCATGTCGGCGCTGCCGGGCGACCGGGAGGCCGAAGAGGCGCTGGCCGCCCTGGTCGGGTCGCTGGAAGCCAACCTGTGCGGGGTCGCGCTCGGCCCCGGCGACCTGCTCATCGTCGACAACTACCGGGCCGTGCACGGCAGGAGCGCGTTCCGCGCCCGATACGACGGCACCGACCGGTGGCTGAAGAAGGTGCTGGTCACCCGCGACCTGCGCAAGTCGCGGGCGCACCGGTCCGCTCCGCACGAACGCGTGCTGCTGTGAACCGGCTGCCCGGCCGTACGGCCCACCTCGGAGATCCGCACCCCGACGGCGGCGTCCGCCACGGCGGCGAACTGCCGGCGTGGCTCCGCTGCGGCAGCGTGCCGTCCGGCACGACGGACACGGTGTTCCGGCCATGGCCCGCCCCCGGCGGCGCGACCCCGGACCACCCACAGCCGGAAGCCGCGACACCGGAACCCGCACGGCCGGGCAGCACAGACCCAGCAGGCGCGGCGCCGGAGAGCACCTGGGCGCACGGGGCCGCACCGGAAAGCGCACGACCGGGCAGCGCGGGTGCAGCAGGCGCGGCGCCGGAGGCCGTCCTGGCGGCGGCCGTGGCGGTCCTCCTCGCCCGCCACACGGGTGAGCCCGAGGTGCGCCTGGCCGTCGTCACTCCCCGCCCGGTCGCGCTGACCGTGCTCGTCGACGAACGCGAACGGGCCGGAGACCTGGTCCGCCGGGTGGCGGAGGATCTGCGCACCGCCTCTCCCCTCCCGGCGGGCGTGGTCGCCCGCGTCGCCGTCGCGGGCCCGGCCGCGCGAGGAGGCGCGGCGTCTGGAGAGGATCCGGGAGCGGGAGGGCGCCGGGAAGAGGGAGTGCGCCGGGAAGCGACGGAGCTCACCGCTGTCGCGCCCGTGCCGCACGAACTGCTCACCGCTGTCACGTCCGTGCCGCACGAACTGGTCGTGCGGTGGGCGGACGGCGGGGTCTGCCTCGACCACGACACCGGCCTGTTCGACCCCGAGGTGGTCGCCGCCCTGGCCGACCGGCTGCTCGCGGTCCTCGGGGAGCTCGCCGAGGACCGCCCGGTACGCGACGTCGCCGCGCTCACCACCGCCGAGCGCGCGGCGATCGCCACCTGGTCCAGCGGCGAGGCGCAGCCGGTGGAGGACGTCTGCCTGCACACGCTGATCGAGCGCCGGGCCGCGGCCGAGCCGGCGCGTACGGCGCTCGTCTGCGGTGACGTCGCGCTGACCTACGGCGAGCTGAACGCCCGCGCCAACCGGCTCGGGCGGCGCCTGCGCGCGGCCGGCGCCGGCCCCGGCGACCTCGTCGCGGTGTTCGCCGGCCGTGCCGCCGAGTCGGTCGTCGCGATGCTCGCCGTGCTCAAGACCGGCGCGGCCTACGTGCCGGTCGAGCCCTCCCAGCCCGCCGACCGCATCCGCCGCATCCTCGCCGACTCCGGCGTACGGCTCGCGGTCGGCAGTGTGGTCGGCAGTGTGGCCGGCCGAACCACCGGTGAGGGCGTGGTCACCTCGCCGGGCGAGTCCTCCGGCGAGCCTCCGGGCGAGTCCCCCCGCGCCTTCTCTGCCGGGTTCCCGGGCGTACGCGTGCTCGACCCCGGTAACCTGGCCGGAGAGGCCGATCACGACCTGGGTGTGCCGGTGCGCACGGCCGACCTGGCGTACGTCATCTACACGTCCGGGTCCACCGGTGTGCCGAAGGGCGTCGCGGTGAGCCACCGGGCGATCGTGGTGTCCACTCACGCGCGCGGGGTGGGCGGCCCGCCGCCCGAGTGCGACCTGGTCACCATGCCGCTGTGCTTCGACGGCGCCGCGGGCGGCCTCTACTGGACGCTCACCGGCGGCGGGACGGCGGTGCTGCCGACCGAGAGCGAGGCGCGTGACCCGCTGGCCCTGCGCGCCCTGCTGCGGAGGGTGCCGATCACCCACATCCACTCCGTCCCGTCGCACTACGGGCTCGTCCTGGAGGCGGCCGGGGAGGAGTGCCTGAGCCGGCTGCGGCTGGTCTCGGTGGGCGGCGAGCCGATGCCGCCCCGGCTGGTCGCGCGTCACCTGCTCACCTGCCCGGACGCCGTGCTGCTCAACGACTACGGGCCGACCGAGTGCGCGGTGTGGGCCACCGCCCACCCCTGCGGCATCGCCGACGCCGCGGACGGGCGAATCCCTATCGGCGGGCCGCTGCCCAACTACCGGGTCGAGGTCCTGGACGCCGGGCTCCGGCCGGCGCCTCCGGGGGTGATCGGCGAGATCTGCGTCGCGGGCCCGGCCCTGGCCCGGGGGTATCACCGGCGTCCCGGCCTCACCGCGGCGCGGTTCCTGCCCGATCCCCGGGGCGGCGGGCGGATCTACCGCACCGGCGACCGCGGGTTCTGGTCGCCCGCGGGTGAGCTGCACATCGCCGGCCGCACCGACAGCCAGGTGAAGATCAGGGGCTTCCGGGTGGAACTCGGGGAGATCGAGGCGGCCGTGGCGGGGCATCCGTCCGTCACCGGCTGCTTCGTCACCCTGCGGACGCCGCCGGGCGGGGCGGAGCAGGTCATCGCCTTCGTCGCCGCGAGCGGCGCCCCGCCCACCGAGGACGAGCTCCGCGCGGTCGCGGCGGCCACGCTCCCCGCGTACATGCGGCCCGACCGGTACGTCGTCCTCGCCGAACTGCCGCGCAACCGGAACGGGAAGATCGACGTGGCCGCGCTGCGCGCCGGCGAGCCGGTGGAGTCCCGATGACGACGGTCGTGGTCGGCGGCGCGGGTGAGGTGGGCGGGCTGCTCGCCCGCCTGCTGCTCCCGGACGGCCCGGTGGTGTGCGCCGACGTGCGGGCGGCGGAGATCCCCGGCACGGTGGCGATCGTCGCGGACGCCTGCCGCCCGTCGGCGGACCTGCTCGGCGTGCTGCCGCAGGCCGACACGGTGGTCTTCGCGCTGCCCGAGCACGTCGCCGTCCCGGCCGTCACCGCCTGCGCGCCCGCCGTACGGCCGGGGGCGCTGCTGGTCGAGACCCTGTCGGTCAAGGAGGCCGTCACTCCCGCCCTCGCCGGGGCGGCGGCCTCCCAGGACGCGGAGGCGTGCGGGCTCAACCCGATGTTCGCGCCCGCGCTGGGCTGGCAGGACAACGCCGTGGCCGCCGTACGCGTGGCGGACGGCCCGCGCACCGCCGCACTGCTCGGCTCGATCACCGCCGCCGGAGCCAGGGTCGTCCAACTGACCGCCGGGGAGCACGACCGCGTCACGGCGGTCCTCCAGGCGGCCACGCACGCCGCGGCGCTGGCCTTCGGGCAGGCGGTCGTCGCGGGCGGCGCGGACACCGAGGCGCTGCTCGCCCTGGCCCCGCCCCCGCACCTGACCATGCTCGCCGTCCTCGCCCGGATCACCGGCGGCAACCCCGAGGTCTACTGGGACATCCAGGTGGCCAACCCGCACGCCGCCGCGGCGAGGGCGGCGCTGCGCGAGGCCGTCGCCACGATCGACACGCTCGCCTCCACGGGCGACCGTGCCGGATTCAATGCGCTGCTGCACGGTGTCGAGAAACATCTCGGCGACCGGGCGCCGCTGCTCCGGGGATATTGCGCCCGGCTTTTCACCATGCGGCTCTCCGCCCGTTCCTGAGAATTCTGGAGGCGTTTCCCGTGAATTCGATCGCGAGCGACCGGACGGTCCGGGACGCCACCCGCCGGCTGCTCCGGCAACTCGGCCTGACCACCGTTTTCGGAAATCCCGGAACCACCGAGATCGCCTTTCTCACCGACTGGCCGGACGATTTCCGCTACGTCCTCGGGCTGCACGAATCGGTGGTCGTCGCGATGGCCGACGGCTACGCCCAGGCCACCAGACGCCCGGTGCTGGTGAACCTGCACAGCGCGGGCGGCCTCGGCCACGGCCTCGGGCAGGTGTTCAACGCCGCGCGCGGCCACGCCCCGCTGATCGTGATGGCCGGTCAGCAGAGCAGGACGCTGCTGCGCGACGACCCCTTCCTCGGCGCCACCGACGCCACCGCCTTCCCCCGGCCGTACGTCAAGTGGAGTTGCGAGCCCGCCCGGGCGCAGGACGTGCCCGCGGCGATCGCCCGCGCCTACCACGTGGCGTCCCAGGCTCCGCGAGGCCCGGTCTTCATCTCCGTTCCGGCGGACGACTGGGACGCGGAGGCGGGTGCGCCGGTCGCCGCGCGCCCGGCGATCCCCGGCTTCGCCCCCGACCCCGCCGCCCTCGAGGCGCTGGCCGAGGCCCTGCACGGCAGCGCGCGGCCGGGCATCGTGGCCGGGCCCGGCGTGGACGCGGACGGCGCGGTCGCCGACCTCGTCGCCCTCGCCGAGCGCGTCGGGGCGGGCGTCTGGGCCGGGCCGGTCTCGCCCCGGTGCTCCTTCCCCGAGGACCATCCCCTCTTCCTGGGCTTCCTGGACGCGGAGAAACGCGCCACCGCCGCGGCGCTGGCCCGGCATGACCTGGTCGTGGTGATCGGGGCACCGGCCTTCACCTACCACGTCTACCGGGGCGAGCCCGACGTGCCCTTACCCCCGCTGTTCGTGGTCAGCGACGACGAGCAGGTGCTCGCCAGGGCCGACACGGGCGCCGGCATCAGGGCGACTCCGCGGCTCGCCCTGCGGGCGCTGGACGACGCTCTCGGCAGTACGGAGAACGCAACGCGGAACGGAGCGCCGGGCCGTCCGGTGCGCGCGGCCGGCAGGGCGGTCGGCAGGGCGGCCCCGCCCGTCCTCGCCCGCCCGGCGGGACCGGCGGACGGGATGATCAGCGCGGCGGAGGTCTACGCCACGCTCGCCGAACTGCTGCCCGCCGACGCGATCGTGGTGGAGGAGACACCCAGCCACCGCAGCGTGCTGCACGACCACCTGCCGATCACCGCGACCGACACGGGGTTCCTCACCACCGCGAGCGGCGCGCTCGGCTACGGGCTCCCGGCCGCGGTCGGCGCCGCGCTGGCCAGGCCGGGCCGCAGGGTCGTCGCGGTGCTCGGCGACGGGTCGGCCATGTTCGGCATCCAGGCCCTGTGGACCGCGGCCCGCGAGGGGACGCCGGTGACCTTCGTGATCCTCGACAACGCGCGGTACGCCGCGGTGCGGCTGCTCGGTGAAGCGGCGGGCGGCACGGGCATCCCCGGTGTGGACCTCGGCGGGCTCGACTTCGTCGCGCTGGCCCAGGGAATGGGCTGCGCGGCACGGTACGTCACCGAGCCCGCCGAGGTGAAGAGCGCGCTCGCCGCCGCGCTCGCCGACGACCGGCCGCATCTGCTGCACGTGCGCACCGACCCCGCGCCGCCGCGCATGTACTGAGCCGCATGCACTGGGCTCAGCCTGAACTCAGGGACGTCGCTCGGGGCCGAAGGGACGGTCGCCGCGCAGGGTGATCCGGTGCATCACCCGGTGGGCGTCGCCGTAGTCCCGGTTGGCGTAGTGGGCCGTGCTCCGGTTGTCCCACATGGCGACGTCGCCGGCCCTCCAGCGGTGACGCACGATGTGCTCGGGCTTGGTCAGGTGGGCGTAGAGCAGGTCCAGGATGGCCCGGCTCTCGGCCTCGGACACGCCCACGATGTGGGAGGTGAAACCGGGGTTGACGAAGATCCCCCTGCGACCGGTCTCGGGGTGGACGCGGACCACCGGGTGCTCCACAGGGTCGAGGCGGGTGACGACCTCGCCGTCCCAGACGCTGCCCCTGCCGGACCGGCGCTGGGCGAGGTATTGATGCGCTCCTCGGCCTGAAGGCCGGGGATTCAGCCGGTACCGCGTCATGCGGCACCTCTGCGGCTTCCTGCTTCGACGGGCTGCGCCACCGTGAGCGGTGGTCTTACCGGCCCTCCACAGGCGTTTAGCCTCTCCGCTCGTCCAGCGGCGAGGATATTCTTCGCTGCGTTCACGTCCCGATCGTGGGTCGCCCCGCAGGGGCAGGCCCACTCCCGGATGCGCAGCGGCATGGACCCGGCGAGGATGCCGCACGATGAGCACAGCTTCGAGCTGGGGAACCACCGGTCGATCCGGTGGAACGCCCGCCCGTACAGGGCGGCCTTGTACTCCAGCATGCCGACGAAGGATGACCAGCCCGCATCGTGCACGCTCTTGGACAGCCTCGTGCGTGCCAGGCCCTTGACCGCCAGGTCTTCCACGATCACCGTTTGGGTCTCACGGATGATCTGTGTGGAGAGCTGGTGGTGGAACTCACGGCGCGCGTCAGTGACCTTCGCGTGCTGGCGGGCGACCTTCAGGCGGGCCTTGGCCCGGTTGTTCGACCCCTTGGCTGTGCGGGACAGCGCCTGCTGGAGCTTCTTGAGTTTCTTGTGCGCCCGGCGCAGAAAACGCGGCGTGGCGACCTTCTGGCCATTCGACAAAACAGCGAAGTGGGTGAGTCCGAGGTCGATGCCCGTCTCGGACTCGACCGGCGGCAGGGGCTGGCCAGCTACCTCGATCACAAAGGACGCGAAGTAGCGTCCGGCCGCATCCTTGACCACCGTCACCGAGGACGGTTCGGCGGGCAGGCAGCGAGACCAGCGGACGTCCACGTCACCGATCTTCGGCAGGCGCAGCCTCCCACCCGCCGTAATCGCGAACCGGGCGTTCTTGGTGAAGCGGATCGCCTGCTTGGTGTCCCTCTTGGACCGGAACCGGGGCGCAGCAGCCTTCGGCCCCTTCCGCTTACCGGTGATGGAGGCGAAGAAGTTGCGGTAGGCGGTGTTCAGGTCCGCCAGCGACTGCTGCAGGACCACGGCTGAGACCTCGCCCAGCCAGGAGCGTTCCGGGGTCTTCTTCGCCTCGGTGATGACCCGTTTGGACAACTCGCCATCGGAGATGTACGGCAAGCCGCGTTCCCGGGCGTCCTGTCGTGCGCGCAGCCCGTCGTTGAACACCACCCGAGCGCACCCGAACGCCCGGGCCAGCGCGTCACGCTGACCCGGCGTCGGGTAGAGGCGGAAGTTGTACCTGAGCCGCACACCATGATTTTACCGACGGCGCACGGTTGATCACAGGGAGATATCAGAACTGGCAAGCTCTCCGCGTTTTCATCCTGCACGCCCACGTGGTTGCCGCGATCACGTTCCGGAATCGAGTAGTAACCGGCGCTCACCTGGAGCGCACCGAGCAGATCATCCGGGACGTCTGCGCCGACTTCGAGTGCGAACCGGCGGAGTTGAACGGCGAGGCCAACCCGTTCCCTGCTGGTGAACACCCCGCCCACGGTCACCCTGTCCCGGCTCGTCAGCAGCCTCACGGGCGTCTTCTCCCGCCGGATGCGGCAAGAGTTCCCCACGCTGGCCCGCCACTGTTACAGGGCGAACAAGCTGTGGTCGGGCTCCTCCTTTGCCGCCAGCGTTGCCGGCACACCTAACAGTGTCCTGCACCAGTACATAGAGCACCGTAACCGCCCTGGCCGACCCGCCAGACGCGGCGAACCGGCTGGTGGCTGATCGGCTTTCTGTGCTCGGCGTTACGTCGCGAAATCGGCCCGGCCCATCCGGGCCGATTGAATGTCCGTATTGCCCTATTTATGGAGAATTATGGACTAATAGACCATTCCGTGCTTCGTTGGCAGAGTATCGCGGCACGCGCCGTACCCCACCGGAAACGGGAGGCAGCATGGCCATGCACGAAGAAGCCCTCAACCTGGATGCGCTGGACCTGGACTCGCTGGACGTCGCCACCGTGGAGCTTCCCGGCTCCGACGTGCTCGTCGAGGCGGTGACCATGGGACTGGGCAACACCGAGGTCGGCGCCTCGGGAGCATGGACCTCGAGGACGAGCTGGCTCGTCTAGCGCGCCGCCCGCATGGCGACCCGCCCACAGCGCCCGGAGACCGTGGTGGTCAGGGTCGCCGCCCTCCCCGGGGCGGCCCTCGACGACCTGAGGTGTGACCGGACCTGGCAGGCCGTACAGGAGATCCTGAAGGAACGGGACGCCCTGGCCGCGGAGGGCCGCGCGCTCGCGCTCGCCCTTGAGCCGGTCATCGCGGACGTTCCCTCCGGGCAGGCGAGGTCCCGCCTGGTCGCGCTCCGCCGGGCGTTGTACAACGGGCGGACCCCCGCCGTGCCCCCCAGCTCGGCCGAGACACCGGCCGAGCTGGACCGGCGCGTCCGGCGGTGGTCGGAGCGGTCCCGCGCGTGCGAGCGCCTGGAGGCCGAGCTGCCCCTGATCCTGGAGAAGGAGCGCCGGGATCGGCACCACAGCCTCCGCACGTGGGCGTCGGCCGACGTGTTCACGCACGGCCTCGTCCAGGCGAGCCCGTCGCTGGCCGGGGCGCTGGCCCGCTGGCTGGACTCCCCCGGGACGGCACCGTCCCGCCGGCTGGACCTGCGGCTGAGCCGCTACCTGTCGCGGGTGGTGGCCAAGACCAGCCCGCACTCCACGTTCACCATGAGCGGCCTCGGCCACTGGGGTCCGGGCCCCGAGCCGGTCGCCGTCGAAGGCGGATGGGACTGGCGCACCGTCGCCGAGCCCGATCTGTGGCTGGTCCGCAGGCTGCTCAGCGATCTGGCCGCGTCGGACGACGACCTCGCGGCCCGCTTCCTGATCAGGCCGAACGCCGGCCTGACCGAGGAGGACGGCCGCCTGTGGTACCTGAGCCGGACCGAGGACGCCTACCGGAGCGTCCGTGCCTCGGAGCCGCTGCGCGCGCTCCTGCGCGCCCTGACCGGCGAGACCACGCTCGGCGAGGCGCGGCGGCTCGTGCCGTCCGATGCGCTCGCGCGCCTGGTCGACGCCGGGGTGCTGGAGACGCTTCCGCCGGTCGCCGACCAGTCCGTCTCCCATCTGAGCGATCTGGCCGTACGGCTGGCGCCGCACCCGGCCGCCGACGCGCTCGCCGCGTTCGGCCGGGCGCTGGCCCGCCACCCCGGCGTACGGGGACCGGTCGAAGGGCTCGCCCTCCAGCAGGAGGTGCGCACCGCGTTGCGCCGTCTGTCGCCACCAGACGGACGCCTTCCGGACAAGAACCTCTTCCACGACAACGCCGTCTTCACCTCGCCCGCCGTACGTCTGGGGGAACCGGAATGGCGGGCGGCCCTCGACGACCTGCACCTGATCCGCACGCTGGTCGGCGTCTTCCAGCGCGACAACGAGATCCGGTTGCTCGCCGCCGGCCTCTTCGTCCAGGCGTACGGCACGGGGGCACGGGTCCCCTTCGCCCGGTTCCATCGGACGCTGGCCGGGCAGCTGGTCACCCCCGAGGGCGACGCGCTGCACGCCCTGCTCTATCCCGGCGGGGCCGCGGAGCCGCCGGGCACCGTATTCGGGACTGTGCCTGGCGAGGTGGCCGCCCTGCGGCGTTACCGCGACCAGACCCTGAACCTGCTCCGCGAGGAGCCGGAGGCGCTGGCCGGCTGGTTGCGGGGACGGCCGGAAGGCGCGGGGCCGGTGCGCTCGCTGGCCTGCTACGTGCAGGTGCTGCCCGGGCCGGGCGACGGAGAGGGGCCGGTGCGGCTGGTGCTCAACGCCGTGGCCGCCGGCCACGGCACCGCGCGCAGCCGCGTCCACCGCCTCCTGACGATCGCGGGACTGGCGCACGAGCCCCGTCCAATGGAACCCGACCCCGCTGACGGGCTGCCGATCGAGGCCGAGCTCACCGGGCTGTTCGGTCACAACATCAGTCTGCGTTCCCCCATGACCACCCACGAGCTCGGCTATCCGGGCGCGGTCTCCGCCCGCCCGCCCGCCGCACGCCTCGCGCTGGGCGACCTCGACGTCCGCCACGACCCCGCCACCGGAGCACTGGAACTCGTGCGCGCCGCGGACGGCCGCCGCGTGCTGATGCGCCACACGGGCCTGCTCGCCACCCCCTTCCTGCCGCGTACGGCCCGGCTGCTGCTGCACCTGTTCGGCGACCAGCCCGGCATCGGCGTCCCGCTCTGGGCGTTGTTCGCCGAGCCGCCGCGGCGGACGCCGGAGGAGGTCGTCGTCAGGCCACGAGTGTCGCTGGGCCGGGTGGTCGTGGCACGAGCCACCTGGTACGCGGCCACGGCGGAGGTCCCGCGCCGCCGTCCGGGAACCTCCGAGGCCGGGCACCTGCTGGCGCTGGCCCGCTGGTTCGCCGCGCACGGCATCCCGTCCCGCTGCTTCGTGTTCTCCCTGGACCCGGGCTCCTGGGGACAGGACCGGATGCGTGCGGCGCAGCTGGCCAAACCGACGTTCCTGGATCTGGCCGACCCCTCCCTTGTCGCCTGCTTCGACCGGCAGCTCGGCGGCAACGGCGCCTGCACGGCCTTCCAGGAGGTGCTGCCCGAGCTGGGCGCGGGCCACGTCATGGAGTACGTCGTGGAGGTGGGCGATGAGTGAGCCGTGGATCTCGCTGCACGCCTTCCATCGGGGCGGCACCGACCGGCTGATCACCGAGGCGGTCGGCGGGCTGCTGCGCTCGCTCACCGCCGACGGCCTGCTCGTCCGCCACTTCTTCCTGCGTTACTGGGAGGGCGGCCCGCACCTGCGGCTGCGGCTCCGGCCGGCCGCCCAGCCGGACGAGGTGGAGGCACGCGCGAGGGCCGCGCTGGAGCGGCACCTGGCCGCGTACCCCTCCCCGCTTGAGGCCGCGTGGGACACCGGGAAGTACGCCGCCGCGGCCGAGCGGTTCGCCAGGGCCGAGAACCTCACCCACTACGACCGGCGGGTGCGCACCCGCGACGCGGTGGAGGCCGTCGCCTACCGCCCGGAGTACGCGACGTACGGCGGGCCGGAGGCGATCGACGCCGTGGAGGAGCACTTCTGCGACTCCAGCCGCATCGCGCTCGCCCTGCTCGACGGCGGGATCGAGCCGGGACGCAGGCGGGGTTTCGCCGCCGCCGCGCTGATGCTCGCCCTGGCGGCCTGGGAACCGGACCCCGCCCGCCTCGCCCGCGCGCTCGACGCGAGCCGTGAACGCTGGGACCCGCGGCCCGATCACGCTCCGCACGACCGGCCGGCAGACGCCGCGCGGGGCGGCCGGGAGCGGGCCGCCCTCACGGCGCAGCTTCTGCGCTGCCACCGCATCGCCTCCGGCGCGGAGATCCCCGGCGCCCGCGATCCCCTCGGCGCGTGGTGGCGCTCGATCGACACCCTGCGCCTGCGCGCCCTGGACCTCCAGGCGGCCGGGCGCTTCCATCCCGAACCCGCCGTCTCCTCCTTCCAGCCGCCCGGCGTCACCGAGGCGCGCGGTGACGTCCTGATCCTTCTCCTCCGCTGCGTCCACCTGCTGTGCAACCGGCTCGGGCTGCCGGGCGAGCAGGAGACGCACCTGCGTCACCTCGTCGGCACCACCTACCGCGAACTGGAGCACCGGTGAACGACCTCACGACCCCCTGGCACAGCATCCAGGTGCGCTACTACGAGACGGACAAGGACGCGCTGATCCTCGACGCCGTACGGCCCCTGCTGGCCGAACTGGGCGACCGGGTGCGGCAGCCCTACGTCGTGCGCCACTGGCGGCGCGGGCCGCACCTCCGCCTCAACCTCCGCGCCGCCGACGACGTCTGGCAGGACGAGATCCTGCCGCTGGCCACCGAACGCCTCGGCCGCTACCTCGCCGAGCATCCCTCCCGTGAGGTCCTGGACGAGGCCGCGCTGGAGGAGGCCCACCGGGCGCTGGCCCTGCGGGAGAACGAGCACGGCCCGCTCCGGCCGTGGTACCCGGACAACACCATCCAGACCGAGCCGTACGAGGATCGCCGGCACGTGCTCGGCAGCCAGACTCTCGTGGACCTGCTCGACCACTTCCACGCCGAGAGCACCCGGATCGCGTTCGGGACGCTGGCCGCCTTCCGCCGGGGCCACCTGTCGCTCTTCCAGCTCAGCCTCGACCTGATGATCGCCTTCGCGCACACCAGCGTGCCGCCGATCTCGCGCGGATACATGTCCTTCCGCTCCCACGCGGACGCCTTCGCCTCCTACTGCGTGGACCGCGACGGCGTACGGGCGGGCTTCGAGGCGAAGTACCGGCAGCACGAGCGGCAGTTGCGGGCCCTGGTACGCCGCCGGGTGGCCGAGGTGGACGAGGGCCGGACGCCACCCCACGTGCGCGAGTGGCTCGACCACGTCGAGCGTGCCAAGACCCTCGCCGCGCCCCTCATCCGCGACCGGAGGATCGACCTCGACGCCGGCCCGCGCGAGCCCGGGAGGCCGCAACTGCACACCGTCGACTTCCACGAGATCCTGCTGGCCACCGGGCGGTACAGAACCGAGGTGCTCGGCTCCGACTGGTTCCTCGGGCACCGGCTGGCCGTCAACCTGCTCTACTCCCACCTGGGCAGGCTCGGGCTCGTGCCGCTGCAGCGGTACCTGTTCTGCCACCTGGTCGCGGCCGCGGTCGAGGCGGAGTACGGCATCTCACCCGTCGAGAAGGCCCTCGCCTGGGCTCGTAGCTGACTCCGCAATCGCCGTTTCCTCGGCCGAGAGAAATATCAGCTCGAATCAATACCACGGCGAGAGAAAAGGTGGGCCATTTCAATACCGCCGCGAGAGAACGGATGATTAGCGTGGTCTCCGCCTGACGCCCGAATAAGGGAAATGGTGCGGCAGAAGGAGAGAAATGAAGGCCGATCTGGCGATGTTCGGCGGCAAGCCCGCGGTCCGGCCGGAATACCGCAGACTGGAATGGCCGGTGGTGACGCAGGCTGATCGAGACGCCGTACTCCGCGTGCTCGACCACGGGAAATTCACCGTGGGCGCGAAGGAAGAGCCCGAGATCAGCGGGCTGGAAAGCGAATGGGCCGCGTTCTGCGACACCCGCCACGCGGTGTCGGTCAACAGCGGCACGGTGGCGCTGGAGCTGGCGCTGACCGCGCTCGGCATCGGTCCCGGCGACGAGGTGATCGTGCCGGCCCTGAGCTACGTCGCGACCGCGATGGCTCCCCTCTACCAGCTCGCCGTCCCCGTGTTCGTGGACATCGATCCCGTGTCGTTCAACATCGACGTCACGCAGATCGAGGCGAAGATCACCAACCGCACACGCGCGATCATCCCGGTGCATCTCGGCGGCCTGCCGGCCGACATGGACGAGATCCTGGCGCTGGCGCGCAAGTACGACCTCTACGTCATCGAGGACGCGGTCCAGGCCCAGGGCGGCAAGTACCGCGGCCGTACGGCGGGCTCGATCGGTGACGTCGGCTGCTTCAGCCTCAACGTGGAGAAGAGCATCCCGACCTGCGGCGAGGGCGGGCTGATCGTCACCGACGACGAGCGGGTCGCCGAGCGCTGCCGCAGCCTGCGCATCCTGGGCGAGGATCTGAGCACGGAGGAGCGCCTCTACGTCTCCGCCACCCGGGGGTCGAACCTCAAGCTCAGCGCGGTCCTCGCCGCCTTCACCCGGGCCCAGCTCGACCGCTTCTGGGACTACCAGGTGCGGCGTGAGCAGAACATCCCGGTGTTCCTCAACCGGCTCGCCGAACTGCCCGGCATCGTCCTGCCCTCCGTGCCCGACGACCGCACCCACATGTGGCACATGCTGCGCTTCCGCTTCGACCCGGAGGCCGCGGGGCTGGACGGCATCACGCCCGGCCAGTTCCGGCAGGCGCTACGCCGCGCGCTGCTGGCCGAGGGCGTGCCGCTGACGCACTACCAGATCATCCCGCTGCCGGGCCAGCCGGTGTTCCAGGAGCAGGACGCGTACGGCCGGGGCTACCCCTGGTCGCTGCCGGGGGTCAACCCCCAGCGGTACGACCTGGCCGACTACCCGGTGACCTGCGCCGTCATCGAGGACTCCCTGTGCCTGCGGCGCATGCACCTCAACCCGGACGCCGGGCCGGCTCTGGAGGAGTACGCCGACGCCTTCCAGCGGGTCTGGGAGAACCTCGATGTGATCGGCCGCTTCGCCCGGTCCGCGCCGTACGCCCCGCCGTGGGCGGCGGTGAAGGGCGTCGGCCGCGCGCACGCCGGAGCGGCCGCATGACCGTCGAGACCGTCGCGCGGAGCCCTGAGGGCGCCGTCGACCCGGCCGCGTTGTCCCGCACCGCCCTGGCGGTGCGGGAGCACGTGCTGGCCATCGGCGCCGGGGCCGTCGGCACCCACATAGGGGGGTCGCTGTCGGCCGCGGACATCCTCGTCGCGCTGTACTTCGAGGTCATGCGGGTGCGCCCGCACGAGCCCGGCTGGTCCGGGCGCGACTACTTCGTGCTGAGCAAGGGCCACGCCAGCGCCGCGCTCTACTCCACGCTCGCCGAGCGCGGCTTCTTCCCGCCGTCGGAGCTGGCGAGCTACGGCCACCCGGACGGCAGGCTCATGGCCCACCCCACCCCCGCGGTCCCGGGGGTGGAGTTCGCCACCGGGTCGCTCGGCCACGGCCTGTCCCTCGCCGTCGGCCTGGCGCTCGCGGCCAAGCGGGCCGGGCGCGCCAACCGCGTGTTCGTCCTGCTCGGCGACGGCGAACTGCAGGAGGGCACGGTGTGGGAGGCCGCGATGTCGGCGGCGCACTACCGGCTCGACAACCTCACCGCCGTGGTCGACCGCAACCGGCTGCAGATCAACGGCTCCACGGAGGACCGGATGCGGCTGGAGCCACTGGCCGACCGGTGGCGCGCGTTCGGCTGGCAGGTGTCGCACGCCGACGGGCACGACTTCGCCGAACTGGTGCCCGCCCTGCGCACCCCGCCCGTGCCGGGAGGCCCGGCCGTGCTGATCGCCGACACCGTGAAGGGCCGGGGGGTGCGCCACCTGGAGCACCGCAAGCAGAGTCACTTCGCCAAGCTCGGCCCCGACGCGTACCAGCGGGCCCTGGCCGCGCTGCGAGCCGCGGCATGACCACCACGCGCGAGCGCGGCGCCCCGGCCCGGGCGCCGGCGCCCGACTCCGACCGCGCCGCCTACCGGGCCACACTGCTGGAGCTGGCCCGGGCGGACGGCCGCGTCTGGTGCCTCGACTCCGACATGGGCGGGCTGGAACGGCAGTTCGAGGCGGAACTGCCGGGCCAGTACGTCGACCTGGGCATCGCCGAGGCCAACCTGATCACCGTCGCGGCGGCGGTGGCGAGCACCGGCGTCCTTCCGTTCGTCAACACGATGGCGGCCTTCGCCTCGGCGCGGGCCCTGGAACAAGTCAAGATCGACGTCGCCTACCACGCGCTTCCGGTGCGGATCGTCGGCACGCACTCCGGGCTGTCCGCCGCCCACCTCGGCCCCACGCACCACGCCCAGCAGGACCTCGCGATCATGCGGGGCCTGCCGAACATGACCGTGATGACGCCCGCGGACCCCGCGGAGACCGTCCGCATGGTCCGGGCCGCGGCCTACCTGCCGGGGCCGGTCTACATCAGGCTCGGCCGCAACCCGACGCCTCCGGTCCACGCCGGCGACGACGGCTTCACCGTGGGCCGGGCGGTACGGCTGCGCGCGGGCGGCGACGTGACGATCGTGGCCGCGGGCGCCCTTCCCGTACGGTTCGCGCTCGACGCGGCGCGCCGGCTCGCCGCGGCGGGGATCGAGGCGTGCGTGCTCAACATGCACACGATCAAACCGCTCGACGTCGCCGCCCTGGTGGAGGCGGCGGAGACGACCGCGGGCGTCGTGACCGTCGAGGACCACTCCGTGCTCGGCGGGCTCGGCGGCGCGGTCGCGGAAACCCTGGCCGAGCACCACCCGGCGCGGGTGGTGCGCGTGGGCGTCGGCGACGCGTTCTGCTCCCGGCCCGGCAGTCACGAGGAACAGCTCGCGCAGTGCGGCGTGTCGCGGGACCACGTGGTCCGCGCGGCCGAGTCCGTCCTGCGCGGTCGTCCGGATGTTCGCACCAGCACCGAACAAGGAGAGTCTCCATGACCGTCGCAGTGAGCACCTGTCCCGACTGCACCGAGGCCGTACCCACGTCCTCGGACCTGCGGGTGACGTCCATCGTCGTATGCCCGGCCTGCCAGGCGGAGCTCGAGGTCATCGGCCTCGACCCCGCCGAGTTCGCGCTCGCGCCGGAGATCGAGGAAGACTTCGGGGAGTAGAACGTGACAATCAGCGCTGGTCAGGACGGTCCGCTCGCCGTCCTGACCACCCGCACGCGCCTCGAGGAACGCTTGATCTTCGAGGCCCTCGAACGGCGCGGCGAGCCGTACGAGCAGATCGACGAGCGCCGGGTGATCGGCGACCTCGGCGCGCCCGTCGCGGGCCGCTACCGGGGCGTGCTCAACCGGAGCATGTCCCACACGCGCAGTCTGTACGCGGCGCGCCTCTTCGAGGCCGGGAACCTCCCGGTCTTCAACTCCAGCGCCGTGATCGAGACGTGCGGCGACAAGATCCTCACCTCGCTGGCGCTGGCCGGCGCCGGGATACCGACACCGGAGACGGTCGTCGCGCTCACTCCCGACGCCGCACTGGAGGCCATCGAACGCATCGGCTACCCGGCCGTGGTCAAACCGGCCGTCGGATCGTGGGGCCGGCTGCTGGCCAAGGTCAACGACCGCGACGCGGCCGAGGCGCTGATCGAGCACAAGCAGTCGCTGCGCTCGCCGGTGCACTCGGTCTTCTACGTGCAGGAGTACATCGACAAGCCGGGCCGCGACCTCAGGGTGATCGTGCTCGGCGACGAGGTGGTGGCCGCGGTCTACCGCCGGTCCGGCCACTGGATCACCAACACCGCCCGCGGCGCGTCCACGGAGCGGTGCGCTCTCACCGACGACCTGGTGAAGCTCTCACTGCGGGCGGCCCAGGCGGTCGGCGGCGGCATGCTCGCGGTGGACCTGATCGAGCGCTCCACCGGGGAACTGCTCGTCACCGAGGTGAACCACACCATGGAGTTCCACGGGCTCATCCAGGCGACCGAGGTGGATCTGGCCGACCTCGTCGTCGGCCACGTCCTCGGAGCGCTGGCACGATGAGGGCCGCCGTCGTCGGCGGCAGCGGCTACATCGGCGGTGAGATCGTCCGGCTGCTGCTGCGTCATCCGCACATCGAACTGGCACAGGTCACCTCGGAACGGCAGGCCGGGCGCCCCCTGCGGGTCTCCCACCCGAACCTGCGCGGCCAGACCGACCTGTGCTTCACCCGTGAGGAGGACCTGTCGCCCTGCGACGTCGTCTTCCTCGCGACCCCGCACGGCACGTCGATGCGCTCCGTCGAACGCTGGTCGGGGCTCGCGCCGACGGTCGTGGACCTCAGCGCGGACTTCCGGATCCACGACCCGGCGAGGCGGGCGCGCTTCTACCCCGGGCCGCCGCCCGACCCCGCCTGGCTGGCCCGCTTCCAGCCCGGCATCCCCGAGCTCAACCGGGACGGGCTGCGCGGCGCCACCCACATCGCGGTGGCCGGCTGCATGGCCAACGCGGCGATCCTCGCGCTGCACCCGCTGGCGGCCGAGGGGCTGATCGGCGGCCCGGTCGTCGTCGACGCCCGTACGGGCTCCAGCGGCGGCGGACGGACGCCCGACGAGGGCAGCCACCATCCCGAGCGCAGCGGCGCGATGCGGATGGCCAAGCCCCACGGGCACCGCCACACCGCGGAGATCGAGCAGGCGTGCGGGATCACGGCCCACATGTCGGTGACCGCCGTGGAGGCGGTGCGCGGGGTGCAGGTCGCCTGCCACGTCACCCCCTCCCGCACGGTCACCGAACGCGAACTGTGGGCCGTCTACCGCAAGGCGTACGGCGAGGAGCCGTTCGTCCGCGTGATCAGGGAACGCTCGGCGCTGCACCGCATGCCGGAACCGAAGATCCTCTCCGGCAGCAACTTCTGCGACATCGGGCTGGCCCTCGCCCCCGGCGGCGACCACCTGGTGGTGGTGGCCGCACTGGACAACCTGGTGAAGGGAGGTGCCGGAAATGCCGTCCAGTGCCTCAACATCGCCGCTGACTGGGAGGAGACCGCAGGACTCGACTTCGTCGGGCTCCATCCCATCTGACACCCGGTCGGAACGGTACGTGATCAAGGTCGGCGGGTCGCTCGGCGCGGACATGTCCCGGGCGTGCGCCGACATCCGCGCGCTGGTGGACCGCGGCGACAGCGTCGTCGTGGTCCACGGCGGCGGCGCCGAGGCCGACCGGCTCGCGGACGAACTCGGCCGCCCGAAGCGGTACCTGACCGCGTCCGGCGGGCGCCGCAGCCGGTACACCGACGCGGCGGCGCTCGACGTGCTCGTCCTCGGCATGCTCGGCCGCCTGAAGCCCCCGCTGGTGACCGAGCTGCTCCGGCTCGGCGTCCGCGCGGTGGGCCTGTCGGGAGCCGACGGCGGGATGGTCACCGCCCGCCGGACCCCTCCGGCGAACGTCGTCGTGGACGGCGTCCGGCGGGTGGTCCGCGACGACCTGTCCGGGCGGATCTCGGCGGTGGACGCCCACCTGCCGCGGACCCTGCTCGCGGCGGGGTACGTGCCGGTGATCTCACCGCCCGCGTACGACCCGGAGGCGGACCCGGAGTCCGGCGCCGGGCTGCTCAACGTGGACGCCGACCGGTTCGCCGCGCGTCTCGCGGTCGCGCTGGAGGCCGACTGGCTCGTCATCCTGTCCAACGTGCCGGGGCTCCTGCGGGACCCCGGCGACCCCGGCAGCCTGGTGGCCGAGATTCCGTGCGAGGACCTCGCCGGATATCTCGACCTGGCCGGCGGGCGCATGAAGGTCAAACTGCGGACCGCGGGCGAGGCGTGCCTGGCGGGAGTGCCGCACGTCGTCCTCGGCGACGGGCGCGGTCCCTCGCCGGTGCTCGCCGCGCGGGCGGGAGCAGGAACCACCCTCGTCAAAGGAGTGCCATGACCAGCAGCGTGACCAGCGGTGCGAACAGCGGTACTGCGAACAGCGGCACCACGAGCAGGGCCGAGTCCCTGCTCCGCCGCATGGTGGAGGTGCCCTCGACGACGGGTGAGGAGGCCGAACTGGCCTCCCTGCTCGCCCGCGAACTGCCCGAGTGGGGCTTTCGCAGCCATATCGACGAGGTGGGCAACGTGATCGGCAGGCGGGGCGACCCCGACGCGCCTATGATCATGCTGATGGGCCACATGGACACCGTGCCCGGCGACATCCCGGTCCGGCAGGAGGGCTCCCTCCTGTACGGGCGGGGCACCGTCGACGCCAAGGGACCGCTCGCCACGATGATCGCGGCCGCCGCCGCGGCCGACCTGCGCGGCATGCAGGTGGTGGTGGCGGGGGTCGTCGAGGAGGAGACCTTCGGGAAGGGCGCGCAGCACCTCGCCGAGACCTTCCGGCCGGACGTCGCCGTCGTCGGCGAGCCCAACGGCTGGGCGGGCGTCGGCATCGGCTACAAGGGCCGCGTCATGATGCGCTACGACGTCAGCCGGCCGGCGGTGCACACGGCCAGCCCGGAGGAGAAGGCCACCGAGGCCGCGGCCCTCTTCTGGGACCGGGTCCGGTCCTACTGCGACTCCTACTGCGAGGTGGTGGCGGCGGGCGACCGGGCCTTCGACCGTCCCGTCCCCACGCTGAACGACATCACCGGCACGATCGAGCGGGCGCTGATGACCGTGTCCGTACGCACCCCGCCGGGGTTCGACCTGTCGGCCTTCGAGCGCTTCGTCACGGACGCCGCGCGCGACGGGACGCTCTACGTCGACGACCGGACGCCGCCGGTGCGGGTGGACCCCGCGGGACCCGCCGTACGCGCGCTGTGCGCCGGCATCCGGCGCCGGGGGGAGCGGCCGAAGCTCAAGCTGAAGACCGGGACCGCCGACCTGAACATCGTGGAGCCCCGCTGGCAGGTGCCCATGGCGGTCTACGGTCCCGGTGACTCCAGCCTCGACCACACCGATCGCGAGCACATCGACCTGGTCGAGTACGGCAGGGCCGTGGAGGTCCTGCGTGAGGCGCTCGGGATCCTCGCCCAGGCGGAGTGGCGTTGACGGCGGAGGTTCCCGGCGAGATCCTGGCCCGCCTCCGGGAGGCCTGCCTGCGTCTGCCCGAGGCATACGAGGAGCAGGCGTGGGTGGGCACCCGGTGGCGGGTGGGCAAGAAGACCTTCGCCCACGTGCTTGTGGTCCAGGACGGCCGGCCGCCCGCGTACGCGCGGGCGGCCGGCACGCCCGGGCCGGCGGTCGTGCTGACGTTCCGGTCGTCCGGGGAGGAACTGGCCGCCCTGGGCGGCCTCGGCCATCCGTTCTTCCGGCCGCCCTGGTTCCCCGACATCGTCGGCATGGTCGTCGAGGCGGACGTGGACTGGTCCGAGGTGACGGAGTTGCTCGCCGAGAGCTACCGCCACCTGGCGCCCAGGAGGCTGGCCGAACGGCTGGACCCGCCGCCCGGCCGCTGAACCTCCCCGGCCCCGGCGGCTCTGCCGCCGGGCATGCCGGGGTCGTCGTCGGCCGTGACATCACACGCTCGTCGCGACGAGCGGCTCGCGGAGCTCCGCGAGGTTGGGCCGCTCCTGCGCGAGCCACACGTCGGCGTACTGCGTGATGTCGCGGATGATGGTCCGGCCGATGCGCAGCACGGAGGCCGGCGCGGGGCGCGTCAGCCCGTTGCGGGGCGATCGGAGGGCCACCCGCGCGTGCTCCTCCAGCCACGAGAACACGTCGAGGAGCCGGTCGCGGGCCTTGGCGCGGGTCGTCGCGTCCAGCTCCGCGGTCGCGAGCGCGCGGGCCCGGATCCGCACCAGCGAGTGGAACTCGTAGCGGGAGCCGCCAAGGCCGTCCTCGCTGACCACGTCGAGCACCTGGTGGTCGACCAGGAGGTCGAGCAGCCGCTGCGCCTCGTCCTCCGACAGGTCGGCGACCGCGGCCGCCGCCCAGGCCGACACGTGCGTCAGGTTCATGACACTCAGCAGCAGCCACAGCGTGCGGGCCACGTCGGGCAGCCGTTCCGCCGAGGCGACGAGCCGCGCGCCGGTGTCCAGGGAGCCGTAGGTCAGCTCGGTGATCCTGCGGTCCTCGTCCGACAGGCGGTCGACGAACCGGTCGAGCCGGTAGGCCGGGCGGGCGTTGAGGCGGGCGGCGGCGGCCCGGATCGCCAGCGGCAGGTGCCCGCAGCGTTCGACGACCAGCCGGGCGCTCTCCGGCTCCTGGGCGACGCGCTCCGCCCCCACGAGCTGGGCGAGCAGCTGCACGCCCTCGGCGGTGGTGAGCCCGTCGACGCGGCGCATCGCGACGCCGGGCGCCTGGATCATGCTGGGCTGGCTGGTGCACAGCACCACGCTCCCCCGGTCGCCGGGCAGCAGCGGCTCGATCTGCTCGTAGTCGGCCACGTCGTCCAGCAGGATGAGCAGGCGGCGCCCGGCGCTCACGCTGCGGAACAGCGTCGCGCGGCCGGACAGGTCCGGCGGCACGCTCCGCTGCGGCACCCCCAGCGCGTGCAGGAACTCCGCGAGCACGTCGGCCGCCTGCCGGGGTTCGGTGCTGCCGCGCAGGTTGGCGTGGATCTGCCCGTCCGGGTAGTGGTCGCGCACCTTGTGCGCCGCGTGGACGGCCAGCGCCGTCTTGCCCACGCCGCCGCGGCCCACCAGGGCGATGACCCGCGGCCGGTCGGTCCGGTCCTGGTTGAGCTCCCGGCACAGCCACTCGACCTGGTCGAGCCTGCCGGTGAAGTCGCCGACGCCGGCGGGCAGCTGGGCGGGGATCTTCGCCGCGTGCCGGGCGCGCTGCGGGAACGGCGAGGGGACGGGCTGCCCGGCGATGATCCGGCGGTGCAGGTCCTGCAGGCGCGCGCAGGGGTCGAGGCCGAGGTTGTTGACCAGTGCGGTACGGCCGGCGCGGTACACCGCCAGCGCGTCCGCGCGCCGGTCGGACAGGTACAGCGCCGTCATGAGCTTGGCGCGCAGATGCTCGCGCAGCGGGTGCTCCTCCACGAGCAGCCGCAGCTCGCCCACGAGCTCGCGGTGCCTGCCCATGGCGAGTTCGAGGTCGAGGCACTCCTCCAGCACCGACAGCCTGCGCTCGGCCCAGTAGGTGGCGACCGCCTCGATCACCGCGCTGTCGAGTTCCGCGAGCGGCTGGCCGCGGAACAGCGACAGGGCCGCGCGGTACTCCTCCGCCGCGCCGCCGAGATCACCGTCCTCCACCCTGCTCCGCCCGCGGGCCACGGCCCGCTCGAACAGCCACGCGTCCAGGCCCGACTCGCCCAGGCGCAGCCGGTATCCCCCCTGCGTGGTCTCGATGATGTTCGCGGGCGCGCCGGCCGCCTCGAAGACGGAACGCAGCCGCCACACACAGGTCTGGATCTGCTTGTCCGCCGTGATCGGCGAGGAGTCCCCCCAGACCGCGTCGATGATTCTCCCCACCGACACGATCTTGTTCGCTTCGGTCGCCAGAAGCGCGAGAACGGTCAGCTGCCTGTTCTTGGCGAGCTTGACGACCGTATTTCCCACACTCACCTGAAAGGGGCCGAGAATTCGAAAGAATACGTCGCCCTCATCTGTCTCGGTATTACACTCGGGTCCCATCGGCTACGCCTCCAGCTCCGCCTGACCGGGTATGTTCAGAGGTGCGGGGTCCGATCGACGTTCCCATGATTCCCGCTTCCAGCCGGCATGCCTCGTCGATGAGGAGAACGGCCACCCGGACCAGCAGGTCCGGTGACACGCCCAGCTCCCGCGCCCGGCCGGCGTAGGCTTCGCGAACTGCGGTGACGCGGTCCGGCTGCATCATGGAAATCCCCTCGGCCAACTTCACGTGAGCCACCTGAGCACACAGCCCGAGACGTTCGGCGATGATTTCCGCCAATTTCCGGTCGAGGCCGTCTATTTGCGCTCTTAGTGCGTTGAGTTTCGCCACGGGAAACGTCCCTTCGAACCAACGGATGCGCCGGCGGCGCGGCAGAATGAGGCGCGCACTCGGCAAAGTTAGATGTTTGATCTCTTAGGGCGGTATCATGACGTTCCCCCCTTACTCCCGGTGTGCGGCAACTTCCCGGTATGTGGAGGATCGTCCGGGAGGCCTGGGGGGGCGTCAACGGATATTCTCAAAATCCGTCAGGTCTGTGGTAAGGCAGATTTCTCAAGATTATCGCCATTTTGACCAGCTTTGAGACCCGCCGCACACGGTGACCAGGGGCCGGTCTCCGCCCGGCCCGCCACCGTCGGGCCGGCACCGGCCCGCAGGCCGCGCCGCCGCCCCACTCCCACAGCCGCGGGCCGTACGGACCTCGGCGCGGTGGCCGTGCCACACGGCCGCGCCTGCCGGGTATCCGCCCATGGTGGCCCGGCCACACTTCGGGCGAGTGACCGGCGCGAGAAGATCGCGGACCGGGGGGCGCGAACGGGGCGCAGGGTGGCGCCGTCACCACCGCGGCCCGGCACATGAGGGTGAGCGCATCTAGGCGCGCGCCGCGCCCGCGGCCGATGGTGGAGGCGACACGTCCGCCCGCCATTCGCCCGGGGTGACCCACCATGCGCGACACGCGCAGCGCCGATCCCGACCGCATCCTGCCCGCCGAGATCCTGCCCGCCGAGCTCTGCGCGGCGCTCTTCGCGCCCCTCCCCCGCCGCGACCAGCGCCGCAGGGGAATGGACTACCTGTACGGACTGCTGACCGCGACCGGACGCAAGTCGATCAGGAACATCGCCGGCGTGATCGGCGGCCCGGCCGCCGAGCAGAGCCTGCACCACTTCGTCTGCGACTCGACCTGGGACTGGATGCCGGTGCGGCAGGCGCTGGCCGAGTACGTGATCGGTGTCGCCCCGCCACAGGCCTGGGTCGTGCGGCCGGTGCTCATCCCCAAGGCGGGCGAGCACTCGGTGGGCGTGGACCGGCGCTTCTTCCCGGGTCTCGGTCAGGTGGGCACCGCCCAGCTGGCCATGGGCGTGTGGCTGGCGTCCGAGCAGCTGTGCAGCCCGGTGAACTGGAGACTGCACCTGCCGGACGCGTGGCTGGACGACAGCCGGCGGCGCAGCCGGGCCGCCATCCCCGAGGGCGCCGCCGCCGACACGCCGTCCGGCTGCGCGGTGAACGCCTTCCTTGACCTGTCCGCGTGGGACCTGCCCGTACGGCCGGTCGTGCTCGACGCGCGGGAGCTCGACGTCCACGTTCTCGCGCGAGGGCTCGGCGACGCCGGCGTCCCGCTGCTCGCCAGGATCGACGGCGAACAGCAGCTCTGCCTTCCCGGCCTGTCGCGGACCCTCTCCGCCCGGCAGATCATGTCGGCGGCGCGGCACACCCGGCGCCGCGTCGAGGTGCCGGACACCGACTCCGGGCGGCACACCCGCCTGGTGGCCACGGCCTCCGTCGTGGCGCCGCACCGCCACGACGGAGGCGCCGTCCCCCGTCTTCCGCAGGTCTCACATACGGAGCCCCCGCATCCGGGGGCAGCACTGGCCGGGGCCGTACAGTCGGGGGTTGTACGGCCCCGTTCCGCGCGACCGGGAGGCGCTCCCGTGAGCAGGTCGGCCGGGACCGCCGACGCGGGCGGCCCCGACCGAGAGCTGCTCCTCATGGGGATCTCCGGAATCGGCGAGGCGCGGCCCGGCGAGCTGTGGCTCACCAACCTGAACACGCCGGATCTCACCGCACTGGTCAGGCTGACCCGGCTGCTCCGGCTCGTCGACGAGGACTTCGCCGACGTCTCCGACGACGTGGGAATGCGGGACTTCACCGGCCGGTCGTTCTCCGGATGGCACCGCCACACCACGCTGGCTTCGGCCGCCTGCGCCGTCTCGATCCTCACCGAGCGGGACAGGACCGCGGCGCGCGGCTCACCCGCCTTCCCTCCCGACGCCGGGTGTGATGGAACCACCGAGCAGGTGGCGTAGGCGCACGAGCCGGAGCGCCAGCTGGATGTCAAGGGACCGCTCGGTGTCCTGCCAGCCCGGGCCGAGCAGCTCGCCGATGCGTTCCAGGCGACGGGACACGGTGTTGGGGTGGACGTGCAGCTTCTCGGCGGCGTACGTGGGACTGCTCCCCGACTCGAAGTACGCCCCGAGCGTCAGGACCAGTTCGGTGGACCGCTGCCGGTCGTAGTCCAGCACGGGCCCGATCGCCGCGGAGATGAATCCGTCGATGTCCGGGCTGTCGGCCAGCAGGACGCCCAGGAAGCCGAGATCGCCGACCGAGGCCGCTGAGCCGCCGGCCCCGAGGGTCGTCATCGCCTCCAGGCAGCGCAGCGCCTCGGCGAATCCGGACCTGACCGACGCGGGGTCGGAGACCGGCCCCGCCGCGGCGACCGTCACCGGACTGTCCAGCAGGGGGGACAGCTTGGCGGAGACGGCCCGCGCGGCCGCCCCCGGGTCGGACCCCATGAGCAGCAGCACGTTGCACCCGTTCTTGACCGTGTGCAGGCCGCCCATGCTGTGGGCGTACGACGCGGCCCACACCGCGGCCTTCCCCCTGGCGGCGCCGTCCGTACGGCTCAGCACGACGACATGGTCGGTGTCGAGGTCGATGCCGAGCCACCGGGCCCGCTTGCGCAGTCGCTGGGCCGGGCGCGGCGGGTTCGCGAGAAGGTCGTCGAGCAGTTCGCCCCGGTCACCCGCTTCGAGCATGCCCGGTTTGCGGTCCAGCAGCACGAGCACCGCGGCGACCTGCGCGACCATGCCGAGTAACCGCCGCGCCCACTCGTCGAGCGGCTCCGTGGGGAACACCATCAGGGTCCCGAGGTGTCCGTCGCCGGCGAGGACCGGCGCCGCCCACATGCCCTCCAGGCAGAACGGCTCCCGCGCGGCGTGCGCGTTCATCCGGGCCAGCAGGACGAGGTCCTCGCGTTCCGGCAGCCGTCCCGCCGTGGCCAGGACCGTGCCGTCGGCGCCGCGCAGCTGGACCGAGGCCCGCAGGCGGTGCGCGGCCTCCTCGGTCAGCGTCTGGAAGTTCCCGCCGGAGAGCGCCATGTCCATGAGCCCCTGGTGCACCTCGGTGAGGTCCGCCAGGCTGCCGAGCTGGGTCTCCGCCTCCTCCGCCCGGATGCGCAGCGCCTCAGCCCGGCTGGTGGCCACCTCCAGCCACCGGGCTTTCTCGATCATGGCGCTGGCGAGGCTCGCCAGCGAGCTCAGCAGCGAGATCTCGTCCACCTTGAAGTGGCGGACGTTCCGGTCGCCGACGTACAGGATGCCGAAGGGCGCCTTCTCGTACACGAGCGGTGCGGCCATGATCGCGTGCAGCCCCTCCGCCCGCACGACCTCGTCGGTCCGCTCGCTGTGGACGAATCGCTGGTCCACCAGGTAGTCGGGGGTCCAGAACGGCAGGCTGTCGGTGAGCACCTTGCGCCCCACCCCCCCGGTGTTCGGCAGCCGCAGCCCCACGCTGAGCATCGAGGTGTGCCCGTCCGCCGCGCGGATGCACACCTCCTTCAGGTCGTCGTCCGGCATGCCGATGTAGGCCATGTCCACGCGCAGCAGCAGCCGCGCCCGCCTGGTCGTCACGTTGAGCAGGACGTCGAGGTCCGGCGGCTTGGCGAGCTCCCTGGCCGTGTCGACGAGCGTCGCGAAGGTCCCCTCACGCTGCTGGTGCCGTTCGAGCTGGGCGTGCACCGCGAGGCTCAGGCGCTTGGCCCGCTCCAGCTCCTCGAGTCCTTCCCCGGTCACCCCGTTCCTCCGCGCCACGGCCACGACCATCTCGAACTCGTCCGGCGACCCCTCCCTCGCCAGGAGTTCGAGAAAGGACAGCGTGTCAGCCATACAACGCCTCGCAATCGGGAAACTGGCGGGGCTCGCGACCGTCGGGGCGGGGGTTGCGGGGGAACCCGTGCGGCGGGCACGGGGACGAAACGGCGAGTATAACCCGTTGACTCGTCGGCACAGCAGGGCCCTTTCGTGGGATGTTGGAGGCCGGTCACGAGATGCAGGCTCGTCACTTGATAGGCGAAATGTCCGTCCTTACCGTCTACATGTCAACTAGACGACAAGCTGACACAGACCTTCACCCCGTGTCGAATTGACCGGCAGGTGCGGCTTCCACGGCCGCGACACGTCCGGTTGTGTTGATCATAAGCGCCGCCGACCGCCGCGCGACCCCGCCGAACACCCCTGACCGCCTCCTGTCCACGCGCCGCCGACCCGCCCGCTCCGGGTTCGCACCATCGGGCCGCCCGGTGGCTGCGTCACCATCCGAGACGGGAAAGTGTGTTGTGCCGCAACCTTTCCCGGCGTTCCCTCGCCGGGTGAAAGTTAGCGTAAGCCCTATTCCCGACAAGGAGGGAGACAAACGACGTGACCCTGGAGGCCAAGAGTTACTTACGCTCGCTCGAACGAAGTCAACGCTCGCGAACACGCACGGACCGCCCGAGCGTGTTCAGCATGTACGACCGGGAATGGGACCTCCTGCCCGAGGTTTTCGCTCCCATCTATTCTCCTTCCACCCAGATCGCGATGGGATTCCTGGGACTCGCGGAAGGATCGGACGCTCCTCGCTGGGGCTCTCTTCTGGAAATGGGATCGGGTTCCGGGCTGATCTCCGTGTCGGCCGCGCTGGCGGGGTGCGCGCACGTGGTGGCGCTCGACATCAACCCGGACGCGGCCCGCAACACGGCGATGAACGCCTCGCGCCACGGCGTGGCCGACCGGGTGGACGCCCGGTGCAGCGACCTGTTCGAGGGGCTCGCCGAGGGCGAGCGCTTCGACCTCGTTTTCTGGAGTTCGAACTACGTGCTGGCGCCGCCCGGATTCGAATACGCCAACATGCACGACCGGGCGTACGTCGACGCGGGTTACCACGCGCACCGCCGCTTTCTCGAGGAAGCGCCGAAGTGGCTCACCCCGGACGGCGTCGCGCTGATTCATTTCAGCACCCGCGGCGATCTGGTGGCCCTTCTGCGGGGCGCCGGGGACGGCGACCGCAGCCTGCGCCTGCTGGCCGACCGGACGGTGCGGGAAGGAGAGCTCGACATCGAGCACATGCTGCTCGAAGTGACGGTGAGCACTCCCCGGCGGCGGGATCTCGCCTTCGCCGGATCGGACGCCGCCGCGCACGCGTGATCGGCTGAAGTCCGTTCAGGATTCATCGGAGACATCACCCTCCGCCTTCGCGGTTCGTCCCACGCCACGCGACTCGTTCGCGAATCTGGGCAGGACACCGTATCGACCCCCAGGCCAACGCGACATTCCGCGTGTTCGGCACATCGATCCGCGTGCGGGCGCGGGTAACCGCCCTGACGCGTCACGCGGTTCTTCGCAGCCATGCGGGACGCCACGCCTTTTCCCCCGAACCCAGAACCTCTCCCGCGAAACCTCTCCCGCGACACGAAAAGCGCCGCGCGACCGCGGCGCCCGTTTCCCGGCTCCGCTGATTCCCCCGATCCGTACGGCGCTGTTCGCGCGGCGCCGTACGGCGGGAAGGGGCGGCCGGGGGACGGCGGGGAGGTGCGGCGGTCAGCGTTCGGCGCGGGCCGCGACGCCGATGTCGGTGTTGTCGGTGAAGACCCCGTCGACGCCCGCGGCGAAGAACTTCTTCAGCTCCCCGAACAGGTCGCCGTAGTCGCCGTCCCGGTCCGACGACCGGAAGTCCTTGGGGAGGGTGTCGTTCTCAGCGCGGAACGTGTACGCGTGCACCACGAGGCCCGCGCGGTGGGCGTCCCGGACCAGGTTCGTGACCTGGCCCAGCGTGCCGTCCGGGTTCCGCCCGATGACCATGTCCTTGTCCGGGCCGATGCCGGCGGCGTAGGTGGCGATCTCCCGCAGCCCGGCCGGGGTGACCAGGTCGGCGTAGGTGCGCGGGTCGCCGGACTCGGCGAAGTCGGGCGGCGCGCCGTCCTTGTAGAGCAACTGGATCAACGGCACCCGCAGCCGCTTGTGGAGCTCCTTGAGGTTGCCCACCTCGAAGGACTGCACGATCACCTTGGCCCGCGGCGTGTTCAGCCCGTTGGCCTCCAGCGCGCGGATGAGCTTGGGCTCGATGGGCATGCCGAGCTTGCGGTAGTAGGTGGGGTTCTTCGTCTCCGGATACATGCCGACGTCCCGGCCGAGCTCCCGGGACAGCCGCCGGGTCAGGTCGATGACCTCCTGGAACGTCGGGATCTGGTAGCGGCCGTCGTAGATGGTGGTGTGCTGGCGGATCGACGGCTCGTCCTCCCTGCAGCGCAGGGTCTTCAGCTCGGCCAGCGTGAAGTCCTCGGCGAACCAGCTGGTCATCTCCCAGCCGTCGAAGTTCTTGGTCTTCATGCGCCCGGCGAACTCGGGATGGTTCGCGACGTCCGTCGTGGAGCCGATCTCGGGCGAGTGCGAGGCCACCAGGACGCCGTCCTTGGTCAGCACGAGATCCGGCTCGATGTAGTCGGCCCCCATCCGCACCGCGAGTTCGTAGCCCGCGAGGGTGTGTTCGGGCCGGTACGCCGAGGCGCCCCGGTGCGCGATGATCACCGGCCCCGACGCCTCGCCGCCCAGGGCGCCGGTCCGCTGCGCGGTGGCGTCCGCGGCGGGCAGCACGGCGACCGTCGCCAGCACGCTCATCGCCACGGCCGCGCCGGCGCGCGCCACCCTCCCCCGGCGCGACGACGGCCGGCCGGGGACTGAGCTCGCGGGCACTGAGTTCGCGGGCAGTGGGGCGGCGGGTGGCGCGGGAAGCCTCCGCGGGTTCGATGTCATGACGCGATCTCCTCGACTGGACGCTTCCAGATGGCACGTCCGGCCCGCGGGCGGCGAGCGGAGCGGCGATGCAATTGCACCAGCGCCCGCGCTCGGCATGCTCTCGTGACGATCTCGCCCTGCACTGCCGTGCCCTACGCTGCGGCTGGCCTGGCCTGCCCGGCCGCTCACGGGCGGATCGCGGGCGGGATCTCGCGCCGGCCCCTGCGGCCTGCGCGGAGGGCGTCTTCCTCCAGGTGGCGAGAGCTGGATGATAGGCCGCCGCGTTACGGTCGGTGGGTGATCATTCGACGGGATGACCCGAGGACGACACCCCTGCCGCACATCGCTCCGTCGGTCGACGCCGACACCTTCCGCGAGGCGATGGCGCAGATGGCGGCACCGCTGACAGTGCTCACGTGCTACGCGCCGGACGGCCGGATGTGCGGCCTGACCGTGAACGCCGTGTGCTCGGTCTCCCTGGCTCCGCCCATGCTGCTCGTCTGCCTGAGCCGGGCCAACCTGAGCCATGACGCCGTCGTCGGCGCGCGGGAGCTGTGCCTGCACGTGCTCGAACCCGGCCAGCAGGATCTGGCCCTGCGGTTCGCCTCGCCCGTCGACAGGTTCCGCGGCCTGGACGTCCACCCCGGCACGGCGCCGGAGCTGACCGACGTACGGCTGCGCGTGAGCTGTGAGCCGGCCGGCGCACTCGACGGCGGCGACCACACCATTCTGCTGGGCCGTGTCGTCCGCGTGGTCAGCCCGGACAGACGCGACGGCGGCGGGCTCGTCTGGCACCGCCGTGGCGCCGCCCGCGTCTCGCCGATGCGCCGCCTCAACGAGAACATCGGCGAGAACTTCGGCGGCGGCATCGGCGCCGGGCTGGGCAACGGGCTGAGCGAGGGACTGGGCGAGGGGCTCAGCGCCACCGCCTGACGTTCCCGCCTGACGTTCCCCCCGGCCGTTCCGCCGGCGGTTCCCCCAGGCGTTCTCCAGGCCTTCCTCTGACGCCCGCCCTCGCGCCTGCTCCCCCAAGCCGCTCCGCCGGCGGCCGCGCATCGCCGGAGTACGAACGGGACTCTGACGCTGCCCCGCCCGGAGGTCAGGTCGTGATGTCCTTGCGGCTGAACCGGTAGGCGGCGAGCACGCTGAAGACCAGCGCGTACACCAGTGAGACCAGCAGGCCGTCGGCCATGCCGGTCACGTCGGCGTCGGTGGCGAACAGGTCGATCCACGCCCAGGCGTGGTGGGTGGGCAGCAGGTCGCGGAACGACCCCAGTGCGGTGATCTGGTCCAGGATCTGGGAGAGCACCGACGCCAGCGCGGCGCCGCCCACCGCGCCGAGCGGGGCGTCGACGGTCACCGACAGCCACAGCGCGAGGGCGCCCACCCAGGCGAGCTGCACCACGGTGTAGCCCACCGCGACCGCCAGCATGATCACACTGCGGCCGAAGGGGACCGCGTCGCCGGCCGGGCTGGTCGCGTCGCCCGCGCCGTACCAGATCACCCCGGCGAGCAGCGCCACCGCGGGCAGCAGACCGAGCGCGAGGAGAGAGAGCAGCGCGGCCGTCACGGCCTTCTGGCGCAGCAGCCGGAGCCGGGGCACGGGGATCGCCAGCAGGTATTTCAGGCTCGACCACGAGGCCTCGCTCGCGACCGCGTCGCCGAAGAACAACGCGACCACGACCGGCAGCAGGAGCGAACCCGCCAGATAGAGGGTGAAGACGACGAAGTTCGGGCCGCTCGTGACCGCGAGGTCGGCGTAGGTCACCGCGCTGCGCGCCGGGTCCTGCCCGCCGATCTCGAAGGACGCGACCAGCACGATCGGCAGCAGCGCGATCAGGGCGAAGACCAGCTGGGTGCGTCTGCGACGCCACTGCCTGCGCAGCTCGACCAGGACGCGCAGGGTGCCCCGTGGCCGGTATCCCGCCGCCGCGCCGGTCCTGGCGTCCGCCGTCTTCTGGCCGGGCGTCGTCACGGCTTCCTCGTACGGCGGCGCGTCGCGAGGCGGGTCGCTCACGTCATGGCCGCGGGAGATGCCGAAGTCGTGCTCGGGGGTGGTCGTCGCCTCGCGTTCCGGAGCGGTCACCGGGTCACACTCCTCACGATTCCTCCTGGACGAGCCGCAGGAAGGCTTCCTCCAGCCGTTGCCGCGGCCCCACCCGGTCGACGGCCACGCCCGCGAGAACCAGCCGCTGCACGGTCTCCCCACGGGCGACGCCGTCGAGGTTGGCGTACACGGTGCCGTCCTCGACGCGTACGCCGGAGACGCCGGGCACCGCACGGAGCAGACCGGCGGCGACGTCCGGGCGGTCCACGGCGAAGCCGGTCTCCCCCGACCCGGCCGTGATGGCGCCCACGGCGTCGTCGGCGATCACGCGGCCCCGGTGGATCACGACCACCCGGTTCGCGGTCTGCTCCACCTCCGCGAGCAGATGCGAGGAGACGAGCACCGTACGGCCGGTCGCGGCGTAGCGCCGGAGCACCCCGCGCAGGTGGTGGATCTGCGGAGGGTCGAGACCGTTGGTGGGCTCGTCGAGCACCAGCAGGTCCGGCAGCCCCAGCATGGCCTGCGCGATGGCCAGCCGCTGCCGCATGCCCTGGCTGTAGGTGCCCACCCTGCGCTCCACGGCGTCGCCCAGGCCGGCGATCTCCAGCGCGTCGTCCAGCCGGGCCTCGGCGGCCGGCCGGCCCGTGGCCGCCCAGTAGAGCCGCAGGTTCTCGGACCCCGACAGGTGCGGGAGGAAACCGGCGCCCTCCACGAAGGCCCCGATCCGCGACAGCACCGGGGCGCCCGGCGTGATCCGGTGGCCGAAGACCCGCACGGTGCCCGCCGTCGGCGTCACCAGCCCGAGCATCATGCGCAGGGTCGTCGTCTTGCCCGCGCCGTTCGGCCCGAGCAGGCCGAGGACCTGCCCGCGCCCGACGCGGAAGGACAGCCCGTCCACCGCCTTCACTCCGCCGGGATAGCTCTTCGTCAGCCCCTCGACCACCAGTGGGGTGCCGGCCAGCGCGGGATCGAAGTCGGGCTGCCGGCGCCGCATCCCCGCGATCACGCTGAGCAGCAGTCCCGCGCCGAGGACGGCGGCGATGCCGAGGAGTTTGCCGACCGGCCAGGCCGTCTCCATCGGCGTGCCCGGCACGACGGGCGCCCGCAGCGCGCCGATCACCGCCACGCGATAGACCGCCGGGGCGGACGACGGGCGGTAGGTCTGGTCGGTGGTCGCCACGGTCAGCTCAAGCTCGTGTCCGCTCACCGCCGAGTGGACGATGCCGGGCAGGCTCACCGTCACCTCGACCGGTGACCCGTCGGCGGGCAGCGACGGCAGCCGGACGGCCGCGACCCCGTTGCCGGGCAGCGTCCTGGTGCCGTCGGGGCCCTTGTCGTACAGCTTGAGGAACAGCGCGCCGTCCCCCGGCGCGCCGACCGCCGAGACCCGCAGCCGTACGGTGGGCACGCCGGCCACCAGCAGCGGCGCCTTCAGCGCGGTGGTGGAGAACTTCGCCGACTGCCCGGGCAGGTCCATGCCGACCAGCGAGGCGAGCCACGGCGTGCGCGACAGGTAGCCGTTAAGCCCGGGGATGCCGCTCACGGCGGCCGGCTGGCCTCCCGGCGGATTGACGATCGTCTGCTCCCCGCCGATGAGCTTGGCGGACCAGCTTCCGGTCGCGCCGGACAGCAGCCCGGGGTAGGCGCGGGCCCGCACGGTGCGCACCGCCGCCGAGCCGTCCGGCCGGATCGAGCCCTGCACCTGGTATTCGAAGGGGCCGAACGGGTCGGTCCCCCGGCCGAGCAGCCGCAGGCGCAACCAGTCCGCGATGCGCGCCCGGAGCGCGGCGTCGGGACGGTCGCCGTCGTGGCCGCCCGCGTACCACACCACCTGCACGGAGGCGCCCGCGCGGGCGATCTGGCGCGCGGTGACGTCGGCGTGGTCGAGCCCGAAAAGCGTGTCCTGCTCGCCCTGCACCAGCAGGGTCGGCGCGGTGATGCGGCCCGTCACCGACGTGGGCGAGAGCCGGTGCAGCAGCCGCTCCAACGCCGGGGTCGGCGCGCCCGTGGTGGCCAGTTCCGTGTAGGCCCGGCAGATCTCCGGCGTGAACCGGCCACACTGGGGGGATCCGCCGAACTGGCCGCCCCCGCCGCCCGGGTCGCTGCCGAAGCCCATCGAGTAGAGCCAGCCGGCCCACGAACTCTTGAAGACGCCTCCGGCGGCGAAGGCCGACGCGGACGGCGTGACCGCCGCCGGGCCGCCGGCCGAGTTCGGCAGCAGCGCCTGCATCAGGTCGTTGTAGGTGATCACGGGGACGAGCGCGTCGATCCGCCGGTCGAGCCCGGCCAGCAGCAGCGCCAGCGCTCCGCCGTACGACGCCCCGGAGACCGCCACCTTGGGGTCGCCCGGGCCGTCCTTGAGCACGTCGGCCCGCTGGGCCAGCCGGTCGAGCAGGCGCCGCGCGTCGGCGACCTCCAGATCGGGGTCGTTCAGGCCGATCCGCCCGCCGCTGCGGCCGAACCCGCGCGCCGTGTAGGTCTGCACGACGAAGCCGGCCTCGGCCAGTTCGTACGCCTCGGCGTCCACGCTGTGCTTGTCGCCGCCGAACCCGTGGGCCAGCAGGACCGCGGGCGCGGGGGTGCGCGTCGGCAGGTAGAGGCTGGTGTCCAGGCTCACCCGCCCGGACGCGCCGGGCCCGGCGGGAACCTCGACGAAGGCGCTCTCCACGCGCACCTCGGCGGGCCGCTGGGTGTGCAGGGTCAGGGCGGTCACGCCGAGCGCGGCGACGACGAGCGCGGCGACCTGGAATCGCGCCCGCTGCGGTTTCAGCCACCCGAGAAGTGCCACGGCTGCGACGCTAGACATCCGGGTTATCACCTCGGTCTCCGCTCGTGCCCGGCGAGTCGTGCCCGGCCCGCGACAGACGGCATTCGCTGGACGGTCCCCGATCGACGCGGCCGTGGGCCGTGCAAACAGGGCCGTGCAAACAGAGCCGTCCGAGCAGGGCCGTCCGAGCAGGGCCGTTCGAACAGGGTCGTCCGGACAGGGTCGTCCGGACACGTTCATCCGAATGGTTCAACCGAACAGCAGGCCCCAGTAGGCCGCCCAGGGCAGCAGCACCGCGCCGCCGCCGAGGAGCAGGCCCAGCCGTACGCGCTCGGCCCGCGTGATCCGCCGCCGGGCGCGCCACCATCCGGCCGCGACGAAGGCCATCGCGGCGACGGCGAGCAGGACGATCCCACGGAGCGCCAGGTACGGCACCACCACCCCGCCGACGGCGCCCGTACGCTGGGTGAGCAGGAGGGCGACGACGTAGCAGACGAGGCCGAGGGGGGCGAGCAGCCCGCAGACCGCCAGGAGCCGGGCGGTCCGGCGCATCCCCGGATCATGCCGTGAATCCCGCTGTGAATCCCGCTGTGAGTCCCGCCGTGGCTCCGGTTGCGAGTCCCGCTGTGAGCCCAGCTGCGAGCCTCGCTGTGGCTGTTGCTCCGGCCCCTGCTGTGATCCCTGCTCCGGCCCTCGCGCCGATCCCTGAGCCGCCGCGGCCCTGCGCCGCCGCCTTCGCCCGGCGAGCCCGGCGCCCAGGTAGGCGGAGAACAGCACCGCCATCAGCACCAGCGCGCCGCCCTGCGCCCAGGCCGACTCGTACCAGGTGCGCGGCTCGACGGGCAGGCTGGTCCGCTCCTGCGCGGGCGGCGCGTCGGACCGCCCGGCCGCCTCCGGGCTCTTCAGCCACGCCACCACCAGGTCGTAGAACTCGGGGACGATCCAGGTCGTGCCGCGGGCGAGCGGATGGGTGGCCGACGAGACCACCCGCATCGTGTAGTCGTGGTTGCCGCCCGCCTCCAGAGCGTTCCGGACGACCGCCATCGACTCGGCGGGCGGGACGGTGTGGTCGTCCGCCCCCCACACGGCGAAGACCGGCTGACGCATCCGGGTCAGCGCGGACGCGGGGTCGAAGGCGGCCTCGGGAAACTGCCCGAGCCCCTCGGCCAGCCGGACGCCGTTGAGCGCGAGCGGGCCGGACACGCCGTCGTGCCGCAGCAGGTTGTCCAGGTGCCAGGCCGTCTGCCGGGCCGGCTGCACGCCGCTGGCCGCCAGCAGCACCACGAAGCCGACCTCCGGCGAGCGCGCCGCCACCAGCGGCGCGACCCAGCCTCCCTCGCTGACGCCCCACAGTCCCACCCGGTCCGGGTCGACGTCCGGGCGGGCGCGCAGCAGCCGCACCGCGGCCAGCGCGTCGTCGGCGAGCCGGGAATAGGACCGCTGGGTCGCCGAATATCCGGCCGTCCGCTTTTCGTAGACGAACGTCACGACGCCCGCGTCGACGAAGGGCGCGACCATCTTGTGCAGTTCCTCGCGCGGCATCCAGCCGGACACCGAGACGAGCACCAGGCCGGGGCGCCGGTGGCCCGTCCCGGGAGGAGCGAAAACGGTGCCGTTCAATCGCGTTCCGTCGCTGGTGAACGTCACCTCCTCGGCTCCGGCAGCTCCGGCGGCTCCGGCCGCTCCCGGCGCGAGCGTGAACGCGGCCGTCATCAGCAATACGCCGACAAGGCCCAGCAGTTTCCGGGCAGCAAACATGGATTCTCCCGTCCATTGTTTGTCGATTCGCCCTGCGGAGGAATTGACGGCCCGGCTGTGCCGGGTCTCCGATTCTCCGTACGTCTGTGCATAACCGGCAATTCACTGAGACCCGGATGATAGGACGTCCTCGTACCGTCGCCCCATGAATGTCGACGAGTGAGACATTGGGGTTCGCTAATGAAGGACTACTCCAAGCAGGTGCTCACCGGCGAGGGTGACACCGATTACGCGAGGTATATGCGGACCGATACCTTGCTGTCCCTGCAGCGCGGCCCGGACGAGGTCGTGCACCGGGACGAGTTGCTCTTCCAGGTCGTGCACCAGACCACCGAACTGTGGCTGAAGCTCACCTGCGCCGACCTCGACGAGGCCGCCGAGCGCATCGGCGCCGGAGAGCTGGAGAGCGCCACGGGCCTGCTCGGCCGGGCGTCCCTGGGCATCGAGCTGGTGACCGGCCAGCTGGAGATGATGCGGCATCTGTCGCCCTGGGACTTCCAGCTGATCCGCACGGTGCTGGGGCACGGCTCGGGCGCGGACTCACCCGGCTGGCGGGCCATCCGGCGGTGCGGGCGCCGGCTCGAAGCGGCGTTCGCCGCCATGGTCCGCCAGACCGGGCTCGACCTCGCGGAGCTGTACCGGAGCGGGCTCCACAGCCCCGAACACCGGCTGGCCGAGGCGCTCATCGAGTGGGACGAGCGCATCTCCCTGTGGCGCGTACGGCACTACAAGATGGCGACGCGGGTTATCGGGCATCAGGTCGTGGGCACCCAGGGGACCCCTGTGGACGTCCTGGCCAGCCTGATCAACTACAAGTTCTTCCCCGAGCTGTGGGAGCTGCGCGACGAGCTCACCCGCACCGGCCCCATGGCAGAGACCGCGTTATGAGCGGCACGAGCAGCGCCGCGGCGGCGTTCCGGCGACGCTTCCCGATGCTGGAACGCACGGTGCACCTGTCGAGTTGCAGCCTGGGCGCCCGCTCCACCGACCTCGACCAGTCACTGGGGCGGATGGCGGCGGACATGACCCTGGGAGGCGGTGCCTGGGAGCGGTTCTCGCGGCAGGTCGACCGGGCGCGCGCCCGGTTCGCCCGGCTCATCGGCGCGGACACCGAGCGCGTGGCCGTGGTGCCCAACGCCTCCGTCGGGGCCTACCAGGTGGCCTCGACCCTGGGCCGGCGGGGACGCCACCGGATCGTGAGCAGCGCGGCGGAGTTCCCGTCGATCTCCCACGTGTGGCTCGCGCAGGGACGCGACGGCACCGAGGTCGTGCACGCGCCCCGCCCCGGGGAACCCGTGGACGACGGCGCCGACAGTACGGACGATCCTGCCGGCGACTACGCCGCGCTGATCGACGAGCGCACCCGGCTGGTGTCGGTGCCGCTGGTGACCTACGCCGAGGGCCGCGTCATGCCGGTCGCCGAGATCGCGGCGGTCGCGCACGCCGCCGGTGCCCCGGTGTTCGTGGACGCCTACCAGGCCGTGGGGGTCCGGCCCGTACGGGTGGATGAGCTCGGCTGCGACTTCCTGGTGGCCGGCACGATGAAGTATCTGCTCGGCCTGCCCGGCCTGGCCTTCCTCTACGTACGCGCGCCGGGGTCCCTCGGTCTCGATCCCGTGCTGACCGGGTGGTTCGGGCGCGTCGATCCCTTCGCCTTCGACGTGCGCCTGCTGGACTTCCCCGCCGCGGCCACCCGGTTCGAGACCGGGACGCCCTCGGTGCCGGCGGCCTACGCGGCCAACGCGGGGTTCGACCTCGTCGAGCCGCTCGACCTCGCCGAGGTGCGGGACCACGTGCTGGCCCTGACCGACCTGGCCGCCGGAAGCCTGCGCGAGCGGGGCGAGCACGTCGTCCTGCCGCCCCGGCGGGCCCGCGGCGCGCACGTCTGCCTCTTCGACCCCGAGCCCGAGTCGCTGGCCCGGTTCCTCGCCGAGCACGGCGTCAGCGTGAGCCCACGAGGCCGGTACGTCCGGATCTCGTGTCATTTCTACAACGACGCCGGCGACGTCGCGGCCCTGTGCGCGGCCGTCTCGGCGTACCGAAGCAAGCATGGATCGTGCGGTGGTGTCCGTGTCCACAGCTGAGCTGAGCTCCTGGCTGCGCAAGCCCGACCTCATGAAGTTCCCCTACGCCGCAGTGGTGCGCGAATATCACCACGTCGGCAAGCACTTCGTGCCCCCGGAACTGCTCCGGATGCTGGCGGAGGCGCGGACGCTGCTGCCGTCGCTGCACGGACCGTGGCCGCACGTCCACACGCTCGCCAGTTTCCTCGACACCGCCCTGGACAAACCCGACCAGCGCTACGACTACCCGACCTATCTGGCGCTTTCGCTGCTCCAGCTCCCCGGGCCGGACGATCCCCTGGAACAGGCCCTCTTCGCGCGGCCTCGCTGCGACCGGCTGATCGCCCAGCTCGTGGCCGACGCGCTGGCCTTCGAGCTGGCCGCCCGGGACGGCCGTACGACGCTGCTGCCCCGGATGCGGCCGGACGCCGCCCTGGTCGGCAAGCGCTACCGGCACGGGCTGCGGGTGCTGCGGCCGGTGCTGGGCCGGATGGCGCTCGACTCGGGGCTGACCGAGGTGGGCCCCGCCGACCAGGCCCGCCAGGCGTGCGCGGCGGTCCGCGGCGACATGTCCTTCGCCGAGCGGCGGGCCATGAAGCTGAGCATCCTGCCCGTCGACACCATCCACGACGAGTATCTCTTCCTGCGCGTGCTCCAGGCGTTCGAGACCACGTTCGCGCTGCTGTCCACGCACCTGCGCGGCGCGATCGCGGCGCTGCGGCAGGGTGAGGTGGACCGGGCGGTGTACTTCCTCGACGGCTCCCGGGCCGCGCTGGAGGAGTCGGGACCGCTGTTCTCGATGCTCGCCACCATGCAGGTCGAGGCGTTCCGCACCTTCCGCCAGTTCACCGAGGGCGCGAGCGCGATCCAGTCGCGCAACTACAAGCTGGTCGAGTCGCTGTGCAGCATGCCCGACCCGGGCCGGATCGACTCGCAGGCCTACTTCTCGGTGCCGGACGTGCGCATGCGGGTGCTGGCCGGTCAGGAGACCCTGGACGAGGCCTGCGCCGCGCTGCTCGGCTCCGGCGTGCCCGAGCCGGACCGCGTCCGGCTCGGCGCGGCGATGGAGTCCTTCGCGCGGACCCTCGCCCGCTGGCGCCAGACCCACTACCGGCTGGCCGTGCGCATGCTGGGCGAGGCCTCCGGCACCGGATACACGCAGGGCACGCCCTATCTGGCGGCCGTCCGCGACCTGCCGGTGTTCCGCACCACCCTGCAGAACGGCGCGCCCGCCAACGGCAACGGCGCGCACCCCCACAGCGTGCACACCAACGGCAACGGCCTGCACGCGGACGGCGAGGCCGTCCTGGAGGCCGACAAGGAGACGAGGAGGGCGCCGTGAACGGAGTCGAGGCACCGGTCGGCATCGTCGGCGCCGGGCCGGTGGGACTGGTCGCGGCGCTGCGGCTGGCCGGTCAGGGCGTGCCGTGCGTGCTGCTGGAGGCGAACCCGCACCTGGTCAAGCAGGGGTCCAAGGCGTGCCTGATCCAGGGCGACGTGCTGGAGGTGCTGGACAAGTTCGGCTGCGCGGACCCGATCGCCGAGGAGGGCGTGACCTGGGACGTCGCCCGGACCTACGTGCGCAACCGGGAGATCAGGGCGGCCGAGTATCCGCGCGGCCCCGGCTTCGGGCCGTTCGTCAACATCTCCCAGCACCGCATCGAGCAGATCCTGGTGCGGGCGGTGGAGGCCGAACCCCTCTGCGACCTGCGGTGGGACCACGAGGTGACCGACGTGCGCCAGGACGGGGACGGTGTGGCCGTCCGCGTGCGCACCGGCGCGGGTGAGCGGGAGCTCGCCTTCTCCTACCTGGTCGCCTGTGACGGCGTGCGCAGCAGGCTCCGGGAGCTGATGGGCGTCCGGTGGACCGGCTACACCCATCGCGACCGGTTCCTCATCACCGACATCAAGGCGAAGCTGCCGCTGGCGCAGGAGCGGCACTTCCACTACGACCCGCACTTCAACCCCGGCCGGCAGCTCGTCATGCACCCGCAGCCGCACGACATCTGGCGCATCGACTGGCAGTTGCCGCCGGACGCCGACATCGACGCCGAGCGCGCCGACGGCCGGTTCGACCAGCGGGTCAGGGCGGTCATCGGCGACATCCCGTACGAGGTGGACTGGGTCAGCACCTACCGCTTCCACCAGCGGGTGGTCGAGCGGCTCCGGGTGGGCCGGGTGCTGTTCGCCGGCGACGCGGCGCACGCGCTGCCGCCGTACGGCTCGCGCGGCATGAACAGCGGCATCCAGGACGCCGACAACCTCGCCTGGAAGCTCGCGCTCGTCCTGTCGGGCCGCGGCGGCGAGGAACTGCTGGACAGCTACCACACCGAGCGGTACGCCGCCGCGCTGGAGAACCTGCGGGTCACCGAGGCGACCATCCGCTTCATGGTGCCGCCCAACCTGGCCAGGCGCTGGGCCCGCGCTGCGCTGCTGCGGCTGTCGCGCATCCTCGGCCTCGCGCGCCGCCACGTCAACAGCGGCAAGATGGCCGAGCCCCACACCTACACCGACTCCCCCATCGTCGAGCGGGGACATCCGCTGCTGGGAGCGTTCGCGCCCGACGGCGAGGTCACCGTGGACGGCGTGCCGACCCGGCTGCGCCGGCTTCTCGGCGCGGGCTTCACCGGCCTGGTCTTCGCGCCCGGCGTGGCCGAGGCGCTGCCGGTGGTCGAGGCCGCGCGGTCGCGCCCGTGGGACCTTCCCGCCCGCCTCGTGATCGTGGTCCCCCCGGACGCCCCCGCCGCCGCGGCGCCCGCCGGGACCACCCTCGTCCGGGCCGCCGGGCAGGCGCTGCCCAGCACGTACGGCGGGCTGGACCGGCCGG
The DNA here is from genome assembly GCF_016863015.1 of Microbispora amethystogenes. Taxonomy (GTDB): domain Bacteria; phylum Actinomycetota; class Actinomycetes; order Streptosporangiales; family Streptosporangiaceae; genus Microbispora; species Microbispora amethystogenes. The sequence goes on along the minus strand of NZ_BOOB01000064.1, from coordinate 7,177 downwards.
TGTGGTGGCTGGCCCGGCCCGACGGCCATCTGTCCGCCACCGGCGTGTCCGGCGAGCGGTTCGCGTCCGCTCTACGTGCCTCGGCGTCCGCCGGGGAGCTCTCGCTCGCGAAGGGCTGACCGCCCTCCTCTCATCACGATCCGATCCCTCCCCGCCGGAGGCGGGAGTCTTCTCCGGAGGTAACCGATGAGCCCCACCTACAGCCGACGCGCCGTACTCGCGGGGACGGGCGCGGCCGCCGCGGCCGCCGCGACCGCCGCGCTCTCCGGGTGCGAGGTCGCCCGTACGGCGGACGCGCCGCCGAGCGGCACCTCCCTCGGCCGGACCGCGGACGTGCCCGTCGGCGGCGGCCACGTGCTCTCCGACCTCGACGTCGTGGTGACGCAGCCGGAGGCCGGCACCTTCAAGGCGTTCTCCGCGCTGTGCACCCACCGGGGCTGCCGGGTGGACGAGGTGTCGGACGGCGAGATCGTCTGCCCCTGCCACATCAGCAGGTTCGCCATCAGCGACGGCTCGGTCACCTTCGGCCCGGCCGACCAGCCGCTGCCCGCCTTCAAGCTGAAGGTCTCCGGCGACGAGATCATGGTGGCCTGACGTGGGCCTGCTCACCGACCTCGTCCACGCGATGCGCCGCGGCGTCGTCGAGGTCGTCGACCTGACCGCTCCGCTCTCCGAGCAGACGCCGATCATCCAGCTTCCACCGGAGCGCGGCCAGCCGTGGCCGTTCTCCCGCGAGGTCATCAGCGACTACGACGCCGCCGGGCCCACCGTCTACTGGAACAACATCCGCCTGTCGGAGCACACGGGCACGCACTTCGACGCGCCCGTGCACTGGCTGTCGGGCAAGGGCACCCACGACGTGTCGGAGGTGCCGCCCGGGCGTCTCGTGGGGCCGGCCGTCGTGCTCGACTTCACCGCGGAGGCGGCGGCCGACCCCGACTTCCTGCTGCGCCGCGAGCACGTCGAGCGCTGGCAGGAGAGCCACGGCGAGCTTCCGGAGGGCGGCTGGCTGCTCTACCGCACCGGCTGGGACGCCCGCCGTGAGGACCCGGCGCGGTTCCTGAACGAGGGGCACACCCCCGGCGTCGCGCCGGAGTGCGCGCGCTGGCTGGCCGAGCGGACCCCGGTCATCGGCATCGGCGTGGAGACCGTGGGCACCGACGCCGGCCTCGCGGGCGAGTTCGCCGACCGGCCCTACCCGTGTCACTGGTACTTCCACGGCGCGGGGAAGTACGGCCTCACGCAGTTGCGCAACCTCTCCCTGCTGCCGCCCACCGGCGCCGTGCTGATGGTGGGGCCGCTGCCCATCGTGGGCGGCTCGGGCAGCCCCACCAGGGCGCTCGCCCTGGTGGAGCATCCGGGCTCGGCCTGACACCCCGGCCAGGGGCCGGGCCGGGACTCAGCCGATCCGCACCACGCCGAGGCCGGTGAGGAACGGCGCCCGGTACGGCCCCAGGTCCGCCTCCGGGTCGTCGGTGTCCTCGCCGGTCAGCACGTCCAGGTGGAGCGGGGTGTCGAAGGTGATCTCCTCGCTTCCGGCGTCCGGGGCGTACGAGATCAGCAACGACGGCTCGGTGAGCGTGTCGAGGCGGAGCACCCGGGTGGCCTCGTCGGGGTCGTCCATGGTGCCGAACAACCGCGCCGGGATCGGGGTGAAGCCCAGCCGGCTCTTGAAGCGGAACAGCCCCGGCTTGGCGATGTGGCCGTAGAGCGCGGGGTCGGTGCCCAGCGAGACGCTCTGGTAGCCCATCTCGCGGGCCTTGGCGAACACCCGCATGTACATGGCGCGGACGATGCGGTGCTGCCGGCTGTCCTGGGTCGTGGTCACGAACCGGATCACCACGGTCGAGGCGTCGGCGCGCTTGCGGCACATGCAGCAGCCCACGAGCGTGCCGTCCTCGAACGCCTGCACGGCGAAGTAGTCCTCGCGCATGCCGAGGATCTCCTCGCGCTCCATGCTCGCGTACGGCACGCCGTGCCGCATGCCGCCGATGTGCGGCTCGTACAGCTTGAGGAAGTCGTCGAAGACGAGGTCGTCCACCGGGTCGGCCACGTCCATCCGGACGTCACGGCCGGCCGCGTAGCGCAGCCCGAGGCGCACGTTGCGCCGTTCCTGCACCGACAGCCGGCTCAGGAACTCCTCCTCCGACGCGGCGACCGGGGCCATCCAGGTGATCCACGAGGGGTGGACGGCGAAGCCCGCGGCGCGCAGCCGCGGCCACGACTCCGGGGGCGGGCCCACGACCCGGACCAGGTCCAGCTCGCCCCGGTGGCGCTCCCATCCGCCGCTCTCGGCTTCGTCCGCGTCGACCAGCCCGATGGTCAGGCCGTTCACCGTCTCGATCTTCACTGTCTCCTCCTCGGCCGGTCGTGACCGTCCCGCCGGGCCGCGCCGCCCGGCGGGACGGGACGACGGTTCACGCCGCGGACGGGATCCGCCGGGTGGCGGGGATCTCCAGCCGGCGCTCGGCGGTGCCCCTGCGGGTCCGCAGGACGACGGCCGGCGCCGCGCCGCCGGGCACGACCTGGAGGGTGCGCTCCTCCGTCCATCCGGTGAAGCGGAACTCGCCCTCGCCGACGTGGACGAGGCCGAACGTCGGCTCGCCGTCCAGCGTCAGGACCAGGCGGTTCCCGTCGGCATCGCTCTCGATGGTCGCCGCGAGCTTCGGCTGGGGCAGCAGGAACTGTCCCTCCGCCTCCTCCCAGTCGGCGAACGACGCGGGGATCTCGAACGCGCAGTGGTAGCGCTCGGGGTCCTCCAGCGGCACGGCGGGACGGGCGTAGAGCACCTCGTCGGCGGACAGCGTGTCGAGGAAGTCCGGCGGGAACAGGCTCAGCGTCTCCGGTGTGATCAGCGTGTCGACGATCATGTGGATGCGCTTGTCCTGGCCGGTGTTGAGCACCTGGTGCCACCGGCCGAAGTCGCCGAACCAGAACGTGCCGGGCTGCCACCGGTGCTCCACCCCTTCGATGATCAGGGCGGCGCCGGGGTTGGTCGTGATCGGCACGTGCAGCCGCAGGTTGCCCCACGGGAAGCCGACCTTGGTGTCGAAGTGGACCTCGCCGACGGCGCCCGGCCCGAGCGCGAGCAGTCGCACGCAGCGCAGGGGGGCCGGGATCGACGCCAGGATCTCGGCGAAGTAGGGGGCCTGGGCGAGCCAGGGCGTGTCGGCGAACTCGTCCAGGCCCGCGCCGCCGGGGTCGGTGCGCTCGGGACGGCCCGTCGGGCTGCGGAGCGGCAGCGCGCGCCAGTCATAGGGGGCGCGCTCGGCCAGCCCGGCGGAGGTGAAGGTCTGCTGCAACGCCCACTGGTGGTCGTCCAGGCGGTCCAGATCCTCGAGAAGCCGCGCGACGTCGAAGGAGGGCAGCAACCGGGCCGCCGCGGGATGCCCGCAGACGATGGGCTCCATGACCTGCTGGTGCGTGACGCTCATGAGTTCGATCTCTCCGCATTCTGCTCGACAAGTCTGACGATCACTGTCACCCGAGCCGATATCAGGACGGTCTTGGCGAGGTCTCCTGCGCCTCCACCTGCGCCTCGGCGGTTTCGGTGGTCCCGGTGGCATCGGTCGCCCGCGCGCCGCGGAACCGCCCGGACGCCACGGCCAGCCCCACCAGCGCGACCACGCAGAGCACGCCGAGCAGCAGGAAGGAGGTGGCGCCGGTCCAGCCGAACAGCGCGACACCGATGATCGGGCCGATCACGTTGCCGGAGTCGCCGATGAAACCGAACAGCCCGAACGCCTTCCCCTGACGGCTCATCGCGGAGCGCAGCTCGATGAGGCCCCGCCGTGCGGTCAGGTAGAGCACCGCGGAACCGGCCATGCACAGGACGAACGACGCCGCGACCGGCGCCACCTCCGCGCTCAGGGTCAGGCCCGCCAGGCCGAGGGCCATGGCCGCCATGCCGGCGCGGATCAGGGTCATCAGCCGCAGCCGCTCGGTGTAGCGGCCGAGTGCCCAGGTGAACAGGGCGAAGGTGGCCAGGCCGACGGCGAAGACCACCGAGATGGTGCCGCGTGCCGAGCCGTCCCGGCCGGCGCTCAGGTAGAGCGGCAGCATCGGCTCGAAGGCCGAGTAGATCACGTTGGCGAACAGGTCCAGCGCGCCCAGCGCGAGCACCCACATCCACCAGGGGCCCGCCGAGCCCGCGCCCGCGCCGTCAGCGGCCGGCGCGGCGTCCGCCTCGGCCTCCTCGGGCTCCTCCTCGCCGGACCGGGGAATCGCCTGGAACAGCCCGAACGCGGTCACCGCCGTGACCGCCGCGCCCGCGAAGAACAACGCCTCCAGCCCCAGCGGCGCGGCCACACCGGTGACCAGCGGCCCGATGAGGAAGCCCGCCATCGCGGCGGTGCCGAAGTTGCCGATCAGCCGGCTGGTCGACAGGCCGTACCGGCGGCACAGCAGGCCCATTCCCGCGTAGAGGGCGGGCGTCACGAGCCCCTCCCCCAGCCCCCAGCAGACGCGGCCCGCCAGCAGCGTCTGCGGGTCGCGGGCCACCGCCGTGATCACGATGCCGACGGCGGCGACGAGCTGGGCGACGAACGCGACGTGCCCCGGCCGCCAGCGGTCCACCCACAGCCCGCCGAGCGGCTGGGACAGCGTCTTGGCCGCGGCGAACAGGGCGAACGTCAGCGCGATCACCGTCGGGTCGGCTCCCGCGCGCTGCTGGAGCTCGGGCACGAACGGGATGAGCACGGTGTAGGAGGCGTTGACGCTCATGACCGCGATCAACAGCAGCGCGGCACGCCTCCGGGCAGGTGACATCAATGCGCCTCGATGTAGTCGAACAGCACCCAGTGCATGTGCGCGATGTCCACGCTGAGGTCGGGCTGCGGCCGCGGCGTGTAGACCAGGGCGTACAGGTTGGTCCCGGTCAGGCCGTGCCGCTCCTTGAAGCGGTAGTTGTCCCGGCCCCACTCGATGCGGCGCATCCCGTTCTCGTAGGCCCACCGGGTGCCGCCGTACATCAGCGCGATGTAGGTGCTGTATTCGTTCAGCGTCGCGTATTCGACCCCGCCGCACATGTACGTGACCTCGTCGCCGCGGCGGAACCCGAAGAACGCGCCGACGAGCCGGTCGCCGAGCTTCGCGGTGAGCATCATCGCCCCGGGCACGCGCAGCATGGAGTGCAGCGCCTCCTGGTCGAACAGCGCCGGCCAGTCGTTCTTGTCGCTCGTGTCGACCGTCAGCGGGAAGGCCGCCGGAACCAGGTCGTGCGCCGCGTCACCCTCGACCATCTCGACGCGCAGCCCGCGCTCGTGCGCCCGGCGCAGCCGCCGCGCGACGTCCCGCCGGATCTTGTTCGGCAGGCGCTCGTGCACGTGGGCCTCGTAGTCGCGCGACATCTCGCAGGAGTAGGTGCGCTCCAGCAGCACCCGGCCGGTCGGCGGGCCCACGGTGGCGACCCAGTCGGCCACGCCCTCCTTGGTGAGGTTGGGCACGACCAGCGTCTCCGCGTCGCCGTCCGCGATCCACTCCATCGCGGTGTCGTACGCGCCGCGGATGAGTTCGGCGGGCACCCGCCCGCGCTTGCTGTACATCGAGTACGTCGACCCGGCGAAGACGATCGGGTTGCCGAACCTGCCCACCAGGCCGACCTGCACCTCGTACCCGTGCCAGAAGGGCGACTGGGTGGTGAGGTAGAGCGGCAGCACGGACGAGCCGTCCTCGCCCTCCGGCCGGGTGTGGACGTAGGCGTGGCGCACGCGGTGCTCGATGGGATTGTTCTCCCACTCGCGCAGCCAGCCCTGTGTGTCGTAGAGGCAGCTCGCGATCACCTGGTCCGGCACGTGGTCGGACAGCGACCAGCCGGAGGCGACATCGGTCAGCGTCGTCATACCGGTTCTTCCTCCTCAGCCCCGCCGTGTTCGGTCTTCCACGGCGACGCCCGCGAGTCGGAGCGCCGCCACACGCTAACGAGAGGGGCTCTCACCCCGATCTCGCCGCCGCCGTTCCCCGCGTTCCACGCGGCCGGCTCAGCGGTATCCCGTCGTGTCGGCCGGCAGGCCGCGGTCCTGCACCTCGACCAGATAGCGCCACGCGTCCGGTTGACTGCCGTCGACGTCGGTGAAGTCGTAGACCCGCGCGAGCTGCCCGCTGGAGAGGGACTGGCCGTTCCAGCGCGCCACCTCGGGGTCGCCGGCGAGGGCCGCGACAGCGCGTCCCACGTACGCGGGGGTCTCGGAGATGGCGAAGTGCGGGGAGAACTTCGTGGCGTCGCGCCAGTTCTCCTCGCTCACGCCGAACTGCTCCAGCATGAACTCCGAGCGCAGCCATCCGGGGGTGAGCAGCACGGCCGTGCAGCCGAACGACTCCAGCTCGTGCGCCAGGGCGAAGGCGATGCGGCTGACCGCGCCCTTGGCCACGTCGTAGAAGAAGGAGACCCGGTAGTTGGCGGCGTTGTACTCGTCGGTGCCGTCGGTCACCTCCACCACCAGGCCGCCCGGGTTCTTGATCAGCAGAGGCAGCGCGAAGTGGCTGGTGATCGCGTGGGTGTCCACGGCCAGGCGGAGCTGGTGGAGGCCGTACTCCAGGTCCGACTCCCAGACCGGCTTGTCCCACTCCATCTTGGTCGCGCCCCAGATGTCGTTGACCAGGACGTGCAGGGCGCCCTGCTCCTTCTCGATCCGGGCGACCAGCGCCCGCACCTCCTCGGGCACGAGGTGGTCCACCCGCACCGGGATGCCGTGGCCGCCGGCCGCGTCCACCAGGGCCGCGGTCTCCTCGATGGTCTCCGGCCGGTCCATCTCCGAGCGGCCGGACTCGCTCGACCGTCCGGTGCAGTAGACGGTCGCGCCCGCGGCGCCCAGCTCGACCGCTATTCCCCTGCCCGCGCCCCGGGTCGCTCCGGCGACCAGCGCGACCTTGCCCGTCAAGGAACCCGTCATGGAGCACACCGTACGACGTGGGCGGCCGGGGCACGGGGGAATGACCCCTAGTCTGTCAGGTCCGGTTCAGGCGCCCGCCGCACGCCCTCTCACCTGCGACTCCGGCCGATCTCGGGGTGGTCTCGGCGATTGGCCACCAACGCGCGCACCTGTCAGCCTCGGCCTCGTGACTCCTCCGCTCCCTGAAGGTAGCGGCTTCTCGCTAAGCCGCCTCCGCAGCGTCGCGAAGGGCAAGCCCTGCCCTGAGAATGTTCTTGGCCGCGTTCACGTCGGCGTGCGCCTCGTGG
>NZ_BOOB01000063.1 GCF_016863015.1 Microbispora amethystogenes | reverse complement strand
GAGCATCCGGGCCTCTTCTTGGGCCAGGACCACAACCCGCCGCGCACGGTCGGTGAACCTCTCGAACATGTCGTCGCTCCTCACAGAGCGGTCAGGCGAATCCGGGAGATCCGGCACGCCGTCCCGCACGGTAGCCCCGACCCAGCGACCCGGTCCTCGGCGGAAGGGTTCCCCAAGCGCAGGGCGTTCACGCTCTATCCAACCCCCTGCCGGGGGTGACATGTTCCCGATACGCCGCAAGCGAACGAGGTTTTAGGGAGTGCAAACACAATCGCGCGGTTATGCGATCGTCAGGTCCTCCGACGAACCGGATAACCGCGCGATCGACGATGCGGTTACGGAGCATCCCGCGGATCACGCCACACCGGGGACCGGCACGGCGCGACGCATCACAATGCGACAGAGGAGCCCAAAGCAGAGCAGTGGGCCTCTCCGGTCCCTCGGGAACTCCGCACTTCACCCGGAACTTTCGCCGGTGACGCCTGGCGTGGCGCCACTCGACGGGCCGTGACGGGTGAAGGCCCGGCAGGTGCGACCCGGATCGCACCGTGCACCGCCTAGTGCGCGTCCTCGTACGCCTGGACGATCGAGGCGGCGATGCGGCCGCGCTCACTCACGGGGTGCCCGTGAGACTTCGCCCAGGCGCGGATCTCCGCGCTCTTCTCGCGGGTCATGGCTCGCTGGCCTCCGCCGCCCGCACCGCGACGACGACCGCGGGCCTGCCCGCTGTCCGCCCGCCGCGCGCTGCCGACGAAAGGCGACAGCGCGTCGCGAAGCCGCTTCGCGTTGCCGTCGCTCAGGTCAATCTCATAAGACGTGCCGTCAATCGCGAAGGTGACCGTCTCATTGGCCTCGCCGCCATCGAGATCGTCGATGAGAATCACCTGCGTGTGCTTGGCCATCCGGCAATCCTTTCGCAGCCCATAGTTTGATTCGTCAGCCAAACATATACCCGGTTTCCCCCGGCTGACAATTCAAGATTGCGGATTCTCAGGAACTCCTGAGTCCGGTGACTTCTCGCGTGGCTCCCGTGCCGGGCGGAGACCCGCCGCGTCGGAACGTACCAACTTTACGATGCCGTAGACGACCGCGCCGGCGACGACCGCGGAAGGTATCAAGGCGGACAATACCTCTGACATTCTGCCTCGCTCGTGCCGGGGTGTCATTAGGTACACCCGAGGAAATTCCGAGGACGCCCCGAGCTCCCCGGGCCCCCCTTGCCGGGCCGGTCGTCCTCATACGACCATAGCGCCGGGAGGGCCAGGCGCGCCTTCCGGGGTGCCCCGCAGGCCACAGCCTAATCCTCGTCTCTCCAGCGGCCTTACCGGATGCACCACGAAATCGTACCCAAATGCCGGGCCGGGCGGTCACCGGAAGCCGTCCGGCCCGATGTTTCAGCCGCTCGCGGCCACTACTCCCGGAGGGACGGCAAGGGCTCCCACTCCGGTCGGCCCCTTCGCTCGCGGCGGCGAAGCCGCAGGTCAGAGGACTGCCAACCAGTATGAACGAAGGCGTGGCGACAAGTCGGAATCGGCAACCCGCTTCCCCATGCGACTCTCCATCCGACGCTCATCCGAAGCTCACACAACTCTCACACAATAGGTCCGTCCCGGCACGCCGCGCCGTTGATGAGCGCCACGGAAACGAGGGGACGCCGCGTCCTGCGGCACCCGGATCTTCATGGCCACCGTGACCCTTCTGGTACGTCCGGCGCGCCCTTGACGGGATATACATACGTCTAAGCAGATCCCCGGCCCCGGGAAGGCTCGCAAAAAGAGAGGACCGCACAGCTTCCCCCAAGATCCACTTGCCGGGTGCCCCGAAGATCGATTTAACCGGCCGCGGCACAAACGCACGGACGCCCCCGGCGGCCGGGGCCGTCTAAGGTTTCGCGCGGCCAAACCCCCCGCGCTTTCGGGCGACGGCGCCGGGGCCGCCAGGGGACGGGCAGGCCGAGGAGCCCATAAGGGCCGGTGCGCGGCGTTCGGGTCCTTAAGAGCGCCCAGCGCGTTCCTAAAGCCGCTCCGGCCGGATTTGGCGCCGAGCGCGGTGGCGGCGGCGGACCGGAGGGATTGACGGCGCGGTGTCGCGGTCATTGCCACCTCTCGGGCGGATGCGCCGGTCCGCCAAGCATGGCATGTCCCGGTGGTCCCGTTACCAGATTTTCCGGAGCGGGCGCCGCCGGCGCCCGGAACCGTCACGCCATACGAAAAACGGGGCCGATGGTCTCTGCCATCGGCCCCGTTCGCGGTCATTACTTGACCTTGACCACCACGGTGTTCGCGACCTTGTCGTGCAGGGCCTGCTGCAGCGGCTTGTCCCAGAGCAGCCACAGCACGTTGAGAAGGGCGGCCAGGTTCGCGAGGTACTTGATGACGGGAATCCACGAGAGGAACTGGAAGGCGAAGAGCACACCGGCGCGCTTGAGCGCCGCGTCCTGGGGCAGCCCCGCCGCGTCCAGCGTTCCCCCGACCGGGACGACCTTGATGCCCATCGCCATCTTGCCGAGGGTCTGCCCGCGCGAGCGCAGCATGAAGAACTCGTAGACGGCCATCACGACGCCCCCCAGCACGGCGACGAGCAGCGTGGCCAGGAAGGCCCCGCTCTCCAGGGTCGTGACGCCGGTCGTCGGGTCGATGCTGGCGGCGGTGAACAGCAGGCCCACGATGACGGCGTTGAGGATCATGTAGGGGATCCCGACCACGACACCGTCGATCAGCCGGGCGACGAGGCGCTGCCACCACTCCGCCAGCGGGGCCGGCGCGCCGGGCGGGATCGCCCCCTGCGGCGCGTACGACTGCCCGTAGGCGGGCTGGCCGTACCCCGGGGTGGCCTGTGCGCCGCCGTAGCCGGGCTGGCCGTACTGCTGCTGACCATAGCCCTGCTGGTCATAGGCCTGCTGGCCGTAACCGGGCTGACCATAGCCGGGCTGGCCCTGCTGACCACCGTGGCCCTGCTGCTCGTAGCCCTGCTGGCCATAGGCGTGCGAGCCGGACGCCTGGGGGCCGGTCTGCTGACCGTACTGCTGTTGACCGTAGCCACCCTGCGACTGCTGGCCGTAGCCTCCCGTCTGCTGACCCTGCTGACCACCGTAGCCCTGCTGCTCGTAGCCCTGCTGGCCGTACGCCTGCGAGCCGGACGCCTGGGGGCCGGTCTGCTGACCGTACTGCTGCTGACCATAGCCCTGCTGCGGAGCCTGCTGACCGTACTGCTGGCCGTAACCCTGCGGGCCGGTCTCCTGGCCGTAGCCCTGCTGCTGGCCGTAGCCGCCCTGGGCGGGGTCCTGCCCGGGCGTCTGCTGCGGGCCCGTCTGCTGTGCCCGATAGCCGACGACCGTGGCCTCGGGGTCGTACTCCTGGGAAGGTCTGTCCGTGTTGTACCCGTGGCTCGAGGGCGGCGGTGGCGTTCCGTCCGACTCGTCCTGGGGGTACGGCGGCTGTCCGGTGCTCACCGTGTCACCTCGTTTCGAAGACGCATGCGCCGCATCTCAGTAGCACACGCTGATATCGCCAAAAGTAGCGACACGCGTATCAACAGTCACCTTTGCAGCGGCTGACCACCAGCGTCAAGATCAGCCACCAATGTCGGCATTATGACTCAATGGCGATCAAGATGCAGCAGCATTCGCGTGTTTCCCAGCGTGTTCGGCTTGACGTGCTCCAGGTCGAGGAACTCGGCGACGCCCTCGTCGTACGACGCGAGGAGTTCCGCGTACACCTCGGGAGACACGGGAGTGCCCTGAATCTCGGTGAAACCGTGACGGGCGAAGAACTCCACGGCGAACGTCAGGCAGAAGACCCTGCGCACGCCGAGACCGCGCGCGGCGTCGATGAGCTCGGCGACGATCCGGTGGCCGACGCCTCCGCCGCGCACCACCGGGTCCACCGCGACGGTCCTGATCTCGGCGAGGTCCTCCCAGAGCACGTGCAGCGCGCCGCAGCCGACGACCTCTCCGCCGATCTCGGCGACCCAGAACTCCTGGACGTCCTCGTACAGCGTGACCGTGCTCTTCTTCAGCAGGCGCGGCCCGACGCCCGAATACGCGTCGACGAGGCGGCGGATCGTCCTGACGTCCGGGGTCCTGGCCCGGCGCACCACCACGCCCCGGGCGCCGGATCCGCTCGGCGTCTGCGCGGCGACCTGCTCCATGACCGGTCAGCCTAGTGCCGCGACCGACAAGGTTTGCCCGGACGGAGCGGTGTCCAGAGTGGTGCATCGCAAGGCGGAGGAGGAGGCCGTAGCGGAGCCTACGGCCGAAATCCCCGGGCCCCGCGGAAAGTCCGAGCTTGCGAGGAGTTTTCGTGGGTGGGGCGACAACGCGGCGAGGTGCCGCTCTGGGCGACGCGACGGGGCAAAGATTGGCGGGAGGGGCACTGGTGCCCCTCCCGCCGTCTTCGGCCCCGGCGCGGGGCCCGGGGATCGGCGACGCCGGCTCCCATTTACGGTCAATCCCAAACGGTCCGTCCGACATCACGCCTGACGTTCTGTAGCCACCGGGATACGGATCGACGCCGGATCGGACCCCGGAACGCACGCCCCGCTCCGCATCGATTTTCCCTCCCGTCCGACCAGCACCTCAGAGGCCCACAAAGCACCACAAACCCAGGTAGACCAGCCCGTATCACTGATCGACTCGTGACCCGAGCGTGATCAGTTGGTTGTCAAACGTAGACGGGTTTGCGAGTTCTGGTTGAGCAACAACTCAGGGTGCACTAATGTCCAGCGACGATGCCGATCGTCGTGAGCACTCTCGACGATCGGGCGCCGAATCCTCGAAGCGCCGGTGTCCGAACCCTGTCGGGCGCCGGGTGCGGAGAGGAGCCGGGGACCCAATCCATGGGATCAGGATCGGTTCAGGTTCAGATCGTCCAGGGGTGAATCCGCAAGGTAGGGCTACTCCGGCCCGAACCCGTCAGCTAACCCGGCAGGCGCTCGGCAGTGCCCCGCCACACGGCCCGTCACGACGACGCCGGCCGGTGCGGGAGCACCTATGGGAGAGGAGCTCGGTTGCGCATGCGTGGAGGACGGCAGGCGGGCAGGCACGCCCGTCGCCGACGGCCCGGAGCCGGCCCGGCCGGTCCGGGTGCCATCCGGCGGTTCACCCTCGTCGGAGTCGCGCTCGCCGCGGTCACATTCGGCGCTCCGGTGGTCAGCGCGACCGCCGACCCGAAGCCGAGCCTCAAGGAGCTCGCCGCGGAGGTGGAAGACCTCTACAGCGAAATCGAGTCCCTCACCGAGCAGTACAACGGCGAGCGGGTACGCCTGAAGGCGGCCGAGCGGTCCGCCGAGCTCGCCAAGAAGAACCTCGCCAAGAGCGAGGCCGAGCTGGCGACCCGCCGGCAGCGGGCGAGCGCCCTCGCCCAGCACTCCTACATGACCAACGGGCTCGGCAACGCCCTGGTGCTCGTCAAGTCCACCGATCCGCGGCAGTACCTCGACCAGGCCTCCACGACGTACGCGCTGGAGTTACAGCAGAGCCAGGAGGTCGCCGAGGTCAGCAAGGCGATGGACGCCGCCGCCCGGGCCAAGTCCAGCGCCGCCGCCCGCCAGAGCGAGGTCAGGAAGCTGCTGAACGGCCTCGACTCGCGACGCGACACGATCACGAAGCTGATCAAGAAGACCGAGAGCAGCCTCTACCGGCAGGTCTCGCGGGAGGTCGGCGCCGAGACGCGCAGGAAGATGTCCTTCCCGATCGTGGGCGGCGGCAAGGCCGCACAGGCGGCGCGCTGGGCCCTCGCTCAGCAGCTGAAGCCGTACGTCTGGGGCGCGGAGGGACCGCGCTCGTTCGACTGCTCCGGCCTGGTCATGGCGGCCTACCAGTCCGTCGGCATCAGCCTGCCCCACTACACGGGCGACCAGTGGACGGCCGGCACCCACATCACCAAGGACCAGCTCCGCCCCGGCGACCTCGTGTTCTTCTACTCCGACCTGCACCACGTGGGTCTCTACATCGGCGGCGGCTACATGGTCCACGCGCCGCGCACCGGTGACGTCATCCACATCGCCAAGATCGCCGGACGTCCGTTCGCGGGCGGGGTGCGCGTCGCCGACTGATCACCCGCCCGACCGTGCTCCGGCCGTGCCCGCGGGCGCGGCCGGACGAATCCGGGACGTGCTCAGATGAGACGGCGGCGGGCGGCCCAGGCGACGGCCTCGATGGCGGTCGCCACGCCGATCCGGTCGCAGATGCAGCGCAGTCGCCGCCGCACCGTGCGGCCGCTGACGTCGAGGCTGCGGCCCACCCGGTCGGCGGTCACACCCTTCGCCAGCTCGGCGAGCAGCAGTAGGTCCTCCTCGGTGAGACCGGCACGCTCAAGGTCCGAGGCGAGATCCTCACCCCGGTAGACGACCTCCGGATACCCCATCGTCCGCCCTCCCCACGACGATGATGCGTCGGCCCACCCTCCAGGGACGGTAAACGCCTTTGTAGAAGGCCGTCAAGGTGCGGCGGCGGGCCGCCGGTCGTACGCCTCCCTGGCGGCCTCCACGTCCTCCATGTGGATCTCCGCCCAGTTCTTGATCGCTTCGAGCAGCGGCATCAGGTCCTCGCCCAGGGGAGTGAGCCGATAGTCGACGCGCACCGGCACCGACGGGGTGACGGTGCGCGAGACCAGTCCGTCGCGTTCCATCGTCCGCAACGTCTGCGTGAGCATCTTCTGACTCACTCCGGCGATCGTCCTCGCCAGCTCGCTGTAGCGGAGAGACCCGCGGGCCAGCGCGGTCAGCACGAGGCTCACCCACTTGTCGCTGAGCGCGTCGAGCAACTGCCGGGACGGGCAGGACGCCACGTACGCGTCGTACCGCCGCCGCGCCTCCTCCCGCCGCTGGGCCGCCGTCCGGGTTGGCATGATCTTCCCTCCGCCACCGTTACGCACTTCCGGGTGCCTACTTACCGAAAGAGAGTAACTCTCCATAGCCTCCTCGTCGTAGCGAGAGGAGGACACATGAGAGCACTGGTGGGGCGGGACGGAGTCGTACGGGTGGCCGAGGTGCCCGAGCCCGAGCCGGGGCCGGGACAGGTGCGGATCCGGGTGGAGGCGGCGGCCGTCAACCCGATCGACCTCTTCACGGTCTCCGGCGCCCTTCCCGATCACGGGCTCACGCCCCGGCTCGACACGTACGCCCTGGGGTGGGACGTGGCGGGGGTGATCGACCGGGTGGGACCGGGGGTGACGGCGGTCGGCCCGGGCGACCGGGTCGTCGGCCTGTCGGACCGGCTGACGGACCCGATCAAGGCCCAGGCGGAACTCGTCGTGCTGGACGAGCCCGCCGTCGCGCCCGCGCCCGTGGGGATGTCCGCGATCGAGGCGTCGACGCTGCCGCTCAACGCGCTGACCGCCGTTCAGGCGCTCGACCTCGCCGGGCTCGCTCACGGCGAGACCCTGCTCGTGACGGGGGCGGCTGGGGGTCTCGGCGGATATCTGGTGGAACTGGCGGCCCTCCGGGGAATCCGGGTCGCCGCCGTCGCCGCGCCCGGGGACGAGGCGCTGGTCCGCGGTTTCGGCGCGGAGTGGTTCGTCGCGAGGGGCGCCGATCTGGCCGGCGCCGTACGGGCCGTCGTCCCGGGCGGCGTGGACGGTGTGGTGGACGCGGCCGTCGTCGGCCTGCCCGCGCTGGACGCGGTGCGGGGCGGGGGCGCGTTCGTCGCCGTCGGCGCGGGGCAGGCTCCGCTCCCGCTGCGCGGGATCCGCACCTCCACGGTGTTCGTCCGGGCCGACGCGGCGCAGCTCAGGGACGTCGTCCGGCTGGCCGAGGCGGGCCGGCTCACGACACGGGTCGCCGGTGTCCACCCGTTCGAGCGGGCGGCCGAGGCCCACGAACGGCTCGCCCGGGGCGGCGTGCGCGGACGCCTGGTGCTGACCCCCTGACCTCGCGCCGGCCACGAGGCCGGCGCGAGACCGCGAGGCCGGCGGTCAGGCGGTGCGGCCCGGGTCGAGCAGCTCGCGGATCCGGTCGCGGCCCACCGCGAGCAGCAGCGTGGGCAGGCGCGGGCCGGTGTCGCGGCCGACGAGCAGCCGGTAGAGCAGGGCGAAGAACGCGCGCTGGGCGGCCTTCAGCTCCGGCGTGGCCGCCTTGGCGTCCATCTCCAGCCCGGCCAGCACCTTCGGCACGCCGTACACGAGCGTGGTCAGGCCGTCGAGCGACCAGTGGTCGTCGAGACCGTCGAGCAGCAGGCGCAGCGACTCCCACTCCGTCTCGCCGAGGGTGTCGAGAAGCTCCTTGTCGGGCGTCTCGCGCACCTGCGTGCGGTCCTCGGCGGGCAGGTAGGTGTTCACCCAGTGCCGGGCGCGGTCGAGCCGCGGCCGCAGCTCGTCCAGCCCGCCGATCTCCGGGTCGAAGGCGCGCAGGATGCGCAGCGTCTGCTCCTCGTGGCCGGTCGCGATGTCGACCACCGAGGCGAGCGTCCGGTACGGCAGCCGGCGCGGCGTCTCGGGCAGCGTCGCGGACGCCGTGCTCGACGCCCGGCGGTAGGCCGACTGGTCGGCCGGCAGCGCCGTCCCGTCCGCGACCTTCCTGGTGAGCGTGTCCCACTCGTCGTACATCCGCTGGATCTCCTGGTCGAAGGAGATCTTGAACGACTGGTTGGGACGGCGGCGGGCGTACAGCCAGCGCAGCAGCGCGGGCTCCATGATCGACAGAGCGTCGGCCGGGGTCGGCACGCCGCCCTTGGAGCTGCTCATCTTGGCCATGCCGCTGATGCCGACGAAGGCGTACATCGGCCCGATCGGCTGCTGCCCGCCGAACACCTCGCGGATGATCTGGCCGCCGACGACGAACGACGAGCCCGGCGAGCTGTGGTCGACGCCCGACGGCTCGAAGACCACGCCCTCGTACGCCCAGCGCATCGGCCAGTCGACCTTCCACACCAGCTTGCCGCGGGTGTGCTCGGACAGCAGGACGGTCTCGCCGTGCCCGCAGACGCAGGTGTACGACAACGCGGTGGTCTCGTCGTCGTACGACGTGACCGTGGTCAGGTCGCGGTCGCAGAACGAGCAGTACGGCTTGTAGGGGTAGTAGCCCCCCGCGCCGGAGCCGTCGTCCTCGCCCGCGGCCCCCGAGCCCTCCAGGGCGGCGGCCTCGTCGGCGTCCAGGACCTCCTTGGCCTTGGCCTTCTTGGTGCGGTACTGGTCGAGGATCGCGTCGATCCGCCGCCGCTCGCGCATGGCGAGCAGCACCTGCTCCCGGTAGGCCCCGGAGGTGTACATCTCGGTCTGGCTGATGCCCTGGAACTCCACGCCCATCTCCGCCAGCGCGGCGATCATCGGCGCCTTGAAGTGCTCGGCCCAGTTCGGGTACGCGCTGCCGGGCGGAGCCGGGACGGTGGTCAGCGGCTTGCCGATGTGCTCGTTCCAGGAGGGGTCGACGCCCGCGGGGACCTTGCGGAAGCGGTCGAAGTCGTCCCACGAGATGATGTGCACGCACTCGTGCCCGCGCCGCCTGATCTCGTCGGCCACCAGGTGCGGGGTCATGACCTCGCGCAGGTTGCCCAGGTGGATCGGGCCGGAGGGGCTGAGGCCGGACGCGCAGACGACGGGTTTGCCCGGGGCGCGCCGTTCGGCCTCGGCGATGACCTCGTCGGCGAAACGCGCCACCCAGTCGGCGTCCATCACGTCAGTCCTCTCTGAACGGGATCCTGCCTTCTATGGTCCCGTACGCGAGGGAGTCGTCAGGACGTGTTGCGGACGTAGACCAGCCGCAGGCCGATGAGCGTGAGCCAGGGCTCGTGCACGTCGATCGTACGGGCCTCGCCGATGACGAGCGGCGCGCCGGTGCCCGTGGCGACCACGGTGACGTCGTCGGGGTCGGTGGCGAGCTCGGCCGTCATGCGGTCCACGATGCCGTCGACCAGCCCGGCGAAGCCGTAGAGGATGCCCGACTGGAGCGCCTCCACGGTGTTCTTGGCGATCACCGACCTCGGCCGCACCAGCTCGACCTTGTGGAGCTGCGCCCCGGCCGTGGCCAGGGCGTCCACCGAGATCTCCAGGCCGGGGGCGGTCACCGCGCCGACGTACTCGCCCCGGGCCGAGACCGCGTCGAAGGAGGTCGCCGTGCCGAAGTCGACGATCACGCAGGGCCCGCCGTACAGGGTGGTGGCGGCGAGCGCGTTCACGATGCGGTCGCTGCCGACCTCCTTGGGGTTGTCCATCCGGACCGGCACGCCGGTGCGGACGCCCGGCTCGACGACCACCGCGTTGACGTCGCCGTAGTAGCGCCGGGACATCTCCCGCATCTCGTTGAGCACCGACGGGACCGTGGAGCAGATCGCGATGCCGCTGATGTCGGCGTCCTTGAGCAGCGGCGACTGCCCGAGCAGGCCCTGCAGCACCACCGCGATCTCGTCCGCCGTACGGCGGGGATCGGTCGCGATCCGCCAGTGCTCGATGACCTCTTCACCCTCGAACAGGCCCAGCACCGTATGGGTGTTGCTGACGTCGATGGTGAGCAGCATCCCCCGATTATGCCCCACGAAGATCTAGACCCAGGTCGAGTGCCGGGGCCGAGTGGGTGAGCGCGCCGACCGCCAGGTAGTCGACCCCGGTCTCGGCGACCGCGCGGGCCGCGTCCAGGGTCAGCCCGCCGCTCGACTCCAGCCGCGCCCGGCCGGCCACCAGGCGTACGGCCTCGGCGAGCTGGTCCACGGTGAAGTTGTCGAGCAGGATCTCGTCGGCGCCCTCGGCGAGGACCGGCTCGATCTGGTCGATCCGGTCCACCTCGACCTCGATGGGCAGGCCGGGGAAGGCCCGCCGTACGGCGCGGAAGGCCTCGGCGACGCCTCCGGCGGCAACGACGTGGTTGTCCTTGATGAGCGCGGCGTCGTGCAGGCCCATCCGGTGGTTCACGCCGCCGCCCGCCCGTACGGCGTACTTCTCCAGCACGCGCAGGCCCGGCAGGGTCTTGCGGCTGTCGCGGACGCGGGCGCCGGTGCCCTCCACGGCGTCCACCCAGCGCCGGGTCTGGGTGGCGACGCCGGACAGGTGGGTGAGGAAGTTGAGCGCGGTCCGCTCCAGCGTGAGCAGGTCGCGGGTGGCGCCGCGCACCGTCATCACCACGTCGCCGGGGCGCACCCGGTCGCCGTCCGCGGCGTGCCGCTCGACCTCGGCCCCTCCGGCGGCCTGGCGGAAGACGGCCTCGGCGACGGCCAGGCCGGCGACCACGCCCTCCTTCCGCGCCACCACGTCGGCGACCGCGCGCTGGTCCGCCGGGATCGTGGCGACCGAGGTGACGTCCTGTCCCCCGGCCAGGTCCTCGTCCAGGGCGGCGCGGACGAGGCCGAGCACGGCGTCCGGGTCGAGGCCGTCCGCGTGCAGTTCCGTCCGCAGGTCCTCGTGGGGCGTGTACGTCAAGGTCAGTCCCTCCGCTGTCAGGGCGATGTCGATGTGCGCCCGCCAGCGGGCGTCGTCGCGGTCGGGGTGGTCCTCCCGCCAGTGGGAGCCGCGCGTCTCCTCGCGCACGGCCGCCGCGGCGACCAGCGCGGACGCGACGGTGAGGAGGTTGGTCGCCTCCCACGACTCCGTGCAGGGCTCGACCGCGACCGGGGTCCAGCGGGCGTCGGAGAGCGCGCGGGCGACCTCCGCGAGACTGCGGTCGCCGCGCAGCACCCCGGCGCCGCGGCTCATGTGGCCCTGGATCCGGGCGCGGGTACGCGGGTCCACCAGCCCCTCGGGCCGGTCGTCGCGCGGGGCCGGCTCGCGCGGCGTGAGGTCGTGCGCGGCCAGGTCGGCGGCGATGCGCTCGCCGTAGACGAGCCCTTCGAGCAGCGAGTTGGAGGCCAGCCGGTTGGCGCCGTGGACGCCCGTGCAGGCCACCTCGCCGCAGGCGTACAGGCCGGGCACGCTGGTTCTGCCGTACAGGTCGGTGCGCACGCCGCCGCTCGCGTAGTGGGCGGCGGGGGCGACGGGGATCGGCTCGGTGACGGGGTCGATGCCGTGCTCCCGGCAGACGGCGAGGATGGTCGGGAAGCGGGTGCGCCACTTGTCCTCGCCGAAGCCGGTGGCGTCCAGGAAGACGTGGTCGGCGCCGGTCTCGTCCATCCTGCGCATGATCGCCTTGGCGACGACGTCGCGGGGCGCGAGGTCGGCCAGTTCGTGGACGCCGCGCATGAAGCGCTCGCCCGCCGCGTCGACGAGCACCGCGCCCTCGCCGCGCACGGCCTCGGAGACGAGGGGCTGCTGACCGGTCGAGCCCTCCCCGAGCCACAGCACCGTGGGGTGGAACTGCACGAACTCGATGTCCCTGACCACCGCGCCGGCCCGCAGGGCCAGCGCGACGCCGTCCCCGGTGGACACGACGGGGTTGGTGGTGGCCGCGTAGATCTGGCCCATGCCGCCGCTGGCGAGCACCACGGCCCCGGCCCGTACGGCGCCCACGCCGTCGCGGGCGCCCTCCCCCATCACGTGGAGCGTGACCCCGCAGGCGCGGCCCTCTGCGTCGAGGAGCAGGTCGAGGGCGAGGGCGTGCTCGATGACCTCGATGCGGGGCTCGGCGAGCACCGCCTCGGCCAGCGCCCGCTGCACCTCGGCGCCGGTGGCGTCGCCGCCCGCGTGGACGATGCGGTTGCGCCGGTGCCCGCCCTCGCGGGTGAGCTGGAGCCCGCCGTCGACGTCCCGGTCGAACTCGGCGCCGTGGCTCATCAGCCGCTTGAGCGCGTCCGGGCCCTCGGTGACCAGGACCCGTACGGCCTCCTCGTCGCACAGGCCGACCCCGGCGACGAGCGTGTCCCTGAGGTGCTCGTCGGGTGTGTCCTCGGGGTCGAGGACGGCGGCGATCCCGCCCTGCGCCCAGCGGGTGGACCCGGCCGACAGGACGTCCTTGGTGACCACGAGCACCCGTGCCCGCGGGTCGAGCTCGACGTGGCGCAGGGCCACGGTGAGGCCGGCGATGCCGGAGCCGATCACGACCGCGTCGGCCTCGACGGTCCAGCCGGGTGCGGGGGCGGTGAGTCTGCGTGCGAGCGCCACCATGAGGGGATCCCCTTTCGTCATAATGACGATAACGCCCCTCGTGGAGTGGTGCCGCCCCGCCCCCTCCTACAGGGGTCGCGGTGCGGGGCCGGTGCAGAGCTGGGCGGCCAGAGTGGCGTAGGCCCATTCCTCCCACCGGTCCGGCGACCAGCCGCGGTCCTGGACGAAGAGCAGGTAAAGCTGCGGGCTGAGCAGGCAGAACAACAGGTCCGCGGCCGTCGCGACGGAGACGTCCGGGCGGGCGTCGGGCTTGCCGGCCAGCGCCTCGGCCACGGCGTGCAGCACGATGTAGCGCGGGTCGGGACCGTCGGGCCACTGCGCGGCGATCTGCGGGTCGGCGGCCCCGGCGGACGCGATCATCGGCATGATCGGGGCGACCCTGCCGAGGATCTCGCCGGTGCCGCGCACGTGCGCACGCAGCTGGCCGGCCGCGGTGGGCTCGGCGCAGGCGGCGCGGAACCACTCACGGTCCATGACGGCCACCGGCTCGGCGTCGCCGGCGATGGACGTGTCGACGACGTCCTTGAACAGCGCGCGCTTGTTGCCGAAGACGAAGTAGACCGTCTGGACGGCCACGCCCGCCCGGTCGGCGACCTCCTGCAGGCTCGTCGCCCCGTAGCCCTGCGCGACGAACAGCTCCCGCGCCGCCTGGATGACCTTCTCCCGGGTGCGGCGTGAGCGCTCGGCCCGTTTGTCCGGCCGCTTGACGGTGTCCATTGCGCGAGCATATCTCTAGAGTTCGACACTAGAGTTGAACTCTAAGAACGGGGAGCGAGAGCCGATGGACACACCGAACACCGTCCGGGACGCGGGCGGGGCCGAGGCCGGACGGGATGAGGAGGAGGCGGTGCGCCGAGCGCTGGAGGAGTACTACCGCGCCGGGAAGCCGCCGTGGGACACCGGCGTGACACCGCCCGAGCTGGTCGCCCTTATCGAAGGGCCCGGGGAGGGGCACGGCGCCGCGCTGCCGCCCGGTCGCGCCCTGGAGCTCGGCTGCGGCACCGGGACCAACGCGATCTATCTGGCCCGGCACGGCTGGGAGGTCGTGGCCGTCGACCTGGTCGGCCGCGCGATCGAGCTGGCCCGGGAGAGGACGGAGGCGGCGGGAGTGGACGTACGACTGCTGCACGGAGACGCCACCAGGCTCGACGAGCTGGACGCGCCCGGCCCCTTCGACCTGTTCTTCGACCTGAGCTGCTACTGCGGCATCCCGCCGCACCGCCGCGACGCCTACGTCACCGGGCTCACCCGCCGCGCCGCTCCCGGCGCACGGCTGCTGATGTTCGGGTACGGCCCCGAGGCGTTCGACGACACGTTCTCCGGCGTCACCGCCGACGAGCTCCGTGCCCGGTTCTCCGGCTGGGATCTGGTCGACGTCACACCCGGCACGAACCCGGTGCCCACCTTCTGGTTCACGCTCCGCGCCCGGGACGCCTGAGCCGGCCGGTGGCCTCCGGGGTCCCGGCACGCGTGAGGCCGGGCCCCTACAGCGTGAGGACCATGTTGTCGATCAGACGGGTGGCGCCCACCTTGGCGGCGACGGCCAGGACCGCCTCGCCGCGGTGGTCGCCGCCCACCGGCGCGAACGTCGCGGGATCGGCCAGGATCAGGTAGTCGAGCAGCAGCGGCGGCGCGAACCGGGCCGCCTCCTCCAGCACGGCCTTGGCCGCGTCGAGGACCCCGGCCGGCCCGGCCTGGGCCCGTGCCGCACCGGCGCTCAGGGCCCGCGAGAGGGCGAGAGCCGTACGGCGGTCGGCCTCCGACAGGTACCGGTTGCGGCTCGACAGCGCCAGCCCGTCGGGCTCCCGTACGGTCGGGGCGGCCACGATCGACACCGGGACGTCGAGGTCGGCCGTCATCCGCCGGATCAGCGCGAGCTGCTGGGCGTCCTTCTGCCCGAACACCGCGACGTCCGGCCGCACCAGGTTGAACAGCTTGAGCACCACGGTCAGCACGCCGTCGAAGTGGCCCGGGCGGAAGGCGCCCTCGGCCGTACCGCCCATGCCGCCCGCCGACACCTCCACCTGCCGGTCGGGCAGGTACATGTCCTCGGCCGAGGGCGCGAAGACCACGCTCACGCCCTCTTCCTCGCAGACCCGGAGATCGGCGTCGAACGTGCGGGGATAGCGGGAGAAGTCCTCGTGGGGACCGAACTGCAGGGGGTTGACGAACACGCTCACGACCACGTGGTCGGCGTGCTCGCGCGCCAGCCGGACCAGCGACCGGTGGCCCTCGTGGAGCGCCCCCATCGTGGGGACCAGGGCGATCCTGCCCGCGCCGAGGGCGTCCCTCGCCTTGCCGAGGGCGGCCCGGTCGGCGGCCACGGTCACGTCCATATGTTCCCTCCCAGGGCGTCCAGCAGGCGTTCGGCCGCCTCCGGCTTGAGCAGCCCCGCCGCCAGCGCCCGGTCGGCGGTGAGCCGCGCCAGGGCGACGTACGCGTCCGCGGCCTCGGGGGCGGCCAGGATGAGCGCGTCCACGTGCTTGCGCACGGTGCCCGCGTCGCCGCGGACGACCGGCCCGGTGAGCCCGCCGATGCCGAGACGCAGCACGTTGTCGAGGGCCGCCCCGAGCAGCGGCCCGAGCATGCGGCCGGGATGCTCCACGCCGATCTTCGCGAGCAGCTCCTGCGACTCGGCGATGAGCGTCACCATGTGGTTGGCCGCCCCGGCGATCGCGGCGTGGTAGAGCGGCCGGTCCTGGTCAGCGATCCACACCGGCTCGCCGCCCATCTCGATGACCAGCGCCTCGGCCACCGGCCGCAGCATGTCCGGCGCGGTGACGCCGAACGAGCAGCCGTTGAGCTTGGTCAGGTCGTCGCTCCGGCCGGTGAAGGTCATCACCGGATGCAGCGCGAGCGGCAGCGCCCCCGCCTCGGCGGCGGGGTCGAGCACGCCGAGGCCGTACGCGCCGCTGGCGTGCACGAGCAGCTTGCCGCGCAGGTCGGCGCCGGTGGCGGCGAGGCCGGAGACCAGGCCGGGCAGCACGTCGTCCGGCACGGTCAGCAGCACGAGCTCGGACCTGGCGATCACCTCGTCCGGCCTGCTGAGCGTGAGGCCGAGACGGTCGGCGGCGCGCCGGTGCGACGCGTCGGACACGCCGCTGGCCGCCACCACACGATGACCCGCGAGCATGAGCGCGGCCCCGAGCACGGAGCCGACCCGTCCCGCGCCGAGCACTCCCACGGCGAGCCGCGCCGGGCGGTCACTTGTGTCCATGACGCCTCCCCTCGGTTCAGCGTAGCGGCGGCGCTCCCGCCGGCCCGGTGCCAGGTCGTGCCTCAGGGATCAGGCCATGCCGAGCATGACCACGGCGGGCCCGACGGTCGGATTTTGTCCCGTTTCTAACGGGCCTATGTTGAGCTACAGGTACGAATGTGACTGATTTTCGCCACGGCCCGCGCGTGTCGGTAGCGTGATGCGGTGTGGAGGTCACCTGGCGGGAGGCCGTGGAGCGCGCGCTCTACGGCGCGGAGGGCTTCTACCTGCGGGAGCGCCCGGGCCGCCATTTCCGCACCTCGGTCCATGCCTCACCGGTCTTCGCCGAGGCGGTGCTGCGCCTGCTGGAGCGGGTCGACGCGGCCCTCGGGCGCCCCGGCGCGGTCGGCTTCGCAGACGTCGGCAGCGGTGACGGCCTGCTGGCCGCCCGCGTCGTGGCCGCCGCGCCGCCGGACCTCGCGGCGCGACTCCGGGCCGTCGCGGTGGACCTGTCCCCCCGGCCCGACGGCCTCGATCCCCGGGTCGCCTGGGAGCCGGAGGTCCCGTACGGGATCACCGGGCTGGTGGTCGCCAACGAGTGGCTCGACAACGTGCCCCTCGACGTCGCCGAGATGACCCCCGCGGGCCCCCGCCTGGTGCTCGTCGACCCGGCGACCGGAGCGGAGCGGCCCGGTCCCCTCCCCGATCCGGAGGATCTGGCCTGGCTGGACCGCTGGTGGCCGCTGGGCCGGGCCGGGGAGCGCGCGGAGATCGGCCGCCCCCGCGACGAGGCGTGGGCCTCGGTGATCGCGCGGCTGGCCCGCGGCACGGCGGTCGCCGTCGACTACGCCCATCTCGCCGGGCGGCGCCCCACCCTCGGCACGCTGGCCGGTTATCGCGACGGCTCGGCGGTGCCCGCCGTACCGGACGGGTCGTGCGACGTCACCGCGCACGTCGCGCTGGACGCCTGCGCGGCGGCCGGCGAGCGGGCGGGCGCGCGGGCGACCACGCTCACGACGCAGCGGGAGGCGCTGCGCGACCTGGGGGTCACCGGCGCCCGGCCGCCGCTCGCGCTCGCGTCCGCCGACCCCGCCGGTTACGTACGCGCCCTCGGCCGGGCCTCCCAGGAGGCCGAGCTCATCGACCCCGCCGGTCTCGGCGGCTTCGGCTGGCTCAGCCAGTCCCGGCAGCAGGGAAGGGAGACATCATGATCGCGAGAATCTGGCGCGCGAGCGCGACCCCGGAGGGCGCGGACGGCTACGAGCGGCATTTCACCGGCGCGGTCCTGCCCTCCCTGCGCGGCGTGGCCGGGCACCGCGGCGCCTACCTGCTGCGGCGCGACGCCGACGGCCGGGTGGAGATCGAGGTCATGACGCTGTGGGACTCGATGGACGCGATCCGCCGCTTCGCGGGGGACGACCCCGCCACGGCCGTCGTCGAGCCCGCGGCCCGGGCCGTCCTGCTCGGCTACGACACCACGGTCACCCACCACACGGTCAGCGTGTCAGACGGCGACCTTCAGTGACTCCAGGCCGCGCATGATGTAGCTCGGCTTCCAGGAAGGCTCCTCGGCGAGCTCCAGCCGGGGCGCGAGGCGCAGCAGGGCGGCGAACGACTCCGCCATCTCGACCCGCGCCAGCGGGGCGCCCAGGCAGAAGTGGATGCCCGCGCCGAACGAGATGTGTGGATTGTCCACTCGGCCGACATCGAGGCGGTCGGGGTCGGCGAAGACCTCGGGGTCCCGGTTGGCCGAGCCGAACAGCAGCGCGACCTCCGCGCCCCGGGGGATCGTCACCCCGCCCACCTCGACGTCCTCCAGCACCCACCGCTCGAACATCTGCGCCGGGGTGTCGTAGCGCAGCAGTTCCTCGACCGCCGCCGGCATCAGGCCGGGGTCGGCGCGCAGCCGCTCCAGCTCGCCCGGGTTGCGGAACAGCGCCCACCACCCGCTGCCGGTGGCGTTGACCGTGGCCTCGTGCCCGGCGTTGAGCAGCAGCACGCAGGTGCCGATCAGCTCGTCCTCGGTGAGCCGGTCGCCGTCGTCCACGACCTGCGCGAGCGCCGAGATCATGTCGTCGCCCGGCCGCTCCCGGCGGGCCCTGGCCAGGTCGCGCAGGTACGCCGCGAACTCGGTCGCGGCGCGAACGGCCGTGTGCTGGGCCTCGGGCGAGGGATGCAGTTCGTACATGCCGCAGATGTCCGCCGACCAGGGGCGCAGGAGGTGGCGGTCGGCCTCCGGCACGCCCAGCATCTCGGCGATCACCGTGACCGGCAGCGGCTCGGCGACCTCGGCCAGCAGGTCGCCGCCGCCGCGCTCGACCAGGCCCTCGGTCAGCTCCGTCGCGATCCTCCGTACGCGCGGGCGCAGCGACTCGACCATCCGGGGCGTGAACGCCTTGGACACCAGGCGGCGCAGCCGGGTGTGGACCGGCGGCTCCACGTCGAGCATCCCGGCCCGGATCACCCGCCAGAAGGGCTCCTGGAAGTCCGGCTCGGGCTCCCGGCCGAACTCCTCGTGCGTCGCCGTGTGCAGGTAGGACCGGCCCAGGCGGCGGTCGCGCAGCAGCGCGTTCACGTCGGCGTGCCGGGCGACCAGCCACTGCCCGGCCGGTTCGAAGAAGCTGACCGGATCGTGGTCCCGCAGGTGACGGTAGGCGTCGTACGGGTGGGCCACGAACTCCGGATTCCAGGGATCAAACCTCACATTGGACACCATAACGGTAAAGCGCCTCTCACCAGGGGACTTGCCCGATGGGCCGTTCTCCGGGTTATAGTGCGCTCAGGTCATGAGTGCCAGCGTCAAGCCCCGGCTTGCTGGCCGGCAACCCTCGCGCTCGCGGCGGGGTGCCCCGGGTGAGGACCGGGTCCGGCGCGCGGTGCGCCGGGCAAGCGCGGGCTCCGCCGTACGACGCCATGGCCGGGGTCCCTTACCCGAGGAGGCCTGGCGTTGTCCGCTCTCACCTTCGTCCCGCAGCAGCCCGCCAACCCCGTGTCCGAGCCGGTGTGTGCACCGGCGGTCGTGGGCGCCGACCTGGAGGTCCCGGTCCGGGGCGGCCGGCTCGTGCCGTACGCGAACCTCGACTACGCGGCGAGCGCGCCCTGTCTGGAGCCGGTGAACGCCGCCGTCGCGGCGGCGCTGCCGGCCTACTCCAGCGTGCACCGGGGTGCGGGCTACGCCTCGCAGCTCACGACCCAGCGGTACGAGCAGGCCAGGCACACCGTGCGGGCCTTCGTCGGCGCCCGCCCCGGCGACGCCCTCGTCTTCGTGCGCAACACCACCGACGCGATGAACCTGCTGGCCCGCAGCCTCCCCGAGGGCACCACGGTCGTCGTGTTCGGCACCGAGCACCACGCCTCGCTGCTGCCCTGGGCCGACGCCGTACGGCTCGCGCCCCCCGCCTTCCCCGGAGAGGCCGTCCGGGCGGCCGACGAGGCCCTCGCGGCGATCGAGGGCCCGGCCCTGCTCGTCGTGACCGCCGCGTCGAACGTCACCGGAGAGCTGTGGCCGATCGCCGGGCTCGCGCACATCGCCCACCGGCACGGCGCGCGGATCGCCGTGGACGCCGCCCAGCTCGTCCCGCACCGCGGCCTCAACCTCGCCGCGCTCGACCTCGACTACGTCGCCTTCTCCGGGCACAAGCTCTACGCGCCGTTCGGCGCGGGCGTGCTCGTCGGCCGGCCCGACTGGCTCACCGCCGCCGACCCCTACCTGCGCGGCGGCGGAGCCGTACGGGCGGTGGGCGAGACCACCGAGTGGAGCGACGACCCCGAGGCGCGGCACGAGGCGGGGACACCCAACGTGCTCGGCGCGGTCGCGCTCGCCGCCGCCTGCGACGCCCTCGCCGCGACCGGCTGGACCCCGCTGGTGCGGGAGGAGGAGCGGCTGCTCGCCCGTCTGCGCGCCGGGCTCGCCGCGATCCCCGGCGTACGCGAACTGTCGCTGTGGGGCCCGGACCACCCGCGAGTCGGGATCGTGTCGTTCGTCGTGGAGGGCCGCCCGGCCCGGGAGGTCGCCGAGATCCTGTCGGCCGAGCACGGCATCGGCGTCCGGGACGGCAAGTTCTGCGCCCACCCGTTCGTCCGCCACCTCCTCGGCGGCGCCGACGACGAGGGCTGCGCCGACGGCACGGTCAGCGCCGTACGCGCCTCGATCGGCATCGGCACGACCGAGGAACACGTCGACCGCCTCATCACCGCCCTCCGCGACATCACCCCCGCCTGAACGTATGCGCCGCCCCCCGGGAGACAGCGGGACCGGTCAGGCGGCATCGTTTGGGTGACTCTCGTGGGTGACAGGCCTGAGGAGCGGCGGGCCGTGGGCGGACGGGGCCGGGTGATCGGTGAATTCAGGGGGATGGGCGGGCGGGCCGGGGCTTTCGCCGGGGCGTGAAAGCATGGACGGTATGACCGAGCAGGACGGCCCGCGGATCGAGCGAGTGGTGGGCATCGGCGCCGGGGCGGACGCGGTGCGGCCGCGGGAGCTCGCGACCGAGGACCTGGTTCTCAACGTCGGGCCGCAGCATCCGTCCACGCACGGGGTGTTGCGGCTGCGGCTCGTCCTGGACGGCGAACAAATCGTGGCCGCCGAGCCGATCGTCGGCTACATGCACCGCGGCGCGGAGAAGCTCTTCGAGGTGCGCGACTACCGGCAGATCATCGTGCTGGCCAACCGGCACGACTGGCTGTCGGCGTTCGCCAACGAACTGGGCGTCGTGCTCGCGGTCGAGCGGATGATCGGCATGCAGCCCCCGGCCCGGGCCGTGTGGGCCCGGACCCTGCTGGCCGAGCTCAACCGCGTGCTCAACCACCTGATGTTCCTCGGCGGCCATCCCCTGGAGCTGGGCGCGGCCGGCCCGGTCTTCCCCGCCTTCCGGGAACGGGAGACGCTGCAGTACGTCATGGAGGAGATCTCCGGCGGCCGCATGCACTACATGTTCAACCGGGTGGGCGGGCTCAAGGAGGAGCTGCCCGAGGGCTGGCTCGGCCGCGTGACCACCGCCGTGGCGGCCGTGCGGCGGCGGCTGCCCGACATCGAGGAGCTGGTCACGGGCAACGAGATCTTCGTGGCGCGCACCCGCGGGGTCGGCGCGCTCGACCGTGAGACGATCATGCAGTACGGCGTGAGCGGCCCGGCCGCGCGCGCCTCTGGGGTGGACTTCGACCTGCGGCGCGACGAGCCCTACCTGGCGTACGGCGAGCTGCCCGTGAAGGTCGTGACCCGCTCGGCGGGAGACTGCCAGGCCAGGTTCCAGGTGCTGCTCGACCAGGTCAAGGTGTCCCTCGACCTCGCCGACGCCTGCGTGGAGCGGCTGCGCCACCTGCCGCCCGGCCCGATCAACCAGCGCCTGCCGAAGGTGCTCAAGGTGCCGGAGGGCCACACGTACGCCTGGACGGAGAACCCGCTCGGCCTCAACGGCTACTACCTGGTGTCGCGCGGCGAGAAGACCCCCTGGCGGCTCAAGCTGCGCAGCGCCTCCTACAACAACGTCCAGGTGCTCCGCGAGCTGCTGCCCGGCCACACGGTCGCCGACCTGATCGCGATCCTCGGGTCGATGTTCTTCGTGGTCGGCGACATCGACAAGTAGGGGCTCAGCTCTCTCCGCTGGGCTTGCCGGGCACCCGGCAGCAGTGTTCGAGGAAGAGCGCGGCGCAGATCAGGATCACGCACGCCACGAACGACCCGCCGCCGACGATCGCGTCCTGGCGGGGCTTGTCCAGGTCGAGCAGGTCCAGCACGCGCAGGACGAACCCGGCGAAGACCCCGGCGAACGCCGCGCCCGCGTACGCGGTGGCCTGGGCCAGCGCGGCCAGGCGCGCGACGGCGAGCGGCTCGACCGGCTTGGTGTCCGGGCGGCGCAGGATCCGCGCCCGGGTCAGCCAG
This sequence comes from Microbispora amethystogenes, assembly GCF_016863015.1. GTDB lineage: Bacteria > Actinomycetota > Actinomycetes > Streptosporangiales > Streptosporangiaceae > Microbispora > Microbispora amethystogenes. Next base: position 45,087 of record NZ_BOOB01000063.1, on the reverse strand, counting down.
CCCGTGTACGCCTCGCCGAGCGCGAGCAGCAGCACGGTGGGCACCGCGGTCCACGGCAGCGTGGGCACCACGGAGTAGGACTGCCGCAGCAGGCCCCAGGTGAGCACGGCGAACACGACCACGAGACCGACGAGCACGCCGGGGTTGCTGGGCTTCACTCGGGTCTCTCCTCGTCAGGCCGGGGGTTCGAGCACGAGGTCGGTGCGCAGCCGTACCCCGCTCTGGTCGAGGTCGGCCAGCAGGGCCGCGACGGACCCGCGCCCGGGCAGCACCGCCGCGGGGTCCGCCTGGGCCCACGGGACCAGGACGAACGCCCGCTCGTGCGCGCGGGGATGCGGCAGGGTGAGCTCGGGGTCGTCCGACATCAGCGTGCCGACCGCGATCAGGTCCACGTCGAGGGTCCGGGGGCCCCACCGCTCCGCGCGCTCACGGCCGAAGGCGTTCTCGACACTGTGGGCCCGCTCCAGCAGGGTGCGGGGGTCGAGCATGCTCTCGGCGACGACCACCGCGTTCAGGTACGCGCTCTGGGTGGGCCCGCCGACCGGTTCGGTCTCGTAGACCGGCGACGCCGCCACGAACGTGAGCCCGGGCGCCTCGAACAGCGCGTCGACGGCGCCCTGGAGGTTCTCGATGCGTCGGCCGAGGTTGCTGCCGAGCGCGATGACGACCCTCATGCGCGCCCCCTTCTGATCGTCACCACCACGTCGTCGAACGGCAGCGGGATGGGCGCCGCCGGTTTGTGCACGCTGACCTCCGCCTCCTCGACCATTTCATGGGCCAGGCAGGCCGCCGCCAGCCGCTCGGCGAGGGTCTCGATGAGGTTGACCGGCTCGCCCTCGGCGATCCGGACGAGTTCCAGGGCCAGCGCGCCGTAGTCGACCGTCAGGGTGAGGTCGTCGGCCGCCGCGGCCGGGGCGGCGTCGAGACGCAGGCAGACGTCGATCACGAACTCCTGGCCGAGCTCGCGCTCGGCCGGCAGGCACCCGTGCCTGCCGCGCGCCCGCAACCCCGTCAACCGCACCGCGTCGCGGCTCACTGCTCCTGGTCCTCCTCCTCGTCGTCGTCGTCGCTCTGCAGGACCGGAGATCCGTGGTAGAGCCACAGCCGCCAGCCCCCGGGGGTCCGCACGTAGGTGCTGGAGGCGACGACCCGGCCGGCGGCGAAACCCGGTTCGTCGCTGTCGGCGGCGGTGAGGATGTTCTCCGCGCAGGTGACGACCGCGACGTCGCCGAGCACGGTGGTCTGCACGTCGGTCAGCACGAACTGGATGTACGTCGTGTTCGCCATGATGAGCGCCCACGAGCGCAGCACCTCCGACCGCCCGCTCAGCATGGGCCAGCCGGGGTGGACGCACAACGCCGGACGTCCCGGGACGTCCTCGATCCATATCTCCGACATCCTGTCGAGGTCGCCCGCCTCGATGGCGTTGTAGAACGCCTGGTTGAGCTCCTCGATGTCCTTCATTGGCGTCCCTGTCGGCATATCCTCACCGGCTCTCGTCGGCATGTCGCGCGGCTGCGTGTCCTGCGGCTACTGCGTCCCTCGCGCCTGCCGCGTGTCGTACGCCTGCTGCCCTCCAGACGGCGGCGACGCGCACCGCGTCGGCGTTCGGCCGCACCCGGTGGACCCGGACGCACCACGCCCCGGCCTGCGCCGCGAGCGCGGTGACCGCGACGGTGGCGTCGTCGCTGCCGCCGAAGGGGCGTGGCTCGCCGTCCGGCCCGGCCAGCAGCCGGCCGAGGAACCGCTTGCGCGACGCCCCGACCAGCAGGGGATGGCCGAGCCGGTTCAGCTCGGCGAGGCCGGCCAGCACGGCCCAGTTGTGCTCGGCGTTCTTGGAGAAGCCGAGGCCGGGGTCGAGCACGATCTGCTCCTCCCGCACGCCCTCGGCCAGCACGGAGTCGACCCGCTTGCGCAGTTCCTCCGCGACCTCGGTCACCACGTCGCCGTAGACGGCCCTGTTGTCCATGTCGCGGCTGTGCCCGCGCCAGTGCATCACGACGTACGGCACGCCGGTCGCGGCCACCACGCGCGGCATCGCCGGGTCGGCCAGGCCGCCGCTCACGTCGTTGACCAGCCTGGCCCCGGCCGCGACGGCCGCCTCGGCGACCTCCGCCCGCATGGTGTCGACGCTGACCGTGACGCCCTCCTGGGTGAGGGCGCGGATCACCGGCTCGACGCGGCGCAGTTCCTCCTCCAGCGAGACCCGGGCCGCTCCCGGGCGGGTGGACTCCCCGCCCACGTCCACGATGTCGGCGCCCTCGGCCACCAGGTCGAGACCATGCCGGATCGCGACGTCGGGGTCGAACCACTGCCCGCCGTCGGAGAAGGAGTCGGGGGTCACGTTGACCACACCCATGACCAGACAGCGCTCGGCCTCGGGCATGCCGGGCACGCTCGGAGTGGTCATGGGGTCCAGCCTAGTGCCCGGTTCGGCAGGGCTCGTCCGGCAGGAGCGCGCCGGCGCCCGAGGGAGTTCCAGACACGACCCGACCACGCAGGCTAACCACGCAGGATCAGCGACATGGCCTCGGCCCGCGTCGCCTCGCTGGTGCGGAAGTCGCCGCGGACGGCCGAGGTGATCGTCTTGGCGCCGGGCTTGCGCACGCCGCGCATGGTCATGCACATGTGCTCCGCCTCGATCACCACGATCACCCCGCGCGGCTCCAGCACCTGCATCAGGCCGTCGGCGATCTGCGAGGTCATCCGCTCCTGCACCTGCGGTCTGCGGGCGTAGACGTCCACCAGCCTGGCGAGCTTCGACAGGCCGGTGATGCGTCCCTTCTCGTTCGGCGTGTATCCGATGTGCGCGACGCCCTGGAACGGCAGCAGATGGTGCTCGCAGGTGGACATGACCTCGATGTCCTTGACGAGCACCATCTCGTCGTGGTCCGCGTCGAACATCGTGGTCAGCGCGTCCTCGGGACGCTGCCCCAGACCCGCGAACTGCTCGGCGTACGCCCGCGCCACCCGGGCGGGGGTGTCGCGGAGCCCGTCGCGATCGGGGTTCTCCCCGATCGCGAGCAGGATCTCGCGTACGGCCTTCTCGATCCGGCCGTGGTCGAATCCGGAAGGCGGGCCCGCCGCGTGCGGCTCGGCCACGGTCAGGCCTCGTCCCGCTGCGTCGACTGGTCGTTCGCCCACGGAGCCGTGCCGGAGCCGCCGGCCGGGAGCGCCGAGCCGTTGCCGTTGGCCCGCTCCTTCGGCGTGATGACCGGAGGACGGTCCGACGGCAGGCGCTTGCCATATCCGGCGTAGGAGGGGCGCTTCTCCTTGGTCACGACGGGCGAGAAGATCTCGAGGACCTGCTCCCGGGAGAGCGTCTCCTTCTCCATGAGCTCCAGCACCAGGTTGTCGAGCACGTCGCGGTACTGGACGAGGATCTCCCACGCCTGGTCGTGCCCGCTCTCGATGAGGCGGCGGACCTCCTCGTCGATCGCCGAGGCGATCTGCTCGGAGTAGTCGCGCTCGTGACCCATCTCACGTCCGAGGAAGACCTCGCCGTTGCCGCTGCCGAACTTGCGGGCGCCGAGCCGCTCGCTCATGCCGTACTCGGTGACCATGCGGCGGGCGATCGAGGTCGCCTTCTCGATGTCGTTGGACGCGCCGGTGGTGGGCTCGTGGAAGACGAGCTCCTCCGCGGTGCGGCCGCCGAGCAGCATGGCGAGCTGGTCCATCATCTCGGACCGGGTCGCGAGGAACTTGTCCTCCATCGGCAGCGTCATCGTGTAACCGAGGGCGCGGCCGCGCGACAGGATCGTGATCTTGTGGACCGGGTCGGAGTTGGGCAGCGCGTGGGCCACCAGGGCGTGGCCGCCCTCGTGGTAGGCGATGATCTTCTTCTCCTGGTCCGACATGACCCGCGACTTGCGCTCCGGACCGGCCATCACGCGGTCGATCGACTCTTCGAGGGTCGACATCGTGATGAGCTTCTGGTCCTGCCGGGCGGTCAGCAGGGCCGCCTCGTTGATCACGTTGGCGAGGTCGGCGCCGGTGAAGCCGGGGGTCCGGCGGGCGATCACGTCGAGGTCGACGTCCTGCGCGAACGGCTTGCCGCGGCCGTGGACGCGCAGGATGCCCTTGCGGCCCTCCAGGTCGGGCCGGTCGATGACGACCTGGCGGTCGAAGCGGCCGGGACGCAGCAGGGCGGGGTCGAGGATGTCGGGCCGGTTGGTCGCGGCGATGAGGATCACGCCGCCCTTGACGTCGAAGCCGTCCATCTCGACGAGAAGCTGGTTGAGCGTCTGCTCACGCTCGTCGTGGCCGCCGCCGAGGCCCGCGCCGCGGTGCCGGCCGACGGCGTCGATCTCGTCGATGAAGATGATCGCGGGGGCGTTCGCCTTGGCCTGCTCGAACAGGTCACGGACGCGGGAGGCGCCGACGCCGACGAACATCTCGACGAAGTCGGAACCGGAGATCGAGTAGAAGGGCACGCCGGCCTCGCCGGCCACGGCCCGGGCGAGGAGGGTCTTGCCGGTGCCGGGGGGGCCGTACAGCAGGACACCCTTGGGGATCTTGGCGCCGATGGCCTGGAACTTGGCCGGGGCCTGCAGGAACTCCTTGATCTCCTGGAGCTCCTCGATGGCCTCGTCGGCTCCCGCCACGTCGGCGAAGGTGGTCTTGGGAGTGTCCTTGGTGATCAGCTTCGCCCGCGACTTGCCGAAGTTCATGACCCGGGAGCCGCCGCCCTGCATCTGGTTCATGATGAACAGGAAGATCAGGACGATGACGATGATCGGCAGGAAGCTCGCGAGGAGGCTGAGGAGGAAGTTCTCCTTCGGCACCTCGACGGTCCAGCCCTCGGACGGCTTGGACGTGTCGAGCGCCTGGGTGAGCTGGACACCCTGCCCTTCGACCCAGGGCGCCTGGATGCGGCTGACGCTCTTGTTCTGCACCGTGATCGGCTGCTTGAGCGTCAGCTCGACCCGCTGGTCCTTGTCGACCACGGTCGCGCTCTTGACATTGCCCTGCTGGATTTGCTGGACGACCGTCGAGGTGTCGGCGGTGGTGTAGTTGCCGTCCCCGCCGAACATCGTGGTGACGAGCAGGAGAAGCAATACGATGCCCAGGATCCACAGGAGTGGGCCACGTGTAAATCGCTTGAGATCCATCCGTTGCGGAACCCCGGCGGGCCCGTCCCTTCCTGACCAAGGCCTGCCCCGGGCGGACCCGGGGTCGCGGCATCCGTTACCGCTCCTTCTGGCTACCGAGGGACGGCCGAACGGCCCCCCACGGATATCCGAAGGTACACCCGGCCGCCGCGTCGGGTAACTGCCCGAGCGGCTCCGGCTTTGCCTTTCCAACGTACGTCAGCCAACCCCGTGTTCCCCGACCTGGCGCCCAATAACGCACGATCCACGGGTCACTTCGCTAAGGGCTTACTCCCCTCCGTACACATGCGGCGCAAGCGTCCCGATGAACGGCAGGTTGCGATAGCGCTCGGCGTAATCGAGACCGAACCCGATGACGAACTCGTTGGGGATGTCGAAACCGACGTAACGGACGTCCAACTCGACCTTCACCGCGTCCGGTTTCCGGAGCAGGGTGCAGATCTCCACGGAGGCCGGGTTGCGCGACCTCAGGTTGTTCAACAGCCACGAAAGGGTCAGGCCCGAGTCGATGATGTCCTCGACCACGAGCACGTGCCGGCCGGCGATGTCGGTGTCGAGATCCTTCAGCACCCGCACGACGCCCGACGACTTGGTCCCCGCGCCGTACGACGACACGGCCATCCAGTCCATCTGGACGGGCACGTGCAGCGCGCGGGCGAGGTCGGCCATGACCATCACCGCGCCCTTCAGCACACCGACGATCAACAGTTCCGTGCCGGCGTAGTCGGAGTCGATCTGACCGGCCAACTCCTTGATCTTCGTCTGCAGCTCCTGCTCCGAGATGAGGACGCGGGAGAGGTCCTTGCCCATGTCTGCTGCATCCACCTGGGGTTTTCCTTACGCGAGCGAGACGTTGTCCACAGCGAAGACAAGGGTGCCACAGCGCCTGACCACAACCACCCCCCCGGGTAGGTCCACCCCCTTCTGCCCGTGCCAGCCGGTCACCAGCCGGTCGACCGCCTCGATGTGCACCGCGGCGAGCGCGGCGGCGTGCGCCCCCGCCTCGACGGCGGCGCGCCTGATCACCCGCCGCCGCACCGCCGCCGGCACGTCCGCGAGGTCGGGCACCCGGAGCTCCCCCGCCGGTCCCCGCGACCGCGCGTGGACCTCCGCGGCCCACCCGTCGAGGGCGTCCGCGTCGTCCCGGCACAGCCGCGCCGTACGGGCGAGCGCCTCGGCGATCCCGGGCCCCAGCGCGTCCTCCAGCACCGGCAGGACGTCGTGCCGCACGCGGACCCTGCGGTAGACGCGGTCGTCGTTGTGGGGGTCGTCCCACGGCCGCAGGCCGAGGGCGGCGCAGGCCTGCCGGGTGCGCTCCCGGCCGAGCCCCAGCAGCGGCCTCCGGTAGATCCCGGAGACCTCCGCCATGCCGGACAGGGAGCGGGAGCCGCTGCCCCGGGCCAGCCGCAGCAGCACGGTCTCCGCCTGGTCGTCGAGGGTGTGGCCGAGCAGGACCGCCGCCGCCCCCAGCCGGCCGGCCGCGGCCGACAGCGCGGCGTAGCGCGCGTCCCGCGCCGCGGCCTCGGGGCCGCCGGCCGTCCCCACCGTGACCGTCAGCGCCTCGGCCGGGTCGAGGCCGAGCGCCCCCGCGAGCCGTACGACCTCGCGGGCCCGCCCGGCCGAGCCCTCCTGCAGGCGGTGGTCGACGGTCAGCAGCCCGGCGCGCAGGCCGAGACGCGGGGCCGCGAACCCGGTGGCCGCGGCCAGCGCCAGCGAGTCGGCGCCTCCGCTGCAGGCCACCAGGACCAGGGGCCCCCGCCCCCCGTCCGGTTCCGCGCACGCGGCGAGGTCCGCGAGCGACAGCCGTACGGCACGGCGGACGTCGGCGACGGCGGGATGCGGGCCCATGGGCCCATTCTCGCGGTGCCCCGCGCGAGCGCGGGACACCGAGGAGCTCGGGTCAAAGATCAGGTGAGCACGGGTCAGGTGAGCTCGGGTCCGGAGGAGGTGGTGAGGACCCGGGACATCCAGGCGTGGGGGTCGGCGATCTCGTCGCGGTCGGGCAGCGTCTCCGGGGAGGTCCAGACCTTGTTGAACCCGTCCATCCCGGCCTCGTCCACCACCGTGCGGACGAAGCGGGAGCCCTCGGCGTACTGCTTCATCTTCAGCTCGATGCCGAGCAGCCGGCGGACCAGCTGGTCGACGCGGGAGCCGCCCTCGCGGCGGCGCTGGAACTTGGCGCGGATCTCGGCGACCGACGGCACCACGCTGGGCCCGACCGCGTCCATGACGTAGTCGCCGTGCCCCTCGACCAGCGTCATCACGGCCGTGACCCGGTCGAGCACGGCCTTCTGTTCGGGCGTCTGGATGGCCTCGATGAGATTGCCCTCGCCGCCCTTGAAGGCGTCGGCCACCGCGTCGGAGGCGGCGCGCAGGCGCTCCAGCAGCGTCGTGAGGTCCATCTCGGAGGCGAGGAGGAACTCGGTCATCTGGCCGCGCACGTACTCCCGCAGCCAGGGCACGCCGGTGAACTGCACCCGGTGGGTCTCCTCGTGCAGGCACACCCAAAGGCGGAAGTCGCGCGGGTCGACGCCGAGCTCGCGCTCGGCGTGCACGATGTTCGGCGCGACCAGGGTCAGCCGGCCGGCCGGCGCGACGCCGGACGGGTCCGGCGGGAGGAACAGCTCGTACTGCCCGAGCACCCTGGAGGCGAGGAAGGCCAGCACGGCGCCCACCTCCAGGCCCGTGATGCGCGAGCCGACGGCGCCGACGATCGCCGGCATGTTGGACATCTTCTGCGTCAGCGGCTCCAGCACGACCCGGAAACCGTCGACGTTGGCGCGGATCCAGCCGGGGCGGTCCACCACCGTGGCCGCCTCGGGCGGCGCCGAGTCGATGCGGGTGAACTCCCGCACGTGCCCCTCGGCGTCCCGCGACAGCCGCCGGAGTTCGAGGACGGCCTGCCTGGCCTCCTCGCGGCTCACCTGCGGGCCCGGCCGCACGAGGCGCACTCCGGTCGTGACGGCCAGATCCCAGTCGATCACCTGCATACTCACCACCGTACGTTCTCCGCCTGCCCGCCGCGCGGGCGGCCGAGCGTGATCCGGCACCTCAGCTCTGGGAGACGATCGTGGCCATCTTGTCGAGGGCGGCTATGGCTCGCGTCGGATCGGCCACCTGATCGGCCATGAACGCGAAGGTCAGCAGCCGGCCCTCGGATGTGTACGCGATCCCCGCCAGGGTGTTCACGCCGTTCAAAGTGCCCGTCTTCGCGCGGACCAATCCGGCGCCGGCCGCCGAACCGGACCTGCCGTACCGGTTGTGCAGGGTCCCGGTGAAGCCCGCGACCGGAAGCCCGCTGATCAGCGAGTGCAGGCCGGGATGCGCCGGGGAGGCCGCCATGGCCAGGATCCGGGCGAGGCCGCCGGGCGTGATGCGGTTCCTGGTGGACAGGCCGCTGCCGTCGTGCACCTCCACGCCCTCGGCCACGCCGAGGCGGGTGAGCACGCCGCGGACCGTCGCGGCCACGCCCTCGAACGTGTGCGGCTGCCCCTCCTTCACGGCGGCCTGGCGGGCGAGCGCCTCGGCGAGGTCGTTGTCGCTGTGCGTGAGCATCCGCTCCACCAGCGCGTAGACGGGCCCCGACTCCACCCGGGCCACCTCCTGGGCGGCGGCCGCGGCCCGGCCCGGGCCGACGTCCTTGCCCACCTTGACGCCGTTCTTCCTGAGCAGCGCGGCGAACGCGTCGGCGGCGGTCCGCGCCGGGTCGGGCACCCGCGCGCCGTTCGCCGCCCGGCCCTCGTCGATCATGAGCGCGGACACCGGGGCGACGCTGCCCTCGGGGATGTACGTCGGCTTCCAGCCCGGCGCCGTACGCGGCCCGCCGAACAGGGACGCGTCGTACGACAGGCCGGCCGAGGTGACGCCGGCCGCCTTCAGCGCCTTGGCCGTACGGGAGGCGAGCAGGTCGAGCGACGCCGGCCTCGGGTAGGCGTCCCTCCGCTCCGCGGCGCTCGTCCCCGGGCCGGCCAGGGTGGGGTCGCCCCCGCCGACCAGGACGATCGAGCCCGGGGCGGTCCCTCTGACCACCCGGGTCGCCAGGCGGGCGTCCGGGCCCACCGAGGCCAGCACGGTCAGCGCGGTGACGACCTTCGTGGTGGAGGCCGGGGTGATGGGAGTGCCCGAGCGGCCGTCGAAAACGGTGGAGCCGGTCGCCACGTCGAGGACGATGCCGGCCACGCTGCCTCCCAGGGCGGGGTCACCCATCGCAGCGGCGAGCCGGGTGGTCAAAGTACCCTTGGCGGGGAGAGCCCCATCCCCCACCGCGGCCAGAACCGGACCCGCGGTCACCAGGGGGATCGGGTTCGGCTTCGGGGACGCGACCGGAGCCGGGGTCCTGTCGGCGTCATGGGCGATCAGATAGCTGCCCGCGAGGACGACGAAGATCTGCAGCAGGGCGAGGGTGGACACCACCACCCAGCGCTCACGTCGCACCACGTCACCCTCACTTCGCGCCGACCTTGAACACGCTTACGAGACATTAACGCCAGCCCGGGAGACCGGGGACTCATGCGGAGGAACGAGTGGAGTTCGACGTTGTCGTTGAGATTCCCAAGGGACAACGGAACAAGTACGAGGTGGACCACAAGACCGGCCGCATTCGCCTGGACCGCATGCTCTTCACGTCGACCCAGTACCCCGCTGACTACGGGTTCATCGAGGACACGCTGGGCGAGGACGGAGACCCGCTCGACGCGCTGGTGCTGCTCCAGGAGCCGACCTTCCCCGGCTGCCTCATCAAGTGCCGGGCGGTCGGGATGTTCCGGATGACCGACGAGAAGGGCGGTGACGACAAGGTGCTGTGCGTCCCGGCCACCGATCCGCGGATGGAGCACATCCGTGACATCCACCACGTCGCCGAGTTCGACCGGCTGGAGATCCAGCACTTCTTCGAGGTCTACAAGGACCTCGAACCCGGCAAGTCGGTCGAGGGCGCCAACTGGGTCGGACGCACCGAGGCCGAAGCCGAGATCGTCGCGAGCATCAAGCGTTTCGAGGAGATCGAGCACCACGACGAGGACCACTGAGCCGGTGCCGCGGGCGCTAGGCGGGCCGGGTGGCGCCGACGAGATCATGGCGCCAGATGGGTGAGATGCGGACCACGTCCCCCGTCTGGGGGGCGTGGACCATCATGCCGCGCCCGATGTAGAGGCCGACGTGGTGGATGGTGCCGGGGCTGCGGCTCAGCCTGCCGTAGAACAGCAGGTCGCCGCTTTGCAGTTCCTTGAGCGGGACGTGCCGTCCCGAGGTCCACTGGGTGCCGGTCCAGTGATCGAGCGAGACCCCCGCCCGCTGCCAGGCCCGCATCGTCAGTCCCGAGCAGTCGAACCCCGACGGCCCGGCCGCCGCCCACACGTACGGTTTGCCGATCTGTTTGAGGGCCCATTGGGCGGCCTCCCCGCCGCGCCCGGACGCCAGTCTGGCCGTCCAGGCCGGGATCGCCATACTGCTCCGCGCGGCCGGAGTCTGACGTCTGGATTTCTGCCTGGCCGCGTTCCTCGCCCGTCTCAGCTCGTCGACGCGGGCGCGGGCGGCGTCCAGGCGCTGGGAGATCTCCTCTTTCTCCCGCTCGATCAGCTGGGTCTGTCCGAGCTGCTCGTCCACGGCCCGCTGCGCCGCGTCCCTCGCCTGCCGGACCTCATCGGCGGTGCGGGACTGCTCGGCGTACGCGCGGGCCGCCTGTTCTCGGAGGATCTCGTAGATCTTCCGCGCGTCGTCCATCTCCGCGAGCGTCGCGTCCTGTTCGTCGCCGAGTTGCGTCAGCACGCTGGCTCTTCGCAGGAACTCGCCCGCGTCGCCCCAGCCGCCGAGCATGGCCGCGGCGGACGGCGCCAGCCGCAGCCGGCCGTACCCCTGGGCCACCCGGGTCGTCACCACGCTCCGCAACCGGTCGAACTCGCCGGCCGCCTGGGCGGCCCGCCGCTCCGACTGCTCGTAGTCGGCGCGGGCCCGCTCCAGCCGTACGATCTCGCCGTTGTACGCCTCGACCAGCCGCTCGGCGTCGGCGTCCAGCGCGTCCCTGCGGGCCTGGGCGGTGGCGAGATCGGCCGACGCCTTGCCCAGCTCACGCGCCCGCTCCTGCACCTGCTGCCGCGCCCTGGCTACGTCTTTCGACGACGGCTTCGGATCGGCCCCGGCCGGGGCTCCGAAGGTCAGGGCCAGACTTGACCCGAGCCCGGCGACCAGCCCCGACACTCTGAGGAGTGGCATTCCTTCCCCTTCCCTGCTCCACTCCCCTCAGTTCCCAGCGACTACTCTCCGTACACATCTAAGGTACGTCCAGTAATCGGCCTATGTGGTAGGTCGCCCTTTTTGCGGAGCCGGGAGATAGGTGGATCCGCTGGGCGAGGGCGGGCAGTCCCGGGGAGCGTGCGGATACGGATAGTGGGGACGTCCTCCGTGATGATGCTGGTGCTCGCGGTGGGGCGGGCGACGTCCCGGCCAGTGCGCCGGTGGCGGCCCGCCCCTCGGCGGGCCGCCGGTGGGCGGACCTTCGGGTGGGACGTCGGGGCCGTCGCCGGGGTCGTCCGAGCCGCCAGGGCCGCCGGAGCCCGGGTCGTCGTCCGGCGGCGTGGGCGTCTCGTCGGACGGCGGCGACGCGGAGCCGGAGGGCCTGGTCGTGGGCTTGATCGTGGGCTTGGTCGTCGGCGGAGTCGTGGGCTTGGTCGTGGGCGGCGCCGCCGGGCTCCGCGTCGGCTCATGGTGACGCGGGGGCCGGGCGGTGGCCGGAGTCACGGGAGCGGGCAGGGGCGCCGGGCGGGGCAGGACGACCGGATCGGCCGCCCGTACGGAGCCGCCGGGCTCGGCCGTGTCCCCGGAGGCGGGAGGCTCGGACGAGCTGTCGGCGGCGTCGTCGTCCGAAGTGCCGGGGGAGGCCGTGTCAGCCGGGCCGGAACCGGTCGCCGCCGGGGCCTCGGCCGCCGGAGGCCGGTGCCGCACGATCGAGTCGCCGGCCCCTTCACGCAGGTCACCGGAGAACTGGGCGAACACGAGCGCGATCGTCGCCACCGCCGCGACCGCCGCCACCGCGCCGGCCACGGCCTGGGCGAGCCGCCCCTCGCGCCGGGCGCCGGCCCGGGGGAAGCCCGCCACGGTCAGCCCGCCGACGCGCTTGGCGACGTACCGCCGGTAGGGCACGAGCTCGGGGTCGATGAAGCTGCTGAGCACCCGCACCCGCAGCGTCTCCGGCAGGGCGACCCGGGGCAGCAGGGAGAACACCTTGGCCGGGGAGACCTGCCTGACACGGTGGCCCGCGCAGGTCTCGCAGCGGGCGAGGTGGCGGGTGAGCTGCCCGCGCTCCTGCGGGGTGAGCTCACCGGAGAAGCCCCGGAGGATCGCCGCCGCCCGCTCGCAGTCGTGCGAGGGACGCCGGGCGATGATCTCGACCGTCACCGCCTCGCGCAGGCGTTCGGTGGCGGCGTCGAGGAGGGCCCGGGCATGCCGCTCACCGGTCCCGAGCACGGCGGCCACGTCGCCGGTGTCCATGTCGTGCCGGGCCACCAGTTCGAGCACCTCGCGGTCCTCCGCGGGCAGCGCGGCCACGGCGCTGCCGGCGGCCAGGCGCAGGTCGGTCTCGGCCTCGTCGCCCCCGGCGCGGGGGAAGGGCGCGGTCGGCACGGGGGCCTGGCCGGGCTCCGGCCCGCCCTCCTCCCCGGGCGTGCGGCGGCGCATGCACTCGCCTCTGGCCAGGGCGTACAACCAGGGACGCAGCATGCCCGGATCGGCGAGCGACCCTATGAGGGCCTCCGCGGCGATCAGCGTGTCGCGCAGGGCGACCTGGGCGGCGTCGGGCCCGGCCAGCAGCGTCCTGCAGTATCGGTAGAGCCCTCCGGCGTGGGTGTCGTAGAGAGCGGCGAGCGCTCCCGGATCCCGGGCACGCAACGCCTCCACCAGGACGCCATCATTCATATACGGAGAGTAAATGCTTGGTAACTACCCGCTCCACCCATTCGGCCGAAGTCGTTGTCCCCGTCCGTCCGCCTGGCGGAACAGCCGGCCCTCAGCCGGCTCGGTCTTCGCCCCGCCGCTCGCCGTCATCACGGTTCCGCCCTGACAGTCATCACCGCCTGGCGCACTCGGAACATCCTTCTGATCACCATTTGTGCTCACCGGCCCGCACAGCGGCGCCGACGGGAGACGATGCGTGGGTGAAGGGGCGCAGATCGTGGTGGCCGCTCCTGGTCGCCGTGGCGGTGGTCGCCGCGCTGGCCGTCGCGGTGAGCATGGTGGGGCATGTCCTCGACCCCGACGACCCGGTCAACCGGGCCGATCTCGGGTCCCTCGTCCTGGCCGCGCTGGCGTTCGCGACGCCGGTGGTCCTGTGGGCCCGACGCAGGGCCACTCCCGCACCACCCGCGGGTGAGGAGATCGTCACCGCCGCGAAGACCACCTTGACCGGCCTGGTCGCCGAGCAGTGGCGCACCGAGGCGACGATCCGATCGCTGGGCGACCCCGAACCGATCCCCGTCTCCTGGCACCTGACCGACGACCCGGGCCTGATGGACCACCCCCGCCTGATCGGCCACCAGCCGCTGACCTTCACCGGCACCAGCGACCGGATCCCGCGGCTCGTCGAGAGCTTCCGGGCGCTGCACCGCCGCCGGCTGGTCATCACCGGCGGACCGGGCAGCGGCAAGACCACACTCGCGGTGCAGCTGCTGCTGCACCTGGCCGACGATCACCGCCCCGGGGAACCGGTCCCGGTGTTGTTCACCATCGCCGGCTGGGACACCACCGCGCACCCGCGACTGCACGACTGGCTGGCCGCCCGGCTGGCCCAGGACTACCCGGCCCTGACCAACCCCGCGTACGGGCCCGACGCGGCCAAGACCCTGGTCGACCGCGGCCACATCCTGCCCATCCTGGACGGCCTGGACGAACTGCCCGGCGACGCCCGCGCCGCGGCGATCGCCGCACTCAACCGGTCCCTCGCGGACCGCGACCAGTTCGTCCTCACCAGCAGGACCGGCGAACTGGCCGCCGCCCTGGACCAGGCCGGGGACGTGCTGACCGCCGCCGCGGTCATCGCCCCCCGCCCCCTCACCCCGCAGGCCGCCGCCGGCTATGTGCGTACCTGTCTGCCCCCACGCCCCCGCCACGACTGGACCCCCGTCCTGGAGGCGTTGGAGAACGCCGACCGGCCGGGCCTGGCCGAGGTGGCCTCCATCGCGCTCGGGCTGTGGCTGATCCGCACCGTCTACATCACCCCCGCCACCGACCCCGCCCCGCTGACCGGCCCCCTCGCCGACGACCCCGGCAGGCTGCGCGCCCACCTGCTCAACCATCTGATCCCGGCCGTCATCCACGCCCGGCCCCCCACCCGCGGCCCCGCCGAGCACTTCCGCCCCGGTCACGCCTGGGACCCCGACCAGGCCCGCCACTACCTGGCCTACCTCGCCCGCCAACTGACCGCGCACAGCACTCGCGACCTCGCCTGGTGGAACCTGGCCAACCTCACCACCACCCCCGCCCAGCAACAACGCACCGGCTGCCTGGTCGGGCTCGTGGTCGGACTCGTCAGCGGGCTCGTGATCGGACTCGCCAGCGGGCTCGTGGCCGGACTTGGGCTCGCGGTCGGGCTCATGCTCGGACTCCTGCTCGGGCTCCTGTTCGGGCTCGTGCTCGGGCTCCTGTTCGGGCTCGTCGAGTGGGCGGAACAACCCGCGTCCACAAGCATCGCGATCACGCCCCAGTCGGTATGGAACGCCGACAGGACCCGTACCCTTCTGCGAACGACGACGTTCGGGGTCGGGGTCGGGCTCGTGGTCGGGCCATTGGTCGGACTCATCCTTGGGCCACTGGTCGGGCTCATGGTCGGGCTCGCGGTCGGGCTCATGCTCGGACTCCTGCTCGGGCTCGCGGACGGAGAACATCACGCGTGGTTGGTCGGCGGGATCACCATCCGGCGGCTGGCTCGCGCGGGGCATGTTCCTCGCAGGCTGATGGCGTTTCTCGACGATGCCCACCGCTTGGGTCTGCTGCGGACGGTCGGCCCCGTCTACCAGTTCCGCCATGCTGACCTACAGGATCATCTCGCCGCCGATCACGACGAAACGTACGAACCGAGGCCCGGGCGATAGGAGGGGTCAGGCGGGTTCGCGTACGGTCATGCCGGCGGCGGCGCAGCCCCGGGTGAGCGCGTCCAGGCCGAACGCGTCGACGGGGCCGAGGGCGCCGGTGCCGCGCACGCCCTCCGCGAGGGCCGTGGTCGCGGCCCAGGCGAGCACGCCGGCCGTGAACTCGTACGGGTCCCCGCCCGACAGGTGGACGGAGGACAGGCGGCGCCCCCGCGCGTCGTAGGCCTCCGCGACGATCCGGGACGACACGCCGGACACGCCCGCCGCCGGGGCCGCCGCTCCGCCACCCGTACGCAGCACCCGGTCGGCCAGGGCCTCGGTGACCCGCCTGGCGCCGGGCAGGGCGGCGATCACCGGGGTCGCCCGGGCCAGCACGCCCGCGACCTTGGTCAGCCTGCCCAGCCAGCCGAGATAGACGTTGACCTCCCGGAGGCCGGGGTGCGCGGGCGGCAGCGTGAAGTGCTCGGTGGCGCCGATGGACAGGCCGTGCCGCGGCCGGCCGTCCACCAGGAAACGCCGCGTGCGGCCGTGCTCGGGGACGATGCGCCCCTCCCGGAAGCCGTACATCGGCTCCAGGAGCATCCCCAGCATCGAGGCGCGGGTCCCGGCGCTCGCGCGGCGCGCCATGTCGCCGCCCACGAAGTAGCCGACGTCGACGCGGACCGCGTCCGCGCCCGCCTTGCGGAGGGCCAGGGCGGCGGCGAGGTTGCCGGGCACGTAGTCGTAACCGAAGGCGGTGACCAGGGCCGCGCCCCGGGTCGCCGCCGCGGGGCCGTACCGCTGGAAGATCCGCTTGATGAACGTGGGCTCGCCCGTGCTGTCGAGGTAGACGGCGCCCGCCTCGGTCGCGGCGGCCACCGCGGCCTCACCCCACCGGGCGAACGGCCCGACGGTCGAGATCAGCACGTCGCCCGGCGTGACGAGGGCCCGTACGGACTCCGGGCGGCCGACGTCGGCCACCGCGATCGGCAGGTCACCAACAGGCGATCCGGCGAGTGAGTCGGCGAGGGCGGTCAGCCGCGCCTGGTCCCGGCCCGCCAGCAGCGGCCGGGCCCCGCGCCGGATGAGCGCCTCGGCGGTGAGTCTTCCGGTGAACCCGGTGGCTCCGAAGAGCACGATCCTGGCCATTCCGCTACGGTAACCCGCCCCTCCTGCCGTGATCGGCGGTGGGCCGCTCACTGGCGCCGATCGTTGTACGGCGGATAGCCGCGGTCCTTGGCGAACGGCGCGGTGGTCGGCGAGGTCGTGTGCAGCGGAACCGCCCCGGCCCGCGCCAGATCCTCGTACGCCCGGGCGGTGGAGCCCCAGGTGTTGGCGTACACGTCGGTCGCGCTCACGGCCCCGCGGACGCCGTCGACCGTGATGACGAACCTCCGCTTCGTGCCCGGCCGCACGTCGTCCACGTACGACGTGGCCCCCGCGACCAGCTTGCCCGCGTCGTCGCGCAGCAGGGCCGTCACGGCGAGGGCGCCCGCGGGCCTGCGGAACGGGTCCAGCACGTAGCCCGTGACGAGGTAGGAGCCGTCCGGCTGCTTCTCGGTGAGCACGTCGGAGATTGGGAACCTGAGAAACGCCGACGGGGGCCGCGACGCGGCCCGCCACGAGGCGGGCCGGTAGTCGATCTTCACGCGGACCGGCTGCCCGCCGGTCGGCACCTGGCCGCCGAACGCCAGCGGGCGGCCCGGAGGCGCGGCGTTCAGCGGTTGTTCCAGGTGGACGACCTCCTTGCCCGCCGCGTCGACGGCCGTGACCACCGCGACGGCGTTCTCCCCGAAATGCCCGCGGTTGGGATTGCTCAGCACCCCCGCCCAGGTCACCGCGTACCCGGCCCCGGAGCGGACGACGGAGGACACCTGCTCCTTGAGGGCCAGCGGCATGGGGCCCTCCTGCTTGTGCTTGCTCGCGCACGACGCCGTCGCCAGTGCGGCGAGGGCGAGGGCGGCGGTTATGCGGCAACGTCGCGTCACTCAGCCGTCATAACCACTGAATGGGACGATCCCTCCAGGACACGCGCGCCCCCGCCGGTATCTTTACCGGCCGCTCAACGCGGGCGGACGACCCGCGTCTCGTCCCATACCGGCTCGGGAGACTCGTACACCCGCCCGTCGGAGCCGAAGACCAGGTAGCGGTCGAAGTCGGCGGCGAACCAGCGGTCGTGGGTCACCGCGAGCACGGTGCCGTCGAAGGCGTCCAGGCCCTGCTGCAGGGCCTCGGCGCTGGCCAGGTCGAGGTTGTCGGTGGGCTCGTCGAGCAGCAGCAGCGTGGCGCCCGACAGTTCGAGCAGCAGGATCTGCAGCCGCGCCTGCTGGCCGCCCGAGAGCGTCTCGAACCGCTGATCGGCGATCCGCCCGGCCAGCTCGTAGCGGGCCAGTGCCTTCATCGCCTCGTTCTTCAGCCGGGCGTGCTCGGTCATGACGATCTCGCAGGGCGTACGGCCGAGCAGTTCGGGGCGGGCGTGGGTCTGCGCGAAGTGGCCGGGCACGACCCGCGCGCCGAGTCTGACCACCCCGGCGTGGCGGACCTCCTCGCCCGCCAGCAGCCGGAGGAAGTGCGACTTGCCCGAGCCGTTCGAGCCGAGCACGGCCACCCGCTCGCCGTACCAGACCTCCAGGTCGAACGGCTTCATCAGGCCGGTCAGCTCCAGACCCCCGCAGATCACCGCCCGTTTGCCCGTACGGCCGCCGCGCAGGCGCATGCTGATGAGCTGGTCCTTGGGCGCGAGCTCCGGCGGCCCGGCCTCCTCGAACCGGCGCAGCCGCGTCTGCGCCGCGTGGTAGGCGGAAGCCATGCCGTCGTTGTAGGTGGCCTTCTGCTTGAGCATGACCACCAGACGCCTGAGCTTGGCGTGCTCCTCGTCCCAACGCCGGCGCAGCTCGTCGAGCCGCTCGCCCCGCTCCCTGCGGGCCTGCGCGTACGTCCCGAAGCCGCCGCCGTGGATCCAGACGTTGCCCGACTCGACCGTGACGATCCGGTCGGCGGCGTTGGCGAGAAGCTGGCGGTCGTGGGAGACCAGCAGCACGGTCTTGGGCGTCTCGCGCAGCGCCCCTTCCAGCCAGACCTTGCCGGGCACGTCGAGGTAGTTGTCGGGCTCGTCGAGCAGCAGCACCTGGTCGGGGCCGCGCAGCAGGGCCTCCAGGACCAGCCGCTTCTGCTCGCCGCCGGACAGCGTGCCCACCTCGCGATACTTCACCCTGTCGTACGGCGCGCCGAGCGCGGCCATCGCGCAGGCGTCCCACAGGACCTCGATGTCGTAGCCCCCGGCGTCGCCGTAGTCGGTGATCGCCTGGGCGTACCGCATCTGGGCCTTCTCGTCGTCCCGCTCCATCATCACGAGCTCGGCGGCGTGCAGCCGCTCCGCCGCCGTCCTGACGCGTTCCGGCGCGACGCTGAGCAGCAGGTCCTGGACCGTGCTGCCGTCCCGGATGTTGCCGACGAACTGCCGCATCACCCCGAGGCCGCCCGAATGGGCGACCGTGCCCTCGACCGGCTGGAGGTCTCCCGCGATCATCCGGAGCAGGGTGGTCTTGCCCGCGCCGTTCGGACCCACCAGGGCGGCCTTGACGCCCTCCCCGACCCGGAACGAGACGTCGTTCAGGAGCATCCTGCCGTCCGGCAGGACATGCGTCAGATGCCCGACCTCAACGTGTCCCACCGTGGATCTCCTGCCGGGATGTCTTCGTGCGCTTCCCGCGCAGGCTACCCATCCCTTTCACCCACGGCATCCCGTTTTCGCCGCCCAGCCGAGAGCTTGCGGGAGTCCGGCGGGGCGGCTGACGAGGTGCGGCGGGTCTGTCCCCGCTGCCGGGCGGCGACGGGCAAGGCCAGGGGCCGGCCCTGGCAACGGACCTCCCCCCGGCAGTGAACCCGGGCCGTTAACCCGGGCCGTGAAGCGGCGGCTGTAACCCGCGGTCGTGAACCCCGCCGGGGTCCGCCTCCGTGACCTGCGGAGGCCTCGGTGGCGCATTCTTTTCCTTGACCGCGAAACGCCTTGACTCGACGGCGCATCACCCGGAAATAGCCTGACATTTCACGGGATTGCCACGTCGAAGGGGCGGATATGTCACCGCGCACCGATCCCATCCTCGACTGCCCGATCGACCAGGTCCCGGACGGCCGGGAGTTCGTCGAGGCCGCCATGCGCTGGCATTTCAGCCCCGAGACCGGCTCGCCGTTCTGGCTGGAACGGGCGAAGACGCTCGGCTTCGACCCGCGTGCGGACGTGCGCTCCTTCGAGGACCTGCGGCGGTTCCCCAACGTCGCCAACGAACTGCGCGAGGTCCGGGTGGAGGACCTCATTCCCCGCGGGTACGGCCCGGACGCGGCGGTGGTCGGCGTGTACGAGAGCGGCGGCACCACCGGCCCGCCCAAGCGGGTCGTCGTCCTGCGCGACTGGCTCGACCGGTTGCTGCTCCGGCTCGAACAGGATCTGGAGGCCAGGGGCTACCCCGAGAGCGGCAACTGGCTGTCGCTCGGCCCGACCGGGCCGCACATCTACGGGGAACTGGTCCGCCGGCAGGCCGAGCGGCGCGGCGGCATCCGGCTCGCCGTCGACATGGACCCCCGATGGGTGAAGAGGAGCATCGCCGAGGGCCGCGCCGAGGAGGCGGAACGGTACGCCGAGCATCTGATCGACCAGAGCGCCCACCTCCTCCGGACCCAGGACGTGCGGGTCATGGTGACCACCCCTCCGCTGCTTACCCGGCTGGCCCGCAGGGACGCGCTGGTCAGCCTGGTCAACGAGAAGGTCTCCGTGATCAGCTGGGGTGGCGCGCACATGGATCCCGACACCCACTACCTGCTCCGTACGGAGGTCTTCCCGGGCGTGAAGCTGTACGGCATGTACGGCAGCACGATGATCCTGGGCGGGCTGCCCGAGCGGGTCGTCCCGCCGGAGCAGGACGTGATCGTCTTCGACTCCTTCTCGCCGTACATCGCCTTCGAGG
Source organism: Microbispora amethystogenes (assembly GCF_016863015.1). Taxonomy (GTDB): domain Bacteria; phylum Actinomycetota; class Actinomycetes; order Streptosporangiales; family Streptosporangiaceae; genus Microbispora; species Microbispora amethystogenes. The sequence goes on along the minus strand of NZ_BOOB01000063.1, from coordinate 24,957 downwards.
TGGTCGACCCGCGGACCGGGGAGAGCGTGCGGATCGGCGACCGCGGCCAGGTCGTGATGCACCACGTCAGCAAGAGCTTTTTGCTGCCCAACAACCTGGAGCGCGACCTGGCCACCCGCGTGGCCGCGCCGCCGGGCCAGACGGGCGACTCCGTGGCCGACGTCGGGCCGCTCCCCACGTTCGAGGACGAGCCGGTCATCGAGGGGGTGTACTGATGGACGAGCCCATCCAGCTCGACGCCCTCGGCGCGGGCGGGCCGTACCGCAGCCGGAGCCGGCTGCCCATCCGCGAGCTGGGCGGACTGCTGATCGCGGAGCTGAGCCTGGTGCCGCGCCTGTTCGTGCAGCGGACGATGGCGGCCCTGCGCCGGGCGCGGACCATGCCTGCCGACGAGCGGGCGGCGGCCCTCACCCGCGCGGGACGGCTGTTCGAGACCGGCGTCGTCGGCGACCTCGGCGCGGAGGAGTACCGCCACATCGTCAGCCGCGTCTCCGGGATGCCGATCACCGTGGTCCGCTCGGCGGCGTCCGGCATCGCCCACCGGGCGGGCGAGGCGTACCGAACGACCCGGTACGCCCGGCCCGAGGGCGCGGTGGACGACTGGCGCGACCCGCTCACCCGCACCGGGCAGGCGGTCTGGACCCGGCGCGGCGACGTCTTCGCCGTGCACGCCGCGGGCAACCACCCGGGTGTGCACACCCTGTGGCTGGAGGCCCTGGCGATGGGCTACCGGGTCGCGGTGCGCCCCTCCCGGCGCGAGCCGTTCACCCCGCACCGCCTGATCACGGCGCTGCGCGAGTCGGGCTTCGGCGAGGACCAGGTCGTGCTCCTGCCGACCGACTACAGCGTGGCCGACGACGTCATCAAGGACGCGGACCTCGCGATGGTGTACGGCGGCGAGGAGGTCGTGAACAAGTACGGCGATGACGTGCGGGTGCTGCCGCAGGGCCCGGGACGGTCGAAGATCCTGCTCACCGAGGACGACTGGGAGCGCCATCTCGGCACGATCGTCGAGTCGGTCAGCGCGTTCGGCGGGACGGCCTGCGTGAACACCACCGCCGTCTTCGTCGCCGGCGATCCCGCGCCCGTCGCCGCGGCCGTCGCGGAGCGGCTGGCCGCGATCCCGAGCCTGCCGCCGGAGGACGACGCCGCGGTGCTGCCCGTCCAGCCGGTCGCGGACGCGCGGGCCGTGGAGAAATACCTGCTCGACCACGTGGACGGCGCGACGCCGCTGCTCGGCGGGGGCGGGATCGTGCACGACCTCGGCGACGGCAGCGGGGTGCTGCGCCCGGCGGTCTTCCTGGTGGACCGGCCCGACGCGCCGCAGACGGGCATCGAGCTGTCGTTCCCGTGCGTGTGGTTCGCGCCCTGGAGCCCGGACGACGGCGTCGGGCCGCTGCGGAACACGCTCGTGCTGACCGCCATGACGCGGGACGACGACCTGGTCGACCGCCTGGTGGACGACCCGTCGATCAGGAACGTCTACCTGGGCGACGCCCCCACGTTCTGGATGCCGCAGTGGGTGCCGCACGACGCCTATCTCGGCGAGTTCCTCATGCGAACAAAAGGCGTTATCCGCGCTTAAAAATGTGGAAACCGCCCAGTAGATTCTGGGCATGCACGGCAGATCCCGCTGGCTGCGCCGCCTCCTGTGGACGCTCGCCGTCGTCGTGGTGCTCGGCCTGGCGGCCGTCGGCGGCGCCGGCTGGTACTACTCCGGCCTCGTGATCGACCCGGTGCACGAGGCCGGCTATCCCCTGGAGGTCACGGCCGTCCACGGGGACGAGGTCACGATCAAGGGCGGCGCCGACACGGCCTCTCCCGGCACGTACGGCCTGACCTGGGCGGACGGCAACGCGCTGCTGGGACAGACGACCGCGGCCGGGGCGGGCACGGTGACCAGGAAGGTAACCCGGGTCGTCCGCGGCGAACTGCGCCCGGGCGTGCGCGCCTACCTCGACCGATGGCTGTGGGGGCACGCGACCCCGGCCGCCGCGGGCGTGCCGTACACGGACGTGACGATCCCCTCGCCGCTCGGCGGTTTCCCCGGCTGGCGCACCGAGGGCGTCTCGGGGACCTGGGTGATCGCGGTGCACGGGCGCAACGGTGGCCCCGGAGAGGCGCTGCGCGTGCTCCCGGTTTTCCACAGCCTGGGGATGCCGGTGCTGGGCATCACCTACCGCAACGACGAGGGCGCCCCGGCGAGCCCGGACGGCAAGCTCCACCTCGGCGCCACCGAGTGGCGCGACGTGGCCGCCGCGATCACCTACGCCCGGGGGCAGGGCGCGACCGGGATCGTGCTGTACGGCTGGTCGATGGGCGGCGGCATCGTGCCGATGACCGTACGGAAACTCCCCGGCGAGCCGGTCAAGGCGATGATCCTCGACAGCCCGGTCGTCGACTGGCGGTCGCCCATCGCCCTCGGAGCCGAGCAGATGGGCGTCCCGGGCTTCCTCGTGACGGTGGGCGAGTGGGTGGTCGAGCGGCGTACCGGCCTGTCGTTCGACGACGTGGACCACCTGCGCCACGCCCGCGAGTTCAGGGTCCCGACCCTGGTGTTCGTGGACGACGACGACGCGACGGTGCCGCCCGGTCCGGCGCTGCGCTTCGCCGAGGCCCGGCCCGACATCGTCAGGCTCGTACGGACCGCCGGGGGCGGGCACACCGGATCGTGGAACGCCGACCCCGCCCGCTACGAGCGGGAACTCAAGGAGTTCGTCACATCCCTGTGACGGTGGCCGCGGCGGCCGGCCTGTGCAGGAAGAGCATGCTGGTCAGCAGGCCCACCAGCACGAGGGCGGCGTTCACCGCGATGGCCGTCTTCAGGCCGCCGAGCATGGCGACCGCGCCGGTCCCGGCCATCGCCGACGTCGAGATCGCGCTCATGATCGGGGTGCCCATGGTGATGCCGACCTGCTGGGTCATCGTGGCGAGGCCGGTCGCCAGCCCCTGCTCGTGGTCGGGCAGGCCGGACGTCGCGGTGACCATGAATCCGACGATGACCAGCATGTTGCCCACGCCGCCGGCGAAGGTCGCCACCAGGAGCAGCGCCATCGAGGAGCGCGCGTCCCCGAGCCCGAGCAGCGCGGCGGTGAAGGCGGTCTGGATCAGCCCGCCGGCGATCAGGGTGGAACGGGTGCCGATCCGGCCGATGACCCTGGGCGCGATCGAGCCGCCGAGCACGGTGCCGAGACCGAGCACGCCGAACGAGAGCCCCGCCCCCAGGGGCGAGAAGCCCAGCACGTTCTGCAGGTAGAGGGTCAGCAGGAAGACCAGGGAGGTCTCCGTCACGAACGCGATGAGCCCGGCGACGTTCCCCCAGGCGACCGTACGCCTGCGCAGCACCTCCAGCGGCACCAGGGGCGCGCTCACCCGCGACTCGACGAGGCAGAACACCACCAGCAGCAGGGCGCCCGCGGCCAGGGGCAGCAGCGCTCCGGCCGTCGCCCAGCCGTGCTCTCCGGCCTGCGTGAGGCCGAAGATGACGGCGAGCAGGCCGAGGGTGACGCTGATCGCTCCCGGCATGTCCAGCCTCGGCCGGCTGCCCGGCCTCGACTCTCTGATCAGGACGGGCGCGGCGACGAGGACGAGCAGGGACACCGGCACGTTGATGAAGAACGCCCACCGCCAGGAGAGCAGGTCGGTCAGGAGCCCGCCCAGGATGGCGCCGGTGGTGAATCCCGCCGACATCAGGGCGCCGTTGAGACCGAGCGCCCGCTCGCGCAGCGGACCTTCCGGGAAGGACGTGGTCAGCAGGGAGAGCCCGGCCGGAGTGACCGCGGCGGTGGCCAGGCCCTGGAAGACGCGGGCGACGATCAGCGCCTCCGGGCTCTGCGCCAGGCCGCCGAGCAGCGAGGCCGCGCCAAGGACGGCGAGCCCGCCGAGGAAGACCCTGCGGCGGCCGAGGAGGTCCGCCAGCCTGCCGAACAGCAGGGTGAAGCCGGCGGCGCAGAGCGCGAACGCGGTGGCGATCCACTGGAGGTGCGCCAGCGAGAATCCCAGGCCCGCGCCGATGGCCGGAAGGGCCACGTTGAGGATGGAGAAGTCGACGGCCAGCATGAACTGGGCGGCGAGCAGGATCACCAGCACCAGCAGCGGCCGGGAGGTGAGCCGTTGCGGCGTGCCCGGCGAGGCGGCCGGGGCCGCGGCCGTTTCGGAGGTCGACATGAGCGTGAGGGCCTTCCTCTCGACAGGTTCGATGAGAAAAGGCTCAATCGCCACGGGAGTGCCGACCAGAACCCGGCCTTGGCGCGCATTCGCGAGGGTAGTCATTTCATGACCAGGCTCACGCTGGCGGTACGGCCTTTCCTGACCGCATGATGAATGACGTGGACAGGGCGAAGGAACTCGGCGACTTCCTCAAGAGCCGGCGAGCCGGGCTGCACCCCGAGGAACTCGGACTGAAGATGTACGGCACGCGCCGCCGGGTGGCGGGGCTGCGCCGTGAGGAACTCGCGATGCTCGCCGGCATGAGCGTCACCCACTACACGCGGCTGGAGCAGGGCCGTTCGGAGGGCGCCTCCGACGCGGTGCTCGACGCGCTGGCCCGCGCCCTGCGGCTGGACGAGGACGAGACGGCCTATCTCAAGAGCCTCGCCCGGCCTTCGGCGTCCGTACGACCGGCCGCGCACCGTCCCGAGCACGCGAGCCGTTCCGCACGGCGGCTGCTGGAGTCGATGGCGGAGGTGCCCGCGCTGGTGCTGGACCGCAGGAACGACATCCTGGCCTGGAACCGGCTGGGACACGCCCTGATCGCCGGTCACCTCGACCCGCACGCACCCGGCGACCCGGCGGCCCGGCCCAACCTCACCCGGCTGCTCTTCCTCGACGGGCACTTCCGGGAGCTCTACCGGAACTGGGCGGAAGAGGCCACGCTCGCCATCGCCTCCCTGCGCCTGGTCGCCGGCTACCACCCCGACGATCGCAGGCTGGCCGAGCTCATCGGCCTGCTCGTCATGCGGAGCGAGGAGTTCGCCACCCGCTGGGCCCGGCATCCGGTGCGGACGTGCACCTCCGGGACCAAGTGTTTCCATCACCCGGTCGTCGGCGACATGGAGCTGTTCTTCGAGAACCTGCTCATTCCCGGCAGCTCCGGGCAGCGCATCATCGCCTACAGCGCCGAAACGGGCTCGCCCTCCGAGGCCGCGTTGCGCCTCCTCAGCCTTTCCACCCCGGAATTCGAAACGCCGGAGCCGGAAGGCGCCCGGCTCAACGCGCCGAACCATCCGCGCCCGGCCCTCTGAATTTGTTTGCGACATCGCCGGGCAGAGCCGGGTCTGGCTCACGAACCTCACGGAACGGCGGCTGGAGGAGCTGCTCGAACTCGTGGTCATGCACGCGAGCTCCCGGGCGACGGTGACCTGCATGAACGACCGCCTGCGCGCCTGACGATCCGGCGGGGTGCTTCGTCACGTCGCCGCGACGCCGGGGATCACGACGGTCATCGAGCTGTCGACCAGGGTGAAGCCCAGCCGCTCGTACACGCGCCTGGCCGGGTTCCCCTCGGTCACGGCCAGGCCCAGCCGGTCCCATCCCGTGGCGTACGCCCTCTCGCGGACCGCGGCCAGCATCCGGGCGCCGAGGCCGGACGGCGTACGGCCGGGGTGCCGGAACACCTCGGTCACCCAGGCCAGGTCGCCGAAGCGGTTGACCAGGACCCCTCCGGCCACCGTGTCGCCCTCGTCCACAGCCAGGACGCTGCAGGGCAGGAGCTCGCCGAGGATCTCCCCCGCCAGCAGCGGGGCGAGCTCCTCGCGCAGCGCGGTGGCCCCGTCCCGCGGCCGGTGGTCCACGTGGCCCGGCGGATACGCCGCGCGCCAGGCCGGGAACACGTCCTCCGGTGCGCGGTCACAGGGGACGAACCGGAAGCCCTCGGGCGCGGCCGCGTCCGCCGGCGGCGCCGTACGCAGGTCGCAGGTCATCTGGTGGGCGTGCCGCCTCAGGCGGGCGCCGTGTGCGAGCAGTTCCCGGCCGAGATCGGGCGGCCCCGCCACGGCCCATCCGGACAGCTTCTCCAGGATGACGCCGGCCGCGTCCGGGCTCAGCACCTCCACCTGGTCGGCGCACGGCAGGCCGTACCTCTCGCCCTCGGTGTAGCTGATCGCCGGGGAACCGTCCGGCCCGGCCAGAGTCACTCGTCGCACGGAGCAGAGGGTCGCGCAGCATCCCCTGGTCGGCAACCCTTTTTTCCGGAGCAGGCCCTCTTCCTCCGCGTCCCGCCGGAGCACGTCCGGGAGAACGTCCGGGAGAACGTCCGGGAGAACGTCCGGGAAAAAGACGGCGCGGCCGGGAACAACCTGCCCCGGCTCGTGGTTTGATGAAGCGTGGCCGGTGTGCAGGTGTCCCCGGGCCTCACCTAATTTGCCTTCGCGGACTACCGTTCGGCTGGAGCCGCGTTGTGCCTTTCGCCGAGAGGCGACCCGGCACCGGCACCACACGTGCGGGACCCCGGCAGGAGATCCTCCTGCCGGGGTCCTGGCGTGTTCCGGGAGCACCGGCCGTCCGATGGGAATTGTCGGTGGCGGGTGCCACGATGCGCTCATGGCTGAACCGGATTTCGAGTCGATCTCCTCGTACTGGGACGCGGCGGCGGACACCTTCGACGACGAAGCCGATCACGGGCTTCGAGACCTCCGGGTCCGCGCCGCCTGGGCGGGCCGGCTGCGCTCCTGGATGCCGCGGCCCCCGTCCGACGTCCTCGATCTGGGCTGCGGCACCGGCTCGCTGACGCTGCTGCTGGCCGAGCAGGGACACCGGCCCGTGGGGCTCGACCTCTCGCCGAGGATGGCCGAGGCGGCCCGTCGCAAGCTCGCCTCGGCGGGCTTCGCGGTGACCGTCCTCATCGGGGACGCGAGCGCCCCTCCCGCCGCCGCCGGCGCCTCCTTCGACGTGATCCTGGCCCGGCATCTGATGTGGACCCTGCCCGCACCGGAACGCGCGCTCCGTACCTGGATGGGCCTGCTGCGCCCGCACGGGCGGCTGATCCTGATCGAGGGCAACTGGCAGACCTCCGACGACGGCCCGCCGTACGTCGCCGGAGCCCACGCGCTGCCGTGGCTCGGCGGAGTGAGCGCCGGGCCGCTCCTGGACGCGCTCCGGCCGTACGCCGCGAGCGTGCGGGCGGAGCCGCTGACCGATCCCGTGCTGTGGGGCAAACCGATCCACGACGAGCGCTACGCCGTCATCGCCCACCGCTGACAGGTGGGGTGGGAAAACTCGCAACACCGAAAGCGTAATAGTGCCGGAAACGCCGAACGCATCGTCTCAGGCAGGGTGGGGCAAAACGCGGGCCGGTCATCCCTCGGTTCAATGGCACGGATGCCCATCAGGTCCTACGGAATTCCGCCGGGAACGGCGCGGGAGGGGTCAATTCGCCTGGACGGGCTCTGGCTGGGGTGCCAAGGATTGAGATGCAACCCGATCGCTGATCGGAGAGGAGTATCTCTATGCACGGCACTCGATTCTCATTACTGCTGGGTCCGGCAGTCCTTACCGCGGTATCGCTCTGGCCGGCCATCGCATCGGCCTCCACCGTCCACCCGTCCATCCACCCGTCCGGCCACCTGGCCGCCGCCGCGCTGAGCGTGCCGCGGGCCGAGGAGCCGGGCACCGTCGGCGAGGAGTCGGAGGAGGCGGCGCAGCAGAGCGCACGCGCGTACGAAGAGAGCGGGTACGGGCGGGAGAGTGAAAGCGCCCTGGAAAGCGGATCGAGCAGTTCAAGCGGTCCGAGCGAGGAGTCCGAGGAGTCCGAGGAAGCCGAGGAAGCCGAGTCCGGCGAGGCGAGCAATCTCGCCCTCTACTCGCGGCCCTCGCTCCGGTCCTCGCTGAGGGAGTCCTCACTGCAGGAGTCCTCGCTGAGTGAGTCGTCCCTCAGCAGTCCGTCGCTCAGGAGTTCCTCGATGCGCGAGGCCTCCTACAGCCGTCCGCTCAGCTACCGGACGATCACCTACCAGCGGCCGGTCACCCAGATGCGGATGGTGACGGAGAGCCGTCCGGTCACCTACACGCGGCAGGTCACCTTCCAGCGTCCGGTGTCCGAGACGCACATGGTCACCCGGATGCGCCCGGTCACGGAGACGCGCCAGGTCAGCTTCCAGCGACCGATCAAGCAGACGCGGTTCGTCACCGAGAGCCGCCCGGTCACGCAGTACGTGTCCTACCAGCGGCCGATCAAGCAGACGCGGTTCGTCACCGAGAGCCGCCCGGTCACCCGGTACGTCAGCTACCAGCGGCCGGTCGTGCACTACGTCACCGAGAAGAAGGCGATAACCGAGCAGCAGACCTACCAGCGCCCGATCACCGAGACGCGGTACGTCACCGAGAGCCGCCCGGTGACCAGGCAGGTCAGCTTCCAGCGGCCGATCACCGAGACGCGGTTCGTCACCGAGAGCCGTCCGGTCAGCTACACCCGGATGGTGCCGGAGAGTCACCCGGTGACCACCACGCACATGGTCAGCGAGAGCCGTCCGGTCAGCTACACGCGCATGGAGACCTTCCAGCGCCCGATCGCGGAGACGCGCTACGTCACCGAGAGCCGGCAGATCGCCTACCGGCCGTCGCTCGGCTCCAGCTCGTCCAGCGACGACTGCTAGTGAGTGAGAGATGAGCCCGGCGCGTCACCGGCCGGGCGAACGAAGGGCACGGGCCACTGCCGCCCGTGCCCTTCCACCTGTCCGTGCGGACTCGCCTGTCAGCCACCGCCGTTGAAGTCGCATCCATCGACAACCCCGTCGCCGGAACCCAACCGGGCGAAGCCGTCTCTTATGCACGCCTCGTCGATGACATTGGACACGCCGGGCAGCCGGCTCGCCGCCCGCGCCACGGCCGCGTGGTCGGCGCCGGGAGTGAGCCGCACCCGAAAGGACTCCGGCATGTCCTCGACCGTGACCACCTTCAGCAGCCTGGGGTTCGTCTCGCTTCTGCGGAAGTTCTCGAACGCCTTCCGCCGGTCCTCGAACTCAACCCCTGCCACGTCGGGACGGGCCGCCATCACCTGCCTGACGCGTTCCTTTTCCCTCTCGGTGGCGGCGCCCTTCCGGCAGCCGCGGTAGGGGGAGGTGTCACCGCAGAGGTAGATCGAGACCTGCAACGTGGGCGACGCCGATGTGACGCCCACACCGCTCGTGGAGGGCGCCGGGGACGGGTGCGCGAGCCGTACCACGGTGAACGCCGTCGCGGCGACCGCGACCGCCGCCGCCACGGCCGCGGTCCCAGCCCCCCTCCGCCGTGCGGCGCGCGGCGCCGGCCGCAGGTGGTCGAGGCCGTCGTCCGGCACCGTACGCGCGCGGGCCGCCATGGCGTCCCGGAGCCGATCCTCGATGGTGCTCATGCGTCCTCTCCCAGTTCGCGAAGGAGCCTGGCCAGGGCCCGGGCGGTGGTGGACCTGACGGTGCTCGGCCCGATGCGCATGATCTGGGCGATCTCAGACTCGGCCAGGTCGAGGTAGTAGCGCAGGACGAGCACCTCCCGCTGCCGTCGGGGCAGCCGCGCCAGCGCCAGCAGCACCTCTCTGCGCGACTCCCCGAGGAGTGCGGCGGTCTCCGCCGAGTCGGCCAGGTCGGAGCTCCGCTGCGTACGGCGCAGCATGACCGCACGGCGGCGCAGCACCGACCGCGCCCCGTTGAGCACACAGGTCCGCAGATAGGCGAGTGTCAGGGCCAGGGGCCGCCGCCGGCCCTGCAGCCGGGCGAAGACGTCCTGCACCACGTCCTCCGCCGTCTCCAGGTCGCCGACGAGCAGCACCGCGAGCCGCACCAGGCCGACCCGGTGCTCGCGGTACAGCCCCGCCAGATCGGTCTCGGGAGGCGGCGCGGGCGGCGCGAGCGCCGTCAGCCGTAGGGATTCACGATCCATGCAGTGTGAACGCGCATCCCCGCCGATCCGCTGCTCGCGTGTTTCCGGCCCGGTACGTGCGAAGGCCCCTCCGGATGATCCGGAAGGGCCTCGCGCCTTCGGAACCTCGCGTCACGCCTCGCTGGCGTGGGCCGCCAGGATGCGCCAGCCGTGCTCGTCGGTGTGCACCCAGGTGCGCGTGTAGCGCAACCGGCCGCCGAACGGCACGCCCGCGAACTCACCCTCCAGCGTGCCGAGGAAGCAGGTCACCCCGGTCGTCCCCGAGACGAGGACGGTGAGGTCCTCCTGGACGACCTTCTTCATGACCTGGGTGCGCGAGCGGTGGTTGTGCAGGTCGAGCTCCTTGGCCTCCGGGTACAGCCGCCCGTCGGGAGGCCCGGTGAAGACGAGCCGCTCGTCGAGCAGCCGGTCGAGCTCCTCCACGTCACCGTTGAGCTGGGCGTTCTGCAACCGCCGCTCGGCCTCGTACAGCTCGTCCAGAAGAGTGCCTGCCATGTCGGTCCTCTCCGTCGTGGCGTGTCTTCGACGGCACAACGGTAGTCCCGAAGGCTTCCGGTTTCAGCGGATCACTTCCCGGTGTCCGGCTTGCTCCCGGGTGTGCAGTAGGGGCAGAACGGCTCGCGCTGCACGCAGACCTTCACCGCGTCGCTGTCGTTGGCCGGGTCGAGGTCGAGCTCCTTGCCGCCGACAGTGGCGGTGTTGATTGTCTCCCCGACAGCGGTGGCCTTCGCCCGGACGACCAGCGTGGCCGTCGCGCCGCTGGCCAGCGTTCCCACGGTCCACGTTCCACCGGCGTACGTGCCGGTCGACCGCGTGGACGACAGGAAGGCGAGGTTGGCCGGCAGGACGTCCTTGACGGCGACGCCGGTGGCGTCGTTGGGCCCGGCGTTGGCGACCGTGACGCGGTAGATGACGGTCTCGCCCACGGTGACCTCGGTCTTGTCCGCGGACTTGACCACGCTCAGGTCGACGGCCGGGTTGACCTCGGTGACAGCGTCACCGCTGATGGAGGTGAGCGTCTCGGGCTCGGGGCCGAGCCGGTTCTCGTAGGCGACCGCGCCGCTGTTGACGACCTGCCTGCCCGCGACCGACCGGCCGACCTTGACCCGGAACTCCACGGTGGTGCCGTCCGGCAGCGTGGTGTCGTTGGCCAGCCGGCCCCCTGCCGTGCCCGTGGCGCCGTCTCCCAGCCTGAACGAGACAGCACCGGTGGCGGCGTCGAACTCGGCCCGGTCGTCGCCGGCCTGGTCGGTCATGGCGCCGCTGCCCGGGCCGCCCACTACGCGGAGCGAGCCGGGCACGTAGGTGGTCCCGGCCGGGACCTTGTCGGTGAGCCGGACGTTCTGCGCGACGTCGCCGCCCTTGTTGACGGCGGTCAGCCGGTAGGTGATCTCTGCACCGACGTTCACCGGCCCCTGCGGGCTCGCGGACTTGGTGACGACGACGCACGGCGGGGTGCCGAAGAAGACGTCGTCGAGGAAGTTGCCGACCGACGCGTTGCCTCCGGCGGCGGAAATGGAACGGAAGGCGAACCTGGTGGTCGTCTGCCCGGGGGGCACGGTGTAGCTGCCGTGGTAGGCGCCCCATTTCCCGGTGCCGTCGGACATGGTCCCCTGCTGGGCGGGGCCCGAGGGAGCGCCGATGTCCAGCGCCATCTGGTCGGTGCCGAGACGCCCGCGGTGGGACAGCCGCCAGTACAGCTTCTGGCCCGGGGTCGTCGGACGGTCCTGATAGAGGGTCGAGACCTGGTTGGCGTTCAGCTCCGCGAACTGCGCGCCCTCGACCGCCGGAACGTTCATCCGGGGGCTCCAGATCTCGATCATGTGATCGGTGGCGGTCGTCCGCCAGCCCGGCACCGCGTTCGGGTTGTTCTGCGAGGCGTCGGGGAACGGAGCCCACGTCCCGGCGACGACGGGCTTCTCGAACCCGCCGTTGACCAGCGCCACCTGCTCGGGACACGACGCGGGGTTCGGCGCCGCGGCCCGCTGCGCCGCCGCGGCCCCGGCCTCGGCACGGGCGGCCGCGGCGTCGGCCGGGACCGCTCCGGACAGCGTCAGGGGGACCGCCGCCGCCACCAGGGCGGCGACGGGGTAACACATCCTGCGGATGTGCCTCATCATGGGGATCCTCTCGTCGGCGGTAACTCACCAGGCCGTACGACCGGCGCTGGCACCGAGCGAGAGACTCACCCGGAGAGCGCGGGTGAGGTGGGCTGACACGTGCGGCCGTGCCAACAGTTGGCCGGATCTTGTTTTCTGCCGACCCTGTTCAGGGGAGATCTGGATCTAGGTCGAGGCCCCCCGCGGCCAGAACCGGACCGAGAACTGCTCCCGCGGATCCGCTTCGTCATCGCCGCGCGGACTTCTCCGGTCTCCGGGTAATGATCAGGCGAAGCGTACAGACGGTGGAGGTGGAGGTGGCTCAGCGGGCGGCGCGCACGGTCTCACGCGCCGAGCGGGCGAGCTTCTCGTCGAACGGCCGGCCCAGCTCACGCGCGAGCTCGATGGTCCGGCCGAGCAGCGCCAGCGCCTCATCACAGCGGCCCGCCGCGCGGCACGTCTCGGCGTAGGCGTGCAGGACATCGATCTCCAGCTGTACCTCGGCCAGCGGTTCCAGCAGCTCGAAGGCCCGCCGGTGGTGTTCGAGCGCCTTCTCGGGTGAACCCGTGATCCGCAGCGCGACACCGAGACAGTTGTGGCACCACGCCTGGTTGTGCCGAAGATTGTGCTGCTCGGACAGCCGCAACGCGTCATGCAGCGTTCGCAGCGACTCCGCCGGGTCGTCCGCTGCCAGCGCGAGACCGAGGGTGACCAGCCCGGTGATCCGTGCGGGCCCTTCCGCCAGGGCGACGGATGCCCGGGCGAGTTCGACGGCTTCGCCGCGCCGCCCGAGGTGAAGTGTCACCCATCCGTCGAAGGCCAGCGCCTGGGACTGCCCCGCGTGGCGCCCTATCCTCTCGAACAGCTCGCGTGCCCGCCGGAAGTGCGCCTGTGCCGCGTCGAGGTCGCCGAGATCCCGGCGCACCATGCCGATACGCAGCGCCAGGGCGGCCGCGATGTCGTCGTCCGGCCCCGACTGCTCGGCCAGTTCATAGGCGGAGAGCGCCTCGGTGATGCGGCCGGCGGTGGCACGGACGTAGCCGAGGTCCGCGAGCAGCGAAGCCCGCTGCCGGTCGCGGCCGAGACGCGCCGCGGCCGTCGCGGCGGCTTCGAGCATGCGTGCCTGGTCATCGGTTCCGCGGTGCCGGAAGAACCAGACCCGCATGGCCTGCGGCAGCTCGGCCACCACCTCGTCCATGCCGAGGCGTACGGCGGCGTCGAAGCAGGCCACCAGGTTGACGTACTCGAGGTCGAACCAGGCCATGGCCCTCGCGGGATCTCCCGGCGAGGGTTCCTTGCGGTGCGGCGAGGGCAGGGCTCGATCGTTGGCGACGGCCTGCGCCAGATAATGCGCCAGGACCCGGCGCAGGCCGGCTTCGGCCCGCGGCTCCTCGTCGGCGGCGATGGCTGCCGCGTACTGCCGGATCAGATCGTGCATCCGGTAGCGCCCGGGCGAGGGCTCCTGGACCAGGTGGGCGTCGACCAGCTCCTCCAGCGCGGCGTCGGCCCGGTCGGGCGGCATGCCGGTGAGCGCGCCCGCCACCGCCGCGTCGAAGTCGGCGCCCGGCAGCACGCCCAGCAGCCGGAACATGCGGCGCTGGACCGCGTCGAGCTGCTGCAGCGACATTCCGAACGCCGAGTCGAAGCGGCCGGGAGTGGCGCGCAGCCGCTCGGCCAGCACGGCCACCGTCCAGCCCGGGCGGTGGCGAAGCCGCGCGCCCGCCATCCGTAGCGCCAGCGGGAGCCCGCCGCACTGCCGCAGCACCTGGTCGACCGCTTCCTCTTCGGTGAGCGATAGCCCGGCCGCCCGGCCGAACAGGTGCACCGCGTCGTCGTCGGTCAGCGGCTCCAGGGAAACCGGCGGCACTCCGTCCAGGCTGACCAGCCGGTGTCGGCTGGTGACCAGGACCGCGGACTTCCCCGCGCCGGGGAGCAGCGGACGCACCTGCTCCGCGTCGACCGCGTTGTCGAGCACGACGAGAATCCGCCTGCGGGACAGCTCCGACCGCCAGAGCGCCGCGCGATCGGCGGTGCCGGCCGGGGGATGCGTGACGTCCAACGCGCCCAGTAGCCGGCCCAGCGCGGCGTGCGGCGCCAGCGGTTCCTGACCCGGGGTGAAGCCCTGCAGGTCGAGATAGAGCCCGCCGTCCGGATACGCGGGGACGAGCCGATGGGCCACATGCACGGCCAGGCTGGTCTTGCCCACGCCCGCCATGCCGTCGATCGCGGCCGCGCCAGTGGTGCGTAGCAGCTCTTCGACCAGCGCGGACTCCGCTTCTCTGCCGGTGAAGTCGAACAGGTCGGCCGGCAGGTCGTTGCGGCGTCGGGCGGGCGCCGCGCCTGCTTCGGTCGCCTCGGCCCACAGCGCGCGCAGTGGCCGGGGATCGCGTCCCACGGCCCGGCACAGCGCCACGACGGCCTCCCATGGCGGCACGAGCCGGCCGGTCAGATATCGCGACAACGACGAGCTGCTCAGATTCGTCTGGCGGGCAAGCGCGCGCAGGCTGAGCCCGCTCAGCTCCTTGATCCGGGAGAGCTGAGCCACCAGTCGCTCCTGGGGGCTGGACACGTGCAACACCGTACCCGTCCCGGCCCACGCGGACGGATCGGCAATGCGTTCGCGCAGCTCAACCGGGTTATGCCTGTCCCACGGTGTCCCACGGACCAGGCGGGCCCCGGCACGCCGATGGTCGGATAGCACCTGTCGGAAACACCCACGACGAAGGAGAAGCGATGTCGACCGAGCGCATGCCGAACCCGGCGGCTTTGATCCCCGAGGCGATGGAGGCCCTGATGGCGGTCAACAAGGCCATCGCGGGTGCCGGAGCGGACGGCAAGCTGCTGGCGCTGAGCCACCTGCGGGCCAGCCAGATCAACGGCTGCGCTCCGTGCGTGGCCGGGGGCGTCCACCAGGCCCAGCGGCACGGGGTGACCGCAGACCAGGTGCACGCCGTCGCCGCGTGGCGGGAGACTCCGTGGTTCAGCGACGAGGAGCGCGCCGCGCTGGCCCTGACCGAGGCCGTGACCCGGCTCGCCGACCGGGCAGACCCGGTGCCGGACCAGGTGTGGGACATGGCCGCCAAGCACTTCGACCAGAAGGAGCTGGCCGCACTGCTGCTCAACATCGCGATCACCAACGCCTTCAACCGGCTCAACGTGCCGACCCGCCAGCAGGCGGGCACGTGGTGACACCGTTCCCGATCAGCACCGCCCCAAGCCGTACGTCGCAGAAAGAGGAAGTCGTCATGTCGAACACCAGGAAGACCACCGCCGCCGAGGGCCAGAAGCACGACGGTTTCACCGTAGAAGAGCGCGACGCGATGAAGCAGCGCGCCAAGGAGCTGAAGACGAGCGCTCGGCGGGGCGCCAAGGCCGACACGGAGAGCGAGGTGCTCGCGAAGATCGCCGAGATGGCGGAGCCCGACCGGGCGATCGCCGAGCGGTTGCACGCCCTGATCAAGGCCGGCGCGCCCGACCTCACGGCGAAGCTGTGGTACGGGATGCCCGCGTACGCCCGCGACGGCAAGATGATCTGCTTCTTCCAGCCCGCGGCGAAGTTCAAGGCCCGTTACGCGACACTCGGCTTCAGCGACGAGGCGGCCCTCGACGAAGGCACCATGTGGCCGGCCTCGTACGCCCTCACCGAGATCACCGCCGACGTCGAGGCGAGGATCGGCGCGCTCCTGAGGCAGGCGCTGAGCTGAGGATCGGGCGCCGGTCTAGTCGGGAACCGGGCCCAGCCCGAGAACGGCGCGCAGAGCGTTCTCCAGGTCGGTGGCGCGGTCGAAACCGCCGGCATGGCCAGTGAGAAAGGCGAAGCTGTAGCCGGCGGCTCCGGCATAGTTGCCGCCTAGGCCGCCCATCCCGTAGTCGTCACCCTCGACGCCGAAGCCCAGCCCCCAGCTCGCCTGTGCCCCGAAAACCGCGTCCATCCCCGAGCACTGGGCGGTGGTGGCCTCGGCGAGCAGGTCGGCTGACAGCAGCCGCGGCAACGCGGAGTAGAACCCGGCGGCCGCGCGGGCGGTGCCGTGGCCGTTGACAGCGGGGATCTCGGCGGCCCGCCAAGTGGCGGAGTTGACCACAGCCGGGTCCTGGGCACCGAGCGGATTGCCGATCGCCCGGTGGTAGAGGCCGGGTTTGCCGTCCAGCGCGGCGGCCCGGAAGGCTGGGGTCAAGCCGGTCAGCTCGATCGCCCGTGCCTGTTCGGCGGGGCCGAGGCCGATGTGAAAGTCCAGCTCGTGTGGGCCGCAGACCTCTTCGGCGAGAAAGCGGCCGAGCGTCCGCCCGTCGGTGCGCCGGACCAGTTCACCGACCAGGTGCCCGTAGAACAACGCCGACTCGCCGTGCGCGGTGCCCGGCTCCCACGACGGCTCCTGCGCGGCGAGAAGCGCGCACAGCCGTTCCCAGTCGTAGAAGGTCTCGGTGGGCACCGGTTTGTCCAGTGCCACCACGCCGGCCTGGTGCGACAGGACATGTCGTACGGTCGCCGGCGCCGTGAACTCGGGCCAGTAGCGCTGCATCGGGGCGTCCAACTCCAGCACGCCCCGATCCACGAGGAGCAACGCACAGACCGCCGCGAACGGTTTGGTCACGGAGTACGGCATGACGATGCTGTCGCGTGACCAGCCGGGTCCTCCCCACAGGTCGACGATCCATCGGCCGTCCAGCTGGGCGGCGACCGCTGCCCCCGCTCCTCCGGCCTGCCGCTTCAGCACATCGGCGAAAACGTCCCGTACCTGTTCGAAACCCGATTCCACCGTTCCGCTGACCACGGCCACTCACCCTAGGAGCGGAGGTCAGCCGGAGGCAATCGGGATTCGGTCACGACAGATCGGCAATGCACGTCCCCCACGCAGATACACACGCAAAAGCCCTCGGGGGCGGCCATCGGCTGAGGGCGACGTCTCCCAGGAGGAGGATGTCCCGACCGCGGAGAATCACCCCAGAGGGGGACATGGAATCAAGGACCGCTTTGACGACCGGGAAGGGGGACCACTTCTACCGTTCGATCCATGAATTTCAACACGAACTCATTCCGCCGCACGGCAGCCGGGGTTGGTCTTGTCCTCGCCGCCCTCGCATTCCCCGCCGCGGCACAGGCGGCCACGACGCAGACCTCCGCCGCGACGGCCAGCAACACGCCCCAGCTGTACGGCATCTACTCGACGTCGGACGCATGCCTGCGTGCGGCTGCCGAATACACCGCTGCCGGGAAGTCCGCTGTCTGCCGTCCGAGCAGCATCTATGCGAGGCCGCCCCTCTGGATGCTGTACGTCTCGTAGACCGCATCGAGGTAGAGGTAACCGGTGACGGTTGCCGCCGAGCTGCCGTATGAAACGCGAGAGGCCCTCCCGGTGGTCCGGGAGGGCCTCTGAGCTGGAGCCGCCTAAGGGAATCGAACCCTTGACCCCTTCATTACGAGGAAACTCGAACCCTCGTTTGACGTTGCTCGGCGTCCGATGGGCGTGCCTGGGCGGTGCGGTGATGTCCGCCAGGGTCCGCCGTCGTGCGCTCCGGTCGTCACGCAGTAAGTCACGCGGTCACATGAGAGCTGCCAGGGTTGCCCACAGCGTCGCAAGGCTGTCCCCACCCGCTTTCCAAGTCTGCGGGATCTTCGTCTGCAGCCGTACGAAACCTGCCTTGACCAGGGAGCCGGACCCGCTACGTACGTCCGCGAACTGGGCCGTACGAAGGTGAACTGAGCGAGAAGCGCCGAACCGTGTTTCAGCCAATCACTCACCGCGCCGACTGTCAGCGTCCCCTTCCTGATCCAGAGGAGACGCCGTCTCGGCCGACGACGGCCTGTTCATAAGTCGAGCAACTTGTCGTCCTGATCGAGCAGTCAGAATTACCTCAAGCATGCTTATTACCGAGATCAACCCCGTACCAGCTGCCACCCACTTCAGGGAAGGATCTTTCGCGGCCTTGTCTAATACGACCAAAACAGAGACCACACCAAAGAAGGTTGCAAATAATATCGCAAATGCACAGTTCACAACTGTGCCGAGAATGTTTTCGTGGATGTAGGCCTGATATGCATTGGGATCTTTCTTGTAATTGTCTATTTTGGCCTTAAATTTCCGATCGCGAGCTATTCTCTTCACTGCGGCTCGCTCGCTCCGCTTTGCTATGTAGCGTTGAAATGCAGGAGTGAAGATGTTTGCGAGAATACTAAGTGGGATGCTGAGCAGGAGCCCCAGCCATAGACCTGCATCTGCCATGAGACGAGACTGTAGCGGTTTCAGGACCGTTCCACATCTGACATCTATGGACAAAGCTCCAGATGTGGAGACAGCGTCCTATTTGTCCTGTGTGAAGGCTGCTGTAACACTTTTCGGTTGATCATGATGGCCGTCATCGTGATCCCGACCGGGCTCTCAGGCTCCAGTACTTGCCCTTGCTCACACCGCCCCGCTCAGACCACACCCGTTCTCCGTTGAACAGAATGGTCAGCCCTTGTCCCCATCGGAGAACAAGTTCGCCAACTCCAAGCTGGCCCATGAGCCGCTTGGCCACGAGCAAGTCACCCCTGGCGTCACGAGTGCCGGCATAACCCTTCAGGGCTGACACCACCCCAGGGCAGCACAGTATGAGACGACGCCCATAGCCGTCCCAATTCGTATGGGTGTAGTCGGCCGCCTGAGCAACCCATCGGGTGTACGCATTTAGGCCAGGATCGTAGAGGGTGCGGCCGGTCCTGACGGCCTTGAACTCGATACCGAAGGCCACATCAGGGGCCTTCCACTGCGAGAAGTCGCGAGGCCAAATCATCGCGTCGATCCGGAGTCTGACGCCTGTGCAGTGAGTGCCGGAGACTTCCTGATCAACCCAGAACCACGGTTCCAGGCGTTCCAGGACACGGTCTGCGAGTTCCTTTTCAGAGGAAAATCCGTTCAGGGGAAGTTCAGCTTCGTACGATCCCGGACCTGCGCCTCTCGGTAATTCGGCAAACGGGTTGGGTTCGCCAGCTAACGGGCGAAACTGCGGTAGGTAGCCTGCCGTGTCTGCCCTGCGGATCGAGTCGCCCATGAACGTAGTGTCACCGACATGGTCCACAACGTCTATGTCTCATCCGGACGCCCAAGCCGAAATCCCCAAATGTTCTCAGCCGCTTTTCGGGGCGCGCTACGCGCAGGGATCGTACGACTATCCGGAGGGGCAGCCGATAGCCAGGTGTTGCTGGGCTCAACCCGCCTCCCCATTGACGTAAAACCATCCCAGAAGGGATGTGTACAGCATCGTCATAAGGGGCGCCGCCGTCCGGCCTGCGATCGAGACCCGAAGGTCCTTCGTACGCTCATCACGCACCACCTTCCCCTTCTTGTCTCGCTTCTGGTCCTGCTTCCGGATGTACGAGACGTGGGGGAGAAGTATGCAGATCAGCGATACAGCGATCATCAATGCGGGAGTCGAGTTCAATCCAGCACCACTACCAGCATCGTATCCCGCTGCTCTTCCCGCGTGTCCAGGGGAAATGAAAGAGGCCGAGGGGACACGATACGGGCCACTGTCCCTCGACTGCCCCCCTTGGTCCTCGACGTTTTCGCAGCTCAGCCGGGGTTCGGGGACACCGGAGACACGGGGGACACTCATAGGGCAGGCACTAATTCAGCTACCCGTGTCGTTGAGCGCACTCGTCTGTCTCGTCACGGGTTCCGTGCAGACCTGGGGTTCTTCCGCCTCTTAGACCAAGCGGCTTGTGAAACCGGCAGCTACCAGCCGTTGGAAGGCGGCATCGACCTCATCCGGGTATGGCTGCTCGACAGCGAACCCCTTCTGGGCGTACTCCGTGATCCGCTGAGTGTCACCGACCAGCATGTTGATCACGCGGTCTACATCTCCGATGCTCGCCACGTAGTCGTCAAGGGAGAGGGGAAGCGACGCGCACCTGACCTCAATCTCAGGCCACAACCTCTTGCACGTCGCGTAGGCACGTCGCTGCTGGTAGGGCCGTGAGATGAGAACCGCCGACTTAACAGCGATCCCGTGCTGCTCCAGAAGGGCGCGGGTACACGTGAAGTTCTCCCCCGTGTTGGTCGCGCGAGGCTCGACCAGGATGTCATCGGCAGGGACGCCCAGTTCGACGGCATGTTCCTTGTAATGGACCGCCTCGCCACGGGGAAACCGGCTTACCGTCGTGGGGGCGTTGGCGCCCGTGAACACGATGAGCGGGAACATCCCCTGCTGGTAGAGATCAGCGGCGTATGTTGCCACACCGAGGTCATGACTTCCAAGGCCGATGCCGATGTCTGAGGGACGAACGACGTGGTGCATGTTGTGGTAGTCCCACAAGGTCTCGACGTCGGCCCGGAGGGCGTCGGGCACAAGAGCAGTGGCGGTCATGACCCCTTCCTCTCCTCAGTCCGGAATCTTGAACGTGTAGGACCACGCGAAGCGGGACGCAGCGTGGACGCCCCGAGCGAATTCGACCAACTGGCCGTCTCGTGTGAAGGTGCGCCGTTGAAGAACCATGACCGGTTCGCCGGCAGGCAGTTGAAGGGTCTCCGTCTCGTCCGGCGTCGGCATGCGCGCGTGAACCGTCTCCGTCATGGTGTCCGGCTCCAAGCCCTGAAGGGTCAGGACTGCGAAGCCTCCCCCGCGGCCAGCGGGACCGGGCGTTGGGTCTACGAGTGGCGTCCCCTGCACATCATCGGGCCGGTAGTAGCTCGTCAGGGTATGCGTCGGTGAGTCGCCCTCTTTAACGAGCCGTGCTCGCTCGTAGACCTGTGAGCCCTCAGAGAGGCCGAACGCTTCGGCCACTTCGGCGTCCGCGTCGACCAACCGGACCGTCTGCGTCTGGTCAGTCGGGCTCCAAGCGCGCCCGGATGCCTCACGATCGGCAGCGAACGCGACGAGGCCGAACTTCCACTTGCTCTTGGCGTACCGCTCGATGCCCAAGCGCTTCATCGGGGGACGCTCCCGGACGACAGTCCCCCTCCGTCGTACGGGTGTGACGAGCCCTTCGGCTTCCAGCAGCCGGACGGCCTGGCGAACGGTCTTGATGTTGACGCCGTACTGCTCGGCGATCTCCTCCTGCTTCGGCAAGGTCTCCCCCGCCGGATAGTCACCCCGTTGGATGCCCTCGCGAAGGACTTCGGCCAGCTCACGGTAGCCGACAGCCATGTGATCCCCTCCACTCCAAACCCACCCAATAAGGGTAGCGCTATCGATCCTGCAACGCCGGAGCGAGAAATACAACCAGCTCTATTGACATCGCTCCTCGCCTAGGAGCTAATAGAGCTAGCCCTAACGGGCCGCCTGTCGAAGGACCTGGAAGGCGGCCAACTGAAACAGCCGGAGTGCGGCCAGTCGCCAAACAGGAACCGCACCCCGGCGCCCCTCAAGAGAGGTGTTCTCATCATGACCTACGGGTCCCAGACCTGCCGGAGCGTGGCCCGATGACGGCCGACGCTCTGACCGCTCTGTTCGGCGGTGAGGAGCCGGTGGCGCTGTTGGCCACGGTTCTCGACGCCGGACCGGCCTGTGAGGCGGCTGACGCCGACCTGTTCACCGGCCCTGACACCGACGACGAGCCCGACGAGGCGCGGCAGGTCCGAGAGGCCGCCGCCAAGGCCATCTGCCGGACCTGCCCGGCGCGGCCGGCCTGCCTCAACTACGCCCTGACGGCCCGTCCGCGTACGGGCGTCTGGGGTGGCTACGCCGCCGAGGAGATCAACGCGGCTCATCTGCTGCGCCTGGAACTGCCGCCCGTCCTGGGAGAGGTGGCCTGATGACCTCGCAGAGGACCTACACGCATCCGGACGTGTTCGGTAAGGGCGTCGAAGAGGGGTGGGCCGACCCGTGCACCGACCCCCGGGAGATCGACTGGGCGGCCCGTCAGGCACGGGCGGCCATCCCGTTCCGCGTGGTCGACGGCCGCCCGGTCAACCCCTACGCCCCCACGGGCATTCGCTACGGCCGCAACGAGCTTGGGCACTGGGGCGAGCAGGTGGCCGCGGACGCGGTGGTGACCGCCACCGACGAATACGGCTTCCGCTGGCTGGTCATGGCGAGCGCGGCGACGGGCACGGGTGGGCGCTGCCGGGCGGCTTCGTCGAGCCCGGAGAGGACCCGGCGGCAGCAGCGGTCCGCGAACTGGAGGAAGAGACCGGCCTGACGCTCACCGGGGCGTCCTGGCAGGTCCTTCCGGCCCGGTACGTGCCCGACCCCCGCGCCAGTGACGAGGCGTGGATGGTGACCGTACCGGCCAGAGCCGACCTGCACGTCATGAGGCGCAGAGACTTCCCGGTTCCGGTCGGCGCCGACGACGCCCGCCGGGCCGCGTGGGTGGCGGCCGGCAGCTACCCCGCTGCGGTGGCCGCCCTGGCGATGGCCTACGGGGGGCATGTCTTCGCCGCTCACCGGCCGATGCTGGCCGAACTGCTCGGATCGGGCCTGCCGGAGGTGACCCGATGAGGCGCTTCCGCTGCTCTGAGTGCGGCCAGCGCTCCGCCAGCGTCATCGGCTGCCGCCGCTGCGGCACCTCGACCGGCCGTCGCCTCCAGCTCTGCCCCCTGCACGGGGCGACCTGCCGCCCGGGCTGCCGGGCCTGCCGTACCCGCTTCCGCGTCTCGTCCGACTGACTCTGAGGAGAGCGACCCATGACCCGTTGGGAGTACTGCACCCGCGCCCGCCTCAGCGAGGCCGACCTCAACGCGCTCGGTGCGGACGGCTGGGAGCTGGTCTCGACCGTCTACAACTCCGACCGCATGTTCACTGTCCTGTACTTCAAGCGCCCCGCCGGAGGGGACCGGTGAGCCGCATCCGCGCCCGCTTCTGGGACCCCTCCGGCAAGCGGTACGGCATCCCGACCTGGCCCTGGCGGATGGCCCCCGCGCACCTGCTGACCCGCCGCCAGCTCACCGCCGCCGGACTCCGGCCCGGCGGGCAGGGCGTCCAAGCCCAGATCCTCTGGGCGTCCCGCCGGCACGGCGCCCCCGGGGTCCGCGCCGCCTACCTCTACGACGTCCGCTTCGCCCTGCCCAAGCGGACCGCCACCCCCGCCCAGCTTGACGCGCTGGCCAAGGCCAACGCCGCCCGCCGGACCTGCCCCGAGTGCCGTAGGGACGCCGGTTACGTCCTGCCCCGCCACCTGGGCACCTGCCTGGACTGCGCGGAGACCCCTACTGACCTGAAAGAGGTGGCCTGATGAGCCCCACCACCCCTAACCCCAACCCCGAGCCGAGCCCCGAAGAGGTCTCCCGGGGACTGGCCGAGATCGAGCAGCACCTAATGCGGACGGCCCCGACCGCCCCCGTCCCGCACCCCGGCCGCGCGGTGAGCGGGCAGGACGTGGACGGCGTGGCGGGGGAGACCCGCCGGGTTCGCCAGCTTCGCGCCGAGGTGGCCGAGGCGCACCTGTTGGCCGGTCTGCAGGACGACGACGCCCCCCTGTTGCTCGACTCGACCAGGGTCCGCAAGCGGCGCAAGGCCGCGCACGAGGCCGCCCGTCTGCACGAGCTCGACCAGGACCCGGCCATGCGCGCCTGGCAGGCCGCCCGGATGCGCCGCGCGCTGGTGAGCGCCGCCCTGGTCTCGCTCACGCTCGCGCTCGCCTGGTCAACCGCGGGCGTGCAGTCGTTTGCAGCTGACGGTGCCGAGCCGTGGTCGCCCGCCTGGGTGTTCGCCTGGCTGGTCGAGCCGTTCATGTCGTTGGCCCTGCTGGTCGTCGTCGGCGCCCGCGCCTACCTCGGAACGCGCGGCACGCCGCTCAACCACCCGAAGCTCGTCCGGATCGAGTACCTGTTCCTGGGGCTGACGCTCGGCATGAACGCCTGGCCGCACCTGCCGTGGGCGCTGCCGCAGGGAGAGTCCTTCTCCCTGTCCCGGCTGGTGCTGCACATCCTGGGGCCGGTCGTCGCGGTGGCCGTCGTGACCGCCCTGCCGATCATCCTGGCCGCGTTCGCCGCCCTCGACCACACCGCCAGCGGGCGGCTTACCGGCCTTACGTACGGCGCAAACGCCGATGATCCGGTAAGGGAGACCGGCCCGGACGTGACGGCTCTGATCGAGCGGGCGCGGACGCTGATGGCGACCGGAGAGCTTCCGTCCGACCCCAGCGCCTACCGCTTGCGGCGCGTCCTGCGCTGCGGCATGGACGACGCCCGCGCCGTCCGTGACGCCCTCAACCCTCCCGCCACCAACTAGGCCAAGGAGCCACCCGCCATGTTCACCTTCGCCCTCATCGTCAGCCTCGCGTGTCTGGCCGTCCCGCTGTCCATCTACCTGCGTATGGTCTTCACCCGCCGGCGCACCATCGCCCAGATCCACGCGGCCATGTCCGAGCACCGCCGGACCTGCTGCGAACCCCGCATCGGCCAGCACATCGAGCAGGACACCGAGGTGGGCTGATGGCCACCCGCCCGACCTGCCCCGGCTTCCCGAACACGACGCAGGGCGCGACCTCATCCGCCAAGACTCCGGCCGCGCCCTGCCACCCCGCCCGCTACGTGACGCACGAGGTGACCTCATCATGACGCACCACCCCTTCGAGCCCGACGACAACCACCCCGACACCACCCCCGACCAGCCCGGGGAGACGCCGGGCGGGCAGGTCGTCCCGCTGGACGAGCGCCGCCGCGCCCGCCAGGCCAGCACCGACCAGCCCGCCGAGACGCCCGAGCAGGCCACGCCGGTCGCCCGGCGGAGCGCCGCCCGGGACACCTCCTACGAGATCGAGCTGGACGATGCCCCGCCCGCCGACACGGCGCCGGTCCCGGTGGACCTGCCGGCATCGGTCGCCCCGGCTCCGGTGCCGGTGGAGGGACGGCGCCCGATCCTCCCGCCCGGCTTGCAGCCGGGGAACCTGTCGGCCACCGCCCGCGACACGCTGGGCCGGTCGGCGCACGTGGCCGCCTTCCACGCCATCCGCGCCCCCTGGTACGCCGCCCAGACCCTGGTGTGGGCCATGATTGGCCTGTTCCGCCTGGCTGGCCGTCAGGTCCGGTGGTGGTGGGTCAACGAGCAGTACACGCTGCTCCAGCAGGCCGCCACCGACAACGACCCC
>NZ_BOOB01000062.1 GCF_016863015.1 Microbispora amethystogenes | reverse complement strand
CTCCAGCACGGCGAGCACGCTGGCCGGTGCGGGCCAGGGCAACTACGCGGCGGCCAACGCCTTCCTCGACGGCCTGGCCGCCCACCGGCACGCCCACGGACTGCCCGCCCTCTCGTTGCCGTGGCACCTGTGGACCGGCGCCGGGATGGCGGAGGGGCTCAGCGAGAGCGACGTCGCCCGCATCGAACGGCAGGGCATCACGCCGCTGTCGGCCGACGAGAGCCTCGCGCTGCTGGACGTCGCGCTGCTCGGCGCGGACCCGGTGCAACTGCCGATCAGGCTGGACCGGGCCGCCCTGCGCGCCCGCACCGACGAGCTGCCCGCGCCGCTCCGCGCCTTCGCCGCGCGCGCGAAAGCGCAGGTGGCCACGGCCCCGGCAGCCGGAAACGCGCTCGCCGACCGGCTGGCCGGCCGACCGGCCGCCGACCGCGACCGGATCCTGCTCGACCTCGTACGCGCGGACGTGGCGGCGGTGCTCGGCCACGCCGGGTCCGGCGAGATCGACCCGGACCGCCCGTTCACCGACCTCGGCTTCGACTCGCTGGCGGCGATGGAGTTCCGCAACCGGCTGGACGCGTCGAGCGGCCTGACGCTGCCCGCGACGCTGGTCTTCGACCACCCGACCGCCCGCGCGGTCGCCGTGCACCTCGCCGACCGCCTGGCCCCCCTGATGGGCGACCGCGTGGCCGATGGCGCAGCCCGGGCGGACGTCCCGGCCACCCGCGCCGCGGAGCCGCTCGCGGACGAGCCGATCGCGATCGTCGGCATGGCCTGCCGCTACCCCGGCGGCGTACGGTCGCCCGAGGACCTGTGGCGGCTGGTCGCCGACGGCGTCGACGCGATCGGCGAGTTCCCCGCCGACCGCGGCTGGGACGACGGCGTCTACGACCCGGAACCGGGCGTGCCCGGCAAGACCTACACCCGCCGGGGCGGGTTCCTCTACGACGCCGCCGAGTTCGACCCCGAGTTCTTCGGCATCATGCCGCGCGAGGCCCTGGCGATGGACCCGCAGCAGCGGCTGCTGCTGCAGACGGCCTGGGAGGCGTTCGAACGGGCCGGCATCGACCCGAGGTCCGCGCGCGGCAGCCGCACCGGCGTCTACGCCGGGGTGATGTACCACGAGTACGCCAGCAGGCTGCGCGAGGTCCCCGAGGAGCTGGCCGGCTACCTGGGCAACGGCAGCGCCGCCAGCGTCGCCTCCGGGCGGGTCGCGTACGCCTTCGGCCTGGAGGGCCCGGCCATCACCGTGGACACCGCGTGCTCGTCGTCGCTGGTGGCGGTGCACATGGCCCACCAGGCGCTGCAGCGCGGCGAGATCGACCTGGCGCTGGCCGGCGGTGTCACGGTCATGCCGACGCCGGAGGTGTTCGTCGACTTCAGCCGCCAGCGCGGGCTGGCCGCCGACGGCCGGTGCAAGTCGTACGCCGGCGGGGCCGACGGCACCGCGTGGGGCGAAGGCGCCGGTCTGCTGGTGCTGGAGCGGTTGTCGGACGCGCGGCGGCGTGGGCATCGGGTGCTGGGGGTGATCCGTGGTTCGGCGGTGAACCAGGACGGTGCGTCGAACGGGTTGACGGCGCCGAATGGTCCGTCGCAGCAGCGGGTGATCGGGCAGGCGCTGGCGGCGGCGGGGCTTTCCCCGGCTGATGTGGACGTGGTGGAGGGTCACGGCACCGGCACCACCCTGGGTGACCCGATCGAGGCGCAGGCGATCATCGCGACGTACGGGCAGGGCCGGGAGCGGCCGTTGTGGCTGGGGTCGGTGAAGTCGAACATCGGGCACACGCAGGCGGCGGCCGGGGTGGCCGGTGTGATCAAGATGGTGATGGCGATGCGGGCGGGGACGGCGCCGCGCACCCTGCACGTGGACCAGCCGTCGCCGCAGGTGGACTGGGACTCCGGCCAGGTGCGGCTGCTGACCGAGCCGGTGGCCTGGCCCGAGGAGGGCAGGCCGCGCCGGGCGGCGGTGTCGTCGTTCGGGCTCAGCGGCACCAACGCGCACCTCATCCTGGAGCAGGCGCCGGCCGAGGAGACGCAGACAGACGACTCCGGTCCCACCGGTTTGCCGATCGTGCCGCTGGTGGTCTCCGGCCGGACCCCGCGGGCGCTGCGCGCCCAGGCGGGCCAGCTCCTGACCCATCTGGAGCTCCAGCCGGAAGCGGACCTTCGCGACGTCGGCTACTCGCTGGCCACCGGCCGGGCCGCGCACGCCCACCGCGCGGTGGTGCTCGCCGACGGACGCGCCGCGGCGGAGCGCGGCCTCGCCGCGCTGGCCGCCGCGGACACCGCCGACCCCGGTGTGGCCGACCTCGTCACCGGAGTGACCGGCACGGGCGGGCAGACCGCGTTCCTGTTCACCGGACAGGGCAGCCAGCGCCCCGGCATGGGCCGCGAGCTGTACGAGGCGTTCCCGGTCTTCGCCGAGGCGTTCGACGCCGTGCTCGCCGAGCTCGACCGCCACCTGGACCGGCATCCCGATCACCGGCATGACCGGCCGCTGCGCGAGGTGCTGTGGGGCGAGGACGCCGACCTGGTGAACCAGACGGTGTACGCCCAGAGCGGCCTGTTCGCGCTGGAGGTGGCGCTCTACCGCCTGCTCGAATCCTGGGGGGTGCGGCCCGACTACCTCGCCGGGCACTCGATCGGCGAGCTGGCGGCGGCCCACGTCGCCGGGGTGCTGTCCCTTCCGGACGCCGCCGCGCTGGTGGCCGCCCGCGGCGCGCTGATGCAGGCGCTGCCGCCCGGCGGGGCGATGGTCGCGGTCGCGGCCACCGAGGACGAGGTGACACCACTGCTCACCGGCCGGGCCGGCATCGCGGCGGTCAACGCCCCCGACTCGGTCGTGCTGTCCGGCGACGAGGTCGAGGTGCTCGCCATCGCGGCCGAGTTCGCGGCGAAGGGACGGAAGACCACCCGGCTGCGGGTCTCGCACGCCTTCCACTCGCCGCTCATGGAGCCGATGCTGGACGGCCTGCGCGCGGTCGCCGGGTCGCTCACCTACACGGCCCCGTCGATCCCGGTCGTCTCGACGGTCACCGGCGAGGTCGTCGGCGCGGAGCTGTGCACCGCGGACTACTGGGTCGACCAGGTCCGGCGGCCGGTCCGCTTCGCCGCGGCCGTCTCGGCCCTGGCGGCGGCGGGCGTCACCCGCTTCGCCGAGCTCGGCCCGGACGGCGTGCTCACCGCCCTGGCCCAGCGGAGCGCCCCGGGCGGTGTCCTGGGCACCGCGCTGTTCACGGCCACCGGCCGGCGGGACCGGCCCGAGCCGGCCGCCGTCCTGACCGCGCTCGCCCGGCTGCACACCGGCGGCGTCCCCGTCGACTGGCGGGCGTTCTTCGCCGGAACCGGCGCGAAGCAGGTGGACCTGCCGACCTATCCCTTCGAGAACAGCCGGTTCTGGCTCGACGCGCCGCAGGTCGCCGCCGACGCGACCGGCCTCGGCCAGCGGGCCGCCGCGCACCCGCTGCTGTCGGCCGTCGTGGCCACGCCCGACGACCGGGTGGTGCTGACCGGCCGGCTGTCCACGAGCACCCAGCCGTGGCTCGCCGACCACCGCGTGCGGGGCCGGATCCTGCTGCCCGGCAGCGGCCTGGTCGAGCTCGCCCTGCGCGCCGGTCAGGAGGTGGGCTGCCGGACCGTCACCGAGCTGGTCATGGAGGCGCCGCTCGTCGTGCCCGGCCGCGGCGCCCTCGCCCTGCAGGTCACCGTGGAACCGCCGGACCCGTCCGGGGCCCGGGTGATCCACATCCACACCCGGGCCGAGGAGGGCGGCGGGTGGACGCGGCACGCGACCGGCACGCTCGCCGCGCAGGACGATCCCGCCCTCGCCGAGCCCGCCGCCGATCTCACCCAGTGGCCGCCGCCCGGCGCCACCGAGACGGCGCTCACCGGCGGCTACGACCTGCTGGCCGCCCGCGGATACGAGTACGGCCCGGCGTTCCAGGGGCTGCGCGCGGCCTGGCGCGACGGCGACGACGTCTACGCCGAGGTCGCCCTGCCCGAGGGCGCGGCGGCCGAAGCGCGGAGGTTCGGCCTGCACCCGGCGCTGCTCGACGCCACCTTCCACGCCGACCTGCTCGACGAGCAGGGCCTGCGCGAGGGCCGCACCGTCATCCCGTTCGCCTGGACCGGCACGACCCTGCACACGGGTGGCGCCGCCGCGCTGCGGGTGCACATCCGCCGCCTGCGCGGCGACGAACTGTCCACGATGACGCTGGCCGACGACAGGGGCCGTACGGTCGCCACGGTGCGGCGGCTCGCCGCCCGGGAGGTGACCGGGACGGCCGGCGGCGACCCGCGGGGCGGGTCGGTCCTGCGGCTCGAATGGCGCGACCTGCCGCTGGAGGGGGCGACGGCCGGGACCGCCCCGGTGCTGGCCGGGGCCGACCACTTCGGCCTCGCGCGGCGCGCCGGCGGCGCGCACGACGGCCTCGCTGGGCTGGTGTCGGCGATCGACGCCGGAGCGCCGGTGCCCGACCTGGTGATCCACCAGTGCCTCGCCGAGCCCGCCGAGGTTCCCGTACGGACGCGGGCGGCCGTCCACGAGGTGCTGGACGTGCTGCGCGCCTGGCTGGCCGACGAGCGCCTCGCCGCCTCCCGGCTGGTGATCGTCACCAGGCACGCCGCAGGCGACGCGGACGGGACCGAGGGGCTGGCCCACGCGCCGGTCTGGGGCCTGGTCCGCGCGGCGCAGCAGGAGAACCCGGGCCGGTTCGTGCTCGTCGACACCGACGGCACCCCGGCGTCCACGGCAGTGCTGCTGCCCGCGATCCGCTCCGGCGAGCCGGAGATCACGCTGCGGCAGGGCGTCGCCCGCGTGCCCCGGCTGGCCCCGGCGACCGCGGACCGCGAGACGCCGCCGTGGGACCCGGACGGCACCGTGCTCGTCACCGGCGGCGCGGGCGGTCTCGGCGCGCACCTCGCCCGGCACCTCGTCACCGAGCACGGCGTGCGGCACCTGCTGCTGACCAGCCGCCGCGGCCGGGACACCGAGGAGGCGCGGCGCCTGGAGCACGAGCTGACCGGCCTCGGCGCGGAGGTGACGATCGCGGCGTGCGACGTCGCCGACCGGGCCGCGCTGGCCGGCGTGCTCGCCGCGATCCCGCCGGACCGGCCGCTGCGCGCGGTGGTCCACGCGGCCGGCGTGATGGACAACGCGCTGATCGGGTCGCTGACGCCCGAGCAGGTCGAGGCGGTGCTGCGGCCCAAGGTCGACGGCGCCTGGCACCTGCACGAGCTCACCGCCGACGCCGATCTGACCGCCTTCGTGTTGTTCTCCTCGTTCGCCGGGCTGCTGATCGGCGCCGGGCAGGGCAACTACGCCGCGGCCAACCGCTTCCTCGACGCCCTCGCCGCGCACCGCGCGGCCGCCGGGCGGCCCGCGACGTCGCTGGCCTTCCCGCTCTGGTCGACGCGGACCGGGCTCGGCGGCGAGGCCGTCGACGGGGAGTCGGAGGAGCGCCGGATGGCCGCGCTCGGCATGCCCGCCCTGTCCACCGAGGACGGGCTGGCGCTGATCGACGCGGCGCTGACCCGGCCGGACGCCGTGCTGGTGCCGCTCCGGCTCGACCGGGCCGCGCTCGCCGCCGCGCCGTCCGTCCCGCCCATGCTGGCCGGTTTCGTCCCGGCGAAGGCGGCGCGGCCCGAGGCCGCCCGGCCGGCGGAGCGGACCCTCGCCGAACGGCTGGCGGACGCCGGACCGGCCGACCGGGAGCGGATCCTGCTCGACCTGGTGCGGGCGGAGGTGGCGGCCGTGCGGCACGCCGACCCGGACGCGATCGACATCGGCCGGGGCTTCACCGAGCTGGGCCTGGACTCGCTGGCCGCGATCGAGCTGCGCAACCGGCTGTCGGCGGCCACCGGGCTGCGGCTGCCGGCGACGCTGATGTTCGACTATCCGAACCCGCGGGAGCTGTCCGGCTACCTGCGGGAGGAACTGCTGCCCGGCCTGCCTGAGGAGACGACTCCGGAGGAGGGACAGGCGGAGCCGAGCCTGCCGACGATGCAGGAAATCACCGAAATGACGGTCAGCGACCTTGTGCGCGCGGCGTTGTCCGGGTCGAACTGAGCAGGAGGGGTACATGGACGTCCCGGTTGAGGAGATTGTCGCGGCGCTGCGGAAATCTCTGCTCGACAACGAGGCGTTGCGGCAGCGCAACGCGGAACTCGCGGCGGCGGCGACCGAGCCGATCGCGATCATCGGTATGGCCTGCCGGTATCCCGGCGGGGTCACCACGCCCGAGGAGCTGTTCCAGCTCGCCGTGGACGGCAGGGACGGGGTGTCCGCCTTCCCGGCCGACCGCGGCTGGGACCTGGAGGGCCTGTACGACCCCGAGCCCGGCAAACCCGGCCACAGCATCGCCCGGGAGGGCGGGTTCCTCTACGACGCGGCCGACTTCGACGCCGATTTCTTCGGCATCTCGCCGCGCGAGGCGCTGACGCTGGACCCGCAGCAGCGGCTCCTGCTGGAGGTGAGCTGGGAGGCCTTCGAACGCGCCGGTATCGACCCGGCGTCGCTGAACGGCAGCACGACCGGCGTGTTCGGCGGCGTGATGTACCACGACTACGGGTTCGGCACGAGCGGCGGCAGCGACGTCACCGGCCGGGTGGCCTTCACCCTCGGCCTGCAGGGCCCGGCGGTCACCATCGACACCGCCTGCTCCTCGTCGCTGGTCGCCATCCACCTGGCCGCGCAGGCGCTGCGTACGGGGGAGTGCTCGCTCGCGCTGGCCGGCGGCGTGACCGTGATGGCCAACCCGGACATGTTCGTCTTCTTCAACACCCAGCGCGGCCTCGCCAGGGACGGCCGGTGCAAGTCGTTCTCCGCCGACGCGGACGGCACGGGCTGCTCCGAGGGCGCCGGCGTGGTGCTGCTGGAGACCCTGTCGAACGCCCGCCGCAACGGGCATCCGGTGCTCGCCGTGCTGCGCGGGTCGGCGATCAACTCCGACGGCGCGTCCAGCGGGATGACCACCCCGAACGGGCCGTCCCAGCAGCGGGTGATCCGCCAGGCGCTGAGCAACGCGGGGCTCTCCCCGGCCGACGTGGACGTGGTCGAGGCCCACGGCACCGGCACCACCCTCGGCGACCCGATCGAGGCGCAGGCCCTGCTCGCCACCTACGGCAGGCAGCGGCCCGAGGACGGCTCGCCCCTGCTCATCGGCTCGATCAAGTCGAACCTCGGCCACACCCAGGCCGCGGCGGGCGTCGCCGGGGTCATCAAGATGGTGCAGGCGCTGCGCAACGGGGTGCTCCCGAAGATCCTCCACCTCGACGAGCCGACGCCGCACGTGGACTGGTCGGCCGGCCGGGCGGAGCCGCTGCGCGAGGTGCGGCAGTGGCCGGCCGGCGCGCGGCCGCGCTACGCGGGGGTGTCGTCGTTCGGGATGAGCGGCACCAACGCGCACGTCATCATCGGCGAGGCCCCGGAGGAGCCGCCCGCGTCCGACCGCCTGCCCCTGCCCGCCGTCCCCCTGCTCGTGTCCGCCCGCACGGAGGAGAGCCTGCGCGCGCAGGCCGGTGCGCTGCGGACGCGCCTGGTCGGCGAGTCCGCCGCCGTGTCGGCGCCGGACCTGCTCGACATCGCCGCCACCCTGGCCACCGGCCGGGCCGTCCACGAACACCGCGCCGTCGTGATCGCCGCGGACCGGGACGAGGCGGTGGCGGGGCTGTCCGCGCTCGCCGACGGCGGCACCCGCCCGAACCTGTGGCGCGGCGAGGCCGCCGCCCACCGCACCGCCTTCCTGTTCGCCGGGCAGGGGACGCAGCGGCTCGGCATGGGCCGGGAGCTGCACGGCACGTTCGGTGTCTTCGCCTCGGCGTTCGACGAGGCGGTCGCCGCGCTGGAGGGCTGGCTGGCCCGCCCGCTGCGGGAGGTCGTCTGGGGCGGCGACGCGGAGGCGCTGGCCCGGACCGGGTCCGCCCAGCCGGCGCTGTTCGCGCTGGAGGTCGCGCTCTACCGGCTGCTGGAGTCGTTCGGCGTCACGCCCGGCTACCTCGCCGGCCACTCCATCGGCGAACTGGCCGCGGCCCACGTCGCCGGTGTGCTGTCCCTGTCCGACGCGGCGCGGCTCGTGGCGGCGCGCGGAACGCTCATGCAGGCCCTGCCTCCCGGCGGCACGATGATCGCGGTCGCGGCGGCCGAGGAGGAGGTGCTGCCCCTGCTCACCGGCCGGGTCGGCGTCGCCGCGGTCAACGGCCCGCGCTCCGTCGTCGTCTCCGGCGACGCGGAGGAGGCGGAGGCGATCGCCGCCCACTTCGCCGCCCTCGGCCGCAAGACCAGCCGGCTCCGCGTGTCGCACGCGT
This sequence comes from Microbispora amethystogenes, assembly GCF_016863015.1. Classification (GTDB taxonomy): domain Bacteria; phylum Actinomycetota; class Actinomycetes; order Streptosporangiales; family Streptosporangiaceae; genus Microbispora; species Microbispora amethystogenes. The sequence goes on along the minus strand of NZ_BOOB01000062.1, from coordinate 61,690 downwards.
TCCACTCACCGCTGATGGAGCCGATGCTCGACGAGTACGCGGCGGTCGCGGCCGAGATCGCGTACGGCGAGCCGCGCGTCCCGATCGTGTCCACGGTGACCGGCGAACCGGCCCCCGCCGGCACCTGGTCGGCGGACTACTGGGTGCGCCACGCGCGTGACGCGGTGCGCTTCGCCGACGCCGTCCGCTTCCTGGCCGGCGCCGGAGCCGACCGGTTCGTCGAGATCGGCCCGGACGGCGCGGTCGCCGGTCTGGCGGGGGAGATGCTCGAACCCGGCCGGGCCGAGACGGTCGCCCTGCTCGCCCGCACCGTGCCCGAGACCCGGGCACTGCTCACCGGGCTCGGCCGCCTGCACACCGGCGGCGTGCCCGTCTCCTGGCCGGCGCTGTTCGAGGGCCGCGGCGCGCGCGTGGCGGACCTGCCGACCACCGCTTTCGCCCGCCGCCGGTACTGGTCCGACGACGAGTGCGGCGCGACCGCGAACGCGACGGGCCTCGGGCAGCGGGCCGTCGACCACCCGCTGCTCACCGCGGTGGTCGCCGTGCCGGACACCGGCGGGCTGCTGCTGACCGGGCGGCTCTCCGCCCAGGCCCAGCCCTGGGTGCCCGACCACGCCATCTCCGGCACCGTGCTGTTCCCCGGGACCGGCCTGGTGGAGCTCGCCATCGCGGCGGGCGACCACGTCGGCTGCCCCACGCTGGAGGAGTTCACCCTGCACGCGCCGCTGGTGCTCGGCGACGCGCCGGTCGAGGTGCAGGTGAGCCTCGGCGCGGCCGACGACACCGGCCGCCGGCCGGTGACCGTCTACTCCAGGACCGCGGGCGGGCCGCTCGACGCCCCCTGGACCCGGCACGCGCAGGGCGCGCTCTCGGCGGAGGTCGCGCCGCCACCCGCGCCCGAGCTCGCCGAGTGGCCGCCGCCCGGCGCGGCTCCGGTGGACCTGGACCGCGCGTACGAGCGCCTCGCCGACCGCGGGTACGACTACGGCCCGGCGTTCCAGGGCCTGCGGGCCGCTTGGCGGGACGGCGACGACTGGTACGCCGAGGTGGCGCTGCCCGAGCACGTGGAACCGGGCCGGTTCGGCATCCACCCGGCGCTGCTCGACGCCGCGATGCACGCCGACCTGCTGGACGAGGACAGCGCGGGGCAGACCCTCCTGCCGTACGCCTGGACCGGGGTGTCGCTGCACGCGACGGGCGCCTCCGCGCTGCGGGTGCGGATCCGCCGCCAGGGCCGCGAGGAGGTCACCGGGGTCCTGGTGGCCGACTGGTCCGGGCGGCCGGTGCTGTCGGTGGACGCGCTGGTCTCCCGCGCCGTGGACGCCGGCGCGCTGCGCACGCCGACCGGCTCGGAGCTGCTGCGGGTGGAGTGGACCAGGCCGGACACCCCGCCGCCGGGCACGGGCGCGGTCACCGTTGTGGACGACCTCTTCCAGCTCGGCGAGAGCGTGCCCGACGTGGTGGCCTACCGCTGCTTCGGCCGCGACGAGGCCGCCGCGGACGTGCCCGCCGCCGTACGGGCGGCCTGCGGGCGCGCGCTCGGCGCCGTCCAGGCGTGGCTGGCCGACCGGCGGTACGCCGACTCCCGCCTGGTCCTGCTGACCCGGAACGGCGTCCGCGTCCACGACGAGGCGATCGACGTCGGCCAGGCGCCCGTGTGGGGCCTCGCGCGGGCCGCGGCGGCGGAGAACCACGGCCGGTTCGCCGTGGTCGACGTCGACGCGGAGGCCGGTGAGGGGATGATCGCCGCCGCCGTGGCGTCCGGCGAACCTGAGGTCGCGGTGCGGGGCGGCGAGATCCTGGTGCCCAGGCTCGCCCGCGTGCCTGCCGCCGTCCCTGTCGACGTGCCTGCTGACCTGGCCGGGGGCAGCGCGCCGTGGCCGGCCACCGGGACGGTGCTGATCACCGGCGGCACCGGCGGGCTCGGCGCCGTGATCGCCCGGCACCTGGTCACCGAGCACGGGGTGCGGAGCCTGCTGCTCGCCGGCAGGCGCGGCCCCGCCGCGCCCGGCGCGGCGGAGCTGGCCGAGGAGCTGCGCGCGCTCGGCGCGGAGGTGTCCGTGGCCGCCTGCGACGTGTCGGACCGGGCCGCCGTCGCGGCGCTGCTCGCCGAGGTCCCGCGCGAGCGCCCGCTGACCGGCGTCGTGCACGCGGCGGGCGTCGCGGAGAACGCCCTGATCAACACGATCACCCCGGCCGACGTCGACCTGTCGCTGAGGGCCAAGGCCGACGGGGCGTGGCACCTGCACGAGCTGACCGCCGGGCTGGAGCTGTCGGCGTTCGTCCTCGTCTCCTCGGCCGGCGGCCAGGTGCTCGCCGCGGGCCAGGCCGGCTACGCCGCCGCGAACGTCTTCCTCGACGCGCTGGCCGTCCACCGTACGGCGTCGGGCCTGCCCGCGACGTCCATGGCGTTCGGGCTGTGGGACGTCGACACCGGCCTGAGCACGGGGCTCGGCGAGGCCGACCGGCAGCGGATGCGGCGGCAGGGCCTGCCGCCGCTGTCCCCGTCGGACGGCCTCGCGCTGTTCGACGCCGCGCTGGACGCCGGCGCCCCGGCCCTGGTGCCGTTGCGGGTGGACCAGACCGCGCTGGACGCCCGCACCGACGAGGTGCCCGCGCTGCTGCGCGGCCTGCGCAGCCGGCGGGTCCGGCGGGTGGCCGCCGAGGCCGACGGCCGCCCGGCCGCCTCCGACCTCGCCGCGAGCCTGGCCGAACTGGCCCCGGCCGACCGCGAGCGGGTGGTGCTCGACCTGGTGCGCACCCACGCCGCGGCCGTGCTCGGGCATGACCGGAACACGGCGATCGGACCGGACCGCGGCTTCCTCGACCTCGGCTTCGACTCGCTGAGCGCGCTGGAGCTGCGCAACCGGCTCACCACGGCGACCGGGCACCGGCTGCCCCCCACGCTGATCTTCGACTACCCGACCGCCGCGGCGGTCGCCCGCCACCTGGTGGAGCTCTTCACCGCCAAGCTCCCGGCGCCGGAGGTCGATCTCGGCTCGGCCACCGCAGACGAGCTGTTCGCGATCCTCGACAACGAGCTTGAGACGCTGTAACCCATGGTCATGGGCCTTCTGGGCGCCCGCTCGCCGAGCGGGCGCCCTTTGGCGGCCGCGAGTTTTTACGTATGATTAAGACAACTGTATTAGACGGCGTAAGGATTTCGATTATGGGACACCGCGAGGACCTGCTGGAGGGCGCCAAGCGCTGCCTGCGCGAGAAGGGGTACGCCCGTACCACGACCCGTGACATCGTGGCGGTCTCCAATACGAACCTCGCCTCGATCGGGTACCACTTCGGGTCGAAGGAGAACCTGCTCAACGAGGCGCTGATCGACGCTCTCGGGGAGTGGGGCAAGGAACTGGAGGGCGCGCTCGCCGCGGCCATCGGCCAGGACGGCGGCGCACTGGAGCGGTTCGAGTCGATCTGGAGCCGCCTCGTCGAGTTGTTCGCCAACGACCGGGCCCTGTGCGCCGCGAACATCGAGGTGTTCGCGCAGATCGAGCACGTCCCGACCGTGCGCCAGGTGCTCGCCGACGGGCTGGAGCAGGGCAGGGAGGGCCTCGGCCGGCTGTTCGGCACGGTGAGCGAGGACACCGACCAGGAGACCGCCCGCGCCGTCGGGTCGTTCTACCAGGCGCTGGTCACCGGGGTCATGGTCCAGTGGCTGATCGACCCCGGCCACGCGCCGTCGGGTCACGACCTCACCGTGGCGCTGCGCCAGATCGCCGCCGGCCTGATGTGGAACGGCGGTGCCCGGGAGCCCGAGCCCGAGCACGTCTGAGCGCCCGGGCCCGCCCGAGCACATCCGGGGGCCGGCACTCTCGGCGCCGTCGCTTTCGACGGCCGGCACGATGAAGGCCCGGAAGGCATCGCCTTCCGGGCCTCTCGCCGTGCGACATGGCGCGACGTGGTCAGTCGTCCTCGTCGTCGGTGTTCTCCAGCATCTCCGCCTGCTCCGCGCTGATCACCACGTGGGAGACGTCGACGGTGGCCGGCTGGTGGCGCGAGAGCGCGTCCTTGATCGGCACCTCGAGCCGGGCGGCCTTGGCCGCGTCGAGCTCCTCGCGGCGCTCGGCGAACTCCGGCATGACCTCCCGGGCGAACAGCTCGAGCGACTCGCAGATGTGCTCGTGCTTGTTGGCGCCGATCTGCACCTGGAAGATGATCTGGTCGACGCCGACCTCCTCGTACGACCGGACCAGCTCGCGCAGCTGGTCGGGCGTGCCGATGGCCTTGCGGAGGTTGTCGATCCGGGCGAGCAGGTCGGGGTCCATCTCGGCCCGGGTCTCCGGGGGCAGGTGCCGGCTGAAGCCGAAGGCGTCGCGGTTCTCCGCGAAGTCCTTGGCGATGTCGGTGGCGCCCGGCCGGTGCGCGCCGTGCATCCAGTAGTGCAGGAACGAGTAGGCGAAGAAGTGGGCGCCGTGCACGCCGCGGTCCAGCGCCGTCTCCTCGTCCTCGTGGCACATGAACGGCATGACCAGCGCGAAGTTGGGGTTGACCGCGTAGCCGGCCGGCACGCACTCCTCGGAGGCGATCAGGTCGTAGTAGGTCTCGACGCGCTCCTTGGCCTCCTCGGGGGAGACGAACGCGAACGACAGCGCGCCCATGCCGTTGCGCGCGGCGTACTCCACCGTCTCGGGCGAGCTGCACGCGACCCACAGCGGCGGGTGGGGCTTCTGCTTGGGCTTGGGCACCACGTTGCGCGGCGGGACGTTGATCCACTGACCCTTGTGGCCGGTGAACGGCACCTCGGTGAGCATGCGGGTGATGACGTCGATCGCCTCGCGCCACTGCTCGCGCTTCTTGTCGCGCTCGACGTCGAAGGCGCCGACCTCCAGCTGGGTGCTGCCCTGGCCGCTGCCGAAGTCGACCCGGCCGCCGGAGATGAGGTCGAGAGTGGCCAGGCGCTCGGCCACGCGTACGGGGTGGTTCACGTTCGGCGGGATCGAGACGATCCCGTGCGCGAGCCGGATGTTCTTCGTCCGGGCCGCGGCGGCGGCCAGGAAGACCTCGGGGGCGGCCGAGTGGGAGTACTCCTCCATGAAGTGGTGCTCGGTCTCCCACACGTAGTCGTAGCCGAGGCGGTCCGCGAGCTCGATCTGCTCAAGGGACTCCTTGAGCACCCGCTCCTCGCTGTCCTCGGTCCACGGCTTCGGCACCTGGTGGTGGTAGAACAACCCAAAGCGCATGACTTACCACACGCCCCTCTTGAGCAGGGCACCGGCGTCGATCTTGAACTGGTTGCCGGTGACGTAGCGGGACTCGTCCGAGGCCAGGTAGACGACCGCGTGCGAGACGTCGGACGGGTCCAGGCACGGGATGGGCATGCCGTGGATCATGGCGAAGGAGGCGTTGCCCTCCTCCCGGGTCGGGTGCTCCAGGTCCGGCCGGAACAGCCGCCACACGGACTCGTTCTGGATCATGTCGGTGTCGACGTTGGTCGGGTGGATGGCGTTGACCCGCCGGCCCGAGGGCGCGAGCTGGAGCGCCAGCGTGTTCACGTACTGGATCAGCGTGGACTTGGCCAGGCTGTATCCGAGGCCGCCGGGGCCCATCGGGCCCGGGTCCCCGCGGTCGGGGATCAGGCCGACCATCGAGCCGACCACGATGACCGAGGCGGTCTCGCTCAGGTGCGGCAACGTGGCGTGAATCGTGTTGATCACGCCGACCAGGTTGATGTCGACGGTGTCGGTGAAAGCGGTGATCGGCCGGTCCGGCCCGAGCACGCTGATCCCGGCGTTGGGGATCACCACGTCCAGCCTGCCCAGCTCCGCCACACCGTCGTCGATCGCGTTCTGCAGTTCGGCGCGGTCGCGGACGTCCACCTGCCGGCTGAAGATCCGGCGGCCGGTCTGCTCGACCAGGCGGACGGTCTCCTTCAGGTCTTCGACGGTGGCCATCGGATATTGGGCGACCTCGATGTCCGTGCAGGCGTCCAGCGCGATGATGTCGGCGCCTTCCTCCGCCAGCCGGACGGCGTGGCTGCGTCCCTGCCCACGCGCCGCACCGGTGATCGCAACGACCTTGCCTTCCACGCGGCCCATACGGCCCTCCTGTGGTATGTGCGTCAAGGAATCTCCCGAACAGGATGTCCTGCCGGGGATCTCCGTCGCCTCCCGCAAGCACCCCTGTCATCGTCGCGAGGCCTCCGCGCGCCGTAGGGGTGCGCCGGTCACCGGACCCCTACTACACCCCTGACCTGTGCCTTCTGCCTTCAGATCGTCGTGACGGCGTGGTTGTCTTGCGGTGCGGAATCCGTGTTCACCTCCCATGTCACCCCGATGACGAGACGGAGCGACCACATGATCAGGATCCCCAGCGGCAACTCGGTCTATACAAGGGTCTAATACGGACGTATGATTAAATCATGACTACGAATCAACTCGCCGGACGTAAGGAATGGCTGGCGCTCGTCGCACTGGCGGTGCCCCCCCTGCTGGTCGCCATCGACATCACGGTGCTCTACTTCGCCGTCCCGTCGATCGCGGCAGACCTCAAGCCCACCAGCACGCAGCAGCTGTGGATCATTGACATCTACGGGTTCGTGCTGGCCGGCATGCTCCTGACCATGGGTAACCTCGGCGACCTGTTCGGCCGCCGGCGCACCCTGATGATCGGTTGCGCCATCTTCGGGCTCGCGTCCCTCGGCTCGGCGTTCGCCACGAGCCCCGAGATGCTGATCGTGTGCCGCGCGGTGCAGGGCCTGGGCGGAGCGGCGCTGATGCCGTCCTCGCTCGCGTTGCTGCCGGTCATCTTCACCGACGACAAGCAGCGCCGCACCGCCATCACGGTGTTCTCGCTGGCCATCTCGGCCGGCGCGGGCTTCGGCCCGGTGCTGAGCGGCGTGCTGCTGAACAACTTCTGGTGGGGCTCGATCTTCCTGATCAACGCTCCGATCATCGCGATCCTGCTGATCGCGATGCCGTTCCTCGTCCCCGCCTTCCGGCTGCCGCGCGACCAGGTCGGCCAGTTCGACTGGCTCAGCGCGCTGCTGTCGCTGGTGGCGGTGCTCAGCGTGATCTGGGGCGTCAAGGAGCTCGCGATCAACGGCGTGGAGGCGGTCCCGCTCGGCGCGGTCGTCGGCGGCCTCGTGCTCGCGGTGATCTTCGTGGTGCGGCAGCGTCACCTGACCCACCCCATGATCGACCCGAAGCTGTTCAGGACCCGCGGCTTCCTGCCGGTGCTGACGGTCAGCGCCACCGGGTTCTTCCTGGTCATCGGGTTCTCGGTGTTCACCACGCAGTTCCTGATGGAGGTCATCGGCCTCCGGCCGCTGCCGGCCGCGCTGTGGTCGATGGCGTCCCCGGTGATCTCGGGCAGCCTCGTGCCGGTCGCCATGGGCATGGTCGACAAGGTCAAGCCCGCCTACCTGATGGCGTCCGGGTTCCTGCTCGCCGCGATCGGCTTCGGCATCATGACCCAGGTGACCGCCGACAGCGGCATCTTCCTGGTCGTGAGCGGCATCGTGGGCATCGGCGTCGGCACCGCGCTGCTGTTCGCCCTGCTGACCGACATGGCGGTCGCGATCTCTCCGCCGCGGCAGGTCGGCGCGGTCTCCGCGCTCACCAAGACGCTGCAGGAGTTCGGCGGCGCGCTCGGCCTGGCGATCTTCGGCACCATCGGCGCCGCGATCTACCGGAACTACCTGGGCACCCGGATCGACGGTGTGCCGGCCGAGGCCGTGCGTGCCGCCCGGCAGACCATGGGTGGCGCGGTCGCCGTGACCCAGTCGCTGGCGCCCGACGCCGCGCGAGCGCTGCTCGCGGTCGCCCGTGAGGCGTTCGCCAAGGCGACCAGCCTCACCGCGATCCTCGGCATCGTGATCGCGCTCGTGTCGGCCGTGCTGCTCGTGACCCGGCTGAGCCACGTCACGTACACGAAGGAAGGAGAGGAGGTGCTCCCCGGGCCGGTCACTCCCGAGGTCCCCACCGCGATTTGACCGGCACGACGCGGCGGCCGGCGAGCCCCACCCGAACCCACCCTCGCCGCCGCCCGCGCACAGGGGTCCGGCTCTCACCGGCACCGCCGGAGAGCCGGACCCCTCTTCCCCTCTCGGCGTCTTCGATCCCGGCGTTCCATCTCGGCCCGCGGTGACGTCCAGTGCATCCCCACACGACACACGAGCATGTGAGGAGTTCACATGAGCAGTCGGCAATCCCCGACGCCGCATGCGGTGTCGCTGTCCGGAATTCGCAAGGTCTACGGCACGGGCGACAACAGCGTGGTCGCGCTCGAATCCGTCACGGTGAACTTCGAACGGCGCACGCTCACCGCGGTGATGGGCCCGTCGGGTTCCGGCAAGACGACCCTGCTGCACTGCGCGGCGGGGCTCGACGAGCCGACCGAGGGATCGGTGAAGCTCGACGGCCAGGAGATCACCGGCCTCAGCGAGACCGCGCTGACCCTGCTGCGGCGGGACAAGGTCGGATTCATCTTCCAGGCGTTCAACCTGATGCCCGCGCTGACCGCGGAGCAGAACGTGGTCCTGCCGCTGCGGCTGGCCGGACGCAAGATCGACAAGGCGAAGGCGAGGGACGTCCTGACCCAGGTGGGCCTGGGCGACCGGGCCGGCCACCGGCCGAGCGAGCTGTCCGGCGGGCAGCAGCAGCGGGTGGCCATCGCCAGGGCGCTCGTGGCCAGCCCCGCCGTGATCTTCGCCGACGAGCCCACAGGCTCGCTGGATTCCAAGACCGCCCGCGAGATCCTCGAACTGCTGCGTGAGTCGGTGCGCCTGTACGACCAGACCGTGGTGATGGTCACCCACGACCCCGTCGCCGCGTCCTACGCCGACCGTGTGGTGTTCCTCGTCGACGGGTCGGTGGTCACCGAGATGGCCAACCCCACGGCCGAGTCGGTCGCCGAGCAGCTCACCCGGCTGGGCGAGTGGGCGAAGCAGCGCTCGGTCGCGCGCGCGGAGGGCGGTCGCTGATGTTCCAGCTTGCCCGGAGAACCCTCCGCTACCGGTGGGGGGGATATGTCGCGACCTTCATCGGTATGTTCTTCTGCAGCATGATGCTGGTCGCCGCGGGCGGGATGATGGAGACCGGCCTGCGGCAGACCGTCCTGCCCCAGCGCCTCGCGGGGGCCGACGTGGTGGTCGCGGGAGACCCGCGCTACATACTCGCCGACAACCCCGTCGGCGCGCTCAATGAACGCGTGCAGGTCGACCGTGACCTGGTCACCAAGCTCGCCGCGGTTCCCGGCGTCAAAGCGGCCATCCCCGACGTCGCCTTCGACACCTTCGTGCTCCGCGACGGCAGGCCCGTCGACACGGAGGCCCACGGGCGCGACTGGGGATCGGCGGTGCTCAGCCCCTACTCGATCGGCTCGGGCGCCGCTCCGCAGCGTGCGGGGGAGGTCGCGCTCGACACCGACACCGCGCGCCGGATCGGGGCGTCCGCCGGAGACACGATCAAGATCGGTGCGCACGGCGCCGTCGGCGAGTTCACCGTCACGGGCATCGTCGCCCCGGCGCACCCGACGACCGAGCGCTCCATCTTCTTCACCGCCCCGGACGTCCAGCGGCTCGCGCGGGACCCCGCCCGGGTCGACACGATCTCCCTCGTCGCCCAGCCCGGCACCGACGCCGCCGCGCTCAGCGCGAAGGCCACGGCGGCCGTGGGCGGCCCTGGCATCTCGGTCCTCACCGGGGACGACCGCGGCAACGCCGAGTTCCCCTCCTCCCTCGAAGTCCACGACCTGATCCTGATCGCCGGCATCTTCGTCGCGCTTTCGCTGGTCGCCGGGCTGCTCGCGGTCGCCTCCACGCTCTCGCTGGTCGCCAGCAACCGGGAGCGGGAGATCGCGGTGCTGCGCGCGATCGGTGCCACGCCCTGGCAGACCCGCAGGATGATCCTCGCCGAGGCGCTGGTGGTGTCGCTGCTGGCGACCACGCTCTCCGTACTGCCGGGATGGTTCGTCGGCGAGTTCCTGTACCGGATGGTGGTCAGGATCGGCGTGGCCCCCGAAGAGCTGTCCTACGAGCGCGGATGGGTTCTGCCGGTCATCGCCTACGTGCTGGCCGTGGCGACCTCGCTCGGCGCCGGTCTGATCGCCGGGAAGCGGGCCCTGCGCGCCCGGCCCACCGCCGCCATGGCCGGCACCGACGCGGTGGTCAAGCGGACCGGCTGGGTCCGGCGGATCATCGGCCTGGTGCTCTTCGCCTACAGCGGCGGGCTGATCTTCGTCGCGCTGAACCTGGTCACCGGGCCCTTCATCGCGGGCCCGGCCAACTGGGCGGCCATCCTGTTCGCGCTCGGCGTGATGCTCCTCGGCCGGGACATCACCCGGGTCCTGGTCGCCGTGCTCACCCCGCCGCTGCGGCGGCTGTCGTCGGTCTCCGGCTACCTCGCCGCGCTGAACGCCAAGGCGAGGGTGCCGCAACTGGCCGCGGTCATCACCCCGATCATGCTCATGACCTCGGTCGCCACCGCCACCACGTACGTCATCACGACGGAGGCGGCGTCGATCAACATCTACACCGAGAGCCTGGCCGGCAACGTCATCATCAAGGCGCCGCCGGGCGGGTTCGGCCCGGAGGCCCTGCCCAAGATCCGCGAGGTGGCCGGGGTCGCGGCGGCGTCGGAGTTCACCGCGAGCGCCGGGTTCGTCGACGACCCGCCGGACCCGCGGGCCGGCGCGGACCTCGGCGGGTGGCAGTTCAAGGGCTTCACCGCCGACGCCGCCGAGAAGGTGGGCGCGGCCACGATGACCTCGGGCTCGCTCACGCAGCTGAAGGGCGACACCGTCGTCATCAACGACGTCTACTCGAAGGAGCTGAAGAGGGGCGTCGGTGACACGATCACGCTGCGCCTCGGCGACAACTCCAGGGTGAACGTCAAGATCGTTGGGCTGATGTCGGAGAAGGTGAGCTTCGAGTCGATCATCCTGCCGATCGACCTGCTGTCCAAGCACACCACCGCCGGTCTGCCGCTCTACATCCTCGCCGCGCCCCAGCCCGGGACGTCGGTCGCGCAGCTGTCCGCCGCGCTGAGCGGTGTCGTCGCCGCCTTCCCCGGGGCGCAGATCGTCGACAGGTACACCCTGCGCGGGTCGTTCGAGCACCATCTCGGGGCGGAGGAGCTGGTGAACTACCTCTTCCTCGCGCTGCTGATGGGCTTCATCGCGATCTCCGTGATCAACACGCTGTTCCTGGCCACCGGTCACCGCAGACGCGAGTTCGGCCTGCAGCGGCTCATCGGCGCCACCCGCAGGCAGGTGCTGCGGATGACGGCGGTGGAGGGCGCTCTCACGGCACTGATCGGCATCGGCCTCGGCGCCCTCATCGCGCCGCTCGCGTTCGTGACGTTCGCCCTCGGGCGGACGGGCAAACTCGTACCGGCCGGGTCGCCGCTGATCTTCCTGCTGATCGCCGGGGCCGCGGCGGTCCTGACCCTGGGAGGCACCCTGGTCGCGGTGCTGCGGACGCTGCGCAACCGGCCGCTCGAGGCCGCCCTGCCCACCTGACCGCCGGACGAAAGTCATTCGCGCATAATCCTGAATTCAGACAGGCCGAATTCAATGGGTACGGCATCGCGGGCGCCCCGCGACGCCGTACCCATGCTGTTTTCCGGATAAGGGGACGCACGCCGGTGTTTAGGGGCGAATCTCCGGTGGCGCCGCCGCTCCCACGCGGTTTCAATGAATGACGCGGCATACCCTCCGCCCGTCCTCCCGGCGCGGCGGGGGAGACGCCGCAACGGCGTGCGACGACGAAGGGGAGCTGAGTGAGATGTCCGAACTGAACGGAAGCGACGGCTGGGTCCGGAGGTTCCACCCGGCGCCGCGCGCCGCCGCCCGGTTGATCTGCTTCCCGCACGCGGGCGGGGCCTCGACGTACTTCTTCCCGGTGTCCAGGACGCTCTCGCCGGGCATCGAGGTGCTGGCCATCCAGTATCCCGGCCGGCAGGACCGGCGCACCGAGCCGCTGATCGACGACCTGCACGTGCTGGCCGACGTGCTGGCCCCCCTGGTGCGGCCCTGGTGCGACGGCCCGCCCGTCTACCTGTACGGCCACAGCATGGGCGCGACGCTGGCCTTCGAGGTCGGCGTACGGCTGACGCAGGCGGGAGCGGCCCCCCGCGGCCTCGTGGTGTCGGGGCGCCGGGCGCCTTCGACCTTCCGCGACGAGCGGGTGCACCTGCTGAGCGACGACGACTTCATCGCCGACCTCGACAAGCTCTCGGGCACCGACCCGCGGCTCTTCGAGGACCCGCAGGTGGTGGAGATGATCCTCCCGGCGCTGCGCAACGACTACCGGGCCGCCGAGACCTATCGCTACCGGCCGGGCCCACGGCTCGACTGCCCGGTGACGGCGCTGATCGGGGACGAGGACGCCCAGGTCACGGTCGAGGAGGCGCGCGTCTGGGCCGAGCACACCACCGGCCGGTTCGACCTCGGGGTCTACCGGGGCGGGCACTTCTTCATCAACGACCACGCCGCCGACGTCATGCGGGTGATCCGTGAGGTCGTCGCCGGCCGTACGCCTGTCCTGCCCGGCCAGGCCATCGCGCTGCGGGGGTGACCGGGCGCCTGCCTAATTGCGGAAAAACGCAAACGGGGAGCCCGCCGGGTAGTGCGGCGGGCTTGTACACCTGACACTTTCCTCCACTCGCGCGTCTCTACTCCACGGGGATTTTCGCAGGCCGGTCTATGGTCAGACGGGGCGACAAGGCGCAAGAATGACCCGGGCTATGCAATGGGGGGAAAGTTGAAATTTCAGATAAGGCGCCTTACCGCCGCGCTGTCCGTCGTCATCCTGTCGGCCACGGCCTGCGTTTCATCTCCCAGTAGTAGCGCGTCCGCTTCCTGTGCCCTGTCCGTCGGGTCCCTGTACGAACCGCAGAACCTGGACAACGCCGGGGGCGGGGGGCAGGGCGCGGCGGAGGCGCTGGGCGGCAACGTCTACGAGGCCCTCTTCCGCCTCACCGAGACGGGCGCCGTCGAGAAGTCGCTGGTCTCCGATTACACGGTCAGCCCCGACGGACTCACCTACACCTTCGTGCTGCGCCGGGGCGTCCGCTTCCACTCCGGCACGCCGATGACCTCCGACGACGTACGGCACAGCCTGCGGCGCATCCTCGCGGGGACGTCCACGTCCTCGCGCAGGAACGTCCTCGACATGATCAAGAGTGTCGACGCGCCGGACGACCACACCGTCGTGGTCCGGCTCTCCAGCAGGTCGATCTCGCTCGTCTACAACCTCAGCCAGGTGTGGATCGTCAACCACACGCTGGCCGATCCGAAGACCGCGGAGGACGGCACCGGTCCCTACCGCCTCGCGTCCTGGAAGCGCGGCGCCACGCTGACCATGGAGCGGTTCGGCGGCTACTGGGGGGCGGCGCCCAAGTGCGGGCAGGTGACCTTCCGCTACTACACCGAGGCGGCGGCGCTCAACAACGCGCTGCTGTCCGGCGCGGTCGACGTCGTCACCAGCGTGCAGAGCCCGGACGCGCTGGCGCCGTTCTCCGACACCTCGGCGTTCCGGATCACCGAGGGCACGTCCACCACCAAGCTGCTGCTCGCCTTCAACTGCCGGCGCGCGCCCTTCGACAAGCCGCTGGTCCGCAGGGCCGTCAGCGCCGCGATCGACGACGCGAAACTGCTGCGGTCCGTCTGGGGCGAGCGCGGCATGGTGATCGGCTCGATGGTGCCGCCCTCCGACCCCTGGTACGAGGACCTGAGCGGGAAGAACGCCTACGACGTCGAGGCGGCGAAGAGGATGCTCGCCGAGGCGGGCTACCCCGGCGGCTTCCCGATGACGCTCGAGACCCCGCAGTACGACCCTCATCCGACCATCGCCGAGTTCGTGAAGTCGGAACTGGCCAAGGTCGGCATCACGGTGACGATCGACATCATCAGCGCCGACGAGTGGTACTCCCGGGTCTTCCAGCACCACGACTTCGCCGCGACCCTCCAGGAACACGTCAACGACCGCGACATCCGCTACTACGGCGACCCCGGCTTCTACTGGGGGTACGACAACCCCGAGGTCTCCGACCTGATCCGGAGGTCGGAGTCCGCGAAGACCACGCGGGAGCAGACCGAGCTGCTCCGGCGGGCCAACCACGAGATCGTCGAGGACGCCGCCAGCGACTGGCTCTACCTCAACCCGCAGATCGTCGTCGCCTCCGCCCACGTGACCGGTTACGCGGCCAACGCGGTCCAGGCGCAGTTCCCCGTCTACGGGATCGACAAGCGCTGACCGATGGCCGCCTATCTCGTCCGCAGGGCGCTCCTGCTGGCACTGTCCCTCGCCGTCTCCAGCGTGGCGCTGTTCGTGCTGCTCCGGGTGCTTCCCGGCGACCCGGCCAACGCGCTGCTCGACGTGGGCGCCACCGCGCGGCAGGCCGCCGCCGCCCGGCACGAGCTCGGCACCGACCTGCCGCTGTCCCAGCAGTTCGGCGGGTGGCTGCGCGACCTGGCGCGGCTGGACCTCGGCCGGTCGCTGGTCAGCTCCCTGCCCGTGACGTCCGAGATCGCCGGGCGGCTGGGCGTCACCGTGCCCCTCACGGTGCTGGCGTTCCTGCTGGCCGCGCTGATCGCGGTGCCCACGGGATTCCTCATCGCGCTGCGCAGGGGCACCTGGTACGGCACACTGCTGGCGGGGGTGAGTCAGCTGGGCCTCGCCGTGCCGGTCTTCTGGGTGGGCATGCTGCTCGTCACCGTGTTCGCGCTGCGGCTGCGGTGGCTCCCGGCGGGCGGCTTCCCGGCCGAGGACTGGGCCGCCCCGGCCGCCGCGCTCACCTCGCTCCTGCTGCCCGTGGTCACCATCGCGCTGGTGATGGCGGCCTCGCTGACCCGCTACGTCCACTCCGCCGCGCTGGACGTGCTCGACAGCGACTACCTGCGGACCGCCAGGGCGCTCGGCGCCCCGCTCCGCGCCGCGCTCTGGCGGCACGGGTTGCGGGGCGTCGCCGCGCCCGTGGTGCCGATCCTCGCCATCGAACTGGCCTCCACGTTCCTGGGGGCGGTCGTCGTGGAGAACGTCTTCGCGCTGCCGGGGCTCGGCAGCATGCTGGTGCGGGCGTTCGCCCAGCACGACTACCCCGTCATCCAGGGCGTGCTGACGCTGAGCACGGCCACCGTGCTCACGATCGGCTTCGTGGCCGACACGGCTCAGCGCCTCATCGACCCGCGGCTGCGCCGTACCGCGGCGGGAACGTCCGCGTGAGGTCGCGGGCCCTGGTCGCGGGCTGCGTCCTGCTGGGCGGGGTGGTCGCGATCGCGCTGGTCTCGGCGCTGTGGACGCCGTACGACCCGGGCGACACGTCCGGCGGCAGGCTGGAGCCGCCAGGCCCGGAGCACTGGCTGGGCACCGACCGGCTGGGACGGGACCTGCTCACCCAGCTCATGATCGGCGCCCGGGTGGCGCTGTCGATCGGGGCGGGTGCTGTGGCCCTCGGCGGAGCGCTCGGCCTGCTGGCCGGGCTCGCGGCCGGTTTCGCCGTACGGTGGCTCGACGACGTCATGGCGGTGGCGCTGGACGTCCTGATCGCCTTCCCGACGCTGCTGCTGGCGATGCTCGTGATCGCGGCCAGGCGGGGATCGCTGCTGTCCGCCGTGACCGCCATCGGGCTGGCCATGACCGCCGTGGTGGCGAGACCGGCCAGGCAGCAGGTGAAGCGGGTGCTGGCGCAGGACTACGTGACGGCGGCCCGCACCTCCGGCACGTCCTGGCCGGGGATCGTCGCCGGGCACGTGCTGCCCAACATCTGGCCCGCGCTCGCCGTGAACCTCGCCCTCCAGCTGGGCCGGGCCGTCCTGGCGGAGGCCGGCCTGTCCTACCTGGGGCTCGGCCCGCCGCCGCCGAACGCCTCCTGGGGACACATGCTGAGGGAGGCCCAGACCACGGTGCTGGTCGCCCCCGGCGACGTCGTCGCCCCGGGACTGCTGCTCGTCCTCCTGGTGATCGGCGCCAACCTGGTGGCCGACGGCGTCCGCGAGGTCGCCGACCCGCTGCTGCGGGGGCGCTGGTGAGACTGCTCGAAGCCGAGAACCTCACGGTGCGCACGGCGGACGGCCGCGAACTGCTGCAGGACGTGTCCTTCCGCCTGGCCCGGGGGGACCGGCTCGGGCTGATCGGGGAGTCCGGCGCGGGCAAGTCCCTGACCGTGCTGGCGGTCGTCGGCCTGCTGCCGGCCGGCATGGCCGCCTCGGGCCGGGTCCTCCTGGACGGCGAGCCGATCCTCGGCGCGCCCGAGCGGGTGCTGAACACGGTCAGGGGCAGGGGGATCGCCGTCGTCTTCCAGGACCCGCTCGCCGCCCTGGACCCCCTGATGCGGGTCGGCGCGCAGGTCGCCGAGCCGCTGCGACGCCATCGGGGCCTGCGCGGGGCCGCCGCGCGGCGCGCGGTCCTGGAGGCGCTGGCGGAGGTGCGGCTGAGCGACCCGGACCGCATCGCCCGGTCCTATCCCCACGAGATCTCCGGCGGCCAGCGCCAGCGGGTGGCGATGGCCATGGCGCTGGCCTGCGAACCAGCGTTCCTGATCGCCGACGAGCCCACGGCCGCGCTGGACGGCACGGTCCAGGCGGAGATGCTCGCGCTGCTGGACCGGCTGGTGACGGCTCGCGGCATGGGGCTGCTGTTCGTCGGCCACGATCTGGCCGTGGTGGCGCGGATCAGCCACCGGATCCTGGTGCTGGAGGGGGGCAGGGCGGTGGAGGAGGGCGAGGTCGGGGACGTGCTGCGGGCGCCGTCGCACCCGCACACCCGGGACCTCGTGTCGGCTGCGCGGCGGCTGCACGGAGCGCTGGAACGGATGCTGCCGTGACGTCGCCACCGCCACCGCCACCACCGTCGCCGTCGCCGTCGATCCTCGGCGTACGCGACCTGGGCTTCGCCTACCGGCGTGGTCCCGCCGTGCTCAGCGAGGTCTCCTTCGAGGTCACCGCGGGCCGCGGGCTGGCTCTGGTGGGGGAGTCGGGAGCGGGCAAGACCACGCTGGTCCGCCTCATGCTGGGGCTGCTGCGACCTCGCACCGGGCAGGTGCTCCTCGACGGCCTGCCGTTGCGCGGACGGATGCGGGCGCTGCGGCACGCGGTGCAGCCCGTCTTCCAGGACCCGTACTCCTCGCTGGACCCACGACGGCGGGTGGACCGGATCGTCGGCGAGCCGCTGCGCTCGCTCGGCATCGCCCGCGGCGCGACGGCGACGGCCATGGTCGAGGAGGCGCTGCGCACGGTGGGACTGCCCCCGGACGCCGCCCGCCGCTATCCCCACGAGTTCTCCGGGGGGCAGCGGCAGCGGATAGCGATAGCGCGGGCGATAGCGGCCTCCCCCCGGGTGCTGCTGGCCGACGAGCCGGTCAGCGCCCTGGACACCGCCACCCGGCTCAGGCTCCTCGATCTGCTCGCCGACCTGCGGGAAAGCAGGCGGCTGACCGTGGTGCTGGTCTCCCACGACCTGGCCGTCGTGGCCGCGCTGTGCGAGGAGACCGTGGTCCTCGACCGGGGGCGGGTGGTCGAGCGCGGGAGCACCGCCGAGGTGCTCGGATCGCCGCGTCATCCCTGCACACGGCGCCTCGTGGCCGCGGTGCCACGGCTCCCCGGAGCCGCGAACCGGCCGCAAACCCGCTCTGACCTGTAAAAAGCCGATCCAATAACGGAAGGATGGCGGCCTTTCCTACCTTAAAGGCGTCGGACAGAGTTCCCAGCCTTTGTGAGAGGTAAGAGATGAAGAACACCCTGCTGTCGCGTCTCGGCCGGATCGTCGGAGCCATGGTCGTCACCTTCGCGTTCGTCGCCTTCCCGCTCAGCGGAGGCGCCGCCGCCGGTGCCGTCGTTGACGCCAAGCCGGTCTACGAGGTGCCCGCCACCAAGCTCTGCTGCGGGTTTCCGTGATCCGGGCGCCCCGTTAAAAGGGAGTGAATTCTTGTTGCCGGCTGGAAATCGAATCGTGTGATTCTCGCTGTGTCCGGTCGCGCTCGCAGTGGAGCGGGATCGGTGGGGGTAGGGGGGCTTTCCCGATCCGGGGAAGGCCGAAGCTGACGCGGTGTGCCGCTCTGGACGGATCGTCAGCCAAAAAGCACGCGCACTCTGAGAAATCAGCCCATGACGGGTGGTGCCCGGTCGAAGCAGCCGAGGGGGGCGGCCTCGCCGGGTACCACGACGACGGCGCTCGGCGTGTGGCAAGGGGGGACAAGAACGGCATGGTCTCGTGCCGCACGCCGAGGGTGCGGCGGCCCTCGGGCCGTCATATGTCTTATACATTTGTCTACAGGTTTTCATTCGGAAAGAGACTTTACGGGACACCCAGCATCACAGTGACTGAAAGTCGTTGAGAACGGCTCAGCCGTCGAGGTTCGGACGTAGCACACACGATTGGGATGGATTAATCTCTCGGTCAGGTCCTCTGGCATGGGGGAGCTACGCCAGCTCAACAGGAGATGTGGGTGGACTTCCGGATCCTGGGCCCACTTGAGGTCGTTCTCACTGACCGAAGGCTGGAGCTGGGGGGAGCCAGACAGCAGACGGTCCTCGCCGCGCTGCTCCTAGAGGCGGGCCGGACGGTCACGGTCTCCCGCCTCACGGAAACCATCTACGACGACGCCCCTCCGCCGACCGCCAAAGCCCAGATCCAGATCTGCGTCTCGGCCCTGCGGCGCCTGTTCGGCAACTGCGGCAGGCCCGACATCATCGTGACGCAGTCCAACGGCTACGCGGTGCGCATCGCCGACGAGGGGTTCGACCTCGGCCGGTTCGAACACCTCCTGCGCCAGGCCAAGCAGGCCCGGGCGGAGAACCGGGCCGAGGAGGCCGTGGCCCATTATCGCGACGCGCTCGGCCTGTGGCGGGGCCCCGCCCTGGAGGGCATCGAGAGCCGGGTCGTCCAGGCGGCGGCGATGCGCCTGGACGAGGACCGCGTCGCGGCCAACGAGGAATGCGTCGACCTGGAGTTCGACCTCGGCCACCACCACGAGCTGGTCGGCGAGCTGACCGCGCTGGTGGCGCAGTATCCGCTCCGCGAACGGCTGCGGGGGCAGCTCATGCTGGCCCTCTACCGCTCCGGCCGGCAGGCCGAGGCCCTGCAGGCCTACAACCAGGCCAGGCGCGTGATGATCGAGGAGTTGGGGATCGAGCCGCACGAGCGGCTCCAGCGGCTCCAGCACGCGATCCTCACCTCGGACCCCGCGCTGAACCTGCCCGCGACCGCCGTACGGGTGAGCACACCTCCGCCGCCCTCTCCGCCGGTCGCCGTGCCCCGGCTGCTGCCGACCGACATCGCCGACTTCAGCGGCCGGTCCAAGCTGGTGGACGAGATCCTGGAACGGCTGGTGGGCTCCGGCGGCGGTCCCGGCAGATACGCCGTTCCCATCGTCGCGCTGTCCGGCAAGCCCGGCATCGGCAAGAGCACCATGGCGGTGCACGTGGCACACCGGGTCGTCGAGCACTATCCGGACGGCCAGCTCTACGCCAACCTCCACGGCGGCTCCTCCCGGTCGGTCGCCGCCATCAGGGTGCTGGAACGCTTCCTGCGGGCGCTCGGCGTGACCGGCTCCTCCGTCCCGGAGGGCCTGGAGGAGCGGGCCGAGCTCTACCGCATGCTGCTCGCCGACAAGAAGGTGCTGATCGTCCTGGACGACGTCGGCACCGAGGGCCAGGTCCTGCCGCTGCTGCCCGGAAGCCCCAACGCGGCGGTCGTCCTCAGCAGCAGGAGCCGCCTGGCCGGACTGTCGGGCGCCGTCCACGTCGAGGTCGACGTCTTCGACTCGGCCCAGTCGCTCGACCTGCTCTCCCGCATCGCCGGGGCGGAGCGTGTGCAGTCCGAGCCCGCCTTCTCGGTGGCCCTGGCCGAGCTCTGCGGCCACCTGCCGCTGGCCCTGCGCATCGCGGGAGCCCGGCTGGCCGCCCGCCCCCACTGGAGCATCGAGCAGCTCGTCGAGCGGCTGGCGGACGAGACCCGTCGGCTGGACGAGCTCAAGCACGGCGAGATGGCGATCAGGGCGAGCATCTCCCTGACGTACGAGAGCGTGAGCGGCGACGCGAGGCGGCTGTTCCGGCGGCTGGCCATCCTGGACTGCGACATCATCACCGCCTGGCTCGGCTCGGCCCTGCTCGACCGGCCCGTCGCGGAGGCGCAGGACCTGCTGGACGACCTCGCCGACGCCCAGCTGCTGGAGACGACCGGCACCGGCCGGGGCGTCAACGTCCACTACCGCTTCCACGACCTCATAAGGGTCTTCGCCCGCGAGCGCCTGGCCGCCGAGGAGCCCATCGCCGAGCGCAGCGCGGCCCTGGGCCGGATGCTCGGCGGCCTGCTGACCCTGGTCGACGCGGCCAGGCGGAAGGAACTGGAGGACCGCCTCCTGATCCCGCCCCCGGCGTGGTCGCTGCCCGAGGCCCTGGTCGACCGGCTGGTGGAGCACCCGCTGGCCTGGTTCGAACGAGAACGGTCCATTCTGGTCTCGGGCATCAGGCAGGCGGCGCAGGCCGGTCTGACGGAGGTCTGCTGGGGGCTGGCGCTCGGCGCCGCCACCTTCTTCCTGTCGCGGTTCTACCTCGACGACTGGCGCGAGGCGCAGCAGCTCGCGATGGCCGCCGTGCAGCAGGCGGGGGACACGGCCGGGCAGGCCACCATGTTGTACGTCAACGGGGCACTGGCCTCCAACGAGCGCAGGTTCGACGACGCACGCCGTGACTACCTGGCGGCGATCCAGCTGTTCACCGAGCTGGACGACCAGCGCTCCCTCGCCACGGCGCTGGCCAACCTCGGCTATCTTCACCTGGTCACCGGACAGCTCGACGCCGCGGCCGAGCGGTGCCGGCAGGCGCTCGACCTCTCGCGGCGCCACGGCACGCCGAGCAACACGAGCAACGTGCTCTGCCACCTCGCGCAGATCCGGCTGTTGTTCTCCGACCCCGAGGGCGCCGAGGCCCTGCTGTCGGACGCGATGGAACTGGCGGGCGGCGTCAGCGGACGCCAGAAGGCCTACATCCAGGTCAGGCTGGGCTACACCTATCTGGAGCTGGGCCGGTCCGCGGAGGCGCTCAGGATCGTGGAGGCGGCGCTCGCCGTCTACCAGAAGATCGGCGACCCCATGGGCGAGTCGTACGCCCTGATCTGCACGGGCCTGGCCAAGCTGCGGCTCGGCGCCAGGGCCGAGGCGAGCGGCACGCTGCGGCACGCCCTGCTGCTGGCCACCACCACCGACGACCGGCTCAGCAGGGGCCGGGTGCTGGCGGCGCTGGCCGAGCTCGCCCTCGCCGAGGGAGACTCCGCCGGCGCGGTGACCGCCGCCGAGCAGGCGCTCGACCTGTTCGCCACGCTGGGCGTGCCGCTGGACGAGGTCAACGCGCTCAAGCTGCTCCGGGACGCGCACCGGGTGCGGGGCGACGACGCGTCGGCCGTGGAGGCCGTCGCCCGCATCCTGGCCATCGCGGCGAAGCTGGGCCCGGAGGTGGCCGAGCGGCTGCGGGTCGTGCTGGCGACGCCCACACATCGGGCCGGGATGTCCTAACCTGGCCGCTGCCGGGACTGCCAACCTGTTGGAATCCCTACCGGTTGGGTCATAGGATCAGCCCGCAACGGTAATCTTTTCGTCCATCCCCATCAACATGTGAAACCGATCATCCTTGTGGGCCCGGGAGACGGGTCCGATAAGTGCAAGGAGTCACGCGGTGAAGTTTCGCATTCTCGGGCCTCTGGAAGTCGTGGACGGCACGCATCGCGTGGACCTGGGCAGCACGAGACAGCAGACGGCCCTGGCCGTGCTCCTGCTGGACCACAGCCGGGGCACGTCCATCGGCAGGCTCATCGAGGCGGTCTACGACGACAACCCGCCCACGACCTGCCGTTCTCAGGTGCAGATCTGCATCTCGGCCCTGCGCCGGGTCTTCGCCCAGTACGGCCGGCCCAACCTGATCTCCACACACTCCCAGGGGTACGCGATCGAGATCGGGGACGACGAACTCGACTCCGACCGCTTCGGAAACCTGGTCCGGACGGCCCGGCGGGCGGCCTCGGCCGGCGCGGCCGAGGTCGCCGTCGGTCACTACCGCGAGGCGCTCGCCCTCTGGCGGGGTCACGCACTGGAGGGGATAGACGGCAGGCTGATCCGGGCGGCCGCCCGCCGCCTCACCGAGGACCGGATCGCCGCCCACGAGAACTGCATCGAGCTGGAGCTCTCCCTGGGACGGCACCGGGAGGTGATAGCCGAGCTGACGGAACTGGTGGAGCGGTATCCGCTCCGCGAGCAGCTGCGCGGCCAGCTGATGACCGCCCTCCACCAGTCGGGACGGCAGCCCGAGGCCCTGCACGTCTACCGTGAGGGCAGGCGGATCCTCGTCGAGGAGCTGGGGATCGAGCCGAACGAGCGGCTGCGGCGGCTCGAACACGCGATCCGGCTCTCCGTCGACACGGGGCGGCCGGCGCCGGCGCCACCGGTGAGCGCCGCCGTGGCGACGCCCCGGGCCGGCGCCCCGCGGATGCTGCCTGCGGGCATCGCCGACTTCACCGGCCGCGCCCCGCAGGTCGACGCCGTACGCCGCATCATCACGCCGTCCCCGGGGGAACGGGCGTCGTCCGCCGTGCCGATCGCGGTCATCACCGGCAAGCCGGGCGTCGGAAAGAGCACCGTCGCCGTCCACACCGCCCACACCGTCGCCGAACGGTTCCCCGACGGGCAGCTGTTCGCCGCCCTCCACGGCGGGGCGGCCCGCCCCGTGCATCCCTTCGACGTGCTGGGCCGGTTCCTGCGGGCGCTCGGCGTCCCGGGCGGCGCCGTACCGGAGACGCTGGACGAGCGGGCCGAGATGTACCGCGGCCTGCTGGCCGGCCGTACGGTGCTGGTGGTGCTCGACGACGCGGCCGGCGAGAGCCAGGTGGTGCCGTTGCTGCCGGGCAGCCCGGGCTGCTCGGTCATCGTCACCAGCCGCAGCAGGCTGACCGGCCTGCCCGGCGCGCGGAACGTCGAGGTGGACACCTTCGACACGGACCAGTCGATGCGGCTGCTGGCCCACATCGCGGGAGAGGACCGGGTGCGGTCGGAGCCGGCGTCGGCGCGGGCCCTCGCCGAGCTCTGCGGCCGGCTGCCGCTCGCGCTGCGCATCGCCGGATCACGCCTCTCCGCCCATCCGCACTGGAGCATCGAGCACCTGGCGGGGCGGCTGCAGGACGAGACCCGCCGCCTGGACGAGCTCAGGCACGGCGAGATGGGCATGCGGGCCAGCATCGCCGTCGCCTACGAGAGCACCGGCGACCTGGCCCGCACGCTGTTCCGCCGGCTCGCCATCCTCGACTTCCAGCCGTTCCCCTCGTGGGTCAGCGCCGCGTTGCTGGACCGGCCGCTGCACGAGACCCAGGACCTGATGGACGACCTGGCCGACGCCCAGCTCGTCGAGATCACCGGGACGGGGAGGGGAGCGCAGAGCCGGTATCGCTTCCACGACCTCATCCGGGTGTTCGCCAGGGAGCGCCTGGCCGCCGAGGAACCGGCCGCCGAGCGCGGCGCCGCGCTGGCCAGGGTGCTGAGCTGCCTGCTTCACCTCGCGCGGGACGCGCACCGCGAGCAGTACGGCGACGACTACGCGGGCCTCCACAGCGGCGACTCCCGCTGGCCGCTGCCCGACACGCTGGTCCGCCGCCTCGTCCAGCAGCCGCTTCCGTGGTACGAACGCGAGCGGCTGACGCTGGTGTCCGGGATCCGCCAGGCCGCCCAGGCCGGTCTCGCCGAGCTGTCCTGGAACCTGGCCATCTGCGCCGCGCCCTTCTTCGAGTCCGGGGTCTACTTCGACGAGTGGCGCGACATGAACACCCTGGCCCTGGCGGCCGCCCGCCAGGCCGGGGACCGCAGGGGCCAGGCGGTCATGCACTACTCGACGGGCCTGCTGTCGGCCGCCGAGCAGCGCTACGCCGACGCCCGCGGCAGCCTCGACACCGCGCTGGAGTTGTTCCGGCAGACCGGCAACGACCATGGTGTGGCCCTCGCCGTCCGCCGCATCGGCCTGCTGGAGTGCGAGTCGGGCCGCTTCGACGAGGCCGGGGCGCGCCGCGTGGTGGCGAGCCGGCTCGACGACGAGAAGCTGCAGGCACCCGGCCGGCGTTCCCCCCGTCCGGCCCGCGGCCGCCCGGCCTCAGGGCCCTCGCCGCGGAACGTGGAGACCCCCGCGCGCAAGTGATTCACCGCCCGTGCGTGAGCCGGGCAGACGAATGGAGCCGTCGGGTCGATTCCCGACGGCTCCATTTTCGTTCGTGCGACTCGTTCGTCTCTCATCGCTGGATTCACGGTTTCTGCCGTTATCGCGCACTCAGGGGCGTCACCTCGCAGGAGGCTCACAAATCGTTCAAACTTGCGCTTTCGCTGATATCACTGTAATAGTCTCGGCAGGCGCGCCGGCACCCCTAGACACCCTTGTCCGGATGGCCGCGGCCCGGTGGCCCGGTCACTCGTTCGCGGCCCCGGACCCCCGATAGAGCGGCGAAGGTGAACCGATAGCCGGCGCTGCGAGGCTGTGCGGAAGCGACCCGGAAGACGTCACTGGAGACTTCGAGATCGGTCCCCGAGGGTCCGATAGACAGGTGTGAGCTGAGCGATGAACATAACGGCGCAGGCATTGGACAGCGTTTTCGGCCGCGGCGCGGCCGGCGTTCGTTTGCGCCTGGAACGCGAGGTCGACGGTGTCTGGTGGCACGTGACCACCGCCGAGACCGATGGCGCGGGCGTCGTGAAGGGATGGGACACCGCCCAGTTGGAGCGCGGGCTCTACCGCATGATATTCGACAGCGACCACTATTTCGTCAATCTCGGAATGACCGCCGCCTATCCGGAGATCGCCGTGATGTTCCGCATCATCGGTGACGTGTCCTCCTTCCAGATCCAGGTGACGCTGTCGCCTTATTCCTATTCGACGTATTTCGGTTCGAACGGTTAACCCTGAGCCAGAGAGAAGGGATCTTCCGTTGACGAGGATGACCAAGGCGCTGCGGCGCTACAGCGCCCCCGAACCCGTCCGGCTGTCCGGCCGCCGCTGGCCCGACAACGTCATCACGCGGGCGCCTCGCTGGCTTTCCACCGACCTTCGCGACGGCAACCAGTCGCTGGCCAGTCCGATGAGCCCGGCGCGAAAGATGGCCATGTTCGATCTGCTGGTCCGGATGGGATACAAGGAGATCGAAGTCGGTTTTCCCGTGGCGAGCGAGGACGACCACGCCTTCCTGCGTGAGCTCATCGAGCGCGACCTCATTCCCGACGACGTGCGCGTCTCCGTTCTGGTGCAGGCGCGTGACGAGCTGATCCGGCGGACCGTGGAGAGCCTCGAAGGCGCTCCCCGCGCCACCATCCACCTCTACAACGCGACGTCGCCGTTGTTCCGGCGGCTGGTGTTCGGGATGACCAGGGACGAGTGCAAGGACCTGGCCGTCCAGGGCACGCGCCTGATGATGAAATACGCGGACAAGACGCTGAGCGACTGCGACCTGGGCTTCCAGTACTCTCCCGAGCTGTTCAACGACACCGAGCTGGACTTCTCCCTGGAGGTCTGCGAGGCGGTCATGGACGTCTGGCAGCCCGGCCCCGGGCGGGAGATCATCCTGAACTTCCCGACGACCGTCGAGCGGAGCACGCCCAACGTCTTCGCCGACCAGATCGAGTGGCTCGACCGCAACCTGTCCCGGCGGGAGCACGTCTGCCTGTCCATCCACCCGCACAACGACCGGGGGACCGGTGTCGCCTCGGCGGAGCTGGCCATGATGGCCGGCGCGCAGCGGATCGAGGGCTGCCTGTTCGGCAACGGCGAACGCGCGGGCAACGTGGATCTGGTCACGCTCGGCATGAACCTGTTCAGCCACGGCGTCGACCCGGGTGTCGACTTCTCCGACCTCAACGCGATCCGCCGGGTCGTGGAGGAGTGCAACGGCATCCCGGTCCACCCGCGCCACCCGTACGGGGGCGACCTCGTCTACACCTCCTTCTCCGGCTCCCACCAGGACGCCATCAAGAAGGGCTTCGACGCGCTGGAGCGGGAGGCCGCCGCGCACGGCGCCCCGATCGACGAGATGCCCTGGGCCATGCCGTACCTGCCCGTCGACCCTGCGGACGTGGGCCGGACCTACGAGGCCGTGGTGCGCATCAACAGCCAGTCCGGCAAGGGCGGCGTCGCCTACATCATGAGCACCTGGTACGGCAGGCACCTGCCGCGCGACCTGCAGATCGACTTCGCCCGGGTGGTGCAGCGGCGGGCCGACAGCGAGGGCATGGAGATCACCCCCAGCGGGGTGCGGGAGCTGTTCGAGAGCGAGTACACGTGCCCGCCCGGGCCGCCCGTCTTCGGGCCGGAGCCGCTCGCCGTCGAACTGCACGTTGACGGCGGAGGCTTCGAGGTGGGCGCCGAGCGCGCGGACGCGCTGCAGGCGCTCCGCGTGAGCCTCGCCGACTGGGGGATCGAGGTCCGCGCCGTCCACCGGACCGGCGTCGGCCAGGGGGAGCGGGACGTCGAGGCGGGCGTCGCGGTCTACGCCGAGTGCCGCCTCGGGGGCCGTACGCACTGGGGTGTGGGGATCGAGCGGGACGCCGAGGCCGCCGCGCTCCGGGCGGTGCAGGCCGTCGTCCACCGGGCCGCCCGGCGGGCCGAGCCCACCGGCAGGCACCACCGCGAACTGGGCGACGCGCACGAGCACGCGCGCCCGCGCAGGCGGCGGCTGGCCACCACCGCGTGACCGCGCACGACCATCCTCCGGCCCTCGTCCCCGGGCCCCGCACGGAAGGGCACGACGCGATGACGCGAAAGCAGCTGAAGAAGAGCCGGCCCTCGGGGCGTCCCGCCGCCAGGGACGAAGCGCCCGACCTGCGCACTCCCTCCGGCCGCCCGCTGAAGTTCTGACGCGCCTTCCGCCCGCCTCCGCCCCTGTCACGGGCGGGACGGGCGGCTGTCGCGCGCTCCGGCACGCTCCGGCCCGGCGCGTCCCGTCCCGCTGCGAGAGATGCCCGGAGGGGACGTCGTGGCGAGGGATAAGGGCGCGATAGCGATCCAAAAGCGGCCGGGGAGAACATCGTCTCCAACAAGCAGGCAAGCGTCCATTCGTAAGGACGGAAGCTCAGCTGGAGGGGGCCCGCTTGATGAACTTGATTGAGAGAGACGAGGCACTGGCCTCGTTACAGGAGATGCTGGCGGCCGCGCTGACCGGCAAGGGCAAGGTCGCGATGCTCAGCGGCACCGTCGCCACCGGGAAGAGCGCGCTGCTCGACGCGTTCGCCGAGCAGGCCGTGGAGCTGGGCGCCCTGCCCGTCGCCGCGACCGCGTCCCGCATGGAGCAGGACCTGCCGCTCGGCGTGCTGGGCCAGCTCATCGAAGAGGCGCCGCTGGTGGAGGAGGAGCGCGTGCGCGCGCTCGCGCTGCTCGAGGAGGGCAAGCGGACCGCGATGAGCTCCGGGCTCGCCTCCGAGACCCTCGACCAGGTGGACGCCCAGATCGCGCACGCTCTGTGCACCGTGCTGCTGGAGCTGTCGGAGCGCTATCCGCTGGTGATCGTGGTCGACGACGTGCACTACGCCGACCGCCCGTCGTTGCTGTGCCTGGCCTACCTCGCCCGGCGCGTACGCTTCGCCCGGATCATGGTGATCTTCAGCTACTCCGACTACGTGCGCAGCACCGACACCTTCTTCTGGACCGACCTGCTGCGCCAGCCGTACTGCGGCGTCGTGCAGCTCAACCCGCTGTCCCGGCAGGGCGTGCACACGCTGGTGCGCGAGCGGGCGGGCGAGGAGGTCGCGGTCCGCTTCGCCGAGGACTGGTACGCCTACAGCGCGGGCAACCCGCTGCTGGCCGCCGCCCTCATCGAGGACTACCTCGGCGGCCCGTCCGCGCGGGAACGGGACGGCGAGCCGGCGGCGGACGAGCCGGTGGTCGGCGAGCGGTACGGCCAGGCCGTGCTGACCTGCCTGCACCGCGGCGAGCCCGAGCTGCTCCGGATCGCCCGGTGCCTGGCGGTGCTCGGCGAGACCGACTCGCTCGACCGGCTGCTCGGCCTGGGCCACACCCAGATCAGCAGGGCGATGAACGCGCTGACGGCCGGCGGCGTGCTCAGCGTGGGCCGGTTCCGGCACGAGTCGGCCCGTACGGCCGTGCTGGCCGAGGTGGGCCTCGACGAGCGCCGGGACCTGCACCGCCGCGCGGCCGAACTGGCGCACGCGGACGGCGCGGCCACGTCGGTGATCGCCGATCACCTCGTCCAGGCGGGCCCGATCGACGCTCCCTGGGTGGTGCCGGTGCTGGAGGACGCGGCCAGGGACGCGCTGCGCGAGGGCCGCACCGAGCGTGGCGTGGACTACCTGCGCCTCGCGTGGCAGGCGTGCACCGACGAGCGGCGCCGCCTCAAGATCGCCACGATGCTGGTGCGTGCCGAGTGGCGCATCAACCCCGAGGCGCCCGACCGGCATCTGGCCGATCTCACCGAGGCGATGCAGCGCGGTCACCTACGCGGCGGCGACGGCGTGGTCCTGGCCCGCGCACTGCTCTGGCACGGCAGGTACGACGACGCGCAGGACGTGATCGAGCACCTGACCACCGCGGGATACGAGAGCGACCCCGAGACGGTGATGGAGCTCAACATCGCGCGCCCGTGGCTGCGCGCCACCCATCCCGCCTTCGCGTCCAAGCTCGGCGAGCCGCGCGCGGACACCGGAACGGCCCTGGTGTCGGTGGCCGCGGGGCGGCGCCTGGAGACGGCGACCGCGCTCGCGCAGGTGCTCGTGAACGGCCCGCACGAGGGCGCCCTGATCGCCGTCGAGCGCATCCTGCGGCTCGCGCGCCTCGACGAGATGTCGATGGACACCGTGGAGTGCGCGCTGCTCGCGCTCACCTACGGCGGCCAGGCGGAGAAGGCCGCGCCGCTGTGCGACCTGTTCAGCGTCGAGGCGTCCTCCCGGCGCGCCCCGAGCCGCCAGGCGAGGCTCTCGGCCATCCGCGCCGAGATGGCCGTACGGCAGGGCGACATGGTCAGCGCCGAGCAGTACGCGCGGGCCGCGTTGGAGATCATGCCCATCACCAGCTGGGGCGTCACGGTGGGCAGCCCGCTCGGCAGCCTGGTGATCGCGCTGACCGCGATGGGCAGGTTCGACGACGTGCACGACATCCTCGACCGGCCCGTGCTGGACGCCATGTTCGAGAGCCGCTACGGCCTGCACTACCTGTACGCCAGGGGCCGCTACAGCCTGGCGGTCGGGCAGGCGGCGCTGGCCCTGCGGGACTTCCAGCTCTGCGGCGAACTGACCGGCAGGTGGGGCCTGGACGTGCCGGGCCTGCTGCCGTGGCGGGCCGGCGCCGCCGAGGCCTGTCTGCAGTTGGGGCGCACTGAGCAGGCCGCGAAGCTGATCGAGGACCAGTTGTCCCGCTGCAACTCCCGCACACCGCGGGAGCTCGGCATGACGATCCGCCTGCTGGCGGCCACCAGCGAGCTGCGGCACCGGCCGATGCTCCTGCGCAAGTCGGCCGACATGCTGCAGAACGGGGGCGACCGCTACGAGCAGGCCCGATCGCTCTTCGACCTCGCGGAGGCCTACCGCGGCCTGGGCGAGCACCGGAGGGTGGGCATGATCATGATCCGGGCGCGGGCCCTGATGAAGGAGTGCGGCGCCGAGATCGGCGGCCCGCAGGCGGCGGCCGAGACCGGCAAGCAGACGGCCCCGGCTCTGAGCGGGGGCAGCGCCGCGCTGCTGAGCGAGGCCGAGCGCCGGGTCGCGGTGCTGGCCGCCGCCGGGCACACCAACCGGGAGATCGCCGGTGAGCTGTACCTGACGGTGAGCACGGTGGAGCAGCACCTCACCCGGATCTACCGCAAGCTCGACATCACCAGCCGGGCCGATCTGCCCGCGGTCCTCGAGTTCGGCGGGGCCGCCGTCGGCTGAGCTCATCCCACCGCTGTTTCACCGTGGTCCCCGGTGGCCGGCCCGTAAGGGGCCGGCCACCGGTGGACCGGAACACCGATATCCGGACTGGTTCCGGTTCTTTTTGGGTCGTGTCCTATTGGCGCGGTCGCCGTCCTTTTTAGGGGTGTTGTCGCGTTCATCGGCCGCCTTACCCTGAGGGCACCCGGTTGTGCCGTCAGGAGGAATACATATGGGGACCGTGGTGACGCGGGTCAGCGACCTGCCGAAAGAATCGATGCGGGAACGGCTGGCGGATTTGCAGGTGCTCAAGGAGAGCATCCATTCGGGCCCGAGTGAGGAGGCGACCGCGCGCCAGCACGCCAAGGGCAAGCTCACCGTGCGGGAGCGCCTGGACGTGCTCCTCGACAGCGGGTCCTTCGTGGAGGTCGAGGCGTTCCGGCAGCACCGGGCCACCGGTTTCGGGCTGGAGCACCGCCGGCCGTACACCGACGGCGTGGTGGCGGGGTGGGGCAAGGTCTACGGCCGTGACGTCATGGTCTTCGCCCACGACTTCCGGATGTTCGGCGGCGCGCTCGGCGAGGCACACGCCGAGAAGATCCACAAGGTGATGGACCTGGCCGAGGCCGCCGGGGTGCCGCTGATCGGTTTGAACGACGGCGCCGGGGCGCGGATCCAGGAAGGTGTGACCGCGCTTGCCGGCTATGGCGGTATTTTCCGGCGGAATGTGCGGATGTCGGGGGTGATTCCACAGATCAACGTCATGCTCGGCCCGTGCGCGGGGGGAGCGGCGTACTCGCCGGCTCTCTCCGATTTCGTGTTCATGGTGCAGAACACGGCCCAGATGTTCATCACGGGCCCGGACGTCGTGAAGGCGGTGACCGGTGAGGAGATCAGCGCCGACGACCTCGGTGGTGCGCGGGTGCACGGATCAGTCTCCGGCGTGGCGGGGTTCGTCTGCCCCGACGAGGTGTCGTGTCTTGAGGAAGTCCGCTATCTGCTGTCTTTGCTGCCCGCCAACAACCAGGAACTGCCGCCGTCGATCACCTGCACCGACCCGGCGAACCGGCGCAACGACGCCCTGCTCGACCTGGTGCCGGCTGATCCGGCGATCTCCTACGACATGTCGGCGGTGATCGAGGAGATCGTCGACGACGGGGAGTTCTTCGAGTTCCACGCGGGCTGGGCGCAGAACCTCATCTGCGGGCTGGCGAGGTTCGACGGCCACGTCACCGGCATCGTCGCCAACCAGCCCGCCCACCTGGCCGGGGTGCTCGACATCAAGGCCTCGGAGAAGGGCGCGCGCTTCATCCAGATGTGCGACGCCTTCAACATCCCCCTGGTCAGCCTGGTCGACGTGCCGGGCTTCCTGCCCGGGACCGACCAGGAGCACGGCGGCATCATCAGGCACGGCGCCAAACTGCTCTACGCGTACTGCGCCGCGACCGTGCCGCGCATCTCGATGGTGCTGCGCAAGGCGTACGGCGGCGCGTACATCGTGATGGACTCCAGGTCGATCGGCGCGGACCTGTCCTTCGCCTGGCCGACCAACGAGATCGCGGTCATGGGCGCGGAGGGCGCGGCCAACGTCATCTTCCGCCGGGAGATCGCCGCGGCAGACGACCCCGTCGAGGCGCACGCCCGGCGGGTGGAGGAGTACCGCAGGCAGCTCATGCACCCCTACTACGCCGCCGAGCGCGGGCTGGTGGACGACGTCATCGACCCGGGCGAGACCAGGGCCACCCTGACCAGGGCGCTCGGCCTGCTGCGGGCCAAGCAGGCGTCGGAGCCGCGGCGCAAGCACGGAAACCCCCCGATGTGATGGGCGGCGAGGAACTGCGGGTGGTCGCGGGAAATCCCACCGAGGAGGAGATCTGCGCACTGGTGTGCGCCCTGTACGCCGTCGCGGCGGACCGCGCGGACGGCGGAGAACCCGGGCCGGTCGAGCGGCCGAAGAGGCACCGGCCCCGGCTGCGCCTGCCGGACTACGGCTCGCCCCGGTCCTGGGTGGCGTGTCACCGCACCGACGCGCTCACCGGTGTCCGGTGAGGACGCGGCCGCCGTCCCGGGCGCTCCCGGGGCGGCGGCTCTCCAGGCTCTCCAGCCGGACGGGCTCCAGGCGGACGGCTTCTAGCGGGACGGCCTCGACGAACGCGTCTTCCACCGGATGTCGGGCAGCAGGGCGCGCACCGAGCGCCCGCGGATCGCGCCGAGCCACAGGCCCGACCCGTACGCCGCGTCGTCCAGGCGCCGGGCCACGGCATAGCGGACCGGGTCGAGATGCGCGCCGGTGCGCCGCAGATCGGTCAGCGCGTCCATGACGGCCACGGCGGCCACGGCCCGGCGGAGCCGCTTGGACAGCAGGCAGCCGACGGCGGCGAGCGGCCACCAGTGGCGGAGCAGGAGCGCCGTCGCCTGCCAGACGGCGGCGACGGCTCCGTCGGACGTCAGCGTCAGGGCGAGGCGCACCGGGTGCTCGCTCCGTCTGACCTTGGCCGACATCGTCGCGGCCGTGCCGGCGAAGATCAGCGCCGCGACCGGCAGGGACCACCGCCGCTGCGCCAGCAGCGCCAGCACGAAGGCCGCGCTCCACGGCGCCAGCACGGCGGGGGCCACGTCGCGGCCGTGCCGCCGGGCGAGCAGGTCGGCGCCGGTGCCGTAGAAGGCCTTGCGCCGCAGCCAGTCGTGGACCACCGTGCGGTGCTCGTGCCGCACCGTCGCGGCCGGTTCGTAGCGCACCCGCCAGCCCGCCCGCGCCAGCCGCCACACCAGGTCGACGTCCTCGCCGACGCGCATCTCGGCGCTGAAGCCGTGGCCGAGCGCGTCGGCCCGCGCCAGCAGGAACGCGCTCGGGACCCAGGAGACCGGCGCCCTCGGGCGTACGATGCCGGGGTCGAGGCCCAGGTCGAGGGAGGACCGCGCGTCCTCGTAGCGGAGGATCCAGCGGTCCCGGCCCGGCAGGCGGAGCCCCAGCACGCGCGGCGCGGCCACGGCGACCCGGGGGTCGGCGAAGTGCCGGAGCAGGGTCGATACCGTGCCGGGTTCGAGGACCACGTCGGAGTCCGCGAAGGCGACATAGGGCGTGGTCACCCGGCGCAGGCCCGCGTTGCGGGCCGCGGCGGGCCCGACGTTCTCCGCCAGTGCGACGAGCACCGCGCCGTGCGCCGCCGCGACCTCCGCGACGGCCTCCGGGGCGGCCGACGCGTCGTCCACCACGATCACGCGGTGCCGGCCACCGATGCCCGACAACAGCCGGTCGAGCGCGGCGGGACGGTCGCGCACCGGCACGACCACCGTCACCTGGGCGGGGTCGAGTGCGGGCAGGTCTCCGACGACGGGATCGGCCAGGCCCGCCTCCAGCAGCCGGTCGGCGAGCAGGGCCGAGACGCGGTCGCGGACCCGCAGCCCACGGCCGTCGAACAGGTCCGCGGCGGCTTTGGTGAGGTACATGACCCGCGTCGGCGCGCCGCCCACGAGGGTGCGGCCGCCGTCGCGGACCCGGACCCGCCGGTTCAGCCTGACCGTGAAACCGTCCGGAAGCCCGCCGGACGTACAGGGGTCCGCGCCTCCGCTCTTGTCCTCGTCGCCGAGGCCGCCGTCGGCCCGGTCGTTCAGCGCCGGGTCGTTCAGCGCCGGGTCGCTCGGTTCCGGGCCGCCGTGGACCTGCTTGCCGGTGCTCTGCTCACCGGTGGTCCGGTCGCGCGGCGTCTGATCGTGCGGTGTCGGGTTGCGGGGAGCCCGGTTATGTGGGGTGCGGCTGGTCAGGGTCATGGGGTGAAGCCTCCGTCCGCCGATATCACCGATCCGTTGACGACGCCTCCCTCGCGAGAGCAGCAGAACGCGATGGTCTCGGCGATCTCGGCGGGCTCGATCAGGCGGCGCAGCAGCTGGGACGAGGAGAAGCACTCGACGCCGTCCAGGCCGTACACCTCGGCGGTGGCGGCGAGCATCGGCGTGCGGGTCGAACCGGGGGAGACGGCCGCCGCGGTCACCCCGGTGCCCACCAGGTCGGCCGCGAGACCGCGCACCAGCCCGACCACCGCGTGCTTGGCCATCGTGTACGCCGACAGGCGGAACAGCCCGTGCGAACCGGCCGCCGAGGCGACCGCGACGAAGCGGCACGCTCCCGGCTCGGGCCCCGCCAGCATGTGCGGGACGCACGCCGCGGCGGTGTTCCACACCCCGAGCACGTCGGTCTCCCACAGCGCGCGCACGTGCGTGTCCGGCGTCTCCCACAGCGGCAGGCCGCCGGCCATGACCGCCGCGGCGGCCACGGCCGCGTCCAGCCGGCCGAAGCGGTCCGCCGCCACGGCGGCGGCGCGGGCGAGCGCGTCGCGGTCGCGCACGTCCGCGATGTACGGCACCACCGCGCCGGGGAGGTCGTCGGCCAGCGACTTCAGGTCCGCGTCGGCCGCGAGCGGGTAGGTCACCCCGGCGGGCCGGGCCGGGCCGTCCGCCGCGCACGAGTCGACCGCGACCACCCGGTAGCCCCTGGCGCACAGCGCCCGCACGACGGCGGCGCCGATCCCGCGCGCCGCCCCCGTCACCAGGGCGACCCGACGACCCTCCTCCGGCCCGCTCCCGCCGCTCTCGCTCCCCTTACTCACCACCGGCACCCGCTCAGGCCTGGTGGGCGGCTCGGGTCCGGCGCGCCGTGGCAGCCCTCGCCCACGTCTTGGCTCACGAGGCCGCTCACCTGCTGCTCACCTGGCTCATGTCGGGGAGACCGTCGCGGGTGCGGGGAGGAGGCGGCCGGTGTGGTCGGCCCGTCGGTGCCGGATGCGGGCGGCGACGTCGCCGGCCATCCGGTCGAGCAGGCGGCGTCCCTCGCCGGCGGTGGCCCTGGTCGGATCGCCGAGCACGCCGGAGGGCGACACGGCGGCGACGCCCCTCGCCGCGAGCGCGGGCATGATCTCGGCGAGCGGAGCGAGGTTGCCCGGCTCCGCCCGGGCCATGTCCACCAGGTCCGGGGCCAGGTGCAGCATGAGCGACGTCTCGGTGTGTCCGGCGTGGGCGTCGGCCGGCCCGGCCGCGCACGGTGCCCAGCACACGTCGTGGCCCTCCTCACGCAGCAGTGACATCGCTGCGGCGAGGGCGTCGAGGTTGCCGCCGTGACCGTTCACGATCACGACGCGCCCGGCCCAGCGGGACAGGGAGCGGACCAGTTCGACGAGCAGGAAGCGGAGGGCGGCGGTCCCGATGGACATCGTGCCGGGGAAGTCCTGGTGCTCGCCGCTCGCGCCGTACGCGACCGCCGGCGCCACGAGGACGGGGTCGTCCGGAGCCGCCGTGAGAAGGCGGGCGGCGGCGGCCCTCGCCACCGCCGCCGCGACCGCCGTGTCCGTGTGCAGGGGCAGGTGCGGGCCGTGCTGCTCGGTGGAGCCGAGCGGCACCAGCACGGTCGGCGAGGGCGGCAGCGCGGGCCACGACAGGTCCGCCAGGCCGCCTTCGCCGTCGCCCCTTTCACGCATCGCGCGGAGACCCGATCTCCCCGGTAACCCCGATCTCCCTTGTGAACCCCGGCGGGACCAGCACGTCGCCGGGCTCCAGGTCGTGGATCGACGCGCGGCCCAGCCCGAGCAGCGCCGAGTCGATGCCGTTCCGCAGGATGTCGAGCACGTTCTCCACCCCCGCCTGGCCGCCCGCGGCGAGGCCCCACAGCGAGGCGCGTCCGATCATCACGGCCCGCGCGCCGAGCGCCAGGGCCTTGACCACGTCGCCCCCGCGCCGTACGCCGCCGTCGAGCAGGACCTCGGCCTGGTCACCGACCACCCGGGCGATGCCCGGGAGCAGCCGGATGGTCGCGGGCGTGCCGTCCAGGTTGTTGCCGCCGTGGTTCGACACCGAAATCGCGGTGGCCCCGGCGTCCACCGCGCGGCGGGCGTCGTCGAGCCGGGAGACGCCCTTGAGCATGAACGGGCCGTCCCACTGCTCGCGCATCCACCGCACGTCCTCCCAACTGGGCGGCGGGGTCTGCATCCACTCGCCGTACGCGCCGAAGAACGTCGGCGCGGGACGGCCGGGCTCCGCGACGTTGGGGACGGTGAGGTCGGGCAGGCGGCCGGTCCTGGCGAAGCCGAGCAACCAGCGTGGCCGGGTGAGGCCCTGCGGCGCGAAGCGGGCGAGCGCCCTCAGGTCCAGGCGGTCGGGGATCCAGGGGCTGCCCCAGTCCCTGCCGTGGGAGAACGTCCAGTCCAGGGTCACGATCAGCCCCTTGACCCCGGCGTCGCGGGCCCGCTCCATGTGCCCGGCCATGCTCTCCCGGGTGCCCATCCAGTACATCTGGAAGAAGGTCTGCGGGTTGGCGGCCACGACCTCTTCGACGGGCTTGCTGGCGAAGTTGCTCAGCCCCATGATCGTGCCGCGCGCGGCGGCGGCGCGAGCCATCGCGACCTCCCCGTCGGGATGCACGGCCTGCACCCCGGTGGGGGAGATGAGCACCGGTAGGGAGATCTGCTGTCCCATGACGGTGGTGGCCAGGTCGCGCTTGGCGGGCAGGTCGGCCACGTGTGGCGCGAAGCCGAGTTCGGCGAACGCGGCCGTGTTGTCGTGGTATGTCCGGCCCCTTTCCGAACCGGCGAGCAGCGCGGAGTACACCGACTTCGGCAGGTGGCGCCGCGCCCTGCGCTGCGCCTCCGCAACCGTCTCGAACCAGGCGTTCGCGGCCACGAGCTATCGTCCTTCTGCTACACGTCGGATGAGGGGGTGAACCCGGCGAGCGGGCTCTCCGCGCACGCGTGCACGGGTGGCTGTACGGGTGGCGCGGCGGGGGAGGGACGGCGTCCGATGCGCACCGGAACCGGCCCGGCTCCGGCCCGCCGGGCGCCGGGGCGGCGGGAGTGGTCCTGGCTGGGCCGGGGCACCGTGCGGCCGCCCGCCGCGAGCGCGGCGGCGGCGTGCCCCTGCACGCATTCGGGGTCGGGACCGTCGAGCGGCAGGCCGGTGAAGAACTTGGCCGCCATGCACCCGCCCCGGCAGGAGTCGAAGAACCCGCATCCGGTGCACGCGCCCGAGGTCTGCGGCGACCGCAGGTCCCCGAACAGCTCCGACTCCCGCCACACGGCGGCGAACCCGCCGTCGGAGAGCACGTTGCCGGCGCGGAAGCGGTCGTGGATCGCGAACGGGCAGGCGTACACGTCGCCCAAGGGGTCGATCAGGCAGACCACCCGGCCCGCGCCGCACAGGTTCAGCCCCGGCAGAGACTCGCCGTACCCCGCGAGGTGGAAGAACGAGTCGCCGGTGAGCACGTCCTCGCCCGCGCGCAGCAGCCACTCGTACAGGTCGCGCTGCTGGGCCGCCGTCGGATGCAGCTCGTCCCACACATCGGCGCCCCGCCCCGACGGGCGCAGCCGGGTGAGCCGGAGCGTCGCCCCGCGCTCGTCGGCGATGGCCTTGAACTCGTCGAGCTGGCCCGCGTTCTCCCGGGTCACGACCACCGAGAGCTTCGCGTCGGCGAACCCGGCCGCGGCGAGGTTGTCGAGCGCCCGCAGCGCGGTCTCGTACGACCCCGGGCCGCGGACCCGGTCGTTGACCTCGGGGGTGGCGCCGTCGAGCGACACCTGGACGTCGACGTAGTCCGTGGCGGCCAGGAAGCGCGCCCGCTCGGGGGTGAGGCGCGTCCCGTTGGTGGAGAACTTCACCCCGACCTGGTGGTTCACGGCGTACTGCACGAGGTGCCAGAAGTCGGGCCGTACGGTCGGCTCGCCGCCGCCGATGTTCACGTAGAAGACCTGCATGGCCTGCAGCTCGTCGATCACCGCCTCGCACTGGGCGGTGGCGAGCTCACGCGGGTCACGCCGCCCCGACGACGACAGGCAGTGCACGCACGACAGGTTGCAGGCGTAGGTGAGCTCCCAGGTCAGGCAGATGGGCGCGGCCAGGCCGTACTCGAACCGCTTGGCCAGCGACCCGCTCGCCGTCCCGGAGCGCGCCACACCGTTCTGTGCCGCCGCGTTCTGTGCCGCTATGTGCTGTGCCGCTGTGTGCTGTGCCGGCAAGCTCTGGGCCGGGATGCTCTGGGCCGCGGTGCTCTGGCCCGCCGTGCCCGGTGCAGCCGTGATGTGGGGCGGCCGTGTCCGGTCCGCCTCCGTCCGTCCGCGCGGCCTGATCATGTCCGCGCCGGCGAGGCCCCGCAGGGCCTCCGCGTACGCGGGCCACCGGCCGGCGGGAACGCCGGCGCGGGTCAGCGCGGCACGGGCGTCGGGCTCGCCGGAGAGGTCGCGGAGCACTGAGACCAGCTCGGGACGCTTGAGGAAGGTCAGCCGCCGGTTGCCGAAGTGGTAGGCCAGCGCCCCGAACGGCTCCGGCCGCAGCGCCACCCGGGGAGACAGCTCCCAGGCCTCGTCCAGGGGATCGGTCATCAGTAGACGCCGCACATGCCGTCGATCGACACCTCTTCGATCAGCGTCTCCGCCGTCAGCTCCTCCGTCGCCTCGGCCGGAACGGTCGTCTCCTCCATGGCTGCTCCTTCCTCGGGGCGCGGAACGTGGTCTTCCGGGATAAGCGGGTCTTCTGGGTTGGGCGGTTTTCTGGATTGAGCGGGGTTCGGGGACAAGCGGGTTTTCGGGATATTCGTGCCGCGAGAGGCGGACCGGGGCGTCCTCGCGGAATAGCCGGCGCTCTCGTGATGTGAGGGAAGGGAATACCGCCGCGACGGTCGCGATTCGAGCGGCCTCGATCCGAGCCCGCTCGGTTCAAGCGAACTCGAAGGAGGCGAACTCGCCTTTCTGCTGAAACACCAATCACACTAAAAGGAGCGATAGGCGCGGAAAACCCCTAGGCACCCTTGTCCAGGCAGCCCCTGTCCCCGCCCATCCGGTACCCACCCCCAGCCGCCCCAGCTTTCCCTGCCGGCCCGGCGCCCACGCCGTGCGATGCCGGTGTCTCAGACCTGGCCGGGCTTGGCCGGCCGGGAGATGGGGCGTGTGAGCCGCGACGCGGCGCTGTCGAGGAGCATCTCCAGGGCGGCGGGGTAGGCGCTGTCGTTCATGTGGGCGACCAGCAGGGGGGCGACCGCCGCGATGTTGGGGTGGGTGGCCCGGGGCAGACGGGCGTAGGTCGCCCGCCAGATCTCCTCGTCGGCCTCGCGCGCCTCGGCGGGCAGCGCCAGGGAGGCGGCGTCCAGCGCCGCGAAGGCCAGCGTCATGTCGATGAAGGTGTGGTAGACGCCGACCGCCTCATGGTCGGGGAATCCCGCGCCGCGCAGCAGCCCGAGGATCGCCTCGTCGGCCGCGATCTCGTGCGCCTTGCCGCTGATGCGGCTGGCGGTCAGCACCGCCGCCTGCGGGTGTTCGAGATAGGCGGCGTGGATGCGCAGGCCCAGGTCGCGAAGACCGGCGCGCCAGTCGCCGCCGCCGCGCCAGCCGTCCATCGCCCGCCCGATGAGCAGGTCGCCGATGGCGAGGGTCAGGTCGTCGACGCCCCTGAAGTAGCGGTAGAGCGTGCTGGGGTCGGCGCCCAGGGCGAGGCCGAGCCGCCGTACGGTGAGCCCGGCGGGGCCGTGCTCGCGCAGCATGCGCAGCGCGGTCCGCACGATCAGGCCCTCCGAGAGGACCACACCGCTTTTCGTCGGACGGCGCCTCCGGCGCGCCGACTCGCCCACCACCGGCTTCGGCACGGCGTCCCCCTCTCCTCGCCACCCACCTTATGCCAACGCCATTGACGTTCCGGGTGGGCGTGGCGTTGGATCGACACATCAGGGGCCTTTGTCCAAGAAAGGGATGTTTGTACCATGCGCGTGCTGCTTGTCGGATCCGGTGGAGTAGGGACGGCGATCACCCGGATCGCGGCCCGCAGATCCTTCTTCGAGCACATGGTCGTCGCCGACTACGACCTGTCCCGTGCCGAGGCCGCCGTCGCCGCGCTCGGGGAGGCGGGCGCCCGCTTCAGCGCGTGCCGGGCCGATGCGGGAGACGAGGCCGCGGTCGCGGCGCTGCTGGCGGAGCACCGCTGCGACGTCCTGCTCAACGCCACGGACCCGCGGTTCGTCATGCCGTTGTTCCGGGCCGCGCTGACGGCCGGCGCGCACTACCTGGACATGGCGATGTCCCTGTCGCGGCCCCACCCGGACCGCCCGCACGAGGAGTGCGGGGTCAAGCTGGGCGACGCCCAGTTCGAGACGGCCGCCGAGTGGGAGCGGGCGGGCCGGCTCGCGCTGGTCGGCATGGGCGTTGAGCCCGGCCTGTCGGACGTGTTCGCCCGGTACGCCGCCGACGAGCTCTTCGACCACATCGAGGAGATCGGCGTGCGGGACGGCGCCGACCTCACCGTCGACGGATACGACTTCGCGCCGTCGTTCAGCATCTGGACCACGATCGAGGAGTGCCTGAACCCCCCGGTCGTCTACGAGAACGGCCGGGGATGGTTCACCACCCCGCCCTTCAGCGAGCCCGAGGTGTTCGACTTTCCCGAGGGCATCGGCCCGGTCGAGTGCGTCAACGTCGAGCACGAGGAGGTCCTGCTCATGCCCCGCTGGGTCGACACCGAGCGGGTGACCTTCAAGTACGGGCTGGGCGAGGAGTTCATCCAGACGTTGCGGACCCTGCACCTGCTGGGGCTGGACCGCACCGAGCCGGTCCGGGTCGCGGGCGCGGACGGCGTACCCGTCCAGGTCTCTCCGCGGGACGTGGTCGCGGCGTGCCTGCCCGACCCGGCGACGCTCGGGGAGCGCATGCACGGCAGGACCTGCGCGGGCACCTGGGTCAGGGGCACCAAGGACGGCGGCCCGCGTGAGGTGTACCTCTACCACGTGGTCGACAACCAGTGGTCCATGCGCGAGTACGGCTCCCAGGCGGTCGTGTGGCAGACCGCCGTCAACCCGGTCGTTGCTCTCGAACTGATGGCCTCCGGCGCCTGGTCCGGCGCCGGAGTCCTCGGGCCCGAGGCCTTCCCGCCGCGGCCCTTCCTCGACCTGCTCACGGCGTACGGCACTCCCTGGGGCATGCGCGAGCAGTCGGCTTCCCAGCCCTCAAGGGCCTGAAGGAGCGGGCTTCCGCGCGGGGGGTGTTCCGGTGAGCGACGGACGCCGGCCGGCGCCCGCGTCCGTCAGAAGATGCCCGTGACGACGTTCGACCTGGCCTGGATGGCGACGCCGTCGCCGTCGACGAACCTGGCGCGCACGTAGACCTCGTCGGTGACGCCGTCGAGAAGCCCGTCGTCCTCGTTCAGCCAGCTCCCGGGCTCCTCCTGCCACTGCGTCAGCAGGCGGATGCCCTCCTCCGTGGCCGACAGCCCCGTCGCCGACCGCACGTAGACGATCGGGCCGAGGATGAGGTTGTCGGAGACCGGATCCTCGCCGTAGAAGCGCAGCTCGATCCGCGCTCCGTTGTTGAGGTATCCGTTGGCGTCGTACAGGTTCATCGGGACCTTGACCAGGACGCGCACGTTGAACAGGCCGGGCCCGGGAGGCGCCGCTCTGGTGACGCTCAGCGACGCCGTGATCTGCGTCGCGGCCTGTGCCGGTGCGGCGGCCGGGCCGAGCACTCCGCCCGTGAACAGCGTGCCGGCGAACAGGGCAGCGAGCGGCGCGGCGAGCGCCGAGCGGCGGAGTCGGCGCGTTCTCATGGGAGTTCTCGTGGGGATGTGCATGGGTCTCCTCCGGATGGCGCCCGCCGGGCGCTCTGCCCGGCGACGCCGCACACGCTAGGAGGAGGCCCTTCCCGGATCCTTCTCGCCGCCGGACGACTCCTTCCGCGCCTCCTTCCGCGCTTGTTCCCAGGCCGCCGCGCTCCGGCGGCAGCGGGCCGCGTCCCGCGGGTGCCCGGCGTCGGTGAACAGGTCGGCCGCCTGCGCCAGCAGGCGGGCCTCCGCCGGGTGGTCGCCCTCGGCCCGGGCGATGTGGGCCCGGGCCTCCAGGATCGCCGCCTGCCAGGAGGTGCCCTGCCACAGCTCGGCGGAGCGTTCGGCGGTGGCC
This sequence comes from Microbispora amethystogenes, assembly GCF_016863015.1. GTDB lineage: Bacteria > Actinomycetota > Actinomycetes > Streptosporangiales > Streptosporangiaceae > Microbispora > Microbispora amethystogenes. The sequence goes on along the minus strand of NZ_BOOB01000062.1, from coordinate 19,957 downwards.
AGGTGGAGCCGCGCGTCGCCGAGGTCGCCGGCGTCTGCGCAGGCGATCGCCGACGGCACGGCGAGCATCACGTGGCAGAAGAAGCAGACATCACCGGCGCCGAGGGTGGCCCAGGCGCGGTCGACGACGGCCCGCGCCTCCCGCGGGCCGTCCGCAGCGACGATCATGGTGCCGAAGATGCGCTGCATGAGGTGCATCGCGAGGTTCGACCAGCGCGCCAGCGGCAGGGCGCGGTTGAGCAGGCGGCTCGCCGCCGCCTTGTCGCCGCGGGCCAGGCACAGCTCGGCCAGGCGCTGCAGGGAGTGCGACTCGCCGGCGAACGCGCCGATCTCCCGGTGCAGGTCGACCGATTCGCGCAGCTCCCGCTCGGCCAGGTCGAGGTCGTCGCTCAGCAGGGCGGCCTCCCCGATCAACGCGGTCGCGAACGCCACGGCCCGCATCGCGCCCGCCCGGGTCGCGGTCTCCCGCAGCGCCGCCGCCAGTTCGATCACCTCCCCGTACGGCGTCGGCCCGTAGAGCAGGTACTCCGCCACGCAGAGGTGGGAGTCGAAGATCGCGGTGGCCAGGGACGGCTCGTCACGGGTCCGGCGCAGCTCCACGCGGAGCTGCTGGTACCACTCTCCCCGGTTGTGCGCGACCAGCCCCCGCAGCGTGACCAGGTCGAGGACCTGCCGGTCCATCTCACCTACCGTCACAAGGCCGCGCGCCTGCTCCGACACCGTACGCGCCAGCTCCAGGTCGCCTCGGAAGTAGGCGAGCTGACCCCGGGCGAGCAGGATCGTCGAGTCGGGCGGCCCGCCGCCGAGGTCCAGCTCGTCGAGCATCGTCCCCGCCGTCTCCAGGTCGCCGGCCAGGACCAGCATCTGGGCCAGCCGCGCCCGGAGCGGCCTGCGCCGGGACGGCGGGGCGGCCTCGATCGCCTCCCGGTAGGCCGCCGCTGCCGCCGCGTCGCCGACGGCGGCGAGCAGGTCGGCGCGCAGCGCGAGCGCACGCGGCCGGTCGGCGTCGCCGCACACGTACCGGACCGAGTCGACCAGGGCCAGCGCCTCGCGGAACGCCCCCACCGCCGCCTCGGTCTGCGCGGCCCGGAGCACGTACGGCACGGCGGCCGCGGCGTCCCCCGCGGCGAGCAGATGGTGCCCGACCCGAGCCGGCGAGGCGTCCAGCGCGGCGAGCCGCTCGGCGCAGACCCGGTGGAGCCGGCGCTGCCGGTGGGGCGGGATGCCGGCGAGCAGCGCCTCGCGGATCAGCGGATGCCGGAACCGGTAGCCGCTCGCGGTGCGCTCGGCGACCAGCGCCGCCAGCGCCGCGTCCAGGCAGTCGAACGCCTCGTCCTCGGTCGTGCCGGACAACGCGATGAACTCGTCGGTGTCGAACGCGGAGCCCGCGATCGCCACCCGTTCGAGCACGGCCCGCGCCCGCGGGTCGAGCAGGCCCAGCACGACCTCGCCGGGGACGGCGCCGGGCGCGTCGCCGTCGCCGGCCACCCGCGCCGCCTCGACGACGGCGAAGGGCAGGCCTCCGGAGAGGTGCCAGATCCGCTCGCCCGTCTCCGGGCCCAGCCCCGGCCGGGACGCCCGCGCCAGCGCCTCCGTCTCCTCCCGGCCGAGCGGGGCCAGCGGAAGCTCGATTGCGGCGCCCCGCGTCAGCAGGCTCGACCGCACCTGCTCGAAGGTGTCCGTGAGCGGCTGCCTGCGGTGGCAGAGCAGCAGGAGCACACGTTCGCTCGCGCAGCTTCGGGCCAGATAGTGCAGCAGGCGCAGTCCCGCCTCGTCCGCCTCGTGGGCGTCGTCGACGACGAGCAGGGCGCCGCTGCCCGCGGACGCGAGCCGCATCAGCTCCATGACCGCGACGTAGAGACGCTGGTGGCCGCCGTCGCCGCTCCAATCGAGGTCGCGGCCGGAAAGCGCCAGCTCGATGCTCTCCCGGCAGCGGTCGTCCAGGCCGTCCAGCAGGCTGGGGTGCCGCCGGCAGAGGTCCGCGACCGCTTCGAGCACCGGGGCGTACGGCCAGGCGCCCTCCACCCGCGACGCCGCGCCGGCGCCGGTGCGCCAGCCCATGCCCGCGACCCGGTCGAGCGCCCACCGGGCGAGGAACGACTTGCCGATGCCCGGCGCGCCGGCCAGGAACACGGTGCGGCCCCGGCCCCGCCCGACCTCGGCGATGGTCTCCTCGAACCGGCGGGTCTGCGCGTCGCGGCCCACCAGGACGGGCGGAGCGGCGGACCCCGCCCGCCCGGCGGGCTCGGCGGTCAGCGCCTCGCGCAGGGCGACCGCCTCCGCGCCCGGCGCGACGCCGAGCTCACGGCCGAGCGCCCGGTCGAGCCGCTCGTACTGCCGCAGGGCGGCCCGGCGGTCGCCGCGCTCCGCGTGCCGCCGGATCAATGCGAGATGCGCCTCCTCGTCGGCCGGGTCGAGCTCGACGAGCTCGTCCCACCGCTCCGCCTGCCGGAGCAGGCGCGCGTACAGCAGGCGCAGTCGGTCGCGGTGGGCCTGCGCCCAGCGCTCGTACGGATCGTCGGGCAGCAGGGGACCGGCGTAGGCCTCCAGGGCCCCGGCGGCCGCGCCGACTCCGCCGTCGGCGAGGGCGTCGGCGGCCAGTTCGGCGAAGCGGACCGCGTCGACGACCACGGGTGCGTCGGGAAACAGCCCGACGCTCTCACCGCGCAGCACGACGGCGTCGGTCGCGCCGAGGGCCCGGCGGGCATAGTGGGCGGCCTTGTGCAGCCGGGGCGCGGCCTGGCCGGGGGAGACGCCCGGCCAGAGCGCGTCGATCACCTCTTCGCGGTGCAGGCGGCGGCGCGGCGCCAGGGCGAGCAGCTTGACCAGCTCGGCCGCCTGGCGGCGATGCCACGCTCCGGGCGGGAGCACGTCGCCGTCCACCTGGACGGCGAACCGCCCCAGCATGGTGATGTGCACCTGCATGTCACGGAACCTCCGGACACGAAGGTACTCGTCAGCCGGCGCCGACGGCACTGATCATCTCCACCTCCGCGCTCATCGCCGAGTTGAGCTCCAGCAGGTGGCGGCGGACCTGGGTGAGGTCCCAGCCGTAGGCCGCGATCCGGTCCACCGCGTCGTACATCGGGCCGATGACGCGGTCCCGCTCGGCGGCGAACGCGCCGGACGGCGACTCCGGTCCGCCCGCCGCGACCTCCCGTGCCAGCCTTTCCGCGTCGCGCAGCGCGTCGGTGAGGCCGTGGGAGCTCAGCGGGTCGAGGAAGGAACCGGCGTCGCCGACCAGCGCCCACCCGGGCCCCTGGGCCTCACGGACGAAGCTCGGCCGTCCCATCCAGGTGCGCAGCCTGAGGGGAGGCCCGGCGGTGGCCAGCCTGCCGCCGGCGCCGTTCGTGGCGGCCGCGAGCATCCGGTGGTACCGGTCACGCAGCCCGCCACCGGCCCCGCCGCCGTCGTCTCGTTCTCCGGCGGCGGCCCGGAAGAGGGCGGCGGGCATCCCGGTGAAGACGCACACCTGGCCGTCGTTGGTCGGGATCATGCCTGCCGTGTGACCGGGCCGGTAGAACCACTCGTACCCGCTCGCCTCCAGGCCGGTCCAGTAGCCGTACACGATCGCGCCGGCCCCGGTGCCCGTACGCAGCGTGCGGGCACCGGCGGCACGGGCGACGGTGGACCGCCGGCCGTCCGCGCCGACCGTGAGCCGGGCCCGTACGGACACGCGCGCGCCCCGGCGGTCGTGGCCGGTCACCCCGGCGACCCGCCCCGAGTCCTCCCGGAGCAGGCCGGTGACGGTGACCCCGAACCGCACCTCGGCCCCGGCGGCCGCCGCCGCGTCCACCAGCAGCGCGTCGAGCAGGCTCCGCCGGGGCGCGTAGAGCGCCTCCACCCCCAGGCGGGGCCTGATGCTGACGGTGACGGTCTCGTCGCCGTAGTGGAAACGGGTCTGCCGCACCGGCGGAGTGCCGGCGGCGACGATCCGGTCGAGCAGCCCCCACCGGGACAGCAGCAGCACGCCACCCCGCATCAGGGCGTGGGTGGACAGCGTGTCCGCGCCGTACCGGTCGCGGTCGGCCAGCAGCACGCGCAGCCCCTGCCGGGCCAGCAGCATCGCGACCGCGGCCCCGCCCGCGCGGGCGCCGACCACGGCCACGTCGAAACTCTCCACGTCGTCCTCCCTCTCCCCGCACGGGCGCGCGTCGGCGCGGGCCCGGCCGTTCTCACCGCGGGCCCGGTCTCAGGCCGTGACCACGTCGATGTCCACCCGTGTGCCGTTCGTCAGCACGTCGTAGACCGCCGAACGGGCCCGGGACTGCTCCACCAGCCCGCGCAGCACGTCGGCGGGCGCGTCGCCGGAGATCCGGAAGGTGACCCGGATGCCCTGGTAGCCGTTGCGTACCTCCTCTGACAGGCCGAGGACGCCCAGCAGGTCGATGTCGCCCTCGACGGTCGAGCTCACCTCGTGCAGCGTCACGCCGCGGGCGGCGGCGATGTTCGCCACGCCCGAGGTGATGCACGAGGCGATGGCGTGCAGCAGGAACTCCACCGGGGTCGGGGCGTTGCCCCCGCCGACCAGGACCGCCGGGTGGTCGGCGTCGTAGGTGAAGTCGTCGGTCCGGGTGGTGTCCTCCTGCCCGGCGCCGTAGAAGCCGCGGATCGCACTGCGGTTGTGCGTGCCGCTGATCCAGGTGTTGGTCGCGCGGAACCGGAACTTCGCCAGTTCCGGATCGCCCTTCACGGCGTTCAGGGTCGCGAAGAGCGTGGGGGTGTCGACGCCGTTGCGCGGGGCGCGGGTCTGCGTGGTGCTCACGGTTTCCTCCTTCGTCGCGCGGTCCCGGCCGCCTGGCGGGCCGCCGGGCGACGTCTACCGGTGACCGGCGACGAGAGGACAGTAGGAAGCCCGCCTTCCCGCTTCCTTCCGCGAGCCGGACCCGGACCTTCCCCGGCTCGTGCCGGGATGGCGTCGTCGCCCGTCGAGGGGTGGAGGGGTGGCGGTTCTCGGCTCTCCTCGGGCATATGACCAGGTCGGCGGTGCAGGGTGGCCGCCCGGGGTGGCGTAATCCGCCCGTTATCCATATATTCCTACCGGGAAGCTAGGCTTCTTGCCCATGGAGCTGGCGGATGTGAGACGGCGGCGGGCGGACCGGGCCCGCCAGGTGGCCGACCTGCTGCGGTGCGAGATCGTGCGCGGTGGTTTCGACGGTGGCCACCTGCCCCTGGAGGCCGCTCTCGCCCGGGAGTTCGGGACCTCGCGCAACACCGTCAGAGACGCCCTCGACCTGCTCAGGGACGAGGGCCTCATCGCGCGGTGCCCGGGAGTGGGCACCACGGTCGCGGCGGAGAAGTACCCGCACGGCCTCTACCGGCTGCTCGGCCTGGCCGAGACGCTCCGGGAGCACGGCGAGGTGACGAACGAGGTCCGCGCCATGGGCCTCGTGCCGCCCCCCGCCGCGGTCCGGCAACGGCTCGACCTGCCCGAGGGCGAGCCCGTCGTCTACATCGAGAGGCTGCGCCGGCTCGACGGGCTGCCGCTCTCGCTCGACCTGACCTATCTCGTACGCGAGCTCGGCGAGCCGCTCTTCGACGCCGACCTCGTGCACAACGACGTGTTCGTGCTCCTGGAGCGGATCGCCGGCCGGCCGCTCGGCGCGGCGGAGCTCACGATCGAGGCCGTCAACGCCGACGCGCACACCGCCGCCGTCCTGGACGCGCCGCGCGGAGCGGCGCTGCTGATGGTCGAGCGCCTCACCCACCTCTCCGACGGCCGCCCGGTTGACCTGGAGTTCGTCCGGTTCCGCGGCGACCGTCTCACCATGCGTGGCCATCTCTGGAGGAACACCGATGACCCTGGTCAATAGCCGCGTCGACGTGCCCGTGACGATCGACGAGTCGCTGTGCATCGAGGGCTGCACGCTGTGCGTGGACGTCTGCCCGCTCGACTCCCTGGCCATCCACGAGGTCAGCGGCAAGGCCTACATGCACGTGGACGAGTGCTGGTACTGCGGCCCCTGCGCCGACCGGTGCCCCGCCGACGCCGTCACGGTGAACATCCCCTACCTGCTCCGATAGAAGGACATCCCCCCATGCGCAAGATCTTCGCCACCGTGGCGCTGCTGGCCGCGGCCGGCGGCGCCCTCTCCGGCTGCTCCGTATCCGCGGGCGCCGACGACGGCAAGGAGACCGTGGTCGTCGGATACCAGTCGAAGACCATCAACACGGTGACGGCCGGGACGCTGCTGCGCGGCCTCGGCTACTTCGAGAAGCGCCTCGGCGGCAAATACCAGGTCGAGTGGCAGGACTACGACACCGGTGCCCCGATCACCGCGAAGATGGTGGCCGGGAAGATCGACATCGGGTCGATGGGCGACTACCCCCTCCTCATCAACGCCTCCCGCACCCAGGGCGTGCCCGCCGCGCAGACCCGGCTCGTGTCGGTGACCGGCTACAACCTGCGCGGAGGGCTCAACTCGGTGGTCGTCGCTCCGTCGTCGAAGGCGCGCACGCTGGCCGACCTGAAGGGCGCGAAGGTGTCGGCCAGCTCCGGATCGGCGGGCCACGGCACGCTCGTCCAGGCGCTGGAGCGGGCCGGGCTCGATCCCTCCACTGACGTGGAGGTCGTGAACCAGCAGCCGCCGGTGGGCGCCTCCGCGCTGCAGTCGGGCAACGTGCAGGGATACGCGCAGTTCGTGGCATGGCCGGGGCTGCTCGTCTTCAAGAACCAGGCCCGTCTCGTCTACGACGGGTCGGCGCTCGACGTGCCGACGTTCCACGGCGTCGTGGTGCGGGAGGCGTACGCGAAGGAGCGGCCCGACGTGCTCCAGGCGTTCCTGCAGGCGCAGATCGACGCGACGAGGTATCTCCACGAGCACCCCGTCGAGGCCGCCGAGGCGGTCGCCAAGGCGACCGGGCTCCCGCCCGAGGTCGTCTACCTCTACAACGGGCGCGACGGCATCGCCACGTTCGACGTCACGCTGAAGTCCCGGCTCCTGGCCGCGCTGGACCACGACCAGAAGTATCTGAAGTCCATCGGCACCGACTTCAAGGGCGTCGACGTGGCGAAGTTCGCCGACGACTCCTACCTCAGGAAGGCGTACGGCGCCTCCTACGACGCCGACGCCGCGGGCAGCGTCAACGCGGCGCGCATCAGCGGGACCGACGCCGCCTGCGGCACCACGGCCGGCGACCCCGCGAAGGCGGGCGAGCTGTGGCTGACGGGGGAGGACACGCTCCGTCCCGCGGCCACGCCGACCTGCCTGCTGCGGCAGATCGCCGCCGCCACCTCGGGCGGCGGGTCCGTACGGGCGGCGTACGTGCCCGACGCGGCCACGGGCACGCACTGGTTCGCGGACAAATCCGTCTGGGTACGCGACCCGGCCGCGGAGGGGAACGAGAGGTTCAAGCCCTTCACCACCCGCGACGGCGCGGAGGCGTTCGTGAAGGAGCACCCCCGGGCGGCGCTCGTCGGCTACGACGAGGCGCTGAAGGCCGCGGCGGGAGGTGCGTCGCGGTGAGCACCCCGGCGCCGGCCGCCTCCCTCGCCGCCACGTCGTCGGCCGTAGAGGCACCGGGCTCGGAGCCGTTGGCCTCCGGCGCCGTCCCGGCGGTGCGGCCGGGACGGCGCGTACGCGGCCGGGCGACCACGGCCGGGCTGCGCAGATGGGCGGTGCGGCTGGGGTCCCTGGTGGTCGTCGTCGCGCTGTGGCAGTGGCTGACCACCGCCGACGTCCGCGCCGGGCTGCGGTTCGACCGCCTGCCCTCGCCGGCCGAGGTCGCGGCGGAGTTGACCCGGCAGCTCACCGGTGGGCTCTACTACCTCGACCTGGCCCAGAGCATGATCCGCATCCTCACCGGGTTCGCGCTGGCGTCGGTGGCCGGCATCGCCCTTGGCGTGCTGGTCGCGCGGTCCCGGTGGGCGGCCGACGTGCTGCTGCCGCCTATCGAGGTCGTCCGGCCGATCCCGGCGATCGCCCTCGTCCCGATCGCGATCCTGGTGTTCCCCACCGACGAGCAGGGCATCGTGTTCATCACGTTCGCCGCGGCGTTCTTCCCGATCATGGTGAGCACACGGCACGCCGTACGGGCGCTGCCGACGCTGTGGGAGGACGCGGTCCGCACCATGGGCGGCGGGCGCAGGCACGTGCTGTGGCACGTCGTGCTCCCCGGCACGCTGCCGGGCGTCTTCGGCGGGCTGTCGGTCGGCATGGGCGTCGCCTGGATCTGCGTGATCTCCGCCGAGATGATCTCCGGCGAGTTCGGCGTCGGCTACCGGACCTGGCACGCGTACACGGTGGTCGACTACCCGGCGGTACTCGTCGGCATGGCGTCGATCGGGGTGCTCGGGTGGCTCACCTCCGCCTCGATCGAACTGCTCGGCCGGCGCCTCACCCGATGGCTGCCCAGAGCGGAGGAGAGGGCCGAGGAGAGAGCGGTCGTGCCGGTCGGCGACCGGGGAGCCCCTGAGCGGGGGCCCGGCGGACGGGAAGCGGGCCAGGGCGCCGAGGAGGCCGTCCGATGACCGCCGCTGTCGCGACCGCACGGGAGACGGGGCTCGCCATCCGGCTGGAGGGTGTGTCCCTCGGCTACGGGCGGCACGCCGTACTGGAGGATCTTCACCTCGATGTCGCCCCCGGCGAGGTCCTGGTGATCGTCGGGCCGTCCGGTTCGGGCAAGTCCACGATCCTTCGGGCCGTCGCCGGGCTGCTGACCCCGCGCGCCGGCCGGGTGCTGGCCCAGGGCGTTCCGGTCACCGGGCCGTCGCCGGACCGCGCGATGGTCTTCCAGGACGACGCGCTGCTGCCCTGGCGCACGGTCCGGCGCAATGTCGAGCTGCCGCTGCGCATCCGCGGCGTGCCGAGGCGGGAGCGCGGGCCGGCCGCCGAGAGCTGGATCGCGCGCGTCGGCCTCGCCGGGTGGGGGGACCGGCTGCCCCGGGAGCTGTCCGGCGGCATGCGGCAGCGCGTGCAGCTCGCCAGGTCCCTGGCCGCCGCGCCGCGCGCCGTGCTCATGGACGAGCCCTTCGGCGCGCTGGACGCGCAGACCCGGGGCGAGATGCAGCGCCTGCTGCTGGACGTGCTGCGCGACACGGCCGCCACGGTCGTCTTCGTCACCCACGACGTGGACGAGGCCCTGCTGCTGGCCGACCGGGTCGTCGTGCTCGGGCGCGGCGGCATCGGACGCGTCCTGCCCGTGCCCGGACCGCGCACCCCTGAGACCGACCGTGCCGGGCTGCGCGCCCGGATCATCGAGGAGCTTTAGGTGACTCCTCCGCTTCCTGTAGGAAGCGGCTTCTCGCTAAGCCGCTTCCGCAGCCTGGCGAAGGGCAAGCCCTGCCCTCAAGATGTTGGTCGCCGCGTTCACGTCGGCGTGCGCGGCATGCCCGCAGGCCGTACAGACGAACTCGGCCTGGGTGAGGCGGTTGTCCTTCGCACAGTGCCCGCACCGCGAGCAGGTGCGGGAGGTGCCGGCGGGGTTCACCGCGATCAGCTCTCGACCGGCGCTTTCAGCCTTGTACGCGAGCACACGCAGGAACACCCCCCAACCCGCGTCCAGAATGCTGCGATTCAAGCCGGACTTCTGGGCCACGTTCCGGCCGGGGGCATCGATCGTGCCGGACGCCGAACGGGTCATGTTCGCGATCCGCAGGTCCTCGTGCACGATCACGTCATACGCCCGGACCAGCGCCAGGGCGGCCTTGTGCGCGTAGTCGCTCCGCTGACGGCGGACCTTGCCGTGCAGGGCGGCGACCCGTGCCACCTTCTTGTGGCGGCGTGTGGACCCGCGTCTGCCGCCGGCGAGGTCTCGCTGAGCGTCCGCGAGGCGATCGGCGGTCGCGGCGAGGTGGCGCGGGTTGGCGAGGTGCACACCGTTGCTCGTGGTGACGAGGGCGGCCACGCCCATGTCGAGGCCGACCACCGCACCCGTGGCGGGCAGCGGCTCGGCGGGCACGTCGTCGCATGCCAAGATCACGTACCAGCGGTCGCCCTCCCGCTTGACGCTGATCGTCTTGACCCGGCCCCGGACCGGTCGGTGCTGGTGCACCCGGACATGTCCGACGCCCTGAAGCCGCACGAACGTGGCCGATGTGTGTTCGGGCTGGGAGTCCCAGCGGCAGCCGTCGCCGTCCTTGGGCCACTCCACCGTGTCGAACCGGCCCCGGCCCTTGAATCGGGGGAAGCCCGGGGTGCGCCCGGCCTTCACACGGGCGAAGAACGCGGCGAACGCCCTGTCCAACCGGCGCAGTGTCGCCTGCTGGGAGGAGAACGACCAGCGGCCCTGCCCGTCGGGATCATCGCTGCGGATGTGTTTCAGCTCGGCGGACTGGTCGCCGTACCGGATGCTCACGCTCGCCTTGGCGTAGGCCGTGCGGCGGTGTTCCAGGGCGGCGTTGTACAGCGTGCGGTGGTCCTCCAGGCACGCGGCGAGTGCGGCGGTCTGCTTGGTGGTCGGGCGCAGCAGGAACGTGAACGACCTACGCACGGCCGCTCCCCTTGGGAGCGCGCTTGTACCGCGTCTCGATACAGCGCCGCACCGTCTCAGCTGGCACCGCGCCGACCGTCGCCACAAAGTCCGACCTTGACCACAATGCGGGCAACAGGGAACGCAGGTACGGGAACCCGGCGCGCGGGTGGTGGGAGGTGAAGCCCTTGAACTGGCCGGCCACGTACGACTGCGAGTGCTTCGGGTTGGGCGTGACGAACAGATGCACCTGGACCGGCATCACTTCAGGTGCGGCGATCTGGCAGCTGCGCTCGTCGGCTGTCGCGCGAATCAGTTCCTCACAGCGGTCCTTGGCCCGTCCGCCGAGGACCGGGCGTGGGTACTCCGGGCACCACACGACGTGGTACCCGAGGTCATACGCCGCACCGGGGGAAGGGCGCACGTGCCGAGTCACACGATCATCATGACAGCGCCGTACCTCCGATACCCGACGAACGGAGAACGATCTCTGATGCGCAGACCAGGCAGGTCACCGCACGCTCGGGCTTTGGCGGCCCTCCCACTCCCGATCCCCCCGTCGCTTAAGGGCGACGTCCCCCTCAGGAGAATCTGATGGACATCCCTTCCCCGGCAGACCGCCTACATCTGGAATGCCAGGTTCTGGTGGTGGGCGGCGGCACCGCCGGGACCATGGCGGCGATCACCGCCGCCGAGCGCGGCGCCGACGTGATCCTGCTGGAAAAGGCGCATGTACGGCACAGCGGCGCGCTGGCGATGGGCATGGACGGCGTGAACAACGCGGTCATCCCCGGCAAGGCCACGCCCGAGGACTACGTCGCCGAGATCACCAGGGCCAACGACGGGGTGGTCAACCAGCGCACCGTCCACCAGACGGCGACCCGCGGCTACGACATGGTGCGGCGGCTGGAGCGCTACGGCGTGAAGTTCGAGAAGAACGAGCACGGCGACTACGCGGTGCGCCGGGTCCACCGGTCGGGCAGCTACGTGCTCCCGATGCCGGAGGGCAAGGACGTCAAGAAGGTCCTCTATCGGGTGCTGCGCCGCCGCGACATCCGCGAGAAGGTGCGCATCGAGAACCGGGTGATGCCGGTCCGCGTGCTCACGAGCGAGGGCCGGGCCGTCGGGGTCGCCGGGTTCGACACCCGCTCCGGCCGGTTCGTCACGGTCTCCGCCGGAGCCGTGATCCTCGCGACCGGCGCGTGCGGGCGGCTGGGCCTGCCCGCCAGCGGCTACCTGTACGGCACGTACGAGAACCCGACCAACGCCGGGGACGGGTACGCGATGGCCTACCACGCGGGCGCCGAGCTCAGCGGCATCGAGTGCTTCCAGATCAACCCGCTCATCAAGGACTACAACGGCCCGGCCTGCGCCTACGTGGCCAACCCGTTCGGGGGCTACCAGGTCAACGCCGAGGGGGAGCGGTTCGTCGACTGCGACTACTGGTCGGGCCAGATGATGGCCGAGGTCGCCGGAGAGATCGCCTCGGCGCGCGGCCCGATCTACCTCAAGACCACCCACCTGCCGGACGAGACGCTCACCGCGCTCGAGAACATCCTGCACACCACCGAGCGGCCCACCCGGGGCACCTTCCACGCCGGGCGCGGGCACGACTACCGCACCCACGACGTGGAGATGCACATCTCCGAGATCGGCCTGTGCGGCGGGCACTCGGCCTCGGGAGTGTGGGTGGACGAGAACGGCGCGACCACCGTCCCCGGCCTGTACGCCGCGGGCGACCTGGCCTGCGTGCCGCACAACTACATGATCGGCGCGTTCGTCTTCGGCGACCTCGCCGGGGCCCACGCCGCCGAGCACCACCATGTGGCCGGTGGCCTGCCGGAGGACCAGATCACCGCCGCGCACGAGCTCATCTACCGCCCGCTGCGCAACCCCGACGGCCCGCCGCAGCCGCAGGTCGAGTACAAGCTGCGGAGGTTCGTCAACGACTACGTCGCCCCGCCGAAGACCGGCAGGAAGCTCGGCCTCGCGCTGGAGACGTTCGAGCGGATGCGCGACGAGATCGCGGCCATGGGCGCGCGGACCCCGCACGAGCTGATGCGGTGCGCGGAGGTGACGTTCATCAGGGACTGCGCCGAGATGGCCGCCCGGTCCTCCCTGGTCCGCACCGAGAGCAGGTGGGGCCTCTACCACGACCGCGCCGACCTGCCCGGGCGGAACGACGACGAGTGGCTCTATCACCTCAACCTGCGCAGGAACGCCGCCGGGGCGATGGAGTTCGTCAAGCGCCCGGTCGAGCCGTACCTCGTGCCCGTCGAGGGCTTCACGCCCCGCCCGGCCGAGCCGGTCGTCGTCGGCGCGTACGGCGCGCCGAGCACCGGGGCCCGGCGCGGCGGGGGCGGGCGGCTCGCGGTGGAGGCGATCGGCCGCTCGCCGCGCATCCTCGAACTGCTGCGACTCGCCGACGGCGAGCCGTCACTCGACCAGATCACCCCCTACCTGGCGGAGGCCGACCCGAAGGTCCGCAGGGCGGCCGTCGCGACGCTGACCGAGACCACGCCCCCGGGCGTGGAGTCCGCGCTGGCCCAGGCCCTCGCCGACCCGCACGGCACCGTACGGCGGGCCGCCGCCACGGGCCTGCGGGAACTCGTCGAGGTGCTGCCCGCGACCCCCGCCTTCGGCGCCTCCCTCCGCGCGGCCGCGGCGGCCGGGGACCCGATCGTCCGCGCGGCCGTCCTGGACGTCCTGCGGGCGCTGCGCCTCGGTGACGCCGGCCTGTTCGGGACGGCGCTCGCCGACCCCGACTCCCGGGTGCGGATCGAGGCGGTCCGGGGGCTGGTCTCGCTCGACGACGCCGGGCGGGTGGCGCTCGCCGCCGGGGACGAGGACCGCGAGGTGCGCGTCTGGGCGGCCAGAGGGCTCGGGACCATCGGCCTGCCCGGCGGCGCCCCGGCCGTCGTGCGGCTCGCCGCCGACCCCGATCCGCTCGTCCGGGCGGCCGCGCTGGAGGCGTCCGCCGGGCTCGGCCCGGCTCTCTACCGCGAGCCCGGGCCCGGCTCCGGCACCGAGTTCGGCACGGGCACCGGGGCCGGCTTGGATCCCGTCGCCGGCTCCGTTTCCGGCTCTGGATCGGGCTCAGGCTCTGGCTCTGGCTTCGGTGAGACGGCCGTACGGGCCCTGGCGGATCCGGCCTGGGAGGTGAGAGTGGGCGCGGCCCGGGGGCTGGCGGCCGCAGATCCCGGGACGGCGGCGGGGCCGCTGGTGGCCGCGCTCGGCGACCCGCACCTCGACGTACGCAAGGCCGCGGTTCTCTCGCTGTCCACCTGGGCGGCGCGGCAGGACGTGGCCGCGGCCCTGCGCGGCGCGCTCGGCGACTCCGACGCCGACGTCCGCGCGTATGCCCGCAGGGCGCTGGAGGCCGCCGCCCCAGCCGACACTGCCGGGGTTCCGGCGGGGGTCTGATCCGCCGCCGGGGAGCGAGGCCGGTACGGCCCGGAGGTCTCGTCTCCCCGGCGGCTATTCAGGAGCGCGGCGTTTTCCCGAGCACGGTCTTCAGAAGCACGGCTCGGAAGGCAATCAGGAGCGCGGCGGTCTGGTTCCAGAAGGGCTGTTCAGGCGGGCTGTTCAGAAGGCCTGTTCAGGAGGCCTGTTCAGGAGGGCGCGGGGCGCCCGCCGGTGGCGGGCAGTCCCGCGGCCCGCCAGGCCACGAACCCGCCCACGACGTCGGAGGAGCGGGTCAGCCCGAGGTCGTGGAGCGACGCGGCGGCCAGGCTCGACGTGTATCCCTCGGAACAGATCACGATGACCTCCACGTCGTATCCGGTCGCCTCCGGCAGCCGGGCGTCCTGGGCGGGGTCGAAGCGCCACTCCAGGACGTTGCGTTCGACGACCAGCGCCCCGGGCACCTCGCCCTCCGCCGCCCGCTGGGCCGCGGGGCGGATGTCGACGAGCAGCGCGCCCGCCTGGACCCTGCCGTACGCCTCCTCCGGGCTGAGCCGGCGCAGGCGGCGCCGGCTCTCGGCGAGGATCTCGTCGATGCTCCGGGCGCCCGGCGGGCGGCCCGGCGTGGCCGTGCCCGTCACCACCTCGCCCTTCACCACCCCGCCCTTCACCACCCCGCCCGTCACCACTGCTCCGCGCTTTCCTCGGCGATCCTGGTCAGCCGGCCGTCGGTGAGGTCGTAGCGGTTCATGCTCGACAGCGGGGGCGAGTAGACGTGCACGCTGACCGCCGGGGCGGACGAGACGTTGCGCACCTCGTGCACGTAGTCGGGCCCGAACTCACGCGCGTCACCGGCGTCGAGATCCCGTTCGAGGGTCAGGTCGTGCTCACGCAGGCTGCCGAGGGCGACGGCGAAGGCCCCCCGCGAGCCGCCGTGGTCGTGGAACCCGGTCGACTGGCCGGGCAGCCAGCTGATCAGCCAGATCTCGTGGTCGTCGTCGCCGTGCAGGCGCTCGTACCAGCGTCCGTCGGTGCTGAGCCGTACGCGCTGGATCCATTCGTCGGGGGAGGTGGCCAGCGCGTGGGCGATGTCTGCCAGCCGGGTGCGGGTGAGGGTGGACGCGTTCGCGGTCATTCCATGCTCCTGGTCGTGCGGTTCCGAGGCCTGTGCTCACGCGGGTGCGAACGCCGTACACAGCGCACTCGCCTGCCTGCGGAGATCGACGGGCAGGTTCGACCAGTGGAGAGGCTCCAGGTGCATGCGCCAAGGATGAGGCAGAAATACCCACTAAGTCAACCTGGAAAGCGGGGTTTAGGGGGTGTGGCGGTTCCGGTGGACGCAGGCATAGGGGAGCGGGAAAGGGGCAGGTGGGCCCCGGTTGCCTGAATGAGGCCCCGAAGCGACCGACAGTTCCTGAAGTGAGAGGTGACGGCGTTGACCACCACCGAAGACCGCGATGTCATCGACCTGCTGCTGGCGCAGCACGAGCAGATCAAGGGCCTGTTCGCCGGGATCGTCGTGGCGGACGGCGAGCGCAAGGGTGACCTGTTCAACGACCTCGTACGGCTGCTGGCCGTGCACGAGAGCGCGGAGGAGCAGGTCGTGCACCCTGCCGCGCGCTCGTCTGCGGGCGACGAGGTCGTCGAGGCCCGCCTGCACGAGGAGAGCGAGGCCAAGCACGCCCTCTCCGACCTGTACGACCTCGGCGTGGAGCACCCCGAGTTCGACGCCAGGCTGGCCATGCTGGAGAAGGCGGTCGTCGAGCACGCCACCCACGAGGAGCAGGAGGAGTTCCCCCGCCTGCGCCAGGAGCTCTCCGCCGAGCGGCTGCGCCGGATGGCCGGCGCCGTACGGGCCGCCGAGGCGATGGCGCCGACCCGGCCGCACCCGGGCGCCGGGGAGTCCGCGACCGCGAACCTGCTGGCCGGCCCGCCGGTGGCGATGTTCGACAAGATCCGCGACGCGGTACGCGACTGGCGGCAGTCGAACAAGGACTGAGCTGTCCGCCGGGGCGGGCCGTCGCCCGCCCCGGCGCCGCACGGCGCCCCCGGACCCGCCGATCCTCGCGCTCGCGTGAGAAGCGTACGAGTCGTGCGGGCACCGGTTCGCGCGACGGCGACGCCTCATCCCTCCGGCAGGGCCAGGAGGTGAAACGCGCCCCGGATGACGGATTGGCTCCTGGCCGCCACGTCGATGACGTCCGGTGGGGCGGTGGGGTCGGACACCATGAGGCTGGTGACCAGCGCGCGGCCGGCGCTGGTGCGGGCGAGGTAGTGCAGGGAGACGACGCCGGGTTCGCTGCCGCCCTTGTACCAGGTCGTGGGAAACCGGGTGGGGTCGAGGTGAAGCCCGTCGTCGTTGAGCTACCGGCAGCACACCGTATGGCTCACGCGTGGCGAACTGGAGAGGATGATCGGCGAGCTGCGCCGCGTGATCCTTCCCCTGCTGGCCAACGAACCGGCCCCGGACCGCACCCAGCACCTGCTCAGCCCGATCTTCTTCCCGATCGAACAGCTACCCGCCGGCTCCGTACCGGGTACAGACGACGGAGGTCCGTCCACGAGCTGACTGGCTCGTCGGCGCCCTTCTGCTTCGTCCGCGCTCGCCGCCGGCGCGGAGGGCCGCGCCGGCGGCGAGCGCGTCTGCTACTTGCCGTGCGGGTCGGACGCGTTGAGCCTCGCGACGACCTGGTCGTAGTCGCCGCGCGCCTCGCCGTACCGCAGGAACTTCACCCGCTCGACCTGGATCTCCTTCGCGTCGGGCTGCGTCTCGAACAGCTCGACGACCTCCGCCACGAACTCGTCGAGCGGCATCGCCACCTCGCTGTCCTCCTGGCCCGGCAGCAGCGAGGTGCGGACGGACGGCGGCTCGAGCTCGACGACCTTCACGCTCGTGTCGGCGAGCTGCAGCCGGATCGACTCGCTGAGCATGTGGACGGCGGCCTTCGACGCGTTGTAGCTCGGGGTGGCCTTGAGCGGCGCGAACGCGAGGCCCGAGGAGACGGTCACGATGGTGGCGTCCGGCTGCGCCTGCAGGTGCTCGACGAACGCGGCGATCAGGCGGATCGTGCCGAGCAGGTTGGTCGTGACGACCGCCTCGGCGGAGGCGAGGAACGACTCGGGCCGGTGCCAGTCCTCGACGCGCATGATGCCGGCCATCGTGACGAGCACGTTGAGGTCCGGATATTTCGCCAGCACGTCCTTCGCGGCGGCCTCGATGCTCGCGGCGTCGGCGGTGTCGATCTGTACGGTGCCGATGCCGGGATGCTCGGCGGCGATGCGCTCCAGCAGGTCGGCCCGCCGTCCGCCGACGATGACCGTGTTCCCCCGGTCGTGCAGCGCGACGGCGAGCGCGAGGCCGATCCCGCTGGTGGAGCCGGGGATGAATATGGTGTTTCCCGAGATGTCCATGCTCACATTCTTGCCGTGGGGCCGCCGCGGGTGCAGGGAGCGCTTATCGGGGGATCGGCGGTCCCCCGTTGGCGGTCACCGCCTCGCGGGCGCCGGGCGGATACTGGGCGCATGGACCGCGCCGGACTCGCCGACTTCCTCCGCCGCCGCCGTGAGACCCTCCGTCCGGAGGACGTCGGGCTCGCGGCCGGGGCCCGCCGCCGTACGCCCGGACTGCGGCGCGAGGAGGTCGCGGTGCTCGCCGCGATGTCCACCGACTACTACACGCGGCTTGAGCAGCAGCGCGGACCGCAGCCCAGTGAGCAGATGCTGGCCTCGCTCGCCCGTGCGCTGCGGCTGACGGGCGACGAGCGCGACTACCTCTTCCGGATCTCGGGGCACACCGCCCCGGAGCGCGTCACCGCCGCGACGCACGTCGCCCCCGCGCTGCTGCGGGTGCTCGACCGGCTCAGCGACACTCCGGCGCTCATCCTGTCCAACCTGGGCGAGACGCTGGTGCAGAACCGGATGGCGGACGCGCTCTTCGGCGACAAGTCCGGCTACACGGGCCTCGCCCGCAGCGAGATCTACCGATGGTTCACCGATCCCTCGGAACGGCTGCGCTATCCCGAGGACGACCGCGACCGGCAGAGCCGGGCCCAGGTGGCGAACCTGCGCGTCGCGTACGGGTCGATGGGGGAGCGGTCCCGGGCGGGTGAGCTGGTCCGGGCGTTGCGGAAGGCGAGTGCCGAGTTCGCCGAGCTGTGGGACCGGCATGAGGTCGCCAAGCGCTTCGAAGACCACAAGACGCTCGTCCATCCCGAGCTCGGCCCGATCGAGCTGGACTGCCAGGTGCTGTTCACCGAGGACCAGTCCCAGGCGCTGCTCGTGCTCACCGCCCCTCCGCGCACCGAGGGCTACGAGAAGCTGCGGCTGCTCGCCGTCCTGGGACAGGAACGCTTCACTGAACCGTCGCCGTACGAACTGCCTTAGGTCGCGCCCCTCGGTTACGCTAAGTGCCTCGACAGACACGGAAGCGAACCCGTTCACTGAAATCGACTGCACCGCCCGTTTCGGCAGGTGTCCCGGAGTCCCGTCCTGTGGACGGGGCTCTATGTTTTTCTGATCACCATCGGCTGGTGCGTCTGATCTTCCCCTGCGCATCCTGCAGCAGGTCGGGCAGTTGGCACGCCTTGAGCATGCTGGGGTTGATCTGCCTGAGGAATGTGGGGCGCGCGGCGACGAGATCGATGGCCCTTCTCCCGTACGGATAAGGATTGGCCACTCCGACAGGAGCGCCGAGTTCGTGCCGCACCGCCCGGATGGGTTCCGCGAGATCGGCATCGTTGCTGATGACGAGCGCACCGTCGCAGTTCCCGCGAAAGACATCGAGAAGGAGGGCCGTCGCCAGGTTGACGTCCGACCCTTTCTCTTCGGTCTTGGCGACCTCAACGGTCTGTGGGCCGCCGACGGATGGGAAGGCGAGTCGTATGCTCGCCACCTTCGTCTGGAATCGGCCGAAGTGGATGGTCAGGTGCGGGATGGTCGTCAATGCGCGCAGGAGCCGTACGGCCCACGGGGCTCAGCGGTCGTCGCGGACACCTTCTCAGACGGAGATTACGACCAGAGGCCCGTCAGTTCCAGGGCATGCTCGGGCGAGGTGGCGTGCCGTATGCCCGGGACGGGATCGCCCTGCTGGTCGAGGAGCCGCCAGCCTCCGAGTTGAACGACGGGGGCCCGGCCGTGCCGCATGGCGAGGGCGAGTTCGGAGAGGGTGCCCCAGGAACCGCCGATGACGATCACGGCGTCCCCCGAGTTGACGATGATGTTGTTGCGGGCCTCGCCGACCCCGGTGGGGATCACGATGCTCAGGTCGGGGTTGGCGTGCTCGCGGTCCGGACGGGACAGAATGCCGACGACGGTCCCGCCGGCGGAGCGCGCTCCCGCCGCCACCGCGGCCATCACTCCGGTGTATCCACCGCAGATGACCACCGCGCCGCGCTCGGCCAGCAGTCGGCCTACCTCAAGCGCGTTGCGCTCGTCCTCGGCCGTGCAGTCGCGAGGCCCGCACACCGACACTTGAATCACCATCCTGCGAGCGTGCCATGCGGTACGAGTCAGGACCAGGAACCGGCTGAACGTGGAAGGAGATCGCCGTCAACTCGATAGAACAGCTTGGTTGGGAGCCGTGAGAGATTGAGCTCCTCGTAGAACTGCTGGGCAGCTTTGTTGTCCTGGTCGGTGGTCCACTCGATGCGACTGCACCCGAGTTTCGCCGTGATGTCGAAAAGCGCGTTCATCAGTGACGTTCCTGCTCCGGCCCGGCGTCGAGACTCGCTGACGAAAAGCTCCTTGAGGTACAGCGACCGCGTCAGTCCGACGGCGGGCCAGAGGAAGGAGTACGAGGCGATACCCACAAGCTGTCCGCCGTCCCAGGCGAGAAGCGCGTATGCGGCCGGTGGGTCGGTGAAGAGCGCCTGTCGCACTTGGCGCGTCCGAACGTCGGAAGGTTCGACTTCCGTTGCCCCGTAATAGCGGTGCATCTCCTCCAGGAGGATGACGATCGCGTCGGTGTGCTCGACGCTCGCCGACGTGATGGTCACGGTCATGGCTGCTCCTCCTCTCGATAGGTGCTGGGCGACAGAAGCTCACGCAACTGCCGCGTAGCCGGTCGGTCCCGCTGCCTCGAAAGGATGTTGAGGACATCGCGTCCGCGCAAGGCGATGATTCCCTGCCGCTGTCGCTTCGTCAGGGGT
>NZ_BOOB01000061.1 GCF_016863015.1 Microbispora amethystogenes | reverse complement strand
AGGACTGCTCCGCGGCGAAGGCCCAGGAGTCGACCTCGAAGAGGTCCGCGCCCTCGGGCCCCGCGTAGGTGAAGTACACGTCGTGGACGCCCTTGACACCGTCGAGCGTGGCGCTCAGCCTCGTCCACTCGCCGAGCGGAGCGTCCACGGGGATGGTCGCCACCACGGGCGAGGTGCGGCCGTCGAGACGGACCTCGATCTTCCCTCCGGCCGCGAGCGGGCGCACCTTCGCGGTGACGCCGGTGGCGCCGGCCGTGCCGAAGTCGACCTTGGCGAGCGACGTCCAGTCGCCGTTGTCGATGTCGTGCACCACGAGGTTCGGCGCCTGCGCGCCGAACTCCTCGGATCCGCCGTCGACCTTCTTCGTCGCGATGCCCTGCTGCCACGCGATCGTCTCGGCCTCGATCACCCGGTACGGGTCGAGGTTGCGGATCTGCTCGACGCCCTTGTAGTCGCCCCGCACCTCCTTGATCGTGCCGTCGGCGTTGAAGTCGAGCTTGGCGAGGTGCGGGCTGCGGAAGCCCTGGGTGGCGCCGCCCGTGATGCGGCTGTTGAGCGTCTGGGCATGGTAGGTGAAGTAGTACTGGCCACCCAGCTGGAACACCGACTGGTGGTTGTTGCCGCCGGCGCCGAAGTAGGTGCCGGGGTTCTTGAAGATGATCCCCTTGTACGTCTCGGGGGTCCAGGGGCCCATCGGGCTGTCGGCCATGAGGTAGGCGATCGCCCCGGTCGGCGGGCCGTTGGGGTCGACCGTGCCGCCGAACCCGAAGTTCGACGAGTACGAGTAGTAGTACTTGCCGTCGCGCTTGAAGATGTGACCGGCCTCGAACACGAGCGGCGCGTCGATGACCTCAGCCGAGCCCTTCGTGCTGATCATGTCGTCGCCGAGCCTGATCACCCGCGTGGACTTCGGGTGGTTGGTGTTCTCGGCGCTGCGCGTCCCGTCGTCGCCGCCACCGCCGAAGACGAGGTAGCCCTGGCCGTCGTCGTCGATGAACACGCCGGGGTCGAAGAGCCAGTTCTTGCCGTTCGACGCGCCCGGAGTGGCGCTGGTGATGAGCAGGCTGCCCCGCTCGTCGCGCCACGGGCCGACCGGCGAGTCGCCGACGATGACCCCCGAGGCGCCGCCGCTGTTGGCGAAGTAGAGGAAGAACTTCTCCTTGCCGTCGACGACCTTGCTCTCCATCGCGGGGGCCCACGAGTTGCCGGCGTAGCGGGCGACGCCGCTCGGGCCCGCGACGGGGATCTCGCCGTGGTCGACCCAGTTCATGAGGTCGTCCGACGAGATGACGGTGATCGTGTTGATACTGGCGTAGGTGTTCGTCGAGGAGACGCCGGTGGGGCCGGGCTTGTACTCCTGCGTGTCGTTGGTCATGTAGATGTACACGCGGCCGTTGTGGACGAAGGCGTTGCCGTCCGCCCCGAACTTGTGGGAGATGAGCGGGTTGCCCTCGCCGGGGTTCTTGCCGAGCGCCTCGATCGTCGTCGAGGGGGTGAACTCCGAGACCGACACGTCGTCGACCTTGAAGTCCATGAGATGGGTGTTCGGAGCGGACGCGGGGTCCGACGTCCAGGGCGTCTCGACGAAGAGCCGCGCGGTCGTGACGCTCTGCCCCGCCGGGATCGTGAACGTGCCCTGGATGAGCCCCCACTGCCCGCGCGCCACGGTCACCGTGCCGACGTTCGTGTACGTCGAGCCGCCGTAGTGCATGGTGGCGAAGAACTGCTTGGTCGCCGGGCTGCTGGGGTTCTCGTACTTCACCCGGGCCGTGATCGCGTACGTCTTCCCGGCCTGCACCTTGCCGGACAGGTCCTGCATCGGGCCGGATCCGGTCGTCTTCCGGTT
This sequence comes from Microbispora amethystogenes, assembly GCF_016863015.1. Classification (GTDB taxonomy): domain Bacteria; phylum Actinomycetota; class Actinomycetes; order Streptosporangiales; family Streptosporangiaceae; genus Microbispora; species Microbispora amethystogenes. Next base: position 26,126 of record NZ_BOOB01000061.1, on the reverse strand, counting down.
GGTGACGAGCACGGCGCTCGAACCGGCGTAGGCGTCCGTCGTGGGCGACAGCGTGGCGCCGTCCGTCGAGTTCCCGTTGTTGACGAACCAGCCGCTGAGACCGTCCTCGAACCCGCCGTTCACGATGATGTTCTGGCCGGCGGCCTGCACCGGCCCCGACGTCGCGGCGACCGCCGTGGCCAGCAGGGCGCCGGTCATCGCCGCGGCGGCGACCCGGCGCAGGGCCGACTTTCTGACGCGCTTCAACACGAATATTCTCCTTGACCTGTCCTTGACGTGCCTTCGACCTGGGACTCTGCGGGGACGTGCGCTCAGCGGCAGGCGGCCGCGGGGTAGGCGGCGTCGTAGGACGTGGTGACCTGCTTGCCGCCGATCGTCGCGGCGCCGGTCACGGTGACCTTGCCCGCGTCGATCTGGGCGGTCCGGGTGTTGAAGGACTGGTAGGCCTGCTTGCCCGGGGCCACGTCGGCCACGGTCTTGGTGCCGTACGGCGTGGTCAGCGTGATCGTGGCCGGTGCGTCGCCGTCGTTGACGGCCGTGACCGCCAGGTAGGCCGAGGCGCCGATGCAGCGGGAGGAGGCGGTGACGGTCAGCTTGACCTCCGGCGTGGCGGCCTTGAGCGTGCCGAGCCGGGCGAGCTGGTAGCTGAGCGCCCGCTCGGGCGCGTCGATCTGGTTCTGGGTGCCGAACTGCCCGGCCCGCGCCGCGGTGGCGTCGGCGAGCGCGGCCTGCGTCGCCGCCCACGCGTCCGCCGGATAGTCACGCCTGTCGAGCGTCCCGGCGTAGGCGATGGCGGCGTCGAGGGCGCTCGTGTCGAGCGGCTTGTTCTGCGCGGTCAGCGTGTCGCTGAGCTTGTAGTAGTCGAAGTCGACGCGCCCGCCGGTCTCCTTGGTCGCGTAGTCGAACAGGCCGATCCGGTGCCCCATGAAGTGCGAGAGGCTGCCGTCCAGCGTCTGCGGGCCGACGCGGCCGAGCTGGGTCCACTTCAGCCCGTCCAGGCTGTAGAAGAAGGTCGTCCACAGCTGTCCGGCCGGCGAGGCGAAGTCGAGGTCCGCCTTCACGTACACCTGGGTCGCGTCCCCCAGCGGCACCGTCGTGCCCGGCACGAAGTTCTCGACCGCCGCCTGGTCGATGTCGACCGCGAACGGCTGGCCCCGGTTGACGACGCCCAGCGTGTTCTGGCCGTCGGCGCGCTTGACCGCGACGTAGGAGAACCCGCGGTTGTAGGCGGCCAGGCCCGCGACGTCGCCGTTCTTCATGCCGGAGACGTCCATCCTGGTCTCGGCCGACTGCCGGGGCCCGAACGTCCGCTGCGACAGCGTGTTGCGCGCCTCCTCGAACCAGGTCAGCTCGTCGCGGTTGGAGAGCTTGGTGTAGACGTACTTGCCGGTGACCACCTTGCCGGTCTTCAGCCGCAGCCATCCGTCACGGTCGGTCAGCGACCAGTACCGGTTGTCGGGTGCGTGGTTCCACTCCCACACCGGGGCCAGGCGCGACCCGTTGGGGGTGATCTCCTCCCGGGTCGGGTACTCGGTCGTCACCGGCTGCCCGACGACGGAGACGTCGTCGATGAGGTACTCCACGCTCGACGACGCCGGCTGCGGGTTGCCCCAGGGCGTCTCGACCGCGAACTTGAAGTTGTCCACGTTCGCCGTCGCCGGGATGGTGTACTGGCCCGTCACCGTCGTCCACTGTCCCGCCGGAACGTTCCCCGAGGCCATCGTCTGGACGCCCGAGCCCCAGTCGGCCACGAGGTTGAACCGGATGCTGCTCGGGCCCGACGCGTACCTGATCTTCGCCGACACGGTGTAGGTCACACCGCGCTGCACCTTGCCGTTCAGGTACTGGTTCGGGCCGGAACCGTTGAGCGTGCGGTTGCTCACCTTCAGCGCCGCCGAACCCGCGGCCGGGCCGGTCGTGTCACGGCTGATCGTCGCGCCGTACTGCGTGCCCCACGGCGAGACCGTCTCGGACTCGAACCCGGGGTTCTGCAGCAGTTCGACGCCGATGAGCGAGCCGTCGTACGCGGGCGGCTGCGGGATCGTCCAGTCCTCGTCCATGTACGCCCGGTGCGGGGCGTCGTTGGCGAAGTCGTCGGAGGCGACGATGCTCTTCTGCTGCTCGAACCTCTCCTCCTCCGGGCTGAGCGCGATCGGCTTGGCGAACGCGCCGCCCACGGGCACGACCCCGTTGTTCCCGAAGACCGGCCAGCCGTCCTGCCAGGTGGCGGGAATCAGCGCCGGGGTGCGCCCGATCGGGAAGTTGTCGCGGAAGAACATGCCGTACCAGTCGGTGCCGCCGCCCGCACGTGAGATCGGCACGAGGCTGCCCTGCGCGAAACCGTTGGAGTTCAGCACCCCCCGCGCCTCGTAGGTGTTCGTGCCGTCCGCCGAGGTGTAACGCCCGAGCAGGTCCCTGGAGCGGAACATGACGACCTGACGCCCCTGGCCGGACGGCCAGGTGATGATCACCACATAGTAGTAGCCGTTGATGTGGAAGACCTGGGCGCCCTCGAACAGGCCGCCGATGAACGGCTTGCCGGCGTAGTCGCTCGCCGCGAAGATGCTCGGAAAGTCCTTGTCGATGCCCGACATGTCGGACTTGAGGCGCACGGCGCTGGTGCTGCCCGAGCCGTAGAAGATGTACGCCGTGCCGTCGTCGTCGAAGAACAGCGACGGGTCGTGCAGACCCCGGCCCAGCGGCGTCCGCGTCCACTTGCCGTTCTCGACGTCGTCGGTGCTGTAGAGGTACGCGCCACCGAGGTTGTTGGTGTTGAAGACCGCGTAGAACCTGCCGTCGTGGTAGCGGAGGGACGACGCCCACTGGCCCTGGCCGTACGAGTTCTGCCCGTTGCGCAGCGAGAACGCGTCGCCGATGTCGGCCCGGTCGAACACGTAGTTGACGATCTCCCAGTTCACGAGGTCGTACGACTTCATGACCGGCGCACCCGGGCTCAGGTGCATCGTCGTGCTGATCATGTAGTAGACGTCCCGGTGCTCCTTGTTCTCCGCGGCCGGGACGCGCTCCACGCTGATGTCCGGCACGTCGGAGTTGAGGATGGGCACGGTGTAGGTGCCGTCCCCCTTGTCGGTCGAGGTGTACGACGGCTTGGGCGACCATGCGTCGCCAGAAGTAGGGGCGTCGTCGGAGGTGCGGGCGGCATCGGAGGTGCGGGCGGCGGCCGCGCCGCCCGTGGACACGAGGCCGGCGCAGAGAAGCGCGCCGGCCGTCGCGAGCGCCGTCCTGCGCAGGCCGACCGGCCTGAGCGGATCGCGCGGGACCGATCCAGAAGAGCGGGGGGATACGGACATGGGGGGTCTCCAGTCATAAATATGACGCGCCCGTTAATAGTGTTTGCGCTAACATGCCCTGTCAAGACTCCCCAGTGATCGGATGATCTGCTACGTCCGCACTCACCTCACCGGTACGCGCCTTGGGAGCCAGGCGAAGTCGTCCGCGTCGGCATCCCGGTGCGGCGGCATGACGACGAGTGTCGCCCTGACAGCCGCTGGAGACTCAAGACCGGCACTAGGGTTGTGCACGGGAGGTCGGATGAGCGCAGGCTGGGTGGACGGTCCCGGCGACGAGGGCCGTCCCAGGCTCGACACGAGCGTGCCGCACGCGGCGCGCATCTGGAACTACTTCCTCGGAGGCAAGGACCACTTCCCGGCCGACCGGGAGCTCGGCGACCAGATCATGCGGGCGTACCCCGGCATCGTCGACATCGCCCGGCAGTCGCGGAGGTTCCTCGGCCGGGCCGTGCGCTATCTCGCGGGCGAGGTGGGCATCCGCCAGTTCCTCGACATCGGCACCGGCCTGCCGACCGCCGCCAACACCCACGAGGTCGCCCAGCGGGTGGCGCCGGAGTCGCGGATCGTCTACGTCGACAACGACCCGCTGGTGCTGGTGCACGCCCACGCCCTGCTGACCAGCTCTCCGCCCGGGGTGACCGACTACATCGAGGCCGACGTGCGCGCCCCCGGCGCGATCCTGGAGGCGGCGGCGCGGACGCTCGACCTGGCCGAGCCGGTGGGGCTCATGCTGCTCGGGGTCATGGGTCAGGTCCTCGACGACGAGGAGGCGTACGGGATCGTGCGTCACCTCATGAACGCCCTGCCGTCCGGCAGCCACCTGGTGTTCGAGGACGGCACGAAGGTCGTCGCGCCCGAGGCGGCGGACGAGGCCGAACGCATCCGCGCCGAGGCGGGCGACCCCTACCTCCTGCGTACGCCCGAGCGGATCGCCCGTTTCTTCGACGGTCTCACGCTGCTGGAGCCGGGGGTGGTGTCGGTGTCCCGGTGGCGGCCCGAGCCCAGCCAGTTCGGCGAGGCGCCGGAGGTCGACGCCATGTGCGGGGTCGGCCGCAAGCCCTGACCCACGAATCCTGACCCGCGAACCCTGACCCATGGACCCCGGCCCGCCACTGCGTGACATCGGCTGCTTCGCCCTCGTCGCCCGGCATCTCAGCTTCTCCCGCGCCGCCGCCGAGATGGGCGTCTCCCAGCCCGCGGCGAGCCAGGCCGTCGGGCGGCTGGAGCGCGTGCTCGGGGTCCGCCTGTTCGAGCGCACCAGTCGCGAGGTGCGGCTGTCGCCCGCGGGAAAGGCGCTGTTGCCGTACGCCGAGGCGCTGCTGGAGTCCGCGACGGCCTTCTCGGCCGAGGCGCGGCGGCTGGCCGCACCGGCGGGCGCCGCCGTCCGGCTGGCCTATCCCCCGCTGGTGGGCGGGCTCGCGGCGCGGGTGGCCCGCCGGATGGCGCGCCGCGATCCCCCGGCCGAGGTGGACCTGCGTCCCTCCGGGCGCGCCGCCTCCCTCGCGGCCGTCGCCGCCGGGGAGGTGACCGCCGCGATCCTGGCGAGTCCCTTTCCCCGCGATCTGACCACGGCCGCCCGGTTCCACGTGCCTGTGAGCCACCTGGCCGTGCCCGCCGGGGACCCGCTCGCGGCCCTGCCCCGGCTGCAGCCCGAACGGCTCGCCCGGCGCCGGGTGCTCGTGCCGCGTGAACGCCCTCCGGGCGGCATGTGGGCACGGCTCGCCGCCCGCGTCGGACCCCAGCGGCAGCACGTGGTGGCCGAGGAGATCGACGACTACGCCGCCGCGCTCGACCTGGTCGCGGCGGGCGTCGGCCTGCTGCCGACTCCCTCTCTGCTCGTCGCGTCAGTCCGCAGGGACGACGTCGCCTTCGTCCCGCTCGACGCGGGCGACCTGCGGCTGACGTACGCCCTCGCATGGCGGGGGGAACGGCAGGGGGAACCGACGCCGGCGGGACTGATGGCGCTCGCGCAGACCGTGCAGGAGTGTCTCTGGACCCGGTAGCGCGTCGGCTCGGGGGAAAGTTTCAGGCGGCCTGAATCGTTCTTGCCGGCGTGGGTACCCGGGCGGCCGGAGCGCTACCAGGCATTATTCGATGCGGCGCCGCCGGGGCCCCCCTAAGAATTACTTGAAGACTTGACTAAAGATCGGCCTGAGAGCAATCTGAGACCAGCGCGACCCCGTGTCCGTTCGGCGCCGGACTGGGCATTGGGCGCGTAGCGGTCCATGGACGCATGAGCGACACCACCAGCGACGCTGCTGGGGTTCCAGGAGTTGACCTGCACTTTCGGGGTCTTCACCCCTACCTGCGCACGGCTTCCCACAGCCGGGCGTCGAATCCGCCGACAATGTGAAGCTCGGGACGCCGCAGATTCTTCGCGGTTTACACAGTCCTGACTGAAAACTTTCGGCGGCCGGTTCTCCTCATTCCTCCAAGAAGGTGATCACGTGAAAATCGGTCAGATCAGCGGACCGGTGCTCTCGCTCTTCCGGGTCGTCACAGGCCTGTTGTTCGTCTGCCACGGTGCGTCGTCGATCTTCGGGGTCCTGGGCGGCAGCCGGGGAACCGGGCAGACCCTGCCCTTCGGCTCGTGGCCGGGCTGGTGGGCGGCGGCCATCCAGCTGGTTTTCGGCGCGCTCGTGCTCGTCGGGCTGTTCACCCGCGTCAGCGCGCTGCTCTGCTCCGGCTCGATGGCGTACGCCTACTTCGTCGTCCACGCGCCGCAGAACCTGTTCCCGATCCGCAACGGCGGCGAGGCCGCGGCCATGTTCTGCTGGTCGTTCTTCCTCATCGCCGTCTTCGGCCCCGGCTCCTGGGCGCTGGACACGCTGATCCACCGGGTGCGGCACCACGAGGTCGAGGGCTACTCACCCGCCACAGTCCAGGCGTGACAGTCCAGGCGTGACCGCCTCGCGGCCGGGCGCTACGCGCGCCCGGCCGCGAGGTAGGCGGGCCAGCTGCCCAGCCCGGTGATGTCCCTGGCCGACCTGACCGCGTACGCCTCGCACAGGAAGCCCCGCACGCGGCGGCCGTCGGAGAGCTCCACCGTGCCGAGCCCGAGCGGGGCGGGGATGGTCACGAGCAGCTTCCCCAGCGCGGCCGGTTCGATCTCGTGCAACTCGACCTCGACGGAGGAGCCGCCCTCCTCCCTGACCAGGCCCGGCCTGTCGCCGAGGTCGTAGAGCCGGTAGCAGGGGGCCGTCCGGGCGACGGCGGCGAAGCTCGCGCCGAGCGCCACCAGGTGCGGGTGCAGCGGCTGGCCCACCCGGTGGGCCCCGACCACCGCCAGCGGAACTGTTCCGCCCGCCGGTGCCAGGGCCGCCGGTGCCTGGGGCTCGGCCTTCTCCCCCAGGAAGCCCGCGCCCAGGGTGGCCAGGAAGTCGTCGGACCCCGCCGGAGCCAGGAAGGTCACCCCGTGGGGCCGGCCCGCCGGGGTGAGCCCGGCGGGCACGGCGACCGCGGCGAGGTCCAGCAGGTTCGCGAACGTCGTGTAGTGGCCGAGGATCGTGTTGCGGCCGATGGGATCCTCGGCCATCTCCGCCAGCGTGAACGTCGTGGGCACGGTCGGCACGGCCAGCGCGTCGATCCGGGCCCACTCGGCCGCCGTGGCGGCCCGCAGCTCCCGCAGGCGGTGCAGCCCGCCGAACACCTCCGCCCCGCTGATCGAGCGGCCGCTCTCCAGCACCCGCCGGGTGACCGGGTGCAGGTCGCGCGTGTGCCGGGCCGCGAAGTCGCCGACGCCCGCGAGCCGCTCGGCCAGCCACGGCCCCTCATAAAGCAGCCTCCCCGCCATGAGGAACGGCGTCAGGTCGACGGGGACGATCTCGTGACCGAGGCCCGCCAGCCGCTCGGTCACCGCCGCGAACGCCTCCGCCGCCGCGCCGTCCCCGAAGAACTCCGGCGTGCGCGGGACCCCGATCCGGGTGGACGGGCCGCCGCCGGGCTTCCGGGGTGACGGCGTACGCGACCAGGGGTCGTCCGGATGCGGCCCGGCGATCACCCGCAGGACCGCCGCCGCGTCCGCGACCGTGCGCGCGAACACGCTGGCGCAGTCGAGCGACCTGCAGGCGGGCACGACGCCGAGCGTCGGCACCAGGCCGCGGGACGGCTTGAGCCCGACCGTCCCGGTGAGCGCGGCCGGCACCCGGCCCGACCCCGCCGTGTCGGTGCCGATCGCGAACGGCACGAGCCCCGCCGCGACCGCCACGGCCGACCCGGACGACGAGCCGCCCGAGATGAGCCCCGGCACCAGCGGCGACTCGCAGGCGCCGTACGGCGTGCGCGTCCCGGACAGGCCGGTGGCGAACTGGTCGAGGTTCGTCTTGCCGACGAGCAGCGCTCCCGCCGCCACCAGGCGGTCCACCAGCGGGGCGCTGCGCTCGGGCCGGTAGGCGAAGGCCGGGCAGGCCGCCGTCGTCGGCATCCCGGCCACGTCGATGTTGTCCTTGACGGCGAACGGCACGCCGTAGAGCGGAAGCGCGGGGTCGAGCCCGTCCAGGTCGCGCAGCACGTCGGCCTCCCGGCGGAGGCTGATCCAGACGCCGTCGTCCCCGCGTTCGCGGATCCTCCGGTACGTGCCCGCGACGACCTCTGCGGGAGTCACGGCGGGGGTCATAGAGTCACCGTGAGCGAGGCGAGGAGAGCGGACGACGGGGCGACCGCGCCGAAGACGCCGCCCTGCATGGTGACCATCTTCAGGGCCGCCTCGTAGTTGCCCTTGTCGGTCGCGCCCGTGCAGTCGGAGAGGAGCAGGCACTCGTATCCCCGGTCATTGGCCTCCCGCATGGTCGTGTGCACGCAGACGTCGGTGGTGATCCCGGTCATCACGAGATGGGTGATCCCGCGGGTCCGCAGCAGCAGGTCGAGGTCGGTGGCGTAGAACGCGCCCTTCCCCGGCTTGTCCACCACGAGTTCGCCCTCGACGGGCGCGACCTCGGGGACGATCTCCCAGCCCGGCTCGCCACGCACCAGAATCCGTCCGCAGGGCCCCGCCGTGCCGATCCCCGCGCCGATCCGCCGTGACCGCCACAGCTTGTTGGGCGGGCAGTCGGCGAGATCGGGCCGGTGTCCCTCGCGGGTGTGCACGACCAGGAAACCGCGTTCGCGGCAGGCGTCGAGCACCCGTGCGGTGGGCTCCAGACCGGCCCGGGTGAGCGACAGGTCGTAGCCCATCATGTCGACGTAGCCGCCCGGCCCGCAGAAGTCGACCTGCCAGTCGACGCAGATCAGGGCGGTGGTGGCGGGATCGAGCCCACCGTTGTACGGCCAGGCGTACGGTTCCGCCTCGACAACCGGAAATATCATGACAGCTCCCTGATGAGGGCGGCGCTCGATCCGACCGCGCCGAAGATCCCGCCGGACATTTCGATCATGGAGAGGGCGGCCTCGGCCAACGTGGGGTCGGCGGCGGTGCAGGCGTCCGCCACCAGCAGGCATTCGTATCCCCGGTCGTTGGCCGACCGCATCGTCGAGTGGACGCCGAGTTCCAGGCAGCAGCCGGTGAGCGCCAGCAGGTCGCGCCCGGCGGCCCTGAGCAGGTCGTCGAGGGCGCTGCCGTGGAACCCGTCCCACCCCGCCGCCGCGACGTCGCACTCCGGCGCCGCACCCGGTGGTGCCGCCGGAGGGCCGGCGGGGCGCAGCGGCGGACGGACCCCGACCCGGACCACCAGCCCGCCCGCGCCGCGCACCGCCTCCTCCAGCCCGGACATTCCCCCGGGCATCCCCCCAGCAGAGCGATCCGGGCAGGCCACGGCGAGCAGAGCGAGGCGGGCCGGGTCCAGACGCCCGTGCCAGGGCCACGGATACGGGGTGGAGCTCATGACTTCGGCAGGCTTCCGACGACGCCCTCGACGAAGTAGTCGATCTTCTCGATCGTCTCGTAGTCGGGCGTGGTGCCCTCGGGGACGCGGACCTTGCCGTCCTGGTCGCGCACCGGCCCGGCGAACGGCGAGGAGTTCCTGAGCTTCTCCTTCGCGGCGTCGACCAGCTTCTTCGTCTCCTCGTCCACCCCCGGCCCGTACGGCGACTGCACGAAGGGGTTGTCGCCGGTCTTGTAGCCGACCCGGAAGTTGGCGTTGTACTTCGAGCCGGTGAACGTGCCGGCCAGGGCCGTGCGGACGATGTCGGAGTAGAGCGGGCCCCAGTTCCACTGTGAGCCGGTCAGCCAGCCCTTCGGGGCGATGCCGGAGGCGTCGGCGTGGTAGCCGACGGTCATCGCGCCCGCCGCCTCCGTCGCCTTGATGACGGTCGCGGTGCAGTCCTGGTGCTGCGTGATCACGTCGACGCCCTGCTTGAGGAGGTTCGCCGCCGCCTCGGCCTGCTTCGCCGGGTCGCACCAGCTCGACGTGCTCACCGCGTACGTCTTCACGGTGGGGTTCACCGACCGGGCGCCGAGCTCGAACGCGTCGATGTTGTCGATGGTCTGGCTGATCGGGAACGCGTAGACGTATCCGAGTTTGCCGGTCTTCGTCGCCTTGCCCGCCGCGATGCCCGCGAGGTACACGGGCTCGTACACGGTGCCGAAGAACGTGCCCGCGTTCGGCGGTGTGGTCCCGGTGATGAGGTTGCCCTGCTGGACGACCACGACGTCGGGGTGCTCGGCGGCGACCTTGAGCGCAGCGTCCAGGTGCCCGTACGACGTGGCGAAGATGATCCGGGCACCCTTGGCGATCATGCTGTTCATGACGCGGGCGGCGTTGTCGTCCTCGGGGACGTTCTCCGCGGTGATCACCTTCAGCTGCGGAAACACCTTGGCGACCTCCTGACTGCCCTGGTAGGCGGCCTGGTTGTAGCCGTAGTCGTCCTTCGGGCCCACGAAGACGAACCCGACGGCGGGCGAGTCCTTGCCGGGCGCGGCGCCGCCCGAGACAGCGGGCGCGGCGGTCCCGGCGGTGTTCGCGGAGCAGGCGGCGGTGGTGAGGGTGGACAGGACGGCGAGGGCGGTGAGGGCCGCCCCGGCGAATATCGTGCGCATGGGGTCTCCCGGCTAGCGAGCGAAGACGCGGCGGAGTTCCTCGGGTGCGGCGCGCAGCGTGCGCCTGCCGAGGATCGCGAGGATGACGAGGGTGACGACGAAGGGCAGGGCGTCGAGGGCGAACTGGTTGAGCGCATGCCCGCGGGCCTGCAGCGCGGGCGCCAGGGCGAGCGCGGCGCCGAACAGGTACGACCCGGCCATCACCCACAGGGGACGCCAGGCGGCGAAGATGACGAGCGCGACCGCGATGAAGCCCCGGCCGGCGGTCATGCCCTCGAACCAGGCGTGGGCGTACGCGGTGGAGAGCTGGGCCCCGCCGAGCCCGGCCAGCCCGGCGCCGGCCACCACGGCGGCGGCGCGGACCAGGGCGGGCGAGTGCCCGTGCGCGTGCAGCACGTCGGCGCGCTCCCCGGCCGTGCGCACCAGCAGGCCGGTCCTGGTGCGGCCGAGGAAGAACCACAGCAGGGGCGCGACGGCGAACGACAGATAGGTCACCGGGTCGTGCCGGAACAGGATCTCCCCCACGATCGGGAGATCGCCGAGCACCGGCACCGGCACCGGGTCGAACCCGGGGGCGGGGCTGCCGACGTACGCCGCGCCGAACAGCGAGGTCAGCCCGAGCCCGAGGAACATGAGCGTGAGCCCGGTGGCGAACTGGTCGGCGCCCCGCCACAGGACGGCGGCGGCGTGGACCAGCCCGAGCAGCGCGCCCGCGAGCGCCCCCGCCAGCAGGCTGAGCCAGGGGCTCCCGGTCTCCGCCGCGACGGCGTAGCCGCCGAGCGCGCCGACCAGCATGCAGCCCTCGGTGCCGAGGTTGACCACCCCGGCCCGCTCGGCCAGCGTCTCGCCGAGCGCCGCGAACATGATCGCGGTCCCGCCTCTGACCCCTCCGGCGAGCACGTCAACGACGAGCATGGCGACTCCATCCGAGTACGGCGAGCAGGACGAGGCCCATCAGGACGTTCACGGTCGCGGCCGGCAGCCCGCTGTCGAGCTGGAGGCTGTCGCCGGCCACCGTGACCGCGGCGAGCAGCAGCGCCGCCCCCACGGCCGGGAGCGGCCGGTGCCGGGCGAGCCAGGCGGCGAGGAACGCGATGTAGCCGATGTTCGTGGTGAGCCCCGGCCTGAGCTTGAACTCGACCCCGGCCAGGTGGACGGCTCCGGCCAGCCCCGCGAACGCCCCGCCGAGCAGCATCGCCGCGAGGATCAGCCGCGCCACCGGCAGCCCGGCGCGGCGGGCCGCCTCGGGGTTGCCGCCGACGACCGACAGGTGGAAGCCGAACGACGTGCCGCGCAGCACCAGCCACACGGCGACGGCGACCAGCAGGGCGACGACGATCCCCATGTGGATCGCGGTGCCGCTGACCAGCGGCATCCGCTGCGCGATCTCCAGCGGGCGGGTGGCCGGCTGCCCGGAGCCGTGTGGGTCCTTCCACGGCTCGTAGATGAGATAGAGCATGATGTCGAGCGCCACGTAGTTGAGCAGCAGCGTGGTGACGGCCTCGTTGACCCCCACCACCAGCCGCATCGCCGCCGCCACGCCCGCCCACAGTGCGCCGCCGGCCGCCCCGGCGAGCAGCATGAGCGGCAGCGCGGCCGGCCCGGGGACGGCCAGGCCCACGCCCGCGCCCGCGACGGCCCCGATGAGGATCTGCCCCTCGCCGCCGACGTTGGTGAGCCCGGCCCGGGCGGGCAGCACGACCGCCATCGCGCCGAGGATCAGCGGGGTCGCCTTGATGACGATCTGTTCCAGGCTCGGCCCGGTGAACGCCTGGGCGATCATCCCGGTGAGCGCCGCGACCGGGTCGACCCCCTTGGCCAGCAGGAGGACGGCGAACAGCGCCACCGCCCCGGCGAGCGCCCCGGTCCACCGCGCCGCCGTCCTGAGTGCCGTCCTGAGTGGGATGCCGGTGTGTTCGGTCGCCACCGGCTGCGTGAGCGTGGCCGTCATGCCGCACCACCTGGAAATCCGCCGAGCATGAGATGTCCGATCTCCTGCCGGTCGGCGCCACGCGCCGCGACGACGCCCGCGAGGCGGCCGTCGTGCAGGACGGCGATCCGGTCGCTGATCGCGATGAGCTCGTCGAGGTCCTCGGAGACGACGAGCACGCCCGCGCCCGCCGCCGCCCGCTCCAGGAGCAGTTCCTGCGTACGCCGGGTGGTCGCGATGTCGAGACCCCGGCTGGGGTAGGCCGCGACGACCAGCGCGGCGTCGTCCCGGGCGAGGGCCCGGGTGAGCATGACCCGCTGGACGTTGCCGCCGGACAGTTCGGCGACCTTGCGGCGGGCGGCGGCCATGCCGAGCCCGGCGCGGCCCTCCAGGTCGCGGGAGATCGCGGCCACCCGCCGCCAGTCGACGTTGAACCGCCGCCGCGGCCTGCGCGGCAGGCCGAGCGCGACGTGCTCGACGACCGTCAGCCCGGGGACGACGGCGTCGGCGAGCGGGTCCTCCGGCACCTCGGCGACCTGCCCGGACGGGCCGGTGAGCGCCTCGCCCGCGACCGCGACCACACCCGTCGCGGCAGGGCGCAGGCCGCAGGCGACCTCGCACAGCTCCCGCTGGCCGCTGCCCGCCACCCCCGCGACCCCGACGACCTCGCCGGGCAGCACGTCGAGCGTGACGTCGCGCAGCCGGAGCATCCCGTTGTCGCCGTACGCGCTCACCCCCGTGAGGGAGAGCGCGGCCGTACGGCCGGTCGGCGGCGCGGGACGGTCGGCGGGCAGCGGCGGCACCGCCCGGCCCACCATCGCCTCCACCAGCTCCGCGTCGTCGTACGCCGCCGGGTCCGCCCCGCCGGTGATCACCCGGCCGCCGCGCAGCACGGTGACCCGGTCGGCGATCGCCCTGACCTCCCCCAGCTTGTGGGTGACGATGACGACGCCGTACCCGAGGTCGCGCAGCCGCCGGACGACCTCGAAGAGGGCGGAGACCTCCTGGGGCGCCAGCACGCTCGTCGGCTCGTCCAGGATGATCACCCGGCTGCCGGTGAGGAGGACCTTCAGGATCTCGGCGCGCTGGCGCTCGCCGATGGAGAGATGCGCGACCTTCGCGTACGGGTCCACGGCGAGGCCGTACTCCTCGGCGGCGGCCGCGATGCGCCGCGCGAGCGCGGCGGGCCTGAGCCGGCCGGGCAGCGCGAGCGCGACGTTCTCCGTCACGGTCAGCGCGGGGACCAGCCGGAGGTCCTGGAAGACCATGCCGATCCCGAGGGACCGGGCGGCGGCCGGGCTGCCGACCCGCACCGGCGTGCCGTCCACCATCAGGTCTCCCGCGTCGGGCCGGTGCACGCCGTAGATGAGCTTGAGAAGGGTGCTCTTGCCCGCGCCGTTCTCCCCGACGAGGGCGTGTACCTCGCCGGGGCGTACGTCGAAGTCGACCCCGTCGTTGGCGACGACGTCGCCGAACGCCCGGGTCAGGCCGCGGGCCGCGAGCAGGGGATGGTCAGTGGGAACCTCGGTCAACGTCATGGCGCCTGCCTCGGTTGAGGGCCATCTGGGTGATAGCGCGAGCGGCTCTGCGCTCGACGACGTCCATCGACTCCCCGACGTGCCGCCGCATCGCGGTCAGGGCGTCCTCGAGACGCCCGGCGAGGACCTCCTCGACGATCTCCAGGTGCTGCAGGATCGTCAGGGTGATGCGGTCGGCGGTCAGGAAGTCGTACATGCGCACCGCTCTGATCCGCGCGTTGACGGACGCGAGGGTGCTGGTGAGCGCCGCGTTCCCCGAGGCGCGGCTCATCGTGACGTGGAAGTCCTCGTCCATCACCACGAACTGCGGGTCGGGCTCCGGCTGGTCGTCCCGAAGCGCGCGCCACTGGTCGCGCAGGGGTTCCAGCACCGCCGGGTCGTGCCCGCGTACGGCCGGCTCCAGCGCGCGGCTGATCCCGCGCAGTTCCAGAGTCACCCGCAGTTCGTAGAGGTCTCTGAGGTCGTGCAGGTCGGGCTGGGCGACGTAGTAACCGCCGTCCTGGCCCCGCTCCACCAGGCCGTCGGCGAGGAGGCGCACCAGCGCCTCGCGTACCGGGGTCCTGGAGACCTCCAGCAGCGCGGCGATCCGCTCCTCCACCAGCCGGGACCGGATCGCGAACTCTCCGAGCATCAGCCGCCGGCGCAACTCGCCGTAGACCTGATCCCGCCGGAGTCTCGTCCGCGCGCCCGGGCCCGTGTCCGGTGTCGTGTCCGGTGTTGTATACAGCCCTGCATCCACGACTCGGACGCTAGGTACGCGGCGTTTCCTGAAATGTCGGGCATGGTTAATTCGTGGTCGCCATGCCCTCACAACCTCCGGGCGTGTGCTGAAAGTTTCACTTCCCCGGCTCGCCGTGACGCCCCTGACCTGTACGGACGGCCCTGCGTCCGGGGCGGTGCTTGGAGCGCGCCAGGTCCCGTACGCACGATCCGGGCGGGATCCCTTTCCGGTCGTCCCGCCCGTACGTCATCCCTGGGGGCATTTTCATGCGACTACCGCGACGGCTGCTGAGCGCGAGCACCGCGGCGGCACTGGCCGTGACAGTGTCGACCGGCGCCGTGTTGTCCGGCCCCTCCGGCGGGGCTCCCGCCTCCGCCGCCACGTTCGCCTACGGCGAGGCGCTGCAGAAGTCGTTCCTGTTCTACGAGGCGCAGGAGTCGGGCCGCCTGCCGTCCACGAACCGGGTGACCTGGCGGGCCGACTCGACCGTGAACGACGGGAAGTCCGCCGGGGTCGACCTGTCGGGCGGCTTCTACGACGCCGGCGACCACGTGAAGTTCGGCTTCCCGATGGCCTCCATGACCACCACCCTGGCCTGGGGCGGCGTCGACTACCGGTCGGCCTACGAGAGGTCGGGCCAGCTGCCGTACCTGCTGAACACGCTGCGGCAGTCGGGCGACTACTTCATCAACGCCCATCCCGAGCCGAACGTCCTCTACGTCCAGGTCGGCGACGGCGGCGAGGACCACTCCTACTGGGGCGCGCCGGAGACCGTCGAGGCCAAGGGCCACAAGCGGCCGGTCTACAAGATCACCGCGTCGTGCCCCGGCACCGACGTGGCGGCCGAGACCGCCGCCGCGATGGCCGCGTCGTCGATCGTCTTCCGGCCGACCGACCCGACGTACGCCGACACGCTGCTGACGCACGCCAGGCAGCTGTTCACGTTCGCCGACACGACCAAGGGGACGAACGGCCGCGACACGGCGTACGTGAACTGCGTCAGCGCCGCGCAGGGCTTCTACAACTCCACCGGCGAGGGCGGCCAGGTCGAGGGCGCCACGAAGATGTACTGGGACGAGCTGGCCTGGGCCTCCGTCTGGCTCTACCGGGCCACGGGCACCGCGAGCTACCTCGACCGGGCCCGCGAGTTCTATCCCAAGATGGGCACCCAGGAGGACCCGGGGAGCAACGGCGTCCAGGTGCCCGTCTTCAACTTCGGCTTCGGCTGGAACGACAAGCAGTACGCCGTCTACGAGCAGATGGCCGAGCTGACCGGCGAGCAGAAGTACAAGGACGACGTCCAGCGCTACCTCGACTACTGGACCGTGGGCTACAAGGGCAAGAAGGGCACGATCACGCCCGGCGGCCTCGCGTACATCTTCTACTGGGCCTCGCTGCGCATGGCGGCCAACACCGCGTTCGTCGCGCTGCGGTACGCGGACTATCTCGGCTCGTCCAGCTCGCTCCGCGCCCGCTACCACGACTTCGGCAAGCGCCAGATCGACTACGCGCTCGGCGACAACCCCCGCCACTCCAGCTACATGATCGGTTTCGGGACCAACCCGCCGCGCAACCCCCACCACCGCGGCGCGCACGGCTCCTGGACCAACGCCGGTCCCGACGGCGAGCCCACTGTCAGCAGGCACATCCTGTACGGCGCGCTGGTCGGTGGCCCGGACGGCGCCGACGCCTACACCGACAGCCGGGGCGACTACGTCAAGAACGAGGTCGCGCTCGACTTCAACTCCGGCATCACCAGCTCGCTCGCCGTCCTCTACGGCGCGTACGGCGGGTCGCCCCTCGCGACGCTGCCGCGCGAGACGCCCGACGGCCCCGAGTTCTATCTGGAGCCGACGATCACCCACACGGCCCGGGAGACGGCGGCCAAGACCTTCGTGATCAACAAGTCGGCCTGGCCCGCGACCGTCCTCGACCGGGCGAAGTTCCGCTACTACTTCACGCTCGACGGCTCGACGACGGCGAGCCAGGTCACCGTGAGCACGTCCTACACGCAGTGCAAGCAGCCCACCGGGCCGCACCTGCTGGAGGGCAGGACGTACTACGCCGAGGTCGACTGCACCGGCACGCTCATCTTCCCGGGCGGCCAGTCGGAGTTCCGCCGTGAGGTGCAGCTCAGGATCGGCGTGGCCGACGGCGCGACTTGGGACCCGTCCAACGACTGGTCGGCGAAGGGCGCCGACCGTATGACGCTGTACGGCAACGACGGCAGGCTGCTCTGGGGCACCCCGCCGAGTTCCGGCCCCTCCCCGTCGGTGTCGCCCTCTGCGTCGCCCTCCGCTTCCCCGTCTGCGTCCCCCTCGGCGTCCCCCTCGGCTTCCCCGTCTGCGTCGCCTTCTGTGTCTCCCTCTGTGTCGCCTTCTGTGTCGCCCTCGTCCGGGGGCACGTGCAAGGTCGCGTACGCGACCAACGACTGGGGAGGCGGCTTCACCGCGACCGTCACGATCGCCAACACCGGCACCACCGCGATCAACGGCTGGACCCTGACGTTCACCTTCCCCGGCACCCAGAAGATCTCCCCGCCCGGCTGGTCGGCCACCTGGACGCAGAGCGGGACCAGTGTCACCGCCACGAACCTCGACTGGAACAGGACCCTCGGTTCCGGCCAGTCCGTCCAGATCGGCTTCCAGGGCACCTACACCGGTTCCAATCCCAAGCCTGCCGCCTTCACCCTCAACGGCATCACCTGCTCCTGATATGAGGCGTTCGATGAGACTGCTTTCCCTGGGCGGGGTGGCCGCCGTACTGGCCGCCCTGCTCGTCCCCCTGCTCGTCCCGGGTTCGGTGCCCGCCCAGGCGGCGAGTTCGTACAACTACACCGAGGCCCTGCAGAAGTCGATCTACTTCTACGAGGCGCAGCAGTCGGGCAGGAAGCCCGCCTGGAGCCGGGTGGAGTGGCGCGGCGACCGCACGCTGAACGACGGCAAGGCGGCGGGGGTGGACCTGTCCGGCGGCTGGTACGACGCGGGCGACCACGTCAAGTTCGGCTTCCCCATGGCGTTCACCACCACGATGCTGGCCTGGGGGCTGGTCGAGAACCGGTCCGGCTACGGGACCCAGCTCACGCCGATGCTGAACAACCTCAAATGGGCCACCGACTACCTGATCGCCGCCCACCCCGAGCCGGAGACGTTGTACGTCCAGGTGGGCGACGGCAGCGTGGACCACGCGTACTGGGGCCCGCCCGAGGTGATCGACATCAAGGGCATGTCGCGGCCGGTCTACAAGATCACCCCGACGTGCAAGGGCACCGACGTCGTCGCCGAGACGGCCGCGGCCATGGCGGCCTCCTCGATGGCCTTCCGCCAGAGCGACCCGTCGTACGCCGACACGCTGCTCACCCACGCCAGGCAGCTGTTCACGTTCGCCGACACGACCAAGGGGACGAACGGCCAGGACACCGCGTACACGAGTTGCGTGCCGGGCATCTCCGGCTACTACAACTCGACCTGGGAGGGAGCATCCGACCATCCCGGGGCGACCAAGATGTACTGGGACGAGCTGGCCTGGGCGGCCGTGTGGCTCTACCGGGCCACGGGCACCGGGAGCTACCTCGACAAGGCCCGCGAGTTCTACCCGAAGATGGGCAGCGAGCCCGACGTGGGCCAGGGCGCGGGCGGGACGATGGTGCCCGCCTACACCTTCGGCCTGGGCTGGAACGACAAGGAATACGCCGTCTACGCGCTCATGGCCACGCTGACCGGTGAGCAGAAGTACACCGACGACGTCCGGCGCTACCTCGACTACTGGACCACCGGATACAAGGGCAAGAAGGGCACGATCACCCCCGGCGGCCTGGCGTACATCTTCAACTGGGCCTCCCTGCGCATGGCACTGAACACGGCCTGGGTGGCGCTCGTCTACGCCGACCACCTCGGCCCCGGCGACCCGCTCTACGCGCGCTACCACGATTTCGCCAAGCAGCAGGTCGACTACGCCCTCGGGGACAATCCCCGTCACTCCAGCTACATGGTCGGTTTCGGGACCAACCCCCCGACGCATGTCCACCACCGGGCGGCCAGCGGCCAGTACCTCGGTTACATGAGCGACACCACCGGCCCGAACCTGCACGTCCTGTACGGCGCGCTCGCCGGAGGGCCGGACGCCGCCGACGCCTACACCGACAGCCGTACGGACTATGTCCGCAACGAGGTGGCGATCGACTACAACTCCGGCATCACCAACGTGCTCGCGCGGTTCGCCAAGGAGTACGGCGGCACGCCCCTGGCGGGCTTCCCCGCGCCGGAGAACAAGAACGACGAGATCACCGCCGCCGTCGGCAACGTCTACACCGGTACGGACGGCACTTCGCTGGCCGTCACCATCACCAACACGTCGAACTGGCCTCCGCGCGTCCTCCAGTCGGGGAAGGCGCGTTACTACTTCACGCTCGACGGCTCCACCACGGCCTCCCAGGTGAAGGTGACCGGCGGCGACACCAGCGGCTGCGCGGTGAGCGGGCCCGTCCTCGCCAGGGATCGCATCTACTACGCCGAGGTGGACTGCACCGGCAAGCCGATCTACCCCGGCGACGCCCAGCTCTACAAGCGCAGCACCCAGCTGCGCATCTCGGTGCCGAACGGCGCGGCCTGGGACCCGGCCAACGACTGGTCGGCCTCGGCCGCCTCCCACGTGCCGGTGTACGACGGAAGCACGCTGGTGTGGGGCACCCCGCCGGAGGGCACGGCCAGCCCCTCCCCCAGCCCATCGCCCTCCCCCAGCCCATCGCCGTCGTCCTCGCCGTCCTCCTCTCCGTCGTCCTCGCCGTCTTCGGTGGACACCACGCCGCCGAGCGCTCCCACCGGGCTGCGGGTCTGCGGCGCGGACTTCACGAACGCGGTGCCGATGTGCTGGACGGCCTCGACCGACGACGTCGGGGTCACGGGCTATGACGTGTACATGAAGCAGGGCACCAGCTACACCAAGATCGGCTCATCGACCACGCCGCTCTACGTCGCGGAGAGACTGGTCGCCGGCACGAGCTACACCTTCTACGTCGTGGCACGGGACGCCGCGGGCAACACCAGCCAGCCCTCGGCCACACTCACCGCGACCGCCCAGCACGGCCTGTCCACCCCCTCGCCGTCCCCCTCTCCCAGCCCGTCACCGTCGCCCTCGGCGTCTCCCTCAGCGTCTCCCTCACCGGGTGGCGGATGCCGGGTGACGTACGCGACGAGCGACTGGGGCGGCGGGTTCACCGCGACCGTCACGATCGCCAACACCGGCACGACGGCGGTCAACGGCTGGACGCTGAAGTTCGCCTTCCCGGGCACCCAGAAGGTCACCCCGCCCGGCTGGTCGGCCACCTGGACCCAGACCGGTGCGAACGTGACGGCGGTCAACCTCGACTGGAACAAGACCATCGCTCCCGGACAGTCCGTCCAGGTCGGCTTCAACGGCACCTACACCGGCTCGAACTCCCAACCGGCCGCCTTCACCCTCAACGGCACCGCCTGCTCGTGATCCTCACCCGGGCCCGGCGCATCCCCGATGCGCCGGGCACCCGATCGGAAGGTACTCACATGCGCGCCCAGAAGCGCCGTACCACCGCCCGAGCGAGCGCTCTGCGCAGTGCCGGTTCAATCAGTGCCGGTTCGCTCAGTGCCGGTCTGCTGAGCGCCGGTCTGCTGAGCGCCGGCCTCATACTCGCCGCCGGCCTCCCGGCCTCCGCGGCGGCCGGAGACGCCACCCCGCCCAGCGCTCCGGGAGCCCTGTGGCACTGTCCGTTGCCCGCGGCTCCCGGATCGAGTCTCGGCATCGGCGTGTCGCTGTGCTGGGACGCCGCGACCGACGATGTCGGCGTCACCGCGTACGACGTCCAGGTCAAGCAGGACGGCGTCTTCACCACCATCCGCACCACGACCGGCTTGGGCTCCATCGTCAGCGGCCTCACCCTGGGACAGTCGTACACGTTCCGGGTCGTCGCGAGGGACGCGGCGGGAAACGCGGGCCCGCCGTCCAATGAGCTGACGGCCACTGCCGGCTACCTGAGCGGCATGCCTCCCTCCAGTCCGCCGCCCAGCCCGTCCCCGATCGACCGGACCCCGCCCACCCGTCCCGAAGGCCTGGGCACGCAGAACGTCTACGTCAACGGCTCGGTCGGCCTGGTCTGGACACCGTCCACCGACGACGTCGGCATCTCCACCTACGAGATCTACGTGTGGACCGGCGGCGCCTTCCTGCGCACGCAGCAGGCCACGATCGACACGCGGGCCGACCGCGTCACCGCGGTGGTCGCCGGCCTCACGGCGGGGAGCGACTACCTGTTCTACGTCCTGGCCAGAGACCGCGCGGGCAACCTCAGCGCGCCCTCCGACCTGGTCCGTGCCCGGGCCATGGCCGAGCCGCCCGTGGCCAGTCCGAGCCCGGGCACGGACACCACGCCTCCTGGCACTCCGTCCGGAATGGCCGCCGTCACCGGGATGGACATACCCGGCGGGATCTTCCTCGCCTGGAACACCGTCAGCGACGACAGCGGAGTCCCGCCCAAGTACGACCTCTTCCGGCGCACCGACCACGGCTACGCGTACGAAGGCGAGAACGGCACCCCCCGCGACATCGTCACCGGCCTCGAAGGCGGCAAGCCGTACACCTTCCAGGTCGTGGCCCGCGACGCCGCCGGCAACCTGAGCAATCCCTCGGCGCCGTACACGGCTGTCGCGCAGCCTGGGGGAACGTCCTCGCCCAGCGCGTCGGTGTCTCCCAGCACGTCAGTGTCGCCCAGTTCCGGATGCAGGGTGACCTACGCTGCCACCACCTGGGACGGCGGGTTCACCACCACCGTCACGATCACCAACATCGGCACCACCGCCGTCGACGGGTGGACGCTCGGCTTCAGCTTCCCGCTCGCCTCACAGCGCGTCACCAACGGATGGTCTGCCGTCTGGACCCAGTCCGGCACCGGTGTCACGGCCGAGAACTACGCATGGAACAAGACCATCAAGCCGGGCCAGTCGCTGTACCTCGGCTTCAACGGCGCCTACGCCGGTTCGAATCCCAAACCAACCGCCTTCACCCTCAACGGCGCCACCTGCTCGTGATCCTCACCCGAGCCCGGCGCATCCCCGATGCGCCGGGCGTCCGATCGGAAGGTGATCACATGCGCACCCTGCGAGCGCCCTGCGCAGTGCCGGTCTGCTCAGTCCCGGTCTGCTCAGTCCCGGTCTGCTCAGCGCGGCCCTGCTGAGCTCCGGCCTCGCGCTCGCGGCCGTGTCCACACCGGCCGCCGCCCTCGCACCGCCCCCGAGCCCTACCGCGACCCCGACCTCCACCACCGGCAGCGCGCCCAGCCGTCCCATGGAGGTGGGGCCGTACAACGCCTACATCAACGCCGCCGCCGGGCTGACCCGGAAGAAGTCCACCGACGACGTCGGGGTCACCGGCTACGACGTGTACGCCTGGATCAACGGCGCCTTCACCCCCGTGACCACACAGTTCTCTACGTCCGGTGACTGGGTCGTCGGGGTCGTGCTGCAGAACCTCACCCCCGGGCGCGACTACCTGTTCTACGTCGTCGCCAAGGACGCCGACGGCAACCTCAGCGCGCCCTCCGACCTGGTCCGGCAGCGGGCGATGGTCGAGCCGCCGATCCCCGCGAGCCCCGGCCCGGGTGCCCCCGACACCACTCCGCCCGGCACGCCGGCCGGAATGGCCGCCGTCACCGGGATGGACATACCCGGCGGGATCTTCCTCGCCTGGAACACCGTCAGCGACGACAGCGGAGTCCCGCCCAAGTACGACCTCTTCCGGCGCACCGACCACGGCTACGCGTACGAAGGCGAGAACGGCACCCCCCGCGACATCGTCACCGGCCTCGAAGGCGGCAAGCCGTACACCTTCCAGGTCGTGGCCCGCGACGCCGCCGGCAACCTCAGCGCCGCCTCGGCGCCGTACACGGCCGTCGCGCAGTCCGACACGCCTCCTGTCTCGTGTGCCGTCACCTACACCCAGAGCGCCTGGAAGGGCGGTCTCACCGCATCTGTGAAGATCACGAACACGGGCACCACGGCCATCGACGGGTGGAAGCTGACCTTCCTGCTCCCCACCCAGCACCTCACCAAGGGCTGGTCGGCCCGCTGGACACAGAGCGACAGCGTCGTCACCGCCGAGAACTACGACTGGAACAAGACCATCAAGCCCGGCCGTTCGGTGTCCATCGGCTTCAACGCCACCTTCCCCGGCAACCAGAACACGCCCCCGATGAGCTTCACCCTCAACCAGCGCAGTTGCACGATCACTTGATTTGCCACCTGAACCCCAGGGGCCTCTGGTGCCTGCGATGATGGCGGGATGACCGACGCGTTGCCCGGACTGGAACCCGGACTGGAATCCGGGGCCGCCGTCCGGCCCCGCAAGGCCGCCGGCTACGAGATCGAGGACGAGTTGCGCGCGGCCGGCATGGTCCACATCGCCGGTGTGGACGAGGTCGGCCGCGGCGCCTGGGCCGGGCCCGTCGTGCTCTGTGCGGCGGTCACCTCCCTCGGCCCGCCGCCGGAGTTGCCGGGACGAGGCGACCGCAAGGTCCGGCTGACCGATTCCAAGCTGCTTGGTCCGGCCCAGCGGGAGGCGTTCGCCGAGGTCCTGCCGGGCTGGCTCACCTGTCACGCGTACGGCGAGTCCAGCGCGGAGGAGATCGACGAGGTCGGCATGACCGAGGCCCTGCGCCGGGCCGCGCGCCGGGCCCTGGAGGCCCTGCCGCTGCGGCCCGACGTGGTGCTCCTCGACGGCTCGCACGACTTCCTGGGGCGGCCATGGCGGGTGCGGTGCGAGGTGAAAGCCGATCAGCGCTCGGTCTCCGTGGCCGCCGCGTCGGTGCTCGCCAAGGTCCACCGCGACCGGCTGATGGCCGAAATCGGCGAGAAGCATCCGGCCTACGGCTTCGCCGCGAACGCGGGCTATCCGTCGCCGGTCCACCAACGCGCTCTCGCGGAAAGCGGCCCGACCCCGCACCATCGGCTGTCGTGGTCCTACCTCGACGACCTGCCGCGCTGGAGGCACCTGCGCAAGCACCGTGACCCCCTTGCCGGCTCCGGTCAGACGACCCTCCTCTGACCCCCTCATGTCCTCACCCGCCGACTGCTGTAGGGGTTGCGGTAGGTGAAGGCCCAGCGGTCGTCGCCGACCCTACGGCGGGTGTAGCGGGTGGGGTGCCGGTAGCGGTCGCGGTTGTGGAACTGGCACGCCGGTCCCATGCAGCTTCAGGTCGGTCAGCCCGCCGCTGCACCAGTCGTCGGCGTGGTCGATCTGGCACATGGTCGAGGGTAGGGGGCAGCCGTCCACCCAGCAGGTGGCATACCGGGCGAAGACCGCCCGGCGCTGTGCGGGGGTGGCCAACCTGACCTTGCGGCCCATGTCCAGCACCTGCCCGGCGGCGTCCATAACGATCCGGACCAGGGTGCTGGTGCGGGCCAGCCGGTGCACGCTGGAGACGGGCAGCAACTGCCCGGTCGCCAGGATCAACCCCGGCAACCCCCGCAACCACACCCCCGGCGGCACATGGCCCGCCGCACCCGGCCAGGCGTCACCTCCTGGCCACTGACCGCCGCCATGTTCTGCACCGGCCGGAGCGTCGGCTTCCGCCCCCGCCCAGGCCTCACCTCCCAGCCAGGGCTCACCTCCTGGCCAGGCGTCGCCGCCATGTTCCGCACCCGGCGACGCATCGGCTCCCGCCCCCGCCCAGGCACCACCGCCCGCCCAGGGGTCGTCGCCGTGTCCCGCACCCGGCGGAGCATCGGCTCCCGCACCCGCCCAGGCGTTACCTCCCGGCCAGGCATCGTCTCCCGGCCAGGCGTCGCCGTATTCCGCACCCGGCGACGCGTCGGCTCCCGCCCCCGGCCAAGGCTCGCCTCCCGGCCAGGCGTCACCTTCTCGCCAGGCACCGCCGCCATGTTCCGCACCCGGCGACGCGTCGGCTCCCGCCCCCGGCCAAGGCTCGCCTCCCGGCCAGGCGTCCCCGCCGTGTTCCGCGCCCGGCGGAGCGTCGTGCTCCGGTGGGGAATCAGGGGCATGCGCCTGCTGCGGGGGTGCCTGCTGCGACCGCCGCGCTCGGTTTCTCTGGTGTCCTCGCTCGGTCCTCTTTGCTTGAGCGCCGGGGTCGGCGTCAGGGTTGCCGGGGTCGCCAGTGTGGCCCTGCTGGATGCCATCGCCGTCGCGCAGGTCGCCGCGCCCGCCGCTTTCGGTTCGGTCGACGTGCGGCCAGGCTGCAGCCGGACCGTCCATCGGCGAGCTACCGGCGGCTGCGCGGCCGGTGGCGGGCTCCTGTCCGTCAGCGCCCGCACCTGCGGCGGCAGAGGAGGCGGCGGAGGCGGTAGGGGAGGCGGCGGAGGCGGTAGGGGAGGTGTCATCTCCTGCGGAGTGCGCGACGGCCGAGCACCCGTCCTCGTCGGCAGAGCGATCACCGCTGGCCGGGGGCACGGTGGCGGTGCCTTCGCGCCTGACGGTCGATGGCCGAGTGCCAGGCTCCGCACCCGCTGCCTCTTCGCCGGCGGACTCCTCAGCGGTGGGCTCGCCCTCATCCGAGGGAAAGCCGCTCAGGGGGCCGGTATCTGTGGGATGGTCCCCCGAGAAATCCGTGCCTGACGCGGCCGTGCCGGCGAGGTTGTCTGCGGGATGCCCGGCTGCAGGGTCCTCGGTTGCGCAGTCCTCGGCTGGAGGGTCGTCGGGGAGGGACTCGGCGTTGACCAGCACCAGAAGCTCAGTCGCAATCTTGTTCTCCAAGAACGCGATCAGCGCATCGGCATTCCGCACACTCAGCGTCCGGTCATCACCCTCCGCCTTGGGCCTGGCGTACACGTCCAGCAGCTGCTGCAACCGCGCGGCGGCCTCCACCGGCAGGTAGAACTCCCCCTCCACACCACCGTTCCTGCGCCGGCGCACCCGGAGGAACCGGCGGTCGAAGTCGGCCTGCTCGTCCTTTTCGTGGCCGTCGGGGTCCAGCACCGCGCGCAGATACCGCCCCGCCTTGGCCACCTCCGCCGCACCCGCTGACCCGGCCAACTGCAGCAAGATTCGCTCGGCGGTGGTCGCTTGGTCGTCGGTCAGCCCGGAGGTGGCGGTGCAGATGGCCTCCACGATCCCCTCGGGCAAGGTGCCCTCGGCGAACCGCTCGCGCACCTGCGGGAGGCGGTGCAGTTCCAGGCTCATCGTCACTAGGCGACTGGCTCCCGCAGGGGTCATCCCCCCAGCGGAACGCAACCACAACTTGGTGGAGGCATGCCCGTGGTTCTTCGCCTCCCCGGCCCGATGGACACGCCCGACCCGGGCCGCCAACGCCGAAGTGATCCGGTCGCGAGCCGACAACAACTCCTCGGCCTCGGCCAGGCACACTTCCGCCGCCTCGGGCACTGGAACGAGCGCCACCGCCCGCGCCGCCTCGACAACCGCCGCCACCGCCACCCACGAGGACGACCCCGCGCCAAAAGCACCGCCGGAAGCACCGCCGGAAGCACCGCCGAAGGCGCCATTAGACGCACCACCGGGCACACCATCAGACGCACCACCAGGCGCGCTACCGGTGTCCCGACCATCGTGGTCCCGGCCAGCATCGTGGTCCCGAACCGTGTCGTGGTCACGAACCGTGTCGTGGTCACGAACCGTGTCGTGGTCACGAACCGTGTCGTGGTCACGAACCGTGTCG
>NZ_BOOB01000060.1 GCF_016863015.1 Microbispora amethystogenes | reverse complement strand
TCGTGGTCACGAACCGTGTCGTGGTCACGAACCGTGTCGTGGTCACGAACCGTGTCGTGGTCACGAACCGTGTCGTGGTCACGAACCGTGTCGCTCTGGTCGGCACCGGCATCCCGATGCCGGCCCGCGTGCCGATGGCCCGCATTGTTCCGGCCCGCATCGCCTCGGCCAGCGCCGGTGGCATTGTCGGACGCACCATTGGGAACCTCGCCGGGAATGTCGCTGGGCGCATCTTTTGGAGCGCCGGCAGGAGTGCCGCTGTCGGCGCCTCCGGCGCTGTCAGAAGAGACGCCCTCAGGAGAAACGAGGTCTGGAGAAAAGCTATCTGGAGAAACCAGACCTGGAGAAACGCGGTCAGAAGAGACACCACTCGCGGTCTCATCACCGGCGTATTCAGCAGCAGGGGCCTGGCCGAGCCGAGTATCGGATGGACAGGCAGAGTCGGGCGAGTCCGTCGAGTCCGTCGAGTCCGTCGATTTTGTCGAGTACGCCGAGTAGCCGGACCGGCTCGGATGCTTTCGCGGCCCGGGCTCGACGATCGGCACATAGTCGCGGGCAAGCGCGCCGTCGGAAGACCAAAGGGGCGAGCGGGCGATGAGCTGATCCCACCAGTCACCATCGCCGGTATTGTTCGAATCAGGGCAGCGCGCTGGATCATGGTCGAACAGATCCATAACACACCTCCTCAAGCGATTCGAAAGCCTGTATTAATTCTTCCACACCAAGCCGACGCAGGCACGCCCGCGCAAGTGACTTGTTGGAGTTACAGGTGCGCTTTCTTTTTTGAGGCGATGACCGACATTTCCCTCCTTGCGTGTCGTGGCGTAAGAGACGGAGTGAGGGATGAAAACAGCCGGGCGGCCGGGGCGTACGACCCGCTCGATGAGGGAACGGATCTGGCCCCGGCCGCCCTTGTGTGACGTGTCAGGGACGCTCGTGGAGATCGTCCACCCAGCCGGCCTCCTCCAGGGCGACCCGCAGGTTCGGCGTGGCTTCGCCATCGCCGACCACCTCGTACTGCAGAAGCCTGGCCGAGCCGGGATCGATGATGATCCGGTATTCGATCGATCCGCCGTCGTCGCCGGGGCCCTTCGCCGCCAGGGCCGCCCCCGTGCGCCCCAGCGCGTCGGCGCGCTCGCCCAGCGCGGTCAGCCCCCGCTCACCGGCCAGCACCCGGAACAGCGCCGCGCGGGTGCCCGGCGTGATCGGGGCGTTCAGCAGGTCGACGGCCGTCTGCCACAGGTAGACGGAGAAGTCTTCCTCGTTCGCGGCGCCTCCGGGCCGCGCCCGGTAGAGCTCGTGCAACCGCCGCTCCAGCGCCTTCTCGTCCGTCGGCAGCCGGTCGATGTTGCGGATGGTGAGGCTGGGGTTGTCGATCGACAGGACCCGGTCGAGCCGGTCCTCGTAGCTCTTCTCGCCACCGCTGACCAGCCGGGGCGCACCCGACTCGCGCCACTTCCGCTCGTCCTCCGACGACCCGAACGTCAGCCTGCCGTCGGACTTCCTGACGTTGCGGTTGGCGTCCCCCCTCTGGCGGGCCCGCCAGGTTTCGTCCGTGCTGCCGGAGAAGACGACGTACGGCAGCAGCTCGGGGTGCTTCTTGAACTCGACCAGTTGGTCCTCGAACCACCGGTCGGCGGCCTTCCGGGAGCCGGACGCCGCCTTCCTGTCCCGCTCGGCATCCAGCGCCCGAATTTTCGCGACGTACGCCGCGTCGTCGACAGCGAGGCGGCTGAAGGTGCGGTCGCGGGTGTACCAGTAGTGCCCGGTGCCCGCCTCGACCTTGGACGCGCTCTCTGCGGCGGCCAGCAACACCGTTCGCGCGTCGAGGACCACGCTGGTGGGTGCACCGGTGGTGGATGCGTCGGTGTTGGGTGCGTCGGCGCCGGGTGCGGCGGCGATGTCGTGCGCGGTTCCGCCGAGCTTACCCGCGGCGCCGGGGACGGCCGGACCCGAATCGGGGGTCACCCTGGGCACGACGATCACGGCGGCCAGTCCTGCAGCCAACCCGGCCGCCAGCACGCCTCCCAGCGCCCACGGGCGACGCCTCGGCGACAGGGCTGGCGACCGTGCCGACGACAGGCCCGGCAACAGGGCTCGCTTCGGCGGCGTGGCCGGGGTCCGGAAGGCCCGGGCGAGATCGTCCGTACGGCGGCGGCGATGGGCCGCCTCGGTCAGTTCGTCCAGCCGCTCAGGCTTGAGCTGGGCGAACATGCGCTCGGTCATCTGGTCCTCCTGGGGGTGTTACGAGGGTGTCCGGTGGCCATCACGCCTCCTCCGCGAACCGCTGCCCGTGTTCGACCGCTCGCGGGCGCCGGGCACCGGCGCTGGCACTGGCACTGGCACTGGCACTGGCACTGGCGGCCGGTTCGGCCCGCAGCGCCCGGCTCAACCGCCTGCGGGCACGGTGCAGCCGCACGTTGTAGGTGCGGGTGGAGCAGCCCATCACGGTGGCGGCCTGCTCGGGCGGCAGGCCGTGCCAGCTCGCCAGCGCCATCGCCTCCACGTCCTGCTCCGGCAGGGTCGCGAGCGCGGCCAGCGCGGTCGTCCGGTCGACGACGTGGTCGGCCACGTCCCAGGCCACGGTGTCGCGTTCGGTGCTCAGCGCGGCGATGCGGTCGACCAGCGCCTGCCGCCGGCCGCGCGAGTCGCGCTGCTTGGCCAGCAGGTTGCGGGCCACGCCCAGCAACCAGGGCAGCACCGGCTCGGGCAGCTCGCCCAGGCGCCGCCAGGCGACCAGGAACGTCTCGCTGCACACGTCCTCGGCGACGCCGTGCTCGGCCCGCAGCAACGCGTAGCCCAGCACGGCCCGGTAGTGCCGGTCGTAGAGGGCGGTGAATCGTTCTTCGGGATCGTCCACACCCAGTAGTCCCTCCGGAGACCCCAGGATTACCGGTGAGCCGGAAAAGCTCACCCCGGAGGGAAGACCGGGCCTACGCGCCAGCCGGGATGTCGCCCGGGATGTCTGCCGGAATATCGCCCCGGATGAGACCGCTGCCCTCGGGCGCGGCGGCGGGGTCGGAGCCCACATGGACCGGCCGGTTGTCCCGGTCGACGAAGACGACGCGCGGCCTGAGCGCCTTGACCTCCTCCTCGGCGACCAGCGCGTACGCGATGATGATCACAAGGTCGCCGACCGAGATGAGCCGGGCGGCGGCACCGTTGATGCCGATCGTCCCGGAGCCCGCCGGGCCCTCGATGACGTACGTCGACAGGCGGTTGCCGTTGTCGATGTCGACGATGTCGACCTTCTCGCCCTCGACGAGGTTCGCCTCGGCCATGAGGTCCGCGCTGATCGTCACCGAGCCGACGTAGTGGAGATCGGCCTGCGTGACGGTGGCACGGTGGATCTTCGACTTCATCAGCGTGCGGAACATGGTCTCCCACCGGGGTTCGAAAGCGGCCTCCTCACAAGCGCCCTCGATGGTACGTCACGCCGCGAAGCCGCCTTTCATCCCCTGCACTCGACGGCCGTGTACTCGACAACCGCGTCCAGGAGCCACTCCGCCGCGTACGCCGCGAAGGAGGAGCGGACGAGCACCCAGAAGCCGTCCTCCTTCGCGACCAGGACGACCCCGGTCCTGGCCAGCAGGGTCTGCGCGCACCGGCCCGGGCCGAACTCCCGGGGATGCAGGTCGAGCGCGCAGCCGTGCGCCAGCACGTCCCGTGCCCGCTCCCCGGCGACCACCAGGGTCGTACGCTGGGCCGACACGTCCACGACCGAGACGTGCTCGCCGGCCGCCGCGCCCCGGATCCGCTCGCGCAGTTCCCTCGCGGCGCCGTCCGGGCCGACGACGAGCCACTCGTCCGGCCCGAGCCACAGCACGCTCAGGCCGCCGCCCTCGGTCACGACACCGGGCTCCACCGGCAGCGGCACGCCGAGGGCGGTACCGATCCGCTCCGCCGCCGGGCTCGCGGGGTCGGCCCGGACGTTCAGGTGCGTGAGGAAGGGGATCTCCGCCAGGCGGATCGCGCCGCCCGCGCTCGCCGCCGCGAACCTGTCCGAGTACGCCGCCGCCGGACTCCTACGCCCGATCACAAAACCAGCCGCAGACTCAGCCACAGAATCAGCCACGGGGTCAGCCGTCACGGCGAGCTCCTTCCGGGTCGTACAGGACGTGGGAGGTCACGGTCACGGGCACGAGGTCGTCGCCGACCGGCGCGTACAACCGCTCGCCGACGCGCCCGCGCCCGCCGCTGACCAGCGCGAGCGCGAACGTGCGGCCGAGCGCGGCGCTGCGGTAGCTGGAGGTGACGAAGCCGAGCGCCGGCACCGGCAGCACGGGCGGCACAGCGGGCAGAGCCGCGGACGCTACAGAGGACGGCACAGAGGCTGCCGCAGAGACCGAAACGAGGTGCGCGCCCTCGGGCAGCAGCACGCCGGGGTCCTCCGGCAGCAGGCCCACCAGGTGCCTGCGATCGGGCCGGGACGTGTCCGCCCGCGCGTACGACCGCCTGCCGACGAAGTCGGCCTTCTTCTTCGAGACGATCCACTCCATGCCGAGGTCCTGCGGGGTGACCGTGCCGTCGGTGTCCTGGCCGACGATCGGATACCCCTTCTCCGCCCGCAGCACGTGCATGGTCTCCGTGCCGTACGGCGTGACCTCGCCCGACGCCATGACCGCCTCCCACAGGGCGAGCCCGTGCCAGGACGAGACGTTGATCTCGTAGGCCAGCTCGCCCGAGAAGCTGATCCGGCAGACCCGCGCGTCGATCCCGGCGACCTCGGCGTCCCGCCAGGTCATGAAGGGGAAGTCGTCCTTGCCGACGGCGAGGCCGGGGGCGAGGGCGGCGAGCACCTCGCGGGAGCGCGGCCCGGCGAGCGCGACCGTCGCCCACTGCTCGGTGACCGAGGTGCAGCGGACCCGCAGGTCCGGCCACTCGGTCTGCAGCCACTCCTCCATCCAGTCGAGCACCGCCGCCGCGTTGCCGGTGGTCGTGGTGACAAGGTAGTGGTCGTCCGCCAGGCGGATGGCGGTGCCGTCGTCGAAGACCATGCCGTCGGGGCGGCACATCACGCCGTAGCGGATGGACCCGACCTTGAGCGTGCTCATCATGTTCGTGTAGAGCCGGTCCAGGAACACCCCCGCGTCGGGACCGACCACGTCGATCTTCCCGAGGGTGGAGGCGTCCATCGCGCCCGCGCCCTCCCTTACGGCGGCGCACTCGCGCAGGACCGCGTCCTCCATGTCCTCCCCCGGGTCCTCGCCAAGGCCGGGGTAGTACCAGGGCCGCTTCCACTGCCCGACGTTCTCGAAGAGCGCGCCACGCGCCACGTGCCACTCGTGCATGGGCGTCGTACGGACCGGGTCGTGCAGGGGGCCCCGGTCGCGGCCCGCGAGCGCGGCGAACGAGACCGGCGTGTACGGCGCGCGGAACGTCGTGGTCCCGAGCGCGGCGACGTCGACGCCGAGGGCGTGCGCCACGACGCCGCCGGTCAGCTGCCCGGAGGTCTTGCCCTGGTCGTGGGCCGTGCCCGCGGTGGTGTAGCGCTTGACGTGCTCGACCGAGGTGAGGCCCGCGCCGGTCGCGCGCAGCACCTCCGCCACCGTCACGTCACGCTGCAGGTCCACGAAGTGGGTGCCGTAGTCGCCCGACTCCACCAGCCACAGATGCTCGGCGGGCGCGGCGGCGGGCTCCTCCTCCACCACCGGCACAGTGACCCCAGGCGCACCGAACCCGAGGGCGGCCAGCGCCCGACGGCCCGCCTCGGCGCCGTCCGCCAGGCAGGCGCGCAGCGTCGTCACGCCGGCGGCGAACCCGGCGGCCTCGGCCGCCTGGCGGGTCTCCCCCGGCGTGAACGCGCCCAGCCCCTCGTCGTACCGCAGCGTGCCCCCGGCCTGGCTGAACAGGTGCACCACCGGCGTCCAGCCACCGGACACGAGCAGCAGGTCGGCGGCGACCTCCCGGGCCCGGCCACCCGTACGGGGGGCGATCTCGGCCCCGGTGACCTCGCCCTCGCCCTTCGCCGCCGTCACCACATGCCCGGTGAGGACCTCGATGCCGCGTTCCGCGCACCGGGCCGCCCACATGCGACCCGGCTCCCGTCGTACGTCGGCGACGGCGGCGATCTCGATCCCGGCGTCGGCGAGGTCGAGCGCCGCAGCGTAGGCGGTGTCGTTGGTGGTGAACACGACCGCCCGGCGGCCGGGCAGCACGCCGTACTGGTTGACGTAGGTGCGGGCGGCGCCGGCCAGCATGACGCCGGGCAGGTCGTTCCCGGCGAAGGCGACGAACCGCTCGTGCCCGCCGGTCGCCAGCACCACGCGTTTCGCGCGGATCCGCCAGACGCGCTCGCGCGCCACGCCGGGCGGGGCCGCCGCGCCGAGGTGATTGGTCCGCCGCTCGACCGCGACGATGTAGTTGTCGTCGTAGTGGCCGATGACGGTGGTGCGGCGCAGCACGCGCGTCTCCGGCAGGGCGGCCAGCGCGTCGACCTCGGCGGCCGCCCAGGCACGGCCCGGCCCACCGTCCACCGTCTCGGTCGTGCCGAGCAGGCTGCCGCCCGGCTCGGGCCGCTCGTCGGCGAGGATCACCCGCGCCCCGGCCCGCGCGGCCACGCGCGCGGCGGCGATGCCGGCCGGTCCCGCGCCGACCACGAGCACGTCGCAGTGCGCGTGGACGGCGTCGTAGCGCGCCGGGTCGGGCCGGTCGGCCAGCCTGCCCCGCCCGGCGAGCCCGGTGGCGACCAGGCCGTCGTACAACTCGACGGTCGTGGCCGTGAGCATCGGCTCGGGGAACGGCTCCTCGATCTGGACGACCGCGTTCGGCTCCTCGCAGCCCGCGGCGTAGACGCCGCGCGGACGGCCGAGCCTGACGCTGGTCGCGACCGCGCGCACGCCGCCCGCCAGCAGCGCCGACGCCAGCGTGTCACCGGCCAGACCTTCGAGGTCGCGGCCGTCGAACCGGAAGCGCAGGACCCGCCCGGTCACGCCCTCACGGCGGTACGGCTGAGTGCTCATGAGTTCACCGGCCGCGGCTCGCCCACCCGGTAGACGGCGTGGATCTCGTTGGTGGCGGTGTCCCGTACGGCGTTGAACCAGCGGCGGCACCCGGCCGCGTGGCTCCACCGCTCCGCGAACAGGCCCTTGGGGTTGTCGCGGAAGAACAGGTAGCGGGCCCACTCCTCGTCGGAGAGGGCGGCCGGGTCGTCCGGATGGGCGACGTGCGCCTGCCCTCCGTAGTGGAACTCGGCCTCGTCCCGCGGCCCGCACCAGGGGCAGGCGATCAGCAGCATCAGCACTCCGGAAGTCAGTGGGCGACGGGTCAGTGGGCGACGGCGGCGGCGCCGTGCTCGTCGACGAGCCTGCCGGTGGTGAACCGGTCGAGCGAGAAGGGGGCGTTGAGCGGGTGGGGCTCGCCGGTCGCCACGGTGTGCGCGTAGCACCAGCCGACGCCCGGCGTGGCCTTGAACCCGCCGGTGCCCCATCCGCAGTTCACGTAGAGGTCCTCGACCGGGGTGAGCCCGACGACGGGTGAGGCGTCCGGCGTGACGTCCACGACGCCGCCCCAGGTGCGCAGCACGTGCGCGCGGGCGAAGACCGGGAACAGTTCCAGCGCGGCCGCCATCTGCCGCTCGATGATGTGGAACGCCCCGCGCTGCCGATAGGAGTTGGCCGCGTCGATTCCGGCGCCCATGACCAGTTCGCCCTTGTGCGCCTGGCTGACGTACACGTGGACGGCGTTCGACATGACCACGGTGGGATGCACCGGTTCGAGCAGTTCCGACACCAGTGCCTGCAACGGGTGGCTCTGCAACGGCAGCGCCACGCCCGCGAACCCGGCGACCACCGAGGAGTGCCCGGCGGCGGCCAGCGCGACCTTCTTCGCGGCGATCGGGCCGCGGGTGGTGCGCACCCCGGTCACCCGGCCGTCGCGCACGTCGAGACCGGTCACCTCGCAGTGCTCGATCATGTCGACCCCGAGGTCCGCCGCCGCCCGGGCGAAGCCCCACGCCACGTAGTCGTGCTTGGCGATCCCGGCCCTCGGCTGGAAGGTGGCGCCGAGCACCGGGTAACGCACGTCGGGCGAGATCTCGACGATCGGGCATACCTCTTTGACCTGCTCCGGCGTCAGCCACTCGGCGTCGACGCCGTTGAGCCGGTTGGCGTTGACCCGGCGCACGCTCTCGCGCACGTCCTGCAGGCTGTGCGCGAGGTTGAGCACGCCGCGCTGGCTGAACAGCAGCGGATAGCCGAGGTCCTCCTCCAGGCCCTCCCACAGCTTCAGCGCGTGCTCGTAGATGCCCGCGCTCTCGTCCCACAGGTAGTTCGACCGGATGATGGTGGTGTTGCGGGCCATGTTGCCGCCCGCGAGCCAGCCGCGCTCCAGCACCGCGACGTCGGTGATCCCGTGGTTCTTGGCCAGGTAGTACGCCGTGGCGAGGCCGTGGCCGCCGCCACCGACGATCACCACGTCGTACGACCGCTTGGGCTCGGCGGAGCGCCACAGCCGGTCGGGGTGGTCCGGCAGGTGAGGCGGCAGGGGGTTCATCGGGCCTCCCCGGTCCCGCGCAGCCGTTCCATCGCGGGGTCGAACAACGGCTCCTCGGCGACCACGGCGGGCACCCGCCGGTCGAAGTAGCCGATCTCCAGCGTGCGGCCGGGCGTGGCCAGCGTGGCGGGCAGCCAGGCGTAGGCGATGCCCTTGCCGATCGTGTAACCGAAGGCCGCGCTGGTGACGTAACCGACGCCCGTGCCGCCGTCGTAGACCGGCTCCCTGCCCATGACCACGTCGGCGGGGTCGTCGATGGTCAGGCAGGTCAGGCGGCGGCGCACGTTCTCCGCGCGCCGCTCCAGCGCCCTGCGGCCGACGAAGTCGCCCTTGTCCATCCTGACGGCGAACCCGAGCCCGGCCTCGTACGGATCGTGCTCGAAGGTCATGTCGGTGCCAAAGGACCGGTAGCCCTTCTCCAGCCGGAGACTGGCGAACGCGCCGCGCCCGCCCGCGATGATCCCGTGCTCCTGCCCCGCCTCCCACAGCGTGTCCCACAGCTTCGCGCCGAGGTCGGCCGTCGTGTAGAGCTCCCAGCCCAGCTCACCGATGTACGACAGCCGCAGCGCGGTGACCGGTACGGCGCCGACGTACGCCTTCTTCGCCCGGAAGTAGCGGAAGCCCTCGTTGGAGAAGTCGGCGCCGGTCAGCGGCTGCACGAGGTCGCGGGCGCGCGGCCCCCAGACGCCGAGGCAGCAGGTGCCGGCCGTGATGTCGCGGACCACGACCGACCCGTCCTCCGGCAGGTGGCGGTGGAGCCAGTCCAGGTCGAGGTTGCCGTTCGCGCCGACCTGGAACGTGTCGCGGCCCAGCCGGGCGACGGTCACGTCGCTGCGGATGCCGCCGTCCACGTCGAGCAGCAGGCAGTACGTCACCGAGCCGACCGACTTGTCCATCTGGCCGGTCGTGAGCCGCTGGAGGTAGGCGAGTGCGCCGGGGCCGGTGACCTCAAGGCGTTTCAGCGCGGTCATGTCGTACAGCGCGACGGCCTCGCGGGACGCCCGGGCCTCCGCGCCGACGATCGGCGACCAGTAGCGGGCGGCCCAGTCGCCGGGCGCGGGAATGTCCCCTCCCTCAAGCAGGCGGGCGTTGGCGCCGTACCACTGCGGCCGTTCCCAGCCGGCGGCCTCCAGGAAGTACGCGTCCAGCTCGCGCTGCCGGGCGTGGAAGGGGCTGAGGCGCACCGGCCGCGGCTCCTCCATCGGCTGGAGCGGGTGGATGATGTCGTAGACCTCGACGAAGTTCTGGCAGCCGCGCGCCAGCACGTAGTCGGGCGCGAGCTGGTGCGGCTCGAACCGGTTGACGTCGCACTCGTGCAGGTCGAACGACGAGCAGTGGCCGTCGACCAGCCATTCGGCCATCGCCCGGCCCACCCCGGCGGAGTGGGTCACCCAGACCGCCTCGGCGACCCAGAAGCCCTTCACGTCCGGCGATTCGCCCAGCAGCGGCATGTGGTCCTGGGTGAAGGAGAACACCCCGTTGACGCCCTCTCCGATCTCCGCCTCACGGGTGCCGGGCAGCAGCCGCCGGGTCTCGGCCCAGGCGTCCTCGAAGTCGCCGGGGGTGAAGGCGAGCACCGAGGGCATCACCTCGGCCTCGTCCACCGGCAGCAGGTCCTCGGGCCGGACCGGCATCGGCCGGTGGCCGTAGGAGCCGATGCCGACGCCGTCGAAGCGCTGGCGGTAGTAGAGGTCGGCGTCCTGGTGCCGCAGGATCGGCAGCGTCGCCTCCTGGGTGCTTCCCTCAAGCACGGGCCCCGTCCAGGCGAGCTGGTGGGCGAGGGGGGTGAGCGGCAGCGGCATGCCCGCCATCGCGGCGACCTTCGGCCCCCAGATGCCGGCGCAGCAGACCACGACGTCCGCCGCGATCTCGCCCTGGCCGGTCACGACCGCGGCCACCCGGCCGTCCTCGGTGCGGATGTCCAGCACCTCACGCCGCTCCAGCACCCGTACGCCGCGCGACGTGGCCCGGCGCAGCTGCGCCTCGACCGCGCGTACGGCCTTGGCTATCCCGTCGGTGGGGATGTGGAGACCGCCGAGCACGGCGGCGGGGTCGAGCAGAGGGAAGAGGTCCGCGCACTCGGCGGGGGTGAGCAGGCCCGACTCGACGCCCCAGGAGGTGGCCCAGCCGTGCCGCCGGTGCAGCTCCGCGAGCCGTTCGGGGGTCGTGGCCACCTCCAGGCCGCCGACCTGGAGGAAGCAGGGCTCGCCGTCGAGGTCGAGCGAGCCGAGCTTCTCGACGGTGTAGCGCGCCATCTGGGTCATGGTCTTCGACCCGTTGATCTGGAAGACCAGGCCGGGCGCGTGCGAGGAGGAGCCGCCGGTCGCGGGCACCGGGCCCTGGTCGACCACCGTGACGTCCGTCCAGCCACGGGCCGACAGCTCGTCGGCGAGCGCAGCGCCGACGACGCCGGCCCCGATGACGACGACGCGCGGGCCCGTCGCACCGACATGTTCCATGTTCACGCTCCTCGGCCGGCGTCGCGCGGCCTGAACCAGTGCTGGGGACGGGGATCGGTGTTCTGCCACACGTGCTTGATCTCGCGGTACTCGTCCAGGCCCGTCGGGCCGAGCTCGCGGCCGACCCCGGACTGCTTGAACCCGCCCCACTCCGCCTGCGGCACGTACGGGTGGTAGTCGTTGATCCACACCGTCCCGTGCCGCAGCCGGGCGGCCACCCGCTGCGCCCGGCCCGCGTCCCGCGTCCAGACGGCGCCCGCGAGGCCGTAGTCGGTGTCGTTGCCCAGGGTGACCGCCTCGTCCTCGCCGGAGAAGCGCTCCACGGTCAGGACCGGCCCGAACGACTCCTCCCGGACGACGCGCATCTCGCGGTGACATCCGTCGAGCACGGTGGGCCGGTAGTAGAACCCGCCGGCCAACTCCGGCTCGTCCGGCCGCCGCCCGCCGCAGCGGAGCTTCGCGCCCTCGGCGAGACCGGCCTCGACGTACGCCTCGACCTTGGCGAGGTGCGCGGCGGAGATCAGCGGGCCGGTCTCCGCCTCGGGGTCGAACGGCCCGCCCAGGCGGATGTCCTCGGCCCGGCGGGCGACCTCGGCCACGAACGCGTCGTGGATCGGGTCCTCCACCAGCAGGCGGGCGCCGGCCGAGCAGACCTGCCCGGAGTGCAGGAAGACCGCGGTCAGCGCGAAGTCGACCGCCGTCTCGAAGTCGGCGTCGGCGAAGACGATGTTGGGGTTCTTGCCGCCGAGCTCCAGCGCGACCCGTTTCACGGTCGCGGCGGCCGAGGCCATCACCCGCCGCCCGGTCGCGAGGCCGCCGGTGAACGACACCATGTCGACGTCCGGGTGCTCGGCGAGCGGCGCCCCGGCCTCGGGACCCGCGCCGAGCACGAGGTTGGCCACGCCCGGTGGCAGGCCGGCCTCCTCCAGCAGCCGCATCAGCAGGACGGCCGTGCTCGGAGTGAGCTCGCTCGGCTTCAGCACGAAGGTGTCGCCCGCCGCGAGCGCGGGGGCGACCTTCCAGGAGGTCTGCAGCAGGGGGTAGTTCCAGGGGGTGATGAGCCCGCACACGCCGATCGGCTCGTAGACCACCCGGCTGACCGCGTCGTCCCTGCCGGTGTCGATCACCCGGCCCGCGTCGGTGCCGGCGATGCCGCCGAAGTAGCGGAAGCACCGGACGACGTCGTCCACGTCGTACTCGCTCTCGGCGAGCCGCTTGCCCGTGTCGAGCGACTCGGCCCGCGCGATCGCCGCCCTGTCGCGCTCGATCAGGTCGGCCGTCCGCAGGAGCAGCCGTCCGCGCTCGCTCGCGGGCGTACGCGGCCAGGGGCCCGCGTCGAACGCGCGCCGCGCCGCCGCGATCGCGGCCTCGGTGTCGGCGCGGGTGGCCTCCGCGACGGTCGCGACGACCGCGCCGTCCGCGGGGCATCGGATCGTACGGCGTCCGCCTGCGACGGCGTCGGTCCAGGCGCCACCGATGAAGAGGTCCGCCACAGGCAGCGCCTTCCGATCACACTCGTTGCGTAATACGCACCTGTTTGCTTATCGAGGAACAGAATCAATCCCAGACACGGGCTCCGTCAAGGCGTGATCCCTGGCGTGTGACGGTAGAAGCCGGCCTCGGCGGGCGGGAGGGGG
The DNA here is from genome assembly GCF_016863015.1 of Microbispora amethystogenes. Classification (GTDB taxonomy): domain Bacteria; phylum Actinomycetota; class Actinomycetes; order Streptosporangiales; family Streptosporangiaceae; genus Microbispora; species Microbispora amethystogenes. The sequence continues at coordinate 39,230 of NZ_BOOB01000060.1, read as the reverse complement.
GTGTTGCCGAGGATCAGGTCGGCCGCCTTCTCCGCGACCATCATCACCGGGGCGTAGATGTTGCCGTTCGTGACGTACGGCATGACCGAGGCGTCCACCACCCGCAGTCCCTCCAGGCCGTGCACGCGCATAGTGTCGGGGTCCACCACCGACATCTCGTCCACGCCCATCTTCGCGGTGCAGGAGGGATGCAGGGCCGTCTCGCCGTCCCTGGCGACCCAGTCGAGGATCTGCTCGTCCGTCGCGACCGACGGCCCGGGAGAGATCTCGCCGGCGCTGAACTCCTGGAGGGCCGGCCGGCCCAGGATCTCGCGGGTGACCCTGACGGCCTCGACCCACTCCCGCCGGTCCTGCTCGGTGGACAGGTAGTTGAACCGCAGGGCGGGCTTCACCCCCGGGTCGGCGCTCTTGATCTTCACGCTGCCGCGCGCGTCGGAGTACATCGGCCCGACGTGCACCTGGTAGCCGTGCCCGCCGGCCGGGGAGCTGCCGTCGTAGCGCACCGCGATCGGCAGGAAGTGGAACATCAGGTTCGGGTAGGCCACGTCGTCGTTGCTCCGCACGAAGCCGCCCGCCTCGAAGTGGTTGGTCGCGCCCGGCCCGGAGCGGAGGAACAGCCACTGCGCGCCGATCCACGGCCGGTGCCGCCACTTGAGGTACGGCTGCATGGACACCGGCCGCTTACAGGCGTGCTGGACGTAGACCTCCAGGTGGTCCTGGAGGTTCTCCCCCACGCCGGGCAGGTCGTGGACCACCTCCACGCCGAGGGCCCGCAGTTCGGCGGCGTTGCCCACCCCCGAGAGCTGGAGCAGCTGCGGGGTGTTGATCGCGCCGCCGCACAGGACGACCTCGCCCGCCCGGATGACCTGCCCGTCGCACTCGACGCCGACCGCCCGTTTGCCCTCGAACACGATCCTCGTGACGTACGCCCTGGTCCTGATCTCCAGGTTCGGCCGCTTCCGCACGGGGTGGAGGTAGGCGCGGGCTGCCGACAGGCGGCGGCCGCGCCGGATGTTGCGGTCGAAGCGGGCGAAGCCCTCCTGGCGGTATCCGTTCACGTCGTCGGTGAGCGGATAGCCCGCCTGCTGCACGGCCTCGAAGAAGGCCGGGAACAGCGGGCTCGCCGCCGGGCCGCGCTCCAGCACGAGCGGCCCGTCGTGCCCGCGCCGCGGGTCGTCCGGGTCCGCCGCGAGGCAGTTCTCCATCCGCCTGAAGTAGGGCAGGCAGTGCGCGTAGTCCCAGTTCTTCATCCCGGGGTCGGCGCCCCAGCGCTCGTAGTCCATCGGGTTGCCCCGCTGAAAGATCATCCCGTTGATGCTGCTCGACCCGCCGAGCACCTTCCCCCTGGCGTGGTAGATCCGGCGGCCGTGCATGAAGGGCTCGGGCTCCGACTCGTACTTCCAGTCGTAGAAGCGGCTGCCGATCGGGAAGGTCAGCGCGGCCGGCATGTGGATGAAGACGTCCCACAGGTAGTCGGGCCGGCCAGCCTCCAGTACCAGCACCCGGGTGGACGGGTCGGCCGACAGCCGGTTCGCCAGCGCGCTGCCCGCGGATCCGCCACCGACGATGACGAAGTCGTACTGCTGAGCGGTCGATTGTGCGGTCGATTGTGCGGTCAATCTGCCCTCGTCTCACTCACGTCCGGCACGGGGACCGACTAAAAGGGGAGGTTTAGTGCAAATCGTATCGTCATGATCGCGGGCCGTTCCGGGTGAGGCGCTACAGTCTCGGCTGTGAGCAACGACGCTTCCGCCGCCAGGCCCGAGGCCTCCGGTGGCGGCGTGCAGTCCGTGGACCGGGCGGTCAGCATCATGGAGATCCTCGCCAGGCGCGGGGAGGCCGGGGTCACCGAGCTCGCGGCCGAGATCGAGGTGCACAAGTCGACCGCGTTCCGGCTGCTGGGCGCGCTGGAGGCGCGCGGGCTGGTCGAGCAGGCCGAGGACCGCGGCAAGTATCGCCTCGGCTTCGGCCTCGTCCGCCTCGCCGGCAGCGTCTCCATGCGGATGGACGTGCCGCAGCGGAGCAGGCCCGTCTGCCGCCGGCTCGCCGAGGAGATCGGCGAGACGGTGAACATCGCCGTCCTGCGGTCGCACTACGCGGTCAACCTCGACCAGGTGCGCGGGCCCGCCGCCGTCACCGCGCACAACTGGGTGGGCCAGCTCACGCCCCTGCACGCGACGTCGAGCGGGAAGGTCCTGCTGGCCCATCTCGACCGGTGGCACCGCGAGGACCTGCTCCGCGCGGCCGGCCTGGAGCGCTACACGCCCGGCACGGTGACCTCCGTGGAGGACCTCGAACGCGAACTGGCCGGGGTGCGCGAGCACGGCTACGCCCTTTCGCTGGAGGAGCTCGAGGTGGGCCTGAACGCGATCGCCGCCCCGGTGCGCTCGTTCCACGGCGAGGTCGTGGCGGCGGTCAGCGCGTCCGGGCCCGCCTACCGCTTCAGCGAGGAGCGCATGCGGGAGACGGCCCCCGTCCTGCTGCGGGGCGCCGAGGAGATCAGCCACCGCCTCGGCGGATAGCCGTCTCCCCCGCCGACTCCCCCGCCGGGCCTTGCGCCGCGTCTTCCGCCGCACGGCGCAGCCGTACGACGACGCTCTTGGAGGTGGGCGTGTTCGACGTCTCCGCCACCGAGTCCAGGGGCACCAGCACGTTCGTCTCCGGGAAGTACGCCGCGCAGCAGCCCCGCGCCGTCGGATAGGCGACCGCGCGGAACCCCTCGGCCACGCGCTCGCCGTCCGCCCACTCGCTGATGATGTCCAGCATGTCGCCGTCCGCGAGCCCGCGCTCGTCCAGGTCGTCGGCGTGGACGAAGACCACCCGCCGCCCGTTCCTGACTCCGCGGTAGCGGTCGTCCAGGCCGTAGATCGTGGTGTTGTACTGGTCGTGGCTGCGGATCGTCTGCAGCAGGAGGCGGCCCCGCGGCACCCGCAGCACCTCCAGCGCGTTCACCGTGAAGTTCGCCTTTCCCGTGGCCGTGGGGAAGCGGCGCTCGTCGCGCGGCGCGTTCGGCAACGCGAAGCCGCCCGGCCCGCGCACCCTCGCGTTGAAGTCGTCGAACCCGGGCACGACCCGCTCGATGCGCTCCCTGATCGCGTCGTAGCCGGCCTCGAACTCGGCCCACGGCACGTGCGGGTCGTCGCCGAACAGCTCGCGGGCCAGCCGGCACACGATCGCCACCTCCGACAGCAGCACGTCCGACGCGGGGCGGAGCCGGCCGCGTGAGGCGTGCACCATGCCCATCGAGTCCTCGACCGTGACGAACTGCTCGCCACCGGCCTGGACGTCCCGCTCGGTACGGCCGAGCGTGGGCAGGATCAGCGCCTGCTCGCCGCACACGGCGTGCGACCGGTTCAGCTTGGTCGACACCTGCACGGTGAGCCGGCAGCGGCGCAGGGCCGCCTCGGTCGCGGCGGTGTCCGGCGTCGCCGAGACGAAGTTGCCGCCCATGGCGAAGAACACCCGGGCGTCCCCGTCCCGCATGGCCCGGATGGCCTCCACGGTGTCGTGGCCGTGCTCGCGCGGCGGCGGGAAGCCGAACTCCTCCTCCAGCGCGTCGAGGAACTCCGGCTTGGGCTTCTCGTAGATGCCCATCGTCCGGTCGCCCTGCACGTTGGAGTGCCCGCGTACGGGACACACGCCCGCGCCGGGACGCCCGACGTTGCCGCGCAGCAGCAGAAAGTTGACGACCTCCCTGATCGTCGGGACCGATTTGCGGTGCTGGGTGAGGCCCATCGCCCAGCAGACCACGACCGAGCGGGCGGCGAGCACGTCGCGGGCCGTCTCCTCGATCTCGGCGCGGGTCAGCCCGGTCGCCTCCAGCACCTCGGCCCAGTCGAGCGTGCGGATGTGCTCGGCCCACGCGTCGAACCCGTGCGTGTGCGCCTCGACGAACTCGCGGTCCACCACCGTGCCGGGCGCGGCGTCCTCGGCCTCCAGCAGGAGCAGCGACAGCGCCTGGAACAGCGCCAGATCGCCCCCGAGGCGGATCTGCAGGAACCGGTCGGACAACGCCGTCCCGGTCCCGGCGAGGCCGGAGGCCTTCTGCGGGTTCCTGAACCGCAGCAGCCCGGCCTCCGGCAGCGGGTTGACCGACACGATCCGCGCGCCACCCCGCTTCGCCCGTTCCAGCGCGGTGAGCATGCGCGGATGGTTGGTGCCCGGGTTCTGGCCCACCACGAAGATCAGGTCGGCCCGGTGCAGGTCGTCGAGCAGCACCGTGCCCTTGCCGATGCCGAGCGTCTGGGTCAGCGCCGAGCCGCTCGACTCGTGGCACATGTTGGAGCAGTCGGGCAGGTTGTTGGTGCCGAACCGGCGGACGAGGAGCTGGTAGGCGAAGGCGGCCTCGTTGGACGTGCGGCCGGAGGTGTAGAAGAGCGCCTGATCGGGGTGGTCGAGCGCGCGCAGCTCACGCGCGACGACGCCGAAGGCGTCCTGCCACGAGATGGGCTCGTAACGGTCCGAACCGGCCGGCTTGTACATCGGCTCGGTAAGCCGGCCCTGCTGGCCCAGCCAGTAGTCGCTGCGCCGGGCCAGCTCGTCCACCGGATGCTCGGCGAAGAAGTCCCGGGTGACCCGGCGGACCGTCGCCTCCTCGGCCACCGCCTTGGCGCCGTTCTCGCAGAACTCGGCGGGGCTGCGGTGTCCGTCGCCCTCCGGCCAGGCGCACCCCGGGCAGTCGAAACCGGTCTTCTGGTTGACCCGGAGCAGAGTCAGCAGCGTCCGCCCCGCGCCCATCTGGCGGTACGCCGTGCCCAGCGCGTGGCCGACCGCCGGGACCCCGCCCGCCCATGCCTTGGGCGAGCCGACCTCCAGCCGCTCGTCTCCGACGTCCTCCCGAGGCGCCTTACGCGTCACCCCGCATCTCCTCCACCCTCACTCAGCCTGCCGCGCACCCAATCATGGAACAGGCCGATGTGGTGCTCGCTCGGCACCAGCACCCCGCCCCGGGCGTACGTGCGGGAGCTCATCGACGGCTGCGTGCGCTCGCAGGCGTCGAAGTCCTGCTCGTTCACCCGGTGGAACAGCTCCACCGAGCGGCTGACGTCCCTGCCGGCCTCGACGACCTCCGGCAGGTACAGCCAGTCGCACTCCACGACCGTGCGGTCCACCGCGAGCGGGAACATCCGGTGCACGATGACGTGGTCGGGCACCATGTTGACGAAGACCTGCGGCTTGATCGTGATCGCATAGTAGCGCCGGTCCTGGTCCTCCCTGATGCCCGGGATCCGGTCGAGCCCCTCGGAGCCGTCGACCGTGAACCCCCGGATCTCCTCGCCGAACAACGCGCCGTGGCCCACGTAGTACTGCGCCGCGTAGCCGCCGGCGAACTCCGGCAGCACCTCGGTCAGCTCCGGGTGGATGGTCGCGCAGTGATAGCACTCCATGAAGTTCTCGACGATGAGCTTCCAGTTCGCCGCGACGTCGTAGCGGATCCTGCGGCCGAGCGCCAGGCCGGCGACGTCGTAGTTGTCGAGGGAGGCCACGTCGCCGAGCCGGGTGCGCACCTCGCCGAGCACGTCCTCCTCGAACGACGGCGGCTCTTCGGCCAGGCAGACCCACACGTAGCCCAGCCACTCCCGCACCGCCACGTTCACCAGGCCGTACTCGACCCGGTCGAGGTCGGGCATCTTGGTGAGGTTGGGGGCCGCGACGAGCCTGCCGTCGAAGTCGTACGTCCACGCGTGGTACGGGCACTGGAAGGCCCGCCTGGCCTCGCCGGACTCCTCCGTGCGCAGCCGCGCGCCACGGTGGCGGCAGACGTTGTAGAACGCCCGGGCCGAGCCGTCCCGGGCCCGGGTGACCAGGATGCTCTCCCTGCCGACCTGGACCGTACGGAACGCCCCGGGCTTCGGCAGGTCGGAGGCCCGTACGGCGCAGAACCACATCGACTCGAAGACGCGCTCGCACTCCCGTGCGAAGACCCCCGGGTCGGTGTAGTACGCCCCCGGCAGCGTGGCGACCAGGCTGGGGGGCAGGCTGGGCGGCAGGCTCACGGCCGCGGCTCCTGAGAGGGGATGACGTAGATCGTGTCGGCCTCCACGACCACCGTGTGCGTCCGCACCGGCAGCTTCGCGGGAGGGGAGTCCACCTTGCCGGTCCGCAGGTCGAAGCGCGAGGCGTGCAGAGGGCACTCGACCTCGCACCCCTCCAGCCAGCCGTCCGCCAGCGAGGCGTCCTGATGGGTGCAGGTGTCGTCGATGGCGTAGATCTCCCCGTCCTCCGTGTGGAAGACCGCGATCGGCGGGTCGGCGTCCAGGCGGAACGCCTCACCCCGCGGCAGGGAACGGAGGGGACACACAGGAATCATCGGCGTCCTCGGTCGTGAGTGAGCACAGTTGTGCGACCCGAAACTCGGAGCACTATGCGCAACACACTGAGGTCACCTGTGTCCGGTGTCAATAGGCGGACCAACAGACGGACCAACTACCGCAAAGCAGGCACCTGCCCCGTCGGGTGAGCCGGGAGGCCCGGCACCCGCGATGATTGGTCTTCGCGTTCTTCACCGTTCGCGTTCTTCACCGTTGTCAGAGAGGAGACGACGTGCGGCGCCAGGACGAGGCCGAAGATCTGGTCCAGTTGCTCACGCCGGAAGGCGAACGTGTCGTGCACCCCGGGTACGACCTGGACCTGCCGAAGAGCCAGTACCGAGGGCTGTACCGCGACATGACGCTGGTGCGGCGGCTGGACCGGGAGGCCTTCGCCCTGCAGCGCCTGGGCGAGCTGGGCATGTGGATCCCCTGCCTCGGGCAGGAGGCCGCGCAGATCGGCTCCGGCCGGGCGCTGGAGCCGGACGACCACGTGTTCCCCTCCTACCGGGAGCACGGCGTCGCCTGGTGCCGGGGCATCCCTCCGCTCACGCTCATGGGGATGCTGCGCGGCACGACGAACGGCGGCTGGGATCCGCGCCACACCGGCTTCCACCTCTACACGATCGTCCTCGGCGTGCAGACCCTGCACGCCGTGGGATACGCGATGGGAATGCGCAGGGACGGCGACTCCTCGGCCGTCGTGGCGTACTTCGGCGACGGCGCCGCGAGCGAGGGAGACGTGAGCGAGGCGTTCAACTTCGCCGCCGTCTACAACGCGCCGGTCGTCTTCTTCTGCCAGAACAACCAGTGGGCCATCTCGCAGCCGGTGGACCGGCAGAGCCGGGCGCCGATCCACCACCGGGCGCGGGGCTACGGCTTCCCCGGCGTACGCGTGGACGGCAACGACGTGCTGGCCTGCCTCGCCGTGACGAGGGCCGCCCTGGAGCACGCCCGCCGGGGCGACGGGCCGTTCCTCATCGAGGCGCACACCTACCGGATGGGCCCGCACACCACCTCCGACGACCCGGGGCGCTACCGCCCGGCCGAGGAGGTGGAGGAGTGGCAGAGGAAGGACCCGATCGCGCGGATGCGGGCGTTCCTCCTGCGCGAGGAGCTCGCCGACGACGCGTTCTTCCGGGAGGTCGACGAGGAGGGCGACCGCCTCGCCCTCGAACTGCGCGAGGGCGTGATCTCCATGCCGGACCCGCCGGTGGACGCCATGTTCGACCACGTCTACACCGGCCGCCACACGCTGCTGGAGGAGGAACGCGCCTGGTACGCCGCCTATCTCGACCGGTTCGAGGAGCCGCGCGCCTGACCGCGCGCCGTGTCGTCGTGACGGCCGAGGCGAACCCGGAGCTCCATCTGGGCGTCCAACAGCGACCCCACATCCGGCTACCGACCATGGAGCTCCCCAGTGGCCCTGACCCCACGCTCCGTCCGGCGTACCACGGCGACGGCGGCGCTGCTCGCCGCCTCGGTCTCCCCACTCCTGCCCGGCACCGGCGCCGCCGCCTCCACCGCCTCCACCGCCTCCGCGGCCGGCTCCGCCGTCACCGCGCGCTACGTCGCCCTCGGCGACTCGTACGCGTCCGGGGCGGGGCTGCCGGAGCCCACGGACCCGGCGTGCTCGCGCTCCGGCCTGAACTATCCGTCGGTGCTCGCCCGGTCGTACGGGTCCCGCTCCTTCAAGGACGTCACCTGCGGCGGCGCGACCACCCGCGACCTGTGGCACCGGCAGGGCGCCAAGGCCCCGCAGTTGCGCGCCCTGTCGAGGAACACGACCCTGGTCACGGTCACCATGGGCGGCAACGACATCGGCTTCTCGAGCATCATCGGCACCTGCCTGTCCGCCGCGCGGTCCGACCCCGCCGGCAGCCCGTGCCAGGCGCAGTACGCGAAGAGCGGGCACGACGAACTCGCCCGCCGCATCCGGGCCCTGTCACCGCGGATCACCGCGATGCTGGCGGACGTCAGGCGCCGCAGCCCGCGCGCGACGGTGATGCTGGTCGGCTACCCCGCCCTGCTCCCCGAGAGCGGCGCGGCGTGCCCCTCGGTCGTCCCCTTCGCCAAGGGCGACTTCCCCTACCTGCGGGACACGGTGAAACGGCTCAACGGGATGCTCCGGCAGCAGGCCCGGCGGAGCGGCGCGCTCTACGTCGACACCTACACGCCGACGATCGGGCACGACATGTGCGCCGGTGACGCGCGTTTCGTCGAACCGCTCGTCGTGCCCGCCGGGGTCGCGCCCGCGCACCCCAACCAGCAGGGACAGCGCGTCATGGCGTCCCTCGTCGCGGAGCGGATCGACCGGCTCCGCCGCTGAGGACCCGTTCGCTCCTTCGGCTCAGGCCTGCACAGGCCGCCACATGCCGATCCGTACGGACACGCCGGGCGACGCGTGGACGATCGGGTCGTGCCCCGGCTCGGGCAGGCCGGCCGCCCGCAGCAGCCCCTGCTCCAGCCCGGCCGTACGGGCGTGGTGCAGGGGCCAGCGCGGATGCTCGACCTCGGCGGTGGCCAGCCGTCCGGCGACGACCGTGAAGAGCCGGTACCGCTCGACCAGGAAGTCGGCGAGCCCGCTGCGCTCGGCCTCCGTCACCGGCGCACCGAGGTCGACGTCCGCGTCGCACCGCACGCCCGACGAACCCGGCGCTCCCGGCCAGAGGCGCCGGCAGCGATAGCTGCGCCTCTCCCCCGCGCCGCTCACGGACATGCGGGACCAGTAGTACGGCAGGCCGTACCCGGCCCGGGCGCCCAGCACGGCGGGGAGGCTCCCGGCGTCCAGCGACAGGAACCACAGGCCGCCGCGCCCCCGGGCGTCCCGCGCGTACGTGCGCACGTTGGTCTCGGGGAACCGCGACAGCCACGGCAGCGGCGGCAGGCCGGGCGCCCGCACGTCCCGCATGAGGAACGGCGTGACCCCGACGTACGCCGACCCCTCGAAGGTGTCCACGGTGAGCCCGTCCGGCAGGAACCCCTGCACGATCTCGGGCGGATACCGCCAGTGGATGAAGGTGATGTCGGCCCAGCGGTGGTGCATCACCGGCCGCTCGACCCGCCCTGCCGTCTCCGTCACCATGCCCGTCCCCTACCCGCCCAGCGCCGATCGTCGCCGCCGGGCCGCGCGGAGGAACTTTCGTCACAAGGTAACGAAAGATCAGCGGTTTTCCCGAAACTATCTTCACAATTCTCCAAAAGGGGCTTACCTTCGGGTCGAATCACCGCTACGCGGCCGGTTTGTGAGGCGAACGCGTGCCCACGACCGTGCAGCTGGCCCGCACCGCACCGAGGGAAGGAAGCTCCGCCATGCCCCCCAGGTGGCCGACCCATCTCACCAGAAAACGGATCGCGCAGACCTGCGCCTTACTTCTGACTTTCACGGGCCTGACCGTGCTCGCCCCGGCCGTGCCCGCGCAGGCGGCCCCCATCGACGCCGCCGACTACCAGCGCGTGGAGCTGGCCAGGGGCGCCGCCGAGATGGGCGAGCCGATGACGATGACCGTGCTGCCCGACCTGTCGGTGCTGCACACCGCTCGCGAGGGAGTCCTGCGGCGCACCGACGCGCGCGGCGACACCACCGTGGTCGGCACGCTGAACGTCTACTCCCACGACGAGGAGGGGCTCCAGGGAGTCGCCGCCGACCCGGGCTTCGCGACCAACCGGTTCGTCTACCTCTACTACGCTCCCCGCCTCGACACCCCCGACGGCGACGCCCCGGCCACCGCGTCCGACTTCTCGGCCTGGAAGGGCGTGAACCGGCTGTCGAGGTTCACCGTCAAGGCCGACTGGACGCTGGACAAGGCCAGCGAGGTCAAGATCCTCGATGTGCCGGCCGACCGCGGCATCTGCTGCCACGTCGGCGGCGACATGGACTTCGACGCCGCCGGCAACCTCTATCTGTCGACCGGCGACGACAGCAACCCCTTCGACTCGTCGGGCTACTCCCCGATCGACGAGCGGCCCGACCGCAACCCGGCGTACGACGCCCAGCGCAGCGCGGGCAACACCAACGACCTGCGCGGCAAGATCCTGCGCATCAAGGTCAAGCCGGACGGGACCTACGAGATCCCCGAGGGCAACCTGTTCGCGCCGGGCACCCCGGACACCCGGCCCGAGATCTACGCGATGGGCTTCCGCAACCCGTTCCGGCTGAGCGTCGACAAGGCCACCGGCGTCGTCTACGTGGGCGACTACGGCCCCGACGCCGGCACCGCCGACCCCAACCGCGGGCCGAGCGGCCAGGTCGAGTTCAACCGGGTCACCCGCCCCGGCAACTACGGCTGGCCCTACTGCACGGGCACCAACACGGCGGCCGAGACCTACAACGCGTTCACCTTCCCCTCCGGTCCCTCCGGAGCGAAGTACGACTGCGCCGGCGGCCCGGTCAACGCCTCCCCGCGTAACACCGGTCAGCGCACGCTGCCGCCCGCCCAGCCCGCGTGGATCAGGTACGGCGGCGACGCCGGCTCCCCGCCCGAGTTCGGCGGCGGCTCCGAGTCCCCCATGGGCGGGCCGGTCTACCACTTCGACGCCGCCCTCAACTCCGCGGTCAAGTTCCCCCAGGACCTCGACGGCCACCTCTTCGCCGGTGAGTTCGGCCGCAGGTGGATCAAGGCGATCGACGTGCGGGCCGACGGGACGCGCGGTGACATCACCGACTTCCCGTGGACCGGCACGCAGGTGATGGACCTGGCGTTCGGCCCGGACGGCGCGCTGTACGTGCTCGACTACGGCACCGGCTACTTCAACGGCGACGCCAACTCGGCGCTGTATCGCTTCGAGTACATCAAGGGCCGTGACCGTTCCCCGATCGCGGTGGCCAAGGCCGACAAGACCTCGGGCAAGACGCCTTTCACGGTCACGTTCTCCTCGGCCGGCTCCGCCGACCCCGAGGGCGCGACGCTCACGTACTCCTGGGACTTCGGCGACGGCACCACCTCCACCGAGGCGAATCCGGTCAAGACGTACGACAAGGACGGCACGTACACCGCGACGCTCACGGTGCGCGACCCCGCGGGCAACAGCGGCAGCGCCAGCGTGGTCGTCACGGCGGGCAACACCGCTCCGACCGTGACCATCGAGACTCCCACGGCGGGCAGCCTGTTCCAGTGGGGCGACTCGGTCCCCTTCACGATCAAGGTCACCGACCCTGAGGACGGCGACGTCGACTGCGCGAAGGTCAAGATGACCTACGTCCTCGGCCACGACAGCCACGGCCACCAGATCAGCTCGAAGAGCGGCTGCTCCGGCGAGCTGACCATCCCGGTCGACGGCGAGCACGACGACGCGGCGAACATCTTCGCCGTGTTCGACGCCGAATACACCGACAAGGGCGGGCTGACCACCCACACCCAGCACATCCTGCAGCCGCGGCACCGCCAGGCCGAGCACTACGGGGCCTCCCAGGGCGTCAACCCGATCGGGAAGAGCAACGCGCACGGCGGCAAGACCGTGGGCGACATCAACAACGGCGACTGGATCTCCTTCAAGCCCTACGAGCTGAGCAAGGCCAAGGGGATCGCCGCCCGCGTCTCCTCCGGCGGGAAGGGCGGCACCATCGAGGTCCGCACGGGATCGCCGACCGGCACCCTGCTGGGCAAGGTGAGCGTGCCCGTCACCGGAGGCTGGGAGACGTTCACCGACGTTTCCGCGCCGCTGTCGAACGCCCCGGCGGGGACGACCGAGCTCTTCCTGCTCTTCAAGGGCAACGACGGCGCGCTGTTCGACGTGGACGACTTCACGCTGACGGCCGAGCCGCCCGCGGGCGGAAGCCCGGGACCGATCGTCAACGCCGGCGGCCTGTGCCTCGACGTCGCGAACGCCGACCCCGCCAACGGCACCAACGTGCAGCTCTACCAGTGCAACGGCACCGGGGCTCAGGTCTGGAGCGTCAACGGCTCCACGCTCCGCTCGCTCGGCAAGTGCCTCGACGTCTCCAACGGCGGCAACGCCGACGGCACGCGGGTGCAGATCTGGGACTGTGTCGCCAATGTCGGCGCGCAGGTCTGGACCATCGGGACGGACGGCACGATCAAGAACCCGCAGTCCGGTAAGTGCCTCGACGGCTCGACCACCGGCCAGATGGTCATCAAGACGTGTGATGGCAGCAACGCGCAGAAGTGGACGACCTCGACGGGCCCGGGCGGCGGCGCCGAGGGCGAGGTCCTGGTCTTCTCGCGTACGGCCGGCTTCCGGCACGACTCGATCCCGGCGGGCATCCAGGCGATCACAGACCTGGGCTTCAAGATCACCGCGACCGAGGACCCCGCCGTCTTCACCGCCCAGAACCTGGCCAAGTACAAGGCCGTGGTGTTCCTCAGCACCACGGGCGACGTGCTGAACGACACCCAGCAGGCGGCCTTCGAGTCGTACGTCAAGGCGGGTGGTGGCTACGTGGGCATCCACGCGGCGGCCGACACCGAGTATGACTGGCCGTTCTACGGCGGCCTGGTCGGGGCGTGGTTCGCCTCGCACCCCGCCGTCCAGCAGGCGACCGTGAAGGTGGAGGACCGGGCCCACCCCGCGACCGCCCACCTCGGGCCGACGTGGACGCGCACCGACGAGTGGTACGACTACCGGACCAACGCCCGCAGCACCGCACACGTGCTGGCCACGCTCGACGAGAAGTCGTACTCGGGCGGCAAGATGGGCGACGACCACCCGATCGCGTGGTGCAAGGAGTATCAGGGCGGCCGGTCGTTCTACACGGGCGGCGGCCACACGGCGGCCTCCTTCTCCGAGCCGGAGTTCCGGCAGCACCTGCTCGGCGGCATCAGGTACGCCATGGGCGACCTCAAGGCCGACTGCCGTCCCGAGACCGGCTACACGACGCTCTACAACGGCGGCACCACCGGCTGGGAGCAGGCCGGCCCCGGCGGATTCACCAACGCCGACGGCACCCTGACCTCGCACGGCGGCCTGGGGCTGTTCTGGTACAAGGCGAAGGAGTTCCACTCCTACTCGCTCAAGCTCGACTGGAAGATGCGCGGAGACGACAACGCGGGCGTCTTCGTCGGCTTCCCCGCCTCGGACGACCCGTGGTCGGCGGTCGACAACGGCTACGAGATCCAGATCGACGCCACGGACGCCCCGGAGAAGACCACCGGGTCGGTCTACGGCTTCCAGTCTGCGGACCTCAAGGCCAGGGACGCCGCGCTCAACCCGCCGGGGCAGTGGAACACCTACGAGCTCCGGGTGGAGGGTGAGCGCCTGCAGATCTTCCTGAACGGCGTAAAGATCAACGATTTCGTCAACACCGACCCGAAGCGGTCCCTCCAGCAGGGCTACGTGGGCATCCAGAACCACGGCGACGGCGACGAGGTGGCGTTCCGGAACATCCGCATCAAGGAGCTCGGCCCGGCGGAGGGCGACGTCACCGTCCAGGCCGAGAGCTGGACCGAGGCGAACGGCGTCGACACCTACCCGCACGCCCCGGCGCACGGCGGCACCGTGCTCGGCTACGTCAACCCCGGCGACTGGGCGGCGTACGACGGCGTGGACCTCACCGGCGTCACCCGGTTCACGGCCCGGGTGGCCTCGCCCAACCCGAGCGGCGGCTTCGAGATCCGGACCGGTTCCCCGACCGGCCCGGTGCTCGGCAGCGTCACCGTCCCGAACACCGGTGGCTGGGAATCGTACTCGGACGTCTCCACGGAGCTCACGAACGTCCCCAGCGGGAGCGTGAAGCTCTACCTGGTGTTCACCGGGGCCGACTTCGACGTGGACGACTTCACACTCGTCCGCGCCCCGAAGGACGCCAAGGTCAAGCTGACCGTCACCGCCTCCTCCCGCTGCATCGGCACCTCGGCGTACCTGGCGGTCACGGCCGTCAACGACGGCGACGTGCCGGCGGACATCGCGTTGACGACTCCGTACGGTTCCAAGACCGTGGCCGACGTGGCCCCGGGCAAGCAGGCCTACCAGTCCTTCAACACCCGCGCCGGGCAGATCGACGCGGGCACGGTGACCGTGAAGGGGACCGCGACGATCGGCGGCAAGCAGGTCACGTCGTCCTACGACGCGGCCTACACCGCGGCGAGCTGCCGCTGAGCCGCTCACACCGCGGTCAGCTTCGCTGACCGCCCGGCGGTGACCACGGTCACCACGACGAGGACACCGCCCTAGCACAACCGGGGCCGGCCGGCCCATGAGCCGGCCGGCCCCGCCCCTCATCGCACGAGCGGCCTCGTACGACCCGGTGGTTGACCCGCTGCTTTCCGTGAGAGTCAAGATCATTCCCTCGGATACTAAATTCAAGTATTGACCTAAGTCTCGAAGGCGATCACTCTCGGGTCAGGGCTCGTCCCCGTTCACCCCCCGAAGAGAGATCGCCATCATGCGAAAGCGTTCGACGATCCATCCCACGCGCCGCGCTCTGACGGCCGTGCTCAGCGCGCTGGTCCTGGTCGTGGCCTGCGTCGTCGCAGCGACGGCCGTGTCCGCGCCGGCCGCGGCCGCGCCCATCCTGCTGTCGCAGGGCAGGACCGCGACGGCCTCGTCCACCGAGAACGCCGGCACACCGGCGTCGGCCGCCGTCGACGGGAACACCGGCACCCGGTGGTCCAGCGCGTTCGGCGACCCGCAGTGGCTCCAGGTGGACCTCGGCACAACGGCGACGCTGAGCCAGGTCACCCTCAACTGGGAGACCGCCTACGCCACCTCGTTCAAGATCCAGGTGTCGGCCGACGCCACCACCTGGACCGACCTCTACTCCACCACCACCGGCACCGGCGGCACGCAGACCCTCAACCTCACCGGCTCGGGCCGCTACGTCCGCCTCTACGGCACCGCCCGCGCCACCGCATACGGCTACTCCCTGTGGGAGTTCCAGGTCTACGGCACCACCGGCACGTCGCCGGGCTGCACCGGCCCCAACAGCGCGCTGAACCGGCCCGCGACCGCCTCGTCCACCGAGAACGCCGGGACGCCCGCGTCCGCGGCGGTGGACGGCGACCCCGGCACCCGCTGGTCGAGCGCCGCCGCCGACCCGCAGTGGCTCCAGGTGGACCTGGGCTCGGCCAAGACGATCTGCAAGGTCGTCCTGACGTGGGAGGCGGCCTACGCCACAGCCTTCAAAATCCAGGTCTCCGGCAACGCCTCCACCTGGACCGACGTCTACTCCACCACCACCGGCACCGGCGGCATGCAGACCCTCGACGTCACCGGCTCGGGCCGCTACGTCCGCCTCTACGGTACCGCCCGCGCCACCGGCTACGGCTACTCGCTGTGGGAGTTCGCCGTCCACACCAGCGGCGGCGGCACCATCGACCCGCCGCCGAGCGGGACGCCGATCTCGGCGTACAAGCAGGTGACGGCCTCGTCCTGGGAGGGCGGCAACGCCCCGGCGGCGGCGCTCGACGGGCGGACGACGACCCGCTGGTCGAGCCAGTACTCCGACGACCAGTGGCTGCGGGTCGACCTCGGCGGCGCCGGGCACGTCACCGGTGTCACGCTCAACTGGGAGTCCGCGTACGCCACGGGTTACCGGATCGAGGTGTCCGCCAACGGCACGTCGTGGACGCCGATCTACACCACGACCGGCGGCAGAGGCGGCGTCGAGAACCTGAACGTCACCGGCGACGGCCGCTACGTCCGCTTCGCCGGCACGGCCCGCGCGACGGGCTACGGCTACTCGCTGTGGGAGTTCCAGGTCTTCGGCACCGTGGACACGGCGGCCACGACCGCTCCCCTGCTGTCCCCGCCCACCAGGGCCCCGGCGACCACCGGCCAGTTCGCGCTGTCCGCCCCCGCCGACAAGGCCATGGTCACCGACACCCGGCGGCCCGCGTTCTCCTGGGCGGCCGTCTCCGGCGCGGTGCGCTACGAGGTCTGGCTGAACGTCAGCCGCACCGACTACGACTTCACCGCCTCGGGCAACCTGATCGACCTCTACACCAAGGTCGCCGAGCCGACCGGCACGAGCTACACGCCCACCTGGGACATCCCCGACCGGTGGACGTACAAGTGGTACGTCGTCGCGGTGAGCGGGTCGGGCGCGAGGACGACGTCGAACATCCGCACCTTCAGCCTCTACCTGCCCGACATCGAGCAGGCCGCCGACGGCGTCCCGATCGTCAACGGTGCCCGCGACCTCGACAAGAACGGCACGATCGAGCCGTACGAGAACTGGCGGCTGCCCGTCGAAACCAGAGTGAACGACCTTCTCGGCAGGATGACCCCCGAGGAGAAGGCGTACCAGATGTTCTACAACGCCCAGACCTACCCGCTCTCGGGCTGGCACTTCGGCCCGGCGTTGCCGAACGACCTGCACGCCGTCCTGCTGACCGCGTCAGGAACCCGGCTCGGCATCCCGCCCGTCTCGGCGGGCGACACCATCGCCGGATACCAGACCACCTATCCCCTGCAGAGCGCGCTCGCGGCGGGCAAGGACTACGCGCTCGACTACAGGCTCGGCGACACGCAGCGCCGCGAGGAGCTCGAGGTCGGGGCGCGCGGCGTGCTCGGCCCGCTCGCCGAGGTCGGCACCAAGGTCCTCTACCCCCGCATCCAGGAGGGCAACGGCGAGAACGCCGACGTCGCGGCCGCCCAGGTCCGCGCGCTGGTGGCCGGGCTCCAGGGCGGCCCCGAGCTCAACCCCGCCTCCGTGCTGGCAACCGTCAAGCACTGGCCGGGCGAGGGCGCGGGCGGCGAGGCCGGGATCACCTACGACGCGGTCACGATCAGGTACCACATGATCCCGTTCAGGGCCGCGATGGAGGCCGGCGCGGTGAACATCATGCCGGGGTACGCCGGAAGCTCCTACCTCGACCCGGGCGGCTCGGGCGCGGGCGACAGCAAACCGATCCTCGACTACCTGCGGAACAACCTCGGTTACACCGGTCTCATCACCACCGACTGGCTGCCGTCCTCGGTCTGGGTCAAGGCCGCGAACGCCGGCTCCGACGTGATGGGCGGGGCCGACCCCGGAGCCACCGGGTTCACGATGGCGACCTTCCTCGCAGGAGTCCCGATCGCGCGAATCAACGACGCGGTGACCCGGATCCTGCGCCTGAAGTTCACGCTCGGCGTGTTCGAGCACCCGTACGGCGACCCGGTGAACGGTCCCTACCGCTTCCACCAGCCGTCGTACGTCGCGCTCGCCAATCAGGCCGCCCGGGAGTCCATCACGCTGCTCAAGAACAACGGCGTGGTGCCGCTGAAGCTCAAGGCGGGCGACAACGTCGTGGTGGCCGGCCCGCGGGCCACCGACGGATCGGCCTGCTGCATCTGGACGAGCTTCTTCCACCAGGAGTACGGCTCGCAGACGTTGCTGGACGCGGTGAAGGCGCGGGCGGCCACCGCGGGCGTCAACGTCTACCAGGACACCGGGCCTTCGCCCAAGCTCGCGATCGTGGCGGTCGGCGAGCCGACCTACACGCACGCCACCGCCTGGGTGAAGGAGCAACCCCAGCTGCCCGCCGACCAGCTGGCCGTCATCCAGAACTTCAAGAACCAGGGCATTCCGGTGGTCGTCGTGCTGACCCTCCCCCGGCCCATCGTCATCAGCGAGTGGAACGGCCTGGCCGACGCCATCGTGGTGACGTACCGGGGCGGTGAGGAGGTCGGCCCGGCCACGGCCGGCCTCCTGTTCGGCGACTACACGCCGCGCGGACGCCTGCCGTGGCAGCTCCCACGCGGCCTCGACCAGATCCTCAAGCCGGGCGGCGGCGACGTGCTCGCCGACGCCGTCGAGGACTGGAACCTCCCCTACGACCTGGGCGCGACCGCCGCCCAGCGGTCGGACATCCGGGCCCGCATCGACGCGGGCCAGACCGTCCCCACCACCTACGGCAACCCCCTCTATCCATACGGAGCCGGACTGCAGGGCTGGTCGTGACACCGGCCTCAGACCGAGGTCGGCAGCGGCCCGCCGTGCCAGGTCACGGCGTCGCCCAAGGCGGCGAGGAGATCCACCTCGCCGCCTTCGGCCTCGGCGTAGGCACGGTGGAGGTTGAGCACCAGGCGCTCGGCGTCCGCCCATCCGGCGAACTCGCCCAGGTCGGCTACCTGCGCGGCGGCCAGCGGGGTGAGCCCGTTCTCACGTCCCGCCCGGGCGGCGTCAAGGACGAAGCGGTAGTACCGCTCGTGCGCGGCCAGGATCTCCGGCAGCTCGGAGGCTGTGGCGAGCGGCCCGTGCCCCGGCACGACGCGCTCGGGTTCGAAGGCCGCCAGCCAGTCCAGCGACCGCAACGCCCCCTCAAGCGATCCCATCAGCACCAGCGGCGTGAGCCCGTTGAACAGCAGGTCCCCGGCGAACAGCACCCGTTCGCCGGGAAGCCACGCCACCACGTCCCCGGGGGTGTGCGCGGCGTGGCCGGGATGCCGCAAGTCGACGCGGCGCCCCCCGAGATGGACGGTCAGCTCGGAGGTGAACACCACCGACGGCGGGCGGCGCGTCACGTGTCCCCAGTCGGGCACCGGCCTCCACATCGGCGGGCAGCCGTCGATGATCGGATCGGCCAGCAACGCCTCTCTCATCGCCGCGTGCCCGAAGACGACCGTGTCGTCCGGGAGCAGGCTGTTGCCGTAGCAGTGGTCCCCGTGCTGGTGGGTGTTCACCGCCATCCGGATCGGCACGTCGCCGGTCGCCTCGGCGACCGCGCCGAGAAACCGCCGGGTGCGCGCCTCGGTCGCGCAGGTGTCGACGATCAGCACGCCGTCGTCGCCTGCCACGGCTCCGGCGTTGTTCAGCCACCAGGTGCCGTCCGGCTGCACCCAGGCGAAGATCCCCGGCCCCACCTCGTGCAGCCCCGCCCCGTGCAATTCCGTCTCGTCGGCCCGCTCCACCACGCTCACGATTCCTCTCGCCGGCATCCTCCCCAGGGGGACCCTACCGAGGGAGGGACTCACGGTGGGCGCGCCCAGACCCGGTCACGCCGGGCCGAGCCGGGTCAGCTCCGGCCGTACAGGGCCGGCAGGCCGATCAGGTGCACATCAGGTGAGGCACTCGCCTGGGCCACCACCTTGTCGTTGATAAGCATGGGCGGGCGGGAGCAGCGGGTGCGGGTGCCGTCGCGGGAGCCGTCCCAGAAGACCCAGCCGCACCGCCGGTCGGGGCAGCGCTTCAGGCGCGGCCACTCGCCGCTCGCGGTGGTGGCGAGCCAGGCCCGGGCGATGGCGGCGAGCGGGTCGTCGGAGCGGAGTGCGAGGCCGTCCAGGACGGCGTGCGCCGCGGCCGTCGACCGGCGGTCCGGCTGCTCGCCGTCGGCGAGCAGCCGGGCCCGCAGGCCCTCCCGCAGGGTGCGGGCACGGGCCAGGTCGTGCGGCGTGACGTGGGCGGGCAGCCCCTGCGCGGTCAGCCAGGCGCGCATGCCCGCCACGCTCTCCAGGAGATCGACGCCGCGTTCGACGTCGATCGTGTTCGCGAACGACTCCAGGAGCCTGGTCTCCTCAAGCGGGTGCCGGTAGCTCATCGCGGGCTCTCAGGAGGTCCGGGACCTGCCGATGAGCAGGGCGGCGAGCAGCGCCGCCACGGCGAAGCCCGCGCCTGTCAGGAAGGTCGCCTGCATCCCCTGGCTGAACACGTACCCGTCGAGGGCCTCCTTGGACAGGCCGGCCGGCGGGTGCTCGGTCGCGCGGGTGCTCGCCGCGGTGGCGATGACCACGATCACGGCGAGGGCGAGGGACGACCCGACGTTCTGCACCATGCTCACCACGCTGGACGCCGCACCGGCGTCCTCGCTCTCGACGCCCGAGGTGGCGCGGCTGAACGCGGGGATGATCGCCATGGCGACGCCGGCCCCGACGAGCACCAGCGAGGGCAGCACGCCGGTCCAGTAGCCGTCGCCGATGTCCATCCGCAGCAGCCAGGCGTTGGAGATGAGCAGCAGCACCGCGCCGATCAGCACGACCATCCGCCCGCCGATCCTGGGTTCGAGGCGGACGGCCAGGCTCGCCGCGCCGGTCATGCCGACGGAGACGGCCAGGAAGGCGAACGCGGTGGTCAGGGTGCTGTAGCCGAGGACGATCTGGAAATACTGGCTGAGGTAGAAGAACAGGCCGATCTGCGCGCCCGGCGTGATCATCAGCACCAGGTAGGCCCCGACGCGGCTCCGGTCGGCGAACAGCCGCAGGTCGAGCAGCGGCTGCCGGGCCCGCCTGCTGATCAGCACGAACAGCGCGAGGAGCACCAGGCCGGCCACGACGGAGCCGATCACCCAGCCGTTGAGCCAGTCGCCGCCCTGCGAGGTGGTGAGCCCGTAGACGATCGCGACGACGCCCAGGGTGGCGCTCAGCGCGCCCGCGAAGTCGAACCGCCCGGGGCGGCGCGGGGTCTCGGCGATCACCATCGGACCCAGCACCAGCAGGACGAGGCCGAAGACCGCGCTGGGCAGCAGCACCACGCGCCAGGAACTGATCGTGCCGAGCAGCCCCACCAGCATCAGCCCGACGGCGGCGCCGGCGCCGCCCGCGACCGTGTACGCGCTGATCGCCCGGCGGCGCAGCGCGCCCTCCTCGAACATGCTGACGATCAGGGCCAGCACGCACGGCGTGGCGAGCGCCGCGCCGACGCCCTGGGCCCCCCGGGCCGCGATGACCAGCCAAGCGTCCGGAGCGAGCGCGCGGGCCAGGCAGCCCGCGGTGTAGAAGGCGACGCCCGCGACGAACACCCGGCGCTTGCCGAGGATGTCGCCGGCCCTGCCGCCGAGCAGCAGCAGGCCGCCGTACGGGAGAAGGTAGGCGTTGACGACCCAGGAGAGCTCGGTCTGGGACATCTGGAGCGCCTGGCCGATCCCGGCCAGCGAGATGCTGATCACCATCTCGTCGACCATGATGAGCGCCCAGAAGGCCACCACGACGGACAGGGCGATCAGGCTCTTGCCCCTGATTCCGTCGGGGACGGTCCGGGTTGACGGATGAGTGAGCATGGAGATCCTCCGGCTCCGGATTCGCGCCGCGGGCGCGGGGGGTGTGCTTCGTGCTAGGAGGGCAGGCCGATGGACAGGCCGTGCCGGAAGACGTCGCGCGGGTCGTACCGCTTCTTGATCCGCTGCAGTCTGGGGTAGTTGTCGCGGTAGTAGAGCGTGTGCCAGGGAGTGCCGGAGGTGTTCCACGCCGGGTCGGCCAGGTCCCTGTCGGGGTAGTTGATGAACGCTCCGCCGTTGACGGCGTTCGGCACCGGCACCCCGCCGGTGTCCTGGTAGAGCTCCCGGTAGAGGTTCCGGACCCACGCCATGTTGGTCTCGTCCTCGTACTCGCTGCTCCAGCCGCCGGCGGTGAAGTAGACCCGCAGGACGGAGTCGCGGTGGACGGCGGCGGTCGCGCCGGACGCGACGCTGTTGATCCGCCCGCCGAAGCCGGTGATGTTCACCAAGGCGTTGGGGTTGTAGTAGGAGTCGTCGCTCAGGTGCCGCCAGAGTGTCGCGATCTGCGCGGCGGTGTAGCTGCGGCGCAGGTCGGCGGTCTTGTTCTTCTGGCGTCCGGCGGGGTCGCTGACCCAGTTGCGGGGGTCGAGCCAGGGGGTGGTCTCCTGGACGTCGACCATCGGTTCGACGCCCACGCCGGAGGTGACGGCCGCGAAGTGGGCGTCGAGCATCGCCTGGCCGCCCGGCACCGACTCGTCCACGCCGGCCAGCAGCATCAGCGTCCCGGCCGAGCGGTGGTTCGTGGTGAGCGTGCCCCACAGGTTCACCGCCGGGCTGCCCGGCGCGCTGTTGTTCTGGTACCAGGTGCAGTAGTTGCCGACCAGGGTGGTGAAGGCCTGCTCGGTCATCGCGTCCCACGACCACATGAGCAGCCGGGCCCGCTGGTTGCCGGTCCGGGGCAGGAGCCGGGTGGGGTCGGTGGACGTGACACCCGGCGTCCTGAACCAGTAGCGGGTGACGATGCCGAAGTTGCCCGCGCCGCCGCCGGTGTGCGCCCAGAACAGGTCGCGGTTGGGGTCGGACGGGCTGTCGGTGGCCACGACGACGCGGGGCCTGCCCGTGGCGTCGACGGTGACGACCTCGACCGCGTTCAGGTGGTCGACGCTGAGGCCGTGCTTGCGGGAGAAGAAGCCGTAACCGCCGCCGGGGATGTGCCCGCCGATGCCGACGGTCGCGCAACCGGTGAAGGGGATCATCACGCCCCAGCCCTTGAAGAGGGTCTCGGCCACCTCGCCGACGAGGGCGCCGGGCTCCACGGCGAAGGCCCCGCGCCGCGCGTCGTGGTAGACCGCCGTCATCTGGGACAGGTCGACGACCGCCTTGACGTCGGAGGTGGTGGTGAAGTCCTCCATGCAGTGGCCGCCGGAGCGGGCGACCAGCCGCTTGCCCGCCGCCACGGCCGCGCCGACCGCGTCCACGACCTGCTCGGCCGAACCCACCACGGTCACCTGGTCGGGCGCGCCGGTGAAGCGCATGTTGTGCCCGCTGCGCAGGCTGTCGAAGCGGGGATCACCGGGCCGGACGACGAAGGGGCCGAACTCGGGCACGCACCGGGTGCCGGTGGTTCCCGCGGACGCCGGTGTGCCGCCCAGGGCGACCCCCGAGGCCAGGCCGGCCCCGGCCGCCGCCGCGCCGGCCAGGAATCCCCGGCGGTTGTATACGGTCACGCTTTCCACTCCTCAATCGGCGAATTACCCGACCTCGGCGGGCGCCCTTCTCCGACGCCCGCCTGATCGAGTGGTTTTCGTTCTTTCCTGACCGTTCCAGCGCTGGAATCAGCAGTGCAGGTTTGCGCAGGGCTGGTTTCAGCTCTTGAACGGCTTGCCCACCGGGAACATCTTGCCGCCGAGGGAGGCGTTCAGCGAACCGGCGAACAGGTACATGCCGATCAGCGGCATCGAGAAAATCGCGATGATGCCGAAGGGGAGGATCCACGGGTCACCCGCGGCACCGGGCCGCGCCACGCTGACGGCGATGAACAGCGTCAGCAGCGAGAAGTCGATGACGAGGAACAGCAGCCCGAAGATCTTCGGAAGGCGGAGCGTGGTGAGGGTCACCACGGTCATGAGCCCGAGCCAGACCAGGATGAAGTTGGCCTGGGCGCCGCGCTGCGCGGGCTCCGGAAGCTGGCCGAACCAGCTGTTGACGAGGCCGAACACGAGCATGGAGAAGCTCAGCCAAAAAGCGCCGAACAGGCCGAACATGGTCGCCTGCCAGCCGTCGCCGCGGCGGGCCGCCCAGACGGTGGCGCCGATGAGGAGCACGCCGCAGAGGGACATGATCGGCAGCGGGGCGGCGAGCGTGCTGGGGATGGTGACCTGGTTGAAGCCGGTCAGGAACAGGGCCAGCGCGAACGCCGCGGTCGCGAAGGCGGGGTACCCGAGGAGGCCCGGGTCGGCGGTCGCCGGCTGCTTTCCGGCGCTGGCCCGCTCCGTCGAGTGGTTGAGGTCGGGGAGTACGGGGATTTCGGTGGCGGTCATAGGACTCTCCGGTGGCCGGGATTCTGGCCTCGTGAACGTATTCGCGGCGGATATCCATTGCCGTATCAATCCGCTCTCGCCCGCCGGGCCCCGCTCTCAGCCCGCTCTCACCTCGCTCTTTTCGCATTGTCCGCGACCAGGCCGCGGTTTATGCAAGTCGTAGCTTTACTGGTCGAGATGAGGGACCGTATGCGTACGCTACTGATCGACAACCATGATTCGTACACCTACAACCTCTTTCAACTGATGGCCCGGGTGTACGGCACGGAGCCGACGGTGGTGACCAACGACGACGCCGCGTGGCCCGGTCTGGACATCGGGGAGTTCGACGCGATCGTCGTCTCCCCCGGCCCCGGCCATCCGGGCCGGGACCGCGACCTCGGCGCCGTCCGGCAGGTGGTGGCGCACACCACGGTCCCGCTTCTCGGGGTCTGCCTCGGTCACCAGGCGATCGCGTTGCTCTCGGGAGCCGACGTGGTGCCCGCGCCCCGGCCGCGCCACGGACACCTGACCCGCGTGCGGCACACCGGCGAGGACCTCTTCCAGGGACTGCCCCAGGACTTCCAGGCGGTGCGCTACCACTCGCTGTGCGTCCCGGAGGAGGGCCTGCCCGCCTCCCTCACGCCGACGGCGTGGGCGGAGGACGGCGTGCTCATGGGGCTGCGACACCGGGAGCGCCCCCTCTGGGGAGTGCAGTTCCACCCCGAGTCGATCGCGACCGAGTTCGGCGCCCAACTGGTCGAGAACTTCGGCCGCCTCGTGGCGAAGGCGCTGGCGGAGCAGGGCAGGCCGCTGCGCCCGGCGCGGGCGCCGCGACGGGCGGCCGTCCGGCCGGCGCCCATCACGCCCGAGACGCCGCCCGCCGCCGTCCGTCCGTGGCGGCTGCTGCACCGCGTGGTGCCGTACGAGGTGGACACGGCGGCGGCGTTCACGGACCTGTTCGGCGGTCTGGAGCACGCGTTCTGGCTGGACAGCAGCCGGGTGGAGCCCGGCCTGTCGCGGTTCTCCTTCCTCGGCGCGCCGGAGGGCCGCGACGGCGAGATCCTGAGCTACTCCGTCGGCGAGGGGCTCACGATCCGGAGCGGGCCGGGCCCGGAGACCGTCACCACGCCTGAGTCGATCTTCGAGGCCCTCCGGGCGCGGCTCGCCGAGCCGGTCCTCGACGTCCCCGACGTGCCCTTCGACCTCACCAGCGGATACGTGGGCTACTTCGGCTACGAGCTGAGGGCCGAGCTGGGCTCGCCGTGCCGGCACCGCGCCGCCACGCCCGACGCGGTGTGGCTGTCGGCCACCCGCCTGGTGGTGGTCGACCACGAGCAGCAGGCCACCCACCTCATCGCGCTGACCCGCTCTCCCGACGACCCCGCCGCGTCGTCGTGGCTGGCCCGCGCCGAACGGCGGCTCGCCCGGTGGCGGCCGCCACCGGGCGCCGACACGCCCGCCGCCGACGGCCACGACCCCGAGCCCGGCCTGCTCCGCGCCAGGGACGGCTACCTGCGCGACGTCGAGGCGTGCCGGAGCAAGCTGCGTGAGGGTGAGAGCTACGAGATCTGCCTGACCACCCAGACCCGGCTGCCCGTGACCGGCGACCCGCTGGAGCTGTACCTCGCGCAGCGCGCGTCCAACCCCGCGCCGTACGCCGCCTTCCTGCGGCTGGGCGGCTTCGCCGTCCTCTGCTCGTCCCCCGAGCGGTTCCTGCGGATCCGGCCGGACCGGACCGTGGAGACGAAACCGATCAAGGGCACCGCGGCCCGGGGGCGCGGGCGCCGGGAGGACCTGCGGCTGCGGGCCCGGCTGACGACCGACCCCAAGGTCAGGGCCGAGAACCTGATGATCGTCGACCTGCTGCGCAACGACCTCGGGCGGGTCTGCGAGGTCGGCTCGGTCCACGTGCCCAGCTACATGGCGGTCGAGACGTACGCGACCGTCCACCAGCTGGTGTCCACGATCCAGGGAACGCTGCGGCCGGACGTCGACGCGATCGGCTGCGTCACGGCGTGCTTCCCCGGCGGGTCGATGACCGGCGCGCCCAAGCTGCGCACGATGGAGATCCTCGACGAGATGGAGCAGACGGCGCGCGGCGTCTACTCCGGCGCCATCGGCTTCCTCGGCCACAACGGCACGGCCGACCTCAACATCGTGATCCGCACCGCCGTGGCCACCGCCGAGGGCCTGACCGTGGGGGCGGGCGGGGCGATCGTGCTCGACTCCGATCCCGCCGAGGAGTTCGAGGAGATGCTGCTGAAAGCACGGGCGCCCCTCCGCGTGGCCGGGCCCCCGTTGTCGGCGTCGGAACCGGGGCTGCGCTGGGCGGAGGCGGCACGATGACCAGGACCGGCAAGGACTACCTCGACGCGCTGCGCGACGGCAGGACGATCTGGCTGGACGGCGAACGGGTGGACGACCTGACCACCCATCCCGCCTTCCGGCGTTCGGTCCGTTCGATCGCCGACCTGTACGACCTGACGGCGGAGCACCCCGAGACGCTGACGGCGTCGGTGCCCGGCGTCGACGGGCCGGTGTCGCGCGCCTACCAGATCCCGCGGACGAAGGACGAGCTCAAGGCCAAGGGCAGGGCGTTCAAGCTGTGGTCGGAGGCGACGTTCGGGTTCCTCGGCCGCTCCCCCGACTACATGGCCTCGGCGGTGGCCGGGATGGCGACCGTGCCGGAAGTGCTGGCCCGCGACGGCTTCGACGGCTCGGCCAACCTGCTCGCGCACTGGCGGCGGATGGCCGAGGGCGACCTCTACCAGGCGCACACGCTGGTCAACCCGCAGATCGACCGTACGAAGGCGCCGTCGGAGCAGATGGAGGACGACCTCTGTTTGCGGGTCGTCGCCGAGCGCGACGACGGGATCGTCGTGCGCGGCGCCAAGATGATCGGCACCGCGGCGGCACTCGCCGACGAGATCCTGGTCGGCGTCACCCAGCGGATGCCGCCCAGCGAGGCCGACTACGCGGTGAGCTTCTCCGTGCCGGTGGCGGCGCCCGGCATCTCCTTCGTCAGCCGGACCTCCTACGAGGCCCGCGCCACCAGCGTCTTCGACTATCCGCTCGCCAGCCGCCTGGACGAGAACGACGCGCTCGTGGTCTACGACGACGTGTTCGTGCCGTGGGAGCGGGTCTTCGCCTACCGCGACCCGGAGGCCTGCCACGCGCAGTTCTGGAAGACCCCGGCGTTCGTCAGCTTCGTCCACCACGGCGCCACCCGGTTCTGGACCAAGCTGGAGTTCCTCACCGGGATCGCCATCCTCGTCGCCAAGGCCAACAACGTCTACGACATGCCGCCGGTGCGGATGCAGATCGGGAAGCTGCTGTCGTGGGTGAACACCGCCAAGGCGCTGGTCGTCGCCGCCGAGGAGCTGTGCGAGCCGGTGCCCGGCGCCGACGCGGTCATGCCGCACCGCGAGACGGCGTACGCCCAGCTCGCCGTGGGGCCGGACCTGTACCCCAAGGTGATCAACGAGATCAAGCTGCTGGCGGGCGGCGGGCTGATCCAGCTGCCGTCCTCCTACCGCGACCTGCTGCGGCCGGAGGTCGCCGCGCTCCTCGGGAAGTACGTGAAGTCCCCCGGGTACGACGCCGAGTCGCGGATCAAGCTGTTCAAGCTCGCCTGGGACGCCGTGGGCAGCGAGTTCGCCGGGCGGCACGACCAGTACGAGCGCTTCTACCACGGCGCGCCGCACGTCTACCTGCCCGCCCTCGTGCGTGAGGGCGACCCCGGCCGGTACGCCGCGCTGGCCGGCCGGTGCCTCGACGGCTACGAACTGGAGGACGGGTGAGCACCGCCCGGCCGCCGATGACCGCCGGCACCCTCCTGCGCGCCTACGTGGGGTCGCAGCCGGCGGCCGTCGCGGTCATGGCCGGTCTGCTGGTCTTCTCCATCGGCCTGGAGATCGCCGAGCCGCGCATCGCCGCGCACTTCATCGAGTCGGTCCAGCTCGGCCGGGCCGAGAGCACGCTCGTCGGGATCGCCGCGGTGTTCCTGGCCGTGGCCGTGACGCGGCAGGCCGCGCGCATCGTGTCGGCGTACGCCAGCGAGCGGGTCTCGTGGATCGCCACCAACGCCGCCCGCGAGGACCTGACCGCGCACGTGCTGTCGCTGGACCTGACCTTCCACGAGTCCCGCCCGCCCGGTGAGCTGATCGAGCGCATCGACGGCGACGTCAACCAGGTGGCGGAGTTCTTCTCCAGCCTGATCCTCCACATCGCCGGCAACGTCCTGCTGGTGCTGGGCATCCTGATCGCCCTGGCCACCCTCGACTGGCGGGTCGGGCTCACCTTCACGGCGGTCACGATCCTGAGCTATCTGGCGCTGTCGCGGATCGCCGGGATCGCCGGGCTCAAGTGGGAGGACGACCGGGAGCAGAGCGCCCGGTTCTTCGGCTACGTCGGCGAGGCGACCCTCGCCACCGAGGACCTGCGCTCGTCCGGCGCCACCGGCTACGCCATGGCGCGCTTTCACCGGCACCTGCGCGCCTGGCTGCCGGTGAAAGTAAGGGCCGAGGGCTGGGGCAGCGCCATCTGGGTCGTGCTCTCGATCGCGTTCACCGCCGGCACGGCGATCGCCTTCGGCTACGGCGGGGTCTTCTACCGCGACGGCGTGGTGTCTCTGTCCGGCGTCTACCTGATCGTCGCGTACGCCGCGATGCTGAACACCCCCATGGAGGTGCTGCGCCACCAGGTGCAGACGCTGCAGCAGGCGATGGCCGCCACGCGGCGCATCGCCGAACTCTTCGCCCACCGGTCCTCCCTCGCCGACGGGACCGCCACCATCCCCTCCGGCCCGCTGTCGGTGCGGTTCGACCAGGTCAGCTTCGGCTACGGCCCCGACAACGAGTCAGCGGACGGCATGGTCATGCGGGAGGTGTCGTTCGACGTCCCGGCGGGGACCACGCTCGGGCTCGTCGGCCGGACCGGCGCGGGCAAGACCACCATCGCCTCCCTGCTGTTCCGCCTGTACGACGCGGGCCGGGGCCGGGTGCTGGTCGGCGGCGTCGACGTCCGCGAGGCGGCCCTGGCGTCGCTGCGGTCGCGGATCGGGTTCGTGCCGCAGGACGTGCAGATCTTCGACGCCACCCTGCGGGAGAACCTGACCTTCTTCGACGAGCGGGCCGACGACCGGCGGCTGCTGGAGATCCTCGACGTGCTGGAGCTGCGGCCCTGGCTGGAGGGGCTGCCCGACGGGCTCTCCTCGCGGATCTCGCCCGGCACCCTGTCGGCCGGGCAGGCGCAGCTCATCGCGCTGGCCCGGGTGTTCCTGACCGATCCGGGGCTGGTCGTGCTCGACGAGCCGTCCAGCAGGCTCGACCCGGTCACCGAGGCCCAGGTGGAGCGCGCGCTCGACCGGATGCTCGCCGGGCGCACCGCGATCGTGATCGCCCACCGGCTCGACACGATCCGCCGTACGGACCAGGTGATCGTGCTGGACACCGGCGCGATCGCCGAGCGGGGCGCCACCGCCGGCCTGCTGGCCGACCCGGGCTCCCGGCTGGCGCGGCTCTACCAGGTCGGGAAGGTGCTCACATGAACGGACCGGCCGAGCCCTCCCCGCTGGGGTTCCTCTGGCGGCTGATCACCTACAGCCCCTGGCGCTATCTGCTGGCCGCCTCCGCGTGGGCGGTCTTCCACCTGTGGCCGCTGCTGCCCGGCGTGCTCGGCAAGCTGCTGTTCGACGTCCTGGAGGGCCGGGCGCCCGCCGGGATCACCGTCTGGACGGTGGTGGCGGTCGCCGTGGGCGCGGGCCTCGCCCGGTGCGTCGCCATCGTCGGCGCGACCGTGGCCTGGGCGGGCTGGTACCTGCGCGCCCGGGGGCTGATCCAGCGCAACCTGCTCGCCCTGGTGTTCCGCAAGCCGGGCGCGCAGCCGCTGCCGGCCGCCGCGGGCGAGAACATCTCCACCCTGCGGGACGACAGCGACGCCATCGCGATGATGGGCGGCTGGGGCTTCGACATGATGTCCGGGCTCATCTTCGCGGGCGGCGGGCTGGCGATCCTGCTCAGCGTCGACGTCCAGGTGACCCTGGTCGTGATGGCGCCGCTCGCGGTCGTCCTGGTCCTCGCGCAGCTCGCCCGCGCCCGCGCGTACCGCATCCGGGTGCGCAGCAGGGCGGCCACCGCCCAGGTCACCGGGACCATCCAGGAGATCGTGTCCGCGACCCGCGCGATCAAGGCGGCGGGCCGGGAACGCGAGGTCGTCGCCCGGCTGCGCCGCGACAACGAGGCGCGCAAGACCGCGATGATCCGCGACAAGGTGCAGAGCCTCGCCATCGACTCCGTCTTCAACAGCACCGCGAGCATCGGCTCCGGCCTGATCCTGCTGCTGGCGGCGGGGCGGATGCGGTCCGGCGAGTTCACCACCGGCGACTTCGTACTGTTCTCCACCTATCTCATGCAGGTGGCCGACTACACGTCCTTCATGGGCTACCTCGTGCGCACCTACCAGCAGGCCCGGGTCTCGTTCGTACGGGCGGCCGCCATGCTGCCCGGCACGCCCTCGCGGACGCTGGTCGAGCACCACCCGCTGCACCTGCGCGAGGACGCGTCCCTCACCACTGTGCCACCGGAACCGGAGCCGCTGCGCGAGCTGGAGGCGCGGTCGCTGACGCACGTCTTCCCCGGCTCCGGGCGAGGCGTGCGTGAGGCGTCCTTCACGCTCCGGCCGGGGACCGTCACGGTCGTGACCGGCCCGGTGGGGTCGGGCAAGACGACGCTGCTGCGCACCGTGCTCGGCCTCTACGCGCCGCAGGACGGCGATATCCGCTGGAACGGGGAGCGGGTCGACGCCCCGGGTGACTTCATGGTGCCGCCGCGGGTCGCCTACACCCCGCAGAACCCCGCCCTGCTGTCCGGCACGATCAGGGAGAACGTGCTGCTCGGCCTGCCGGACGACGGCCGGGTCGAACGGGCGGCGGCCCTGGCCGTGCTCGGCCCCGACCTGGAGCGGCTCGGCGGCGGGCTCGACACGGAGATCGGCGTACGCGGTGTGCGCCTGTCCGGCGGGCAGGCGCAGCGCACGGCCGCCGCCCGGATGTTCGCCCGCGACAGCGCGCTGCTGGTCATGGACGACCTGTCCAGCGCGCTCGACGTGGAGACCGAGCAGGAGTTGTGGCGGCGCATCTTCGCCACCTCGGCGACCTGCCTCGCCGTCTCCCACCGGCCCGCCCTGCTGGAGCGGGCCGACCAGGTGCTGCTGCTGAAGGACGGCCGGATCGTCGCCGCGGGCCCGCTGGCCGAGCTGCTGCGGACGTCCCCGGAGATGCGGACGCACTACCGCCCCGCCCCGCCAACGAGGAGTCGACAGTGTCACGTGTGATCATCGTCGGCGCCGGCCCCTCGGGGCTGGCGCTGGCCGGCGAACTGGCGGCGGGCGGTGTCGACTGCCTCGTGGTGGAGAAGCGGTCGAGCCGCGCCGCCCTGTCCCGGGCCTTCACCGTGGAGCCCCGCACGATGGAGTTGCTCGACATGCGCGGCCGGGTCGCCGGGCTGCTGGCCGACGGCCGCCCCTGCCCGCACCCGCCGGTGGGCGACCGGAACGGCTACCTCGACTACGGCCTGCTCGACACGCCGTTCCCGTACAGCCTGGTCGTGCCGCAGCACCGCACCGAGGCCGCCCTGCAGGCCGCGGCCGAGGAGGCCGGCGCGGTGGTCCGCACCGGCGCCGAGGTGGTCGGCCTGCGCCAGGACGCGGAGTCCGCCGAGGTGGACGTACGCGGCCCGGACGGCGTGGTGACGACCGAGCGCGCCGACTACGTGGTCGGCTGCGACGGCGTGAACAGCACCGTGCGCGCGGCGGTCGGTGTCGACTTCGAGGGCTGGAACTACGACGTGTCGGTCATGATGGGCGACATGCGGCTGCGCAACCCGCCGTCGCCGCCCGCCTACGCCCGCATCACCCGCCGGGGCATGGTGGCGCTGTTCCCCTTCAGGGACGACACCTACCGGGTCATCGTCTTCGACCACGAGAAGATGCACGTCCCGGCGTCGCTGCCGGTGACCCCTGCGGACCTGCGGGAGAGCTGCGCGGGCATCCTCGGCATCGACGTCGAGCCGTACGACCCGATCTGGCTGTCGCGGTTCCGCAGCTCGCAGCGCCACGCCCGGCGCTACCGCGTCGGCCGGGTGCTGCTGGCCGGGGACGCCGCCCACACGCACATCCCCTCCGGCGGACAGGGCCTGCAGACAGGCATCCAGGACGCGTTCAACCTCGGCTGGAAGCTCCGCGCGGAGCTCGACGGCTGGGCCCCGCCGGGACTTCTGGACAGCTACGAGGACGAGCGCTACCCGATCGCCGCGGCGACCCTGCGCAAGACCGACCTCTCCTTCCGGTTCGAGACCTCGAACGGCCTGGCCGCACGGCTGGTCCGCCAGGTCGTCACGAAGCTCGTCCGCGTCCGCGCGATCCAGCGGGTGAACCTGGAGCACCTGTCCGGGCTCACCCTGCGTTATCCGGCGGGCGACGGCGGCTCCTGGGCCGGGCGGCGGGTCCCCGACCGGCCGCTGACCGACGGCACGCGGCTGTTCGAGCGGTTCCGGGACGGCCGCTTCGTGCTGGCCGGCCCTCCGGGCGTCACCGCCGGACCGGACGGCTGGTCCGGCCGGGTCGTCACCGCGGCCCTCGCCGAGCCGATCGGGCGCGGCTGCCCGCCCGTGGTCCTCGTCCGGCCCGACGGATACGTGGCGTGGGGCGGCAGGGACGGAGGGGCCGACGCCGGCGAACTCGGGGCGGCGCTGCGCCGCTGGTGCGGCGAACCGCGGCCCGCCGGTATCGCGCGGAGAGAAACGTGAGAGCCGCTTTTCCGACAATGAATTGCACTTAAAAAGCGTCGGAAAACTCCGGAGGCGGGCCATGCGAAATTATTCAGCCGAATCGTATGGCGATGCGATCGCCTCCGTGTTCGACGTCGTGAACGACGACCCGGTGGAAGTGGCCGCCATCGTGGAGTTCCTGCGCAACCGCGCGGGGGCCGGGCCGGTGCTGGAAGCGGGCATCGGAACGGGCCGGATCGGCATCCCGCTGGCGGGGACCGGCGTCGAGGTGTTCGGCGTGGAAGTCAGCCGGGAAATGGTCAACCAGCTTCGCACGAAGCCGGGCGCGGAAAAGGTGACCGTCGAAGTCGGCGACATGAAGGAAATCGACTTCGGGCGGAAGTTCTCACTCGTCTTCCTCGCACAGGGCACCTTCGGCGCGTTGCTGTCCGAACCGGCGCAGCGCGCGTACATGCGGCGCGTCCCGGAGATCCTCACCGAGGACGGCCGGCTCGTCGTGGAGACGATGGAGGTGGACGACTCCCGCTTCACCCACGACCAGTACGTCGCCACCTCACTGCTCGACGTCGACCACGTGGTGCTCAGCGCGGCCCTCCGCGACCCCGGGCACCAGGTGCTGAGCATCCAGAACGTGCTGCTCACCGCGCACGGCATCCAGCTCTACCCCGTGAAGTTCCGGTACTACACCGCCGGGCAGCTCGACGAGATGGCGGGTGACGCGGGACTGCGGCTGCTCGAACGCTACTCCGACTGGACCGAGGCCGACTACGCGCCGGGCTGCCTCCGGCACGTCTCGGTCTACGGCACCCAGGACTGAACGACCCGTCACCGTCTGGAAGGCGACTCGCCGATGAACATCTCACCCCCCAGGACGCCGCGGCGGTACACCGTCGTGGTCGCGGCGCTCGGCGCCGCGGTATCCCTCACCAGCGGTTGCGCCCTGAACCTCGCCAACGCCAAGTGGTACACCACCACCTACTCGGGCGAGGCGCAGACCGTGGGCCACGGCACCGCGCGGCCGTACGTCATCATCGACCAGGACGGCAACCCCACGGAGGTGGGGGTGCGCCTGTCGGCGACGGCGCTGGACGGGCTGCCCACCGAGGACACCGTCCCGCCGACGGAGACCATCCTGGAGTTCCCGAAGCAGGCGAAGGCCACGGTCTTCAACCACGTGATGCTCAACTGGTACAGCCACGGGCGCAAGCCGGCCGAGATCTTCGGCGAGCCGCACTTCGCCTTCCACTTCTACACGCCCGACCACCACGCGGTCATGGAGATCGACCCCAAGGTCCACCCGGACCGCGCCGGGAAGGTGCCGGAGAAGAAGTACATCGCGCCCGACTACATCTCCGAGCCGGGCAACCCGGTGGAGATGACCAAGCCCCAGATGGGCCTCCACTGGATTGACACGACGCGGCACTTCGGGCCGGTCGGCAGCGCCGAGGAGTTCCGCGAGGTCTTCGTCTACGGCTCCCACGACGGCAGGCTCATCTTCCAGGAGCCGCTGGCGACGCGGAAGTGGCTGCTGACCAAGCCCACTTTCAAGTCGGACATCCGCCAGCCGCAGGAGTACCAGCGCACCGGCTACTACCCGACCTTCTACGGCATCAAGTACGACGCCGCCACCAACGACTACGTGATCTCGCTGGGCGGCATGCGGATGCGTAAGGCGACGTAGGTCGTGTCCGGCACCCTCGGCCCGTCGCGCGAGGCCCAAGGCCCCCGGGCCCGCGCGGCGGGCGCCGCCGTCCCCGCTTTGCCGGACGCCGTCCCCGCTTTGCCGGACGCCGTCTCCGGCTTGTCGGATGACGACGTGGCGCAACTGGTCCGCATCCGCCACTTCGAGCGCACGCTGTTGCGGATGTTCGAGGCCGGCGCGCTGAGCGGGACCACGCACACGTGCATCGGGCAGGAGTACGTGCCGGTGGCGCTGGCCCCGCTGCTCGACGGCGACTTCGTGGTCAGCAACCACCGCGGTCACGGCCACTACCTGGCCCACGTCGGCGACGCCGCCGGGCTGCTCGCCGAGATCATGGGCCGGGAGGGCGCGGTCTGCGCGGGCGTCGGCGGCAGCCAGCACCTCCACCGGCCCGGGTTCCTGTCCACCGGCGTGCAGGGCGAGGGCGTGGCGCTCGCGACGGGCGTCGCGCTGCGGCACCGGCGCGCCGGCACCGGCCGGATCGCCGCCGTCTACGTCGGCGACGGCACCTGGGGCGAGGGCGCGGTGTACGAGGCGCTCAACATGGCGGCGCTGTGGCGGCTGCCGGTGCTGGTCGTCGTGGAGGACAACGGGATCGCCCAGTCCACCCCCACGAGCGCACACCTCTCCGGGACCATCGCCGGACGGGCCCGCGCCTTCGGCGTCGAGTACGCCGAGATCGCCACCAACGACATCCCGGCCATCCGCGCCGCCGCCGGGCCGGTGATCGCGCGGGTCCGCGACGGCGGCGGGCCGGCGGTCGTACGGTTCCTGACCCGGCGGCTCGGCCCGCACAGCAAGGGCGACGACACCCGCCCGGCCGAGGAGGTCACGGCCCTGTGGGAGGACGACTGGCAGGCGGAGCTGGAGGCGCGCCTCGGTCCCCGCTTCCGGGAGATCGACCAGCGGGTCCGCGCCGAGGTGGACCGGATCGCCGCCGAGGTGGCGGCACGCCCGCCGTCGCGGTGGGCCGACGTGGCCGACGCGGGAGCCGTGCAGTGAACGAACTGATCACCCTGGTCGCGGGCATCCTCGACATGCCCGCCGAGACGGTCGACGAGAACACCGGCACGGCCACGGCCGCCGAGTGGAGCAGCCTGCGCCACGTGCAGATCATCGGCTCCGTCGAACGGGCCTACGGCGTGCGGCTGAGCGCGCGCGAGGCCCGCGCGTGCCGTTCCGTGGGCGCGCTGCGGGACACCCTGCGGACGCGGGGAGTCGCGGTATGACACCGCTCGCGCCCCGGCTCGCGGAGAGCCTGAACGGCGCGCTGCACCGGCTGTTCGCCGAACGCCCCGGCCTGCACCTTCTCGGCGAGGACGTCGCCGACCCCTACGGCGGCGCCTTCAAGGTCACCAGGGGTCTGTCGGACCGGCATCCCGGCCGCGTCCTCTCCACCCCGATCAGCGAGAACGGCCTCGCGGGCGTCGCGGCCGGTCTCGCCCTCGCCGGGGACGAGGTCGTGGCCGAGGTCATGTTCGGCGACTTCGCCGCGCTCGTCTTCGACCCGGTGCTCAACCTGATCTCGAAGTCGGTGACGATGTACGGCCGGCGGCTGCCCATGCCGGTCGTGCTCCGCTGCCCGGTCGGCGGCCGCCGCGGCTACGGGCCCACCCACAGCCAGAGCGTGCAGAAGCACTTCGTCGGCATGCCGAACCTTGCGTTGTACGAGCTCAGCCCGTTCCACGATCCGTACGGGCTGCTCGCGCACGCTCTCGACCACGGGCCCGCGCTGCTTTTCGAGGACAAGGTGCTCTACACCCGGCGGGCGTACGCCGACGGGGTCGTGGACGAGCACTTCCGCTCCTCGCTCACCGGGGACGCGCCCGGCTGGGCGCATGTGACCCCCGTGGACGGCGCCGCTCCCGACGTCGTGCTGGTCTGCCCCGGCGGCGTCGCCCACCGGGCCCTCGCCGCCGCCCACCTCCTGCGGGAGCGGGGCGTCACCGCGCACCTGCTGGTGCCCGGGCGCCTGTATCCCCTCGACATCGAGCCCGTCCTGCCGCTGCTGGAACGGCCCGCGCTGGTCGCCGTCGCCGAGGAGAGCACGGCGGGCGGCACCTGGGGCTCCGACATCGCGGCGCTGGTGTACGAGCGGCTGTGGCCGCGCCTGCGCGCCCCGGTGCTGCGGCTGTCGTCGGCCGACTCGATCATCCCGGCCGCCCGGCACCTGGAGGACCGGGTGCTGCTGGGCGAGCGGCACATCGCCGAGGCCGTCGCGGAGCGCCTCGACATGCTGAAGACAGGCGCCGCGGTCGTCGCCGAGCCCGTCGCGGCTCCGGTCGTTCGGTCTGTCGCCGAGCCCGTCGCCGAGGTCGCCGCCGAATCTGTCTTAGTACCACTCGCTGTGCCGCTCGTCGTGCCGAAGCTGAACAGCAACGACACGCACTATCTGGTGACCGGCTGGCTGGCCGAGGACGGAGCCAGGGTCGAGGCGGGCGCTCCCCTGGTCGAACTGGAGACGTCCAAGGCGGTCGAAGAGATCGAGGCGCCGACGGCGGGATATCTGCGGATCTCGGCGAGCGCCGGCACCGAGGTGGAGGTCGGCGCCGTCATCGCGGAACTCCACGAACTCGCGCCTCCATTGCAAACGGCGGCGGGGAGCCGGCCGGGAAGCGAGGCGCCTGCGACGGTCGCGGCGTACGCGACGGCCGGTGGTGACGAGCCACCCGCGGCGCCCGCGCAGGCCGCCCAGCCTGCCCAGGCTTGCCCGCCGGCCGAGCCGTCCCCGGCCGACCGGCGGACGTACGTGCTCGACCGGGTGCAGCGGGGCACCGCCGCCGTCGTGAGCCGGGCCCACAAGGAGGTGCCGGCGGCCTTCACCGCCGTCGAGTTGGGCGTCGACCCCCTCCTCGCCAGACTGCGCCTGCTGTCGGAGGAATCCGGCGCCGAGGTCGGCGTACCCGAGGCCGTGGTGAAGGCGGTCGCCGCCGCCCACGACCGCTTCGGCCATCTCTTCGGCAGTCTCGTGGACGAGCGGACGGTCGCGCTCGCCGAGACGCCACACGTCGCGGTCACGATCGACGCGGGACGCGGCCTCTACACGCCGGTCATCCGGGACTGCGCGAGCCGATCCATCGCCGATATCGCCGACGACCTGATGGACTTCCGCATGAAAGCGTGGCGGGGAGGTGATTTCACCACATCCGAGCTCGATGGCGGTACGATCACGATCTCGATCAACACTGAGGCCGATGTGGTGTTCGTCCAACCGATCGTCATGTGGCCGCAGTTGTGCATGCTCTCCGTCGGCGGGCTACGTCGGCAGCTCGCGCTCCACGACGGAGTCCTCGCTACAACCACGGTCGTCGTCCTCGGCCTCGCCTATGACCACCGGGTCGTCAACGGCGCCGAAGCGGTGGCCTTCCTGCGAGCGGTCGCGGACAACCTCCGCGAGCCGGACCGGCTCGACCAGCTGGTCGCCTGACGGCGTGATGGAGGACTGATGACGTTCGGGCTGATCGCCTTCGCAGCGGAAGTGGGCGAGCCAGTGCCCGTCAAGGACGTGGTAGCCGACTACACCGAGGACGTCGCACGTGTGCTCGCGTACGGCTACGACTTCGTGCATCGCGCGGCCCCCGGGACGGGCCTGACCGATCTCGCCGTCGAAGCGGGCGGCCAGGCCCTCGCCGCGGCGGGCGTCGCCGCCCGCGACGTCGACCTCCTGGTGTTAGCGATCACAGACATCGCGGAGTACCTCTACTGGGACGCGGCGGCCGCGGTCGCCCACCGGCTCGGCCTCTCCTGGGCGGAGGCCGTACTCGTCGACCAGGGCTGCGCGGGCGGCGTCACCGCCTTCGACACCCTGGCCGGCCGGTTCGCCACCCACCTGTCATACGACACGGCGCTGGTCATCGGCGCCAACCGCACCACTGAGGCGTACTGGAACCGCCTCGACACCCACTCGTTGCTGTTCTCCGACGGCGCGGCGGCGGCCGTGGCCAGCCGCAACGCCACCTCGCTGCGCTGGCGCACCTCGTACGCCGAGACGGACGGCCGCTACGCCGACTTCTTCCGGATGGACGACGGCGGCGGGGCGAATCCCTTCGGGCCCGGCACGCCGCCTCCCAAGGTCCGGGACGCGTGGCAGATCATGGAGCACTTCCAGTACGACTCCGATCGCATGGCCGGCTTCGCGGACGAGATCAACGACCGTACGGCCCGTGCCGTCCACCGCGCCTGCAAGCAGGCGGGCATCACCGAGGACGAGCTCGCCTGGCTCCTCCTGCTCAACGACAATCCTCGTGTCATCGCCGCCCAGGCCGATCTGATCGGTGTGCCGACATCCCGTACGAACATCCGCGGCGCACGGCAGCACGGGCACTTCGGTGCCGCGGACCACCTGTTCGAGCTGGGCAACCTGCACGCCTCGGGAGAGCTGGGCCTCGGCGACTACGTGGCGCTGGCCACGAACGGCCGCGGAATGCACTGGGCGTGCACGATCCTGTGGTCCTGACGTACGCCATGGCCTGATCGCCCGCTTCCCCGGCTTCCCCCGGCCCGTCGTGAAGCTCGCGCGTCCACGGTTCAGGTGCCGGCCGCCCGGCGGGACCTCGTCGTCGCTCACCGTGGTCTTGGTCTTTCAGTCGCTCGGGACGCCGCTCGCCGCCCCGGTACGGCCGAGTGTGCGGCGCAGCCTGGGGATGGCCGCCGGCCGCACCGGCCCGCTCGCCGTCGCGGGCAGGGACTCCGCCAGTCCGGCGATGGTGGGGTGCTCGAAGACCACCCGCAGCGGGAGCGACGCTCCGGTGAGGGCGTTGAGCCGGCTGACCAGCCGCGTGGCCAGCAGCGAGTGCCCGCCGAGGCTGAAGAAGTCGTCGTGGATGTTCGTGACGGGCCGGCCCAGCAGCCCGGCGAACAACTCGGCCACCAGGTGCTGCGCCTCCGTGCTGGGAGGCTCGGCCTCGCCGGTGGTGGGCACCGAGGTCGGCTCAGGTAGCGCCTTCCGATCGATCTTCCCGTTGGGGGTACGCGGCAGGGCGTCCATCACCACGACGCGAGCAGGGACCAGATGCTGCGGCAGACACCCCCGCAGGTACCGAAGAAGGATCTGCTCACCATCCTCCCCACGCTCTTCCGTGAGGGTGGTTGTGGTGGCGATG
>NZ_BOOB01000059.1 GCF_016863015.1 Microbispora amethystogenes | reverse complement strand
GCAGGGGTAAACGATTCTTTGCTGACGAATCGCACAATTTGTGGAGTCTCGTCGTCAAGACGAGCGATACAAACATGTTTCAGTGAAGAGCCGGCAAACGCTTTCTCCACATAACAGGAGAATCACGGTAACCTCAACGTTGGCTCAATCGACGGGGAGGGGGCAGCACGGTGGGTGTTGTCGTCAGCGACGCGGAGGTCACCCTGGCCGATGTCCTCTCCCTGCGGCTGGCCATCGAGGAACCGCTCGTCGACGGTGCCCGGCTCGTCCTGCGGCAGCGGGGCACCGGCCAGGAACGGCACGTCACGCTGGGTGCCTCCGGCAGGAGGACGAGGGACGCCAGCGTCGCGATCTCACTCACGCCGCTGGATCTCGGGCCGGGCCGCTGGGACGCCTACCTCGAACAGGACGGCCCCCGCACCCGGATCCAGAGCGTCGATCCCGGCTTCTCGCTCGACCGCCTCGACGCGTACGCGCTCGGGCGGCGCACTCTCGCGTACCGCGCCTACCGCACGCGTAACGGATATCTGGCGCTGAAGATAGACCAGGCGGAGCCGGCCGCCGACGTCCGGGCGGTCTGGTTCCGCGAGGGGCGCTTCGAGGTGACGGGCCTGCTCGCCTACACAGGTTTCGTCGACGACGACCAGCACCATCCGGCCACGCTCGCCCTGCGGCAGGGCGAGCCGGGCGCGACCGTGCGGTCCTCCGCGACCGTCCAGGGCGTCCGCTTCCACGCCGCGCTCTCGCTGTGCGACGTAGTGGCCGCCACCCCCGGCGCGCAGGGCACGTGGCAGCCGTACCTGGAGGTCGACGGCCTCGAACGCGTGCTGTCGCTGAGCGCCCGGCTGGACGACGTCGAGGGCAAACGCCGCCGCGTCCACTATCCGCGTGCCCTCGTGGACGGCGTCCCGATCAGGCCCAGCTTCACCTCCGGCGACGATCTGCTCCTGGAGGTGGGGGTGTGAGAGTCGCCTTCGTGCTCCCGTCGGCGTACGGCATGCGCGGCGACGTGCGAGCGGTCCTGAACCTCGCGGGAGGGCTGGCCGCACGGCACGAGGTGGAGGTGGTGAGCGTCCGGCGGACCAGGGAGACGCCGTTCTTCCCGGTCGACCGCCGGGTGGCGCTGCGCTGGCTCGTGGACGCCCGGCCCGGCGTCCACCACCTGCTGCCGCGGGGACAGGTGCGCACCGAGGTGGCCCTGTGGCGGATGCTGCGCGGGCTGCGCGCCGACGTCGTCGTCACCACCCGGCCGTCTCTGGGGGTGCAGGCCGCCAGGCACGCGCCGCGCGGAGTCGTCCGCATCGCGCGGGAATGGACCAGGCCCTCCGTCCTCGGCCCGATCCGCCGCTTCTATCCCCGGCTGGATGCGGTGGTCACCACCACCCCCGGCCGCCGGGACGAGTGGGTGCGCCTGCTCGACGACGACCTGTCGGTCCACGTCATCCCGGACGCCCTGCCGCAGGGGCCGTGGCCGCGGTCGCGCATGGACAACCGGATCGTCAGCGCGGGCGGCAGGCTCGTGGCCGGCAAGTCGTACGACCAGCTGGTGCGGGCCTTCGCGATCGTCGCGGACAAAAGGCCCGACTGGCGGCTGCGGTTGTACGGCGGAGGCCCGGAGGAGCGGCGGCTGCGCGCCCTCGTCCGCGACCTCGCCCTGCACAACCACGTGTACTTCATGGGCACCACCCCCGACCTGCCGGGAGAGTTCGCCAAGGCGTCGGTCGTCGTGGCGCCGTCCCGGCAGGAGGCCCAGGGCATGGCCGTCATCGAGGCGCTGAGCTGCGGGGTGCCGGTCGTCGGCTACGCCGGGCCGCGCGGCCCGGCCGAGTTTCTCCGCCCCGGGCTCGACAGCGTGCTGGTGGCCGAGGGCGAGGACGACGTCGAGCCGCTCGCCGGCGCGCTGCTCACCCTCGTCGACGACGAGCGCCGCAGGATGGCGCTCGCGGCGGGCGCGCTGGAAAGCGCCTCCGGCCACGCCGCGTCCGGCGTCGCCGCCCGCTGGGAGGATCTCATGTACGGCCTGCGCTCCCGCGACTGACGATCCTCCCCCGGCCGCGCGGTCCTAGGCTCCGTGGGTGGTGAGGAAGGCGGCGGCGGAGGCGACGGACTCGTAGGCCGGGAGCACCGAGTCGAGGCCGGTGATCCTGAGCATCCGCGCGAAGCGGCCGTGCGCGTTGCTGAGCGCCAAATCCCCGCCGACCGCCCGGACGGCGGGCAACGCCCCCATGAGGACGCTCAGCCCGGTGGAGTCACAGAACGTGAGGCCCTCCGCGTCGACCACGATGCGGGGCGGGGTGCGCAGTCCGACCGCCTCGGCGAGGCAGGCGCGCAGGGCGGGAGCCGCGATCAGGTCGAGGTCGCCGTACATGTGGATGACGACGACATGGTCCTGGAGGACGGTGAGCATCGAGAAGGTCTCGGGCTCTCCGTACCGTCCCCGTTCCACTCGCGCTCGCCTCTGTTCGCCTCGCCTCGTCCCGTCCGGTCGAGCCCGGGAGCCGCCGGAACCCGTCCGTCAATGATTGCACATGACAAACGATGCCCCCGACAGGCGATCGCGCAGGTCCCGGCGGTTCTCGGCGCAGCGCGCCGGTCGATACCCGCGCCGGGTATCGTTGAAGAATGCACGGGTAC
The DNA here is from genome assembly GCF_016863015.1 of Microbispora amethystogenes. Lineage (GTDB taxonomy): Bacteria > Actinomycetota > Actinomycetes > Streptosporangiales > Streptosporangiaceae > Microbispora > Microbispora amethystogenes. Next base: position 78,500 of record NZ_BOOB01000059.1, on the reverse strand, counting down.
AGCGGGGACAAACAGGCTTACCTCACCCGCCTGCGCCGGATCGAGGGACAGATCCGGGGACTGCAGCGGATGGTGGACGAAGAGGCCTACTGCATCGACATCCTCACCCAGGTCTCGGCGGCCACCCGCGCCCTTCAGGCGGTGGCCCTCGGCCTGCTGGAGGATCACATCGGCCACTGTGTCGCCGACGCCGTCAAGAGCGGCGGCCCCGAGGCCGACGAGAAGATCAAGGAGGCTTCGGCCGCCATCGCCCGCCTCGTACGGTCCTGATCGGGCCGGGCGCGGCCACCACCGGCACGCCGGAGCAAGCCGCCCCGGGCGCATCAGGACGCCCGGGACGGACCATGCTCTCAGTTCTTCAGTGGCTCGCCGAAGTCCGCAATCCGAGCGCGTTGTCGAGCTCTTCCAAGGTCAGCCGGTTCTCCGTGATGTTCACGGCCTCCAGTACCTCCGCGTAGAGCGCGATCTCGTCCAACGCGACACGGTCGTGGACCCGGGAGTCCAGATCGTCGTGCCCCACCGCGTCGTCCTTCCTTCCGCAGCCCACACCCATCACGAGGTTACGTCCGGGTAGTCCGCCGCGACATGGCCCATCGTGACCATTCCCGACCCGCACCTCGTGTCCCTCGGTGACCATTTCCCCGATTCCGAGATCACGATTCGATGAAAGGGACGGTGATGGAGGGAACGGATTGCTAAAGCGGAGGTAAGGACGAAATATCCGAATTTGACGTTTCGAACAGCCAGGCTCCGGACTCCTCCAGGTCAGGCCGGTGATCCGCCCGCGGCTCCTGCGGGCGTGGGTCGTCCCGCTGGTGGATCAGGCACTGGACGACCGCGGCGGGCACCGCGAAGCCCTCGGACGGCGCGGGCGTGCCGGTCAGCGCGCACCACGCCAGTCCCGTCGCGTACGCGGACCCGAGCAGGGCCGCGGCCGTCGTCCGGTCGGGCGGCAGCAGCGCGGCCGGCAGCACTCCGCCCGCCGGCCAGCACCCCCGCAGCGGATGGGCGGGGTCGGCCAGCGCGAGATAGAGGGCCTGCCGCAGTTCGTCGTCCATCCAGGGATACAGCGCGTTGACCACCCGCGCGGTGCCGGAGGACCCGGGAGCCCAGGCGGGCTCCGAGACGCCGCAGACGCCCGCGACGTCCGCGGCGAGCAGCGCGGCCGCCACGGCCCGGGGGTCCATCCCGCGCGAGGCGGTGTAGGCGAGCGCCTCGACGAGGTCGTACAACGTGTGCCGGAAGTGCTCGCCGGGCGCCCACTCGGGGAGCGTCGCGGAGACGAGGTGCGGCGGGCAGCGCGCCAGCCAGGCCTGCCGTACGGCGCCGCCGGGAAGGGCGTGGTGGTCCAGCCAGGGGCTGGCGAGCAGTGGCTCGGCCATCGCGATCAGCGCCTCGGCGCGCGGGCGGAACCGGGCGTCGGCGCGCAGCACGGTGGCGGTCTCGGCCATCAGCCCGGCCAGTCGCAGGCCCGCCTGCTGGGCGCCGGAGCGCATCCGCTCGGCGTAGAGGGCTACTAGCGCGTCGAGCGAGCCCAGGGGCAGCCAGCGCACCCAGTCGTCACCCGGCAGCGGGCGGGCCAGGAACTCGCCGAACATCGAGAGCATGACCTCGTTGCCGTCGAACGCCGGCGCGTAGGCGCACCACATGATCGTGCCCCACACGGCGGCCACCGTGCTCGCGACGTCACCGGCGAAGATCTCCCGGTACGCGCCGCCCAGCGGGAAGTCCTCTCGGCGCAGCCCCCGGTGGGCGAGCAGCAGCGCCCGGAGCCGTTCGGTGATCTCGTGCGGCACGTCCGGGCCGACGAACGCCTGCGTGGACCCGCGGTCGTAGGCGAAGTCGGGCCCGGCCGGGATCAGCGCGGGCGGGACCGCCACACCCGGCGGGTGCGGCCGGGCGCCGGACCGGACCGCCGGGTGCAGCGGGGGAGCCGAGAGGTGCCAGCGGCCGTCCACGCGGTCGAGCCGGTACCAGCGTGCGTGCGCGCCGAAGAGCCAGCGGGAGCCGTCCGGGGTCAGCAGCGCGCGCTGCGCGAGCGTGTGCGCCCGCGTGAGCGGGGGAAGAAGCGTCCAGCGGGGATCGCCGACGACGGCGCGCACGTCCTGTTCCATCGCCGTGAACCCGTCCCAGTACACCCCGTAATGGTAAATCGCCGGTAAGGGCGCGTGCCGGAGCACACGGGGTGAGATCCTCACCGGCGTGGCCGCGGCCCGAGGCAGGGCGGCTCCTGACCGGACGCAGAGGAGCCGGCCGTCCGTCGCGGAGCATCACCCGGGAGCAGGTGCCTCCACAGCCGCCGGAAGATGCACGGCGATGTCCATGCCGCCGGTCGGCCGGGCGGTGCTGGAGATCCGCCCGTCGTGCGCGGTGACGACCGCGCGGACGATGGACAGGCCGAGCCCGGCCCCGCCGGTGCCGTCGGCGGTGCCGCGGACGAACGGCTCGAACAGCCGTCGCTCCTCGTCCGGTGTGACCGGACGGCCGGTGTTGACCACCCGCAGGAACGCGCGCCCGTCCGCGGTGCCGGAGGTCACCGTGACGTGCCCGCCGGCGTGGTTGTGGCGCAGCGCGTTCTCGACCAGGTTGCCGGCCATCCGCTCCAGCAGTACCGGCTCGCCCTCGGCCGGTGCCGGCCGCAGGTCGGTGCGGAGGGTGACGGCCACGTCCGCCGCCTCGCCGGCGGTGGCGGCGACCGCCGCGGTGGCGACCGCCGCCAGGTCCACCCGCGTCCGGCGGAGCGGGCCGGCCTGGCTGCGGGCCAGGATCAGAAGTCCGTCGAGCGTGCGGCGGCTGATGTCGACGGCGGAGGCGACGTCGCGGGCCATCGTGACGAGTTCGGCCCGGTCGGGCTCGCCGTCGAGGGTGACGTCGACGGCGGTGCGCATGGTGGTGAGCGGGGTCCGCAGTTCGTGCGCCGCGTTGGCGACGAACAGGCGCTGGCTGTCGAGGATCCGGTCGCGTTCGGCGATGCCGTGCTGGACGCGGTCCAGCATGCCGTTGATGGTGGTGGCCAGTGTCGCCAGTTCGTCGGTGGGCCGGCGGACGGGTATCCGTTCGGACAGGTTCTCCGCGGACAGCCGGTTCGCGGTGTCGGAGATCGCCCGGATCGGCCGCAGTATCCGCCCGGCCACCAGCCAGCCGGTCAGCCCCGCCCACGCGGTCACCACCAGCAGAGCCGGCACGGCCCGGGTCAGCAGCCTGGACACCGCATCGCCGATGACCAGCCGCATGCTGTGGAACAGCAGCAGGTACGTCAGCACCGTCAGCAGCAGTCCGGTGGCCAGCACCAGGCCGGTGTACACCACGGTGAGTCGCCCGCGGGCGGTCAGCGGCCGGATCACGGGACGATCCGGTACCCGGCGCCGGTCACGGTTTCGACCAGCGGCGGATCACCGAGCTTGCGGCGCAGCGTACTGACGGTGATGCGCACGGCGTTGGTGAACGGGTCGGCGTGCTCGTCCCACACCTTGTCCAACAGCGTCTCCGCGCTGACCACGGCACCGCCGGCGGTGAGCAGCCGTTCCAGCACCCCGAACTCCTTCGGGGTCAGCGACAGCAGCCGGCCGTTCCGTTCGGCGGTGCGCCGGGACGGATCGAGTTCGACATCCCGCGCGCGCAGCACCGGAGGATGGGCCGGCGTGCTGCGCCGGGCCAGCGCCCGCACCCGGGCGACCAGTTCGGAGAACGCGAACGGCTTCCCCAGGTAGTCGTCGGCGCCCAGGGTCAGCCCGTCCACCCGGTCGGACACGGCGCCGGACGCGGTGAGCATCAGCACCCGGGCGGCGCCCCGCTGCGCCAGCCGCCGGCACACGATGTCGCCGTGCACCACCGGAAGGTCCCGGTCCAGGACCACCACGTCGTACGGAGTGATCTCGCATTTGTCCAGCGCCTGCCGGCCGTCGTGTGCCATGTCCACGGCGCAGCCGTGCTTGCGCAGCCCGGCCGCGATGTATGTGGCCAGCGGCTGTTCGTCCTCGACCAGCAGCACCCCGGGTCCCGCCGGCGTTATCCTGAGCAACAGCGACGGCGCGCCGCTGCAGGAGATGAGCCGGCGGGAGACGCAGGCGATCACCGGGGCCTCGCCCGGCGGCGGGCCGGGTGGCTGAGGGTGCGGGGGACGTCACCGCTGTACGACGACGGCCGGCTGAGCAAGACGGAACGGCGCTCCCTGCCGCGGTGAGCTCGATGAAAGTTTCACCGGCCACGGCCCGTCTGACCGGGTCCGACGACTTTGTTGGCCGTCAGCCGACAAAACCCGGCATGCTTGCCTTGGCAGGGACTGTCCATGACGTATTGCATAGGTGCTCGTGACTGAGATCCAGCAGGCGGGGGCCGACCGGGAGCAGGGCGTGGCCGGGGAACCGGCCAAGGAAACGCCCGTGGACGCTCCGGACGGCGCCGCGACCGGTGAGCAGACGGAGACGCCGCGCCCGGAACGGGAGAGCCGCGGATGGCGGTGGCCGGGCCGTCCAGGTGACCGTACGGCCCTGCTGATCTGGTTCTTCTGGCACGTCGCGACCTACATCTACATGGTCCTCGCGGCTCCGGGACGCACCGAGGCGCCGATGCTCGACCGGCTCACGCCGTGGGACGCCGAGAACTTCATCGCCATCGCGCAGTACGGCTACGACGGCACGCCGGGCATGCCGGACGCGCCGAAGCTGGTGGCGTTCTTCCCCGGCCTGCCGATGTTCCTGCGGTCGCTGCACCTGTTCATCTCGAACTGGGACCTGGCGATCGTGCTGGTGTCGTTCGTCGCGAGCGCCGTCGTCGCGGTGGCCCTGCACCGGCTGGGCGAGTCCTACCGCGAGGGCAGCGGCACCTGGGTGGTGCTGGCCTTCTTCCTCAGCCCGTTCGCCACGTTCCTGCTGGCCGGATACTCCGAGGCGCCCTTCCTCGCGCTGGCCGTACCGGCCTGGCTGCTGGCCCGCAAGGGCAGGTGGGAGTCGGCGGCCCTGTGCGCCGCCTTCGCCTCGTCGGTGCGCATCTCCGGTCTCTTCCTGGCTGCGGGCCTCGCGGTGATGTTCCTCTTCTCCGCGAACGGCCTGCGCTCGACCGGGTGGCGGACGGCTCCCTGGCTGGTCGTCCCGGGCCTGCCGGTGCTGGCCTACATGGTCTATCTGTGGCACCGTACGGGCGACTTCATGGCCTGGAAGGCGGCGGAGGCGCAGTACTGGGGGCGGTTCCCGGAGAAGCCGTGGATCGCGTTCATCAACACCTGGAACAGGTCGATCGACGAGCCCATCCTCTCCACGTCGTACCGCGAGGACATGATCGCGGGGGCCGTGCTGATCGTGCTGATCCTTGTGATGCTGGCCCGGCGGCACTGGGCCGACGTCGCCTATCTGGCGCCACAGGCGGTGGCGCTGCTGGCCATGTCGTCGTTCTACATGTCGATCGGGCGGGCCTCGCTGCTGTGGTGGCCGCTCTACGTCGCGGTGGGCGTCGCCGGAAGCCGGAAACCGTGGGTGATGATGGCCTATCTCGCGATTGCCGCACCCGTCATGGCAATCAATGTCGGGAATTTCACCACAGGTGCGTGGACGGGATAATCCGCTTCTGAGTAACTTCCTGCCGCATGGGGGCGTTTGTGGCAGGAGTGGCAATTGTCGGAGTTGTGGTGGCCGGTCTCCCGGCACCCGGCGACACCTATCGGGTGAACGTCCTCACCTACAACGTCTGCGCGGCCGGCAACCGGGCCGGCACCTGCGTCCGCGACCTCACGCCGCAGCGCCGCCGGACCTGGGCCGGCCAGGTCTCGGCGCTGATCCGTTCGAGAGACGTGGACGTCGCCTCCTTCACCGAGATGTGCTACGCCCAGGTCGGCCTCCTGCGTCGTGAGCTGCCCGGATATCACCTCGTCTGGTACGGCTACGCCAGGGGCGGCGGGCCGGGCCGCGAGGACCGGTGCAGGACGCTCTGGCGCGACCTCACGCCGCACACGGCCCCGCCCGACGGCAGGACCTTCGGCATGGCGCTGGCGCTGAGGAACGGCACACAGGGCCCGCCGCTGCGGCGGCTGCTGCGCGCCGACGCCCCGGCCGCGCCCGGCGAGACGGTCCACCCGCGCGGCCTGCTGTGCGCCAGGGGCGACGTCGGCCCACGCCGCTCGGTCTGCTGCGTGACGCACATCTCCGGCACCGAGACGCCGCGGCAGGTCACCGGGCTGGTGGAGAGGTACGCCGGCGGCGCCCCGGTGATCCTCACCGGCGACTTCAACCGCGAGCCCGGCGACGCCCAGCTCACCGGCGTGTACGGCATGGGCCTGGGCGACGGCGGCTACACCGAGGCGGACGCCCCGGGGTGCGGGTCCGTACGCCGGGGCGGCGACCCCACGACGCGTGGCGGCCGGAAGATCGACTACATCTTCGCCAGCGAGGCCGACTACCGCCCGGGCGGCGCCGAGGCCGTCAGGACCGACCCCGAGCTTTCCGACCACCTGGCGCTGGCCGGCACGCTCATCGGGACCGAACCGAGGCCGCGGCGTGACGGCGGGCCTTGGCGAGGTAGTTGTCCGGCGTCCCCGCGAAGGAGGCGCGGTCGTCGTCGGTGAGCTCGCGGACCACCCGCCCCGGCACACCCGCGACCAGCACGCCGGCCGGGATCCGCCGTCCGGGCGGCACCACGGTCCCGGCGGCGACCAGGGACCCGGCCCCGACGACCGCTCCGCCGAGCACGACCGCGCCGATGCCCACCAGCGCCCCCGCCTCCACGTGCGCGCCGTGCACCATCGCCCGGTGGCCGAGGCTCACCCTGTCGTCCAGGATCACCGGTTCGCCGGGATCGGCGTGCAGGCAGCACAGGTCCTGGACGTTGACCTCGTCGCCGACCTCGATCCGCTCGTCGTCGCCGCGCAGCACCGATCCGTACCAGACGTTCGCGCCGCGTCCGAGCCGCACCCTCCCGACGACCACCGCCCCCGGGGCCACCCACGCCTCCGGGTGGATGATCGGCGTCGCGTCGTCGTCCAGGTCCGCTACGTACGGCATCCCACGATGATCCCACGAGCCCTCCGGCGGGCGTGACGGGGCGCCCCGCGGGTTTTCCCGTCCGGCTGCCGCGTTCAGGTTGCGATGTGCGGCGGATAGCAGGAAAGTCGTGTCCTGGCGTGCGTTACCGTCGTTATCTCCGACCCCAGGGCTTCTTATGACGAACCAGACCGACAACTTCCCCGACCTGATGAGTGACGACTCGTTCGAAGTCGTGATGCGTGGATACAGCCGCAGGCAGGTCCACGACTACATGGTCCGCACCCGCAACCAGATCCGGGACCTGGAGGAACGGCTCGCTCGTACGATCGACCAGGCCGAGCAGAGCCGGCTCGAACTGGCCGAGGCGCGGCGCAAGATGACCGAGTCGCCGCAGAACCCCGACGAGCTGGGCGAGCGGCTGAGCCAGATCCTCAAGCTGGCGCAGGAGGAGGCGACGGCCAACAAGGAGGCGTCCGAGGCCGAGGCCAGAAGGCTGCGCGACGGCGCGGCGGCGGAGGCCGAGCGCCTGGTGACGTCCGCGCGTGAGCAGGCCGACGCGATCAGGTCCGCCGCCCAGGACGAGGCCGAGCGCCGGGTCGCCGACGCCACCGCGACGTCGGAGCGGCTGCTGGCGCAGGCGGGCGCGGACGCCGACGAGACGGTGGCCACGGCCCGCGCCGAGGCCGACGAGACCCTCCGCTCCGCCCGCGCCGAGTCGGAGCGCCTGCTCACGGACGCCCGGACGGAGTCGGAGCGGCTGCTCGTCGAGGCGCGCGGCCAGGCCGAGGCCATGCTGGCGGCGGCGCAGCAGCGGGTGAACGCGCTGGACGAGCACACCGGCCGCCGGGTGGCTTACCTGACCGACACCCACACGGAGGTCGTCCGCCGCCTCAACGAGATCGGCTCGGTGCTCGGCGACCTGATGCACCGCGAGTCGATGGCCGGGGTGCTGGTCGACGAGGCCACCGTGCTGCCACCCGCGCCGCAGATCCAGGCTCTCGGCGCGGGTGACTTCACGCCGCAGCCCCGGGAGATCGCCGCGCCGTCCGGTGAGGAGCCGCCCGGCGCGTCCGAGACCGGCATCCACCCGGCCGAGGGCGACGAGGAGGAGGCCGTCCTGGTCGTGGACGCCGGGCGCACCGAGCAGCAGGACCACGCCGACTCCACGGAGATCGGGCCCGACCTGGCGGCGTCGCCCGAGGACACCGACGTCGACCTCGGCCGCGTACGCCGCACCACCCCCGACGGAGAGCCGGTCGCCGGCAAGTGAGCCGCGGGAACGCGCGCTGAGTGATCTTTGGTAGCGGAAGCCCCCGCCCCCGATCGGGTCGGGGGCTTCCGCGCTCATGGATCGGCGGCGGCGTCGCACTCCTCCTGCTCGCGCAACTGCTCGCGCAGCCCGTCGGGCTCGTCGGCGTCGATGGTCATCGCGCAGCCGGCCGCCCGCTGGGCCGAGGTGAGCGGGCGGTGCCGGGTGGCCCACCACCGGCCCGCGTCACTCCGCCAGATCGTCCACTCCGGAAACTCCCGAGCGATCTCGGCAAGGCGTCGGTCAAAGGACACCCGTCCACCTTCCCTCGCCGTAGGCCCGGTGTTCTTGACGTCTCTTTCTTCACGGTGCGGGACTTCTCTAGAGAAATCAATGATCGGGATGGACAGGTCAACCTATCGGCGGACTTGTCCACTTGACCTACGCGTCGAAGTCGTACTGGAGTACATAGGACGCCGCGTCGAGCGTCATCTCGTTGACTTCCACCGCCACCCCTCCCTCCGCGAAGGCCACCCGGGTCACGGAGATCACCGGCGTGCCGGCCGGGAGGTTCAGCAGTTCGGTCTCCCCGGGCAGCGGCATCCGCGCCCGCACCTCCTCACTGAAGTGGACCGGGGCGTGGCCGAGTTCGCCCAGGCGGGCGTACACCCCTCCGGGGCCGGTGTCGGGCAGGACGACCGCCGTGCCCTCCACGAGATCGGCGGGAAAGAAGGACGCCGCGAGCTGCACCGGACGGCCGTCCACCGAGTAACGGCGGCGGCGCACCCAGACCTCCTCCGCGCCGAGCACGCGGCCGACGTGCTCGCTCGCGGTCTCGCGCAGGATCCGCACCTCGTCCACCGTGTACGAACGGCCACGCGTGTCGGAGTCCCAGATGGCCAGGCCCTGGGCCCACTGCTCGCGCGAGAGCCGGCGGGACCCGTGGCGGCGGATCGGGCGGAACAGGCGCACGTAGACGCCCGATCCTCGTTTCGGCACGGCGAGCCCTTCGTTGATCAGCACGGCGAGTGCCTGCCGCGCCGTGGCCCGTGCGATGCCGTACTCGTTCATGAGCGCGTTCTCGCCCGGTAGCCGGTCCCCGTCACCGAGCGCGCCGGACAGGATCTGATCGCGCAGCCTGTCGGCGATGCGGCGATAAATCGGGGACTCATGATGCACCGGGGACTCCGTCACGTTTGATCACCCTCTGTCACCAACGGGGGGATTGGCGTCTCCAGAGAACTTGCCCCGTCTTGTCCACGATCGCACAGAGTCTTGGGTGCGTCTTGTGCTTACTTTGGGCTGATAGTGCCGCTGTGGTGATCTCTGGGGTTTATAGCCGTCCGCATTCGGTGGAACGGTCCTCACCGGTATTGCTCTGCCGTCCACGCTGCGTCATCACATGCTCCACAAGATCGTATATTTCGGGACATAATGCGGAGAAGGAGGAGGTGCCGATGGGTGTCAGCCGTGCCGAATGTCAGGATCTCGACGCCAGGGACCCGCTGCGAGGCTTCCGGGAGGAGTTCTCGCTCCCTCCCGGGGTCGTCTACCTGCTGGGCAACTCGCTGGGTGCGCTGCCCCGGCACACGCCGGAACGGGTGGCCCGCACCGTCGAGACCGAGTGGGGCAGACACCTCGGGGCCAGCTGGAACACGGCCGGCTGGTGGGACATGCCGCAGAGCACCGGCGACCGGATCGCGCCCCTGATCGGGGCGGGCCCCGGCGAGGTGCTGGCGGGCGACTCCACCTCGGTGAACATCTTCAAGGTGGTCACGGCCGCCCTGCCGCTGCGGCCGGACCGCCGCGTGATCGTCTCCGATCTCGACAACTTCCCCACCGACCGGTACGTCGTGGAGGGCGCCGCCCAGGCGCTCGGCACGTACGAGATCCGTGACATCGGGGAGCGGGGCCCGTCGCTCGCGGACGCCCTCGACGACGGCGTGGCGCTCGTGCTGCTCTCGCAGGTCGACTACCGCACCGGCGCCGCCCGCGACATGGCGGCGGTGACGGAACAGGTCCAGGCGGCCGGCGCGCTGATGGTCTGGGACCTGTGCCACAGCGCCGGGGCGATGCCGGTGCGGGTGGGCGAGGCGGACTTCGCGGTCGGCTGCACCTACAAGTACCTCAACGGCGGGCCGGGCGCGCCCGCCTACCTCTACGTCGCGCCGCGCCACCAGGAGGCCGTCCGCAACCCGCTGTCGGGCTGGCACGGCCACGCCGCGCCGTTCGACTTCGAGCCGCACTACCGTCCAGCCCCCGGCGTGCGCAGGTTCGCCACCGGCAGCCCGCCGATCCTCTCGTACGCCGCGCTGAACGCGTCGCTCGACATCTGGGAGCGGGTGGACCTGTCGGAGGTGAGGGCCAAGAGCCTGGCCCTCACCTCGCTGTTCATCGACCTGCTCGACGACCTGGTCCCCCCGGGGCTCGGGCTCGTGCTGGCCACTCCCCGCGACCCGGAGCGGCGGGGCAGCCAGGTCAGCTACCGCCATCCCCAGGGCTACCCGGTGGTGCGCGCGCTCGCCGACCGGGGCGTGATCGGCGACTACCGCGAGCCCGACTTCGTCCGCTTCGGCTTCGCCCCGCTGTACCTGCGCCACGTGGACGTCTTCGACGCGGCGACCGCGCTGGCGGAGGTGCTCGGCGAGGAACTGTGGCGGGACGAGCGCTACGCCCGGCGGCTCACCGTCACCTGACGGAACCGCCCGGCGGCGGCCCCGCGCCCGCGCACCCGCGCCGGCTCGTCCGGCGGGGGCGCCGGGCGGCGTCGTCAGCGGCGGCGGGCCAGCCCGGCGACGATGTCGCCCGCCAGGGCCACGCACTTGTCGCAGATGCGCCCGCCCTCGCCGTGGACCATGTGGACCCGCGGCCCCGGCGGCCTCCGGCAGAAGGAGCAGGCGACCTCGCGCTTCATGCGGCGGTTGACCAGGTGCCGGTGGGCGAAGGCGGGGGTGAAGCGCCTCCGCGCGGGCCGGCGGACGTAGCCCAGCCGCTCGCCGATGGCGGTCCAGGACGCGCCGGCCTCCCGGGCCCGGCGTACGGCGAGGTCGAGCAGGGCGTCGGCCTCGCCGCCCGGTTCGCCGCACAGCGCGATCGCGGCGGACAGCACTTCCAGGGGATCTTCGGGGTCGGTAGCGCGCGAGCGGGCCCGCTCGAGTAACTCAGATGCCTCCATGGCGCACACCATAAGCCGCCTCCCACAGACGATCAACCGCGTCGACGCGGCGACGCCGTAGCCTGGACGGGTGAGGATGCCCGAGGGCCGGGCCCGCGAGTTGTTCGCGGCGGCCAGGGTGGCCCGCCTCGCGACCGCCGGGGCCGAGGGGGCGCCGCGCCTCGTCCCGGTGACGTTCGCCACGGCGTACGCCTCCGAGGCGCCCGAGCCCCTGGACGTGGTGGTGACCGCTGTGGACCACAAGCCGAAGAGCACCGCGGACCTGCGGCGCCTGCGCGACATCCGCGAGAACCCCCGTGTCTGCCTGCTCGCCGACCACTACGAGGAGGACTGGGAGCGGCTGTGGTGGGTGCGGGCCGACGGGCGGGCACGCGTCGCCGAGAGCGGACCCGCCCGCGACCGGGCCGTGGCGTGGCTCGCCGCGAAGTACGCCCAGTATCGCGACCGCCCTCCGGCCGGGCCCGCGATCCTCGTCGAGATCGACCGCTGGTCGGGCTGGTCGTACGCCGGGTGACCGAAACCGCCGGGTGAGATGGGCCGGATCAGCCGGACGGGAACGGGTCGTCGCCCCGCGCGATCGCGCCGAGCATCCGGGCCGTGAACTCCTGGGCCGCTCTGTGGAGGCCCGGCCCGAAGCTGATCCGGGCGACACCGAGGGCCGCGAGGTCGCGGACGGCGGGCATGCCCGGCTGGAAGTACACGTTGACGGGCCCCCCGATCTCCGGCACCAGCACGCGGATCACCTCGGGATCGCTCGCGAGGATCGGGTAGACGCAGTCGGCGCCGGCCTCGAGGTAACGGCGGCCGCGGTCGACCGCCTCGGCCAGCCTCTCCTCCGGCGACCCGGAACCGTGGATGAAGGTGTCGACCCTGGCGTTGATCACGAGATCGACGCCGGCCTCGGCCGCCGCCGCGCGTACGGCGGCCAGGAACCCGGCCTGCTCGGCCGCGCCGAGCAGGGAACCGGTCGCGGGGTCGGAGTCCTCCAGGTTGCAGCCCACGGCGCCCGCCTCGGCCAGCCGCCGGACCAGCAGGGCCGGGTCGAGGCCGTAGCCGCGCTCGACGTCGGCGGTGACGGGGACGGACACGACCCGGCTGATGCGGGCCACGGCGGCGAGCATCTCGTCGACCGGGGTGTCCTGGCCGTCCGCGTAGCCCAGGGCGGCGGCGACCGCCGCGCTGCCGGTGGCGACGGCGGGGAACCCGGCCGCCGCGACGGCCCGCGCCGAGGCGGCGTCCCAGGCGTTGGGCAGGACGACGGGGTCGCCGGGCACGTGGAGCGCCCGCAGGGCCGCCGCCTTCTCGTTGGTCGCCGCTTTCTCGTGGGTCCCCGGCTTCTCGTGGATCTCAGCCATGGGGACACCTTAGAGACCCCGGCCGACGCTTCCGGGCGGCCACCGGGCGCGTGCCCGCCGGATCTCCGCAATGTCTGCCGGGAATGAGGGCGGACGCCCGGAGGTTTCAGGGGTCGGGGCGCGTGTCCGTGTCCGTCCCACCTGTGGATACGCTCGCGGAGCCCCCCGATCCTCCGTCAACCTCTTCAGGGGAGTCCGTCCATGAGCGCAACCGGCCAGGCAGGCACCGACAGCCGTCCCAAGGTGGATTTCTACTTCGACCCCATCTGCCCGTTCGCGTGGATCACGTCGCGGTGGATCCTGGAGGTCGAGCAGCACCGGGACATCGACCTGCGGTTCCGGGTGATGAGCCTCTCGGTGCTGAACGAGGGCAGGGACGAACTGCCCGAGAGCTACCGCGAGCTGCTCGGCCGCGGGTGGGGCCCGGTGCGGGTGTGCATCGCCGCCGCCGAGCGGCACGGCGAGGGCGTGCTGCGCGACCTCTACACCGCGATGGGCACCCGCATCCACAACCAGGGCAACAAGGACTACGAGCTGGTCGCCAAGGAGGCGCTCGCCGAAGTCGGGCTGCCCGCCGAGCTGGCCGAGGCCGCCGCGACCGACGAGTACGACGAGGCCCTGCGGCGCAGCCATCACGAGGGCATGGACCCGGTCGGCGACGAGGTGGGCACCCCCACGATCCACATCGACGGCGTGGCGTTCTTCGGCCCGGTGATGACCCGCATCCCGCGTGGCGAGGAGGCTCTGCGCGTCTTCGACGGCGCCCACGACATGGCGCGGTTCCCGTACTTCTACGAGCTGAAGCGCAGCCGTAACACCGAGCTGCAGTTCGACTGACCCGGGACGGTGCCCCCGGCGGCCCGTGCCAGGCCGCCGGGGCCGTTCCGATCTTCTTTGTTCAGGGCGCGAACAAACGTGGTGGCGACACGCCTTCGTAACGGCCGGGTAACCGGCGGCTGCCACGGTGATGAGGCGTGACAGGACGAAGCCGCTTGTTTTCGCTCCTGAACTAAGATGACCCGTGACGACGGGGAGGTCGGTCATGGCGAGGCCCGAGCGCAGGACGGTGCGGGACATCCGCAGGGGCAACCGGGCCGTGCTGCTGCACACGCTCTACTTCTCCGGGCCCACCAGCCGCAACGACCTCACGGCGCGCACGGGTCTGAGCGCCGCGACGGTCAGCACGATGACCGCCGGTCTGCTGGGCGAGAACATCGTGGTCGAGGCGGGCCAGGTGGAGTCGGACGGCGGCCGCCCCCGCGTCCTGCTGCGGGTCAACCCGGAGTACGGCTTCGCCGTGGGCGTCGACATGGCCGAGAACCACGTCCGGGTGGGGTTGTTCGACCTGGAGATGACCGAGCGGGCCAAGGTCGACTACGTGCTGCGGCCCGCCAGGCACGACCCCGAACTGGTCGCCCGGCACATCCTGGCGGGCGTCGAGGTCGTGCTCTCCGACGCGGGCGTCCCCACCGAGCAGGTGCTCGGGATCGGCGTGGGCGTCCCCGGCATCGTCGAGCCCGGCCCCGACGGGGTCATCCACGCCAAGCCCTTCGGCTGGGACGGTGTTCCGCTCGGCGCGCTCCTGCGCCGCGGCACCTCGCTCCCGCTGTACGTGGACAACGGCGCCAAGACGCTGGGCCAGGCCGAGTTGTGGTTCGGCTCCGGCCGGGGGTCCTCGGAGGCGGTGATCGTGCTGCTCGGGGTGGGCGTGGGCGCGACGATCGTGGCCGACGGCACCACCTTCAGAGGGGTCAGCAACAGCGCGGGGGAGTGGGGACACACCAAGATCGTGGCCGGTGGCCGGCCCTGCCGCTGCGGCGGGCGGGGATGCCTTGAGGCGTACGTCGGGATCGAGGCGATCCTCGACCGGGCCGGCGTCGGCTCCCAGGGCGACTGGGAGGAGGACCTCGACCGTCTGCTCGCCTCGGAGTCCCCGGTGATCCAGGAGACGGTCACCTACCTCGGTGTGGGCCTGGCCAACCTGGTCAACCTGGTCAACCCCGAGAAGATCGTGATCGGCGGCTGGGTCGGCGCCCGGCTCGGCGAGCGCCTGCTGCCCGAGATCCGCCGCGCCACGGCCGCGAACTCCCTGGCCGAGCCGTACGCCGCGACGTCGATCGTCCTCGGCCGTCTCGGCCCCGACGCCGTCGCGCTCGGCGCCGCCACGCTCGTGCTGGAGGAGTTCCTCAACACGCCCCAGGTCGCCAGGATCACCGCCGCGGGCTGACATGCCGTGGAGTGCCCCCGTCGCATGACGGTCGTGGCACATATTTCTAATTGTGAAATAAGCCTTGACATAAGCAGCGCGCGGACGGACGCTCATGCCGCCGATCTCTCCACCCCCCAGGTCCCCCGCCGAGGGGCACCGCCCAAGGAGACCGCATGCCTCCCTCCTCCCGTCTTCGGCCGCGCACCCGGCGCCGGCGTGCCGGACTCGTCACCGCCGGTCTCGCCGCGCTGTCCACGTTCGCGGCGGTGACCGGCGTCCTCCCTGCCTCCTACAGCGCCGCGGCGGCCGTGTGCGGCACGGCGAACGCCGCACAGGGCCGGCCGTCGTCGGCCTCCTCGACGGAGAACGCGGGGACACCCGCCTCGGCCGCCTTCGACGGCAACACCGGCACCCGCTGGTCGAGCGCGTTCAGCGACCCCCAGTGGGTCCAGGTCGACCTCGGCAGCTCCCAGCAGATCTGCCGGGTGGCCCTGAACTGGGAGACCGCCCGCGCCCAGACCTTCAAGATCCAGGTCTCGGCCAACGGCTCGTCGTGGACGGACGCCACCTCGACCGTCGCCGGCGTGTCCGGCACGCAGACGCTCGACCTCGCGGCGACGGGCCGCTACGTCCGCATGTACGGCCTCACCCGCGCCACCCAGTACGGATACTCGCTCTGGGAGTTCGGGGTGAACGTCGTCACCGACGGCGGCACCCTCCCCGGGGGCGGCGACCTCGGGCCGAACGTGCGGATCTTCGACCCGTCGATGTCCGGTGCGAGCATCCAGAGCACGCTCGACACGATCTTCAAGCAGCAGGAGTCGAACCAGTTCGGCAGCCAGCGGTACGCCTTACTGTTCAAGCCCGGCACCTACAGCGGCCTCAACGCCCAGATCGGCTTCTACACCTCCATCGCCGGTCTCGGCCAGTCGCCCGACAACGTCACGATCAACGGGGACATCACCGTCGACGCGGGCTGGTTCAACGGCAACGCCACCCAGAACTTCTGGCGCTCGGCCGAGAACCTCGCCGTCGTCCCGGTGAACGGCACCGACCGCTGGGCCGTCGCGCAGGCCGCGCCGTTCCGGCGGATCCACGTCCGCGGCGGGCTGAACCTCGCGCCCAACGGGTACGGCTGGGCCAGCGGCGGCTACATCGCCGACAGCAAGATCGACGGAACGGTCGGGCCGTACTCCCAGCAGCAGTGGTTCACCCGTGACAGCAGCGTCGGCGGCTGGACCAACGGCGTCTGGAACATGGTCTTCTCCGGCGTCGTCGGCGCTCCCGCCCAGAGTTTCCCGAACCCGCCGTACACCACGCTGGCGCAGAGCCCGGTGACGCGTGAGAAGCCGTACCTGTACGTCGACTCGGGCGGCGCCTACCGGGTGTTCGTCCCGTCTCTGCGCACCAACTCCAGCGGCGCGAGCTGGGCGAACGGCGCGACTCCCGGCACGTCGATCCCGCTCACGCAGTTCTACGTCGCCAAGCCGTCCGACGGCGCGGCCACGCTCAACCAGGCGCTGGCCCAGGGCCTCAACCTGCTGTTCACGCCGGGCGTCTACCACCTGAACCAGACGATCAACGTGACCCGGCCGGACACAGTGGTGCTCGGGCTCGGCTACGCGACCCTGATCCCGGACGGCGGCGTCGTCGCGATGAACGTCGCGGACGTCGACGGCGTGAAGCTCGCCGGGCTGCTGTTCGACGCCGGAACGGTCAACTCGCCGGTGCTGCTGCGGGTCGGCCCCGACGGCGCCTCGGCGGGTCACGCGGCCAACCCCACCTCGATCCAGGACGTGTTCTTCCGCATCGGCGGCGCGGGCCCCGGATCGGCCACGACCAGCCTCGTCGTGAACAACCACAACACGATCATCGATCACATCTGGGCGTGGCGGGCCGACCACGGCGCGGGCGTCGGCTGGAACAGCAACCCGGCCGACACCGGGCTGATCGTCAACGGCGACAACGTCACGGCGTACGGCCTGTTCGTCGAGCACTACAAGAAGTACGAGGTGATCTGGAACGGCCAGGGCGGCCGGACCATCTTCTTCCAGAACGAACTGCCGTACGACCCGCCGAACCAGGCGTCCTGGATGAACGGCTCGACCCGCGGCTACGCCGCCTACAAGGTGGCCGACTCGGTGACCACCCACGAGGCCTGGGGTCTGGGCAGCTACTGCAACTTCAGCACCGATCCCTCGGTCGTGGCCGAGCGCGGCTTCGAGGCGCCGACGAGGTCGACCGTGAAGTTCCACGACCTGCTCACGGTGTCGCTGGGCGGTGTGGGGACGATCGCCCACGTGATCAACAACACGGGCGGCGCGGCCCAGGGCACGGCCACCGTGCCGGTCAACGTGGTCAGTTACCCCTGATCGTCCGCACCCGAGTCAGACGCGGCGGGAGGCTCACGGCCTCCCGCCGTCCGCTGGCTGCCCGGACATTGACGAAAGTGGAGGGTGACCGGCGACTTTCCGCCAGTGCCCGCCGTCACGGCCGTCCCTAGCGTCGAAGGGCCGGACGGACCGGCGTACGGGCACGACGGAGGGAAGACGGTGGGCGTCGAGGTCGAGGACGTGCCGGACATCAGCGCCGAGTGGTACCGGGAGGTCGTCGCGTTCGCCGCGGACACTCCCGCCTGGGTGCGGCATGCGATGGAGATCGCGACGGACGTGGTTCCCGCGCTCGTCGTCGTGTTCCTCGCGGTGGGCTGGTGGCGGGCCCGGCGGGAGGACGACCGGCGGATGGCGCTGGCGCTGCTCGCCCCGGTCGCCGTCCTGGTGCCGTATCTCGCCAGCGAGGGGATCAAGAGCCTGCTGCGGCTGCGCCGCCCCTGCTGGGACCTGGCCGGGGCCGTCACGGTGGCGCCCTGCCCTCCGTACGGCGACTGGTCGCTGCCGAGCAACCACGCGACCTTCGCCGCCGCCGGGGCCGTCGCGCTGGCCGTCCTGTGGCGCAGGACAGCGCCGGCGGCCGGGCTGCTCGCGGTCGCCGAGGCCTTCTCCAGGGTCTTCGTGGGGGTCCACTACCCCCACGACGTGATGGCGGGGTCGCTGCTCGGCGCGGTGACCGCTCCGCTGGTCCTGCTGGTCCTGCGGGGCCCGGCGGTCGCGCTGGTGGTCACCTTGCGGCGGCGGCCGGTTCTCGCGCCGGTGCTGACCACCCGCGCCGGCCGGCTCCGCGTCACCCGCGCTGAGCGCGGCTTGGGAGCCGGGCCCGCTATCCCGCGCCGGAAAGCCCCGCCTCATGCGCGATGACCGCCGCCCGCACCCGGTTGGGCACGCCCAGCTTGGCCATGATCGTGCTCATGTAGGTCTTCACGCTGCCCTCGGCGAGGTGCAGTCTCGCGGCGATGCCCGCGTTGGACATGCCCTCGCCCACCAGGGCGAGCATCTCCCGCTCCCGGTTCGTCAGCACGGCGATCCGTTCGCGGGCCGCGGCCGAGCGCGACAGCCGATCGCCCGCGAACTCCCGGATGACACGCGCGGCCACGGGCGGCGACAGGTACGCCCCGCCCTCCGCCACCGCGCGCACCCCCAGGGAGAACTCCCGGGGATCACCTGTCTTGAGCAGGAACCCCGCCACGCCGTCGCCGAGCGCCCGGGCCACGTATTCGTCCGCACCGAAGGACGTCATGATCAGTACGGCGGTGCGGGGGGCGATCCGGCGCACCTCCGATGCGGCGGCGAGCCCGTCCAGCCCCGGCATACGGATGTCGACGAGGGCGACCTCGGGCCGGTGCGCCCGTACGGCCTCCACCAGAGCGCGACCGTCGGCGGCCTCGGCGACCACGTCGATCCCGGGGTCCGACGCGAGGATCGTCCGGACCCCCGCGCGGATCAACGGCTCGTCGTCGGCCAGAACCACCCGGATCGTGCGCATCAGTCGATGGTATGGAACCGCCGCGGGTTCCGGGCACGGCCGGTTCCGGGCACGGTCGTTTCCGGGCACGGTCACCGCGGCAGGAAGTCCTTGCCGACCAGGCGGCCCTCCGCGAAGCACAGCCGGTGGAGCCGCGGTTCGCCGAACGGGTCGGGGTCAACGCCGTAGTAACGGCACCGGGAACCCGGAGGGATCGGCGGCTCGGGCCACGACGGATCGTCGATCCTGGTCCGGGGCGGCAGCACCGCCGCGACCTCCGACTCGGCCAGCCCGACCCGCAGCCCGGCGAACTCGGCCGGCGGCAGCACCGAGGTCGTCGCGTCGTAGACCATGAACCCCAGCAGGAACGCGGACGCTCCGGTGAACGCCGCGGCGGACACCAGCAGCGCGGCCAGGCGCGTACGGCGTGCCCGCCGCCGGGCCAGTGCCAGATCGAGCGCGACCGGACGAGGGCCGGGAACGTCCGTCGCCGGCGGTGTGACGTGCGGCAGCCGGACGGCCAGCGTGAAGCCCTCGTCCGAGGGCCCGGCGTGCAGGATGCCGCCGTGAAGCCGCACCCGCCCGGCCAGTTCCCGCAGCCCGTATCCGCCTGCCACACCTCGGCCCGGGCGGTCCGGTGCCGAAGCGGTGACGGTCACCTCGGTCTCGTCCGGCCCGGCCGCGAGCCGCACTCGCACCTCCGAGCCGGGGGCGTGCTTCGCGGCGTTGGTCAGCCCCTCCCGCACCACCCGTCGTACGAGGGCGCGCGCGGGCCCGGGAGTCCGCTCCTCCTCCTGCGCGCCGTGCACCACGACGGACATTCCGGCGGCCGCGGCCCGCCGGACCAGTTCGCCGACGCTTTCGCCGGTCGGGTCGTCGTCCACGTGACCCGCGTCGCCGTCGCCGAGCACGGCGACGATGTCGCGTAGGCGCTCGGCGGCGCCGGTGACCGCCCTGCGCGCCTCTCCGGCAGCCTCACGGTGGTCTCCGGACAGACCGGGGGCGACCTCGAGGGCGCCGATTCGTAGCGCCACCAGGCTCAGATCATGGCCGAGCAGGTCGTGCATCTCTCGTGCGATGGCGGTTCGCTCCCGCATCCTGGCCTGCTCGTCGAGCATCCGGCGTTCCCGTTCCAACCGCTCCGCGCGTTCCCAGCCCGCGTGGGTCAGGGCCAGGCTCTGGTGCCGCGCGTGGCCCGCCAGCCACGGCACGAGGCCGAACAACCCGATCCCGGTGACGGCGAAGAACCACGCGCCGAGGTCCCAGGGGACAAAGCCCCCTGAAGTGGGGTCCCAGCGGACCAGCGGAACTACGGCGGCGGCCGCCACAGCCACTGCCGACAGCCCGATCAGGGCCGGTCGGGCCCGGGGCATCCGCGTCCCCGCGAGACAGCTCATCACCGTCAGGGCCAGGAAGAAGACGGTGGGGTCCCCCCGGACGGCGACCGAGAGCGCCCACAGCGCGGCGGTGACGAGCATGGCCGCCAGCGGCCTGGACCGGGCGAGCGCGACGGCCACGCCGATCGCCGCGAGTCCGGCGGTCACCTCGGGCCAGGTGTAGGAGTCGGCCAGCATTCGCGTCAGGCCTGCCCAGACCGCCGGAAGTCCGAGAACCGCCCAGAGCAGGACGTCCTTCAGGCATGCCTGGTATGACTGGTTTGCCGCTTTCCTCGACACTCGGGCAACGGTATCCGCCGATCGCACGGCCACGGCGACTCCCCACGGAGGTCGGAGCGCGGGGACACCGGGGCGAGAAGGCGCGAGGTCACGCGGAGGGCCGGGCGGGCATGCGTGGACGCTCCGGCGGCGGGCAGGGCGGGTCGGCGGTCACCTCCGCCGGCTGTCCGGCCCGGACCAACTCGCGCAGGGTGCGCGCGCTGGTGTGGCCGGACAGGGACATCAGCATCGGCGCCGTCCAGCCGTCCTCGGCGAGGTGGGCCAGGCGCGAGTGACGCAGGCGGTGCAGCGTGTACCCCTCGCCCCCGGGGTCGAGGTCCCGGGTGGCGCGCTTGAACAGGTGCTCGGCCCGCTCGTACGACAGGCGGCTCCGGCCGGTGTGCGGGCACAGGTCGGCCGCCGCAGGTGCGCGGCCGGGGCCCGGCCGTCGGTCGGTGAGGAAGAGCGGGCCGCGACGCCGGTCGCCGACGAGCGGGGGCAGCAGCGCGGCCGTTCCCGCCTCCCAGCGGATCCGGCGCCGCCTGCCGCGCACCACGGCGCTCATGCCGGGCAGGTCGAGGTCCTGCACGTCGAGCGAGAGCGCCCATTCCGCCGGGGCCGCGCTCTCGTAGAGCAGCAGCCACAGGGCGCGCTCGCGCGGGGCGACGTCCGGCCGCGCCCACAGGTCCTCCAGGTGCGGCCGGGCGATGGGACGGACCCGCCCGCGAGGCTCGGGCCGCCGGTCGAGCGCGGCGGCCAGTTCAGTGCCCCAATCGGCGCCCAGGCCGGCGACACGAGCGCCCGTAACAGCGGCCCGGTCCACGTCTGGAACAGCCGCCCGATCAGCGCCCAGGCCGGCGACACGGGCGTCAGGAACAGCGGCCCGATCGACGGCCTTACCAGCGGCCGGGTCGGCGGTCTGACCAGTGGTCGGCCCATCGGCCGGGTCGGCGGAAATCAGTCCGTGCCCGGCCGCCCAGGCGGCGAACGACCGTAGCGCGGCGCGGTGCCGGTTCCAGGTCGCGCCCGCCGCCGTGCCCCACTCGGCCGCGAAGACTTCGGCCACCCGCTGGGGGGTCGCCTCCTGCAGCGGAAGGTCCGCGCCGAGGCGCAGGCACAGCCGCGAGAGGGTCTGGCCGTACGACCGCAGGGTGCCGGCCGTCAGGCCGGGACGGGCGAGGAAGACCCGAACGGCCTCGCCGAGCACGACGCCCCCCACACCGACACCCCCAATGCCGCCCTCGACACCGCCGACGCCTCCGATGCCCGCGATGCGTCCGACGCCCTCGACGCTTCCGATGCCTCCGATATCCGCAATGCCTTCGGCAGCGTTGGCGGCGCAGGTCGCGGCGCGCCGCAGCAGGACGTCGCGTTCCGGGGCGTTGCGGGTGAGGGACGCCGCGCGCTCGAACTCCGCGCGGGCCTCTTCGCGCCGGCCGAGCCGGGCCAGCAGGTCGCCGCGTACGGCGGGCAGCAGGTGATAGCCCGCCAAGGCCGGTTCGCCGGTCAGCGTGTCGGCCAGCGCGAGGCCGGCGTCCGGCCCGTACGCCATGGCGAGCGCGACCGCGCGGTTGAGCTGGACGACCGGTGTGGGCAGCACCCGGACCAGCGCGTCGTAGAGGGACGCGATCCGCGGCCAGTCCGTCTCCTCCGCCGTGGCCGCTCCCGCGTGGCAGGCCGCGACGGCCGCCTGCAGCACGTACGGCCCGAGCGGCCCACCGGCCTGCCGCGCCCGCAGCAACGCGGCGAAGCCGCGCCGGATGAGCAGCCGGTCCCAGCGTCCCCGGTTCTGCTCGTGCAGCACGACCGGCTCCCCGGACGGCCCGGTACGGGCGGCCGAGCGCGACTGCTGGAGCTCCATCAACGCGACCAGGCCGTGCGCCTCGGCCTCGCCGGGCACGAGCCCGGCCAGCAGGCGGCCGAGACGCAGGGCCTCCAGGCAGAGGGACGGCCGCATCAGGTCGTCGCCGGCCGTGGCCGAATAGCCCTCGTTGAACACGAGGTAGACGACCTCCAGCACCGACGCCAGCCGGGCCGTCCGGTCCGGCCCCGACGGCACCTCGAACGGCACCCCCGCGTCGGCGAGCGCGCGCTTGGCCCGAACGATCCGCTGGGCCACGGCGGTCTCGGTGACGAGGAAGGCACGCGCGATCTCGTCGGTGCGCAGGCCGCCGACGAGCCGCAGCGTGAGCGCCACCCGGGACTCGGCCGGCAGCACCGGATGGCACGAGACGAACATCAGCCGCAGGACGTCGTCGCCCACCTCTCCGTCGACCGCGCCCAGAATGTCGTCCATCTCACGGGCGTCGTCGCCGGGACGCGTGGAGAGGTCGTGGGCGAGCCGCTCCTGCCCGCGGCCGTGCCGGTCCTCCCTGCGCAGGTGGTCGACCGCACGTCGCTTGGCGACGGCCATGAGCCAGGCGCCGGGGTTGTCCGGGATACCCGACGCGGGCCACTGCTCCAGCGCGGCGAGGACCGCCTCCTGCGCGAGTTCCTCCGCGAGGCCGACGTCGCCGACCAACCGCAGCAGGCCGGCGACGATCCTCGCGGACTCCAGCTTCCAGACCGCGTCGATCACACCGCGTTCGTCGCGGGGAGGGTCGGCGCGGGACGTCACCCGGCCGATCAGAGCATCCGTGCCGCTCACCGCGCAACCCGAGCCCGGCGGCCGGCTTCAGCGGGGCGCGTCCTCCGGGCCGAAGACCTGCTGAACGGCACCCTGGCCGTCACCGACGATCTTCCAGAAACGACGGGCCAGTTCGATCGCCTCCTCACGGGAACGGGCCTCCACCAGCGCGAAGCTGACGATGGCCTCCTTCGACTCGGCGAACGGTCCGTCGGTCACGGTGACCTCGCCCCCTCGGCTGGTCATCCGCACGCCGCCCGGCTCGAGCCCGCCCGTGGCCAGCAGCACGCCGGACCTCGTCATCTCCTCGATGAAGGCGCCCATCTCGGCCATCATCGCCTCGTCGGGGGCGGAGGAATCGCCGGTGGTGGTCAACAGGAACCGCATCGTGGTGTCTCCTTGTGTTCACTGTGCGGGCCGATCGCCGGTCCGCCCTGTCTCACCTACACGTCGTACGGACGCGGGCGAAACAGACACCACCATCTTCGCCCCTCTGACCAGGGCCTCTCTCCTCAATGCGACAGGGAATGCGCATGTGACAGGGAATGCGTTCACGTGGCGTGATCGCAGGTGAGCAGGGATCGGCCTGCCGGCACCACGGCGGTGTCGATCCGGCCCGTAGCCGTTCGACGCGTGAGCGAGGCCGGCGGGACGGACCGGCCGCGGAGCACCCGACGAAGGGAACACCCCGATGACCTCCACGCGCGTCACCACTCCCGACTCCGGTTCGCGTAGCGCCGGAACCATCCCGGCGTCAGCCTCCTCCGGCCGCGCCACGCGGACCGGTGCGGCCGCGCCGGCATCGACGAGGACGCTGCTGGCCTGTGGTGTGGCCGCGGCCCCGGTGTTCGGGATCGTGTCCCTCGCCCAGGCCTTCACCCGTGCCGGCTTCGATCTGCTGCGCCATCCGTTGAGCATGCTGAGCACCGGGGACCTCGGCTGGCTGCAGATCTCCAACTTCCTGGTCACGGCCGCACTGACGGTCGCCGGCGCCGTCGGGCTGCGGCGTGTCATGCGCGGCGCGCAGGGAGGGACCTGGGCGCCGCGGCTGGTCCTGGTGCAGGGCCTCATGATGGCCGCGTCCGGGGTCTTCGTCCTGGACCCGGGAGACGGCTTCCCGGCCGGGACCCCCGCCGGTCCCGGCACCATGAGCTGGCACGGCCTGCTGCACCTGGCAAGTGGCTCTGTGGCCTTCGCCGCGCTGGCCGCGGCCTGCTTCGTCCTGGGCCGCCACTACTCCCGCGCCGGCCGGTCCGGCCACGCGTTCGCCTCACGGCTCGGCGGTCTGGCAGTGGTGCTGGGCAACGGCTGGGCCATGTCCGGCGGATGGGCCGGTTCCCTCACCCTCTGCGTCGGCGTACTCACCGCGATGGCCTGGCTCTCGGTGGTCGCCGCGACCAAGCGTGCCGCCCTCGCCGGGTGACGGGACACGCGACCGGGCGTGATTTGTCCAGTTGCTCTTATGTAGACGTCGGGATGGGAAAAGCGTGAGGTCACGCGGGCGGCTGGGCGGGCATGACGACGGTGGAGTGGATCCTGCGGACGCGACCGGGAGCGGGCTGGTTGGCGAGGCGGGGGCGCAGGACCGCGGCCAGATCCCGGAGGAACTCCCGGAACTCCTCGTCGCTCAGATACATCGCCACCTGCCGGTAGCCCACTCCGTCCCGGCCGAGGTCGAAGTCGTCGCGGTCGAGATATCGGTCGAAGTCCGCGAGCAGCGACGCGACGAACGTCATGAACGCCTGCCGGTGGTCGTCCGCGCCGAGCCCGGCCGCGTCCTCCGCGGTCACGGTCGCGTTCGCCGTACGCAGCCGGTAGGACCGCTCGAACGTTCCCCTGACCTTGCGTTCCGCCACGATCTCGATGATCTCGCCCTCCACGAGCGCCGCGACCTGGCGGTACAACGTGGCCGTCGGCACGTCGGGCAGTTCCGATCGCAGCTCTCCCGTCGTCAGCGTCCGGTCGCCGAGAAGTGCCTGGACGATGCGCAGCCGGACGGGATGGAGGAGTAGTTCCGCTGTGGCCATGACCCTATGTTCTCACAATTGACATCATTCTCATAGTCGATAACAATGGGCTCGTACCCGACAGAAGCGACAAAGGAGCCGCCACGATGAGCACCGTGACCATCACCGCCGACGCCGTAACCGTCCGCCTGACCACCGCGGAGAAGGTCGGCGCGCTGCGCGGGGACCTCCGCGTGCCGCGCTCGGCGGTCCGGTCCGTCGAGGTGGTCGAGGGCGCGCCGCTGCGGGCCCCCCGCGGGCTGCGCACCGGTCTCGCCATCCCGGGCGCGCGTAAGCTCGGCACCTGGCACCGGCCCGGGAGCAGGGAGTTCGTGGACGTGCGCGGCGGCCGGGCGGCGGTGCGCATCCACCTGGAGGGGCACAGGTATGACTCGCTGCTGCTCGGCGTGGACGACCCCCGGGCCGTGGTCGCCGCACTGGCCCCCACGCCGTCCGAGGCGTGAGGACCTCCGAGAGCCGCACCGGCACCACCCGAAGACACGGAAAGACACGGTCAGACATGCGCGACATCGACTTCACCTTCGACTCGGCCGGCCACCGGTTCGCGGGCACGCTGACGCTGCCGGACGGGGACGGCCCGTTCCCGGCCGCCCTGCTCCTGCCGGGCTCCGGGCCGGTCGACCGCGACTCCGACCACCGGCGGCTCCCGCTGAAGGTGACCCGCGAACTGGCCGAGGCGCTGGCCGCCGCCGGGATCGCGACGTACCGCTATGACAAGAGGGGCGTCGGCGCCAGCACCGGCGAGTTCCTCCCGACGGGCTTCCTGGAGGGCATGACCGACGCCGCCGCGGCGCTCGCCGCGCTGCGCGCACATCCCGAGATCGATCCTTCCCGGGTCGCGGTGGCCGGGCACAGCGAGGGCGCCCTGATCGCGGCGAACCTCGCCGCGACCGCCGAGCCGGCCCCGGAGCCGGCCCGCGTGCCGACCGGAGAGCCCGGCGGGTCCGAGGAAGGGGCCGGAGCCGCCGCCCGGCCGGTCGTTGCGGCGGTGGTGCTGCTGTCGCCGTCCGCCAAGCCGGGCGCGGAGACACTGCGATGGCAGGCGGAGCGCCTGGCGCCCTCGATGCCGGCGGCCGTCCGGTGGCTGCTGCGGCTGACCCGCACCGACCTGGTCACGAAGGTGCTGAAGAACCACGAGCGGATCCGCCGTACGACCACGGACGTCGCCAGGATCGGCGGCGTGCGGGTCAACGCGCGCTGGACCCGGGAGTTCCTCGACCACGACCCCGCCGCCGACCTCAAGGGGATCCACGCTCCGGTCCTGGCCGTCACCGGGGAGAAGGACCTCCAGGTGGACCCCGCCGACCTCGCCCGGGTCGCCGAGTCGGTCCCGGGTCCGGTGGAGACCCACGTGATCCCCGACCTCGACCACATCCTGCGCCGGCAGCCCGGCCCGCCGTCGCTGCGCGCCTACCGCCGTGAGGCGCGGGAGCCGGTCGACGCGCAGGTGAAGGACCTCGTCACGAACTGGCTCGCGGAACGCCTGGCCCCGGACGCCCGTCCCTGACGTCCGCGCGCCGGGCCCCCTCGCCCTCCGCTTCGCCGGCGACGTCGGCGGGTCATCCCCGGGTCAGTCGGCGTCCTTCGGCGTCTGGGCCAGGACCTGGTCGGCGGTCGCCGCCACCACGGCCGCCGCCGTGGAGATCTCCCTGACCTGTTCGGGAGGCAGGGCGCGCAGCACCTTCTCCAGGGCTTCCAGATCGGCCTGGTAGGCCGCCGCCATCGCCGCCTGCGCCCTGGCGGTCCGCCCCGCCTGGTCGACCGCCCGGCCGAGAGCCCGGCCGGCCCGTTCGACGGCGGCCCCGAACTCCCGCGCCGCCTCGACGGCCACTTTCTCGATGTTTCTCGCCCACTCGGGCGGTTGGTCGCTCATCGCCGTCCTCTGCGTGGAGGTCTTTCCCGTGCGGTCTTCCCGTAGGCACGACTCGCCCCCGGAGTGTGCCGGATCAGGGCCTAATGCCCCCCGTACGCGCTCTACACCCGATCACTCCTTAACCTTTGGGAGTTCTTCGTGATTGAAACTGGGGTGACTAGGGCAATAGAGGCGTCATGGGTGCTGGATGGCTCTCCCGATGGCCGGTGATGCGGCAGCTCAAGGGAGAGGACGCCAGGGGGCGGGCGGCGCGCTCGCCACGTACGGACGCCCTTCGCCCCAGGGTGGAGGACGCCGACACGGTGGCGCGCTCCGTCTGCCCCTACTGCGCCGTGGGCTGCGGCCAGCTCGTCTACGTGAAGGACGGGAAGGTCACCCAGATCGAGGGCGACCCGGCCTCGCCGATCTCGCGCGGGCGGCTGTGCCCGAAGGGGTCGGCCAGCAAGCAGCTCGTCACCCACCCCGGCCGTCAGACGAAGGTCCTCTACCGCAGGCCGTACGGCACCGAGTGGGAGCCGCTCGACCTCGAGACCGCGATGGACATGATCGCCGACCGGGTCGTGCGGACCCGGCGCGAGACCTGGCAGCAGACACACGAGGGTGAAGAGGTCAGGAGGACTCTGGGCATCGCCAGCCTGGGCGGGGCGACGCTCGACAACGAAGAGAACTACCTGATGAAGAAGCTGTACACCGCCCTCGGCGCGATCCAGGTGGAGAACCAGGCGCGCATTTGACACTCCTCCACCGTCCCCGGTCTGGGGACCAGCTTCGGGCGCGGCGGCGCGACCCAGTCCCAGCAGGACCTCGCGAACGCCGACTGCATCGTCATCCAGGGCTCCAACATGGCCGAATGCCATCCGGTGGGGTTCCAGTGGGTGATGGAGGCACGTCAGCGCGGCACGAAGGTCTTCCACATCGACCCGCGGTTCAGCCGGACCAGCGCGTCGGTGGACCGGTATCTGCCGATCCGCGCCGGAAGCGACATCGTGCTGCTCGGCGCGCTCATCAACCACGTGCTGTCGAACGGGCTCGACTTCCGCGAGTACGTCCTCGCGTACACGAACGCGGCGACCCTGGTGAACCAGGAGTTCCGCGACACCGAGGACCTCGACGGCCTGTTCTCCGGCTATGACGAGGAGACCGGCAGGTACGACCCGTCCACCTGGGCGTACGAGGGCGACATGCCCGAGGAGGAGGAGCTCACCGAGGGCGGCAGGCACCACGCGGAGGCGGCGGGGTCCGACTCCTACGGCGCGCGCGGCGCGGGCGCGAGCGCCACGCCGCCGTCCGACCCGACGCTGACGAACCCGCGCTGCGTGTACCAGATCCTCAAGAGGCACTACTCCCGCTACACGCCGGAGATGGTCGAGGAGCTGTGCGGCATCCCGCCGGAGCGGTTCCGGGAGCTGGCCGAGGCGGTCACCGCCAACTCGGGCCGGGAGCGGACCACCGCCTGGGTCTACTCGGTGGGCTGGACACAGCACTCGGTGGGCGTGCAGTACATCAGGGCCGCCTCGATCCTGCAGTTGCTGCTCGGCAACATGGGCCGTCCGGGCGGCGGGATCATGGCGCTGCGCGGCCACGCCAGCATCCAGGGCTCGACGGACATCCCGACGCTGTTCAACCTGCTGCCGGGATACATCGCGATGCCGCACGCCCACCGCCACGACGGCCTCGACGACTACCTGGAGCGGGAGGGCTCCGACACCGGCTGGTGGGGCAACCGGCGGGCGTACGTCGTCAGCCTGCTCAAGGCGTGGTGGGGCGACGCGGCGACCGAGGACAACGACTACCACTTCGACTACCTGCCGCGGCTCACCGGCGACCACGGCCACTACTCGACGGTCATGGGCCAAATTGACGGGAAGGTCAAGGGCTACTTCGTCGTGGGGGAGAACCCCGCGGTGGGGTCGGCGAACGGCAAGGCGCAGCGGCTCGGCCTGGCCAACCTCGACTGGCTGGTGGTCCGCGACCTCGTGACGGTCGAGACCGCGACGTTCTGGAAGGACGCGCCCGAGATCGAGACCGGGGAGCTGCGGACCGAGGAGATCGGCACCGAGGTCTTCTTCATGCCGGCCGCGACCCACGTGGAGAAGGAAGGCACCTTCACCAACACCCAGCGCCTGCTGCAGTGGCGCGAGAAGGCGCTCGACCCGCCGGAGGACTGCCGCAGCGACCTGTGGTTCTACCACCACCTCGGCAAGCGGATCAGGCAGCGGCTCGGCGGCGACGCGATCGACCGCCCGGTGACGGAGCTGACCTGGGACTACCCCGAGATCGGCGAGCGGCGTGAGCCCGACGCCGAGGCCGTGCTGCGGGAGATCAACGGCTCGGACGCCGACGGCCGTCCGCTGGCGTCGCTGCGCGAGCTGAAGCCGGACGGCTCGACGAGCTGCGGCTGCTGGATCTACTGCGGGGTGTACGCCGACGGGGTCAACCAGGCCGCCCGGCGCAAGCCGCACACCGAGCAGGGCCCGGCCGCCCTCGAATGGGGCTGGGCCTGGCCGGCCAACCGGCGCATCCTCTACAACCGCGCCTCGGCCGACCCCGACGGGCGCCCGTGGAGCGAGCGGAAGAAGTACGTCTACTGGGACGCCGAGCAGGGCAGATGGGTCGGCCCCGACGTGCCGGACTTCGAGGAGGACAAGGCGCCCGGCTACGTGCCGCCGGAGGGGGCCAAGGCGCAGCACGCGCTGGCCGGCACCGACCCGTTCATCATGCAGTCGGACGGCAGGGGCTGGCTGTACGTGCCGTCGGGCCTGGCGGACGGGCCCCTGCCCACGCACTACGAGCCGCACGAGTCGGCGGTGCGCAACACGTTGTACGGGCAGCAGTCCAACCCGGCCCGCCGGACCATCGACCGGGCGGAGAATCCGTACAACCCGGCGCTGTCGCCCCGGTTCCCGTACGTCTACACGACCAGCCGGTTGACCGAGCACCACACGACCGGCGCGATGAGCCGCCCCCTGCCGTACCTGGCGGAGCTCCAGCCCGAGGCGTTCTGCGAGGTGTCCCGGGAGATGGCCGAGGAGCTCGGCCTGGAGAACGGCGGCTGGGCGACGATCGTCACCGCCCGTACGGCGATCGAGCTACGCGTGCTGGTGACCGGGCGGGTGCGGCCGCTGCGCGTCAACCGCAGGACCGTCCACCAGGTGATCATGCCCTACCACTGGGGCTACGGCGGGGGCGGAGTGATCACCGGAGACGTCGTCAACGACCTGGGGTCGGTCGTGCTCGACCCGAACGTCTACATCCAGGAGAGCAAGGCCGGCACCTGCGACGTCCTGCCGGGACGGCGCCCGCGCGGCCGGGCGCTGCTCGACCTGGTCGAGAGGTATCGCCATGGCTGAGCAGCGGATGGGCTTCTTCACCGACACGACCGTCTGCATCGGCTGCAAGGCGTGCGAGGTGGCCTGCAAGGAGTGGAACGACGTGCCCGACGACGGGTTCGTGTTCCGCGCCACCTCCTACGACAACACCGGTTCGCTCGGCGCGAGCACCTGGCGGCACGTCGCGTTCGTCGAGCAGGACGGCCGCTGGCTGATGATGTCGGACGTGTGCAAGCACTGCACCCACGCCGCCTGCCTCGACGTCTGCCCGACCGGGGCCTTGTTCCGCACCGAGTTCGACACCGTCGTCGTCCAGCCGGACGTGTGCAACGGCTGCGGTTACTGCGTGCCCGCCTGCCCGTACGGCGTGATCGACCGCCGGGAGGACGACGGCCGGGCCTGGAAGTGCACCCTCTGCTACGACCGGCTGCGCGGCGGCATGGAACCGGCCTGCGCCAAGGCGTGCCCGACCAAGTCCATCCAGTTCGGGCCGCTGGACGAACTGCGGGAGCGGGCCCAGGAACGCGTCGAACGGCTGCACGCCGAGGGCATGACCGACGCCCGGCTGTACGGCGAGAGCCCGGACAACGGCGTCGGCGGCACGGGCGCGTTCTTCCTGCTGATGGACGAGCCGGAGACGTACGGCCTGCCGCCGGACCCGGTGGTGACCACCCGTGACCTGCCCGCGATGTGGCGCTGGGCGGGCGGCGCCGCGCTCGCCCTCGCCGCCGGCGTGGCCGTGTGCTTCGCCGGGAGAAAGCCGTGATCGTTTCGGTGAATTCCGTGGCTTCGGCTTCGGCTTCGGCTTCGGCTTCGGCTTCGGGTTCGGGTTCGGGTTCCGTGGCTTCGGGTTCGGTGGGGAGGGTCTGATGCCGAAAGGCCAGGGCGAGGTGGTGCCGGAGGCGCCGTTCCGGTCGTACTACGGCCAGCCGGTCGTCAAGCAGCCCATCTGGCACGAGCCGCACATGCCGACGTACCTGTATCTCGGCGGGATGTCCGGTGCGGCGTCCGCGATGGCGGCCGTCGCTCGCCTGACCGGCCACGAACGGCTCGAACTCGCCGCCCGGACGGCCGCCTTCGCCGGGGGAACCGCCGGCGCGGCCTTCCTCGTGGCCGAACTGGGCCGGCCGATGCGCTTCCTCAACATGCTGCGGGTGTTCAAGCCGAGCTCGCCGATGAGCGTCGGGTCCTGGACGCTCGCCGCGCAGGGAGGGCTGACCTCGGTGGCGATGGGCTCGGCGGTGACCGGTGTGCTGCCCGTGGTGGGTGACGCCGCGACGCTCGCGAGCGGCCTGAGCGGGGTCGCGATGGCCACCTACACGGCCGTCCTGCTGGCCGACACCGCGGTTCCGGCCTGGCACGAGGCGATGCGGGAACTGCCGTTCCTGTTCGCCGGGAGCGCCCTCGCCTCGGCAGGTGCGGCCGTCATGCTGACCACGCCCAGAGCGCTGGCGGGACCCGCCCGCGCCGCGGCGGTCGCCGGCGCCGTGACCGAGGTCGTCGCCGGCGAGGTGATGGAGCGTCGTCTGGGCATGCTCGGCGAGCCGTACCGGAAGGGCAGGGCGGGCACACTCATGCGGGCCTCGCGCGCGCTCACCCTCGGCGGCGGCCTGCTGGCCACGGTCGCCGGGCGCAGCCGGACCCTTACGGCGCTGTCCGGGCTCGCGATCACCGCCGGCGCCCTGTGCACCCGGTTCGGCGTGCTGGAGGCGGGCCGCGTCTCGGCCAGGGACCCCAAATACACCGTCGTCCCCCAGCGAGACCGCCTCGACGCCGGCGCTCCCGCCCACGTCCCCGGCCGTTGAACCCGTCGCCACGAGAGCACGGGCGTCGGCGGAGGTCAGGTGAGTCGCAGGACGGAGGCCTCGCGGGGAACGAGTTCGCCGACGACCGGTGCGCCGGGGACCTCGCCCGCGACCAGGAGGCCGCCGGAGGTCTGCGCGTCGGCGAGCAGGAGCAGGTCCTCCTCGCCGAGGCCGCCCGGGTCGAGATGCGGGCGCACCCAGTCGAGGTTGCGGCGCGTGCCGCCGCTGACATAACCGTCGCGTACGGCCTGCCGCGCGCCCTCCAGGTAGGGCACGGCCGCCGCGTCGACCACCGCCGTGACGCCGCTCGCCCTGGCCAGCTTGTAGAGGTGACCGAGCAGCCCGAAGCCGGTCACGTCGGTCGCGCAGCGGACCCCGGCGGCCAGCGCCGCCCGTGAGGCGTCCCGGTTGAGCGTCGTCATCACCTCGACCGCCTGCGCGAACACCTCGCCGGTCGCCTTGTGCCTGGTGTTGAGCACGCCCACGCCGAGCGGTTTGGTGAGGGAGATCGGAGTCCCCGCCCGGCCCGCGTCGATGCGCAGCAGCCGCTCGGGGTCGGCCAGGCCGGTGACCGCCATGCCGTACTTCGGCTCGGGGTCGTCCACGCTGTGCCCGCCCGCGACGTGACAGCCCGCCGCCCGCGCCACGTCGAGGCCGCCGCGCAGCACCTCCCGGGCGAGGTCCATGGACAGGGTCTCCCTCGGCCAGCCCAGCAGGTTCACCGCGACGACCGGTTCGCCGCCCACGGCGTACACGTCGGACAGCGCGTTGGTCGCCGCGATCCGCCCCCAGTCGTACGGATCGTCCACGACAGGGGTGAAGAAGTCGGCGGTGGCGACGACCGCCCTGCCCCCCTCGATCCTGACCACGGCCGCGTCGTCGCCGTCGTCCAGCCCGATCACCAGTTCGTTCGCGTACGCCGACGGATCCGGGGCCACGAGCCCGGCCACGATGCTCTCCAGCTCACCCGGGGGAATCTTGCAGGCGCAGCCGCCGCCGTGCGCCTGCTGGGTCAGCCGCAACCCGGCCCGTTCCGTCGTCTCGGTCATGCCGCCCCCGTCCGGGTCGTCTTTCACGTACGCCGCGCCGCCGCCGTGGGGGCGCCGCCGGGTCCCTACCCTGATCCGGCTAGGTTTCTGCCTGGAGGTGTGTGGGTGCCTGGTGGCCCCCGCGGTCTTCAAAACCGACGAGGCCGAGGTCCTCGGCCTGGCGGGTTCGATTCCCGTCCACCTCCGCTCACATCATGTTCCTTTTGGTTCCGGCACCCGCACCCTGGCCCCCGACCGGGCCGGCCGCACGTGGTGCCGGCTCGACGCAGTGTCGGCCGGGGGACCCGGCGGAGGGAACAGCGCGGTTCACTCAGCGGACCGCGCGTCGGCCCGGCCGAGGTTGCGGGTGATCTCCCTCGACGCGCGCAGCACGAGTTCGGAGAGCCCGGCCGGCACCGCCGGCCGTATCGCGAGCGCGCTCACCGACGCGACGACCTCGCCGTCCGGCCCCCGGACGGGTACGGCCACGCAGCAGATCCCGGGAAGGACGTCCTGGTGATCGGCGGCGATCGACCCGGCCCGCCGGAAGGCCGTCCGGGCCCGCCGCCATTCGGCCGGCGTGAACCCCGGCGGCGCGTCGTCGTCCGGCCGGTGCATGAGCAGCACCCGGCCCGCGGCGGTCGCCCCGGCCAGTTCGGAGCCCGGCAGGACCGGCGGCACCTCCGTGATGTCTCCCCGCGTGGCCGTGATGACCCTGATCCGGTCGTCTTCCAGCACGGTGAGGAACGTGACCGTCGTGGTCAGCGAGGACAGCAGGCGTACGGGTTCGCGGGCGGCGGCCTGCAGCCGCGGGTCGGGCTGCCAGGCGTCGCCCAGGCGGGCGAGCCGCCGGCCCACGAGATATCGCTGCCCGTGCCGCTGCACCGCGCCGAGGCTCGCGAGCTGCCGGAGCAGCCGATAGGTGGTCGCCTTCGGCATGCCGGCGTCGCGGGCGAGCTCGGACAGCCCGGCTCCCCCCTCGGCCGCCGACAGGACGTCGAGCAGGTGGAACGCCCCTTCGAGCACGCCGCGTCCGGGCGGCGCCCCGGCCCGGTCCGCCGTCTCCTGGCCGGGACCGGCGCCGGCGTGGCCTCGCACTTCCATAGGGCTCCCTCTTGAGACGTCATCAGGAACTCGCCGACGACGACCGCGCCGTTACCGTCCGTACGGGGAGAAGAGCGTGACCGGCGGGCCCCGGGGAGCCCGCGCAGGTGGGCGCAGTAAGTTGAGGTGTGGATCCACGGAGGCGGGTGCCGCGTACGGACGCCGTGCTGGCGGACCCCCGGCTGGCCGAGGCGGCCGGGCGGCTCGGTCGTCCGGTGGTCAAGGACGCGGTCGTGCGAGCGCAGCAGCGGGTGCGGCAGGGCGAGATCGAGCCGGAGGACGTCGCGGAGGCGGCACTGGCGGCGCTGCCGAGACACGCGACGAGCCTTCGCCCGGTCCTCAACATGACCGGCGTGCTGCTCCACACGAACCTGGGCCGGGCCCCGCTGTCCCCGGCCGCCGTCGAGGCGGTGACGGTGGCGGCGGGGGCGACGGACGTCGAGTTCGACCTCGTCACCGGAGCGCGGGCCCGCCGCGGGCGCGGCGCGGCCGAGGCGCTCGCGCGTGCCGTGCCGGGCGCCGAGCACGTGCACGTGGTCAACAACAACGCCGCGGCCCTGGTCCTCGCCGCGACCGCGCTCGCCGCCGGACGCGAGATCGTGATCAGCCGCGGTGAGCTGGTGGAGATCGGCGACGGATTCCGCATCCCCGACCTGCTCGTCTCCACCGGCGCGCGGCTGCGTGAGGTGGGCACGACCAACCGCACCACCCTGGCCGACTACCGGGAGGTGGTCGGCCCGCAGACGGGGTTCGTGCTCAAGGTCCACCCGTCGAACTTCCGGGTCGAGGGCTTCACCGGCGCCGTGGAGGTGGGGGAGCTGACCGGGCTGGGCGTGCCGGTGGTCGTCGACATCGGCTCCGGCCTGCTGGAACGCGATCCGCTGCTGCCCGAGGAGCCCGACGCGGCGAGCGTGCTGCGGGCCGGCGCCGACCTGGTCGCCGCGAGTGGCGACAAGCTGCTCGGCGGCCCGCAGGCGGGCCTGCTGCTCGGCCGCCGCGACCTCGTCGAACGGCTCAGGCGGCATCCGCTCGCCCGCGCGCTGCGGGTGGACAAGCTGACGCTGGCCGCGCTGGAGGCGACGCTGCGCGGCCCTGAGACACCCGTACGGCAGGCCCTGCACACCGACCCCCTCATGTTGCGCGAGCGGGCCGAGGCGCTGGCGAAGGCGATGTGCCAGGCGGGCCTCGACGCCGACGCGGTGCCCGCCGAGGCGACCGTGGGCGGCGGCGGCGCACCCGGCGTGCGGCTGCCGAGCGTGGCGGTGAGCCTGCCGGAACGGCTCGCCGTACCGCTGCGGCAGGGCGAGCCCCCGGTGGTGGGGCGGGTCGAAGGAGGCCGGCTGCTGCTCGACCTGCGTACCGTGCCGCCGGAACGGGACGCCGAGGTGATCGACGCCGTGCTCAGGGCCAACCACAGGACGGTGCGTTGACACACGGCCGGTCCACGTACGAAAGCCGCCAGCGTGGCGAAGGAGGGACGAATGCACGTCGTGGCCACGGCGGGGCACGTCGACCACGGTAAGTCGACGCTGGTGCGGGCGCTGACCGGGATGGAGCCCGACCGTCTGGAGGAGGAGCGGCGGCGCGGGCTGACGATCGAGCTCGGGTACGCCTGGACGGCCCTGCCCTCGGGAGAGCGGGTCGCCTTCGTCGACGTGCCCGGCCACGAGCGGTTCCTCGGCACGATGCTCGCCGGGGTCGGCCCGGTGCCCGCCGTGATGTTCGTGGTCGCCGCCGACGAGGGGTGGATGCCCCAGTCGGAGGAGCACCTGGTCGCGCTGCGCACCCTCGGCGTACGGCACGGCCTGCTTGTCGTGACCCGCGCGGACCTCGCCGACCCCGGACCGGCGGCGAAGGACGCGGGCGGCCGTCTCACCGAGGCAGGTCTCCGTACGGGACCGTCGGGCGGAGCGGTGGAGACGCTGGCGGTGAGCGGGCGCACCGGCGAGGGCCTCGACGCGCTGCGCGCCGCCCTCGACCGGCTGGTGGCGGCGCTGCCCGCGCCCGATCCGGAGGCGCCGGTGCGGTTGTGGATCGACCGGGCGTTCAGCGTGCGCGGCAGCGGCACCGTCGTCACCGGCACGCTGCCCGCCGGTCGCGTCGAGGCCGGCGACGAGCTGGACCTGGACGGCGAGCCGGTGCGGGTGCGCGGCCTGGAGTCGCTGAAGGAGCGGGCCGAGTCGGTCACCGGGGTGGCCAGGGTGGCGCTCAACCTGCGCGGGCGGGCCGCCGCGGACCGCGGGCACGCGCTCGTCACGCCCGGCGCCTGGACGGCGACCAGCCTGGCCGACGTGCGCGTGACGATGGCCGAGGGCGCGCGGGGGCCGCTGCCGGGACGGCTCACCGCCCACATCGGCTCCGCGTCGGTGCCGTGCGAGGTCCGGCCGCTCGGCGCGGAGGCGGCGCGGCTGCGCCTGGCCCGGCCGCTGCCGCTCCACCTGGGCGACGTGCTGCTGCTGCGGGACCCCGGCCGGGGACAGGGCGAGCTCCGGGTGCTGGCCCGGGCGACGGTCCTCGACGTGCGGCCGCCGGAGCTGCGGCGGCGGGGCGCGGCCCGGGAACGGGCGAGGGCGCTCGCGGAGGCGTCCGCCGATGCGGCGTCCCTCCTGCGCACGCACCTGCTGCTGCGCGAGGGCGACCTGGTCGCGATGGGCTGCCCGCCGCCGGGACGGCCGGTGACCGCGGACTGGCACGCCGATCCCGGCCACTGGACCGGCCTGCTCGCCCGGCTCCCCGAGGTCGCGCGGCGGTACGCCGAGGCGCATCCGCTGGAGCCCGCGATGCCGCTGGAGGCCGCCCGGCACGAACTCGGCCTGCCCGACCGCAGGCTCGTGACCGCCCTCGTACGGCCCCCGCTGACCGTGGCGGACGGCCGGATCGCGACCGGCCGGACGGCGGCCGGGACGGCGGGGCTGCCCGCTCCCGTCGCCCGGGCGGTGCGGACGCTGCTGGACGGTCTCGCCGAGACGCCCTTCCAGGCGCCGGAGGCCGGGCGGCTGGCGGAGCTGGGCCTGGGGCCGCGCGAGCTCGCCGCCGCCGTACGCGCCGGGGCGCTGCTGCGGGTGGCCGACGGGGTGGTCCTCACACCGGGCGCCGACGCCCGGGCGGCGGCGGTGCTGGCCCGGCTGCCGCAGCCGTTCACGGTCAGCCAGGCGAGGAGCGCACTCGGCACCAGCCGCCGGGTGGCCGTGCCCCTGCTGGAGCACCTCGACCGCCGCGGGTTCACCGAGCGCGTGGACGACGTCCACCGCCGGTCAGTGTGAGGGGACGTCGCGGGCGCCGGACGCCGGGTTGCCGGGGTCGACGCCGAAGCTGATGACGCGCCGCGGGTGGACGCGGATGATCGGGCCCGGGAGGGGCGCCGCCGAGTCCGCCGGTTCGGCCAGGGCCTCGCCGTACCCGCGTATCTCCAGGCAGCGCACCTGCCAGGGGTCGACGGACGGGACGTCGTCCACGACGAACGCGACCCTGCCGTTGGCCAGGACGTTGCGGAACTTGCGGCTCGCCGCCATGGCGCGCCCGGCGATGTTCGTCCTGCTGGTCGCCTACGCCCTGACCTTCGCGCCCATCGCGCTGCCGCGGGTGGTCGAAGGGATCGTCGGCGCCGATCCGCTGTCGAAGGAGTACCGCGAGTGGGTCGCCGGACAGCTGGCGGCCATGACGAGGAGACGTTCATGAGCAGGACGGTCGTGTTCTCCGCCTACGGCGGCACGAGGTCGTCGGCTGGGCCATGCTCGCGTCGTACGCCGAGCACGTCGTCGTCCCCGCGGACCAGGTGGCCGCGAAGCCGGCGGCCATGCCGTGGCCGGAGGCCGGAGTGCTGTCGGCGTCCGGGCAGACCGCGGCCACCGCGCTGGAGCGGCTGCGCGTCGGCGCGGGCGACACCCTGCTCGTGCACGCGGCGGCGGGCGGGGTCGGCACGTTCGCCGTGCAGATCGCCAGGGCCGCCGGGGCGACGGTCGTCGGCACCGCGAGCGAGCGCAACCACGCCTACCTGCGCGAGCTCGGCGTGATCCCGGTGACGTACGGCGACGGGCTGGCCGGGAGGGTGCGCGACGCGGCCCCGGGCGGGGTGGACGCCGCGCTCGACGCGGCCGGGACCGTGGAGGCCCTGGAGGTCTCGGCGGAGCTCGTGGCCGACCGCACCCGGGTGGGCACGATCGCCTACCAGCCGGCCGCCGACCGGCTCGGCGTTCAGCGGCTGAGCACCGAGCGCTCCACGGCGCGGCTCGCCGGGCTCGTCGCCCTGTGGGAGAAGGGCGAGCTGCGGGTGCGCATCCAGGAGGCCGTTCCGGTCGAGGAGGCGGCGCGGGCGCACCGGATGGTCGAGTCCGGCCACGTCACCGGCAAGGTCGTCCTGGTCTTCTGAGCCTCCGCCGGTCAAGCCGTGAGCTCGCCGCCCAGGGGAGAGGCGGGGTAGCCCGGCACGCCGCCGCGGACCTTCCACGGCTCGTGGACCAGGTTGTCCGGGAGGGACGCCAGCTCGGGGACGTACCGCCGCACGTACTCGCCGTCGGGGTCGAACTTCTTCGCCTGCCGCAGGGGGTTGAGCGTGCGGTAGGGCCGGGTGTCGTTGCCCGTCCCCGCGACCCACTGCCAGTTGCCGGAGTTGTTCGCCATGTCGCCGTCCACGAGCCACTCGCCGAAGTGCGCCAGGCCCGCACGCCAGTCGATCCCGAGCCGCTTGGTCAGGTAGGAGCCGGTGATGAGCCGCACCCGGTTGTGCATCCACCCCTCGGCGCGTAGCTGCCGCATCCCCGCGTCGACGATCGGGACGCCCGTCATGCCCTCTCGCCAGGCCGCCTCCGCCTCCTCGTCGCGCCGCCACTCCACGTCCCTGTCCCGGTAGTCGCGCCGGCCCATCTCAGGGAAGTCGTTGACGACCTGGTAGTGGAAGTCGCGCCAGCACAACTGCCGGACGTACTCCTCGCCGCCCGGCCGCCCGGCCGCGCGGTCGACGACCTCCGAGGGCGACACGCAGCCGAAGTGGAGATAGGCGCTGAGCATCGAGGTGCGGCCCGCCATCCGGTCGCGGTCCTCGGCGTACGACGCGAGCCCGTGGCGTATCCAGTGGTCGAGCCGCCGCCGTCCCTCGCTCTCCCCGCCCCGCACGATCCCGTACGGCTCCGGCGGCACTTCGGGCAGCTCTCCGGGGTCGACGCCCGGCGGCAGGCGCAGCCGGTGGGGCGCGCCGAGCACCGGCCGGTGGACCATGCCCGACCAGGCCCGCCAGTACGGCGAGAACACCCGATAGTGGTTCGCCCCGGCCGAGCCGGGGGTCAGCGCGCCGGGGGGCACCACGGTCACTCCGGGGAAGAGCCGGAACTCCAGCCGGTGGGTCTCGCACTCCGCCGCGAGGCGGCGTTCCCGCCGCCGGGCCAGCGAACTGACGTCCTCACTCGCCCAGACCGCCGACGCGCCCACCTCGGCCGCCAGCCGTACGGCCTGCGCCACCGGATCGCCGTGCCGTACGGCGAGGTTCCCGCCGAGCGCCCGGAGAGACGACCGCAGGTCGTGGAGGCAGGCGTGCAGGAAGTCGCGGCGGTGCCGGGCCGCGATCGCGGGGTCGAGCACGAACAGCGGCACGACGTGCCTCGCCGAGGCGCAGGCCTCCGCCAGCGCGGGGTGGTCGTGGACCCGCAGATCCCGGTTGAACAACACGACGACGGCCTCCACGCTCGTCTCTTCGTGGTCCCCGGCACCGATGGTTGCGGGAGCGCCCGGAATCGACGGAGATCGCGAAGATCAGCCGTTCAGGGTGCGTACGGCGAGAACCGCGAGCCAGGTCCAGCCGATGGTGACCGAGACGCGCTGGATCAGTCCGCCCAGATCGACGAGGCTCTCCTTCTGGGCGAAGGCGGCGCTCGCCAGCACCATCGTCACGGCGAAGAGCACACCGCTCACGACCGAGTAGATCGCCCACCCGGGCGTGCCCGACCAGGCGAACACGACGCAGGCCGCGGCCAGCGCCACGAACCCGGCCAGGGAGAAGAGATCGTGGAGAAGCCCCTGCCGGGTGTTGGGCTGGGGCAGGTCGGGGGTTCCGGGAGGAAAGCCGCTCACCGGATCCGTACGGAAGATCCCCGCACAGAGCAGGCCGATCGCCCACACGCCGACCAGCGACGCACCCCAGTGCGAGGGTCCGGCGCGCCAGAGGCCGGCGGCGAAGGCCAGGGAGAGCAGGCCCCCGACCATGAAATTGACGGTCTGGGTCCATCCGCGGTCGCCGATGGCGAGGGAGCTGACCGGGTGGCGTAGCGGCCTGTAGTGGGCGCGCAGGGCGCCCTCCGTGAGGTACGCGACGGTGAAGAGGGGGCCCGCGACCAGCCCGCAGGTGAGCAGCAGTCGGTCAAGCATGGCGTCAACGTAGACTGACAGCGAGCGGGCTGTCAATCTGGACTGACACGTTCCTGGCTGTCTTGCGCCGGGAAATCGCTGAGATCGCGTTTCCAAGAGCTTCGGTGGCCGTTCCGGGCGACCGGGGCGGGCGATGCCGGGCGGAGACGGTGCGGGTGCGCGCCGTAATACCGAGAAAGCATGAAAGGCAGGTTATTCCCCGGAAATATGAAGGTTATTCACATCGGATGTGGCGATCGGATGACGGACGGCGGACGGTGACGGAAACCATCCCCGGCGCGTGCGTGCGCGTGCGAAGAATGGGAAGGTACGTGCAGGTCATACAGGTCATGCTGAGGGGAAGGGGAGACGTGTCGCGACTTCTCCAGACAAGCGGGGAGATAATAACGGACATCCCTCCTGGGCCCCTTTCGGATAGCCATATCAGTGTTATTTGCGGCTTATCCTCAACTGTAGATTGCTCGGGTTCTTTTCCTTCCCAACACATCCGAGTCAGTCTAAGATCTCGTTCTATGTATCGGTATGCATCGGATTTTCCCGCCGCGCAAGTGGGGCGCCTTGGCCGCGGTGATGCTCTGGCCGAACATGACGCAGTCGCCGTCCTCCACCCGAACCGGTGCGCATGAGCCCGCCCACCGGGGATGTGACGCTCGACCCCGGCCGGGGGATGGCATGGGTCGACGAGCACGGCGCTCACCTCGTGGACTACGCGTCCTACCATCTTGAGTCGTCCGCCACCCTCACGGCGGTGACCGCCGCGATGCGGTCGTGCGCCGGCCGGGAGCGGCCTGGGAACGTGACAGACCGCGCACTGCTTTTCTCCGCGCTGCGCAGGGAGTGCGCCACCGGACCGGGGCGGGGGTTCCTGCCGGGTGCGGGTTCGGCAGGGCCGGACCCCCTCGCGGTGCGGCGCGCGTGGCGGCTGGCCGACCCTCTGGGCGCCGAGACGCTGCGCCTGCTCTACCGCCACGAACTCGGGTTACGCGATCTCGTGCACGTGCTCGCCCTGCCCTCCAAGGAGGCCGGCCGGCTCGTCGCGCGCACGCAGGACGTCGTGGAGATCCTGGTGAGCGGGCTGGACGGCCTCGCCAGGGGCCGTCCCATTTGCCCGGAACTCGCCCCGCTGGTCGCCGCCGTCTTTCCGGACGAGAACAGCGAGGCCGCCGACTTCGGCGCCGCTCGTACGGCTCTGCTCACGCACATCGTGACCTGCGTGGTCTGCAAGAGGCCCATCAACATCCGGTACACCGTGCCGCAGGTGCTCTCCCGCCCGCCGGTGGCCGACCT
Organism: Microbispora amethystogenes; assembly: GCF_016863015.1. GTDB lineage: Bacteria > Actinomycetota > Actinomycetes > Streptosporangiales > Streptosporangiaceae > Microbispora > Microbispora amethystogenes. The sequence goes on along the minus strand of NZ_BOOB01000059.1, from coordinate 36,589 downwards.
CACCTCCGAGACTCGGCAGCGGCTCCTCGACGCCCTGAACCGCCCCGCCCCCGCCCCGATCGCTCCGGCCCCGATCGCTCCCGCCCCGGTCGCTCCCGCCCCGGTCGCTCCCGCCCCGGTCGCTCCGGCCCCGATCGCTCCCGCCCCGGTCGTGCCCTTCCGGCGATCCCCTGTCCCCACCGCCCCCGCCCGGCCGTCGTCCGCTCAGCCGTCGTCCGCTCAGAGCGGGACCGCCCAGCCGTCGTCCGCTCAGAGCGGGACCGCCCAGCCGGCCACGCCCGGTACGCCCGCCCGGCCGTCGTCCACCCGAAGCACGCCCACGCGGTCGCCGTCTCAGTCACCCCCGCAGGTCGCCTCCTCCCAGCCGGCCGCGCAGAGCACGCCCGCCCGGTCCGTGTCCGCCGATGTCGCGCCGGCTCGGCCGGTGCCCGGCCAGGACGTGACTGGCCAGGCTTCGCCTGATGAACCGATGGCGGACCAGCCCGCGTCCGGGCAGGCGGCGTCGTCGGTGCGCCGTCCTCCGTCGTCCTTCGGGGTGCCGCTCACCGCGCCGGTGGGGACGGCCCCCGCCCCCGTCGCCCCCGCGACTTCCAAGGTGGTTCCGCCACAGGCCCCGGCGGCCCCGGCCACTCCGGACAGCGAGCCGGAGGGCGGCCGCGACTCCCGGCGTGACTCCCGGCGCGACTCCCGGCCGGGACGGGCCGCCGAAGGGGCGCCGGATCGACCGGTGCGGCCCTTCTCCCAGGAGGACACACAGCCGAGCCTCGTACGGCCCCGAGGCACGTCACGACCCTCCCGGCCGCCGGGTGCGGGACGGCCGCCGGGCCAGCCGGGCGGATCCCGGTCCGGGACGTCCACGCATGCCGCTCCTCCCGGAGCCGCCGGTGCGCCGGGCTCCGCGGGCGGGCCCGCAACGACCCCGGGCCCGGACACGCCCCTGTACGACGCCCTGCTCTCGCAGATCAGGGCCAGGGAGACGGCACCCACCCACGCGCCCGAGACGAGCGCCGCCCTCGTCCCAGCCGCAGCCCTGACTCCGGCTCCGGCGGACGACCTGGAGCGCTCCGCGCGTCCGTCGTCCGGCATCCAGATCAGGATCGTCGCGATGTTCGCGCGGATCCTCACGCTGCTGCGCGCGACCGCCGTACGGATCGTCATCGTCGTGGTCGCGGGAGCGGCGGGGACGGTGACCGGAATCAACCTCTTCGCCCCGGCTCCCCAGCCCAAGGGCCTGGAGGCGGGCGTCACGCAGACGACGGCCGGTCCCGGAGCGGCCGGGGCGGGCGCCCCTCTCGGCGCGGGGACGGCTGACACCCCCGCGAGCATCGCGGTGGAGACCCCGGCGGCCGGAACGGGCGCAGGTGGCGACACCCCGGCGGAAAAGGCGGCGTCAACGAACGGCACCGGCTCCGGCACCGGCTCCGGCGGTGACGTCTCGACGGACGGGGCGGCGGGAACCGACGGCGCCACGGACGGCGGCGCTTCGGACGGCGCTTCAGACGGCGCTTCAGACGGGGCCTCCGGCGGGCCGGAGGCGACCGCGACCGCCTCTTCCGGAAACGGCTCGCAGGCGGGTGGCCAGCCCGCCCCCGCGGACACCCCGGCCTCCCCGGCCGCTGTGCTGATGGGCTCGTGGGGGATCCAGGCGCCGAACGTCATCACGCTCGACGCCTTCGGCAGAGGCACGATCTCTCTCTCGACGACCTCCGGCAAAGCGGTGAAGTGGCGGATATCAGCTCCCGGCCTGTCGGTCGCGCCGTCCAGTGGAACGCTCAAGCCCCGGCACACGGCCGTCCTCACGGTGCGCGCGCTGCGGGTCCGTTACTGGTGCGGGGTCCCCGCGCCCACGACGACGCCGCTCGTTATGCACGGCCCGAAGGGCGAACGCACCGCCACAGTGCGATGGAGCACCTGTTGACGATGGAACACCTGTTGACCGCCTCCCCGTTCTCCCTCGTCCTCGGTGAAAGGACCCGACCATGACCGAGATCCGCACCTCGGCGCCGACACCCCCCGAGCAGTTTCCGGACAGCGTGCCCCTCACGGCCGAGCACCTGCTCATCAACCGCCGGATCGAACCCACCGGCGGCTGGCGGCGGCTCGTCTACCAGATCTCCGGCGGCCGGATCAACCCGTCGGAGTCGGCGGCGGAGCTGGAGCGCCGCACGCTGATCGCCCAGGCGCAGACTCCCGTGGCCAGCGGTCACCACCGGATCGCGGTGATGAGCCTCAAGGGCGGCGTGGGGAAGACCACGACAACGGCGGCGCTGGGCAACACGCTCGCCTCCCTGCGCGGTGACCGGGTGATCGCGATCGACGCCAACCCGGACCGGGGCACGCTCGGCATCAAGGTCAAGTCGGAGACCGCGGCGACGATAAGGACACTGCTGGCCGAGGCGCCGCACATCGTCCGGTACGCCGACGCCCGCGCGTTCACCTCACAGTCGTCCGCCCGCCTGGAGGTCCTCGCCTCCGACACCGACCCGGCGGTGAGCGAGGCGTTCAACGCGGAGGACTACCGCACGGTCGCCAACCTGATCGAGCGCTACTACTCGATCTGCATCACCGACTGCGGCACCGGGCTCCTGCACGGCGCGATGGGGGCGACGCTGGAGCTCGCCGACCAGATCGTGCTGGTCACCATGGTGGCGGTGGACGGAGCGAGCTCGGCGGCGGCGACCCTCGACTGGCTCACCGCCCACGGCCACGGACACCTCGTCAAGAACGCCATCGTGGTGCTGAACGCGGTCGAACCCAAGTCGCACGTCGACGTGGACCTGCTCGAACGCCACTTCTCCGGCCGGTGCCGCACGGTGGTGCGGGTGCCGTTCGACCCGCACCTCAAGGAGGGCGCGGAGGTCGACCTGACCCGGCTGCGCCCCACCACCCGCGGCGCCTACCTGCGCCTGGCCGCGGCGGCGGGGCAGGCGTTCGGACAGCGACCGGACCGGGGCAAATAGTGGGACAGATCTTCCCCGAGCCGGAGCTCGACTGGGATCTCGGACCACCCCGGCGGTGGGACCCCCGGCATCTGATCGTCGTGATCGCGGGGGTCGTCACCGTTGTCGCGGTGGCGGTGATCGTGCTGCAGACCCGGGACTCCGAGCCGCCGGCCACGCCCGTCCGGGCGGTCGCCCCGGCCGTCGCCCTGGCGATGCCCAGCGATCACGAAGGCGACGGAGGCTACCCGGTCGGCTTCCCGCGGACCGAGCTCGGCGCGGCGTCCGCCGCGGCGGCCGCCCTGGAGGCCGCCTGGACCCTCGACGTCGGCCAGGCCGAGCAGGCCGCCGCGCTCTACGCGCCGCCGGACCAGCAGAAGGCGGCGCGTGACGGCGCGCGCGAGGCCGTACGCGGCTGGCGCGAGACCCTCGGCCTTCCCGTCGAGGGTGACCTCCCCGCAGGGGCGGCCCTGCGGACCCAGACGATCGGCGTGCAGTGGAACGTCCGCTCCGACGACCAGGTGCAGGTGTCGGTCCTGGTCAAGGTGACGGCGACCACGGGCGCCGGTGGCAACGGCCCCGTCTACTCCAGCCCGTACGCGATGAGCCTGCTCATGGCGTGGGCGCCCGACATGCGTGGCACGAACAAGGGCGACTGGGTGAACATCCCCGATCCCACGCCTCCGTCCGTGCCCGCAGCCGCTCTCCCGGGGACACCCGAGTTCGCCGCGGCGGGCTGGAAGTCCCTCGTCGATCCCCGGCCCACCCCCTAGATCGAGGATGAGCCTCATGCCCCCCCGAATTTCTCCTCGACGCGCCAAACTGGTCTCCGGCCTGCTCCTGGCCGCGGTCTCCGCCACCGCAGGCGCCGTCGCCGCACAACCCTGGACCGCCGTGGCGGAGCCCGGCAGCGGCTCCTCGCCGGACGGATCGGTCGCTCTCGACCTCGCAGGCGGCGGACATACGGACGACTCCGCCGCCCGTCACGACGACGGCGCGTCCGGCGCCCGCGAAGCCTCCACAGGCGATTCGGGCGGCGGTTCGAGTCACAGGACGTCCGCGAGCGGATCGGACGGCGCTTCGCGTGCGGCGGCGTCGCACAGCGATTCCGCCCCCCGCGCCGGTCGTGAGTCCGCGCCCGCCGACGGAGGGGCGCGGATGGCACGTAGCGCGGCCTCCGGGGGCGACTCCGGAAGCGACTCCGGCTCCGGATCCCCCCGCCTCGCCGTCGGCACCTCGGCCGGCTCTTCCGGCAAGGGCGGCACGTCCCGCCATTCCTCCGGTGGTTCCCACCGGTCGTCGGGCGGGTCCGGCGGCGACTCGCGGGAGGCCGCCGACACTTCCGCGCACTCGTCGGACAGCGGGTCCGGTGGAGACCCCGCCGGGGCTCGTACGGCCGACGGCTCGCGCCCCGCTCGCGCCTCCAAGCACGGCGGGTCCGGCGGGAGCGGCGCATCCGGCGGGCACAGCACGTCGGGCGGTCACAGCTCTTCCGGCCGCAGTTCTTCCGGGCACAGCACCTCCGGGCACAGCACCTCCGGGCACAGCACCTCGGGCCGTTCGGCGGGCGGAAGCGGCGGCACCGCGCACCAGCGGCGGCCGGCCCCCAAAGCGACCGGCGCGACGTCCTCACCCGCGCCCGCGGGGTCGTCAGGAGCGCCCACGCCCGCGCCGTCCGGATCCGGGCAGCCCGCACCCACCGCGAGCGGCGCTCCCACGGAGACGGCGACGCCCGTTCCGACCGGTCAGGAGACTCCGGCTCCGCACACCGAGACGAGCGCGACGGCGGCTCCCCACGACACCGTGACGGCGACCCCGGCTCCGGACATCACGGTGACCCCCGCGCCCGTCCCGTCCCCCGAAACGAGCACGGCCCCGAGCACCGCGCCGACTACGGAGGCGTCGCCCGCGCCGTCCCCGGAGGACACCGACAAATCGAAGGACACCGACAAACCGAAGGACAAGGACGAGAAGGACAAGGACGAGAAGGACAAGGACCCCAAGGGCAAGTCCGACGACAAGCCCAAGTCTGACGACAAGTCCGACACCAAATCCGAAGGCAAATCGGCGAAGCCGCCCAAGGCGCACCCCCCGAAGGCCGGCGGCAAAGCCGCGAAGCCGCCCAAGGGGTCGCACCCGGTGCCAAAGCCGATCGTGACCACCACCGCGCCGCCGGCTGCCGCGGCCGAGCAGGCGCTGCCCCCGAGTGGTCAGACGGGAACGATTCCCCTGCCGGTCGGCGGGTCCGGGGCGGTGCCGCCGCAGGCGGTCAACGCCCGCCAGCCGTCGGCGCCGTTGGCGATCCCCGGCTACCTGCCGCTGCCGCCGCTCGCCTCCCACTCCCGCGCGGACGGGTGCGGCCACGGCTACGCCGCGGGCTGCTGGAGCCTGGCGCCCTGGCGGAGCCGTACGTCCGGATTCTCCCTGGGGGCCGTACCGGGCGGGGAGGCGGACAGCCCGGCGACGCCGCAGTGGGCGTTCGCCCCGCCGGGCGGGAAGATCCCGGTGTCCAGCCCCTCCGGCTCCGGCATTCCCGGCGTGTTCACCGCTCCCCGGGCGGCGTTCGCCGGGGCGCAGACGTTCGTCCAGGCCGGTTCGGTCGACGAACGGTCCGGGTGCTGGGCGTTCAGTCCTTCGGCGGTGTGCGCGCGAGCCGACTGAGCGAACCGGGAGGACCCGTGGGTTACCCCGCCGCCCTGCCGGGCACGGTGCTCCTATGGAGCGCCATGCGGACGAGCAGGTCACGGCGGCGGCGGTCACGGTGACGCCGTGCGAGGACGGTCCGCTGCTGGTGCGCGGGCCGTTCACGCTCACCACGCAGGACGGGCGGCGCATCGATCCGGGCAGGGCGACGGTGGCGTTGTGCCGCTGCGGCCGTTCCTCGGCCAAGCCGTTCTGCGACGGCTCGCACAAGGCGGTCGGGTTCCGCGCGACGAGCGAGCCCGACCCGCCCACCTGATCGGTCCTCGCCGTCGTCCGCGCCGAGCGCGAGCACCCCTACGGCGGGGCGGCGGGGGCAGAGACTCCAGCGCGCTCAGTGCCCGGTCCGCCTGCTATCCCCGAGACTGAGCCTTCCCCGGCCTGACCGGCTGGCTTGCCCCCAGCGGATCGCGCGAAAGGTGTGCGCCACGACAGGCCGGCACACGCTGGGTGTGGCGCGGCTACTCCCCGGTCGGCCGTCCTCAGCGGGATAGGGGCTGAGCGCCGGATCCGCCGTGCGTCCCGGTTCTCACGGGGACGTGAGCGGAGTGGGCGGCCCGGTCGCCCGGTGGCGGAGCCGCCGCGTCGAGTGCGCGGCCACCCGCAGGCGACGCCCGGCGTAGGGGACACCGCCGAACAGGAACCTGGCCGTGAGCGCCGCCCAGCTGCAGGTGGCACGTTCGAGTACCCACACCGGGGCGAACAGCGGGGCCGTGGCGGGGAAGACCCGGCGGCCTCCGGCCCGGCGGCGTCCGATCTCCGCGAGGCCGGCGACCGCCGCCGCACCCGCCGCCACCAGTTCCGGGCGCCGTCGCCACAACGCCGCGCCCACGGCGGGCAGCACGGCCAGGAAGACCGCCATCCGCACGGGCTGCGCGAGGTCGTCGTACGCCTGCCGGACGCGCTGCGACCAGAACCGCCGGGTGCCGGGCGGCAGGCGCCGGACGTACAGGTCGAGCGGGCACGCCTCCCGGCCGCCGTGGGCGCGGACGGTCCGGATGAGCTCCAGGTTCTCGAACAGCACGTCGCCGTCGTAGCCGCCCATCCGGGCGAAGAACGAACGGCGTACGCCGAAGGTCCCGGGATAGTCGGCGCCGAGGCCGCGGTTGAGCAGGGTGCGGGCGCTGTCCCAGCGGGCGTGCCAGGGGAGCGGGTGGAAGTGGTTCTGCGGGCGGACCAGGTCGGCGTTCTTCAACAGGGCGCTCATCCGGCCGAGCGCCGCGATCTCGTAACGCACGTCGTCGTCGGCGATGATCACGTGCTCGTTCCGGGCTCTGCGCATGCCGGTGAGCACTCCCGCCACCTTGCCGTTGGCCACGTGGATGTCGTCGTCGGGCCGCAGGTGTTCGGCGATCTCCCGCCACAGCCGGGCATGCCGTCCGAAGAGCGGCGACGGCGAGCCGTCGACGACGACGATCCGGGCGTGCCGGGACAGCCGGCGCAGATAGGCGGTCAGTTCCTCCAGGCCGGTGTCGTCCTGCCAGCGCAACGGCAGCACGTAGTCGATCGGCGGCGCGGGTTCCGGCTCGCATTCGGCCCCGACCTCGGGCTCGGATTCGGCCTCGGGCTCGGATTCGGCTCCGGGCTCGGCCCCGACCTCGGGCTCGGCCCCGACCTCGGGCTCGGCCCCGACCTCGGGCTCGGATTCGGCTCCGGTCTCGGACCCGGTCCCGGTCCCGGGCCCGCATTCGGCCCCGGTCTCGGACTCGGGACCGGTCTCGGACTCGGATACGGGTTCGGGCGGGCACGTCGCCAGTCGGCCGGCCGGTGACCGCGGCGGGATGGGTCGCGGGAGCGACCGCGAGGGCGGGCTTCCTTCCGTGTCCTGCGGCGGGCTTCCTCCCGGGTCCTGCGGCGGCCTTTCGAGCGGGGCCTGGGGATGCGCTCCGAGCGGCGCCTGGGGCGGGCTCCCGAGGGGCTGCCTAAGGGAGGATCGCCCGGCCCGCCACCGGCCCAGCAGCCGCTCGGCGAAGATCCGGTCGAGGGCGAGCGCGCAGGCGGCGCCGTACAGGATGTCCCCGGTCAGGCCGGGATGCTCGGCGGCGAACGCGCCGCACATGTCGTGCGCGGCGATCTGCTCGTGCACGGCGTCGGCTTGCACGTGCTCCTCGAAGTAGCGGCGCGCGCCGGCGTCGCCGCCCAGCCGCCGCAGGCCATGGCTGTAGCGGCGGTTGGGGGTCGACGAGGTCATCTCGAACGCCGCGAGGTGCCCGAGGAGCGCGCCCCGGTGGCGGCGGTGCAGCCCGAACAGCGACATGACGTTGCCGACCGCGAGCGTCGCTCCGGGAACGCGGTCCAGGTAGGCGCCGTAGGTGTCGTCGAGGCCGACCGCCCGCATGGTCGCGCGGAACAGCTCGGCGTGCATGCGCTCCGGGCTGCCCCCGCCGTACTCGTCGGCCTGGATCTCGACCAGCGCCGCCTTCGACCGGCCGAGCAGCCGCGGGATGCCCCACGTGTGCGGGTCGGCCTCCTTGAGCTGGTAGAGGGACCGGTGGGCGACGAACTCCGCGAACCGGCCGAGATCGGCCCTGGTCCGCAGGTACGCGGAGAGTGAGGGGCCCTGGTCGGCGGCGACCAGGGCCGCCAGGGCCCGGGGCACCTCCTCCGGCGCGGGCGCGGGCGGGCGGGGCACGAGCCGGGCCAGCTCGGCCTCGAACCACCTCTCCAGGCGTTCCCGCAGGGCCAGCACCGACGGGTGCCACTCCCAGCGGTCGTCGACGCCGTCGAAGCCCTGGTAGTGCAGCTCGTAACACACGTACAACGCGAGGTGGAGGTCCTCCTCGTCGCCGTACGCCTCGTCGGGCGGCGGGTCGAACAGGTGTGGCGGGCGGGTCAGCTCGCCGCGGAGCCGGTCGGTGATCGGGCCTCGTGGCGCGGGCAGGAGCATCAGCCCTCCAGGACGCGGTAGACGGACACGTGGGCGCGGCTGTCGTCGGTGAACGGCGTGCCCGACCAGTCGGCCCAGCGTCGTTCACGCTCCATCCCGGCCAGCCGGGCCATGAGATCCAGCTCGCACGGCCAGGCGTAGCGGTGGTTGGCCGGCAGCAGCCGCAGGCCGTCCGTGGTCATCCGCAGCTTCGTGGTGTGCATGAGCTGCTCGGCCGGGCACAGACGGGCGGCCTCGACGACCACCTCCTCCGCGGCGACCGACAGCAGGCGCAGCGACGTCAGGTCGCGGAACGCCGCCGGGTCAGGCACCCACGCCTCGACCACGAACCTGCCGCCGGGCCGCAGATGGGCCGCCGCGTTGCGGAAGCACCGCACCTGCGCGTCCTGGGTGGGCAGCGCGAAGACGGTGTTGACGGCCAGCAGGACGAGCGAGAAGACGCCCTCGACCCGCGCCTCGGAGAAATCGCCCACGGTCACCGGGACGCGGTCGCCGCCCGGCTTGGCCCGCAGGATCTCCACCATCTCGGGGGAGCCGTCGACGCCCGCCACGGGGATGCCCCGGGCGGCGAGGGGGAGCGCCAGCCTGCCGGTGCCGATGCCGAACTCCAGCACCGGACCTCCCCCGGCCAGCCGGGAGATCGTCTCGACCACGGGCTCGACGGGCAGCCGCCGCGCCGTGTCGTCGTAGATGTCCGCGATCGTCCGCCCGTACGCGGACGCGTCAAACCATTCCCCCACGTGTTTCCCCCCACGCGTCCCCACGCGCCCCCTCGGCCGTGCCGGTCGCTCCGGCGGGCCGTCAGCCCCCCAGCTCGCGGGCCAGCGTGTCGAGCCGGTCGGCCAGTTCGTCGACCCTCCGGTCGTCGATGGGGCCGTCCCCCGTCTGAAACCGCAGGTCGCGGGTGCTGACGATCACGAGGCCCTCGGCCTGCGCCTCGGGCACGATCTCGCACCGTCCGCCGACCAGCACCAGCGTCGCGTCGGGCGACGGCGACTCCAGCAGGGCTCTGACCTCGTCCCGGCCGACGATCCTCATGACGACTCCTTCCGCCCCCCGGTCTCGTCCGCCTACCCTCTTGACCTGGTCATACACGTATGCGGACTCATGGGGTGTCCGTGGGCAGCAGCGTGCCGAGGGGGCCGAGATCGAGGTTGAGGTCGGAGGGGGACAGTCCGAACCGCTCGCACAGCTCGGTCATCGCCTCCTCCAGGCGCATCAGCGTCAGGCCCAGCGTCTCGATCTGCTCGTCGGACAGGTCGCCCTGGTCCATCCGCCGCACACACTGCCGCTCCACAAGCTGGCGGATCAGCTCGACGAGCGTCAGCACGAGCCGGCTCAGGTCGCGCCGCACCGCCTCGGGATCGGTGTTGAGGCGCCAGGCGTCCGGCCCGGCGCGCGGGTTCCCGCTCCGCTCCCCGGCGCCGGCCGTCCCGGGCACGGCGCCCATCCGCCACGGGCCCGCCCCGGCCTCACCACCCGTAGCCGTCATCGTCTCCCTCCCATCGTTCCGCGCGGAGGTGGTCGGCCTCCCGCCCCCTCTCCGCGTATGGCTCGCCGAGCGGATCGAAGGGCTCGGTGCCGCGTACGGAGCCGAGCAGCGCCCGCAGGGAGATGCGGACGAGGTCGATGTCGGCGATCGACAACACGATGTCACCGGCGATCACCACGCCGCCGGCGAGCAGCCGGTCGAGGATGTCGACGAGCGCCACGCGCTCGGGCGGCAGGCGGCCCTCGGCGGCGAGGACCCTGCCAGGCGACCGCTCCGGCGCGTACGGCGGCAGGCCGTCCGGGGTCACCGGACGCCTCCGTCCCGATCCGTCCCGAGGTCGATCATGGTGAAGGAGTACGGCGCCCACGGGCCGGTGATCTCGACGTCCAGGAACCGGTCGCGGTGGGCGGCGACCACGGCGGCGAACTCCTCCTCGTGCGCCGGGTCCACGAGATAGGCGCCGTTCAGCAGCATCGACTCGCTCCTTCCGGACAGGCGGGGATCCTGCGGCCGGTGGCGGCGGCTCGCCACGGCGAGCCGTCCCAGCGCGGCGTGCAGCTCTTCGGCCCGCTCGGCGGCCGCGCGCCACAGGTCCTCCCTGCCCCGCAGGCTCTCCTTGCGCCGGCGGAGGTACGCCGCGCCGGGGCCACCGCCCTCGGGTTCGGCCGAGGTGCGAGCCGGAGACGCCGCGGACCGATCGGGGGGAGTGGTCGCGGGCTGGGCCGTCTCGCGGCGCAGGTAGGCCTTGACGCCCCATTCCCGGCGTCCCGCCACGTGGGCGAGGATCTCGGCGAAGTCGTCGTGCCGCCGGTCGAGCAGGTCGCGCACCTGCTCCTCACCCGTGTAGACGGTCACGAGGCGCACGGGGGCCGTCGGCCCGGCCCCGGCCAGCGCCTCGACGACCGCGTGATGGGCGCGGGCGACGCCCTCCACCCAGTCGAGGTCCTCCAGGTGCCGCCGCAGCGGCTCCTCGCCGAACTCGTCGAGCGGCACGTCGCTGACATGGGCCACGAGGCCACCCCGGGCGACCGGCCGCACCGCACCGCCCCCCACACCCCGCAGCTCACCGCCTGCCACGCCGTCGTGCTGGGCGTACGTCTCGCGGGCGGGCGTCACCGCGTACAGGTAGACGCCCTGACCAGGCCCCGCCCCGCCCGTGCCGCCGGCGCGCGGTGTGTCCGCCGGGCCGGGCGGCGGCGGCCGGGTCACGTCGGCGGGCGCGTGGTCAGTCACGGTCGCGCTCCCTGTCGCGCGGAGCGTCGCGCGGGCGCGCGGGCCGTACCGTGCCGGCGGAGGTTCCGGGTGCCCTGCGGGTCGCGGGGGTTCCGGACGTGGTGTCCGTGTGGCCGCCGGGGCGCTCGTACCGGCTCTCGCCCGGTTCCAGCTCCGCCCGGTCCTCCCAGGCGAGGAGGCGCTCCTCGACCGCGGTGAGGCGTTCGCGGAGGCGGCGGTTCTCCTCGACCAGTTCCCGGTCCTTGCCGCTGAGCCACGGGTCGCGTTCCCACCAGTCGATGCCGATCTCCCGGGCGGTGTCGACCGAGGCGATGACCAGCCGCAGCTTGATCGTCAGCAGCTCGATGTCCAGCAGGTTCACCCGGATGTCGCCCGCGATCACGATGCCCCGGTCGAGCACGCGCTCCAGGATGTCGCCCAGGTTGGTCGACTCCCGGGGCATGGCGGACGGCGGCGCGTACGACTCCCGCAGCACGGGACGCGAGCGGGGATCGGTCATACGCCACCGCCGAACGCGCCCGTGCCGCGCCGGTAGGTCCGGGTGCGGCGGTAGGACAGGAGGTCGCCGTCGTCGTCGACCTGCACCTCGTAGGTCGACAGCATGTCGCTGGAGGACGGGATCCTGCGGTCCTCGACGACCTCGACGTCGACCACCCAGCCGTCCTCCAGGGGTTCGACCAGCGTGATCCCCTCGGTGTCCTTGGACGTCAGGTCGGCGATGTACCGCAGGCCGAGCCGGCCGGCCGAGGCCGCGTTCAGCGGGCGCCGCCGGCGCGGCTCCTCCTCACCGGTGTCCTCGTCGAAGCGGTCCTTCCGCCGCGGAGGCACGGGACGTCACCCTCTCCGCGGTCCGCTCATGAGGCGCAGGATCTCCTCCACGGCCTGGGCCTCCTCCTCTTCGGAGATCTGTCCCGAGCGCCTGGCCTCCTCGACGGCCTCCAGCCGCCGCCGCACCGCCGCCGGGTCCTTCAGTTCGTGCTCGACCTGCTGCTGGATCAGCTCGCCCAGCCGGATCACTCCGTGGACCGGGGCGAGCGGCCAGGTGAACAGCAGACTGACCAGTCCCACGGCGGCCTCCCTCCAGATGGTGACGGGTCGGCTGACGAGTCAGCTGACGACGAAGTCGTACGGCGCCATCGGCCCGAGCAGGCGGACCTCCACCCGGGCGCCCCACTCGCCGCGCAACTCCTCGACGGCCCGCTCGAAGTCGTTCCGGCGGTCGTTCTCCACGAGGAACGCCACGTGCGCGGCGTCGCGTTCGTGACTGGGCTCCCGTACGACCGCTCCCGCGGTGACGGGCTCGAACCGGTCGACGACCGCCTGCGTGTCGGCCTCCCGCTTGGCGGCGATGATGTGCGTGATCAGCTCGCCGAGCCGCATTCGTTCGCTCCGCGTCACCTCTTCGGGCAACTGCCTGATCCGGTCGCGCAGCTGTCTGGCCTCGGCGCTCTCCGACAGCACCTCGATCAGCACCGGCTGCTCGGCGTACCGCGCCTTGAGGACGAACTGCGCGCGGCCCTCGATCTGCTTCAGCGCCGCCGCGAACGAGTCGTGGTGCGGGGCCAGCAGTTCCTCCACGACCGCCTCCGGCGTGGTCATCACGGCGCCGAACCGCAGGGGGAGCACGGGGACCTCGGCGGCGACGTCGTCGAGAAGCTGCTCGTGGGCCACGAGGTCCTGCGCCCGGCCGAGCGGGCGGTCCACGTCGACGTCGCTCACCAGCGCGGCGATCTCGCCGTGCCGGACGATCCTGACCTTGGCCGGGGGATCGCCCACTCCGAGGGCGTCCTCGGTCATCTCGACGTCCTCGGGGAGGATGCCGTAGACGTAACATGCGACGTCCGGACGGGTCTCGGCGCGGTCGCCGGGTCCGGACTCCCTGATGGCGCGGGACATCTCAGTCCTCCTCCCGTCGCCGGCGGCGGGCCCGCGGGGCGGGTTCCTCCCCGTAGTTCGTCATGAGGTCCTGCAGCTTCTCCCCGGCCGCCTCCAGCACGCCCTGCGCGATGCCCTTGGACTTGCCGCGGGCGATGCTCTGCGGCGCCTCCGACAGGAGGTCGGGCAGCCCCTTCTGCTGTGCGGCGATGTCGAGCCGGTTGACCGCCTCCGCGAAGCGGAGATAGGTGTCGACGCTCGCGACGACGACCCGCACGTCGATCGTCAGGATCTCGATCCCGACCAGTGACACCCGCACGTACGCGTCGATCACGAGGCCCTTGTCCAGGATCGTGTCGATGACGTCCGCCAGGCCGGATCCCGACGACCGGCCCGGCAGTCCGCCGCCGCCACCCGCTGGTGGAACGGCTATCGTCATGGGCGCTTCCTCCTTGTCCTTGTGTCCGGTGCCGTGGTCAGATGTCCCCGCGTGTCACTCCTGGGGCCGGCGGCGCCGGACCGGACGCCGCGCCGGCTGCTCGGGCTCGCCGGCCTCCTCGGCCCCGCGCTCCTGCTCGCCTTCGCCGCGCTCGGCCGCGCTCTCCGCACGCCGCCGTGCGGGCGTCCGGGCGCCACGCCGCGCGGGTTCGGCGGTCCGGGCTCCGCGCGTCCGGGTGGTCCGCCGTTCCTCGGGCTCCTGTTCCTCCGGTTCCCGCTCCGGCGCGCGTCTCCGTGTGACCACCCGGGCCCTGGCCCGTCCGCCCGCCTCGGCGCGGGCCGGAGCGCGCTCGCGCTCCTCCTCCTCTTCGGGCTCCTCCCCCTCGCTCTCCTCTTCTTCCTCTTCTTCGAGCTCCTCGGGGGCCTCTTCCTCTTCGGGCTCCTCCTCGGGGGCCTCTTCCGCGCCTTCTTCCGCGCCTTCTTCAGGGGCCTCCTCCTCCGCCGCCTCGGCGGCCTCTTCGGGAGCCTCTTCGCGGGCCTCCTCGCCCTCTTCCTCTTCGCGCTCCTCGCGGAGGGCCGTCTCGTGGTCCTTGACGACCTTGCTGTCGCGGATCTCGCCCCGCCAGCCCTCGATCTCGTCGGCGTGCAGCAGGGTGTTGTTCATGACGTGCCGTCTGAAGTGCTTGAACTCCAGCCGGACCCGGCGGCCCTGGGCCCGCCACAGGTTGCCGATGCGCTCGAACAGGCCCTGCGGGTTGTACTCGATCACCAGCAGGACCCGGGTCATCTCGGGTGTGACCTCGTGGAAGGTGACCGAGCCGTCCGGCCAGCCCTTGGGCCCCTGCGACCGCCAGACGATCCTGCTGTCGGGGACCTGCTCGACGATGGTCGACTCCCACGTGCGGTGCGACCACCAGACCTGGGCCTTCCACGCGAGCTTCTCGTCGGACTTCTGCTCGACCGTCTCGACCTTCTTCATGAAGCCCGGCCAGTCCTCGAACTGCGTCCACTGGTTGTAGACCACGCGGATGGGCGCGCCGACGTCGAGCGACTCGACGATGTTGGTGAGCTTCAGCTTCTTGCCCTTGCGGCCCTTGCCCTTGCCTCCGCCGCCGAACAGGCCCTTGATCTTCTCCTTGCCGTACGCGAACAGGGCGGCGCGTACGGGGTGGCTGCCGCCGCCACCGCCGCCGCCCTCGGTCAGCGCCTCGGTGAGGGTGCCGAGCAGGCCGCCTCCGCCGGTGGCGCCGAGGCGGTCGGCGAGCGACCGCAGCAGCCCCTGGCCACCCTGGCCTCCGGTCAGCCGCTCGGTCAGGTTGCCGAGCACTCCGGGACCGCCGTTCCGCTGCCTGCCGGTGACCGCGTCGAACAGGCCGGAGCCGCCCTGGTCCACGTATTCGGTGAGACGGCCGGCCATCCGGTCGACCCTTCCGGCCACACCGGACAGCGCGCGTTCCGCCGCGGCCGTCAGCAGGTTCTGGACCTCCTGGCCCAGGCGCTCGGTGGGGAGCGCGGTCTCTTCCGATTCCCGTGCCCGTTCCCGTGTCTCCTCGGTCATGGGCTCACCTCCGGGTCCGTGTCACGGGCCGGGCAGACCGGGCTCGGGGCTTGGGCCGCTCCTCAGGCTCGGGCTCGGGCTCCTCTTCCTCTTCCTCTTCCTCGTACGGCTCCTCCTCGTACTCCTCTTCCTCCTCGTAGGCCTCTTCGGGCTCGGGCTCGGCCCGGCGCGCCCGCCCGCGCCCCGGCCTGCGGCGGGGCTCCTCCGGGCGCTCCTCTTCCTCTTCCTCCGCCGCCCGGCCGCGCCCCCGGGGCTGCCGGAGCGCCTCCGCGCGTTCGTGCAGCTTGTCGCTGAGCGTGTCGATCTGCCGGCTGGTGGCGCGCCTGGCCGCGGCCTTGCCGATGTCCACCAGGTCGCCGCGGACCCGATCGGTGATCTTGCTGAAGTCGGGGGCGGCTCCGCCGAGGATCTTGGGCACCTGCTCCAGGAGGGCGCCGGCGGCTCCCTCTCCGCGCAGGCGAGCGGCGAGAATGGCCAGGGCGAGCACCAGCGCGAAGCGCAGCTTGTGATGCCGCCCCAGGTAGTAGCCCGCGATGACGGCCAGCGCCACCTTCAGTCCGTCTTTCATGATCGCGCCTCCTACTGGCCGGCCCGGAGCGCCGATGCCGGTCGTCTCGCCGCGCGGCGCTGCGATCCAATCGAACGGTATGAATGCCCCAGAAGGTGACACAAAAACTCAATCGATGACATAGCGGACAGTTTTGGCGTGCCATAACCCCTTCCTTAGGGCATGGGTTCCGGCCCTGCCCGGAGCTGTGACCGGCTCCGTGGTCTTGGTGTGTTCGAGGATCTCCGATGACCCAACCTCGCCTCACCTCGCACGATTACTGTGCGCGAACCGGGTATTACGGCCGTGAATCGGCGGGAAGCGGCCATATCTGCCGCGCACGCGAAGCGGGGGAGTCCCATGACCGAGACCAGAACGTCGTCCGTGACCGCGGAGCAGGCTCCCGTCCGACCACACGGAGGCCAGGGCGGCTCCAGCCTGATGACCGAGCGCGGGCGCACCACCATCGCGGACGAGGTGGTCGCCAAGGTGGCCGGGATGGCCGCCCGTGAGATCGAAGGCGTCCACGAGTTCGGCGCCGGCGGGGTCCGCGCGTTCGGGGCCATCAAGGGCGCGCTCGGCGGGGAGGACGGCGTCACCAAAGGGGTGTCGGTCGAGGTGGGCGAGCGGCAGGCGGCCGCCGACATCCATCTCGTCGTCGAGTACGGCGTCGCGATCCCCGACCTCGCGCAGGCCGTACGGGGCAACGTGATCCGCGCGGTGGAGCGTATGTGCGGGCTGGAAGTCACCGAGGTGAACATCGCCGTCGACGACGTCCATCTCCCCCGGCAGGAGTCGTCGGCGCCCGCCGACGGGGAACCGCGGGTCCAGTGAACGCCGGCCCCATGAACGCGGGCCCGGGCGACGCGGTCGCGAGCCGGGAGGGCGGCGACCGGGAGGCGGCCGCCGGACCCCAGCCCCCGACGGCACGGCGGATCGCCGAACGCGTGCTGTCCTGCCCCGACGTCGCCGGCCTGTCCAGAGGGCCGTTCGGCGCGGTGGCGACCTATCTCCCCGGCGACCTCGTCCCGGGCGTGGCCGTACGGGACGACGTGATCGAAGTTCACGTCGTCGCGCGGTACGGCAGGCCGCTCCCGGAGGTCGCCGAACTGATCCGCGACGCGATCGGCGACCTCGCGGCGGGCCGCAGGACGGACGTCGCGATCGCCGACGTCGTCACAACCGACGGAAAGAAGGAATGATCATGCAGGGGTATCCGATCTGGGCCCTCGCGGGGCTGCTGTTCGGCACGGTGCTGGGGGTGGTCGGGGCCTTCGGCGGCCTCAACGCGTTCCTCATCGTCCTGGTCCTCGGCATCGCCGGGTTCTTCGTCGGCATGGTGCTCGAAGGCGGCGTACGCATGCCCCAGATGCACCCGAGACGGCAGTGAGCCTCCCGGCCGAGCGCGGCACGACGACGATCTCCGAGCGCGCGCTCACGAAGATCGTCGAGCGGGTGGTGGGCGAGGAGGAACATGTGACCGAGCCTCCGCACGTGTCGGCGTCCCTGAGCGGGATGGTCGCGGCGGTCCGCTGCGACGTCACCATCCGCTACCCGTCGCCGGTGCCGCGGGTGGCCGGAGAGATCCGTGAGCGGGTCCGGCGGCGCGTCCGCGAACTCACCGGCGTCGCCGTGGAGAACGTGGACATCGAGGTCGTCGGGCTCGTGCCCGAGCAGAGGAGTGGCGATGAGCGAAGGCGGAGGCCGGTCTGAGAGGACCCCGCTCTTCGTGCCGGTGCGGGGGTTCGACGGCGCGGGGGCCGAACGGGCCTTCCGGCCCGGCCGGGGCCTGCCCGCCGTGGTCGCCGCGCTCGCGCTGCTGGCGATCGGCGTGCTGACCGCCGTCGAGGTGATCTCCGCGCTGCTCGGGCGTCCCGCCGGGCTGGTGCCGTACGAACAGGTGGCCGGGTGGGCGAGGACCACGGCGTGGAACGACGACCGGGCGCTCGCGGCGGCCGCCGCGCTGGCCCTGATCGGGCTGGTGCTGGTGCTGATCGCGGCCGTGCCCGGGCGGGGACGGCTGGTCGCGCTGCGCACGGCCGACCCCGACCTGGTGGTCGGCGTGCCGCGCCGCGCGCTGGCGCGCGTGCTGACCGGCGCGGCAGGCCGCGTGGACGGCGTGCGTGCGGCGGGCGCACGGGTGCGCGGATGGCACGCCGACGTGTCCGTCCGGACCGACCTGCGCGACACCGCCCTCCTCCGAGAGCGCGTCCGCGCGGCGGCGGAGCGGGAGATCGCCCGGCTCGCCCCCGCTCACCCGATATCGCTGCGGGTCCGGGTCCACGGGCCCAGGTAGGCCGCCCGAACCGAAGACGCCGAAGGAGGCGGGGCAGTGACGACGAAACCGTCCAAGGGGAATAGGACGGGCCTCACGCTGTTCGGGCTGGTCCTGCTGGCCGCGGGCGGCCTGGCGCTGGCGCGGGCGCTCGGGGCCTTCGGCGGCGACGCCGCGCGGCGGCCCGTGCTCGACGCGGGGACCACGTCCTTCGCGGCGACCACCCCGTGGTTCTGGCCGGTGGTGGCCGCGATCGGCGTGGTGCTCGCGCTTCTCGGGCTGGCCTGGCTGCTCGCGCTGCTCCGGCTCGACCGGCCGCGGCGGCTGCGCCTGGAGTCGGGCGCCTCCGGCGTGACGGAGGTCGACGCCTACCCGGCGAGCGCGGCCCTGGCCGAGCAGGTCAGCGCGTACCCGGACGTGCGCAGGGCGCACGCCGTGCTGCGCGGCTCCTCCGACGACCCGCACCTCGACCTCGGGGTCTCCGCCGTCGCACCGGCCGACCTCGGGGCGCTGGTCACCCGGCTGCACGAGGAGGCCGTCCCCGGCCTGCGCACCACCCTCGGGCTGCGCCGCCTCCCCACGCTCGTCCGGCTGCGCCTCGCCTCCGGCCGTCGTACGCGGGTGGTCCACTGACGGACAAAGTGACAGAGGTGTAGGTGAAAGTTTCACCTACCGTCACAGCGTTGTGGCTGGTTGCGGTTTCGTCCAGTTTGTCGACCAAATCAACTCATGTTGCGGTCCATGGTCAAGTGTCTATGGTCCGGGTCATGAGGATGCGAATGATCACGGCGAGCCTCGCCATGCTCGGCTCCGTCGCCGCGTCGCTCGTCGTCGGTCAGGCGGCGCATGCGGACACGGTGATCTGCGACAAGTACGGCAGTACGACCGTCCAGAACGGGAAGTACGTCGTCATCAACAACGTGTGGGGCAGCAGCGCCACCCAGTGCATCAACGTCACGAACAACGGCTTCACGGTGACGCAGGCACAGCACAACAACACGGGCGGCACCCCGGCGGCCTACCCGGCCATCTACGCCGGCTGCCACTACGCCAACTGCTCCACCAACAGCGGCCTGCCTCTCCAGGCGAGCAACAGCCAGTTCAACACGGTGCAGACCAGCGTCAGCATGAGCTACCCGGGCTCCGGGATCTACGACGCGGCGTACGACATCTGGTTCGACCCCACGCCCCGCAAGGACGGCCAGAACACCGGCGCCGAGATCATGGTGTGGCTCAACCACACCGGGTCCGTGCAGCCCGTCGGATCCCGCGTCGGCACCGCCAACATCGCCGGCGCCACCTGGGACGTCTGGTTCGGCAACATCGGCTGGAACGTCATCTCCTACGTGCGGACCTCGCCGACGAACTCGATCAGTTTCGCGGTGCGCAACTTCTACGACGACACCGTGAACCGGGGCTACGGCCAGCGGTCGTGGTACCTCACCAGCGTCCAGGCCGGATTCGAGCCCTGGGTGGGCGGCGCCGGCCTCGCCGTGAACAACTTCTCCTACAGCATCGGCGGCTCCCTCCCGACCTCGACGCCGAGCTCGACGCCGACCTCCACGCCGACCAATCCGGGCAACGGCGGCGGCTGCAAGGTGAAGTACACGAAGAACGAGTGGCAGGGCGGCTTCACCGCCGACGTCACCGTCACCCCCTCCAGCGCGGTGAACAACTGGACCGTGGGCTTCAACTTCCCGAACGGCCAGAAGATCACCAGTGGCTGGAACGCCACCGTGACCCAGAACGGGTCCTCGGTCACCGCGAAGAACCTGTCGTACAACGGCTCCGTCGGCGCGGGCGGCAGCATCTCGTTCGGCTTCCAGGGCACCTGGAGCGGCTCGAACGGCAACCCGACCGGCTTCACGCTGAACGGCACCGCCTGCACCAACGCCTGACCCCGCTGAACGCCTGACACCCCCTGAGAAGGAGCGCCGCCGGAGGGACGTCCCTCCGGCGGCGCTCCGTTTCCACGGACGTTCCGGGTACGCCGGACCGGCGGGGGCGGCTGAGACCTCACTCTGCCGTCCCTGGGGTAGAAAAGTGCGACCGAAAGTGACATGTCTGTCGCGCCGGGGGCTGTGGCCATGTGGAGATACTCCAGTCAGGAGCCGGACCGCTGGAACGGTCCCGGCCCCTGCGGGTCCCCCAACCCCGCGAAAGGAACCCGGCAGAGGAGCCCTCATGTTTCTGCCCCCCATGCGCTCGCTCGCGGCGTCGGCCGCGTCGCTGGTGAGCGCGGCCACGCTGGTGGTGACGCCGTCGTCCCCGGTGGCCGCCGCGCCCGTCGCCGCGGCCCCGGTCTCCGCGGCCCCGGTCTCCGCGGCCCCCAACGCCGCGGCCCCGGTCGCCGCGACGCGGGCGGCCGCGCCCGTGGCGACCCTGGTCGGCGTGCGCGCCTCGCACCACCCCGGCCTGGACCGGGTCGTCTTCGAGTTCCGCGGCCCGCTCCCGGCGCGGCGGACCGCCGGCTACGTGTCCCGGCTGATCGCCGACGGCTCGGGAGACACCATCCCGGTGGCCGGTGACGCGATCCTCGGCCTGCGCTTCGAGCGCGCGGTCGGCCACGACGGGAGCGGCGCCTCCACCCACGGCCCCGCCCGCGAGACCTTCGCGCTGCCCGAGGTGATCCAGGTCGTCAGAGCCGGCGACTTCGAGGCGGTGCTCACCTTCGGCATCGGCCTGGCGCGCAAGGCGCCCTACCGCGTCTACACGCTCAGCCGTCCGAGCCGGGTGGTCGTGGACATCAAGGCGCCGCGCCGCACCGTGCCGGTGGGCGTCCACTTCCTCGACTCCCGCCGCTACGACGCGGGACGGGAGCCGTACACGCGGGCGGTGCGGCGGCCGGTGGCGCCGCCGTCCCTCGCGCGCGGCGCGCTCCAGCGGCTGTTCGCCGGGCCGACCCGGGCGGAGTACGCCGCCGGGCTGCGCTTCGTCGCCTCGGGAGCCACCGGCTTCCGGTCCGTGGTCGTCCGCGGCGGGGTCGCCCACGTGCGGCTCACCGGCGCGGTCGGCAGCGGCGGGTCGGCGTTCACCGTCGCCGACGAGATCACGCCCACGCTCAAGCGGCTGCCCGGCATCCACTGGGTGAAGATCTACGACGCCAGGGGCCGCACCCAGCACCCGGCGGGCCGCTCCGACTCCGTCCCGGAGAGCCTGGAGCCCTGACCGGATCGTACGGAGGGGAGGGCCGGGACGACCCGGCCCTCCCCTTTCCATGACCGCGTCCTTACCCCTGAGAAGGACGCGGAGCTGAAAGTTTCGGACGTCTGTCAAGTCGTCCAATGTCATTATGGCTGTTAGAAAGGCGATTTGTCATCTCGTATTGACCGGCGAGTGAAGGATTCATAGGGTACGTCAACGGAAAGTTAGGGCAATATATCGAAACATTTCGGATGCTCGGGTGAGCGCAGTCTTGCTCGTGGATCTGGACGTCCCGCTCCGTATCCCCCACCGGAGGACCTTCCTCATGCCGCACAGACTCGCCGCCTCAGTCGCCGCCTCACTGGCCGCCGCCGGGCTCGTCACCGCGATGGCGGCGACGCCGGCCTCCGCCGGCCCCGACCGGCACGACGACACGACGCTGGGCCGGCTGGCCGCGGACACCCACCGCTACTTCGGTTCGGCGACCGACAACCCCGAGTTCTCGGACGCGGCGTACCTCGGCATCCTCGGCAGCGAGTTCAACTCCACCACCGCGGGCAACGCGCTGAAGTGGTACGCCACCGAGCCGCAGCAGGGCGTGTTCGACTTCACCCAGGGCGACCAGGTGCTCGACTTCGCCCGCAGGCACCACATGTCGTTCCGGGCGCACACCCTGGTCTGGCACAACCAGCTGCCCGACTGGCTGAACAACGGCACCTTCACCGCCGACCAGCTCCGGGCGATCCTCAAGAAGCACATCACGACCGTGGCCCGCCACTACAAGGGCAAGGTCTACTCGTGGGACGTCGTGAACGAGGCGTTCAACGAGGACGGCACCTACCGCGACACGATCTTCTACCGGACGCTCGGCCCCGGCTACATCGCCGACGCGCTGCGCTGGGCGCGTGAGGCCGACCCGCACGCGAAGCTCTACCTGAACGACTACAACATCGAGGCGATCGGGCCGAAGAGCGACGCGTACTACGCCCTCGTGAAGTCGCTCAGGGCCCAGCACGTGCCGATCGACGGCGTCGGCTTCCAGGGACACCTCGCGCTGCAGTACGGGTATCCCGACACGCTTGAGCAGAACCTGCGGCGTTTCGCGGACCTCGGCCTGGACGTGGCCATCACCGAACTGGACATCCGCATGTACGTCCCGGCCGACGCGACCAAGCTCGCCACCCAGGCCGACTGGTACGCCAGGGTCACCAAGGCCTGCCTCGCCGTCCGCCGCTGCGTCGGCATCACCGTCTGGGACTACACCGACAAGTACTCCTGGATTCCCGCCGTCTTCCAGGGTGAGGGCGCGGCGCTGCCGTACGACGAGAACCTCCAACCCAAGCCCGCGTACACCGCGATCCGGGACGCGCTGCGGAGCGCGGGACGGCACTGACCCCTCCGCACGGTTCCGGCCCTTCCGGTACGACGGTGCCCGCGCTCGGGGGTGCGGGCACCGTTCCGGGTCGAACGTGTCGACTGCGTGAGCGGGCCGCTACGCACGTATTTCCGGGTGGTAATCGCACTGTAACTTTCCGTGTCGAGCATCGGGCGAGGAGGTCACACAGACACGAGAGGAAACGGTATGCCGTCCATCTTCGATCAGATCGGCGGATCGGCAGCGGTCTCGGCCGTGGTCGACGAGTTCTACACACGGGTCGTCGCCGATCCGATGCTGCAGGGATACTTCGCGGACGTCGACATGGACAAGCTGAAGGCGCACCAGCGCAGCTTCGTCGCCGCGGCGCTCGGCGGTCCGCAGGAGTACCGGGGCAAGTCGATGGACGTGGCGCACGCCGGGCTCGGCATCACCGCCGAGGAGTTCGGCCAGGTGGTCGTCCACCTGGCCGGTGCGCTGGAGTCGTGCGGGGTGGACGGGGAGACGATCGGCGCCATCGCCGGGGCCCTCGCCCCGCTGAAGGACCAGGTCGTGCAGAGCCAGGCCGTCGCCTGATCCGTCCCTCGGCACGCCGGGACTCGTAGGTTAAAATAACCTAGGTTATGTTGGATGGGTGTACTCCGACATAATGATCCTGCGCGGCCTGCTCACCGCGCCGAAGCACGGTTACGAGATCAAGAAGTACATGGAGCGCCTCACGGGCGGTCTTCTCAACAACAACACGCTCTATCCCGCCCTGCGCCGCTTCGAGCAGCGCGGGGAGATCGAGAAGATCGCCGAGGAGGTGGCGCCCGGCCGTCCCCAGCGCACCGTCTACCGGATCACCGGCAAGGGGCGGGAACGCCTGCTGGCGCTGCTGCGCACCGCCGATCCCCAGGTGCTGGTGAAGGACGAGGAGTTCCAGGTCAGGGTCGGCCTGTTCGACCTGCTGCCCGTCGCCGACCGGCGCAGGATCGTCGAGGTCAGGCGGGAGCGCGTCGAACACGAGCTGGCCCTGCAGGAGGAGCTGGCCGCCGCCGCCGGGCACGCGCCCTGGGGCGAGCGCGTCCTCGCCTTCACCGTCGAACGGCTCCGGCTGGAGCTGCTCTGGCTGGCCGAGCTGGAGGCGGTGCTGGAGGAGACGGCGCCTGAGGAGACGGCGCTGGAGGACAAGGGGTGACCGCCGCCGCGGGCGCGACACCCACCCGCCTCATGTCGGCCGGCCTCGTCGCGGGGCCGGTGCTCTCGATGATCGACTCGTCGGTGGTCAACCTCGCGGTGCCGGATCTCGTCCGCGAGCTGGGCCGCCCGCTGGAGGTCGTCCAATGGACGGTGAGCGGCTATCTGCTCGCCCTGGCGATCGGCCTGGCCGCCACGTCGTACCTGGCCAGGCGCTTCGGCCTGGTGCCGACGTACGCCGGGAGCCTGGCCCTGTTCACGGTCTCCTCCGTCGCGTGCGCGCTCAGCGCGGACGCCGGCATGCTGATCTGCTTCCGGGTCGTGCAGGGCCTCGCCGGGGCGCCCCTGGTCCCGCTGGCGATCGGCCTGCTCATCGGACAGGGAGGCGCCACCGAGGGGGCGCGTGGCAGGGTGCCGCTCACCGCCGGTCTCGCGTTCTTCGCCGCGCCCGCGCTGGGCGTCTCCCTGGGCGGCCTGCTGATCGGCGCGTACGGCTGGCGCTCCATCTTCCTGGTCAACCTGCCGGTCGGGCTGCTCGCCCTGCCCGGCGCGCTGGCGGCCCGCCGGGCCGGCCTCGGCGCGAGGGGCGACCGCGCCGTACGGCCGGACCTGCTCGGGCTGGTCCTGCTGGCGGCCGGGCTCGGCCTGACCTCCTACGGAGTGGAGCGGGCGGCGGCGCACGGGTGGGCCACCCTCTCCTGGCCGGCCGGCCTGGTGCTCCTGGCCGCCTACGTGTTGTGGGCGCGCCGCCGGCCGCAGGCCGCTCTGGCGCTCGACCTGGCCCGGGATCCCGTACGGGCGCTCACGCTCGCCCTGTGCGCGGTGTCGAGCATCGTGCTGTTCGCCGTGCTGTTCCTCGCGCCGCTGTATCTCCAGACGATCCAGCACCACACCGGCCTCGTCACCGGGCTCGCGCTCCTGCCGCAGGGGCTGGCGATGGGAGTGTCGGCCGCCGCCGGCACCAGGGTCGCCGAGCGCTTCTCGGTGCGGTTCGTGGTGGTGGCCGGCATGCTGTTCCTCGCGGTCACGACCGGTCTCATGGCGCTGCTGTCGGCCGGCACGCCCGTCTGGCTGACCACGCTCCTGCTCTGCGGCCGCGGCCTGGCGATCGGGTTCACCAGCCAGCCCCTGGTCGTCTCGCTGCTGGGCGGGCTGCCGCCCGAGCGCGTCCCGGATGCGAACACCCTGTTCAGCGTCGTGCAGCGGCTGGCCGGGTCGTTCGGGATCGCGCTGCTGGTGACGTTCCTCACCACCCGTGGCGCGGCCGCCGGGTCCGCGCTCACGGGCTTCCGGGAGACCATGCTGGTCCTCGCCGCGACGGCGCTGCTCGGCGCTCCCGGCGCGGCGCTGCTGCGGCGACAGGCGGCAGACGGAGCGGGCGCCCCTGGTCAGAGGACCAGTTTCAGCTCCGGGCGGTGATTCGGGAGGCCGATGAGCTCGCGCACCCGCGCCGGCGGCCAGGCGAGCTCCCGCGCGAGCGCGGACACGGTCAGCCGGGCCTCGGCCGCCGCCATCTCGAAGGCCCGGGCGAGCAGCACGGGTTGCTCGCCGGGGTAGCCCGACACCGGCTCCGCCGCGAAGCCCGGCTGGTCGCGCAGTGCGGCGAGCCGCTGCCAGGCCCGGCCCGCCGCCGAGTCGGAGAGCAGCCCGACCTCCCGGCACCGGTAGAGCAGGGAGTCGACCGACACCCCCCAGACGCGGCGCAGCTCGGCCAGCCGCCGCAGGTCGGCGCGGGCGGGCAGGCTCGGCCCGATGCTGTCGCGCGGCGTGAGGAACTCGGCGGCGAAGGAGTCGGCCTCGCGCTCCTGCTGGCTGTCCCCGGCCGCCGCGTCGCCGTGCAGGACGAGGTGGCCCAGTTCGTGGGCGGCGGTGAAGCGGTGCCGGTAGACGTCGTCGAAGCGGTTGGGCGTCAGGACGACGATGGGCCGGGGCAGGCTGGAGGTGGAGAAGGCGTCGACCGTGACCGCGTCCTCGTCGGCCCGGGGGAAGACGACGACGATGCCCCGCGACTCCATGTGCCGCACCAGGTGGCTGACCGGCCCGGCGCCGAGGCCCCAGTGGGCCCGCAGCGCGCGGGCCGCGCCCACGGGATCGCGGGGGAGGGCGGTGCCGGAGTCGACCTCGCCCCCGGCGAAACCCGGCAGGTCGACGAAGGGGAGCCGCACCCGCTTCTCCAGCGCGTACGTCAGCTCCCAGACCTGCTCGACGAAGGCCACGGCCTTGGCCCGCTGGTAGGCCCGGGTGGAGCGCAGGCTGCGGAAGTGCGCCATCGAGCCGTCGAGCTTGCCGTGCGGGCGGCCCGGCAGGAAGAACGCCGCCGGCACCGCGAGCACCTCGGCGAGGAGCGGGACCAGGTCGGGACGCGGCCGGGTGACCCCGGCCTCGTACTGGCCGACCGCGGCGGGCGACACGCCGACGCGCTCGGCCACCTCCTTCTTGGTCAGCGCGGCGAGCCGTCTGGCCTGGGTGAGCCGCGTCCCGTCGAAGGCGTCCGCCACCGCCTGCGGGCTGGGCTCGCGCGGGGCGCGGCCCTCGCCCGGCTCCCCGTCCGGCTGCCTCGCGACCAGGCGCGGTCGCCTATCGTCCTTCATCGGCGACGTCCGGCGCGTCCGCCGGCGCCTCGCTCTCCGGCGGCAGGGCCGCCGCGCGCTCGTACGGCGAGCGGGTGTTCATCTCGGGGGCGGGCATCGCGCCCCCGGAGAAGACGGGCGGCGTCTCGACGGACAACGTCCCGGCGGACAGGGTTCCCGCGAGGGCGGCCCCGGCGAGGGGGATCTCCTCGTAGTGGTGCCAGCGCAGGTTGCCGGTGCGGTCGAGCAGCTCGGCCTCGCCCCACCACGCGTCGAGCAGCCCGGCCCCGGCGTTGCACGCGTACGCGATGAGCACCAGGCGGGTGCCCTCGGGGAGCTGCGTCAGCGCCCGGGCGGCCGGGGTGACCGGCTCGGGCATGCCGTCCTCGACGCCGCCCAGCGTCAGCTGCTCGGTCCAGGGCCGGGGGCCGAACCGGGTGAACAACGCCTGGACCAGCCCCGACGGCCTGCCGTCGCCGATCCGGGCGTTCACGACGCCGACCGACCGGTCCTTCGCGTAGCGGAAGGGGAAGAGCAGGTTGCCGCCGAGGACGACGAGCTCGTGCTGGGAGCCCGGCGGCTTGACGATCTCGACGTCGGCCATGTCCGCGAACGCGCGGGCCAGCGCCTCGAACTTGCGCGACATCATCGTGAAGCCGAACGGATGCAGATGCCGGGTCCGCGCGGTCTGCTGGGCGTCCCGGGCGTTCTCCAGGGCGATCGCCAGCGCCTCGGCGACGCCGCGGCGGATCTGCCCGGCGCGTGGCCCGAACGTCTCCAGGGCCCAGGTCGACAGCATCGGCCACCTCCGGTGCGCTTCGGCCGGCGACCGGCGCACGCCGGAGCCGCTTTATTTTCCAACATCATAGACCCGTCGGCGCTTCACACGTCACACCCGACACACCTCTCCTGACTTATCGTGAGATATGGGGGAGATCCTGGTCGGCACGGCGTCGTGGACCGACAAGACGCTGCTGGAGTCCGGGTGGTATCCGCCCGGCGTCACGACACCCGAGGAACGCCTGCGCCACTACGCGGGCGAGTTTCCGCTGGTGGAGGTCGACTCGACCTACTACGCGCCGCCCGCCGAGGCCACCGTGAGGCTGTGGGCCGCGCGCACGCCCCCGGGGTTCGTCTTCGACGTCAAGGCGTTCTCCCTGCTCACGCGGCATCCCACCCGGCCGGCCGCGCTGCCGAAGGACCTGCGGCCGAGCGGCGACGGCAAGAACCTGTACGCCCGCGACCTCGATCCGCGGATCGTCGAGCAGGTCTGGGAGCGGTTCCTCAGCGCCCTGCTGCCGTTGCGGGACGCGGGCAAGCTCGGGGCGGTGCTCTTCCAGTTCCCCCGGTGGTTCCCGATCGGCCGGGCGAACAAGCACTACATCCTGGAGTGCAAGCGGCGCTGCGAACCGCTCCGGATCTCCGTGGAGTTCCGCAACCACACCTGGATGAGCGAGGAGAACCGGGCCGAGACCCTCGACTTCCTCCGGTCGTACGGGCTGCCGTACGTGTGCGTGGACATGCCGCAGGGCTATCCCGACTCGGTCCCCCCGGTCGTCGCGGCCACCTCCGACCTGGAGGTCGTGCGCTTCCACGGGCACAGCGACAAGTGGACCAGCCACGACGTCCACGAGCGCTTCGGCTACCACTACTCGCCGGAGGAGCTGGAGCGGTGGGCGCCGAGGCTGCGTGATCTGGGCGCCGAGGCGACCACCACGCACGTGCTGATGAACAACTGCTACCGCGACTACGCGCAGACCAACGCCCGGCAACTCGCCGCCGTGCTGGCGGGCATGCCGGACTGCGAGGTCCGCCCCCGGCCGCCTCGGTGAGGCGCGTGGCCGGAGCCCGCGCGCCCGGCCCGCCCCCACGCGCCCGGCCCGCCCCCACGCGCCCGGCCCGCCCCCACGCGCCGGGGGGCTCGGAGGGCTCGTCCCGGCACCGGCGCATCTCCTCCCGCCCCTGAGCCGGGGGTGCGATTTCGCTGCCGACCTATCTCCAGATATGACAGGATCCGGCCTGTTCCACCGATATACCGGCGGCATCGCGAGGGAGCGGGACGAATGCGGGAATTGCCGGAACGGATCACCTGCGACCGCCGCGCGTGACGGGCCCCGCCGTGCCGCGACGCCCCCTCGACCCCGGTGACCCCGAGCGGATCGGCGACCACCGCCTCGTCGGCGTGCTCGGCGAGGGCGGCCAGGGCACGGTCTACCTCGCTCAGGACGCCTCGGGCGGCCAGGTCGCGATCAAGCTGCTGCACGCCAGGGAGGCCGCGGACGCCACGAGCCGCCGCCGCTTCCTCCGGGAGGCGGAGACGGCGCGCGGGCTCGCCCTCTTCTGCACCGCCCGCGTGCTCGACGCCGGGTCCCACCACGGACGGCCGTACATCGTCACCGAGTACATTCCCGGGCCCTCGCTGGCGGCGGCGGTCGCCGGGGACGGCCCGCGTACGGGCAGCGGGCTGCACCGCCTCGCCGTCGCCACGCTGACGTCCCTCGCCGCGATCCACCGGGCCGGGATCGTGCACCGCGACTTCAAGCCCGGCAACGTGATCCTCGGACCCGAGGGGCCCGTGGTCATCGACTTCGGCATCGCGAGCGCCGCCGACCACACCGTCAGCGGCGGCGCGATGGCGGGCACGCCCGCCTTCATCGCCCCCGAGCAGCTCGCCGGGCAGCGGCCCGGCCCCGCCTCCGACGTCTTCAGCTGGGCCGTGACGATCGCGTACGCCGCGACCGGGCGCCTGCCGTTCGGCGGGCCGACCGTTCCGGCCATTCTGATGGCCATCTCGGCGCACGAGCCCGACCTGTCCGGCGTGCCCGCCGACTTCCGGCCACTGCTGGAGGCGTGCCTGGCGAAGGACCCGGCCGCCCGGCCGGCCGCCTCCGCCGTGCTGCGCGCCCTCACCGGCGACGACGCGGTCACGGCCGCCACGTCGGCGTCCACCACGCCGGCGTTCACCCAGGCACCGGCCGATCCGGCCCATACGGTCGTCTCCGGCGGCGGCGCGATCCCGGCAGGCGCGGACACGGGCGACCCGCCGCGGCGGCGGTGGCTCGTCGGCCTCGCGGCGGGAGTGACGGCCGTGCTCGTCGTGGGCTGGATCCTCCTGTACGCGTCCCGCGGCGGCGAGGCGGGGCCCCGGGGCGGGAGCCTGCTGTACGGCGACGACTTCGGCGACCGGGGCAACTGGGACGGCTACACCTTCGACCCGGACGCGACCGGCGACCAGCGCACGACGCACGGCTACGAGATCGAGCGCGGCGTCTACACGCTCCGCGCCGACGGCACCGAGCCGGGCAATGTCGCGCTGTCGCCCGTACCCGCCAAGACCGACGCGGCGGCGGGGCGCGACGTGCTGGTCGGCGTGACGGCCGAGCCGCGGGACGCCCCCGGGCAGGGCGGCTTCGGGCTCGTGTGCCGGTGGGACGAGGACGTCCCCAACGGCTACGCGTTCCTGCTGGGCTTCGACGGCACCGCCCGCGTCGTGCGCCGGTCCGAGGGCCTGGACCTCGACGTCGTCCCGCCGGTGAAGGCGGCCGCGCCGCACGCCGGGCGCGCGGTGCGCCTCCAGGCCTCCTGCCGGGGGTCCCGGCTGACGTTCTGGGTCGACGGCACGCGCGCCCTCGACGCCGTGGACGCCCATCCTCTCCCTGCGGGCCCGCACAGCCAGGCGGGGGTCCTCGCCCGCGTGCCCGAGGCCGGAGGCGGCACGGTCACCGTCTCGTTCGACGACTTCAGCGTGCGCAAGGCGGGCTAAAGTCACCTGAATGGCGGCGAACCCCTCTCGGCTGGCATGGCTGGACGCGTTGCGCGGAGTCGCCGCGCTGGGCGTGGCACTGCACCACGGGGCCTGGACCTTCGTCCCGGAGTTCTGGGCGGAAGTGGACGGGGCCGTCGACGTCGGCACCTGGGGCGTCTTCGCGTTCTTCCTGGTCAGCGGATACATCATCCCGGCCTCCCTGGAACGGCGCGGCGACCTGCGGGCCTTCTGGACCGGCCGGGCCTTCCGGCTGCTGCCCCTGCTGCTCACCGCGCTCGCCCTCGCGCTGCTCCTCGCGTACGCCGGCGCGTTCGTGCCGTCACCCGACCTGAACCGGCGTCCGCTGGCGCTCGTCGCCCTCGGCAACCTCACGATGCTGCAGGAACTGCTCGGCCTGCCCGCCGTGATCAACGTGATGTGGACGCTCTCCTACGAGATGGCGTTCTACCTGATGGTCGCGGGGCTCTTCGCCGTACGGCAGGCACACCGGCCGGCGCCGGTCGCCGTCGTCCTGGCGCTCGCCGCGGTGCCCCTCGGCCTGCTGCTGCCGCGCGCGACGATCAACGGCCGTGCGGGCGCCGCCGCTCTGGTCCTCGCCGTCGCGGTCGTGCTGGCCATCGCGGCGTCCGCGGGGCCGTACGGCGCCGTCCGCAGGGCGGCGGCGGTCATCGGGGGCCTCCTCGGTCTGGCGCTGGTCGTGCTGGGCAGCCGGGGCGGCGCCGGACAGGGGCTGGTCATCGCGGCGGCGATGTTCGCCGGGACGGCCGTCTACCGGGCCGAGCGCGGAGCGATCCGGTGGCGTACGGCCGCGGCGGCCCTGCTGGCCGTCCTGGCCTGCACGGTGGTCGCCGAGCACGATCCCACGCACACGGTGGCGATCGTGCTCGCGGCGGCCTGTTTCCTGGCCGCCTTCGCGCTGCGGGGCCGGGCGTTCCCCCGGTGGCTCACCCACCTCGGAGTGATCAGCTTCTCGCTCTACCTCTTACATCCGCTCCTGCTGCGGATCGCGCCGAACCTGCCGCTGTTCCTCCTCGCCACGGTGGCGCTCGGCCACGTGACCCACCGCCTCGTGGAGGCCCCGGGCCAGCGCCTCGGCCGCCGCCTGGCCCGGTCGTCCCGGGCGCCGGCGGCCGAGATCAGCGGACCGTGGTGAAGGTGGCCATCATCCCCATGTCCTCGTGTTCGAGGTTGTGGCAGTGCATGACGTACCGGCCCGCGTAGTCGTCGAACCTGACCAGGACGGCCATCTGCTCACCCGGGCGCAGGTCCACGGTGTCCTTCGGCCCGTGGTCGTACGGCCCGGGCCCGCCGAGGCCCCGGGACAGGACCTGGAAGTGGGACAGGTGGACGTGGATCGGGTGGTGGAAGTCGGAGAGCAGCCGCCAGATCTCGGTGGTGCCGAGCTTCGGGCTCATGATGCTGTCGGTGGGCGAGAACGCCCGGCCGTTGATCGTCCAGCCCGGCATCCCGCGCACGGTGTCGTGCCGGAACTCGAACCGGCGGGTGACGACGGCGTCCTTCTCGCGCAGGGGGACGGCCGCGGTGAGCACGTCCGGCACCCGGCTGCGGTCGTCGGCACGGGCGGTGACGTGGAAGCGCATGACGTCGGCGGTGGTGCCGTCGCCCCACTCGTTGCGCACCGTGACGTACTGGCCCGGACGGTAGCGGCCGAAGTCGACCACCACGTCGAAACGCTGGGCCGGCGCCATCTCCAGCGCGTCGTGCGGGATCGGCCGGCTGAGCAGGCCGCCGTCCGTGCCGACCTGTACGAAGGCGTTCCCGCCGGGCGGGGGCGGGTCGAGGACGAGGCGGTAGCGCCGGGCGTTGGACGCGTTGAGCAGGCGCAGGCGGTGCCGTACGGCGGGCACCGGGGCCAGCGGCCACGGCACGCCGTTGACCAGGATCACGTCTCCGAGGACCCCGGGCCCGTACGGGGAGCGCACCCCCGGCGTGTGCGTGAGAGTGGGGTCCAGGCTCGGGTACCGCAGGCCGCCGTCCTCGGCGAACGAGCGATCCATGATCGCGATCGGCATGTCCCGGTCGCCGCCGGGCAGGCCGAGGGACAGTTCGTGCCGGTCGTGGACGATGTGGAAGCCCGCCAGGCCGCGCCACACCCCGGGGCCGGTGAAGTCCATCCGGTGGTCGTGGTACCAGAGCGTCGCGGCGGGCTGCCGGAGGGGATAGACGTAGTCGCGCCGCCCCATGGAGACGTCGCCGCTCATGGCCGTGTGCCCGGCGCCGGCCATGTGGTGGCCGGAGGCGCCCTCCGGATACACCAGGTCGGTCGGGTAGCCGTCGTGCTCCGGGGGCGTGCGGCCGCCGTGCAGGTGGACGACGACGGGCGCCGGCAGCCGGTTGCGGTGGGTGACGATCGTTCGGCGGCCACTGGTGGACACGATGGTCGGACCGGGGAAGATCCCGTTGTATCCCCAGATCTCGGTCCGCACGCCCGGCAGGATCTCGGCGACCGCCGTACGCTGGACGATCTCGTAGCGGTCCGCGGCGCCGTCCGTGCTCGTGGGCCGCAGCACCGGCGGCACCCGGAACGGCAGGGTGTACGGCCGGGGCAGCGGCAGCCGGCTGGGCAGGAGTTCGCCCGTGCTGGAAGACCCGCCCATCCCCGATATCAGCGGCACCCCGACGACGGCCGCCGAGCCGGCGCCGCCGAGGATCCCCAGGAAGCGACGCCTGCCGATCACCATGCCTCCGCTCCGGCCTTCGCGGCAGCGCGCTCGATCCCCTCGCGCGGCGGCGCGGGCCGATAGCGCCAGGCCCAGAGCGTCAGCGCTCCACCCAGCAGGATGATCGCCACGCCGAGCGGGATGTGCAGCGTGACCGTACGGGCGAATCCCAGGACGATCTGCTGCGCGATCAGGCCGAACAGGCCGGCGCACGCCAGGGCGGGCCACAACGGCCCCCGGCCGGGCCAGCGCAGGAGGAGGGCGCAGAGCGCGGCGACGATCACGGCGATGCCCGCGTAGGTGGCGTTCTCCCGGTGCGTGTGCAGCGCCCCGAACGAGCCGGAGAGCATCTGCCCGGCGAAGACCGCCTGGTCGAACAGCATCAGGGCCGCGACGGTCATCGCCACCCGGAAGGGCCAGTGCGCCCAGCCCGGTCTCTTGTCCTCAGCCATGCGCCCAGCCTAGCAATATGCTCTCAAGTGAGAGCTTCTCATCTGAGACGAATTTGGCCGGGAATATTCTGAGGAGATGACGTCGGAGAGATCGGTGGGGCCGGAGGTCGGGCTGCTGCTGCGCCTGGCCCACCAGCACGCGGCCCGCGAGTTCACCCGGGCGCTGTCTCCGCTGGGCATCGAGGGCAGGCACTTCGGCGTGCTGACCACACTGGCCAGGCTCGGGCCGGCCTCCCAGTCCCGGCTGACCGGCGAGCTGGGCAGCGACAAGACCGCCATGATGCGGACCGTCGACGTGCTGGAGCAGCAGGGACTGGTCGTCCGCCGCCCGGTGCCCGGAGACCGCCGGGCCCGTACCGTGGAGCTGACCCCGGAGGGCCGGCGGCTGCTGGCCCGGGCCAGTGAGATCGCCCAGCGGGTGTCGGCCGACCTGCTCGGCGGCTTCACTCCTGAGGAACAGCGGGCGTTCCGCGCCCTGCTGGTCCGTTTCGTCGCCCTCGGCACCCCCGGCTTCACCGTTCCCGACGTCGTCGGCCCGGACCCCGCGTAGGACCACCGCGTAGGACCACCGCGTAGGACCACCGCGGAGAGGCGGAAGCGCCTACGGTCGGGGGATGGGCAAGATCCTGATCGGTACGGCCTCCTGGACCGACAAGTCGCTTCTCGCGTCCGGCTGGTATCCCCCCGAGGCGTCCACACCCGAGACCCGGCTCGGTTACTACGCCGCCCGCTTCCCCCTGGTCGAGGTGGACGCCACCTACTACAACCCGCCCGCCCGGCGTACGGCCGAGCTGTGGCGGGACCGCACGCCCAAGGGCTTCACCTTCAACGTCAAGGCGTTCTCGCTGCTCACCGGGCATCCGACCCGGCCCTCGGCGCTGTACAAGGACCTGCGGGCCGCGCTGGGGGAGCCCAGGCGCACGCTCTACGCGCGTGACCTTCCCACCGAGGTCGTCGAGGAGGTGTGGCGGCGCTTCCTCTCCGCGCTGGAGCCGCTGCACGAGGCGGGAAAGCTGGGCGCGGTGCTGTTCCAGTTCCCCCAGTGGTTCCCGCCCGGCAGCGCCAACCGCCGCTACATCCTCGAATGCCGGGACCGCTGCCTGCCGATGCGGGTGTGCGTCGAGTTCCGCAACGCGGCGTGGATGACCCCCGACGCGCGGGACGAGACCCTCGGCTTCCTGGCGGACAACGACCTGCCGTACGTCGGAGTGGACATGCCGCAGGGGCATCCGTCGTCGATCCCGCCCGTGCTCGCGGCCACCTCCGACCTCGCGGTCGTCCGCCTGCACGGTCACTCGGACAAGTGGACGAGCCGCGTCATCGAGGAGCGCTTCGGCTACCTCTACTCGGAGGACGAGCTCCGGAGCTGGGCGGACCGGATCGCGGGCCTGGCCGGCCAGGCGGTGACCACCCACGTGCTGCACAACAACTGCTGCGCCGACAACGCCCAGCGCAACGCCGAGCGGCTGACCGAGCTGCTGGGGCGGCTCGGCGCCGATGTCGTCAGCCCGGATCCCGTGCCGCCGCGTTAATCCGTTGCAGCAGGCGAAACGCCGTTGACAGGGTTCTCGGCATGCTTCAGACATACTCCGCCCATGACGGAACGACCCTGGCCTATCGCGTGTCCGGAACGGGCGATCCCGTGGTCTGCCTGCCCGGCGGCCCGATGCAGAGCGCCGACTACCTCGGCGAACTCGGCGGCCTGCCGGCGCACCGGCGCCTGCTCAAGCTCGATCCCCGGGGCGCCGGCCGGTCCGCGGCACCGGAGGACGTCTCCTCCTACCGCTGCGACCGGCTCGTCGACGACGTCGAGGCGCTGCGCGAGCATCTCGGCGCCGACCGGATCGACCTGCTCGCGCACTGCGCCGGCGCGAACCTCGCGACGCTGTACGCCGCCCGGCACCCCGGACGGGTACGCAGGCTCGCCCTGATCACTCCGAGCACCAGGGCCGTCGGCATCGAGGCCACGGGGGAGTCGCGGCTCGCGACCGCCCGGTTGCGCCGGGACGAGCCGTGGTTCGGCGACGCGTTCGCGGCCCTCGAGGCGATCGTGGCCGGTGCCGCCGACGACGACGACTGGAAGCGCGTCGACCCCTTCTTCTACGGGCGTTGGGACACCGCCGCCCGGGCCCATCAGGCGGCCCAGGAGGGCCGGCGGAACGAGGAGGCCGCCGCCGTCTTCGGCGCCCCGGGCGCGTTCGACCCGCCGGCCACCCGCGCCGCGCTGGGCGCGTTCACCGCTCCGGTGCTGCTGCTCGCCGGGGAGGTCGACCTGAACACGCCGCCGGACGTCGTCGCCGAGTTCGCCGCGCTGTTCCCGCACGCCGAGTTCGTCGTACAGCCGGGGGCGGGGCACTTCCCCTGGCTCGACGACGCCCGCCGTTTCACGACGACGACGGCGGAGTTCCTCACCCGGCCCTGACGCGCCGCTCAGAGCCGTCCCGGGTCCCGGGGCTACAGGTGCGGCCTCGCCCACCGTGCTCGCCCACCGTGCTCGCGATCCTGTGCCGCGGAGCGGCCGTGACCCGATGTTTGGCGGAAAGGTCGGATAACCGGTCGTCATTATTGTGACGTTCTATCTTTGGGAACACCTCTCGGAGTTCTCGGACCCTCGTGGAATGGTCGGAGGACTGAAACTTTCACTTTGTGTGACAACCGCCGGTCTTCGCCGCGGTTCATCGTTCCACTTCAACACGGTCGACAGTCGCGCGGGAGGTGTACCCGGGGTCCGGCCGATTGACTGATGCCGCGCGCCGGGATTGGCTCAACAGCACACCACCACCATGAACGGAGCCGCGTCCGTGACCGGCCGGTAAATGTTAACGCTAACAAAACACGGATATGCACCGACTCCCAACAGGTGGCCTGATCGTCCGCGGCGATGACGCCGCGGAGAACACGCACATCTCGGAGAATGGGAAACACCTGTGCTAAATGTCAGCTCATTACGTCGGCGCCTGAAGCTCTCGGCCGCCGCCGTCGCCGCCCTTCTGGTGGCCGGCGCCGGTGTGGCAGGGACGCACGCGGCTTCGGCGGCCGCGGCCGGATGCCAGGTCACCTACACGGTGTCCAGCGAATGGCCGGGCGGATTCGGCGCAAGCGTCAAGGTCGACAACCTCGGTGACCCGATCAACGGCTGGAGGCTGACCTGGTCCTTCCCCGCCGGGCAGACCATCACCCAGCTGTGGAACGGCACCTACACCCAGTCGGGCTCCCAGGTCACGGTCACGAACGTCTCGTACAACGGCAGCATCCCCAGCGGTGGCAGCACCGAGTTCGGGTTCAACGGAGCCTTCAGCGGCTCCAACCCGAAGCCGGCGAGCTTCGCCCTGAACGGCGTGACCTGCACCGGCGGCGTCACCTCTCCGTCCCCCGGCGGCTCGCCCTCGGCGTCCCCTTCGGCGTCTCCCTCGGCATCGCCTTCGGCGTCGCCCTCGTCACCGGCGGGCAACCGGCCGTGTGACATCTACGCCGCCGG
>NZ_BOOB01000058.1 GCF_016863015.1 Microbispora amethystogenes | reverse complement strand
CGCCCGACGCCGCCATGGCCACGGTCAGGAGCGGCGCGGCCAGCCATCGGGTCAGCAACCTTCGCGCACTCGACCTGCGCGGGCGACGACTCTTGTCTGTTATCGCTAACATTTTTGTATCCAGCTCTCTCGGGGGGCGAACGCCGTGAAGTGGTGGCTCTGCGGCCGGGCATGATCGGATGGCCGGCGGTCGGGTGCGGGCCGCACCGTTGCGAGGAGTCGCGGGCCGGCCGATCCGGCTCCTCCCGCGCTCTGTACGGGCGACCTCCCATCGACGGAAGCGGCGACGAGGGGGAGGGCCGCGGAGGGAGGGTGGTGTCCGTCCGGGGTCTCGTACCGCTCGGGGTCGCCGGGTGCGCTTTCAAGACGAGGTGCTGTGCTGAGACGAGGTGCTGTTAACGTTAACAACGCCGTAGGGCCCCGAGCTCCTTTCTCTGTCCGGCGCGCCTACATGGTGGTGGGGCGGAGCAAAGCCGAGGTGACAAGGTGGCGTCAAGGACCCGTTCCGCCCGCGTCGGGCGCGCGCGACGACCGGGCGCGGGCCCAACTGGTCTTATGCCATACGTCTCACGCCGGGCGTGGGGGATGTGTGATGAAACTTTCAGGCATTCCGGCCCGACCGGAGAAGGCGCCTCGCCGCAACGTTTCCGGAGACCGGGGCCGATGCCCACGGGGGGCGATGCCGCCCGGCGAGAGCCGGCTGTTCCGAAACTTTCACTAAAGTCTTGACATGTTTCGGCGCGGTTTCCACACTGAGTCCCCGAGGCGATCTCCTGCCTGATGGTGGTGCTCAGGCGGGGGGCCGTCCGCGATGTCCTGGTGGTACGCACTCCCGATCGAGGGAGCGCGGCGTCGGCTCGCGACTCTACTCGCCTCACTCCCTTCCCGTTTCAGTTATGGAGGCTCAGGCATGGGCGTACGCGCCAATTCCCGGCCCGGAACCCGGCAGTCCTTCCCAGGACTGCGCCGGGCTCTGGCCGTCGGTGCCCTCGGTGTGCTCGGCGCGGTCACGGCGTTCGCGGCGGCTTCGGGCCCCGCCGACGCGGCGGCCAGCACGCTGGGCGCGGCGGCGGCGCAGAGCGGCCGCTACTTCGGCACCGCGATCGCTTCGGGCAAGCTCGGCGACTCGAACTACACGACCATCGCGAACCGCGAGTTCAACATGGTGACCGCCGAGAACGAGATGAAGATCGACGCGACCGAGCCGAACCGCGGTCAGTTCAACTTCTCCGCCGGTGACCGGGTCTACAACTGGGCCGTGCAGAACGGCAAGCGGGTGCGCGGTCACACGCTGGCCTGGTACTCCCAGCAGCCGGGCTGGATGCAGTCGCTGTCGGGCAGCAGCCTGCGCCAGGCGATGATCGACCACATCAACGGCGTCATGTCCCACTACAAGGGCAAGATCGCCTACTGGGACGTCGTCAACGAGGCCTTCGCCGACGGCAACAGCGGCGGCCGGCGCGACTCCAACCTCCAGCGCACCGGCAACGACTGGATCGAGGTGGCCTTCCGCACCGCGCGGGCCGCCGACCCCGCCGCCAAGCTCTGCTACAACGACTACAACATCGACAACTGGTCCTGGGCCAAGACGCAGGGCGTCTACAACATGGTCAAGGACTTCAAGCAGCGCGGCGTGCCGATCGACTGCGTCGGCCTGCAGTCGCACTTCAACAGCAACAGCCCGTACAACAGCAACTACCGCACCACGATCTCCAGCTTCGCCGCGCTCGGCGTCGACGTGGCGATCACCGAGCTGGACATCCAGGGCGGCTCCGCGCAGACCTACGCCAGCGTGGTCAACGACTGCCTCGCGGTGTCGCGGTGCGTCGGCATCACTGTGTGGGGCGTCCGCGACAGCGACTCCTGGCTCGGCGCCAACACCAGCCCCCTGCTGTTCGACGGCAACGGCAACAAGAAGGCCGCCTACACCTCGGTCCTCAACGCCCTGAACAACGCCGGCCCCGGCCCGACCAACTCCCCCAGCGCCACTCCCACGGTGACGCCGTCGACGACCCCGACCTCCGGCGGGGGCAGCGGAGCGATCCGTGGTGTGGCCTCCGGCCGCTGTATCGACGTGCCCAACGCCAGCCAGAACGACGGCACGCAGGTGCAGCTGTACGACTGCAACGGCCAGAGCAACCAGACCTGGTCGTCCTCGTCCTCCGGTGAGATCCGGGTCTACGGCAGCAAGTGTCTCGACGCCGCCGGCACCGGCAACGGCGCCGCCATCCAGATCTACTCCTGCTGGGGCGGCGACAACCAGAAGTGGCGGGTCAACTCCGACGGCACCATCACCGGTGTCCAGTCGGGCCTGTGCCTGG
This sequence comes from Microbispora amethystogenes, assembly GCF_016863015.1. Lineage (GTDB taxonomy): Bacteria > Actinomycetota > Actinomycetes > Streptosporangiales > Streptosporangiaceae > Microbispora > Microbispora amethystogenes. Next base: position 80,828 of record NZ_BOOB01000058.1, on the reverse strand, counting down.
ACGCCGTCGGACAGGGCACCGGCAACGGCACCAAGCTCCAGCTCTACAGCTGCCACGGCGGCAACAACCAGAAGTGGACCTTCAGCGGCTAGGCGAGTCCGTCCGCTGACTCTCCTCCTCTCAGGGTCCCTCACCCGCCACCTCTCCTGGCGGTGAAAGAAGGCCCCCGGTACGGCGCGCGCCGCCGTACCGGGGGCCTTCGCGCGTTGTGGGGGAAGTTGTGGAGGAGTGGCCGGAAGACGCCGCCCGGGTCACCGAGGCGCACCGCCCGGGCGGTCCGGTGATGTAAATTTCAGTGATTCTCACCCCTCGGGCGGGGTGGCCGGATCGAAAATTTCCAACGCCCTGGGCAGCCCATATGCCGAGGCGGGACGCCAAATGGGCGACAGGCCGCCTCCGAAAGTTTCACCCCAGCCTTGACATGTTTCGGAGGGGTTTCCACACTGAGGTCCCGAGGCGGCCCTCCTGTCCGGTGGTGGTGCGCAGGCAGGGGGCCGCCGTTTCGCGACGCCTGACGGGTGGCCGGTCCCAGTGGTGGGGCCGGCGTCCATCCCGCGCGGCATGTCGCCGCAGTACTCCCTTCCCGTTTCAGCTTTGGAGGCTCAGGCATGGGCGTACGCGCCAATTCCCGGCCCGGAACCCGGCAGCCCTTCACGGGGATGCGCCGGGCTCTGGCCGTCGGTGCCCTCAGTGTGCTCGGCGCGGTCACGGCGTTCGCGGCGGTCTCGGGTCCCGCCGACGCGGCGGCCAGCACGCTGGGCGCGGCGGCGGCGCAGAGCGGCCGCTACTTCGGCACCGCGATCAGTGCGAGCAAGCTCGGCGACTCGCAGTACACGACCATCGCGAACCGTGAGTTCAACATGATCACGGCCGAGAACGAGATGAAGATCGACGCGACCGAGCCGAACCGCGGTCAGTTCAACTTCACCAACGGCGACCGGATCTACAACTGGGCCGTGCAGAACGGCAAGCAGGTGCGCGGTCACACGCTGGCCTGGCACCAGCAGCAGCCGGGCTGGATGCAGTCGCTGTCGGGCAGCAGCCTGCGCCAGGCGATGATCGACCACATCAACGGCGTCATGTCCCACTACAAGGGCAAGATCGCCTACTGGGACGTCGTCAACGAGGCCTTCGACGACAGCAACGGCGGGCGGCGCGACTCCAACCTCCAGCGGACGGGCAACGACTGGATCGAGGTGGCGTTCCGCACCGCGCGGGCCGCCGACCCGGCCGCCAAGCTCTGCTACAACGACTACAACATCGACAACTGGTCCTGGGCCAAGACGCAGGGCGTCTACAACATGGTCAGGGACTTCAAGTCGCGCGGCGTGCCGATCGACTGCGTCGGCCTGCAGTCGCACTTCAACAGCCAGAGCGCCTACAACAGCAACTACCGCACCACGATCTCCAGCTTCGCCGCCCTCGGCGTCGACGTGGCGATCACCGAGCTGGACATCCAGGGCGGCTCCGCGCAGACCTACGCCAACGTGACCAACGACTGCCTGGCCGTGCCGCGGTGCGTCGGCATCACCGTCTGGGGCGTCCGCGACAGCGACTCCTGGCTCGGCGCCAACACCAGCCCGCTGCTGTTCGACAGCAGCGGCAACAAGAAGGCCGCCTACACCTCGGTCCTCAACGCCCTGAACGCCGCTCCCCCCGTCTCGCCCAGCCCCTCGCCGTCGGTGAGCCCGTCGCAGTCGCCGTCGCAGTCCCCCTCGCAGTCGCCGTCCCAGTCCCCGTCGCAGTCCCCCTCCCAGTCGCCGTCGCAGTCGCCGTCGGCGGAGCCGGGCGGATGCAGCGCGACGATGCGGACGGTGAACTCCTGGCCCGGCGGGTTCCAGTCCGAGGTGACGGTCACCGCGGGCAGCGCGCCGGTGAACGGCTGGACCGTAAACTGGACCTGGCCCGGCGGGCAGAGCATCAGCAGCCTGTGGAACGGTCAGCAGACCGTGTCCGGCTCCAACGTGACGGTCCGCAACGCGCCCTACAACGGCTCCATCTCCGCGGGCGGCTCCACCACCCTCGGCTTCACCGGCAACGGCAGCGCGGCCACCCCCTCCGTCACCTGCACCAGCCCGTGACCCACTGAGATCCACCGAGATCCACTGAGAACGAAACGAACGACCGGACCGAGCGGGTCCGGCCGGGAGCACGACTCCCGGCCGGGCCCGCTCGTTCGTGTTGCGGGGCGGAGACGCCGGCGCCGCCGGCCGGATCGCACCGCCTCTGGCCGGGCTGGCAGTTCGCCGTCGCGCACCCCTTTGGCCCTGACTAAAACCTTTTATACGGGAAGACCGTCCGGGTTATCCTCACCGCGACGTCCGGCCGTACCATCCCGGGGCTTGACTGGGGCATGACCTCTGGCGCCCCCCGGCATTCGGGAGCGACATGAGATTCCAGGTGCTCGGCGACATGGAGATCGTCGTCGACGACCGGGTGGTGTCGTTGCCGTCACGGCGCCAGGGGCAGTTGCTGGCCCTGCTCATCTGCGCCGAGGGCCGTCCGGTGCCGGCCGACCGGCTGGCCGACGTCCTGTGGGGAGGGCGGCCCGGCTCGCAGTCGGGCAAGAACCTGCAGGTGATCGTGCACCGGTTGCGCAGGACGCTGGACGACCCCGGCCGGATCCAGTACGGCCGTTCGGGTTACTCCCTGGTCGCGCAGCCCGCCGAGGTGGACTCCTGGGAGTTCGCCGCCCTGGTCGAACGGGCCGGGCAGGCGCTGGGGCGCCGTGACGGCCACCGTGACAGCCGTCGTGACAGCCGCCGTGACACCGAGGAGGCGGCCGTCCTGCTGGAGCGGGCGCTCGCGCTGTGGCGTGGCCGCGCCTTCACCGGCCTGGACGACCTGGCCCCGCTGGCCGAGGAGGCCGAACGGCTGGAGCAGCAGCGCAGATGGGCGCTGACCGAGCGCATCGACGCCGACATGGCCCTGGGCAGACACGCCCGGGTCGTCCACGAACTGGTCGCGATGGTGGACGAGAACCCGCTGGCGGAGCCGGCCGTGGCCCGGCTGATGGCGGCGCTGCATCACACGGGGCAGCGCACGGACGCGCTGGAGCTCTACCGGCGGACCCGTGCCGCCCTGGTCGGGGAGCTGGGGCTCGAACCCGGGCCGCAGCTGCGCGCGCTCCATCAGGCGATCCTGCGCGGCGACAGGGAGATCGGCCCGGCCGTCCCCGGCCGGGAGACGGCGCACGCGCCGCACGCGCCGCCGGGGACCGCGCCCTGTCTGCTCCCGCCGCAGCTCGGCGACCTGACCGGACGCGACGAGGAGCTGCGCCTGATCGCCGCCGTCCTGCGCGAGCGCTCGCCCACCGGACCGGCCAGGTGCGCGATCTCCGGCATGCCGGGCACCGGCAAGACCGCTCTGGCCGTACAGGCCGCGCACGAGGCGCGCGACCACTTCCCGGACGGCCAGCTGTACGTGAACCTGCACGGCGGGACGGCGAGACCGGTCGATCCGTCGCACGCGCTGGGCCGGTTCCTGCGTGCCCTCGGCATGCCGGCCACGGCGATCCCCGACGGCCTCGACGAGCGCGCCGAGGCCTTCCGGGTCCGCCTGTCGGGCCGCCGGGTCCTGGTGGTGCTGGACGACGCGGCCGACGAGGCGCAGGTCGAGCCCCTCCTCCCCGCCGGGAGCGGGTGCGCGGTGCTCGTCACGAGCCGCGCGGCGCTGACCGCGCTGCCGGGGACCCACCGGATCGCGCTCGGCGTCCTCGGCGACGCCGCCGCCGTCGACCTGCTGAACGTCATCAGCGGCCGGACCGGCGACGACGCCGACATCCCCGCCACCGAGCGCCTGGCCGCGCTGTGCGGACGGCTCCCCCTGGCGCTCAGGATCGCCGGGGCGCGGCTCGCCGCCCGGCCGCACTGGAGCGTCGAACGGCTGGTCGCCCGGCTGGCCGGTGAGCACGACCGGCTCGACGAGCTCACCCACGGGTCCCTGTCGGTGCGGGCCAGCCTCGCCCTCGGCTACTCCGGGCTGGCCGGGCCGAGCCGTGCCCTCCTCCGCCGTCTCGGGCTGCTGGAGACCCAGGACTTCGCCGGCTGGGTCGCCGCGGCGCTCCTGGACGCCGCGCCCCGCGACGCCGAGGATGTGCTGGAGGGCCTGGTGGAGGCCCGGCTCGTCGAGTACGCCGGGCTCGACTCGATCGGCGAGCCGCGCTACCGCCTCCACGACCTGGTGCGCCTGCACGCCCGCGAGCGCGGTGCGGCCGAGGACCCGCCGGAGGTCGCCGGCGCGGCGCTGTCCCGGCTGGCCGGGGGATATCTCCGGCTCGCCGAGCAGGCGCACCGGCTGCAGTACGGCGGCGACTACACGGTGCTGCACGGAAAGGGCACGCGGTGGGACTGCGGTCCGGCGGCGGTCCGGCGGCTGCTCGCCGACCCGGCCGGCTGGCTGCGCAGCGAGCGCGCCGGGCTGGTGGCAGCGGTGCGGCACGCGGCCCGCCTCGGGCTGAGCGAGACGTGCTGGGACCTGGCGATGACCGCGGTCACCCTGTTCGAGGCGCAGGGCCTGTTCGACGACTGGCGGAGCACATCGGAGACCGCGCTGGCGACGGCGCGGGAGGCGGGCGACGCGCGCGGCGAGGCCGCGATGCGTTACTCGCTCGGCACGCTGGCGGTGTTCCGGCAGCGCTACGCCGGCGCGCGCCCGCACTTCGACGCCGCGCTGCGGCTCTTCGAGCAGGTGGGCGACCGGCACGGCCAGGCCCTGACGATCCGCAACGCCGCGCTGATCGAGCGGGTGGAGGGGCGGGGAGAGGACGCGCTCGCCGGCTACGAGCGGGCGCTGTCGATGCTGCGCGAGGTCGGCGACCGGCACGCCGAGGCACATGTGCTCGGCAGCATCGCCCAGATCCACATCGAGCACGACCGGACCGGGGAGGCGGGCCCGCTCCTGGAGACCGCGCTGGCCGTCTACCGCGAGCTGGGCGACCTGCGGGGAACCGCCCAGATCCTCAACCGGATGGGCGCCCTGCTGCTGCGGGAGGAACGGGCGGCGGCGGCCGAGGCGGCCTACCGGCAGGTGGGCGCGGCCGCCCGGGCCGCCGGGGACCGCATCGGCGAGGCCCACGCGCTGCTCGGTGGCGGGGAGGCGCGGTTGCTGGCGGGGAACCTCGACGGCGCCGCCGAACTGCTGGAGTCGGCGCTCCGGCTCGCCACCGATGTCGGCGAGCCGTTCGTGGCCGCCCGTGCGCGGCTGACCACCGGCCGGCTCGCCGCCCTGCGCGACGACCTGCCCCTCGCGGCGTCGCTGCTGGGCCGGGCGGCGGAGGCGTTCGAGGAGATCGGGCTGCCGCTCTGGCACGACCGGGCGACCCGCGCGCTGCGGGATCTCGACGGGACGAAGGGTCCGGCGCGCCCGCCGGGGTGAGGCGGGCGCGCCGGGCGGAGATCCGTCAGCCGCCCCCGGGCTCGCCCCGGTCCATCCAGTGGCTGTCGCAGCCGTACGCCCCGGTCTTGCAGGGGTTCTCGGCCGCCGCGGCCGGGGCCGCGAGGCCGCCGAGCAGCGCCGCCGTCGCGACGGCGGCCAGCACCGCCTTGCGTATCCTGTTCATCTCTCTCCTCGGTTGGACCACACGATCGACGACTGCACGATCAACGACGTCACGATCAACACTGCCACGCCCACCAGGCGTCGCAGACGGTGTCCCGCAGCTGGCCCGGCAGCGGGCTTCCGGGCCCCTTGATCCCGGCCCGGCCCTTGGGGATGTCCCAGGTCACCACGTTGTACTCCGCGGCGGGCTCGATCTCGCCCTCGGCTATGCCGATGCCCTTGGCGTCCTGGAGGCCGTTCCAGTTGCCGTTCTCGTCGACCTTGGGGCCGACGCTGTAGCAGGGGCCGACCGGGATGACGATCGCGCCGCACACCGAGGCGCCGACCGGGCCCTGTTCGTCGGGTGACGCCGACGCCCACTGGACGGCCCCGCCGACTCCCGCCCCTCCGGGGCCGGCGCTGAGCTGGACCACCCCGCGCTGGTAGCTGAGGGACGCGCAGAGGCCCGCGCAGTATCCCACCTGGACCTTGAGGTGCTCGTGCACGGCTCGCCCGAACTTGCGGGTGCTCTCGTTGCACTTCCCGGGATCGGGGAAGCTGGAACAGCTGAACGGTTTGCCGAGGCCGCTCCGGTTCAGGAGCGGCCGCACGTCGCAGCCGACGATCAGCGTCCGGCAGGCGCGTGAGGTCTGCTTCCGCACGGCCCGCTGGGCCCGCTCCCTGGCCTGCTGGGCCTTCCTCCGTAGCTCCTCGGCCTTCCTGCGCGCCTCCGCCGCGCGCTTGCGCGCCTCCTCGGCCAGTTGCCGCGCCCGCTCGCGGGCCCGCTCGACCAGCCTTCTCTGGTAGTCGACGAAGCGGTGCCACGCGTCCCGGATGGCCTTCATGGTCGCCATGAACGCCCTGGTGATCGCGGTCACCGCCCTGATCAGGAGACCGCAGAGGATGCAGCCCCAGTCGTTGCCGTCCGGGTCGCTCTCGGTGACCGGGTTGTTGCCGGCGTAGGTGTACCCGTTGAGCTTCTGCGGCTCGTTGGAGTCGAACACCGGGTCCACCGACAGGAACCGTCCTTCACTCGGCAGGTATTCGCGGGCGCCGAGGTGGACGAGGCCGGTGGAGAGGTCGGCGGTGCCGCCGACGAACGCCCGCTGTGAGGGCCAGGAACCGGGTTGCTCGCCCCGGGGGTTGCCGAACGGGTCGAACCTCCGCCGGGTGACCTCCAGGGAGGCCGCGTCGATCGCCAGCTCGGCCGTGCCGTGATGGTCGGAGACGAGCCAGGTGAGCCGCTGGTCGTTGCCCCTGACCGCGATCGTCCGGTCGCCGTGGGTGTAGTAGCGCGTGGCGCTCGGAGTGGTGGAGCCGGTGTCGACCCGCACCTCCATCACGCCGAGGTAGAGCACCGTCCCCGAAGGGTCGCGCCGGATGAGCCGGTTGCCCTCGGCGTCGTACATGAACGAGGTGGTCCTGCCCGCCTCGGTCACCTTCGCGAGGTGGCCCTCGGCGTCCCACTCCAGCGTCTGCTCGGCGGAGCCGACCCGGCGCGTGGTGGTGTTGCCGGTCTTGTCGTAGAAGTAGGCGTCGGTCCGGTTGACGCCCGGCCCGGTCGTGCTCACCTGCTTCGGGGCGTGTGCCTGGGGCTGCCCGGTGGCGGGATAGCTGAAGGTGCTGACGGTGTCGCCGGTGGCTCCGTTCACGGCGTGCCGGGTCTCGGTCTGCCGGGCGCCCGTCAGGTCGTAGGTGTAGGAGTTCCAGTACGGCGTGGCGCCGCCGACCCCGCTCGGTGTGACGCCGCCGTTCGCGTCCGGTGTGGTGGTGCAGGCTCCGGTGGTGGTCCAGGCGTGCGACACCCGCCGCAGGTGGTCGTACCGGAAGCACTGGATGTCGGAGGCGGCGTTGGCCGCCGGAGGCGTGTCGGCGATCCGGGTGAGGTTGCCCGACTCGTCGTACTCGTAGTTCAGGTCGCCCTGCCGAACCTTCGAGTCGGTCTGCCGGTCGGTGATCCGGCGCAGCAGCCGCCGGGTGCCCTCCTCGTAGGTGTAGTCGTTCAGGATCTGACGGCCGTCCTCACCCCAGCGTTCCTGCAGCGCCTCGCCGCTCTTGCTGTAGAGCGTGTCGTTGACGTACGTCCCGAGGCCGCTGCGGGTCTGCAGCGGCATCGCCTGGTCGGTGTAGGTGGTGCGCACCGTCTCGGCGGGCAGGTTGCCGGCCTCCGGATACGTGACCGACTGGACCGTGCCGTCGGGGTTGTAGCGGGTCTTGAAGGTGTACGTCCCCGCGAGCCTGCCCTCCGACGCCGGGACGACGTAGCTGTTCGCGGTCGCCCGGTAGGCGGAGTCGTAGGCGTCGACCCGCGTGACGTAGGCGTTCGTCCCGTTCCAGCGCGTGGCGGAGACGGGCATGCCCTTGACGGAGGTGCCGTCGGGGAGCGTGTCGTACGTCCACGACGCGATCGTCGGGTCCTGCGTCGTCTTCCCGGCGTGGACGGCGGTGCGCCGGCCCAGCACGTCGTACTCGAACGCCAGCGTGCGGTTCTCGGCGTCGGTGCTGGTCGCGATCCGGTCCAGGTCGTCGTAGGTGTAGGCCGTCGTGCCCCGGTCGGGGTCCTCGGTCCTGACGACCCGGCCGCGCAGGTCGCGGGTGGTCCGCCACACGTTGCCCGCGGGGTCGGTGACCGTGTCCTGCTCCCCGCCGCGGCTGTACCCGTACCTGGTGGTGTCGTACGCGCCGACCGGCGACGGGCCCTTGTACTGGCGCAGTTCGACCGTCCGGCCCCGGGCGTCGGCGATCGTGGTCGTCGGGGTCGAGCCCTCCGGGGGATCGACGTCCGTCCGTTCACCGTTGTAGGCGGTCGTGGTCCGCCACTTCTCGTCGCCCATCACCTTGAGGATCTCGGCGGTGGTGCGGCCCAGCCCGTCGTAGGCGTAGACCGTCTGCGCCGGGACCGCGCTGTCGGCCACGCCGAGGATGAGCGGGCCGGGGGCGTCGGCGTTGGCGTACACGTCGTTGACCTTGGCGATCTGCCCGAGGGTGTTGTAGACGGTGTCGCTGAGCAGGCGCCCGCCGCCGTGCGCCGGCTGCTGGTTCTGCCGCGTGCGCAGCAGGCCGTCGTAGATCTCGTAGGAGACGTCGTAGCCGCCCTCGTTGTTCAGGGTCTTCGTGGCGACGGCCACCGGTGCGCCCTGCTCGATGGTGTACGTGAACTCCTGGCTCGGGCTCTGACCGGTGGGCCGGTCCGGCAGCCACACCTTGGCCAGCCGTCCCAGCGGGTCGTAGGCCAGCTCTGTGTGCCGGCCGTTCGCGTCGTCCTGGGCGGCCGTCACGCTCCACTCGGGACGCAGGGCGGTGGTCTCGGTGTGGCCGAGCGGGTTGGTGACGACCGTCTTGACCGGCGCCGCGTCGGCCGCCGGGGTGTACGACGTGGTGGACTTGGCGTCGGCCGCGTCGTAGCTCTCTGTCTTCCGTCCGTACGCGTCGTACACGGCACGCGCCGCCTGCTGGTAGACCGGCTGGCCGTTCGCGTAACCGCGCAGGTCCTCGGTCCTGGTCACGTCGCCCTTGGTGGGCGCGGCGCCGTAGGCCCCGCCGTCGTAGTACGTCCGGACGTCTTCGAGGACGTCGTCCGGCCGCCGGGGGGTGGTGTCGCAGGCGACCGCGACCTTCTCGCTCCGGACCACCGCGTTGAGGATCCACGCGCCGGTGTTGCGGGCGTAGGTGTTGCGGAGGCACTGGTCGTCGCTGGTGGTCCCGATGTCGCCCAGGTCGTCGACCGAGGTCAGCGAGCCGTACGTGTCGAAGGAGTTGCGGGTCTCGGTCCGGCGGATCGCGCCGGTGCTGAGCTTGCTGCGGCCGCGCACCTTGGCCACCGAGAGGCGGTAGGCCTGATCGGAGCCCTCCGTCGCGTTCGGCCCCTGCAGCCAGGGGTCGTTGACGGTGGCGGACACCTCGGCGCCGTCCGGCCCGTCCAGCTGCCGGGTCTCGCGCTCGAAGCCCTGCAGCCTCCAGTGGTCGGTGACCTTTCCTCCCTCGGAGTCGGTCACCTGGACGCTCCGGGTGCCGCTCGGCTGCTTGTCGCCGTCCAGCCCGCGGAAGAACAGGTGCTCGACGGCCGTGCGGCGGTCGGGCGCCTCGCCCGTGACGACCTGCACCTTCTCGTAGCCGCGCCACGCGGACCAGGTGCGGCGGGAGGCCGGGGCGAGCTCCAGGTCGTCGTACGCCCAGGCCGGGTCGCCCTTGTAGACGTAGTCGGTGCGGACCATCGGCGAGCCGCCGGTGAGGTCGACCTCCTGCGTCTGCACGGCGACGTACTTGTGGAACCAGTCGATGCCGGGGGCGGTCGCGCCCTCCGGGGTCCAGAACACCGGGTAGCAGCGCCTGCCGTTGGCGTGCGGCTGGGGGAGGGAGGCGCGGGTGCACTGGGGGTCGGAGTAGACGACCGTGAGCCGGCCGCCGGTCTCGTTGTTCACGCTGCGGATGCGCCACTTCATCATCGGTGCGACGCCTTCGAGCGCGTCGACCCGGTTGGGCATCTCCACGCCGTCGAAGTCGACCGGCGGCGTGCTGAGGGCACCGCCCACCTTGCCGGTGTGCTGGATCCGCGCCAGCCAGAGCGCGGCGCTCATGTTGTCACCGGGCTTGGGGAAGGACTGGGTCAGCGTCCAGGTGTCGACGTCGGTCAGCGCGCCGTCCTTGAGCACCTGGGTGGTCACCGCGGTCAGCCGCTTGCGGGTGAAGAAGACCGGCGCGTGGTTGGCGCAGTCGGCGCCGGAGGCGCACAGCAGGTCGGCCGGCACGTCGGGCCAGTAGGCGGCGTTGGCCTTGGTGAGCTTGGCGGGCGCGCAGTCGAACGTGGGGGTGCGGACGCACCGCTCGTCCACCGAGAACAGGACCTTCCCGACGGGAAGCTTGGCGTACGCCTGCCCGGCGCGCTGGCCGTACTCGATGCGGTCCAGGTAACCGCTCGCCGTGTACGGCGTCTCGTCGGCGGCCTTCATGTTGCGGCCGTAGTGGTTGGTCTCCTTCGTGTAGAAGAAGCTCATCGTGTTGCCGTGGGTGTCGATGACGTGGTCGAGGTTCCAGCGGTAGGCCTGCTGGCACCACGAGTCGGCGTAGGCCGTCTTGTGGCAGGGCTCGCCCGAGTCGTCGCCGTAGACGGGCACCGTCCAGGTGGACCCCGTCTCCTGCTTGCCGGAGACCCAGCCGGGCAACCGGTTCAGCCCGAAGAAGAACTGGGTGCCGTCGGGCTGCGTGATCTTCCAGTGCTCGCCCTTGGCGCCGTCGCCGTCGCCGTCGTCCCCGTTGACGGCGCCGGTGAGCTTCTCCACCCGGGACCCGTCGTCGTTCTTCAGCCGCCACGCGCCGGTGGCCGCGTCGTGGACGAGCTCGTTGGCCCCGCCGCCGAGCACCACGACGGCGTTGTCGCCGCCCCAGCACAGCTCGCCGTTCTTGGGGGTGACGCCGTCGTCCGCGCAGGACTTGTACTTGCGCTCGATGAAGCCGCCGGGGTTGAGGTCGAAGCCCTCGCCCACCCAGCTCGGCTGGTTGTTCGTCGACGCGGTGCGCCCGTCGACGCCGCTGGAGGAGTAGGCCAGGGCGAGCTCCGGCGCCGGGCCGCCCAGCGACGGCGGCACCCGCATCGGATAGGACCAGGAGAAGTCGCCCGACTGCGGGCTCACCTCCCAGTCGGCGCTGGGGGAGAGCGGGGTGGCGGTGTAGTCGCCGGTGCCGCCCGAGGGGGCGGCCGCCAGCGCGTAGAGCCCGGCGCCCGAGGCGGACGCGCCGGCCACTGAGCCGTTCCCGGTCGCGCCCGCGGCCGTCTCCCGGGCCGCGTCGGCGGCGGGCGCGGACGACGTGGCGGGCCCAGACGACGCGGGCGCCGCGCCGATCTCGGCGGTGAGCGTGCCCCGCGCGACGTCGTTCGTCCCCGGCACCGGCCGGGGAGCGGGACAGCCACCGGTCCCGGCGGGAACAGAGGCCAGGCCGGTGGCCGGGGTGGCGGTCGCGGCGCAGGCGGGCAGTTCCACCAGGCGCAGCCGGGCCGCCCAGTCGCCGCCGTAGGCGCCGCGGAACCCCGAGTAGTCCAGCTCCAGAGTGACCGGCGCGGCCTGCGCGGCGCCGTCGGCGCGGGTCACCCGCAGCCGCACCCCGGTGTCACCGGGCAGGGACGAGGCGACCGGGTTCAGCAGGTCGACCCGGACCTTCCCCGGCGCCGCCGCGGACGGCTGAGCGGGGGATGACTGAGCCGAGGACGACTGGGCGGAGGACGGCTGAGCGGCGGACGGCTGGGTGGCGGCGCTCGCCCGCGCGGCCTCGGCGACGCCCCTTCCGGGGCCGATCCGCACCGGCAGGCCGGACAACCCGACGAGGGCCGGCCGCGCGTCCGGAGCCCCCGCGTCCCGGACGGCGGCCGGATTCTGTGCGGCCGAATTCTGTGCGGCCGGCTTTCCGGCAAGCGCGGGGAGGGCGGAGAGGTCGGCCGTCGCGCTGCCCGCCCGCGGCCACACCACCTTGGGCGGGGCCTTCAGCGCGCTTCGCTCGGCGGGGTCGGCCGCCCCGCCCTTCACCGGGACGGGTGTCCCCTCCACCAGGTGGTCCCGCTGCGGGTCGGGGGGATCCCAGCGGTCGCCGGCGGCCGCCACCGGCTGGGCGTACAGGAAGGAGGCCGCGAGGGCGGCGATGGTGGTGACGGCGGTTCGGCGGCGGAGGCCGCGAGATCGTGACTGGGGGAAATCCATGGTGACTACCTCCGGCTGCCGGCGAAGGGCGCGGGAACGCCCTTCGCCGGCGATGGGGGGAAGGACTTACTGCAGGGAGAGCTCGTAGATCTCGTCGTCGGAGAGCACACCGGTGTAGGCGCGCACGTCGTCGATCTCACCGACCCACTTGTTCCAGCCGTTGATCGCCTGTCCGATGGTCAGCGCGTCCTTCGTCTGCCAGGGCGTGGTGAACGACGTGGTGCCTTCGAGGTTGCCGTCGACGTACAGCCTGAGCTGGTTGTTCGCCCGGTCGTAGACGCCTGCGAGGTGCGTCCACACCCCGGTCTCGGCGGGGTCGGTCGAGAAGGGGCCGGTGTAGACGGCGGAGGTGGAGTCGGCCGTCGGCATGTTGAACCGCCAGCGGTCCTGCGCCTTGTCGTACTGCAGGTAGAAGCCGCTGCGGCTGACGCCGTCCATGCTCACCGCGGTGCGGTAGTCGGCCTTGTCGGTCAGCCGCACCCACGCGGCGACGGTGAAGGAGCCGTCGGTGCGCAGCAGCGGACCCGCGCCGGACTGCAGCGGCGCCTTGGTGCGGATCAGGCACCCGGCCGCGCCGAAGCCGGCCGCGCCGCCCACCCATCCGCCGGTCCAGGTGCAGGCGCCGGTGGCGTCGGCGTCCCGGACGAGGTCGCTCGGCTTGCCCGAGGAGTCGCGGGCGACGGTGCCGGAGGTCTCGTCGAGTTTCCAGTGGCCCTCCAGCTTCACCGGACGGTTGGCCAGGTCGCCGACCTCCTTGTCGTAGACCACCCGGTCCCAGACCCGCACGTCGTCGACGTCGCCGGCCCACTGTTCCGACCCGCCGAGGGCCCGGCCGATCACGAACCTGCCCGCGGCGTTCCACGGGGTGGGCTGCACGGCCGTCGTGCTCTGCGGCCTGCCGTCCACGAAGAGGCGCAGCCGCCCGGTCGCCGCGTCGAAGGACGCCGCGAGGTGCGTCCACCGTCCGGTCACCGGCGCCGCGTCGGACTTGGCGTGGTAGTACGTCGGCGAGGCGACGCTGTCCGCGGAGCCCATCGCCATCGCCCACCGGTCACTGCCGATGTGGTACTGCAGGGAGAAGCCGGCGCGGTTCACGCCGTCCTGGCTGAGCACCGTGCGATAGGAGTTCTTGTCGGTGAGCCGCACCCAGGCCGCCACGCTGAAGTTCCGGTCGGTGCGGATGATCCCGTCCGGCTTCGACGGGGTGATCGTGCCCTGGACGCCGTCGAGCCGTACGGCGCCGGAGACGCGGCCGGGGGTGCGGGTGGCGCCGGTGGTCAGCGTGGCCTGGTAGCCGTTGCCCGAGGAGTCGCCGGCCACGGTGCCGGAGGTCTCGTCGAGCGTCCAGATCGCCACCGGCGAGGTCGCCCGCCGCACGCTGAACTCGTACCGCTTGTACGGGCCGATGTTGCCCGCCTTGTCGCGGATCCACACGTACAGCACGTTGAGCAGGTCACGGGGCGGGGTCACCTTCACGGTCGCGGTGCCGTCCGCCGCGGCGTTCACGGCCGTCGCCGTCCCCGGGTCGTCGCTGTTCAGCGCGTAGAGGTAGCCACCGGCGTCCGTCACCGTCCCGGGAGTGAGCCGGAAGACGCCCATCCGGCCGACGCCGCCGCCGGGGACCGGGTCGCCTCCCGAGGGCGTCTCGGGATAGTCCGTGGAGGCCACGCCGGGCGCCACGGAGGGCCGAGTCCGGTCGACGATCATGTCGCACCAGCCCGACCAGCCGCTGGTGCCGCTGGTGGCGACGCCGTCCTGGGCCCGCACCCGCCAGCTGATCTTCGCCCCGTCGGTGACCGTGAGCGGAGCGGTGACGGGCGTGCCGGAGGCGACGTAGGACGTGATGCGCTCACCGAGCTTCGCCCCGCCGGTCGCGTACCACTCGAAGTGGGCGCGCACGGTCTGGCCCTTCGCGCCGTCGGCGTCGGTCACCCTCGCCCGCAGCGTCGGTGTGAGCGTCGTGACGTACGGCGCGGCCGTCCCGGTGGCGCAGGGCACGTACGCGCTGGCGCCGACCTGGGTGGAGAGCTGGTCGGGCACGTTGGGGGTGGTGTTGTAGGTGATCTCGATGGAGGGGTTGTTGCGGAACTTCTTCCAGCCGTACTTGTCGCTCTCGCTCGCCGCGCGCAGGCCGAGGGTGAGGTTCGCCCAGTTCTTCGACGCCGCCTCCGTCACGGCCGACGTGGCGTCGAAGTCGACGCCTCCGGCGCCGCAACTCGAGCTGTAGCCCTTCGCGACGCTGGCCGAGGCGATCTTGCGCTTCCAGGCGGGCTGCGCGTTCCAGGTGGTGCCGGTGCCGATCGAGCCGGTGAGCCAGAGCTGCACCTCGCGGGCCGAGCACGACCACGAGTACGTCTCGTAGGCGCGGAAGGTGGCCTTGACGATGTGCTTGCCGTTCACCGGCGAGGTGTTCATCCGGAAGAACGACCGGTAGGTGTCGACCGTGGGCCCGGACGGCACGTACGGGTCGTTGTAGTAGCCGACCTTGGCCACGTCGCTGGTGCCGTAGTACTTCGTCGAGGCGAAGTGCTTGGAGACGTAGGCGAAGGCGAGCCGCCCGGCGCCGTACATCGGCGGGTCGACGTAGACCGGGTAGGTCAGGCCGGGTGTCCGCAGGAAGGCCTGGTCGGGGGTGAGCACCAGCGCGTCGGCGTCGAGCCGGGCGGCGACCGTGCCGATCGCGTCCCCGGTCAGCGGGCCGACGAGACGGCCTCTGCCGCCGTCCTCCGTCTCCTCCGTGCCGGAGGAGTCCCACATCTGCGGGGCGCTGCCGTGCAGGACGACCTTCCCGCCCGGGTCGCGCACGGTGGCGTTGCCGGTCGGGTCGAGGCTCAGCGTGCCCCCGCTGACCTGGACCTTCATCCGGAACTCGGCCAGCCGCGGATCGCGCGCCGCCTCCGGGGTCTTCACGACCAGCACCTGCGAGAAGCCGTCGAGGCCGGCCGTCAGCTTGAGGTCGACCCCCGGGAACACCTCCTCGTAGGTGGCGGTCTCGTAGAGCGGCAGGGGCTTCGGCAGCGGCGCCGGCCAGGTGTAGGTGAGCGTGACGCCGTCCTTGACGATCCGGACCAGCGGCCCGTCGCCGCCGCCGGAGAACGTCATGTCCACGGGTGCGGAGTAGGGCCCGAGCGTGCCGTCTCCCCGCCACATCAGGCTGAGGTCGACCGTGGCCCAGGTGTCCCCCTTCTTCACCCGGCTCGGCCAGAGGCTCGCGACCATGCGCTGGTTGCCGTCGGGCTCGGCGAACACCTGGGTGGTCTCCGTACGCTGCGACATGATCTCGACTGGTTGCCCGGTGTCCTTCGCCTGCCGGATGGCCGTGGCGTCCTCTCCGGGGAGCGGCTCGGGGTCGGGATAACCGTCCTGGGCGACGATGCCCGGCGCGGCGGCCGGGCCGGCCGCCGCGGGCAGGGCGAGGGCGTGCGCGAACGTGACGAGCAGTGCCGGTACGGCGAGCGCGGCGGCGAGCCACCGCCGTCGTCGCCTGCCGTCGTCTTCGTTTCGGGAGAGCGGGCGGGATCGCGGGCGGGATCGTGGGCGGAAAGTCACCTTCACCTCACGGGCAACTCGGACACCGGCCGCGGGCGGCATCGGTGCTGATCACGATCAAGGTAGGGAAGGTCACTTTCACGGCGGTTTCACGTAATTCGGGCACGCCGCAATCGGGAGCTCCGCGTTCTCCACTCGCGCCGCACGCGGGCCGGGCGTCCTCCACCCACGGATGGAGCGAGGGGCCGGAGCGGGTCAATCCGTACGGCATGGCGGCGCGGAGACCGGCTCCGTGGTGGCCCGCACCGCCCGCACCGGCCACCTGATCGCCGCCGGCGCCGCCATGTTCGCGCTGCCGTGGCTGGTCTGGGGATCGGCCATCGCCCAGGCGCACGGCCTCATCGGATGGCGGCTGCTGCAGGGCCTGGCGCTGTGGGTGCTCACGCCGTCCGTCGTCCTGGTCACCGCGCTGATCGGCGGCCGCCCGGCCCTGCTCGACCTCGGCTGCCGCCTCGTCGTCTGGCGGGTGCCGCCGGTCACGTACCTGGCGGCGCCGGCCATGCCCGTCGTCGTGGCGACGGCGGCCGTGGCGCTCGCCGCCGCCCTCGGCCACCGGCCGCACCTCGGTGCGATGATGAGCCTGCCGTCGGCGCTCGCCTACCTCGGGTACGGCGTCGGCCTGTACCTGCTGACCGAGGAGGCCGGCTGGCGCGGGCTGCTGCTGCCCCGGCTCCAGGCCCGGATGCGCCCCGCCTGGGCGAACCTGCTCCTCGGTGTCGTCTGGTCCGTGTGGCACTACCCCCTGCTGCACGTGCCCGGTGAGAGCGACAACGGCCTGCCGTTCGCCGGCTTCCTGCTGTTGACCACCGGCACCACCGTCCTCATCGGTGCCCTGGTGAACGCCGCCGGGGGCAGCGTGCTCGTCGCCGCCCTGTTCCACGCGGCCTTCAACGCCACCTACAGCTACACCGGCGTCGTCGGCCCGGACCACACGCCGCTCTGGACGGCCGCCACCGTCTCCGCCGTACTCGCCGTCGCCCTCTCCACAGCCACCCGCGGCACTCTCCTCCGCCGCTGACCCTGCCACCGTCCGCCGGCGAATGAGCTCGATCCCATTGGCTACAACCCGATGGAGAAGCAGGCCACCATCCTCCGGTTCACGCTGCCGAGGTGTGGCCTCCGGTGGTTGACTCGCCAGGCCGGGGGTCGTGGTGGGGCGTGAAGACGAAGGCAGAGCCGTTGTCGTCCAGCCGGATGGTCAGGGAGGCGTCCAGAGCGCTCGCGAGCCGGGTCAGCAGAGGCAGTGTGGGTACGGAGTCGCCGCCTTCGATGTTGGAGATCTGGGGTTGGGTCATGCCGGCGCGGTGAGCGAGTTCGGCCTGGGAGAGGCCGAGGGCGGTGCGGCGGTTGTAGACGGCCTGGCCGAGCGCCAGGGCCTGGCCCGCTTCCACGTAAGCGGGGGACTCCTCGACCGTCTCGCCCAAGAGCTTCCTGGTCCGCCGGGTCTTCCACTGAGAGTGGTTCACGGCCTGTCCTCCTTGGTCCGGTCGTAGACGTGTTCGGCGGGGCCGTGCTCGGCTTCGCATAGTTTCTGTGCTTGCCGTGCCCGTTCGATCTCCGCATCCTCCCGTTGCCGGGTTTTGCGGAACACGGTGAGGAGCACGATGCGCTGGTCGGGGGCGAGCCAGTAGGTGATGCGGATGGCGTTGCCGTCCAGAACGAAGCGCAGTTCACGGACCTTGCCGCCGAGGTGGCGTGAGTACGGCTCGCCGAGGGTGGTCGCCTGGGAGGCGAGCATGTCGACGGCCCGCTCGGCCTTGTCTTAGTGCCGGTCGGTGAGTATCTCCAGCCACTGTCGGACCTCTGCCTCGATCTCGATCCGCCAAAGTGCGCTCACCTGCTGATTATACAAAAAGTGGTATGGCGGGTGTCGAGGGTGCGGAGGCCGGCTACTGCCGCGTGGGGGCATCCTTGACTGATCTCATCCGGGAGACTGGCGCGGCGACACCACCGCTTTGGGGTGGCTCGTGGTGGCGTGATGAAACAAAGCATGGGGCTGTCTCCGGCCGCGCCGGTGTTGAGCGGTTGCCGTCGGCACTGGGATCTCCCGTATTGATGACCGAATTCCTAATTTGGGACTGCCTGGAAGTGCGTTGTCATGACTGGGCGCGCGGGAAGGGATCTGGGGAAAACCTCCTGGTAAGTGCCGCTACCAAATTGCATTGATATCTGTCAATATCGATTCGGATGGGACTGAAAGAGGCGCTTGCAGTCGTCGCCGGGAGGCCGGCGGGTGCCGTACGACAGGGCGTCATGGGGTGTGTCATGTCAAGGGGAGGCCTCAACGTGCGTGACTCGTCAGTCCGTCTCGACCGGATCGGTGACCTTTGGTGAGCCCGGCGTTGCCCCGCCGGGCGCTGGCCGAGTATGTGGGCACGCTGCTGCTGGTGACGGTGGTGGTCGGGTCGGGGATCATGGCGCAGGAGCTTTCGCCCGATGATGTGGGGCTCCAGCTGCTGGAGAACTCGACGGCGACGGTCTTCGGGCTCGGGGTGCTGATCCTCGTCCTCGGCCCGATCTCGGGGGCGCACTTCAACCCGGTGGTCACGCTGGCCGACTGGTGGGCGCACCGCGAGCTTTCCCTCTCCGATGTGGGGGTCTACGTCGCCGCCCAGATCGCCGGCGCCGTCAGCGGGGCCGTGCTGGCCAACGCGATGTTCGGCAGGGCTGCCGTCTCCTGGTCCACCCATAACCGCTCCGCCGGGCATCTCCTGATCGGCGAGGCGGTCGCCACGGCGGGGCTGGTGCTCGTCATCTTCCTGCTGGTCCGCGCGGAGAACGCCCGCCTGGCGCCGGTCGCGGTCGCCTCCTACATCGGCGCCGCCTACTGGTTCACCTCGTCGACCAGCTTCGCGAACCCGGCCGTGACCGTCGGCCGCGCTTTCTCCGACACCTTCGCCGGGATCGCCCCGTCCTCGGTGCCGGGGTTCGTCGTCGCCCAGGTGGTCGGCGGCGTGATCGGTCTCGCCCTGGTCGCCGGGCTGTACGGGCGCAACCCGGGCGCGCTGCCGGCCGGACAGGCGGACGCCGATCCCCTGCTCGCCGATCGCACGCTGTGACCCCACGCGATTGGCCGGCATGTGCACGGCGTAATTCCGAAACGTATCGTCATGTTCGCGTAACGCAGGCTATCTGCATGAATAAGCAGTGCTGTCAAGACCCTTGACCATTGCCGTCGGTCCAATTTAATGTGCATCCGTCGGCTACATCGATAGTTATCAATGTAGTTCATCTGGTCGAGATGGGGGGCGCTTCGTGGGAGGAAAGGAGCGCACCGCATCCTCCACCACGTCATCCTCCACCACGTCGCCCGCGGCCCTGGCTATGGACGCCCCCGCCGGCTGGCGGGGATCGTACGTCTGGGCCACGCTCATCGGCCTGGCCATCGGCGTGCTGCTGTGCGTCCTCAACGTGCTGGTCCTGTTCCGTACGGGCACGTCCTTCGGAGGGTCGGCGCTGGTGGCCGCGCTGGGCGCGGCGCTGCTCCGGGTGGCGGGGGCGCTCAGCTGGCAGGGCCTCTTCGTCGTCTTCTCCATCGCGTCCAGCGGATACATGGCCACGGCCGCGCTGGACACCGGCATCGGGGCCGTCGTCCTGCGGGCCGGCGAGCTGCCGGCCTGGGGCTTCCTGGTGGTGCTGGCGATGGCCGCGAACGCGCTGGGGATCTTCCTCGGCGGGCTCGTCGCGCGGACGCTGGTGGTCGCCGAGAGGCTGCCCTACCCGACCCTGAAGCCGGCCATCACCCTGATGGCGTCGCTCAGCGCCCCGAAGGACGGGGAGGGCGACCGGCTCGGCCGCATGCTCCCCATCGCCGCCGGGGTGGGCGCCGCGTCGGCCCTGGGGGTCGCCCTGTGGGGCCACGACGTCACGCCGGAGGTCACGGGCACCCATCTGGCCCTGGCGCTCTCGCCGCTGCTGTACGGCGTCGGGTTCCTCATCGGCCCGCGCGCGTGCGCCTGGCTGGCGGCGGGCGCGGCGTACAGCGTCGTCGTGTGGGCGGTCCAGGACGGCACGGCGGGCCGGCCGGTGGCCTACACCGACCATCTGTCCTATCCCTGGGTGCTCGCCGCCGGCGTCGGCCTCATCCTCGGCTACTCCGTCGCCTCGATCGCCCGGGTCCGCGGCCCGCTGGCGCGCTCCCTCCAGGGGGGCCGCCTGCTCCCGGGCCGTACGCGGTGGCTCGCCGTCGCGGTCCTCGTGGGAACGGGGCTCCTGGCGCTGGCGTACCCGTCCCTTCTGCGCTACCTCGGCTACGGCCTGCTCGGCGTCGTGCTGCTCGCCGTGATGACCGTGTTCCTCACCCGGGCCGGCGGCGAGATCGGGCTGGTGCCGTTGTCCCCGGCGCTCTACTTCAGCGTCGTGGCCTTCGCCATATCGGGCGCCGACCAGACGGCGGCGTTGCTCATGGCGTCGACGATCTGCTGCGCGGCCCTCGCCGCGGTCTACTTCACCTACTCGGTCAAGGTCGCGCACGAGCGTCCCGAGGGCCTGCCGGAGCCGCCCAGGCGGCTGACGGGCTGGACGCAGCTGGCGGGCGGCCTGGCCGGCGCCGTGGTCGGCGTCCTGGTGATCGCGGTGCTCACCCGCGCGGGCGTGCTCGGAGGACGTTCCTTCCCCGCCCCCGTGGCCACCGCGGTCCAGTTCGTGGACGCCACCGTACGGGGATCGGCCGAATACCCCGGCGCCATCGCCCTCGCGCTGGCCGTCTCGGGCCCGGTGGGCCTGGGCCTGGCCTTCACCTCGGCCATGCCCACGATGATCGGCCTCGGGGTGCTGCTTCCCCCCGCCTACTCGCTGACCCTCGCCGCCGGAGGCCTGACCCAGTGGCTGCTCACCCGCCGCAACTCCGGTCGGCGCAGCGGCACCGAGATCGTCGCCTCCGGACTGATCATCGGTGAGGGCCTGATCACCGTCGCGGTGCTCATCGTGCGGGAGGTCCTGCGGTGACCCGCCACCTGGGGCACGCGCCCCACCAACGACTCTCTCCGCCGCGCAGCGGCGGGGAGCGGGCCGGAGAGCGCGGCAGAGATCACAGTGGAGGAGGTGATACCTATGATCGCCATTTCCATGATCGAGAACGCCGAAGTGTCCGAGAAGCAGACCGACTGCTGCACCGCCATGCGCGGCCGGAAGAACCTCGACGTCGTGACCAGCATCATGGCCAACGACCCCGACGGCTGCGAGTGACCGTGGCCGGCGGACCGTACGACACAGGTATCCCCTGTCGCGCCCTCCGACTCCCGGCCCACCCCCTCACCCACCCCACGACCCACCCCCCGGCGGCACCACGGACCCCGTTTCTGGGAGACACACCATGCTTGTGAGCCCGAACACCGTCACCTTCTCGGTGGAGCTCCCCGAGGGCACCCTGGACCCTGCCTATCTCGACGAGAGCGGCAAGGTGAGCGTCCTCGCCAACGCGGTGTCCGGATCGATGGACATCGTCACCCCCGCCGAGGTCGCCGTGCTGGAACGGGTCCGCGCCGGAGACGCCGCCGTCGACCGTGAGCTCGTGGCCGGCCTGCTCGAACGCGGATACGTCTGCACCGACCCGGTCGAGGAGGAGGCGCGCTACCGCGCCATCGTCGACGGCTACTTCCAGGCGATCCAGGAAGCGCCGTTCCAGTTCATGTTCATCCCGTCGTTCGTGTGCAACCTGGCGTGCCCCTACTGCTTCGAGGGCGAGCTGACCACCAAGAGCCCGCGCATGGACGAGGAGATGATCGAGGCCGCGTTCGACACGATCCCGGAGATCCAGGACCGGCACCAGAACTCCGGCCCGCCGTACATCACCCTGTTCGGCGGGGAACCGCTGCTGGACACCGCCTACCAGCGCGGCGCCGTCGAGCAGATCCTGCGCGGCTCGTACGACCGCGGCTACCCGGTCACCGCGATCACCAACGGCGTGGCGCTCGACGCGTACGTGCCGATGCTGCTCAAGTACGGCTGCGAGGAGGTCCAGGTCAGCCTGGACGGCACGCCGAGGACCCACGACACCCGGCGGGTGTTCCGCAACGGCAAGCCGACGTTCGAGCTCATCGAGCGCAGCATCGACGTGGCCGCGGAGGCCGGCATCCGCGTGCTGATCCGGGTGCTGGTCGACGAGGACAGCGTGGACGACATGCCGCGCTTCGCGGAGTTCGCGCAGGCCAAGGGGTGGCTCGACCACCCGAAGATCCGCCTGTTCAACGGCTTCACCAAGGCCACCACGTTCCTGTACGTCACCCCCGACCACCCCGAGGAGAAGCGCAAGCGCATGGTCCGGGGAGACGTCAAGGCCGGGCTCCAGGAGGCCTTCTGGAGCATGGTCAAGCAGAACCCCCTGGTGGACCGCATGCTGCAGCCCGACCTGGCCCGCATCAGGTCGGCCGTCCTGGAGGGCGACCGGCTGCGGCCCAACCTCCAGGGGTGCAGCGCCGGCACGAGCGTCGTCGCCTTCGACCCCTACGGCAAGATCTACGGCTGCCCGGAGACCGTGGGCCGTCCCCAGCACGCCTGCGGGACGTTCTACCCCGAGTTCAGTTACGCGGCCGGCTACCGGGACCCCTGGCGGCACCGCCACGTGGACACCGTGCCCATGTGCCGCGACTGCAACGTGAAGCTGTTCTGCGGGGGCGGCGGCTGCCCCATCAAGGCGTGGGCGGCCAACGGCGGCGACTTCAACACCTGCTACTGCCCGAAGGTGTCCAGCATCACGACGCGTGTCGAGACCCAGCTGGCCTACCTGCTGCCCATGGCGCTGCGCCGGCAGCAGGAGCACGCGAACCGACCGGAAGGAGAAGAGGGAACGTGGGAGCAGATGACACGCGTGGGTTCGTTTCCCTGGATGAGCTGATCCGCCCGCGGACGGCCGCCGAGACGCTCACCGAGCCGGACGCCTGCGGGTGCGCCCCGCAGACCGCGGACCAGGCGTCGGGCTGCTGCGCGGCCCCGGAAGCGGCCCTGGCCGACCAGGGCCCCGTTCCCGTCGAGACGCACGTGAAGAAGCGCTACGACGCGCTCGCGGTGCAGGGCACCAGCACGCTGTGCTGCTCTCCCACGTCGGTGTACACGCCGGAGGAGCTCGCCGAGATCCCCGACTGGGTCCTGGAGCTGTCCAGCGGCTGCGGCTCGCCCATGAACGCGATCGGCCTGCGGCCCGGGCAGACGGTCGTGGACTTCGGCTGCGGAGCCGGCCTCGATCTGCTGATCGCCGCGCGCCGGGTGGGGGAGACGGGCCGGGTCATCGGCGTCGACGCGTCGATGCAGATGGTCAGGACGGCTCGCCGCGCGGCCAAGGAGATGGGGCTCAAGAACATCGACGTGCGGGTCGGTGACATCCGGCGCCCGCCGGTGCGCGAGGCCAGCGTCGACGTGGTGATGAGCAACTGCGTCCTCGGCATGTTCCCCGACAAGAAGGAGGTGCTCCACGCGGTCGCGGCCGTCCTGCGCCCGGGCGGGGTGGCGGTGATCTCCGACGTCGTGTACTCCGACGACGGCCCGCCCCCGGCGGACGTGGCGGCCGGCGAGTCCGCCGGCGCGGAGGACTTCGCCCGGTGCGTGGTGGGCATGACCGAGAGCCAGTACCGCGACCTGGTGCTCGGCGCGGGCTTCGGCAGCGTGGACATGCGCAGCGACGGGCTCGTCCCGTACCGCGACGGCGCGCAGGTCACCAGCGCCATGATCTTCGCCTACCGGGACGACAGCCCCGCGCAACCGTGCTGCTGACCGGCGCCTCGCCCGCGCTCTTCCGGGACGCCGGCCTCCGGGCCGGCGACTACGCCGAGGTACGCGTCGAACGCGCCAGGACCGTCGACCTGGTGTGGCGCGGCGACGGCCTGGAAAGCAGCGTGACCAGCCGTGACGAGGGGTGCTGCGCCCGGGTGATCGGCGGGTCGGGGTCGGCGTTCGCGTCGAGCACCGCCGTGGACGCCGGGCCGGTGCTGCGGAGGGCCGCGCGCGACGCCGTCGAGCTGGGGTGTGCGGCGGGACGTCTCGCCGCACACCGGCCCTACCGGGACGACGACCGTCCCGGCGAGACCGGTGAGCTCGCCGAGACGGTCGGCCTGGCGGAGAAGGCGGAACTGCTCGGCGGCTACCACGCGGCGGCGCTGGCGGCGCATCCGGGCGTGACCGGGGCGCTGGTCTACTACCGCGAGTCGGTCGCCGACGTGGAGCTGTTCACCAGCGAGGGGACCGGCGTCTCCTACCGGCGCAGGGACCTGACGCTGCAGATCACCGTCTACGCCGACGGCGGCGCCGCGAGGACCGCCGGATCGGTGTCGGCGGGCAGCGGCGGCGACTTCTCCGTGGTGCGGGGCCTCGCCCCGGAGGTCGAGGCCGCCGTCGCGACCGCCGTGGACCTGCGCGCCGCCCCCGTCGTGGCGCCCGGGGAGTACGACGTGGTCTGCGACGGCCCGCTGGCCGGCATCTGGGCCCACGAGACGATCGGGCATCTCGCCGAGGCCGACCACCACCTCGGGGACGCGCGCCTGCAACGGTCCCTGGCCCCCGGCCACCGGGTCGGCCCGTCCATGCTGACGATCGTCGACCACCCCGGGCGTCCCGGCGCGCGGGGCTTCGTACCGGTGGACGACGAGGGCACGGCGGGGACCCCGGTGGAGCTGCTGCGCGAGGGCGTCGTCACCCGGCCCCGGCTGCACGACCGCTCCACCGCGGCGGCCTTCCGTGAGGAGCCCACCGGCAACGCCAGGGCCCTGAACTTCCGCCACCCGCCGCTGCCCCGGCTGCGGACGATCGCCATCGCCCCCGGCGCCGCGTCCGAGGAGGAGATGATCGGCGGGGTGGCGCGCGGGCTGCTGGCCCGTGGCGTGCTCGGCGGGCAGACCGACCGCGCCGGCTTCACCTTCCTGCCGGCGGAGTGCCGGGAGATCCGCGACGGCGAGGTCCGCGGCCGGGTCAGAGGCGTGGTGCTGTCCGGCGACGTGCTCGGCGCCTTCGCGGCCATCGACGCGATCGGCCGGGAGCAGTGGCGCGGCGACACCTCGGCGAGCTGTGGCAAGCAGGGCCAGAACCCGCTGCCGGTCAGCTCGTGGGCCCCCGCACTGCGATTGCGAGGCATCCGTGTCACCTCTGGCTGACCGGCTGGAACAGGTCGGAGCCGAGGCCGCGGCCCGCGCCGACCACTGGGAGATCATGGCCGTCGAGCGTGACGACACCGTGGTGGAGGTCGGCTCGGGCGTGCCCGACCTGGTCAGGTCCGCGCACGAGACGGCGCTGTGCCTGCGGGTGCACCACCGCGGCCGGGTGGGCACGGCCACCACGACCCGCCTCGACGACGTGCACGGGCTGGTCGGCGAGGCCGTACGGAACGCGGCGCACGGGCCCCCGGCGTCACCCGACCCGGTCGTCGGGAGGACCGCCGCCCCCGAAGCCACCGGCACGTCCGCCGTGGACGAGGGAACCCGGTCCGTACGGCTCCTGGCCGAGCGGCTGGGCGCGTTGCAATGCCGGGCCGGGCTGACCGTGCACGGCACGGTGACCCGGACCGAACAGGCGGTGCACCGCGCGGCCCCGGACGGGCGCACCACGACCTCGGACCGGTTCTTCCACGTCGCCGCGCTGGCGGAGGGATCGGCCGTCCAGCTGCCCTGGACCGGCTGGACCCGGACGCCGGAGCTGCCCGCCGCGCTCTCCGCGTGGCTGGAGGCCGCGGCCGGCTGGGACGGGCTGCCCGCCGCCGACGCGCCGTCCGGCGACCACGACGTGCTGCTCGCGCCGTCAGCGGTGCACACCCTGCTCACCCCGCTGGTCACCGCGTTGAACGGCACCGCCGTCACCGCGGGCCGCTCGTTCGTCGCCGGGCATCTGGGCGAGCCGTTCCTGCACCCCTCGATCTGTCTGCGCGACCACCCCTCGGAACCGGCCGTGCCGGACGACGAGGGCACCGGTGGGCTGGCCTGGCCGGGCAGCGACGACGACGGCGTGCCGTGCGCGCCCCTCACGCTGGTCGAGCGGGGTGTCCCGGTCCGGGCCTACCACAGCGTCCGTACGGCGGCCGCGTGCGGGACGGCGCCTACCGGGCACGGGTTCCGGGGCAACGCGCTGCGCCGTACGGTGCTCAAGCCCGCCACGCCCGTGCTCAACGGCGCGACGCTGTCCGCCGGACCGGCCGGCGTCGGCTCCTTCGACGACCTGCTGGCCGGCGTACGCGAGGGGGTGCTCGTCGAGTCGCTGATGGGCGGGCACCAGCGCGCCGGCCTCTCACCGGTCGTCGAGGGCAGGCTGCGGCTCGGGTTCCTGATCAGGGACGGACGGGTGGCCGGGATCCTCCGGCAGCGTCCGATCGCGCTCGACCTGCGCGAGGTGCTCGGCCGCCGTTTCCGCGCGGTCAGCGACCGCCGGTGGGCCGTGAGCAGGGTCTGGTCGGGCCGCCTGCCGTTCGTGCTGGCCGGCGGGACATGACACGGCGGGACATGACACGGCGGGACATGACACGGCGGGACATGACGCGAGGAGCGGCCGATGTATGACGTGATCGTGGTCGGCGGCGGCGTCGCCGGGGCCGCGAGCGCCGCCCTGCTCGCGCGGGAGGGCCTGCGGGTCCTGGTGTGCGACCGCACCCGGCTGCCCGCCCCGGCCGTCTCCACCCACTTCTTCGGCCCGACGACGCTGGCCTTCCTGGACCGGCTCGGCGTGCTGGACGAGGTGCTCGCCACCGGCGCGCCGCCGCTGCGGCGCTGGCACCTGGAGGTCGAGGGCGGCTACTACGGCGCGCCCATGCTGCCCCGCTCGCCCTACCACTACAACCTGTGCGTACGCCGGGAGACCCTGAGCGGGATCCTGCTGCGCGCCGCGGGCCGGCACGGGGCCGAGATCAGGGAGCGCAGCCCGGTGCGGTCCCTGCGCCGGGACGGTGACCAGGTCATCGGCATCGAGGGCGCGGGGTGGTCGGAGAAGGCCAGGATCGTCGTGGGCGCGGACGGGCGGGGCTCTCCGACCGCCCGGCAGGCCGGCGCGGCCACGACCTTCGACGCCGGGGCCATGCGCTGCACGTTCCACGCCTACTGGGAGGACGTCGTCCCGCTGCCCTCGCCCGCGCTGGAGCTGTGGCACGACAGCGGTCACGTGCTCCAGGCCGGCCCGTGCGACGGCGGGCGGTGGGTGGTCATGCTGTCGGCGCCCGTGGGGGAGTACGCGGCGATCCGGGCGGACGAGGGATACGAGCGCCTGCTCCGGTCGATCCCCGCCATGGCGGCCCGGTTGCGCACGGCACGGCGGGTCTCGCCCGTGTACGCGTCGAAGAGCCTGCGGAACTTCCACCGCGAGCCGGCGGGGCCGGGCTGGCGGCTGGCGGGCGACGCCTACTGCCACAAGGACCCGCTGTTCGGCGCGGGCATCACCGACGCCTGCGCGGCGGCGGAGACGCTCGCCGCCACGGTGCCGCTCGCGGTGGACGGCGACACGCCGCAGGCGCAGGCGAGCTACGCGACCGTTCTGGACGAGCGCGTCGGGCGGAAGGTCCGCGCGGGGCTCGCGGGGCTGCGGATCGACCCGCCGGAGCCCGGCCAGCTCGCCTGGATCCGCGGCGTGCTGGCCCATCCCGGGCTGGCACTGGAGATGACCCGCCGCTGCTCGGAGCTGTTCGCCGGGCTCCCCGAGGACCGGCGCGACTTCTGGCAGAAGGTCGCCGACGGCGCCTCGGAGGTGCTCGGCCTGCCCCCGGCGGCCTCCGTGGACCCGTCGTGACCGCCGTTCCCGGCTATCTGGCCGGTCACGTCGAGGACCTCGCGGCGCTTCAGGCCCGGGTCGCCCACGCCCGCTGGCTGGCCGCGACGGGGCAGGGCGACGATCCTCCGGCCCTGCCGGAAAGCGGCCTCGCCTGGCTGACCGACGGCGGGCTCGTCCTCCTGGCCCTGGAGCACGGAGACCTCCACTACGCCGGGGAGCTGGTTCTCTGGTACTTCCGCGTCCGGCTGACGGAGGCGACCGCGCGGCTGCGGCTGCTCCAGCGCACCGTCACCGCCGAGGCCGGCGGCAGGACGCTCACCCACGGGGAGCTCGTCGCCCTCTCGCGGACCGTCACCGACGACCGGCGGCGCGCCGAGGTCCGGGCCGCCCTGGCGGACGTCGGCGAGCGGCTGCGCGAGGGACGGCGGCGCTGGCTCGACGCGTACGCCGAGGTGCGGGCCGAGCTGGGGTTCCCGACGCACGCCGCACTCGTGCGGGCGCTGCACCCTGAGGTGGATCGGTTCGTCGGCCACGCCCGGAGCTGGCTCGACGCCACGCGGCCGGCGTTCCTCAAGCGATGGGACGACTGGCGGGTCCGCGACGCGATCTCCACCCCGTCCATGGGGGACGCCCGCCTCGTCGCCGCACGCGCCGTCCTGCCCGAGGGCGCCGGCGACGCGCTCGACGGCGTCCGCTCCACCGTACGCGCGTGGGGTTTCGGCGGATGTCTGGACCGCGTCGTCGTCGACGACGTCGCACGGCCCGGCAAGTCGGGCACGGCGTTCTGCTCGCCGGTCGCTCCGCCGGCCGACGTGCGTGTGTCCGTCACGCCGGGCACGACTCTGGGGCACCACGCCACGCTGCTGCACGAGTTCGGGCACGCGCTGCACTTCACCGCGGGCACCCGGCACCCCGCCGACCTGTGGCGCACGCATCCGGCGCTGACCGAGGCGTTCGGCTTCACCCTGGAAGGGGTGGTCCGGCGGCCGGACTGGCAGCGGCGCCACCTCGGCGTCACGGTGGACGCCGAGGCCGTGGAGCGCCTGGCCTTCGCGCGCGAGCACGTCCGGCGCCTGGTGGCGACCAGCCTCTGCTACGAGATGGCCGTCCACGACGGCCACCCGGACCCGGCCGCCGAGTACGCGCGCTCGTACGAGCGGGAGTTCGGCGTCGCGGTGGACCGGGGGGCCGCGTGGGATCGGCTGCAGACCTACCTGGAGGGCAAGCCCTGCTACCCGCTGCTGTATCACCAGGCGTTCGCGCTGCGCGAGACGCTCTGGGACCACCTGGCCGGCCGGGCGGGGGAGCGGTGGTACGCGGGCCCGGACGCCGGGCCGGCCATGCGGGAGCTGTTCGAGAGGTTCGCCCAGGGCGTCGGCGCGGAGGATTGGCTGTCACCCGGCGGCGTCGCGCTCGGACAGGTCCACGGCGAGGGCGAGCTCGGCCCTGGCCGCGCCGGTAAGCCTGACGAACCGGTCGTCGGCGGGCAGGCCGTCGATCATTTCGAGCGTGCGCCGTGAGACCGGCCAGGAGGGGAACATCCGGACGGCGACCGTACGCGCCGGTTCCCGGTCTCCGGCGGCGGCCAGCAGCGGGGGGACGTCCCGCGCGTAGCGCCGGGCGAACGGCGCGAGCAGGTGATGGTGCGCGGGGTGGGCGAAGCCGTCGGCCAGCGCGCGGACCTGTGCGACGCTCCCGCTGCCGAGGATGGTCGTCCACGCCCGCTCCTTGGCCTCCCCGGTGGGCACCGACGCGTGGAGCCGCTCGGCGAGCCGTTCACCCACGGCGGTGAACGCGCCGGTGACGTCGTCCAGAGGCTCGCCGTGCGCGACCAGGCACCGGGCGAGCCTCTGGCGTAACGCGTCGTCCACGTCGATCGGTGCTGCTCCGTGGAACCATTTCCGCACCGTGCCGACGTGGGCGTCCGTCAGCGCCGCGTCCGCGACCGCCCGCGCCGCCGCCAGCCTCTGGTCCGCGTCGCCGTCCGTGTCGCCGTCTGTGCCGCCTTCCGGGGCGCCGACGACGTCCAGCAGGCGGTCCACGTACGACGGCCAGCCGTGGGCGCGGGCCCAGCCCTGCTCGGTGTAGGCCGTCAGCACGGTGGCGGCCCGGACGAGGAGCCGCTGGAACACGCCGATCTGCGTCTCCGCCGTCAGCCCGCCGAGGATCATCGTCAGGAACCGCCGCGGCGGCAGCTCCCCGTGCCGGACCATGTCCCACGCCGCCGTCCAGCAGAGCGAGCGGGCCATGGGATCGGCCAGCCGGCCGATCCGGTGGACGACCTCCTCGGCGGAGCGCGGGTCCAGCACGATCCGGCAGTACGTCAGGTCGCCGTCGTTGGGCAGCACCAGCGCGCCGGACCGGGCGCCGACGAGCGCGTCCACGCTCGTGCGCGGGCCGTCGGCGTCGAGTTCGTGCCTCCGTACGCGGACGAGATCGCCGTGGCGGTCCTCCGCGTAGACGCCGACCGCGAGACGGTGCGGCCTCGGCGACCCGTCCTGGAGCAGGTCGAAACGCGTGAAACGCCCGGCCTCGTCGACGTCGAAGTCGGCCCGCACCTCGGTGAGCCCGGCCGTCGTCAGCCAGGCGTCCGTCCAGGCGGTCAGGTCCCGGCCGCCCGCCTTCTCCAGGGCGCCGAGCATCTCGGGCCGGCCGGCGGTGCCGTGGGAGTGGTCCGCGAAGTAGAGCCGCATGCCCTCCAGGAACGCGTCCAGCCCCAGGCGCGCCACGAGCTGGCGCAGCACGCTCGCACCCTTGTGGTACGTCAGTGCGTCGAATGCCGATCCGGCGGCGTCCACGTCGGGGACGCCGGTCACGACGGGGTGGGTGGAGGGCGACTGGTCCAGCAGGTACGCGTGCGCCTTCTTGCCGGCGGCGAAGTCGGCCCAGGCATCGGCGTCGTCCGTGAGCCGCGTCAGCGCGTGGACGCCCGCCCAGGTGGCGAACGCCTCGCTCAGCCACAGGTCGTCCCACCAGCGCAGCGTGACGAGGTCGCCGAACCACTGGTGGGAGATCTCATGGAAGATCATCTCGTCCCGGCGGCGGTGCGCGTACCGGGTCACCGCACGGTCGAAGACGAACGTCTCCGCGGCGAACACGCAGGCGGCGTTCTCCATGGCCCCGAAGTTGAACTCGGGCACGAAGCACAG
Organism: Microbispora amethystogenes; assembly: GCF_016863015.1. Classification (GTDB taxonomy): domain Bacteria; phylum Actinomycetota; class Actinomycetes; order Streptosporangiales; family Streptosporangiaceae; genus Microbispora; species Microbispora amethystogenes. The sequence continues at coordinate 50,233 of NZ_BOOB01000058.1, read as the reverse complement.
GTCGAGCTTCCGGAACGGGTACGGCGTCGCGAACGCGTCGGCGAAGAACGTCACCCCCGCCCGGAGCCGCTCCAGCAGCGCGGCCGGGTCGAGGTGCGCCGCCAGGGAACGCCGGGCGTGCACCCCCAGGGGCACGGCGCCCGGTCGGTCCGCCGTCCACGACGCCCACGGGCCGGCCGCCACCGCCACGACGTACGTGCTGATCGGCGGGGTCGGCGCGAACCTGTGGACGCCCGGGGCGCTGGAAAGCACGGGGGCGTTGGACAGGACGGTCCAGCCGTCGGGAGCGGTCACGCCGATCGTGAAGGGCGCCTTGAGGTCGGGCTGGTCGAAGCAGGCGAACACCCGGGGAGCGTGGCCGGGCTGCAGGTGGCTGTAGACGTACACCTCGTGGTCGGCCGGGTCGGTGAACCGGTGGAGGCCCTCGCCGCCGGTGGAGAAGTCGTAGTCCGCCTCCACGGTCAGCTCGTTGACGGCCGCCAGATCGGGCAGCCGGATCCGTCCCGCGCCGTCGTACTCGACCGGCCGTCCGTTGAGCAGGGCGGACCGCACCCGCCGGGGCAGCGCGTCCGCCCAGCTGGAGGCACCTGGCCGGGCGCAGGTGAAGCGGATCGTGCTCCTGGACCGGAACACCGGTTCATCGGTCCGGCTCAGGTCGACGTGGAGGTCGTAGGACCGCACGCGCAGCAGGGCGCCACGCTCCGTCGCCTCGGCGTGGGTCAGCGGGGGACGCGGTATGACGAGACCTCCTGGGCGGAAGGGTTGTCTAGACTCGTGGGTGATGCGGCCGGGTGACCCACGCCCGGGGCGCTTAGGGAGAGGACCCGATCGCCATGGCCGAGCACGACGAGCCCGTGCTGCTGCCGCATGAGGATCTTCCCTCGGTCGAACCCGGTGTGCCGCGCCCGGCGCGGGTGACGGAGCCGATGACCCAGGAGCAGAGCGTCGCGCTCGCCGCGGGCTTCAAGGCGCTCGGCGACCCCGTACGGCTGAGGCTGCTCTCCCTCGTCGCCTCTCATCTCGACGGCGAGGCATGCGTGTGCGACCTCGTCGGGGCGTTCGACCTCACCCAGCCGACCATCAGCCATCACCTCAGGGTTCTCCGGGACGCCGGGCTCGTGACGTCGACTCGCCGGGGCACCTGGGTCTACTACCGGGTCGTGCCCGAGGCGCTCACCGCACTGACGGGCATCATCGCCCTGCCCTCCGTAGCCGCGAGATAGTCGCCGCAAGACAGGGCCGCCGCGAGACAGGCCGATCCGGCGGGCGGTCGTGTATCGATGCCGTCATCGCACACTGTCATCGCACGCTGTCATCGCACGCTGTCATCGTTGAATCGGTGCGCGAATAACATGCGAATTAATTCGTGACGATTATAGCACCTATATTGACGCTCATCAATACCTCTTTCCGGGCGATTGTTAATGATTTGTTGCCTGGCGTCAAGGCCCTTGACCTTGTGGAATAGAGGCTGTTAGCTGACTGCGGATCACTGAAACCACCTCGACTCCCTGTGACGCGAATACTCACTCGTGCCGTGCCATGCGGCGATATCTGTACGGAGCACCGTTACCAGAAGTGAGGCGAACGCCGGTTGATCACCTTCATGACCTTGAGCGGGTTTCTCGGAGCGGGCAAGACCACCACTCTCGTCGCGGTCGCGAAACATCTCCAGTCGCAGGGCCGCAGGGTCGCGGTCATCACCAACGACCAGGGCACCGAACTGGTGGACACCCAGCTCGCCAGGTCAGAGATCGCGGAGGCCGGCGAGGTCACGGGCGGATGTTTCTGCTGCCGGTTCGAGGACCTGCTGAACGTCGCGCAGCGCCTGGTCGACGGCCACAATGTGGACACGCTGCTCGCCGAGGCGGTGGGCAGTTGCACCGATCTGCAGGCCACCGTCATCCGGCCGCTCAGCGCCCACTACGGTGAACGTTTCACGCCCGCCCCTCTCCTGGTCGTCGTCGAACCGGAAAGGCTCGACGCGCTCCGTACGTCGCTGCCGCTGGACGACACAGAGTCGGACATGTCCTATCTGTTCGGCAAGCAGTTGCAGGAAGCCGACGTGATCGCGCTCAACAAGATCGACCTGCTCGGCGCGGCGGAGGCCGCCGCCGTCATCGCGGACCTGCGCGAGCGATACCCCACCGCCACCGTGCTCGGCTACTCGGCGAAAACCGGTGAAGGGCTGGAACACCTCGTGTCCCTCTGGCTGGGCTCGGAGCCCGTGGGGCGCGGCCTCGAGATCGACTACGACCGCTACGCCAACGCCGAGGCGGCGCTGGCCTGGCTGAACCTCAGCTTCGACGTGACGGCGGCGGAGGGCTTCGACCCGGACGCCTGGGCCCGTGCGCTGCTGGAGCACCTGTCCGCGACCGCCGCCCGCAACGGCTGGATGATCGGCCATGTGAAGGTCGGCCTGGAGTCCGCCGGTGACCTGAGCAAGGTGAGCGTGACCGCCGGCGGCGCCGAGCCGACCGTCGACGCCGTCGCGGGCAGGACGTTCACCGACGCGGAGGCACGGCTCAACGCCCGCGTCGCGTGCGAGCCCGACGAGCTCGACGCCGCGGTGGCCGAGGCGGTGGAGGTGGTGTCCGCCGCCACCGGCACGTCGGCCGTACAGAGCGCCGGCGTCCCGTCGTTCAAGCCCGGCTATCCACGTCCCACCTACCGGATCCCCGCCGCGGCAGGATGAGATGGAACCGGGGGCGGCCGGTGCTCGCCGCCGCCCCCGCCCGCGCGTGAAGGAGGCCGCCGTGGCCCATGAGGAGATCGTCGACCGCTACTCCAGGTTCGCCAGGACCGCGATGACCGGCCGGCCCGGCCCCGACCCCGCCTCATCGGACGACGCTTCCTTCGAGGAGGGCTGCTTCGGCGCCGCCGGCTACGACGACACCGACGCCCTGCCCGACGGCGCCCTGCGCGCCAGTCTGGGCTGCGGCAATCCCGTCGCCGTCGCCGACCTGCACGAGGGTGACGTCGTGCTCGACCTCGGCTCCGGCGGCGGGATCGACGTCCTGCTGTCCGCCCGCCGCGTCGGTCCCACCGGCAAGGTCTACGGCCTCGACGCCAGCACCGACATGCTGAGCCTCGCCCGCGACAACGCCGCACAGGCCGGCGTGACCAACACCGAGTTCCTGCACGGCACCATCGAGCACGTCCCCCTGCCCGGCCGTACGGTCGACGTGGTCATCTCCAACTGCGTCATCAACCTGTCCGACGACAAGGCCGCCACCCTGGCCGAGGCGTTCCGCGTCCTGCGCCCCGGCGGCCGCTTCGGCGTCAGCGACGTCGTCACCGACGACTCCGTACCCGACCAGGACCTGCGCCGCCGCACCGAGACCCGCATCGGGTGCACGGCCGGTTCCCTGACCGCCGGCGAGTATCGCGCCCTGCTCCTGGACGCCGGCTTCACCGGCATCACCATCACCCCGACGGCCGACCACGGCGACGGCGTCCACTCGGCCATCGTCAAGGCCGCCAAGCCGCCCGTCGCCCCCGGCTTCGAGATCCGCCCCATGCGGGCCGAGGACGCCGACCAGGTCCTGAGCGTCTACCAGCTCGGCCTCGACACCGGCCACGCCAGCTTCGAGACCACCGCCCCGACCTGGGAGGCCTTCAGTTCCGCCCGCCTCGGCCACCTGCGCTACGTCGTCGCCGACACCCGTACGGGCCGGGTGGTCGCCTGGGTGGCCGCCTCCCGCGTCTCCGCGCGTCTCGTCTACGCGGGCGTCGTCGAGCACAGCATCTACGTCCACCCCGATTACGGTGCCCGGGGCCTGGGCCGGGCCCTCCTGGACGCCTTCGTCGCCGCCAGCGAGGACGCCGGCGTCTGGACCATCCAGTCCGGCGTGTTTCCCGAGAACACGGCCAGCCTGGCCCTGCACCGGGCGGCCGGCTTCCGCGTCCTCGGCACCCGCGAACGCGTCGGCCGCCATCACGGCGTCTGGCGCGACGTCCTCATGATCGAACGCCGCAGCCCCGCCGTCTGACCTCACCGGCCCCGTCAGGGGCGGACGACCACGCCGGGGGCGGGCCCTTCAGCCCGCTCGCCCGGCGGGTGAACCGCGCCGTCACCGGGTGATGTGCTCGCGGTGCCGGGAGCCGCTGATGCTCTCGGCGACGCCGATCAGCGCCACGGAGGCGATGACGGCGACGACGAAGCCGAGCACGTTCAGTTCGAAGATGTCCCCCGTGCCGAGCAGGTTGGCGATGACACCGCCGATCACCGAGCCGGCCAGTCCGAGCAGCAGGGTGGCCAGGATGCTCAGGTGCTGCTTGCCGGGCTTGATGAGACGCGCCAGCGCCCCGATGATCAACCCTGCGACGATGAACCCGATCAATGCTCTGCCCTCCTGTTCAGGTCCTTCCGCACCGGCGGTCGGCCGGTGCCGTGCCTGACTCTCCGCTGCCCGGACGGCACCCGATAAACCTCGGCATGATCGCAAGCGGTGGCTCGCCGTCCCGGGAGGCCCCGGAACGCGGGCGGCGCGGGAGTGGGAGAATGGCGAGGGTGACGGCGAGAACCAGTGACATCGAGAAGGCGGCCGCTGTGCTGCGCGCCGGAGGCCTGGTGGCCCTTCCGACCGAAACCGTCTACGGTCTGGGCGCCGACGCCGAGAACCCCGCCGCCGTCGCCCGCGTCTTCGAGGTCAAGGGACGCCCGCCCACCCACCCGCTGATCGTCCACATCGGCGGCGCCGAGCACCTCGGCGACTGGGCCGAGGACGTCCCGGCGACGGCGCGCCTGCTGGCCGAACGGTTCTGGCCCGGGCCGCTCACGCTGGTTCTGCGGCGTGGCCGCCGGGTGCCTCTGGAGGCGACCGGTGGCCTGGAGACGGTGGCCCTGCGCGTGCCCGATCACCCCGTCGCGCTCGCGCTGCTGTCGGCCTTCGGCGGTGGTGTCGCGGCCCCGTCCGCCAACCGCTTCGGCTCGGTCAGCCCCACGACGGCGGACCACGTCCGCGCGGAGCTCGGTGACGCCGTCGACTTCGTGCTGGACGGCGGCCCGTGCGAGGTGGGCGTCGAGTCGACCATCGTCGACGCCACGGGCGACACCCCGAGCGTCCTTCGGCCCGGCGGCGTCACGCGCGAAGACCTCGAAGCGGTGCTGGGGCGCCCGCTCGCCGTCCACTCGACGAGCCGCGTACGAGTGCCGGGCCAGCATCCGTCGCACTACGCGCCGCGTGCGCGGGTCGTCCTGGTCGAGCCCGAGAAGGTCGTCGCCGAAGCGGAGCAGGCGCAGGAGCTCGGGCACCACGTGGGCGTCTTCCTTCCCCCGTCCCTCGCCGACGCCAAGGTGAAGGCGCACGCCGTGGTCGAGGTCCCCGCTTCGCCGGCCGCCTACGCGCGCGGGCTGTACGGGTTCCTGCGCGAACTCGACCTGCAGGGATGCGACCTCATCGTGGCGTCCCTGCCGGTGGAGGAGGGGCTGGGACTCGCGATCGCCAACCGCCTCCGCCGCGCCGCAGGCCCCCGCCCCTCCGGCACCGACACGGTCTGACGTTCCTGCCCGACCGCCCTCTGAGGTCACCGGTGGCGCGGTCCGTCCTCCGTGGCGGGAGGAGTCGAGCGCAGCAGGCGCAGGATCGCCGCGCAGGCGAGGTAGGTGATCAGCGCGACCGCCGGCATTCCGGAGACGGTGGGAGCGGTGCTGGGCCACAGGCTGTTGGCGAGCAGGGCGAAGGCGACTCCCGCGAATCCCGCCAGGGCCAGCCACAGCCGGACGACCCGACGGGCCGCCATGCGGGTGAGACCGGCCGGCACCGGTATCCCGAGCCGTCGGGCGCCGCGTGTCTCGATCGGACCGAAGATCGCGACGAGCGGTGCGAGGACGCTGGCGAACAGGACCAGCAACGGGATCCGCCAGGCCAGCCACGCGGCCGATCCGGCCTCAGGAGTCGGCACCACGCCCGCGACGTGAAGCGCGGCGACGAGCAGGATCGCGGCGGAGACGTGCCAGAGGAAGATCGTCATGATCACCGAGTTGACCGCGACCACGGCCGTCCACCGGCGGGTGTGCCGCAACCATCGCTCGCCCCGATCCCGCAGCAGCAGCGCGGCCCCGATCTGGGCGGCGGCGACCGCGAGCAGGGCCAGGCTGGGCGGGGACATGTTGTGCAGCCGCTCGCCCGGCACGTTGATCATGCTGATCGGGTAGGGGCCGGCGAGTGTGAGGAGGAGCAGCGCGCCGACCCCGCCGAGCAGGAGCGGCACGGCGACGCGTGGGCGGGCAAGCAGGCCGTCCCGCCAGGCGAAACCCATCTGGTGGACGGCCAGCCAGCCGAACAGGAAGTTGCCGTTCCCCCAGAAGTCGTGGCCGAGCAGACGGGCCACGTCGCCGGCGGCGACGAGCCCCACCAGCACCGGCGGGACGGCGAGCCCGTACCGGCGGTGGAGGGCGTGCATCGGCGGGGTCAGCACGACGACCATCAGGTAGGCCACGAGGAACCACAACGGGATCGAGGCGAGCCAGACCACCGTACGAACCCGGGCGGGGTCGGCGTCGAACAGGCAGGCCGCCAGCGCGCCGCCTCCCATCACCAGCACCAGGGCCGTGGTCGGGGGGACCAGCCGGCCGCTCCGCCTGATCAGCCACTCGGCGGCGTTCCCTCCGCGCCGCCGCTCCGCGGCCAGGGAGACCGCGTTCGCGTACCCGCCGACGAAGAAGAACACGGGCATCACCTGGACCACCCAGGTGAGTGGCTGCGCCCACGGCAGGTCCGGCAGCGCCGACCGGCCGGTCAGCTCGCCGTGCGCGTCGTAGCCGACCACCGTCGCCAGCCAGTGCCCGAGGACCACCGCGACGATCGACACGGCTCGCAGCAGGTCGACGAACCGCTCCCGCGACGGCGGCGTCCGCTCCGCGAGCCGCCGCACCTCCCACGACGCGGCCCCCATGTCCCGCATGTTCCCCGGCAGACGTGGAGATACCGGCGGACGAGAGCCCCATGGCACCGGGCGCCCTAGGTGCGGCCGGACACGCCGTCGCCCCGGCGGCGCTGGAAGCCGCACCGGGGAATTTTTGTCACCTCCGTCCTCCCGGGGCCGGACCGGATGGCGACACGACCAGTCCGGCCCGGTACCGCACCATGTCGCACACGATCACGGACAGCATGGCGGCGCCCAGCGCCATCGCCCAGCCGACGGGTGGCACAGGCACCAGGGCGAGCGGCGCGCCCAGCACGGGGATCACCGTCACCAAGATCTGCAGTGCCGCGGTGGCCGTCACCGCGACGAGGACCGAACGGCCTCGCCACCAGCCGCGCTCGAAGGTCCGGCGGCGGGCCCGGACGACGTAGGCGAGGGTCAGGCGGGCGAAGACCAGTGCGAGCACGGCCTGGCTGCGGACCTGTTCCTCACTCCAGCCGAGACGGCGGGCGACCTCGACGGCCGAGAAGACGAGAGCGCCGACGGCCACCGCTCGCAGCGCGATCCGGGTCAGGACCGGCCAGGAGAGCAGCCCTCCGGTGGGGCGCAGCGCCAGCGGGTCGCCGGCGGGCCGGTCGACGCCGAGCGCGATGGCGGGGATGCCGTCCAGCACCAGGTTGATCCACAGCAGCTGCACGGGAAGCAGCGGCACGACCAGATCCGGCCAGGCGATCAGGCCCGTGAGGACGATGAGGATCTCCGCGAGGTTGCCGGTGAGCAGGTATCCGACCATCGAGGACACGTTGTGGCGCAGTCGGCGTCCTTCGCGTACCCCTGCGACGATGGTGCCGAGGTCGCCGGTGGTGACGACGACGGAGGCCGCCTCCCGGGCCACGTCCGTTCCCTCCTCTCCGGCCATGGCCACCCCCACGTCGGCGTTGCGTAGTGCCGGGGCGTCGTTCACGCCGTCACCGGTCATCGTCACGACCTGGCCGTCCTCGCGCAGGGCGCGTACCAGGTCGAGCTTGGTGCCCGGGTCGACACGGGCCAGCACGGCCGCCTCGCGCAGCCGGGCCGACCGCTTCGAACACCCGTCGTCCGCACCTCCGAGGGCCTGGAGCGCGGCGCCCGTCACCACGGGTTCGGCGGTGATGCCGACCTCCTCGGCGATGGCGCGGGCGGTGTCGGCGTGATCACCGGTCACCATCACCACGCGGATGCCGGCGGCGCGGCAGTCCGTCACCGCCCGCGCCGCCGAGGGCCGGATCTCGTCACTGAGCGCGACCAGGCCCAGCGCGCGCAGCCCCGCGGCGTCCAGGTCGTCGGTGCGCTTGTCGGCGAGCGCGAGCACCCTCATGCCCCGGTCCGCCAGACCGGACACCGCTCGCGCCAGCCGCTCGGTCTCGGGGCCGGGGACGCACCGGGCGAGCACCACCTCCGGGGCCCCCTTGACGGTCAGCAGAGGCCTGTCCTCGTTCGTCGCGGTGATCACCGCCATCGACCTGGTCTCGGCGTCGAACGGCCGGGCGGCCAGCCGTTCCTCACCCGGTGGCGGCCGTAGTCCGTGCCGCTCGGCGGCCGCGGCGAGGGCCACGTCGACCGCGTCCCCCAGCCCGTCGCGGGCGTCGTTGCAACGCAGTGCGGCACGCCACAGGTCAATTTCGGACGCCGTGACGTGATCGGTCACGGTCAGGTGCCCGGTGGTCAGCGTGCCTGTCTTGTCCGTGGCGATGACGGTGGTAGCGCCGAGCGCCTCGATGGCCGGCAGCCGCCGGACGATCACGCCGAGCGCCGCCATGCGCTGGGATCCGAGGGCCAGCGCGGTGGTGACGGCGGCGGCCAGGCTTTCCGGCACGGCGGCGATGGCCAGCGCCACCCCTGCCAGGATGATGTCGAGGAGCGCGGCCTCGCCCCGCTGGACCCGGGTGAGCCCGATGAGGATCATCACGCCGCCCGCCATGACGGCGACCAGGCCGATCCGCCGCGACACCTGCGCGAGTTCCACCGCCAGCGGGCCCTTGACGCCGCCGCCCAGCGCGGAGGCGATGCGTCCCATCTCGGTACGGGCACCGGTGCGGGTCACCTCGGCGACGCCCGAGCCCCGGACGACGAGCGTCCCGGCGAACAACTCGTCATGGCGGTCGGCGAGCGTTCCGCCGGCCGCGTCTGCCCGCGCGGCCCGTTTGTCGGCCGACAGCGACTCTCCGGTCAGCATGGACTCGTCCACGCCCAGCCCGGTCGCCTCCGACAGCCGCGCGTCGGCGGGCACGCGGTCTCCGGCCGCGACCTGCACGACATCGCCCGGTACGACCTCGGCGGCGGGGATTCTCCGTACGACGCCGTCACGGACGACCTTGGCCATGGGCGCGGTGAGGGTGCGCAATGCCCGTACGGCATGGTCGGCCTTCGTCTCCTGGCTCACCCCGATGACCACGTTGACCAGGAGAATGGTCAAGATGGCCAGGCCCTCGGGAACCTCGCCGAGGACGATCAGGGTGACCAGTCCGGCGATCAGCAGCAGGATCGACATCGGGTCGGCGAGCTGGCGGGCGGCCCGGACGGGCAGGCGTGGCGGCCTCGGCTGCGAGAGCTCGTTCGGCCCGTACTCGGCCAGCCGCTCCGCTGCCGCACGCTCGCTCAGTCCGGCCGGCTCTCGCATGGTGATCCCCATGCACTCAAGCAGATCATCGAGACGTACGGGGAGGCCGCAGGCCAAAGGCACCCCGCCGGGGGACCTTCGGCCCACGCTGCCGCCCGCCGGTCACCGTCGTGGGGCGAAGTACCGACCGGATCGGTGCCCGACGTCCCCGCACCCCACCGCTCCGTCACTCGGCCATGCGGGCGGCCGTCTCGACGAGCCGGTTGGCGTAGCCCCACTCGTTGTCGTACCAGCCGAAGACCTTCACCAGTTCGCCGTCCGCCTGGGTGAGCGCGGAGTCGAACACGCAGGAGGCGGGGTCGCCCACGATGTCGCGCGACACGATCGGGTCAGTGCTGTAACGCAGCACGCCCTTCAGTTCCCGGTCGGCGGCGCCGTAGGCGGCCCAGTCGATGTGCGCCGGATCACTGTGCGCGGTGACCGGGATGCCGCGGCCGTCCACGTCGACCATCGTCCGTTCCGGCGCGGAGCGGCCGTAGAGGCGTAAGTGCCGCGGACAGAGGCGCAACAGCCCTCGTGCGAGGGCCTTCCGCCTCTCCGCGGGCGCGGGGTGGCGGCGATGGGATGCGGAGTGTCAAGAGGAGGAAGAGATGCGTGTGAAGGTCGCCCAGGTCATGGCCTCCGACGTCCCTGTGGTGGAGGAGAGCACGCCGTTCAAGATGGTCGCCCGGGTGCTGATCTCCGCGGACATGGGCGCCGTGCCCGTGGTCGACTTCGACCGCCGCGTCATCGGTGTCGTCACGGACGCGGACCTGCTGCTCAAGGAGGAGTTCAAGGATCAGTACGCCCACGAGGGCTACCAGCCGTCGCTGCGCGCCCGGCTGCGGCACCTCTTCGGCCGGCCGGGACGCGGCCGGCGCGAGAAGTCGCGCGGTGACACGGCCGCCGAGCTGATGACGTCCCCGCCCGTCACGATCGGCCCGGAAACGGCGGTGGTGTTCGCCCTCCGTCTCATGGACCGGCACGGCGTCACGCACCTGCCGGTCGTCGGGAAGGACGGCACACTGGAGGGCATGGTCGGCCGGCATGACCTGCTGCGGGTCTTCACCCGTCCGGACGCCGACATCGCCCGCGAGATCACGACCGACACGTTCGGCCGTTCCCTGTTCCGCGACCTGGCCATGGTGACCGTGACGGTCGACCAGGGCGTCGTGACACTGACCGGTCGCCTGCACTGGCGCAGCGACGCGCTGACGTGCACCCGGCTGGCACGCGGCGTGAACGGCGTGGTGGACGTGATCGACCACCTTGAGTGGGAGGAGGACGACACCCGCACATGGCGCCACCGCTGACCCGAAGGCCATCGGTCAGGGGGAGGTCACGTCCTCATCGGCCCGCGCGGACGACGGCCACGGGAACCGTCGCGTGGTGGAGCAAGGCCTGGGTGACCGACCCGAGGAGCAGCCCACTGAACTCCCCGTGGCCGTGAGAGCCGACGACCAGCAGGTCCGCGCCCTGCGACGCCTGCAGCAGCGCCTCCACGGGGTGGCGCCGGACGACCTCCTCGGTGACCCGCAGGTCCGGGTACGGCTCCCGCCGTCCGGCGAGGGCCTCGGCGACCATCCGCACCTGCGTCTGCTCGTCGTCGAAGTCGCCGGGCACCGGCGCCAGGCCACGGCCCGCGTCCAGCGGGCGGTAGGCGTGCACGACCCGCAGGCCGGCACCGAGCAGCGCCGCCTCGGCGAAGGCGAAGTCGAGTACGCGCGCGCAGGCGGCTGATCCGTCGATGCCCGCGACCACCTCTCCTCGCGGGGGCGCGGAAGGCTCCCGCACCACGACCACATCGCATGGGGCGCGCCCGGCCACGCCGTGCGCGACGGAGCCGAGGAGCAGCCCGCGGAACCCGCCCAGGCCGTGGTTGCCGACAACCAGCAGATCCGCCCCCGCGGACGCCTCGATGAGCGCCGGGCGCGGGTCGCCGGCCAGGATCGCGGTGTCGACCGGCACCTCGGGCGCCTCCGCCCGGACCCGTCCCACGGCGGTGGTCAGCACGTCGTCGGCACCATCGCGCATCCAGGCCGCGATCTTCGCGTACCGGCCCTGTGCGGTGCCGGAGGCGGCCCAGGCCGGGATGGCGTTGGCCACCCGGAGCGGGACGCCGCGCAGGTCGGCTTCCCGCGCCGCCCATGCGGCGGCTTCCAGCGCGGCACGCGAACCGTCGATGCCTACCACGATCATGTCGTCTCCCTCGTTCCGCATGCTCCTTCATGGAACGCCTTGTCCTGCCGGGGGTGCAGCGCTGAAGGTCCCGCGGGGCCGAGACCAACGACCCGAAGGCGGCCGGTGGTGTGAGGCCCTTCGGCTGGGACCTTCTGCTCTGCCGCGTACGCCGCCGCAGGTGTGTGCTTGGTCCGTCGGCATCGAGACAAGGAGGTCACGATGACCCTGATGGAGCGGAGTCCGGGCCGGTTCCCCTTCCCCGACCTGCTGGAGCTGCTGGAGAGCCCGGTCTACGGATTCCGGCCGTTCGGCCAGATCATCCGAGTGGAGGACTTCGTCGCGGACGGCCGGTACGTGCTGCGGGCGGAGCTGCCCGGCATCGACCCCGACAAGGATCTGGAGGTCGCCGTCGGGCACGGCGTGCTCCACATCCGGGCCGAGAAGACCAAGGAGGCCAAGGACACCAGGGAACCGCGCCGCTCCGAGATCACGTACGGCGCGTTCTCCCGCTCGGTCACGCTTCCCCCGACGGCCAGGGAAGAAGACGTGACGGCCGTCTACCGAGACGGAGTCCTGGAGGTCACCGTCGGCCTGGGGGAGGAGCACAAGACGGCGGACCGCAGGGTCGTCGTTCAGCACTGACCGCGAGGCAATCCCTCGCACCCCACCGTGGCCGTACGAGAACAAGTGGGGAGCCGGGCTCCCCACCCGTTCTCGTCGGCCGGCGGCCGTTGCCACCGAGGACCGGCACTGGCGGGAAGCGACATCGAGCACGTATCGAGGATCGAGGACACATGTGCGAATACTGCGGCTGTCAGGCTTTGACCGCGATCGGCGAACTGACACGTGAGCACGACGTGGTGGTCGACCTGATCGGAGACGCGCGCACGGCGCACACAGCCGGCGACGTGGACGGAATGGCCGCCATAGCCAGGCGCATCGCCGTGGTCCTCGGCCCGCACACCGAGGTTGAGGAGCACGGCCTGTTCCCCGCCATGGCCGTGGAGTTCCCCGACCACATCGCGGGGCTGGAAGCGGAACACCGGCGCGTCGAGGCCGTCGTGGGCGAGGCTGAGCACGGCACACCTGCCGACCCTGGCTGGCCGCTCAGGCTGCTCGACGTCCTGAACCTGCTGCGCGCCCACATCCTGAAAGAACAGGACGGGGTCTTCCCGGCGGCGCTGGCCTGTCTGAGCACCGCCGAGTGGGAAACCGTCGAGGCGGTCCGCGCTCGAGTCGGCACGTCGGCACAGGTCGCTGTCGGCCGGCCCCGGCGCTGATCACGACCTGTCAGCAGATCAGCGACATCGCCAGAGGCATCGCCGAGGTCCCCGCGGACCGTGAGAATGGGACCATTCGTCCGGCGAGTCGTCTGCGCGGACGCCTTCGCCGCGGTTCTCGTCACCGCCGACGGCTGGGCCTCGCGATCCCACTGGCCTCACGCCTGGCCCTCGGCGTCGCGCTGGTCACACGTCTATGACCATGCTGTGGCATCGTCCCGCCGAAGCGCACCCGCTGGCAGGAGGGTCGCGACGGGCGCTGCCGATGGCGCGGGCACGCCGCCCGGCCTCGCTGAGATGGGCAGTGGGCGACCAGAACGGCGGGATCAGCTTTCTTGCCGAATGCCGATCTCGGTGATCAGGGCCTGGACGCGGGCTTTGATCTCGTCGCGGATCGGGCGGACGGCCTCAACGCCCTTGCCGGCGGGGTCGTCGAGGGCCCAGTCGAGGTACTCCTTGCCGGGGAAGATCGGGCAGGCGTCACCGCAGCCCATGGTGATGACAAAGTCCGAGGCTTGGACGGCCTCGGGAGTGAGCACCTTGGGGCTCTGGTCGGAGATGTCGATGCCGACCTCCTTCATCGCCTCCACGGCGGCCGGGTTGACCTGCTCGGCGGGCAGTGACCCGGCGGAGCGGACCTCGATGCGGTCGCCGGCCAGGTGGGAGAGGAAGCCGGCGGCCATCTGGGAGCGTCCGGCGTTGTGCACGCAGACGAACAGTACAGACGCGACGGGAGCGGTCATGGGCATCTTCGTTCCTTCGTGCCGATGGGGTAGGGGCCCCGGGACATGGTGGCGAGCAGGTCGGTGATGTGCGCGTGAGTCGCGTCGCGGATCGCGCGAACCGCCTTCTGGGATGCGCCGTCGGGGTCGTGGATGGGCCGGTCGGGACAGCGGTGGCCGGGGCGTCAGGTTCACATCGGCACCGGCTGGTGTGAAAGTATCAGTACATGCTGATGTCAGTCGACACTGATCTATTGCGGGTGCTGGCCGATCCCCTGCGGCTGCGGATCGTGACCCTGCTCGCCCGGGAGACGCTGTGCACCACGCATCTGGTGGAGGAGACCGGCGCGCGGCAGACCAACCTGTCCAACCACCTGAAGGTGCTGCGGGATGCCGGGGTGGTGGAAACCGAGCCGTGCGGCCGGTTCACCTACTACCGGCTCAAGCCTGACGTCATCGCCGCTCTGGCGGGGCGGTTCGCCGACCTGGCCGAGACCGCTCACTTCACCGCCGCCGCCGACAGGAAGAGGGCCTGCCCATGACGGTCACCACCCCCGCACACGGTGGAGTGGTGGGCAAGCTTTCGCTCCTGGACCGCTTCCTGGCGGTGTGGATTCTGGCCGCCATGGCCGTGGGCCTCGGCCTGGGCCGCGCCGTCCCGGGCCTGAACGGCGTGCTGTCGAAGGTCGCGATCGGCGGTATCTCCCTGCCGATCGCCCTCGGCCTTCTGATCATGATGTATCCGGTGCTGGCCAAGGTCCGCTACGACAAGCTCGACGCCGTCACCGGTGACCGCCGCCTGATGATCTCCTCGTTGGTCGCCAACTGGGTCATCGGCCCAGCCGTGATGTTCACCCTGGCGTGGATCTTCCTACCGGACCTGCCGGAATACCGTACGGGCCTGATCATCGTCGGCCTGGCCCGCTGCATCGCCATGGTCATCATCTGGAACGACCTGGCCTGTGGCGACCGCGAGGCCGCCGCCGTCCTGGTGGCGCTCAACAGCGTGTTCCAGGTCCTGGCGTTCGGCCTGCTCGGCTGGTTCTACCTGCAGGTGCTGCCTGGCTGGCTCGGACTCGGCCAGGGACAGAACCTCGACATCTCCGCATGGAAGATCGCCCTCAACGTCGTCATCTTCCTCGGCATCCCGCTGCTCGCCGGATTCCTCACCCGCCGCCTGGGTGAGCGCCGGGTCGGCCGCGAACGCTACGAGAACGAGTTCCTGCCGAGGATCGGCCCCTTCGCGCTGTACGGGCTGCTGTTCACGATCGTGATCCTGTTCGCCCTGCAGGGCAAGACGATCACCTCCGAGCCCGCCGACGTCGCCCGCATCGCCCTGCCGCTGCTGGCCTACTTCGCCCTGATGTGGTTCGGCGCCTTCGCCCTCGGCAAGGCCCTGGGACTGCCGTACGACCGCACCGCCACGCTGGCCTTCACCGCGGCCGGCAACAACTTCGAGCTCGCGATCGCGGTCGCCATCGCCACCTTCGGCGTCACCTCCGGCCAGGCCCTGGCGGGGGTCGTCGGGCCGCTGATCGAGGTCCCCGTGCTGGTGGCGCTGGTCTACGTCTCCCTAGCCTGGCGCCGCAGATTCACCTCCACCGTACGGTGAAGATCGCCGGAGGGGGCGTCAGTGAGTAAGGTCTCACGAGCCCCAGCAAACGACTCCTGATCGCGGCCCTTACGCGAGAACCTTGTTTTGGATCCCCGCATGCCTCTGTCTGTAAGGATTGCCCGGAACCTGGTCTGGTTCCAGGCGACACTCACCCTGCTCAGCATCGTTCTGCTCATCCTGGAGTCGGTCCTCGACCCCAACGATGTCCTGGAGGACCTGCTCTACGCCCCCTTCTACATCCCGCCACTCGTCACCGGCTGGTTGGCGAACCAGTGGCGCACCCGTCGCCCACGGATTCGTCACGCCACCATCGCGGTCCAGGCCGCCATCCCCCTGCTCGACTTCATCCACTTCTTGGTCGAAGGCACTTTCACGTGGGTCCTGACAGCGCCCTGGTCCGCGCTCATCGTGACCCTGCTCTTGCTTCCTCCGGCGAGAACCTGGTTCACACCTACGCTCCAAACCGCCGGAACCCCGTCGCAGCCGGCACCGCCCGTCGCCACCTGACAGCCCTCGACCGCTAGCGGCTCAGATGAGCAAGACAGGGCCGGCCGACCGCACGACGCGGCGATCCGGATCCCCGGCACCGAGCGCAGAGCACGCGATCGGCACCGGGGAGGGACGTACCGCGGTTACGTCGAGGTGACCGTCAGACGGCCGTGCGCGACCACTGCTGGTTGGTGCCGCTGTTGCACGCGTACTGCTTGAGGATCACACCATCCGCGGTCGACGCGGACGGTACGTCCACGCATTTGCCGCTGTGTCGTGCCCGGAGCTGGAAGTAGCTGCCGTTGGCGACCATCTGGAACTGCTGGTTGTTGCCGGTGCCGCAGGTGTACTGGATGAGTTCGGCGCCGTCGGCGGTTGAGGCGCTCGTCACGTCGAGGCACTTTCCGCTGTGGCGGCTGATGATGCGCCAGTAGCCGCTGCCGGCGTCCTGGAAGCGCCACTGCTGCCACGCGTTGCCGTTGTACGTGTACTGGTCGATGCGCGCGCTGTTGTTGGTGCTCGCCTGCTGGACGTCCATGGCCTTGCCGCTGTGGCGCGCGTCGATCCGGTAGAACGTGTCCGGCTGGGGTGAAGACGAAGACGAAGGCGAAGGCGAAGGGGTGGAGTCGCGGACGGTGTCGCCCCAGCCGTAGCGGACCCGGTCGGCGCCGGACTGGTTGCGGACGGCCAAGGTGAGATTGGTGCCGCTGCCGCCGAGGGCGTACATCGAGTACCAGTCGTAGCCGATGGTGCCGGGTTTGCCGCCGAGCGCGGGCCAGTAGGTGCCGCCCATCTGGTTGTCCCGCATCACCTGGGCCACGGCGCGGAGGTAACGCACGAAGTTGTCGGTGCTGTTCGCGTCCCCGTAGTTGAGGCCGGTGGACATCGGCGCGCCGTATTCCGTCGCGACCGCGCGGGAGGCGCAGTTGCCCAGAAGCGTCTGGATGTGGCTCCGGAAGCCGTCGTAGGTCATCGCGCCGTAGAAGAAGGCGTAGTAGTGGAAGGACAGCAGCGTCGAGTTGAAGCGGCTGTCGTTGCAGATGTCCCGGAGGTCCTGGCTGAAGCCGGTGCCGCCGATGAGCACCCGGCCGGGCGCCGCCGAGGAGTGAGCGCTGAGCCAGTTCGCCGCGACGTTGCGCCACTCCGCCGACGAGTAGCCGTGCGGCTCGTTCATCGGCTCGAAGTAGACGTTGCCGTTCGAGCCGTACGTGTTGATCACGCTGGACCACATCGCGTTCCATGCGGAGAGGTTCGTGATCCTGCCGCCGGAGGCGGCGCCGTCCTCCCAATAGGCCAGGATGACCTTGAATCCACGTTCGGTGGCGGCGTCGATGGCGCCGCGGTAGGAGTTCCACCAGGTCGTGTTGGCCACAGTGTGGGTGTTGATGGGCAACCGGACGGTGTTGACCCCCATGATGTATTCCATGTAGTCGTAGAGCGAGTTGGCCTTGGCCCGTACCGTCGCGTTGCTGTCGGACTGGCTCAGGCCCTGCACGACGAGCGTGCCGGTGCTGAAGTTGTCACCGAGCACGGCCCAGTTCATGCCGCGGAACTGGCTGGTGGCGGCATTGGCCGACGGCGCGGAGACGAGGGCTGTCACTGCGGTGAGCGCGGTCACCACAAGGGCGATCAGCAACCGGCGCGCCGGCCGGATGCTCCGCGACGGTCCTGATAAGTGATTATCAGACGCCATGCTCAGTGCCATGAATTCTCCCATTACTAGATCTGAATCGCTGAATCGGCTTTCCGCGGCCGACCACCCTGGGGATATGCACGGCTTTTCCCACCTCTTGCATCGATGCCGCATGCGGCCGTTTCGCGCCTTGAGGACAGAAGCCCGGTCTGGGGAGCCGTAGCCCTGCTCAGGTGTCCGGACCTCTGCCCATGGCGTTTCACCCGATCGCCCTCATGCGCCGAACCGAATAGCCGGAATCAGCTGCGCAGGGTCCATTTCTGGTTGTTGCCGCCGTTGCAGGCCCAGAGGATGAGTTTCGTGCCGTTGGCGGTGCCGGCCCCGTTGGCGTCCAGGCACAGACCCGACTGCACGCCGGTGATCGTGCCGTTGGAGTTGACGTTCCACTGCTGGTTGGCCTGGCCGTTGCAGTCCCAGATGATCACTTGGGTGCCGTTGGCGGTGCCCTGCCCGTAGGCGTCCAGGCACTTGTTGCCGTACACCTGCAACTGCTTACCGGAGGTGTAGGTGAACCGCTGGTTGGTGCCGCTCCCGCAGTCCCACAACTGCACCTGGGTGCCGTTGGTGGTGCTGGAGTTCGGCACCTCGACGCACCGGTTCGACTGGGCGCCCACGATCTGGACGCCCTGCTGCGGGGTGCCGCCGCCCGCCGGTGCGTATCCGGCGGCGGCGATGTTGGCCTGTACGGCGTCCTCGGTGGAGGCGCTCGGATAGCCGGAGGTCAACACGCCCTCGAAGAAGGTGCCGCGGCCGGAGACGCTGTTGTCACCGCCGATGCCGAGCAGGATGGCGCCTTCCTTCTTCATCGGGTTGTAGCCGTTGGGGCGCCGTCCGTCGAAGTAGTTCGTCAGGCCACCCGACTGCGCGTCCCCGCCCCGGATCGCCCAGTGGTTCGGCTCGCCCTTGACCATGGCCGTGACGAAGCGGTGGTTGATCGACGCGAGGTTGTTGTAGCCCGCGTTCACCCCGGAGAACAGTCCCCACTCCAGGTCGGCCATGATCCAGGGACCGGCTCCGGCCCCGTAGCCCCACTGCTTGTTGGCGCCGAAGTAGACGGTCTCCATGATGGCGGGGGAGTCGGCCTGGCCGTCCGTCTGGGCGTTGCCGTAGTCGAAGCAGCACCACTGGTTGTAGTGCGTGCCGTCGACGACGGCGTAGATGCCCTCGGGCTGGTCGCCGGTCGCCACACCGTTGGTGTTGTTGTTGCGGTAGCCGGTGCCGGGCTCCACGCGGACGCCGTAGGCCTTCTGGCCGCCGATGGTGATCGGGGCCGCCTTCGCGTCGGCGAGGTTGTCGTATCCGCCCGCGGCCGGGCCCTTCCAGTAGCCGGGCGGCGCCTGGGTGAGGCGGTTGTTGCGGCCGGACTGGTCGTAGAGGATGGTGATCACGCAGTTCGTGCCGGCGCAGAACGAGTCCTGCGTGGCGGCGTTGACGACTCCGCCCGCGCTCAGCACGCCAATGTCGCGGGTGGCGTTGTCCGAGGCGCGCCTGACCTGGTAGAGCGGGCCGTTGTAGGCCGCGTACAGGGCACGCGTGGTGCTGTGCGCCGCCACACACGGCGTGCCACCCGCGGCGTAGATGTCACACGGCTGCGACGTCGCGGCCTGGGCCGTACCACCGCCGACCAGGCAGGCGGCGGCGATCAACGTGCTCGCCCCGGCCGTGAGCACTCTTCTCAGACTCCCGAAAAGCATCGTGCCTTCCTTTTCTCAACCAGGAATCATGACCGGACGGCACCGATGCGGCAGGCCTTGCCAAGCAAGTGTGAGCGCTAACATTGACGATTGTCCGAATCGATTCGACGAGTAACGAGGGTAAGGCGGAGTCAACTCAAGGAAGGTCCCGGCGTCAAGCACGTGGATCACATCTGTCGGACACCCGGGTGCCATCGGGGCGCCGCCTGGGCTCTTACCGCGATGCGTTCGCACTGTTGCGATGAATTGTCGTGAAAATTTCATCCCCGCGCCCGCCGGGTGGTGAGCCCTCACCCCGCCTCACCGGACCGCCGTTCGATGGGGCGGGTGAGAGCGGAATGCCGGTGGCGCCGGTGACAGGCGGTGCTTGCGTTGTCACACCCCGGATTGATCCTCCGGGGCCAGGCGCCTCGGAGGGCGTGTTCGAGTGGTGTCGCCCAGACGATCGACGAGATGTACATGAACCAGTTGGACACCGGGCACGACGCGAAGGCCGAGATCGCCAAGGCGGAGATCACGCAGGCCGAGACCAAGATGCCCGGTATCGTGCCGCGCTCGAAGCAGGAGGCGATCCGTCGCCGAGATCGGCGACATGGGCAGAGCCGTCACCGAGGTCACCACCGACCGCAAGAGCGAGGTCTATTCGGCGACTCGGCCTAGAGCTGACCTACCATCCCGGCAGAACAAAAGTGAGGGCCGAGATGAATCTCAGCCCTCACATAGTGAGAAGGTTCGTGTCCGAGGGGGGACTTGAACCCCCATGCCCATCACTGGGCACTAGCACCTCAAGCTAGCGCGTCTGCCTATTCCGCCACCCGGACGTGGTGCCTCACGCGGGATCGTCATCCCGCGTCGGCTGATACAGGTTAGCACTCTCTCCGCCCTGCTTCATACCGGGAATCAGCCCCCTGCGTACGGCGTGGGCGGCCCGGGGGTGAAGGACACGCCTGTACGGCGGCAGGATGGAGGCGCGAGCCGTACGACGCGACAGACGGGCGGGTCCGGCCCCCTGGGCTCCCGTCCGGTAGGAGGAGGCGCAATGACCCCACGCAACGGGGAGGACGAGGTCGTCGAGCTGTGCCGCGACCTGATCCGGATCGACTCGGTGAACGCGGGGGACAACTCGGGCCCCGGGGAACGCGAGGCCGCGGAGTACGTGGCCGGGAAGCTGGCGGAGGTCGGCCTGGAGCCGCGGATCCTGGAGTCCGACAAGGGCCGGGCGAACGTGGTCGCCCGGGTGGAGGGCGCCGACCCCGGCCGGGACGCCCTCCTCCTGCACGGTCATCTGGACGTCGTGCCGTTCGACGCCGCCGACTGGACGCACCACCCGCTCAGCGGCGAGGTCGCCGACGGCTGCGTCTGGGGCCGCGGGGCCGTGGACATGAAGGACATGGACGCGATGATCCTCGCCGTCGTACGGCGGCGGCTGAGCGAGGGGCGCAGGCCGCCGAGGGACGTCGTCCTCGTCTTCACCGCGGACGAGGAGGCCGGCGGCCACTACGGCGCCCAGTGGCTGGCCGACAGGCACCCGGAGCTGTTCGAGGGCTGCACCGAGGCCGTCGGCGAGGTCGGCGGCTTCAGCGTGACCACGGCCAAGGGGCGGCTGTACCTGATCGAGGCGGCGGAGAAGGGCATCGCCTGGATGCGGCTGACCGCCAAGGGCAGGGCCGGGCACGGCTCGATGCTCAACGGCGACAACGCCGTGACCGAGCTCGCCGAGGCGGTCGGCCGGATCGGCCGCCACAAGTGGCCGGTGCGGCTCACGCCGACCGTGCAGGCGTTCTTCGAGGAGGTCTTCGGCACGGAGGTCAAGGCCGAGGACGCGGAGGCGGCGGTGGCCACGCTCGGCCCGCTCGCCCGCATGATCGGCGCGACCCTCCAGAACACGGCCAACCCCACCATGCTCCAGGCCGGCTACAAGGCGAACGTCATCCCCCAGGTCGCGACCGCGCACGTGGACGGCAGGTTCCTGCCCGGGTACGAGGACGAGTTCTTCCAGACCGTCGACGAGCTGCTCGGGCCCAACGTGACGCGGGAGTTCGTCTACCACGACGTCGCGGTCGAGACGCCCTTCAAGGGCCCGCTCGTGAAGGCGATGGCCGACGCGCTGCACGAGGAGGACCCGGGTTCGCGGGTCGTGCCGTACACGCTGAGCGGCGGCACCGACCTCAAGGCGTTCAGCCGCCTCGGCATCAGCGGGTACGGCTTCGCGCCGCTGCGGCTTCCCGAGGACTTGGACTTCTCCGGGATGTTCCATGGCATCGACGAGCGGGTTCCGGTGGATTCGCTCCAGTTTGGCGTCCGGGTCCTTGACCGTTTCCTCGAATACTGCTGAGAAAGCTGTTGCGATCACGTGCCGTGCCGCTACAGTAACTCTCCGTTGAGGGTTGATCCGCTCCGGGTCGAGTCGGCCGGATGTCGGCTCAGCGGTATGGGGAGGTCGCGTGACGAGCACGTCGCAGGAGCAGTGGGGGGCGTCTTCGCCCTTCGCCGTTCGCGGCGTGCTCGTCGCGTCTCCCGGCCGCCACGAGCGGAGCCGGATGGCGCGGTTCGCGGCCGGTTCCCGTTCGGGCCGCCTTCTGGTCGTCGGCGGGCTGATCGCCGCCGCATGGCTGCTCGGTGTGCTTCTCGGCGTCTTCGGTACGGCGACGTCCGCCGCCGGGGTCGCACCCTCATCTGACGTCGCCGGGTCGGTTCTTCCCGACCGTCTCTCCGGTCCGGGCCTCGGCCTGCCGCCCTCACCGGGCGCGGCGGGTTCGGCGAGGTCTCATGGGAAGAGTGCCGACGGTTTCCCCACGGCGGCTGACGACACCTCGGTGAACGCCGAGGCGATGGCGGGGCGCACGGTCGACGGGCTGACCAGCCAGTCGAAGCCCATGTTCCCTCCGCCGTCCACCGCGGACCACCCGCCCGTAGACCAGGGCCTGGTCCCGCAGACAAGCGGTGGAAGCATCCTGTTCGGGGATGTCGCGCGGCCTGTGTTCGAGCCGCGTCTCACCACCCTGCCCGCCCCACTGGCGGCGGTTGTCCCCCCGGTGGTCCGCACAGCGGCGGACGACCCGTCTTTCTCTCCTGACTGATCCCGCCTTCGCGCCGGTCCGTATCCAGTACGGCGACCGGTGCCATCGTCTGCCCTGACCTGTGGTGCCCAGGCGGCAGGCTCCCGCGCGGGTGACGCGGAATCTCCCATCCTCGTGATCGTCCACTGCTCCGCTGTGCTCATTCGGCGTGGACAGAAGTCGCGAGCTGTCAGGTAACCCCCTATGAAGAACCACTAGGAGCATTCATCATGCGAACGTGGGCGAAGGGCTCGGCCTCCGCGGCGTTTCTCGCCGTCGGCGTCATGGCCCTTGGCAGCGGTACGGCTTTCGCCGACACCGACGGCAGCCACTCGGTCCTCGGCGGCAACCAGGTCGACATCCCGGTGACTCTGCCGATCGACATCAGCGGCAACGCGGTGGCGGTCGCGGGAGAGTCCCACGGCTCGTCCCTGGGCGGCGCGGCCGTGCAGGGCGCGGGCCAGGGAGCCGGGCGGAACCGCACCTCCGGTGCGGGGAGCATCCTCGGCGGCAACCAGGTGGTCGCCCCGATCACCGCCCCGATCGACGTCTGCGGCAACGCGGTCGCCGTCCTCGGCGAGGCCGACGCGGGCTGCCGCGGCGGTGCGGCCGTCAGGGGCTCGGGTCGCCGTGGCGGCGCGGGCGGCAACGTCACCAGCGGCGCGCACAGCGTCGGCGGCGGCAACCAGGTGGTCGCGCCGATCACCGCGCCGATCAACCTGTGCGGCAACTCCATCGCCATCTTCGGCGACGCCACGGCGGGGTGCCGCGGCGGCGCCTACGTGGGCGGCGCCCGTCCGGCCGTCCGCGCCGGCGGCAACCGCACCAGCGGCCGTTCCTCGATCCTCGGCGGCAACCAGGTGGTCGCCCCGATCACCGCGCCGGTCAACGTCTGCGGCAACTCCGTCGCCGTGCTGGGCGACGCGTTCTCGGGTTGCCGCGGCGGCTCGTCCGTCGGCGGCCCCGGCGGTCACGGCGGGTACGGCCACCACGGTCACGGGGGCCACCACCGGCCCCGTCCCGGATCGGGCGGGCACGACACCGACGGGCGTTACTCCGTGGGCGGCGGCACCCAGGTGGTCGCACCGATCACCGCACCGGTCGAGGTGTGCGGCAACGGCTCGGGCAGCTGCCACGGCGGGTCCACGCCGGGCCACGGCGGTCACGGTCACGGGGGTCACGGCGGCTGGTCCGGCGGCTCCGGTGGCAACGTCACCAGCGGTTCGCACAGCGTCGGCGGCGGCAACCAGGTGGTCGCGCCGATCACCGTGCCGGTCAACGTCTGCGGCAACGCCATCGCGGTCATCGGCGACGCCTTCGCGGGCTGCCGCGGTGGCGCGAGCGTGGTCGGCGGCGGGCACGGCGGCCGCTGGGGCGCCGGCGGCAACGTCACCTCCGGGCGTTCCTCGATCCTGGGCGGCAACCAGGTGGTCGCGCCGGTCACCGCGCCGGTCAACGTCTGCGGCAACTCCGTCGCCGTCCTCGGCAAGGCCCACGCGGGCTGCCGGGGCGGGGCTGCGGTCCTCGGCGGCGGCGCCGGTGCGGGCGGCAACGTCACCTCCGGCCGTCACGGGATCCTCGCGGGCAACCAGGTGGTCGCGCCGGTCACCGCGCCGATCAACGTCTGCGGCAACTCCGTCGCCGTGCTGGGCGACGCCGCCGCGGGCTGCCTGGGCGGGGCCAAGGTGGGCGGCTGGGGCCACGGCTTCCGGCCGCACCCGCGGCACAGCGCTGCGGGCGGCCGCATGATGCCCGCCACGCCCGCCATGCCGGTGCTGTCGGGTGCGCACACCATGCAGCCGATGAGCGCCCCCGCCGCGCCCTCGGGGCCGGTCATCGGCAACCTGCCGAACATGCTCGGCCTCCCGGAGGCGCCGGGCCTGCCGGCCGCCCCGCCCGTCCCGGCGGGCAAGGGCGTGAAGGGCGTCGCCCCCGTCGGCAACCCCGCCGCCGTCGTGTCCAAGGCCACCGGCACGCTGCCGGCCGCCGGCTCGCTCGACGAGACGGCCCGCACCCTGCCCGCCAAGCGGACGCTGGACGACGCCACCGCGTCGCTGCCCGTGGCCGACACCACGCGGAACCTGCCCACCGGCGACCTCGGCAGGACCACCGAGGCGCTCCCGCTGGGCAAGCTCGGCCTCATGAGCGCCGAGCAGCCCGTCGGCCTGACCGGCATGAACGCCGGCTCGTTCGCCGCACTGGTCCTCGGCGCCATGTTCGCCGCCTCGGCGAGCCTGTTCGCCGTCACCCGCCGCTTCCGCTTCGGCCGCAGGTAGCTGGAGGGCCGGGCGCGTGAACGACCACGCGCACGGCTGAGGACGCGAGGGATATCACGCTCGCGCCGGGCACGACGGCGGCGAACCAGCCGCTCGTCGTACGGGCCCGGCGCGGGCCACCAGGACGCCGCCTCCCCGCCAGTGGAGGAAGGCACCGACGCTTTGCCCGTTCCGGGGGCGCGGCCCGGGGCGGGCAAAGCTCTTTTTGACCGTGGCGTCGCCGCCTCGGCGGCTCACATCGTCCGAGCGGCCCGTATGATCTTCCGACGCAGCCGGACGCGCCTGCTGCCGTCGGGATAGAGGCGCAGCCGCTCCAGTTCCCAGTCTCCGTGCTCGGCATGCTCCGTCAGCATCTGTCGCGCCACCTCCCGAGGGGTGCCGCGCGGCAGGTACAGGTCCAGATAGGAGTAGTCGAGCACTGCCATTGGTCTCCGGGGCGTGCTAGGGAACTCGATGGGCTCTATTCTGCGTCCTCGTGGATAACAGCGCCAGGCGAGTTACATTCCCGGACAGAACCGGGTAGCCCGAGGGGGAGGAACGTGCGGCGGCAGGTACCTTCAAAGCGGTGCCTCCGAACAAAGCGGTGCCTCCACGGCGCCCGGAGGGGGTAGGCTCCCCCGCCCCGGGCGACGAGGGTGTCAGTGTGCCGGGGCGCATGAAACCCGGACACACCCGAAACGCCCGGAAACGCCCGGAAACCCGGGGAACGACAGCGGACAGCGAGGTAGGAAGCAGCGTGCCAGCCAACAACGGCAACGCCGGCGGAACCCGCCTGGTGATCGTGGAATCGCCCGCGAAGGCGAAGACGATCGCCGGGTACCTCGGGCGCGGCTACATCGTCGAGTCGAGCATCGGCCACATCCGCGATCTCCCGGAGAAGGCCGACGACATCCCGGAGAAGTACAAGAGCGAGGCCTGGGCCCGCCTCGGGGTGAACGTCGACCACGAGTTCGAACCGCTCTATGTCGTCAACCCCGACAAGAAGGCGCAGGTCTCCAAGCTCAAGCAGCTTCTCAAGGAGGCCGACGAGCTCTACCTCGCCACCGACGAGGACCGGGAGGGCGAGGCCATCGCCTGGCACCTGCGCGAGGTGCTGAAGCCCAAGATCCCGGTGCATCGCATGGTGTTCCACGAGATCACGCCGCACGCGATCCGGGACGCGGTGTCCAACCCCCGCGACCTCAACCTCCGCCTGGTCGACGCCCAGGAGACCCGGCGCATCCTCGACCGCCTGTACGGCTACGAGGTCAGCCCCGTCCTGTGGAAGAAGGTCAAGCCGCGGTTGTCGGCCGGGCGCGTGCAGTCGGTCGCCACCCGGCTGGTCGTGGAGCGCGAGCGGGAGCGCATGGCGTTCACCGCCGCCAACTACTGGGACCTCCAGGCGCTGTTCGACACCGGCCGGGCCGGGGACGACCCCCGGACCTTCTCCGCCACGCTGACCGGGGTGGACGGCAGGCGCGTGGCCCAGGGCCGCGACTTCGCCTCCACCGGACGGCTCAAGAGCCCCGACATCCTGCACCTCGACGAGGCCGCCGCGACCGCCCTCGCCGGCCGGCTCGCCGGCGCCTCGTACGCCGTGCGTTCGGTGGAGCGCAAGCCGTACACGCGCAAGCCGTACGCGCCGTTCCGGACGACCACCCTGCAGCAGGAGGCGAGCCGCAAGCTGGGCTTCTCCGCCAAGTACACGATGCAGGTGGCCCAGCGGCTGTACGAGAACGGCTTCATCACCTACATGCGTACCGACAGCATCACGCTGTCGGAGACCGCCGTCGCCGCCGCCCGCAGCCAGGCGATCAAGCTGTACGGCGCGGCGTACGTGCCGGACAAGCCGCGCGCCTACACCAGCAAGGTCAAGAACGCCCAGGAGGCGCACGAGGCGATCCGGCCGTCCGGGGAGGAGTTCCGCACGCCGGGCGAGACCGGGCTCGCCGGGGACATGTTCCGGCTCTACGAGCTGATCTGGCAGCGTACGGTCGCGTCCCAGATGAAGGACGCGGTCGGCGAGTCGGTGTCGGTCAAGGTCGGCGGCACGTCCAGCGCCGGAGAGAACGTGGAGTTCAGCGCTACCGGCCGGACGATCACCTTCCACGGCTTCCTGAGGGCGTACGTCGAGGGCGCCGACGACCCGGCGACCGACCGGGACGACTCGGAGAAGCGCCTGCCCACGCTGAGCGAGGGTGACCGGCTCACCGCGGCCGAGCTGACCGCGCTCGGGCACTCGACCAAGCCGCCCGCGCGGTACACCGAGGCGTCGCTGGTCAAGGAGCTGGAGGACCGCGAGATCGGCCGTCCGTCGACGTACGCGTCGATCATCGGAACGATCCTGGACCGGGGCTACGTGTTCAAGAAGGGCACCGCCCTGGTGCCGTCGTTCCTCGCGTTCGCCGTGGTCAACCTGCTGGAGCAGCACTTCGGCAACCTGGTCGACTACGACTTCACGGCCGAGATGGAGAAGGTCCTCGACGACATCGCCAACGACCGCGCCGAGCGGGTGCCCGAGCTGCGCAGGTTCTACTTCGGCGCCGGGGACGGCGACGAGGGCCTGAAGGAGATGGTCACCGACCTCGGGGAGATCGACGCCAAGGAGATCAGCTCGTTCCCGATCAAGGGGACGGACATCGTGATCAGGGTGGGCCGCTACGGGCCGTACCTCGACCGCGACGGCGCCCGGGTGAACATCCCCGAGGACATGGCGCCCGACGACCTGACCGCGGAGAAGGCCGAGGAGCTCTTCTCGCGGCCGAGCGGCGACCGTGATCTCGGCGTCGATCCGGCCACGGGCCGGAGGATCGTCGCCAAGGACGGCCGGTTCGGCCCGTACGTCACGGAGATCCTGCCCGAGGAGCCGACCCCGGCGGACGGCAGGAAGCGGACGAAGAAGGCCGACGCCCCAAAGCCGCGCACGAGCTCGCTGTTCAAGACCATGGACCTGGACACGATCACGCTGGAGCAGGCGCTCAAGCTGCTCCAGTTGCCGCGTGTGGTGGGCCAGATCGACGGCGAGGAGGTGACGGCGCAGAACGGCAAGTTCGGGCCGTACATCAAGAAGGGCACCGACTCGCGGTCGCTCGCCTCGGAGGAGGACCTGCTCACGGTCACGATCGAGCAGGCCAAGGAGCTGTTCGCCCAGCCGAAGGCGCGGGGACGCGGCCGCGCCGCGGCCGCCCCGCCGCTGCGGGAGCTGGGCGAGGACCCGAACTCCAAGAAGCCGGTGGTGGTGAAGGAGGGCCGCTTCGGCCCGTACGTCACCGACGGCGAGACCAACGCGTCGCTGCGCAAGGGCGACACGGTCGAGGAGATCACGCTGGAGCGGGCGGCGGAGCTGCTGGCCGACCGGCGGGAGCGGGCGCCCGCCCCCAAGCGGACCACCACCCGGGCCAGGACCACCACGAAGAAGCCCGCCGCCAAGTCCTGATCGCATGCCCCGGTGGCGGCCAGGCCCCCACCGGGGCTTCGTATTCGGGCGCAGGTCAGACCCGGGAGCGGGTCAGGCCTTGGTGCAGGGCGCGCCGTTGAGCGAGAAACTGCCCGGCGGGTCGGAGACGCCGGTGTGGGAGGCGTTGAAACCGATGCTCACGGACGCGCCGGGAGCGATGTTGGCGTTCCAGGCCAGGTTGGAAGCGGTGACGAGGTTGTCCGTCCCCTGGCTCCAGTCGGCCGACCACCCCTGGGTGATCCGCTCACCCGCCGACGGGAAGGCGAACCGCAGCGTCCAGCCCGAGATCGCCGTGCTGCCCGTGTTCGTGATCGACACGCTGGCGGAGAAGCCCGTCCACCAGGTCGACTGGGTGTAGGCGACCTTGCAGATGGGAGTGGGCGTGGATTTCGGCGTGATGGAGGGGCTCGGAGAGGGGGTCGGCGTGGGGAACCCCGGCAGGGCCGTGGTGGTGATCGGGTCGGACGGCACGCTGACGTTGTTGGACGTGTCGATGGCGACCACGATGTAGGTGTACTTGTTGTACGTCGTCAGGTTGCCCTCCATGAAGTAGGTGGAGGTCCGGGTTCCGACCGCCAGCCAGCCGGTGGAGGTCAGCCGGTAGACGGCGTAGCCGGCGACAGCGACGTCGTCGGTCGACGCAGTCCAGCAGAACGCCGTGCCGGGCCAGTCGTACACGCAGCCGTCGTGCAGCCCGGACGGCTTGCTGGGCGGGGTGGTGTCTCCGGGGACCGGGCTCGGGCTGACCACCATGCCGGTCACGGCCCGCGCGTTGATCAGCGCCGTCGGCGGGCTCGTGTGGCCGTCGGCGTCCTTGGCCACGATGTAGAAGGTGTAGACCTGGCCGTAGGCCAGCCCGCCCATCACGGTGGTGGTGCCGGTGGTCGACGACGCCTTGACGAAGCCGGTGGCCGTGAGCCGGTAGACCTCGTAGCCGGTGACGCCGACGTCGTCGGTGGACGGGCTCCAGCACAGGCCGACGTACCCCTGGGTGGTGCCGGCCGGCACCGGCGGCGGGCACAGCTGCACGTTGGGCGGCGTCGTCGGCGCGCCGGGTTCGGCACTCGGCGACGGGGCCGCGGACGGCGTCGGGGTCGGGATGGGCGTGGCGGCCATCGCTCCGGCGGGCACGCCGGAGAGCGCGATCGCCGCGGCGACCGCCGCCCCTGCGGCCAGCCAGGCCAGGTAGCGGGGACTTCTCATGTGTCACCTCGTTGTCGTTCGTTCGGTGTCGGCGCCCGGGGGAGTCGCCGGGGCCGCGTCTGAGGGACGTTTCTGCGGCGATCGTCCGCTTGCTCCTGGTCAGGGGCAAAGATCGCTGCCGGTGGTACGGCATCGGGCCGACTCGGAGGTGAAACTTTCAGCGGACGGGCCCGCCGGTGGCCGTCCGGTGATCGTGCTCGCCGCAGCGCCCGGGAACGCGGCTGTCGGTGGCTCCTCGTAGCATCGTCGTCAGCCGGCCCCTGATCGTCAGCCGGTCGAGGAGAGTTCTCGTGGGGTTCCTGGTCATGATCCTGACCGCGGTGGTCGTCGTGCACGCCTATCTGTGGCGGCGGCTGGTCCGGGCGTCGACGACGCCGGGCTCGCGCCTGCGCCGGGTGCTGACGTGGACGCTCGTGGTCCTGGCCGCCCTGATGGTGGTCACCATGGCCGGGAGCCGGCTCTTCGGCATGGAGACCGTGCGCGTCGTCGCCTGGCCCGGCTACCTGTGGCTGGCCCTGATGTTCTACCTGTTCGTGTTCGGCCTGGTCGCGGAGGTCCCCAGGGCGATCGCGGCGTTCGCCCTGGCGAGGGGCCGCCGCACCGTCGCGGGCACGCCCCCGGAGGACCGCGCGCAGGACGGCCCGGACGGTGGTCCGGGAACGGGCGCCGTGGACGCGGTTCCGGTGGACGCGTCGGTCCTCGCCTGTCCGGCGGCGGTGGAGTCATCCGCCGTCTCCGTTCCCGCCCCCGAGGTCACCACCTCTGGCTCCGCGGCTCCGGTAGCCGGCTCGGGGCTCGCCACTGTGGGCTCCGCCGCCCGGGGCTCCGCTACCGCGGGCCGACCGGCCGGGGGAGGATCCGGTGCGGGCGCGCCGGCGATCGACCGGCGGTTGTTCATCTCGCGTACGGCCTCAGCCGTCGTGGCGGCGGGAGCGCTCGCGACCGTCGGTTACGGCGTTACCCGGGCTCTCGGAGATCCTGTGATCGAGCGGGTGCCGGTCCGCCTGCCGCGGCTCGATCCGCGGATGAGCGGGCTGCGCATCGCGGCCGTCAGCGACATCCACCTCGGGCCGCTCACCGGCCGGGGGCACACCGAGCGGATCGTCCGCATGATCAACGGCCTGCAGGCCGACGTGGTGACGATCGTGGGCGACCTGGTCGACGGCACGGTGGCCGAGCTCGGCCGTCTCGCCACGCCGCTCAGGTCTCTCGAATCCCGCTACGGGGCATACTTCGTGACCGGCAACCACGAGTACTACACGGCCGAGGGCCCCCAGGAGTGGATCGAGGAGCTGCGCTCGCTCGGCGTCCGGCCGCTGCGCAACGAGCGGGTCGAGATCACGCACGGGGGAGCGGTGCTCGACCTCGCGGGCGTCAACGACCTCAACGGCCTGCCCTTCGGCGACGGCCCGGACATCGGCAGGGCGCTCGGGGGCCGCGACGCGAACCGGCCCGTCGTGCTCCTCGCCCACCAGCCCGTCCAGGTGGCGCAGGCCGCCGCGCACGGCGTCGATCTCCAGCTCTCCGGGCACACCCACGGCGGCCAGATGGCGCCGTTCAACCTGCTCGTGCCGTTGCAGCAGCCCGTGGTGGCGGGGCTCGCGAGCGTGCCGCGCGCGGGCGGCGGCGACACCCAGGTCTACGTCACCCGGGGCGCCGGCTACTGGGGCCCGCCCGTCCGCGTGGGCGCCCCGCCCGAGATCACCCTCATCGAGCTACGCGCCTGAGCCGCCCCCATCGGTCCTGCCCTCACACCCGTCCCCTGAGCCACGCCGCCCTCATGAGCCACCTCGCCGGGCTCGCGGCGGGAATCGGCGCAGAGCATTGCCGCCATCATGAGAGCGAGGACGAGGCGGACGTAATACCCTCAGGCGACGAGCAGGCCCGAGCGGCCCGCTCCGTCCCCAGCCCAGCGAGCACCCTGGATACGCTGACATCATGAGCACCCCTGCCCGGGCCGCCGCGCGACGCAAGCAGCCGCACGTGCTGGCGAACGCGCCGTTCCGCAGGCTCTGGACGGCCATGGCGACGTGCAGCCTCGGCGACTGGCTCAACATCATCGCGCTGACCGCCCTCGCCGGTAACCTCACCGCGCCTTCCGGCTTCCAGACGCAGAGCCTCGCCATCGGCGGTGTCTTCGTCGCCAAGATGCTGCCCGCGATCCTGCTCGGCCCGCTCGCGGGAGCGGTGGCCGACCGGTTCGACCGCAGGCTGACGATGGTCGTCGCCGACGTGCTCAGGTTCGCGGTGGTGCTGTCGATTCCGCTGATCGGCGGCTACCAGTGGCTGCTCGTCGCGACGCTCCTGGTCGAGTGCGTGAACCTGTTCTGGGTGCCGGCCAAGGACGCGACCGTGCCCAACCTGGTGCCCAAGGAGCGGCTGGAGGAGGCCAACCAGCTCAACCTCCTCGTGACGTACGGCACCGCTCCCGTCGCCGCGGCCCTGTTCGCGGTGCTGTCGGGGGTCATCACCACGATCTCGGCGGCCGTACCGGCGTTCACGGTCGCGGCGACCAGCGTGGCGCTCTATCTCAACGCGCTGGCCTACCTCGCCTCCGCCGTGATGATCTTCACTCTGCGGGCGATCCCGAAGGACCACGTCCGCCACGTGGCCGCGCCGTCGGTGCTCAGGCAGATCACCGAGGGCTGGCGGTACGTCGGCGGCAACCGGGTGGTGCGGGGGCTGATCATCGGCATGCTCGGCGCGTTTGCCGCCGGGGGCGCGGTCATCGGCGTCGCCAAGGCGTACGTGCAGGTGATGAGGGGCGGCGACGCGGGGTACGGCACGGTGTTCTGCGCCGTCTTCCTCGGCATGGCGTTCGGCATGTTCTTCGGCCCCCGGCTGCTGGGCGGCCTGTCGCGGCGGCGGATGTTCGGGTTGTCGATCCTGTGCGCGGGCGTGACGCTGGCCGCGATCGCGCTCATCCAGAACCTGGTCGTCGTCGTGGTGCTGACGGTGGTGCTGGGCGCCTGCGCCGGCATCGCCTGGATCATCGGTTACACCATGATCGGCCTGGAGGTCGAGGACGGGCTGCGCGGCCGCACGTTCGCCTTCCTGCAGTCACTGGGCCGGGTCGTGCTGCTGCTGGTCGTCGCGGTGGCCTCGGCGCTGGCCGCGCTCTTCGACCGGCACTACCTGCGGATCTCCGAGCTGACCTACCGCTTCGACGGCGCCAACCTCGTGCTGCTCCTCGGCGCGCTGCTGGCGGTGGCCGTCGGCGTGCTGGCGCTGCGCCACATGGACGACCGGCCGGGCGTGCCGATCGGGGCCGACCTGCTGGCCGCCCTGCGGGGACGGCGGTTCGTTCCCGACGAGGCCGAGCCCGCACGCGGGCTGTTCATCGCGTTCGAGGGCGGCGAGGGCTCGGGCAAGACGACCCAGTCGCGGCTGCTCGCCATCTGGCTGCGCGACCAGGGTTTCGACGTCGTGCAGACCCGCGAGCCGGGCTCGACCAAGGTCGGCATGCGGCTGCGGGCGATCCTGCTCGACGCCGCCCACCAGGGGCTCTCCGCCCGCGCCGAGGCGATGCTGTACGCCGCGGACCGGGCCGAGCACGTGGAGAAGGTGATCGTGCCCGCGCTGCGGCGGGGCTCGACCGTGATCACCGACAGGTATGTGGACTCGTCGCTGGCCTACCAGGGTGCGGGGCGGTCGCTCGACCCGGAGGACGTCGCGAAGATCAACAAGTGGGCGACGGGCGGGCTCGTCCCCGACCTCACCGTGCTCATCGACGTGCCGCCGTCGGTCGGGCTGCGGCGGATGGCCTCGCCGGCCGACCGCATCGAGGCCGAGCCACTGGAGTTCCACGAGCGGGTGCGCCGGGAGTTCCGCGCGCTGGCCGCCGCCGACCCCGACCGGTATCTCCTGGTGGACGGCACGCTGGAGCAGCGGGAGGTGACGCTCCTGATCCAGGACCGGGTGCGGGACATCCTCCCCGATCCGGTGCCGCAGGAGGCCGAGGAGGCCACCGGCACGATGCCCGCCATCCGCGACTTCGGATAGCGCATGACCGTCTACGGAGATCTGATCGGGCAGGACCGGGCGATCGGCGTGCTGCGGCGGGCCGCCTCCGCCGCCGCCGAGGCCGTCGCCGGAGGCCGCGGCGCGGGCATGACCCACGCCTGGCTGTTCACCGGCCCGCCCGGCTCGGGGCGGTCCACGGCCGCCAAGGCGTTCGCGGCCGCGCTGCTCTGCCCCGAGCAGGGCTGCGGCCACTGTGACGCCTGCCACCAGGTCGAGGTCGGCTCGCACCCGGACGTCACCTTCGTACGGCCCGAGGGCCTTTCGTACGGCGTGCGGCAGACACGGGAGCTCGTGCTCAAGGCGGCGGGGGCGCCCACGCTCGGCCGCTGGCGGGTCGTGCTGTTCGAGGACGCCGACCGGGTCACGGAGCAGGCGGCCAACGCGCTGCTCAAGGCGATCGAGGAGCCGCCGCCGCGGACGGTGTGGCTGCTGTGCGCGCCCTCCGCGGACGACATGATCATCACGATCCGGTCGCGCTGCCGGGTCGTGACGCTCGGCACGCCCTCCACCGAGGCCGTGGCGAACGTGCTGGCGACCCGTGACGGGGTGCCCCACGACGTGGCGCTCGACGCCGCGCGGGCGGCGCAGGGGGACGTCGGCAGGGCTCGCCGCCTCGCCCTGGACGAGGAGACGCGGCGCCGCCGCGCCGAGGTGCTGTCGATCCCCCGTTCACTGACGGGCGTGGCGGAGTGCATCACCGCCGCCGAGCGCCTGGTGAAGACCTCCACCGAGGACGCCGACGCGGCCACGACCGCGCTGAACGAGGTCGAGACCGCCGAGCTGCGCAGGGTCTACGGCGAGGGGTCCACAGGCAAGGGGCTCAACAAGGGCCTGGTGCGGGGCGGCGCGGGGGCGCTCAAGGAACTCGAGACCATGCAGAAGTCGCGCGCGACCCGCATCAAGCGCGACTCGCTCGACCTCGCGCTGCTCGAACTCATGGCGTTCTACCGCGACGTGCTGGCCATGCAGTTCGGCGCCTCCGTGGAACTCGCCAACGAGGACCGCCGGCACGAGGTGGAGACCGTCGCGCGGGCGTCCACGCCCGAGGACACGCTCCGCCGTACGGAAGCGATCATGAAGTGCCGGGAGCGGCTCGCGGCCAACGTCCACCCACAGATCGCCGTCGAGGCGATGACCCTCGCCCTCCGCTCATCCGGAGTTGTCCACAGAGGATGATTGCCAGTCCCGGGCGGGACGTATGGTGGTTCCGGGCGCTCGGCGCGCGACTGCTGTACACAACCGAGGAGGGCCGGCTCTTTGGGCATGATGATGGCCGTGAGCTTCACGCGCTACGGACGGCTCTACTACCTCGATCCCGGTGCTCACTCGCCGAAGGTCGGTGACAAGGTCCTGGTGCCGACGGACTCCGGTCCGGAGGTCGCCGAGTGCGTGTGGGCGCCGCAGTACGTGAGCGAGGACGTCGAGGGCCTGCCCGTGTGCCAGGGCGTCGCGGGCGAGGAGCACCTGGCCAGGGACGAGGCCAACCGCCGCCGCCGGGCGGAGGCCCGCAGCGTCTCCAAGCGGCTGATCAAGCGGCACGAGCTGCCGATGAAGGTGATCGGCGTCGACTACCTCGACGCCGAGAACGTCTACACCGTCTACTTCTCCGCCCCTCACCGGGTGGACTTCCGCGCGCTCGTGCGCGACCTCGCCCGCAACCTGCGGGCGCGGGTCGAGTTACGGCAGATCGGCCCGCGCGACGAGGCCAGGATCCAGGGCGGCATCGGCCCCTGCGGCCGTGACCTGTGCTGCGCGACGTTCCTCAAGGACTTCGAGCCGGTCTCCGTCCGCATGGCCAAGGACCAGGACCTGCCGGTCAACCCGCTCAGGATCGCCGGCGCCTGTGGCCGGCTGATGTGCTGCCTGAAGTACGAGCATCCGCTCTAC
Source organism: Microbispora amethystogenes (assembly GCF_016863015.1). Classification (GTDB taxonomy): domain Bacteria; phylum Actinomycetota; class Actinomycetes; order Streptosporangiales; family Streptosporangiaceae; genus Microbispora; species Microbispora amethystogenes. The sequence continues at coordinate 15,167 of NZ_BOOB01000058.1, read as the reverse complement.
CAGGAGTTCCGGGCCTCGGCGCCGCGATCCGGCCTCGCCGTGGACACCCCCGAGGGCCCTGGCACGGTGGTCGGGCACAACGTGCCCTCCGACTCGGTCATCGTCCGCCTCAACGACGGCGGCCGCCGCTGCTCCTGCTCCCGGGCCAGCGTGTGCGCCCCCCGCAAGGCCCACGACGCGACGTACGGCAGAGCCGACACGGTGGGCGTTAGCGATCAGGAGGAGTAGTCCACGTCCTTGGACGTCAGTGGATCGTTCACCTTCGGGCGCTCTACGTCAGCTCAATAGTCACGGCAGCCCGCATCGCAGCAAACTCGCTGGCCTGCCTTAAGACAGTTTTCGCTGTCTGTGCACTTGGATTTAGGTGGGCTGGCGACCGCCATGGAGCCTTGAACGCCCTGAGGCTTCCAGCTCTGTGCGCAGGTGCGGGCTTTGGCCGTACACTCCGTCGCCGGTCACCCACCTTGCCGGCGTCCAGCGCGCGTGCGACCATCCGCGTGGCCGGTTCGCCCTTGGTGACGAACTGGCGGTCCTGCGGTACTCCCGCTCACCAGCACCGCTCGACATTGCCGTCCATGCCTGAGGCAGGTAGAGCTCCCGTCGGCGGTGCCGTTACTCGCGCTGTACGCCGACCGTGCAGGTGCCCTTCGTCAGGACACCGGTCTCGTCCGCCACCAGCATCGCCCCGTCCTGCCAAGCCCTTCCAGCCGTACAAGCCTAATTGAAATGGCGCGTTCCACCAGGCCCTGATTCCTATCTCTGGATCGAGCGCCTCGACGCTCACGCATTCCTGGGGGGTTTGTCATGTCGATTATCCGTCGATGCTTCTGATCTAATCTTCCGAGCCCGAGAGCTTCGAATATCCTTCACAAGAAAAACCATCAACACAACTAGCGGCGCTTCGAAAAAAGCGTTACCGATGACAGCATAAGTTGCGTTCTCATATCCGCCTGAAGCTGCGGCGCCGATGGCACCCATCGTCATGACGCCGAAGAGTATCGTTCCTGTGATTAGTAGCGTCCTTCGCACTATTCTTTTCGCTCCTGATTGAGGCGCCGGGCGGGGTGGCGCATACTCTACCTTGGCTCTTTTCGCTTCTTGCTGAGAGAGCTGAAGAACATCGGCTGTTTTTTGGCCAGACATGTACTGGTCTCTGTTATCAGACTGTTGCGGGGCGAGACTAGCTGGAGGAGAAGAACGCTCAGTGTCCATGCTCTGGCGCACCGTCGACTTCTTCACCGATTCTCCCCCGTAGGCCCAAAGCGTGCGCGCAATCTGATGGCGTGAGGCGCTAAGGACATTGATGGAGCAGAGAGCGATGGCGCCCATCTTGGGTATGAATTGGGGCCCTCCTCCGAATGTATCGAAATCGGGAAAGATGTCTGCTTCGTTGAGCCATACAACTATATGGTCGTTGCCATTTGCTCGCTCTATGTCTACTGCGCTGACAAACTCCCAAGGAATCCAGGTAGTTCCACTGCGGGCGAAAAGTTGAATTCCTTGGCTTCCGATTTCGAGCCGCACCGGAGATCGCGCCATTTGTAGGAACCCAAAAATCAGGACCAGTAAGAAAAGTCCTAGAATGGCAAGGGGGATTTTTACAATCAGCGATAGCTGAGCCGTTGCGGCTATCAGGCAGGAGAGGAGCCCAAGGATGGTCGTTAGGATGGACAGGGTCCAGTACATGTGCCTACGCCCATGGAAAATGGTATAGTTACCGCTCTCGTTGCCCCTGGAGGCCCGAAAGACGTCCCACTTCAGACCGGGTGGCGTGCGGGAGGTGTGAGAGGCTTTAGTGCTAATTGATTCCTGCTGTTGAGTTCCCAACGCGCCAGAAATGGCAGTAGAAGAAAAGGCGTTATTCGGCGCAAGAGCTATCGATCCTGCAGTGCGCGTGGCCCGCTTATCTGGGATGGATAGCCCCTCCGCTTCCATCCCAGCCCGGAGCTTGCGGTATAGGTAGTCGATGGTGAGTAGCTCAGGCCCTCCAACAACACCATCTTTCAGGAGTTGCAACAAACGCCCGCTGAATGCCGTGTACTCTTCGTCTGGCAGCACCAGAGCTGCTTGATTGCTCTGTGCAGAAGTGAGAATGTACGTACCATGGACATCGAGCTGGCCTAGAACAGCGGTATCGGGGTCGGCCATAAGATCGCCCAAAGCGCGTCCAGAAAAGCAGCAGTCCAGAATAGCTATCTTATTTGCGGCAGGGCTGTCGAGGATTGCGCTGCGCAGTTTGTCATATTCCAGTGAATTAAATTCAGGGCTCTCCCATTCGCTGTCGGGTAAAGCAAGATACAGTTCGTGACGTTTGCCGCCTATCAGTCCGTGCCCGGCATAGTAGACTAATAGCAGATCCTCTGCCTGGCTTGTTGCTATTCGGAGTTGGCTACCAAGTCGCCGTAAATCTCCTTCGTCTACCAAGGTTAGGCAATGAGACTCAAGGAGTATTCCGCCTGGAGAGCCTGTGAGGACTCTTTTCAACTCGGTGATGTTATTCCGAACGGTAGGCAGGTCATTTAGCTTCCCATCCGCGTAACTGCTGCTTCCTATCAGGATCGCCCAGGAGTGCTGCGGATTTGGAAGTCGCATCTTCTGTCCTTACTCCCCCGGGTGGAGGGTCTGCTTCAGCAAGGTTTCAATCTGATCTTGATCTATGCGCTTGGCATCGATCTCAATATTGCGGCCGTTATCACTCTCGATTCGAATGCGGATGTCTGATCTGCGCGGCTGCGATAGCCACGTTTTCAATGACGAGGCGAGAACCGACAATGCGCCCCCTGATCCTAGAGCGATGACAACTGCGTCCATGGGAGCTCCTAGCTCGCCTGGGCGTGGAGCTGGGCCATCAAGGCGAACGCGGCCAGCTAAGGAATGCTCGCCCTTGAGCCAATCGTTCAGCGACTCCAGATGTGAGACCTCTTGGTATCCGGGAAAAGAAATACGCGCTTCCATTTATTGCCTTCTGGTATCTGCGGTTTTTTGCGGGTCTGAGAAGTGGGTGAAAAGCAAGGTTAGCTAGTGATGGCCTCGTCGGCAATCGGCGTGACGATAATTGTAGGGGTTCCTCCTGATTGCGTATATTTATGTAGTCTTGTACCGCTTTGATTCGGTTCGTCGTCGTGCGCGTCACAATCTGGCCTCGAGGCCTCTCCTGCGGTCTTGTTGTTCCGCAGGCGCAATGTTCGGACGGGGCTTATCACTGGCGGCTTCTGCCGCCAGCTAAGCATCGACGATGCTCTCAGCAAGCGCTACGGCGTCGCGGCCCCGCCTTGCGCAGATGTGGACAGCTGGACATGATCTGTCATGTGCGCTCCCTCGCCCTGAGAAGGTCGCGACAGAGCCGGTGGAGACCTACCTTTATTGAACACATCGCCATACGCAGAGGGCCCCTCAACGAGGGGCCCTCTATAATGAGCCTTTTTCATCCTGAGTAGCGGTCATCTTCGACGGCTTGCACGATGAGGGTGGCGCGGTGAGGGCAGCAGCGGAGCTTCGACAGCAGCTTCCACGCTTTCAGGGTCGCGACGGCGCGTTCGCCGAGGGCTCGGATACGTGCGTGGGCGCGGTTGACCGCCTTCTGCCCGCGCGACAGCCGGGGACGGTGCCGGTGACGCTTGAACGGGGTGCGAACCGTGCCGCCCGCGCCTTGGTAGCCCTTGTCGGCGAAGATCATGACGCCGTTGACGGTCAGCGCATGGATCAGGCCAACGATGCGAGCTGCGGTCAGGTCGTGCACGGCCCCGGGGAGAGCCGGGGAGGCCCACACCAGGCGGCCGGAGGGATCGGCGAGGACCTGGACATTCATCCCGTGGCGCTTGTGCTTGCCCGAGTAGTACGGCCCCTGGTCGGCGACGCGGTCGATCGGGATGAGCGTGCCGTCGAGAATGGCGTAGGCCAGCCGGGCGGCCCGGAGCGCGGCAGCCTGCACATCGTCGGCCAGGGCCGCCAGCAGGTCGACCGACTCACGCACGTACCTCCATGCGGTGGTGATCCCGATCGCGAAGCCGGCCGCCGGGCGAGCGTAGGTGTCCCCGTTACGCAGGTGAGCCAGCACCAGCAGCGCCTGCTGCTCGGGCTGCAGGCGCCGCCACCGTCTGCGGCGCTCGGCGCGGCGGGCACGGATGAGCTCGGCCAGGCGGACAAGGGTGCGGTTCGACAGGGGAATGTGGCAGGGTAAGACAGCATCGAGGCTTCCGGTTGGGGCATCGGATCTTGGTCGACTGCTGTCTTACCGGGAGCCTCGCCTCACCCTCAACTCCTCTGGCCTGCTCGCCTCCTGTGCCCGTCCTGACCAGCGTGATCAGGATGAAAATGGCTCAATGGAACTTTCAACGAGTGCGCGGCTTCGAAAGAGGCAACGCGTACGGCGAGGCGCGGACGACGACCACCGCCGGCGAGCCCGAATGAACCCGGTCAGAGGTGGTCGTGCAGGAAGGCGGCCGTCGCGTCGGCGGCCTGGGTGACGTAGGGCTCCACGTCGTAGAGATCGATGTGCTCTCGACAGTCCAGCCAGACCACCTCCTTCTCGCCCGGGCTCCGGCCGGCCAGCTCGGCCGCCAGTTCCGGCGCGCAGTAGGCGTCGGCCCGGCCGTGCACGACGAGCAGCGGCGTCGCGGCGAGAAGCGGGGCGGCTCCGAGCGCGTCGAGGGTCATCAGCGAGTGGAGCGACCCCCGGGTCACCTCGTTCACCCAGTGCGGCGACGCCGAGCGGGAGGTGCCGTAGTAGGCGTACGGCTCGGCGCCGGGCATGGCGGCCTCGCCGTCGCCGGGCGCCACCGCGGGCAGGGGTTCGTCGTACCGGTCGAGGAAGCTCCCGAGCGCGGCCCGGTAGGCGTCGAGGCCCATCCGGTCGGCGAACCAGGCCGGGCTGTTGTACGCGCCGGCGATCCCGGCCACGGCCCGCACCCGGGGATCGGAGGCGGCGGCCCGCACCGCGTATCCGCCGCCGAGGCACACGCCGACGAGCCCGATCCGGCCCGGGGTGACCTCCGGCCGGCCGCCGAGCAGGCTCACCGCGGCCCGGAGGTCGGCGAGTTTGCCCTCGCTGTCTTCATGGCCCCGCCGCCCGCCGCTCTCGCCGAACCCCCGGTGGTCGAAGGCCAGGGTGACCAGGCCCGCCCGCGCGAGGCGGTCCGCGTACAGCCCGGTGACCTGCTCCTTCACGCCCGTGAACGGCCCGGTGAGCGCGACGGCGGGGGCGGGCAGGGGAAGATCCGGCAGCCGGAGATCCCCGGCGAGATCGACACCTCCCGCGGAGAACGTGACGCGTTCGGTCCGTACGGCGGTCGTCGGCCGGCCTTCCCCGGCCGCATGGGTGTGGATCGTGAGATCGCTCATGTCCGTGTCCCCGTCCTAGTGTGTGATCTCGCGGTGAGCGTGAGGCTAGGCGTGCCTGGACCACGGCGCCAGAAGGCACTTCGCGGTGCCCATCCCACAGGGCAGGGAGACGAGATGGATCCGGTGATCCCCGACGTACTGGAGGAGACCTGCGCGACGCGGCAGGCGCTGGAGCGGTTCGCGGCGAAGTGGCGGGTGCTGGTGATCTACGCGCTGCTGGCCGGGCCCCAGCGGCACGGCCAGTTGCGCCGGCGGCTGCCGGGCATCACCCAGAAGGTGCTGACCGAGACGTTGCGCGGCATGGAGGCGGACGGGATGGTCGAACGCCGGGTCGTCAAGGACACCGCGCCCCAGCACGTCGAGTACGCGCTGACCGATCTCGGCCGTACGCTGCGCGAACCACTGGGCGCCATCTGCGCCTGGGCCGCGGAGCACGCGGGCTGAGGAGGACATCCCGGCGTCGGCCCGGCGGGCGGCGGAGCGCGGGTAGGGTGCCGTCGTGAGCACGCCCCGGCATCTGACCACGTGGTTGAGGACCAGGTCGCCCGACGAGCGGCGGCTGCTGCTCGCCCGGGTGGGGTTCGTCGTCGACGAGGACATCCCGCCGCAGGACCTGGCCCGGCTGCTGCTCCGGCGGCAGGCGGTGGTGCCGCTCGTGCGGTTCTGCACGCTGCCCCAGCGTCAGGCGCTCTCGGCCGTCGCCTGGCTGGCGGCGCGGCGGCACGGGCCGCTGGGTTATCACCTGGAGGGGGACGATCCGGCCGGCCGCGCCGTGCCCCGCGCCGACGTGCTCGACCTGCTGGCCGGGCCCGACCTCGACCGGCGTACGGCCGCCGACGCCGTCCTGGACCAGTTGGCGGGCATGGCGCTGGTGCTCCCGCCGCACGGCGACCAGGTGATCGTGCCCGGCGCCGTCCACATGGACCTCGCCGGCGAGACGGGGCTCGGGCGTCCGGCCGCCGACCTCTTCGCCGCCCACTTCAACGCCCCCGAGGTCCACGCGATCGCCGACGCACTGGGGTTCCCGAAGGCCCGCGTACGGGAGGTCGCGGAACGGAACGTGCTCGGCCTGCTGGGCGACCCCGAGCGGGTGCGGGCCCTGGTCGCGGGCGCCCCCGCGTCCGTACGGGACTGGCTGGCCCGCCTCGTCGGGCACGGATCACGGCTGCGCACCCACGCCTACCACTTCCACAGCGGGTACGGCTACCAGCACAACGTCAGGTACGTCGTCCGCCCCGGAGGTTCCGGCGACCCTGACACCGACTGGCTGGTGGCACACGGCCTGCTGCTCCCGGCGGGGCCGCCCGACGTGGCCGAGGTGCCGTTCGAGGTGGCCACGGCGATCCTCGGCGGGCCGCGCGTGCCGTTCGCCCCCGAACCCCCGCCGCCCCCGGACGACCTGCCCGGCGCGGAGGGGGCGGAGGGGACCGCGCAGGCGGCCGCCACCTCCGCGCTCTCCCAGATCGAACGCCTGCTCGCGGCGTGTGTCGGTCAGCCGCCCACCCTGCGCAAGGCCGGAGGGCTGGCGGTGCGGGACACCAGGCGCCTCGCCAAGGCCGTCGGCGTGGGCGAGGACATCGCGAGGTTCTGGATCGACCTGGCCACCCAGGCGGAACTGCTCGGCCTGCACGCCGAGCCGGTGCCGCGCCCGAAGGGGCACCGCGGCAAGCTGCCGGAACCGATGGTGAGCCTGCTGCCGACCACCGAGTACGACACCTGGCTCAAGCGGCCGCCCGTCGAGCGGCTGGCCAGGATCATCGGGACCTGGGCGACCCTGCCGGCGACCTACACCTACTGGCCCGCGGAGGCCGGCACGCCCGTCGCCCTCACCGAGCCCACCGACCCACACGCGGTCAGCCTCAGGTACGCCCTGCTCGAAGCCCTCGCCGCGGTGCCGGCCGGGAAGGGTCTTCCGGCCGACGGTCTCCACTACCTGATGCTCCGCGCCGCCTGGCATCGCCCCCATCACGTCTCGGCCGCGCGTCTCGGCGCCGAGCAGGCGGGCGCCATCCTGCGCGAGGCCGGCCTGCTCGGCGTGACCGCCGGGGGCACCCTCACGGTTGTCGGGCACGCCGTACGGGACCTGCTGGTCAGCGGTGAGGCGTGGCGGTCACCGGAGGCCGCGCTGGCAGCTGCCCTGTCGGCCATGTTGCCGCCCGCCCAGGCCACCGCCCGTTTCCAGGCCGACCTGACGGCGGTGGTCCCCGGGATGCCCGACTCGTCCCTCGCCGAACTGCTGGACGACGTGGCCGAGCGCGAGTCGGAAGGGCACGCGGTGGTCTGGCGGCTGAGCGCCGCGACCGTGCGCCGCGCGTTCGACCAGGGCTACGAGGCCGACGGCCTGCTCGCGCGCCTGGCCGCGGCCGCGGAGGGGCCGCTGCCGCAGACCCTCGAATACCTGGTCAAGGACACGGCCCGCGTACACGGCCGGATCCGGGTGGTGCGGTCCGGGTGCTGCCTCCGCGCGGACGACGAGGCCCTCGTCGAGGAGCTCTCCCGGGCGCATGCGCTGCGCGCGCTGGGCCTGCGCAAGATCGCGCCCACCGTGCTGATCAGCGCCGCCGGTGAGGAGGAGACCCTCGCGCGGTTGCGGGCCGCGGGCTACGCCCCCGCGCTGGAGTCCGAGACCGGGGCGACGGTCGTCGAACGGGCCGGCACGCGTCGCGTACCGGCCCGCTCGTGAACCGCTCGGCTCAGGTCGCCTTGGGGCAGACCGTGCCGTTCTTGGGCGCGCGCAGTGTGAGCAGGTAGTCGTCGACCGCGGTGTCCACGCAGGTGGAGCCGCTGCGGTAGGCCGTGTGGCCGTCGCCGTCGTAGCCCAGCAGCACGCCCGAGGTCAGCTCCTTCGCGAGCCCCTGCGCCCACTCGTACGGCGTGGCGGGGTCGCGCAGCGTGCCGACGACGAGGATGGGCGGCGCGCCCTCCCCCTTGATCGGCTTGTCGGCCTCGGCCGACTTCGCCGGCCAGTACGCGCAGGGCAGCGACCCCCACATCACGAACGGCCCGAAGTGCGGGGCCATCTTCCCGGCCGCGTCGGCTGCCTTGCCGTACGCGTCGAGCGACGTGGGATAGCGGTGGTCCACGCAGTTGACGGCCATGTTGGCCTCGGTCTGGTTCGAGTAGGTCCCGTCGGACCGCCGGTCGACCAGCAGGTCGGCCATCCGCAGCAGGGAGGTGCCGTTGCCGTGGATCATGGCCTGGCCCAGGGCCTGCCGCAGCTGGGGCCACGCGGTGCGCTCGTAGAGCGGGGTGGCGATGCCGAGCACCGTCCACGCCTCGTTGACGACCCGGCCGTCGCCGAGATCGTTCTTCAGCGGCTGCCGGTCGGCCCTCGCCAGCAGGTCGCTGATCTCCTTCATCGCGCCGTCGACCGTACGGCTGGTGAAGGGGCAGGCGCCGTCGAGGAAGCAGTCTTCGGCGAACGCCTCCAGCGCCACCTCGAAGCCCTTGGCCTGCACCTCATTGGACTTGATGGCCGACATGGCGGGGTCCACCGCGCCGTCGAGCACCAGCGCCCGCACGTTCTTGGGGAACAGCTCGGCGTACATCGCGCCGAGATAGGTGCCGTACGACTTGCCCAGATAGGTGAGCCCCGCGTCGCCCAGGACGCCGCGCAGGACGTCGATGTCCCTGGCGGCGTCGGCCGTGCCCACGTGCGGCAGCAGGCGGGCCGACTGGGCCTCGCACCGCTCCGCGAACTGCTTGGACGCATTGTCCAGCTCGGTGACCTCCGCCGGACTGTCCGGGCTGGAGTCCATGCCGACGTACTTGTCGAGCTGGGCGCCGGTCATGCAGTGGACGGGAGTCGACTCGCCGACGCCGCGCGGATCGAAGCCGACGACGTCGTACTGCTCGCGCACCCGCTCGCTGACCACGGACTTGGCGGCCCGCGCGTACTGGATGCCCGAACCCCCCGGCCCGCCGGGGTTGATGAGCAGCGAGCCGGTCCGCCTGCCGGAGGCCGGCAGGCGGATCGCGCTGATCTCGATGCGCTCGCCGGAGGGCTTGGTGTAGTCGAGAGGCACCTGGATCCTGGCGCACTGGAACCCGTCGCCGCAGTCGCTCCAGTCGGGCCGCTGCTCGTAGAAGGCGCGCAGCTCCGACGCGGGCGTCCGCATCGCCGGGACCGCCTTGGTCACACCGGGCTGCTGGGACGTGGCCGGGGTGCGGGCGGAGCAGGCGCTGATCGGCAGCAGTGCGATCACCGCCGCGGCGGCCAGGCGCCGGCCCGGGCCACCGCTTCGCCGCTTCGTCCTACGTGTGACCTTGGCGGTCTGGCCGGCCAGTCGCATGCTCGTCGTTCCCCTGCCGTCGTCTGTGTGACGAGGACCAGCATGCCGCCTGCCAGGAGGAGCGGCCACCGGACGCGACCGGTTCCGGAGAATGTCCTGCGGCGTCCGCCGGGCGGATGACCTGGCCGGGAGAGACGGAGCGTTTCTCCTGTGACACCTGCGCCTGGCTTGTCCCGTTTCCTGGTCAAGAGACGTTCCCGAGGCGGCGAGGGAGAATTTACCCGGCCCTGCCGATCACCCCCGCTCACCGTACGAGTCGCCCCGTCTCCGGAGCGCCGCGGCAGCCCCTGCGGGCGCGGCACACCGGACGGCCGACCGGTGCACGAGAGCCCGGCCGACCCTGTAGACTGTGCGAAGCCGTACGCGGCGTGCCGCCTTAGCTCAGTCGGCCAGAGCACTTCACTCGTAATGAAGGGGTCAAGGGTTCGATTCCCTTAGGCGGCTCCAGCTCAGAAGCCCTCTGGATCTCTCCAGAGGGCTTCTGCGTGACTAACTGCGTGACTACGCTTCCCCGATCTCAGGTCTTGAAGATCTGATCCATGACCACGGCACCCTCTTGAAGGACTGGCCGGATCTGCTTGCGGTAGACCAGTTCGGTGACGGCCGTACTGCTGTGGCCGACCAGGCGGGAGATCTCTTCGAGCGGGATGCCTTGGTCGGAGAGCAGTGACACGAAGCTGTGGCGCAGCTCGCGCGGCGTCCACTTCGCCGGGTTGAGGTCGGTCTCAGCGATGACGGCCCGGAAGGCACGCCGGACGTTGTGCGCGTCCAAGGGCGTGCCGACCTGCGAGGCGAACACCAGGCCATGTTCCTGCCAGCGCTTGCCGGCGGTCTTCCTGTCGGTCTCCTGTTGAGCCTTCTGGACTTTCAGGGCGTCCACACAGCGCTGTGGAAGCGCGAGAGTGCGGCGGGACTTCCGGGTCTTGGTGTCTCCACCAGAGCGGACAGAGCGCCACACGGCTACGTACGGCGGTACGGGCGGCTCTGCGTCTGGGTCCCCTTTCAGGTCCACGTGATCCCAGGTCAGCGCTCGCAGCTCCTCCGTACGTGCCCCGGTGAGTAGGGCCAGCACGAGGTAGCCGTACATGCGGGTGCCCTCGGCGGCTTTGAGCACGGCTTCCGCCTGAGCCAGCGTGAGCGCCTTGGACGGACGGCCCGTCTTGCCGCGGGGGATGGAGCAGAGTTCCACCACGTTCCGCTTGACCAGGTCGCGCGCCATCGCGCGCTTGATCGCCCTGTTCAGGTACGAGCGGATGAGGCGGAGCGTGCTCGTGCTGAGGACCTTCGCCTTCTCCGCGAGCCACTTGTCCACATCCTGTGCACTGAGGTCGCGGAGCTTGCGCTTCCCCAGAGCGGAGACGACGTGAACACGGCAGAGGATGACCCCTGCTTCGTAGGTGGCTTTGTCGCGCTGGCTCAGCACGTACGTCAGCCAGTCATTCACGGCTCGCTCGACGGTGTAGTCACCCGGGGCGATGGCCAGGCCATCCTCGTAGTCCCTGAGTACTTCCTTGAGCTTGGCCTTGGCTTCCGTCTTGGTCTTGCCGCTTCCCCGTTTGACGATGCGCTTGCCGTCCGGGGCGTAGCCGAGACTTGCGGTCGCGATCCAGCGCTGGCGCTTCTCGTCCCAGTGCAGACCGCCGTCCCCCCTGCTGCGTCGCTTGGTCATCAGGCGGCGTCCTCGGCTTCCTTCTCCAGTAGAGCGATGTAGTCACGGAGGGCACGGGCCGTGAACCGGCGCGCGCGGCCCTGCTTGACCGAGCGCAGGCGCCCGGTGCGGATCTGGTCGTAGATGACGGTTCGGCTCATGCGGAGCATGCGCATGGCGTCGGTGACGCTGTAGAGCTGGGTGTCATCGAGCCGGACCCTGTCCGGCGCTGAGGTGGTCATGACGGGTGGCACTCCTCACCGGGGACAGCGGGGACGCCAGGCAGGGTCAGGTGTCCCTCATGATTGGTTGTGTTGGTGCTGGTCAGGTTCGGTCCGGGGACTGCGGGGACGCTGGGGACAGCTCCAGGGAGCCGGTAGCGTCCGGCGGCGTCCACGCAGAGTTGGCCGTCGCCGGCCATGCGCTGGCAGGTCTTCTTGACGTTGTCGTAGCCGAGCCCGATGGCGTCAGCGATGGCCTTGGGTGCGCTGTTCGGCTGCTGGCGAAGGTGGCGGACGATGGCCGCGCGGGTGTCGGACAGGGTGTGGTCTTCGGGCGGGCCGTCGAGTAGATGCCAGATGCCGGCGGCGGGCTGGAAGCTCATGGCGTACTCGGCTTCCTCCACGTCGCGCCCGGTGACGTGCAGCACGCCGTCAGCGGTCCCTCGGGCGCGCTTGAGTACGAGCGTGGCGTCTGCGGCACCGGCGATGCCGTTGGTGCCGGAGACCTCGGCCAGGAAGTCGTCAGAGCCCATCTTGCGGACGTGATGCACGAGCACCACGGCCACGCCGTAGCTGTCGGCAAGGCGCTTGGCGTGGCCCATCGCGGCGTAGTCGGCGTCATAGGCCGAAAGGCCCGGCGCGGTGGTCCCGCGTACCTTGGCGAACACGTCGATGACGACCATGCGCGCGCCGGGGTTGCGCTCCAGCCACCGGGCGATGGCCTCTTCCCCGCCCTGCGGGAGCGTCGGGCACGAGGTGGCCAGCGTCAGGTCACGGGGCGCGGGCTTGCCGCCCAGGATCTTGCGCATGCGGGACTGGAGACGGCGCGGGGTGTCTTCCAGCGCGAGGTAGAGCACCGGCCCGGGCTCGACCGGGATGGCCTCCAGCGCCTTCCCTCCGCCTGCTACGGCGATGGCGGTAGCCAGGGACAGCCAGGACTTGCCGACCTTCGGCGGCCCGGCAAGCAGGTTGAGCCCTTCGGCGATGACGCCGGGCACGGCCCACCGGGTTTCGGGGAAGGTCATGGCCATCAGTTCGTCGGCGGTCCACGAGGTGCGGAACGGCGCCGACGCGCCCGCCGGTCCGCCGGGCACGTGGACGGCATCACCGGAGACCAGGCGCAGGTGGGCAGGGCGCTCGCCGTTCATGCGGCCACCGTTCGCGGGCGGCGGGCACCGGCCCGAAGCCCTGAGGCGATGGTGCGGGTCGCTTCGCCATACGGTTGGCCGACCTGCTGGGCGGCATCGGTGAGCCAGGCGGTCACGTCGGCCTCGGCCAGCTCGCCACCGGCCACGAGCTGGCCCAGCGCCACGGACGCCCGGTAAAGCGCGTTGTTGTGGCCGTGGGGCGGTGAGCTGGTGACCCGCTCAAGCTCGGCCAGGACGGCGGCGCGCAGGTAGGAGCCGCGCCGGTCGGTGGAGACCAGCGGCACCGTGACCGGGCGCTGTGGCGGCAACGGGGCAGGGATGAGCCGTTCGGCCAGCCAGGGGGGCAGCGGGGCCGGGGGCGCGTTGTAGACGACTTCGTAGGTGCCGGTGCCGTCGGGCAGGTCCACGAAGCTGCCGGGGCCGACGACGTAGCCGCCGGCCGCGCGGGTGTCGATCAGCCAGCCGAGCCCGTTGCCCTTGTCGCCTTCGGTGTTGCGCAGCTCGATCCCGTCCGGCGCCGTGTAGTACAGGTGCGTCCCGCCGCGCCGGGTGCGGACATGGAAGGTCTCCAGCGTGGGGAAGGGTTGTCCGGCGCGTTCGCAGACCAGCGCGAGGGCGTCCGCGCCGTCGTTGACGCCGGGCAGGTCCCAAGCGGGTGGGGGCGTGTCGCCGGGCTTGGGGGTGTCGAGATCGAGCACGACCAGGCGGGAGGGTCCGCAGGCAATGCCGATGTTGTACGGGGTCCGCGCCCAGAACCGGCGTATGACCTCGGGGTCGGTGGTGTTGTGTTCCTTCCAGGGCCAGCCCTTGAGCGGGACCTTGTCCCCGGGGACGAGCGGGAAGACGTGCCAGCCGCGGGCGGCGGCGGCCAGCGCGTAGGGCAGGGTTGGCGGGTGGTTCATGACGCGTGTTCCTCCCTGTGGTGTGCGTGGGCGGGGAGCAGGTCGAGCAGGGTGGCGGTGGTGGTCGTCACAGGTGGCGGAGGTAGTTGAATAGGCGGCGGCCCCAGCGCAGGCGTAGGCCGGTGGCGTCGCAGTGCCGGCACCAGCGGCGGACGCGCCCCTTGGGCGTGATGGTCTTGCCGTGTCCGTCGCAGCGGCGGCACCGGGCGAAGGGGGCGGCGGCGCATGCGGCGGCGTAGCCGAGCGCCCACACGAGGGCGGCCAGGGTCAGCCAGGCGAGGATCACCGGCAGGGCGGGCAGCGCGTCGGGGAGGGTCGCGGTGGTGGTCGCGTGGTGGATGGTCGCGGTCGCGGCCAGATGGGTCATGGCAGGGCTCCAGAGGCGGTTTTCAGGCGTGGCGAGCCGAGCCCGCTACCCGCGACCTGCGGATATTCGGGCTGGTCAGAGACGGTTTGGGCGGTCGCGGGGCAGGTCGCGCCGCCGCGACCGGTCGCGGGTGAGTCGCGACCCGGCGAACCCCTCGGGCGGGGTCCGCCGGGCGGGCGCCGGGCCTATCCGGTGGTGGCTTCCCGGCGGTTGATCGCGGCGGTGACGGCGGCCTTCTTGGCGCCCTTGAGCGCCTTGCCGTCCCGCTTGATGTCCACGCTCGGCACGCCCAGCGCGCGGAGCTGAGCGGAGATCGCATCGCCGGTCACGTCGGCGTAGTGCTCGGGGATGCGCTCGGCCAGCCGGGCGGCGATCAGCGCCCACGGAAGGCCGGTCTCCGAACCCTGGAAGACGCTCGCCGCGTCGGCCAGCACGTCGCGCACCTCACGAATGGCGGCCTGCCCGGCGGCGTAGCCGGACAGCGTGCCGGCGCGCTCGCGGAGCTTGCGCGCGGTCTGGAGGATCTTCTCGGCGTCTTCGGCGTCGGCCAGGTGGAACCGCACGGTCGGGGTGTCGTCCCCGGCGCCGCGCAGCAGGCCAACCCCCTTGTAGGAGGGCAGCAGGGCGGAGGAGTCGAACCCTTCGGAGTATGCCCCGGAGCCCAGCACGAGATCGGAGACCTGCCATGAGCCGGTGCGCAGGGCGATGCGGACCTGGTGGTTGTCGCGGAAGCTTGTGAAGGCGGTGGCGGTGTCACCGGTCCCGACTCCGCCGGGCTTCTGCGTGGCATCGAGCACGATGACTCCGGCGGCGGGGGCGACCTTGACCAGGTACACCAGCAGGCCAGCGATCTCCTTGTTCAGCTCCTTGTCCCCGGTGTCGAAGTACTCCTGGCACTCATCGATCACCACGAGCCGGACCGGCATGCCGTACTTCGGGTCACGGGCGATCTCGCGGGTCAGCTTGCCCTCCGGGCAGATGTCCACCGGCAACTCGCTGAGCTTCTGATACCGGGCCTGCACATCGGCCTTCAGGTCGCGAAGCGTCTGAACGAAGATCTCCAGCGGGTCACCGTCCCGTGAAGGGGTGAACCCGAAAGAGCAGGAGTGCGCCACGAGGGCGAACTTGCGCCAGTCCGGGGAGCCCTTGCCGTCGAACACCTCCAACTGCACGTACGGGTCCAGCGCGGCGTACAGGGCCAATAGGCGGGCGGTGAAGCTCTTGCCCTGCCTCGGCTGGGCGCCCACCA
>NZ_BOOB01000057.1 GCF_016863015.1 Microbispora amethystogenes | reverse complement strand
TTCGATCTCGGCGGTCAGGCTCAACCTCCGGCCCTTCCCACGCCGAGCGCACATAGCCAGGGCTGAATAGCTGGGGGATTGCCAGGCCGACATGTGCGCAGCTCCCAGGACCCCTCGCCAGCCAAGGAAACAGAGATCGTAGATGTTGTACCAGCCAGAGCGACGGCAGGACATGCAAGGGCGCACCCAACTTGCCAAAATCACTCCACCAAAAATTAATCAGCGGAGATATTTTGCAATAAAATAATCGCCGTGATGGTTAGATGATTAATGCGCCCCCAGAAACATGTTCCCGCGACCATAAATATCCGACGCGCAATAATAAACGGAAGTGCTACTCGATCAACCCCTCCAGCCAACAGGTCCATGCGCCACCACTACAGCGGCTGCCGACGGCTGGAATTCCCCTTGCTTTCACCCCATTCACTGATAGCATGCCCAGTGCAGCATCCCCTTGGAACCCATTGACACTACGGAGTTACCATGATCGCCGATTTAGACCGCCGCATTCTAATCTTGAACGACCTTTCGAACATCCACCTGTCTGCAGGGGTCGCCGCCGATATGCAAGGAGAAGGCGCCCTGCGGGCACGCCTACGCATCCAAGCGGGCGCCATCAAGAGACTTGCTGCAGCTGGACGGCCAAACACCATGACACGAACTGTCACGTCAGCCAACGACTTCGCTCGCCTCGAGAGAGTCGTCGAGCACTTTGACGACGCCGGTTTTGGTGTGACCCTGCTGGAGAGAGGACGGCGCACCGGGAAAGAGCTGGGAGCTGACCACTACCTACAGCTATGCATGCTGCGAGAAGTCTTCGATGCCGTTCCTGGCGTAATTGTTTTGTTGAGCGGAGACGGGGCCGGCCACGAAGAAGGAATCGGATTTCTGGCCGACCTGAAACGAGCCCGCAGCAGAGGTTGGGGGATCGAAGTTCTCGCTTGGGACCGGACTTGCAGCCGAGAGTTAAAGGCCTGGGTTCAGCGGCAAGGCCCGCACGGCGTCTATATACCTCTTGATAGGTACTACTACTCGATCACCTTCGTCGAGGGCGGTCGTCGGGCGCTACCACTCAGCCTGAGAGGCAGACCCCAGGCCGTCCCTGGAGATTCGAACGGAATGGCTGCATGACCTTCCTGTGGCGGCGCGCGGTCTTGCCCTCCTGATTCTTCGCGAGCGGGACCGCGCCGCCGCGTCTGCCGTCCATGAATTCACTGTCCCACCCGCCGCATCGGCAACCATGGGTCGGTAGCTGGACCGAGCGAGGTTCTGTTGACCCACAGTCGGTGCGGCAACGGGACCCATATTGAAGCGGATGCATGTCTCCCTCGTCTGGCCTCGGCCATGTAACGCTTCGCAGCGGCTGCTGGCTGGCGGCGCCGGCCTCCAGGTCGTTAAGGAACATCTCCACTAGCTGCCGGTCGTGACCTGCCCAGACCTCACCCATGCCGCCCTTCGCGACGGGATGGTTCAGCTCGTACCGATCGCTGATGACCACCCACCCCTCCGGGCGATGATGCTTTGCGGAGAAAGTTACGTGCTTCTATGCATGTGGACGGAGCGTCCCGTCGATGATCCCGTTGAAGCCAAGCTGGACGAGCGATTCGCTTAGCTGAGCTACCTGCTGCGCCGCGCTCTCGAGCTCCATAAGGCGGCGGAAGGCGATGCCGTATGCCTGTTGCTCGGGAAGCGGAAGAAGCGGAATCGGCGCCCGGCGCGGGTCAATACGGCTGGATGCGGAGGATGCTCGCGCGACGCCGGACGCCCCAGCTGCGCGAAGGAAGCCGGCCAGGAAATAGGGGTCGAGCCGGTCCGGATCCACGCGGAACAAGGAGATCTGCGGTCCGAGTACGGCACCCGATACTTTGATCACTCGCGCGACAGACTGGTGGGTCAGGACTGGTGTCACCACGTCGTTGGCCTGGCAGATCACCGTACCCGACTCTTGATGAGTTCGTCCTGACGGGCTGCGCCCCATAGCGACGTCTCTTGCGGTGAGCACGGACATCTCGCCCTCGTTAAGTGCCATCTTGAGCGGCGCATGAAGCATTGTGATCACGCCCGCTTTGACGAGATCTCCCACCGTCGTCAGGGGCAAGTCACATGGGCTGCTCTCACCCGGTAAATCCGGAATCGCCGACGACAGAGCAGCCGAGGCCGAAACAAGTTGTTGCCGGGTATGGTTGAACCCTTCAGCGGATACAGTCGCAGCTGTCGCCAGATGGCGACCCGTGCTGACGTCTACCTCGTCATCGAGTAGATCGATGATCCTTAGGGCGCCGCTGCCGTCTGGCAGCGGCGGTTCCCCGTCGGGATCCCGGCAGAACGCCTGCCAGGCCGGCTGGACGATCGACAGATCGTTCGCGGCATTCACCATCAACACGTGTGATGGTGGCCGCTCTTCTGCAAGAGGACGACGAAGTAGCCAGAGAGCAGGAGCCATACTCGAGGCAGGAGCGGCACCGGCTGGCAGCGTCACGACAGCACGAAGCACGCCCGATCTCAACAGATTGCTCCGGATCCGCCGGCCGCTGCGGCGGCCAGCTGCCGCCGATGGCATCACGATCACTACGTGGCCACCCGGTTTCACGTGGGCCAGACAGTGCTGCACCCAGGCGAGTTCCGACTCCCCGCGCGGCGGGAGACCGTATTCCCATCTCGGATCACTGCTGAGCTCCTCGTAACCCCAGGTGCGATCTGCGAAGGGTGGGTTGCAGATCACCGCGTCCGCGTGTTCGCCGGCGAAGGCATCGCGGCGCAGTGAGTCGCCTGTCGAGATCACAGCGTTTCTTTCATGCAGCAGGAGTCGGACTGCCGTCAGCCTGGCGGCGGTGGCGTTGATTTCCTGCCCGAGCAGGCGTTCCGCCTTGGCCGCCACCAGCAGCGTTCCGATGCCACACGCCGGATCCAGGACGGTCGGCCCGTCCACCAAGCTGACAATGAGCTCTGCGATCTCATCGGGGGTGGCCAGGAGACGGCGCGAGTGCGCCTCGACATAGCGACCACAGATGAAGTCGAAGGCTTTCGCTTCCCCGACCTCCTTCGCGTAGTCAACAAGCGAGTGGACCAGCTCGATGTCGTCGAGCACCGTCAACGGACCTGGCACGTCGGGTACGGCTTTCGCCATGGCGTCCGGAAGCCGTTCGAGGAGTTCCGCTTGCTTGGCGAGCTTCTTCCATTCGGCCGGTTGCCGCTTGACGAAGAGCAGGAACGCGCCAACGGTACCCACCAGGTCGCCGAGCCGCAGGTCATCGTCGGTAGTGCGGAGCCGCTGCCAGATCCGGTCCCCCGTGGACACATTGAACTTCTTGCCCTGCCGACGCAGCCACTCTTCGACCTGCACCAGCGAGAAGGTAGGGCTGGACGCGGTACCTCCCACGGGCTGGGGGAAGTCGTCATACCGCTTGCGCCAGTTACTGACAGCGGCGCGCCCGACGTCGGCAAGCCGCGCAATGTCCGCTGCGTTCACCGTTGCGTCGTTCCGCATCTCCGTACCTCACCTATGCGATCACCCAGGGCTACGCTACCCCACCAGCCAGCCAGTTGACAGATATTGCTTGTGAATAGCATCAACCACTGCTTTACTTGTGCTAGACCTCTTTCGAACTGCAAGATCCACACTCGTAACGATTGATGCACTCTGCCGGATTAAGCCCTTGCCCCCCGGCACTGCGGGCCGAAGCCCCTGACGATCCTTTGACGGACATGGTGGTCACGACATGTCACAGACCGACAACCTCGGTGCACCCACAGCAGCGCGGTCATCCGAGCTCCTCGATCACCTCGAGGCTGGGTGGAGGACCCAACTTCGTTGCGTCTCACTCGTCACCGAGTTGGAAGTGAGCAGCGAAACGCTCACACAAGTCGCAGAGGCATTCGGCGAGCTCTACCACCTGCAGATCGCCAAGGGGAAGTACCCAGCGCTCTTCGACCGCTGGCCCGGGTGTCTCGCCGTCGCTCTGTCGGGCGTGGCAGCGAGGGACTACAAGCAGGGCACCTTCTGGCCGTACTGGTGGGAGGCCACGGCACTCCCCCTCGGGTTGCAGGACCATGCACCCTGGGGCAAGGCTTTTCTCCGCGCGCTCGCCGACCTCGGACTCCCCGCATTCCCCGAAATGCACTTGCGCTACGTGGGCCCGATTGTGATGCATGCGGGCATCCCGACCTTCTGCCTGGAGGATTTCTTCCGGCTGCTCCTCCAACGTCGTGCACAAGATCCCGGTCTCGACGCAGAAGCCTTCCTCACCTGGGCGGTGGGCGGGGAACATCGGCTCAACAGCCTGGACGAACCGGCTCGCCGGTTCATCCGCTACGGCACCGACTACGCCGCCGACGTCCTGGACCGCTGCCTCGACCTGATGGACCGACTGCGCTCCCCCGATCCCGACCTGGACAGCCTCGGGCTGCCCGCCCGGTTCGTTAAGGAGGCTCGGGACCTTGCCGCCCAGGGCAAACTCGAGCTGAAGCGGAGTGGCGCTGCCGAGGCGAAGCGCAGCCGTACCGAGCGTCCACGACTCGGCCTCGACCCGTTCGGGCAAGGGATCCAGATCATCCTTCCCCCGGTCGGCGACGCTCCGGACGGAACGGCGCGCTGGAGCGTCACAGTTGACGGGCTGCAGACCATGGTCCGAAGCCAGTCGCTCTGGGTGGGCGCGGCCGAGGGCGCCCCCAGCACCTCCTTCGCGGTGGCGCAGCCCGCCCGCAGGGCTCAGGTTTCCCTGTACGGCTCCGCCCACGAAGTGGAGCTGGAGATCGTTGACCCACGGGACCCCCTCCTGATCTTCACTGACACCGGCAGGCATTTGCCCGATCGCCTGGCCCTTCCGCCGGACATCGTGTGGGTGCTCCACCCAGCCGACCGTGACTTGGCCTGCGACGTGGCACCTCACGTCATCGCCGAAAGCCCGCTGCCCATCGGCTGGGATGGGTGGCGGCTGGTGCAGATCTCGCTGGAGGGTGCAGCGTGGTTTGCTCTGGCCGGTGAAGACGCCCATCGCCGCCCGATCCGCGGGCACAGCAAACCGCGAATCATCACCGGCGATCCCCTGACCGGCGTCACCACCCCGTACGGCTCCGCCGTGTTCGCCAAGGTCCCGTCGGTCTGGCTGCCCGCTGAGATGAAGACCACCTGGCTGGTCGACGTCCGTCCCGCGGACGGCGGGCCGAGCGTCTTCACCGACTCCTTCACCGTCAGCGAACCCACCGAGATTTCGCAGGAGTTGTGGGCATCGCTCCCCCGGCCGGTCCTCGGCGCCTTCGACATCACGATCCGAGGCCCTATCGGGCGCAACACACGCCACTCGGTCGTCATCGCTGAGGGCCTCAGCTCCCAATCCACTCCCCAGATCCGCCTGTTCAACCAGGAGGGGCTGACCCCGGCGCAGACCTCGCTGTCGGCATGTCCCGGCATGCAAGTGGAGCCGAGTAAGCTCGCCTTCACCTCTCGCCAGCGAGAGCACGTCGTCACCTGCAGCACCGACCATGAGACCGAACCGTTCATCGTCGCGCCGCCGCACATGCGGGTGCTGATGGACGAGACTGGGCAGAGCCCACGCTGGCACGCTGGCCCGCTTCGCCTGGTGACCGAGGACGTGGAGAACGTCGAGTCCATGCGTATCGAGGTTCCCGGCGTCGGCAAGCTCCCGCCCGTCGAGATCCTGATCGGCGGCAAGTCAGTGCAGGAAGTGGCCTCGTCAGGGCGAGGTCACTACAACCTCAAGCGAGCCGCCACCACACTGAAAGTGCACCACAGTGCCGACCTTATCCTGCCGTTGCTCGGCCGAGCGGTGCCCGTGGCCAGCGTACGACCCGCCAAACTTGCATCCGAGATCACCTACCACGAAGATCACCTCGTGTTGGAGGACGGCGTCTGGGTCGAAGGCCTGACAGCCGGGATCTATTTGACGACCGCGCCCTGGCGGGAACCAGAGATCATCCCGGTGGAGAAGGACTGCACAATTCCGCTCCCACCCCGCCTCGTCGGCGCCGGAAGAATGCACGTACGGCTGACGATCGAGGACCCGTGGCTCTGCGAGGAATGGCCCCGCTGGCCACACCCCCGGGAAAACTTCATCTGCGAAGTCCCCGGCAGGTACCTCGGGGTCGATGAGGAGGAAGTCGCCATCTCTGGCTACCTGGCCGGGATGAACGACCTCCCACTCGAAGTGTCCAAGCTGAACCGCCTCTGGACGATCATCGATCTGGCCAACCGCATCGACTACCCAGCCGCGAAGCTGCGGATCGAGGAGGTAGCAGCCGTCCTGCGGCATCACACCCACGCGGTCCGCGCCCTCGCCGACACGGCCTTGCCTCCGGACCGAGTCGTCGTGGCCCTAATCACCACCGGCCTTGCCTCCACGCCCGTCCACGGGTATCGCGAGTCCGACGGTCACCTGTGGCGGAAGTCTCCAGCCATCGCTGCCCTGCTCACCAGCTCGGCGCTGCCAGAACAGGCGAAGGAGGACGCCGACCTCCTCGCGGGCATCGAGGCCCAGTGCGGGGGGACTGCCGTTCGACTGCTACGCGGCGAGGTGGACCCTCACGCCGAAGTCGGCACCTTCGGCCCTGACGCCGAATGGATGGCACAGCAGAGTCCTGAGCAACTTGAGGCCATGTGGAGCGCCGCCCGTGTCGTGCCTTCCGCTCTCCTCGACGAGGACACCCGCGTAGCCGCCGCACGCCGGTTATTCGACAAGCGCACCAGCTACGACGCCCGCGACGTGAGCAATGGAGCCGGCCGCGCGCTTCGTGACGCCGTGAACATCAAGCTCACCAAGTACCAAGGGCTGGAGCGGTACATCGAGGCCCGCTGCCACCCTCAGCGTCGTGACGGGTGGCTGGCCCTGCCTGCGGTATCCATAGCTCTTGCCCTCGTCGCGCGGATCGCCGCCCGAGGTCATGGCGGCTGTCAGCGCCTCGAGAAGCAATTCCGACCACTCTGGCGGGCACTAGCGAAGATCTCCCCCGATCTGACCACTATTGATCTAGTACGCGCAGAACTTCTCGTGGCCGGACGGGGCATCGAAGCTGGCGAGTAGACCTCTGTTCTGCTAACTACATACGCCTGGTTAGCATTCTTAGTCATATGCACCACCAGCACCGATCGAACCAATATGAGGCATCCGTTGCTCGACACACCGTCGCAAGCAGAGCTGATCGCAGCCGAGCTTGAGCGCCGTGCTCGAAAACGAGCAGCGAGGTCAGGAATGGGCACCACCGATCCGGTGATGGAAGGGTGGGCCCGCCTTGGCATCCAGGCGAAGGACACAGTCATCGCCATCCGGCAGTCTCTAACATGGCTTCTGCAGGACAGCCCCGAGGCGAGGCGCGCCTACCACGACGTCATCAGCCGTTCCGTGGAGGAGATCCCTGACGCGACGCTGCCTTCGGCGTTGAAGGCGGCTCTCACCGATCTCGACCCGATCCAGCTCATCACGCACCTTCGAAGACTGCTTGAAGCCGGCATTCCGTGGATGAGCGAACGGGGTATCCGACGAGTGGCGCTTCTGGCGGCACCCCGACCGCAGTTCGGCACGGTGCGCCCGCTCGGTTCCGCATCTCTGGACGGCGACATCTACTGGCGCCTCTACCTCGCCGTCCTCGGCCATCCTGCCCGGATAAGCCCAGAAGAGGTCATTCCGCTCATCCCCAAGCTCCCGTTGCCCATCGTGGACGATCTCGTCGACATAGGCGTGCTCGGCCAGGATGACGGGCCCTGGACCTACCGCAAGGACACGTACGAATCCGCCTACCTCCGCGCGCGGCTTGTTCCCGAGTCCATCACCCGTGCCGACGCCGAGCACATCAGCTGGGCCGAGAACGTGGCACGGCACGCCTTTCTCGACGGAGACGCCGTCACGGGGGACGATCTTTTGGAAATACTGGCCGCCCTATACGCCGGCGCGAATGTCGACCACTTCGCCTTGCGAGCCATGCTGCCGCCTCTACAGAGGCAACTGATCAACGACGTCATGGACGGGATGTCAGTCGGTAAATGGCCCGAGCATGTCGCCTCGGACAGGAAGCTGTGGCGACTGCTCGACGCGCAGTGGGCTAGGTCGATGCAGGAGCATGATGAGAACCGTGGCGCTAAGACGTCCCGCGGGTCCAGGTTGATCAACGCGACCGACGGCGAATTCAACGCCTGGCGCGCGTTCTGCGCAACATACAGGTCCATTCTGGACGGCCATATCGATCGTGCCGTACGGCAGGCCGAGAGCCTGGAGAAGGCGGATGTCCACAGCGACGACCTCAAGGCGGAGATCAATAACATGCTGGCCTATCTGGCCCAGCGACCCGACCAGTGGAAGGACGAGGATCTGGAGAAGGCCGAAACCCTGCTCGACCGGGTTCGCCACCTGCATCCGGCCGTCGAGGACAATCTCGATATCGTCCATAACCGCAAACTGATCTCTGTCAACAACCGCACTTCCTGGGAGAACCCATATTTCGTCCTGGGCCTACCCCACGGGGACCCGGATTGGAATGCGCGCTGGCGCGATCTCAGCACGGATCATCGGGATGACATCGAAAAACTCGCCGCTTTGAACGACGCCTGGCATAGACTCACTGAAGCCGAAAAGTTCGGCATGCCATTCTTTGCACTCCCGCTGGACCCAGCCATCTTGGAATTTCCTGAGGGACGCTCCCCGGCGCTGATCCCCCCACTCCAGCCCCTACCTCGTCGAACCGAAACCGGCGTTGAAGACCTACAGTTCTTGAAATCTCTCGCAGCTCCCGACCTCCTGGTGGACTTCGACACGCCAGGGAAAGGCTCTAACTAATGAACGCATCACACCCCGAGCGCCCGCCGCATGGAAGTACGCCCGGAAAGCCAAGGGGATCCGTCACGCGATCCACGTCCACGCAGCCCCGGACGGAGGAGCAGATTCGCGAGGAGTTGATGCGAGAGTTCCGGGCCGAAATCAAGGCCATCAGAGCCGAGATCCACGCAAAAGCGAAAGCTGAGATCAAGTCCCGCGTCGCAGCCAGAGTCCGGGCGACAGTGAAAGAGGAGATCCGCAAGGAGATCGAGGAAGAGCTGCGAGTAGAGATCGAGAGCAAGATCAGAGCCGAATTCCGCACTAAACCCGATCCCGGGAAACTCGCACCCGAAAGAAATCCAAACAGCCATCTCGATCCCTCTACACTACTGGCCAGCTTCAGCGAAGAAGCCAAAAAGCTACTACAGGAAATCCATCCAGATTCAGCAACTCCACAACAGTTGGCAAACGCCATCCGTCAAGCAGTGCTAAACGCATTACGAACTCGCAAGATCCATCTTTCCCAACTCGTCGAGATCGACCGCCTCCAACGACAAGGGGTGGGGGCCAAAAAGATTGGTGATCGAGTTTCTGAATGGTTTACTCGGGCAGGCCTCAGCCGGGTCGAAGAGTTAAACAATATCGAATACTTTGACATACAAGGCAACATTCACGACGGCGACTTTCTGGCACTTCTCGAGCCTGCCTATGTCGACGAAATTTCCAATCAGCTTATCCAACCAGGAAGAGCGAAGATTATCAGCCAATCATACGGTAAAGGCAATCGAATCGTGCGACGCTCTGACCTCCTCGCCGATGCGTCAGATAATGAGGAATAAGCGTGGGAACTGGCATTGATTTTGGGACGACTAACTCTGTGGTCGCTCAGTGGAACGGCTCAGAGGTAGAAGTTCTTGCATTGGACGCCGACCATCTGAACTCCGACTGGTTCCACGACTCCTTCGAAAACCTCTTCCCATCCGTGGCAGGCCAGAGCACCCTTCGCTCAGGCCTGCTCTACGGCTGGGAGGCAAAACTTCGCTCCGATCTCGCCATCGAGGCGTGTAAGCGCATGCTCAAGAGCGAGGGCGGTGTGCAGGTGGGTTCCCGCCGATTCCCCGCTACCACTGTTGCCGCAGGGGTATTCAGCGCCATGCGCGATCGAGCACGGCGCCGGCTGACAGAGATTGAGAGTGCGGTAGTTACTGTGCCCGCCAACGCGAAGGGCGGTGCCCGCTACCGCACCAGGGCGGCGGCGCGTGCCGCGGGCATCCGGGTCAAGGCTCTCTTAAATGAGCCGACCGCAGCTGCTCTGGCCTATACGCACCATGTCCAAGACAACGGCACGATCATGGTGTTCGACTGGGGCGGCGGCACTATTGACGTCACCGTTCTGGACCATCACGACGGTTTCTTTCATGAGAAGGCCTCCCGCGGCATAACCCAGCTCGGTGGGATTGAGATCGACGAGCGATTGCGGGAACTCATCCTGCGCAAGAACGGCAAGACGCCAGCGCTCGACATGGCCGGAGAGCGCGAGTTCGCCCTCGCTGTGGAGCGCACCAAAATTCGGCTTTCCGTAGAGGAGGCGGTCTTCGTCACCATCCCCGGGTCGAAGACTATTCAGGTCACCCGAGAGGAGCTTGAAGCAGTGGTCGGGGATCTGGTGGAGCGTGCGCTCCAACCGGTCCGCATGTGCCTGAACGACCTCGGGATCGACCCCATCGACGTGGACGACATCCTCATGATCGGTGGAACGAGCCAGATGCCCTGCGTCCGACGGGCGGTCGAGCGGTTGATGGACGACGAGACCGTGAATCCGAAGCTGTGCGAACCCATGACCGCGGTAGCCCGCGGTGCCGCCCTGGCAGCGGCAATCTTCGACCGAGAGATCGAAGGCGTGCTCAAGGTCTCATCGATGTACGCCCTCGGCACCAGCAGCAGGGATCCGAAGAACCCGCAGAGCGACAAGCGGATCTTCAGCGCGATCATTCCGGAACGCTCGCCCCTCCCCATCATCCGGGAGAAGAGCTACACACCGATCGATGACTTCCGGTCACACCTGTCAATCCAGGTGTGGGAGGCCGACCCCTCCAAGCCGCTCGACGATGAGGAGAATTTCCAGCTCACTACGCTGCGGCTGGAATACCCGAAACCGCTTCCCCGCGACGAAGGGCAGTTCCTTCTCAAGTACACCTACACAGACGAAGGCCTGCTCAAGGTCAAGGCCACGCTGACCAACACCGGTGAGGTGGTCCTCGACCAGGAGGTAAAGGAGTTCACTCACGGTGGCTCCATCTCTCCAGAAGAGATCAAGGTTCAGCTCCACGAGCTCAGTCTCACCCCACCACTGCGAGCCGGCCTCCGCGCCTCATCGACGGCCCTCCCGCAGTTCAGCGACACGCTCAACACAGCAGCTCCTGAACCAACGCCTTCGGGTCCACGATTTGTGGTCGACGGATCCAACATCGCCTGGCTTCGCACGCCTCTGACCCGCGGCGAGCGGCCCAGCTTTGCGCAACTCGTCGAAGCAGTAACCGCTCTGAAGCGTGAACACCCTGGCGCATCCGTCGATGTATTCGTCGATCCCGCTCTACGGCACCAGCTCGACGAAGCTGAACGCCCGGCACTCGCGCAGGGCATCAGCTACGGCGAGTTCATCCAAGTGGCCGCCGGAACGCACGGCAAGGCAGATCGTGCAGTGGTCGAGCTGGCTACGCGCAAGAACGCGACCATCGTGACCAACGACAACTACGCCGAACTGCAAGCCGACTTTCCCTGGCTCTTCGACAAGGATCGCGTCCTCGGCATCCAGTACGCGGGTGGTATCTGGATGTTCCTGCCGAGAACCCCCCTGAAGCCACGACGACCTGGCGTGAACGGGCGCTGACCTTCTCTCCTTCTTCCCCGGAGTCAATGTGGACCCGCTCAAGACGAGTGCTCTCATCACCGACACCTACCGGCGTTACCTTCGTTCGATCCTCCCCGTGCGGGATCCGAAGATTGCTGAGGCGTTGGTGGCGGAGATCACGAATAGCCCGATCCTGACCAAGGGTCCGCTGCTGGAGGCGACGCCGCCCTACCAGACCGGTGCCACTCTCCGGGAACTGATCGAGGAGAAGGTGCTTTGCGAGGGGTTCCTCAAGCTCGGCGGGTCCAATCTCTCGCTGGACCGCCCGCTCTACTTGCATCAGGAGCGGGCACTGCGCAAGGCCACGTCAGGGCGGAACTTAGTCGTGGCGACCGGTACCGGCTCGGGCAAAACGGAGAGCTTTATATACCCGATCTTCAACTCTCTGGCGACGGAGCACGCAAACGGCACCCTCGGCCCGGGCGTTCGCGCGCTGCTGCTCTATCCGATGAACGCTCTGGCCAACGACCAGCTGAAGCGCCTCAGGCAACTCCTCGCGGCTGTGCCGTACATCACTTTCGGTCGCTATACCGGCGACACACCTGAACAGGCACACAAAGGCGCCGCCCAGTTCGAGGAGCTCAACCCCGGACAGCGGCGCCTGCCGAACGAGCTGCTGAGCCGGGAGGAGATGCGCGACAGTCCCCCGCACATCCTTTTGACGAACTACGCGATGCTGGAGTACCTGTTGCTCCGCCCTGCGGACATGGAGCTCTTCGAAGGAGACCACGGCGGGCACTGGCGGTTCATCGCGCTCGACGAGGCACACGTTTACGACGGCGCAAAAGCCGAAGAGCTCGGCATGCTGCTGCGCCGCCTGCACGATCGGGTGGCGCCCAAGCAGCGGCTCCAGTGCATTGCCACCAGTGCGACCGTGGGCGACCAGCCGCCCGCGGTCATGGACTTCGCGTCGAAGCTGTTCAGCGTCGATTTCGAGTGGGTGGACGGCAACGAGGATCGCAAAGACCTCGTCACAGCGACGCGGGTGCCCATGCCAGAAGGGCCATTCTGGGGGCCGCTCACAGCACAGGACTATCTGGAGCTGGCGCAGAGCGACGCCCCTGGTGAAGAGCTGTTCTGGCGCGCGAACGGCGACTACCCCGACGCCGGTACGGCTCTCGCGCACGAGCATGCCATGGCCACGCTTCGCGGAGCCCTCTCAGGCGGACCGCAGTCGTTTGACAGACTCGCCCAACTGGTCTTCGGTGGCCAGGACGACCCTGAGAGCGCGCTCGCCGCTCTGGTCCAGGTTGGCAGCCGGGTGCAGGACACGTCGGGCACCTCGGTGCTGTCTGCCCGCTACCACCTGTTCGCCCGCG
Organism: Microbispora amethystogenes; assembly: GCF_016863015.1. GTDB lineage: Bacteria > Actinomycetota > Actinomycetes > Streptosporangiales > Streptosporangiaceae > Microbispora > Microbispora amethystogenes. The sequence continues at coordinate 74,724 of NZ_BOOB01000057.1, read as the reverse complement.
CCACAGAGGGCGCGTTCACCTGCCTGACAAGCGCCGGACCGCACGTCTCCCTCGGCAGGCACGAGGTCTGCACATTATGCGACGGCGCCATGTTCGAGCTCGCCGGCTGCAAGCGATGCGGCGCTGTGCACCTCATCGGCGCGGTGGAGATGTCGGCGGGTGGCGCGGTCTTCACACCCCGGATCAAGCATAAAGACTCCAGAACGTGGCTCCTGGTGGGTAACGCTCCTGAGGTTGCCGATGAGGACGACGTGACGCTGGAGTCGGGGCCAGAGACCGACGCGCAGGATGTCCACCTGTGCCCCCGGTGCGGCGCGTTGCATGCCATGCTCCCGATGACCTGCGGACGCAACGGCTGCAGCGAGACACAGCTGCGGCCGGTCAGACGCCTGAACACCAAGGCCAGTTCCCCCACGGCCTGCTTGGCCTGCGGCGGCAGGGGCTCCGGGCAAATCCGGCAGTTCGAGAGCGGAAACGACGCGGCCGCGGCCGTCTTGGCCACCGCGCTCTACCAGGAGCTGCCTCCCGCGCCCGACGAGGACATCGCCGACCAACCGGGAGAAGGCCGCAAGCTCCTGAGCTTCAGCGACAGCCGCCAGCAGGCCGCCTTCTTCGCCCCCTATCTGGAGAACAGCTACACCAACCTGCAGCAACGCCGCCTGATCCTCGACGGACTCACCCGGGCGACCAAGATCGATAACAGGGTGCCTGTAGCCGACCTCCTCCACCATGCGACCAGGGCCGCGACCGATGCAGGTGTGTTCCAGCGCAGAGACAGCTCCCAGACGAAGCTGCGTGAAGTCTCCCTCTGGGTGATGCGCGAGCTGGTCGCGATGGACGAGCGCCAGTCGCTGGAGGGCCTCGGCCTGATGCGGGTGGAGCTGGATCGAGATCCCCAGTGGAAACTGCCGTCAGCGCTCCTTGGCCTGGGGCTCTCCGAAGAGGAGTGCTGGACCCTGCTGGCCGAGTTGACCCGCTCCCTGCGGAATCAGGGCGCAATCACCATGCTGGAGGACGTCGACCCTCGCGACGAGGCGTTCGACCCCCGCCGCGGCCCCATCTATGTCCGTAAGGAGGGAGCCGAGCCGAAGCTTAAAGTCCTCAGCTGGGTGCCGACGCGAGGAGTAAACCGGCGGCTCGACTATCTCAGGCGGGTCCTTCTGACGGTCGGATCGCCCATGGATCCGAGGGAGGTGCTGGGGAAGCTTTGGGATCTGCTGACCAACATGAAGGACGGCTGGTTGCCAAAGGACCAGGTGCCCAGGGCCGGGGTAGTGCACCAGGTCAGCCATTCACACCTGATGCTCTCCCCCGCCTCGGAGATCTTCCGCTGCGACCTCTGCAGGCGCATCACGACCGTGACCGTGCGTGGGGTGTGTCCCACACTTGGCTGCACGGGCACGCTGCTCCAAACAACGGCCGACTCCGATCACTATCGGACGCTCTACCAGACCATGTCGCCGATCCCGCTGGTTGCCCGGGAGCACACCGCGCAGTGGACCGGCAACGAGGCCGCCGACATCCAGCAGAAGTTCCTGCGCGGCGAAGTCAATGTGCTTTCCTGCTCGACGACGTTCGAGCTCGGCGTCGACGTGGGCGAGTTGCAGACGGTCATGCTACGCAACATGCCGCCGACAACGGCCAACTACATCCAGCGTGCCGGACGGGCCGGACGGCGAGCCGACTCCGCGGCTCTGGTGCTGACCTATGCCCAGCGGAGGTCCCACGACCTGTCCCGCTACCAGGAGCCCGAGACCATGATCGCGGGGCAGGTGCGCGCGCCGTACGTGCCGCTAGGGAACGAGCGGATCGATCGCAGGCACGCGCACTCGGTCGCGATCGCGGCGTTCTTCCGCCACGCCAAGGCGACCAGCGGGGAGGTCTGGCGCACGGCCGGCGAATTCTTCCTCGGCGCCGATGGCAAGGACGCGCCCTCCACCATGGTGGAGAACTTCCTCACCCCCGTGCCCGAGGAGATCACCGCATCCCTCCGCCGGATCCTGCCCTCACCGGTGCAGGCCGAGATCGGCGTGGAATCGCATTCCTGGGTGATTGCGCTGTGCGATCTCCTGGAGAAGGTACGGCAGGAGCTCACTCAGGACATCGAGACGTTCGAGCAACGAATCAAGGAGTGCGCGGACAACAAGAAGTTCGACCAGGCCGCTCGCTACCAGCGGACCATCAACACCCTCACTCGGCGTAACCTGATCGGCTTCCTGGCCAACCGCAACGTGCTGCCCAAGTACGGCTTCCCGGTTGACACCGTTGAGCTGCGCACCGCCCACTGCGACAGCTCGGTCGGAGCACGTCTGGAACTGGACCGTGACCTGTCCAGCGCGATCTACGAATACGCGCCCGGCTCGGAGGTCGTCGCCGGTGGTGTGCTCTGGCGTTCGGCGGGTCTCTACCGCCTTCCCGGCCGGGACTTGATCAGCAACTACTATTACGTGTGCAAGCACTGCCAGCACTTCCGGCAGGGCAACGAGAAGCTCGATCCGGTCTGCCCTGCCTGCGGCACGACCGCCGACTCCCCGCCGCGCGAGTACTACATACCGGAGTTCGGCTTCGTCGCCGAGTACAAGACGGCGAAGCCCGGCATGAGCCCGCCGAAAGCCTCGTGGAACGGCGCCACCCACGTGGTGTCACTCGCGGCCGAACCCGTCGAGCAGATCTGGCGGGCGACGAACGGCCTCACCGTGCAGTGTCGCTCCGGCTCGCGCGGCAAGATGGTCGCGCTGGCCGAGGGTCCGTCCGGGGGCGGTTATCTGATTTGCGACTGGTGCGGGTGGGCAACGCCCAACTTCGGCCGTGGCAAGCAGGCAGCCACGCACAGTCACCCCATGCGGCAGTCGGAGTGCAAGGGCAAGCTGCGCTGGCGCTCACTCGCCCACACCTATGAGACCGACATCATGCAGCTACGTCTGGAGTCCCTGGGACTCTCCAAGCCGCAGTGGATCTCCACCCTCTACGCCCTTCTCGAAGGAGCCGCTAACGGCCTCGAAATCAGCAGGAGCGACATCGACGGGGCTGTGCACCCGGGCGGCGATGGTGAGACCAGCCTGGTGATCTACGATTCCGTCCCTGGCGGAGCCGGATCGGTGATGCGGATCGCCGAGTCGTTGGACCGTGTCGTCGAGACCGCGCTGAGGCGGGTCTCCGACTGCGACTGCGGTGAAGAGACCTCCTGTTATGGGTGCCTGCGCAACCGCCGCAACGAGCGGAGTCACGACCTGCTGAGCCGTGGCGAGGCGGTCAAAGTCCTCCAGCTCCTGACCGGGGACGGCCCTCTCAAGGCCGAGAAGTAGGCGATCCACAAGTCGCGACATCTAAACTCGACAAGCTACTGAGGATCGGAGGGGGTTCGGGTGGAGCCCGGAAGCAACCGCTGGGTCGAGGTCACACCCTCGGAATACGCCCATGAGCGAAGCGGTCTGGCGGCTATCCGCGCGCTGCTCAGCGAGAGCGACCCCTATCGGGCGTGGAGCAACTTCACCTTCACCACCAAGACCAACCGCCAGTACGAGGTAGACCTTCTGGTCATTGGCCGTGGTGGCATCTACCTTTTGGAGCTCAAGCACTGGTCCGGCCGGATCACCGGTGATCAGCAGACCTGGTTCCACAACGGCCGTCCCGAGGACAACCCCAGCCGCCTGGCCAATTCCAAGGCTCAGCACTTCAAGCAGCTTCTGGTCGACGCGGGCGGCCGAAACCTGCCGTTCGTGCACGCAGGGGTTGTCCTTCATAACCCCGACACCGAGGTGCGGCTCGACAGCCGCGGCCGGGCCGGCGTCTACCGGATCGACGGGCAGGGACCCGACGGTCTTGACGAGATCGTCAATGACGCGATCGAGGCGGCGCCCCGCAGCACCCGTGACCTGATCGACGGCCGGCGCTCCGCCGAGTTGGCCAGACTGATCACCAGGGCGGGCGTTCGCAAGAGCGTCAAGCATCGCAGGGTGGGCAACCTGCTGGTCTCGGAGGATCCGATCGCGGAGGGTCCCGGTTGGCAGGATCATCTGGCCCAGCATCCCTCTCTCGGTGAGGCCCGCCGGGTTCGCTTCTATCTAGTCGACAAGGCGGCCTCAGAGGAGGAGCGCGGGGCGATCCTGCGGGCCGCCAAGCGGGAATACTCCGTCCTCGAGAACGCCGCCTACCCAGGCATCGCCCGTGCGATCGAGCTCTACGAACACGACCGCGGTCCCGCGGTCGTCTTCACGCACGACCCGACCGAGGTTCGCCTCGATCACTTCCTCCGCCAGAAGTCGGACGCCCTCACCGTCGACCAGAGGGTGGAACTAGTCCGCACGCTCACCGGAACCCTCCGGTACGCGCACGCGCGCCGCCTGGTCCACCGCAGGCTCAGCCCGCTGTCGGTCTACGTTCGCACCCTCGGCGACGGCAAGTACGGCGCGCGCGTCCGTGACTGGCACACCGCCGGCCGGATGGCGCCGGGGCAGACCGGCCAGGTGGCGGGGACTCGCACGCTGGAGGCGCTGACCGACCGGGCTGCGCACGGCTATCTCGCCCCGGAGACACTTCACAACGCGGACGCCGACGCCGTTCTGGCCGACGTGTTCGGCCTGGGCGCACTGACCTTCCTCATCCTGACCGGCAAGGCTCCCGCGGAGTCCAATGAGGACCTGCTCCTGCGGATCGCCCGGGACAACGGGCTCGACCTCACCATGGAGTTGCCCGGCGCTTCCCAGACGATGATCGACCTCGTTCGCGAGGCCACCACGGGTGACGTGGATCTGCGCACAGAATCGGTGGATCGGTTCGCGCAGGCGCTGGAAGAGCTGATCGCCGAGATCGGCGGGCAGCCGCGGGTCGACCCGCTCACTGCCGGGCAGGGTGCCGTCCTCGGCACCAAGGAGGAACCGGGCCGGTTCGAGGTCCTCCAGCGGCTCGGTCAGGGGTCCACCGCCGTCGCCCTGCTCGTCAAGGATTCCAAACACGGCGAGGCGGTCCTGAAGGTCGCGCTGGACGAGGAAGGCGCCAGGCAGCGATTGCTCGATGAGGCCGCGGTGCTGCCCCGTGCCCGCGAGCCTCGGATTGCCCGCAGCCTTGCCGGTCCACTGCAGGTTGGCGGGCGTACGGCGCTGCTTTTGGAAGACGCCGGCAGAGAAAGTCTGGCCACGATGATCCGGCGCGAGGGCCGGCTCTCGCTGGACTTCTTGCTCCGCTGGGGCACCGACCTGTTGGAGATCCTGCATTCCCTGGAACTGGCCGGAGTCACCCACCGCGACATCAAGCCAGACAACTTGGCGTTTCGCGCCCTCGGCAGAAATGACGAGGTCCACCTCACCCTGTTCGACTTCTCTCTCTCCAAGGCGCCGGTGGAGCAGACCTCGGTCGGCACTCCGCCCTACCTTGACCCCTTCTTCCATCACGTACACCGCGCTCAGTACGACCAGGCGGCAGAGCGGTACGCCGCCGCGGTCACGATGTACGAAATGGCCACCGGGCAGACCCCTGTCTACGGCGCAGGAAGCAGCCACCCCGCGGCGGTGGACGCCGACGTCACGATCGACGAGGCCGTTTTCGAGCCGGGCCCGGCCCGGGACGGCCTGCTCTCGTTCTTCCGTACGGCTCTTGCCCGTGACGTCAAGACGCGGCATGACTCTCTGGAGAGCATGCGGACGGCCTGGCAGCGGATCTCGGCAGCTGTTCCGGCGCCTGTCCCGGTCACCGGTGGGGGCAGCGTCAACCCGGTCACCGGCGATGAGCTCGACAAGCTGGCCGCGGAGGCCACCTTGGAGACAGCAGTCTCCTCCGCGGGGCTCACTCCGCGGGCTGTCGACGCACTGCACCGCATCGAGGTGCGGACCGTCGCGGACCTGCTCGCCCGCAACGCATTCGAGCTCTCCCGGCTCTCCGGCATCGCCGACCTCACCAAGAAAGAGATCCGGCGGCGGGCCAAGCAGTGGCGTGCCCGGCTCCAGCAGGGTGTCGTTCACCCTGTTGCCGCGGAGGGCGACTCTCGCCGCGGGATCGAGGCGCTGCTCGAGTCACTGCTGCCCAAGGCGCCCAAGAAGGGGGCTCAGCCGGCGGACTTCACGGAGCTCAGGATCCTCCGGCTCTATCTCGGTCTCGACCCAGTGGACACCGCCTGGCCTTCAAATAGTCACTTGGGGAAGGCCGCCGGAGTCACCGGAGGGCGTGTCGGCCAGGTCGTGCCCGAGGCGCGCAAGGGCTGGTCACGAAAGCTCGCCCAGGTGCGGAACGAGCTGGTGGCACTCGCAGAGGAGATGGGAGGAGTGGCTTCCGCCGCGGCCCTTGCCGACGCGCTGCTCATCTCCCATGGTTCGGTCGCGACCGGTGAAGACCGGCGCCGCCGCACGCTCGGCCTGGTCAGGGCCGCCGTCGAGGTCGAATCCGAGCGGGGCGGCGCCGCCCGGCTCCTGCATCGCCGTGCCCCGGGCGGCGCGATCATCGCGCTGGAGAAGCCCACCGATCCGGAGGCCGTCCCCGGCACCGACCTGCTCGACTACGCGACCCGGCTTGGCCGTGCCGCCGACCGGCTCGCCGATGCGGACCCGCTTCTGTCACCCGCGCAGGTCGAGGCGGCCCTTCGCGCCGTACGGCTTGCGCCTGGCATGGCGGAGCTACCCGCGGAGCGGCTGGCCACGCTGGCCGCATCGGTGTCTGAACGGGCTGCCGCCAATGGTCTGGGCGAGATCTACCCACGGCGTATGGAGCCGCGCCGGGCCCTGGAACTGCTGGCCTCGTCGTTCGGCGCGCTGCGGCACGGCCTGGACGTCAACCAGCTCAAGGCCCGCGTCCTCGCCCGCTACCCGGAGATAGCACCGCTTCCGACGAGCCTCGGCGAGCTGGACGCCCTAATCAAGCTGGCGAAAGTTCCGCTGGTCCGGACCGGGGCCGTTTACCAGCCGCGGGGTGCCGAGAACACCCTCATCCCGCCGACGAGTTACCGGTCGGGCACCCGGGGCTCCGTCGCCACGCGGGACCGCGAGGCGGCCGACTTCGAGCGCAGGATGACGGTCTCGCTGACGGATCGCGGCTTCGTGACGCTCAATGTGGGGCATCTCTGGTACACACAGGCGATCGAAGCGCTCCAGCGCCGGTTCGGCATCGAGACGGTGGACATCACAGCCGAGTTGCTCGCCGCCATGCGCGCCACCGCGCGCAAGCATGACGTCGACTGGTCGCTGGTGTTGCGTTCAGACCGTCCGGATGCCTCACCGCAGGACGCGGCCAACCTGCGCCAGCTCGTCGCGCTCGCAGCCGAGGACCTGGAAACACGACTCCGTGCCGACACGAAACCGTTGCTGATCGTGGAGGCCGCGCCGTTGGCACGATACGACCGGCTGGCCGTGCTGGAAGCGCTCGCCGACCAGACCTCGGCGCGGCCCGCGGCGCGGTGGCTGCTGCTTCCCGCCAACCAAAGCGGCCGGCCGCACCTCGACGGGCATCCGGCCCCAGGTGCCATCGGTGCGGTCCAGCTCTCCACCACCTGGATCAAGGCACACCAGCATGCCGCCGTCTCCTGAACGTCCGGACTCAGCCGTCGCCGCCTTCGTGCCACGAAGCTCGATCGGTGGCCTCCACATGCGCAGAAGAACCCGAAGTTGAGCTCAGGCCTGATCGACCCCCTATATATCGTTATCTAGCTGACGGCATGCCACTGCTGAGGAGCACTTACTGCCCTCTGGGATGATCTGTCAGCGAATATGGCTACGGAAGAGGTGTCAGGTGTTGGTTGTCTCCGCCGAGCTGTTAAGGGATCTCCAGCGGCAGGCTCAGCTTGTGGTGGCGGACCTGCGGGAGCAATCCGAGAGCGTGCCGGAGCTCAAGGCCCGGCTGGACGAGATGTACGACATCGCCCGCGCAACCAAGCGGACCGGGGAAGGCCCGACCGCCTGGCTGAACGACCAGTGCGAGCAGGCGGCCAGCTCTTGGGTGATCGCCTGCGCGTTCATCCGGTTCTGCGAGGACAACGACCTGACCGGGCACCGTTGGATCGCCTCGCGGGACGCGGACCAGCGGGCGACGAGCGAAGCAGCGGACGCCCAGGAGGCGTGGATCGCGGCCAACCCGCGGCTCAACGGCCGCGAGTGGCTTCGCGAGGCGTTCCGCTGGCTCCGCTCCACTCGGGCCGGGCGCGCGCTTCTCCCCGACACCGACTTCGTCTGGTGGTGGGACATCTCCGCGGACCGCGCCGACGCGCTCATCGACGACTTCCGGCGCCGTGATGACGATGGCGTGCGCCTCAGGCACGATTTCCACAGCGAGACCCTGGACACCCGGTTCCTCGGTGACCTCTATCAGGATCTCTCGAAGCACGTCCGGGAGAAGTTCGCGCTGCTCCAGACTCCGGTCTTCGTGGAGGAGTTCATCCTCGACCAGACCCTCACCCCCGCTCTGGAACGTTTCGACCTGGCCGAAATGAAGCTGATCGATCCCACGTGTGGGTCAGGGCACTTCCTGCTGGGCGCATTCGACCGGCTGCTGGAGGAGTGGGTCCGGCTGGAGCCCGGCACCGACCCGCGGGTTCGAGTGCAGCGCGCGCTGGACAGCGTGCACGGCGTGGACATCAACCCTGCCGCGACCGCGATCACCAAGTTTCGGCTGATGGTCGCCGCGCTGCGCGCCTGCCGTGTGACCCGACTGGACGCGCCCAATACCCCAGAGCTCCGATTGAACATCGGCACCGGCGACTCCCTCATCTACGGTGGCGGCACCTCCGGCGGTCGCCAGACCGAGCTCAACGTCGAGGGCCTGCTCTGGGCCGAAAAGCAGGACCAGGATAAGGCGGAAAAGGCCGATCCGTTGGCCTACCATCTGTACGGCTGGGAAGACCTCGACCAGTTCCCCGGCATCCTCGACTACGGCCGGTACCACGTCGTCGTCGGCAACCCGCCCTACATCCAGGTCAGCGATTCGACGTTGAGCAAGGCTTACAAGCAGCGTTTTCCCAGTTGCTATCGGCAGTACGCCCTCTCGGTGCCCTTCGCCGAACTCTTTTTCCGCCTCGCGGTCAAGGATGACGTCGATCCTGGCTACGTCGGCCAGATCACCGCTAACTCATTCATGAAGCGCGAGTTCGGTAAAAAAGTCATCGAGGAGCTCTTCGCCACCAAGGTTGATCTCACGCACGTCATCGACACTTCCGGTGCCTACATCCCCGGCCATGGCACCCCCACTGTGATCCTGATCGGCAAGAACCGCGACCGAAACCGACATTCCGAGGTGCGCGCCGTCCTTGGTGTACGAGGTGAACCGTCCCAACCCGCTGATCCGAGCCGCGGGAAAGTTTGGCGTTGCATCGTCGACCATCTCGATCACCCCGGAACCGAGACGCCCTACATCTCCGTCACCGATCTTCCGCGCGCCCGACTCACCACTCACCCGTGGTCCCTGACCGGTGGTGGCGCTATAGATTTGCGGAATCTTCTCGAAGAAGGATCCACTCTCCGCCTCAAAGATCAGCTTGATAACTTCGGCTTCTTATGCGTTACGCGCGAAGATGACGCATTCCTGTTAGGAATGCCAACCTTGCGGCGCAGAAAAATCTCGAATGACTGGATCGGATTCTTTGCCGAAGGTGATACCGTCCGCGACTGGAGCATCATTGATCGCACGGCAGCTCCCTTCACTCATGAGCATCCAATAGAGGGACAACTCCCTCCCCCCTCAGTTATTCGGGCGCTTTGGCCCAATCGTAGACTTCTAGAAATCCGAAAAAGCCTCAGTGGCACACAAAAGGATCGCGGCCTTCCCTGGTATGAGTATTCGGCGTACTCACCGAAGCGATGGAGATCGCCCGTCGGAATCCTAATGAGGCTCGTTTCGACTCATCCTCACTTCGTTCTGCGAACAGACGGAACTCTTGGGACTCAAGCCTTAACGTTCATCCAGCTTAAGGCCGATAAAAGCAAGACCGACTATCTTGGACGATTGGGGCTTTTCAACTCGTCCACTGCCTGTTTCTGGCTCAAGCAGGTCAGCCACAACAAGGGCAGCACCGTCGACAACAAGGGCGCTCGCCAAACAACCGTCGCCTGGGAGAATTTCTACGAGTTCACCGGAACCAAGCTTCAGGAGTTTCCCCTCCCAACAAGCTTCCCCGAAGAGCGGGCACGACTTCTCAATGAGCTGGCCCGGGAGTTGGCCTCGGTGACGCCGGCGGCCGTGTGTGCGGGAGCCGTACCGACCAGGAAGGCGCTCGACACAGCTCGGGACCGGCATGCGGAGATCCGGGCGCGGATGATCTCGGTGCAGGAGGAGCTGGACTGGGAGGTCTACCGGCTTTACGGGATCCTGGAGGAAGACCTCACCTACGGCGGGGACGACCTGCCGGGTCTGGCCCTTGGCGAGCGGGCGTTCGAGATCGTCCTCGCCAGGCAGGTCGATGCCGGGGAGACGGAGACCGCGTGGTTCGATCGGCACGGTTCGACCATGCGCACCAACCACCCGGCGCACTGGCCGGAGGCGTATAAGGAGCTGGTCCGGCGGAGGATCGACTTCATCGCGAACAAGCCCCTGCTCCACCTGGTGGAGCGCCCGGAGTGTAAGCGACGCTGGGCGGCGGAGCCATACGAGACAGCACGGGCGGAGGCGCTGCGCGGGTGGCTGCTGGACCGACTCGAAGACCCGCGCCTGTGGTCCGACAGGAATGGGGACCCGCGGGTGCTGAGCGTGGCGCAGCTCGCCGACCTGGTCCGGCTCGACGGCGACTTCCGGCAGGTTCTCGACCTCTACGTCGGGAGCCCCGACTACGACCTGACGGCGAGCCTCGCCGCCCTACTAAAGGACGAACAGGTGCCATTCCTCGCCGCGTACCGCTACAAGGAGAGCGGGCTGCGCAAGCGGGCCGAGTGGGAGCGGGTCTGGGAGCTTCAGCGGCAGGAGGACGCCTGGGAGGCGGCCCGTGCGCGACACCAGGAGCGCTGGTTGAAAGAGGAGATCCCGGTCCCGAAGACGGGCCCGGGTTCCGACGCGGAGCGGCCGGCGCCTATCCCGGCTCCGCCGAAGTACGGCTCCGCGGACTTCCTCCCGGGCTTCTGGCGGCACCGCGGCAAACTCGACGTCGCCAAGGAGCGCTTCATCGGCTACCCCGGCGCGGAGCGGGACGGCGACACCAGCCCGGTCTACGGCTGGGCAGGTTGGGACCACCTGCAGCAGGCGACGGCGCTGGCGAACCTGGTCGCCGATCGCGGCCTCAGCGGCGAGCGGGTGATCCCGCTGCTGGCGGGCGTCGCTGAGCTGGAGCCGTGGCTGCACCAGTGGCACAACGAGTACGACGCAGAGAACGGTGACGTGCCCGCGGAGTACTTCTCCGCCTGGCTGCGGGACCGGCTCGCCGAGCACGGGCTGACCCGGTCCGCTCTGGCCGACTGGAGGCCGACCGTGACCACTCGCGGCGGCAGAGGCAAAAAGACCACCAAGAACGCCCAACCGCCAGCTGAGAAGGGGAACTGACCCATGGCGGCTTCTCCCGACGGTGCGACACTACTCAGGGACGTCATCGAGATCCCCGAGTCGCTGAGCGCGAACGACTTCGTGCTCAAACTGAGCGACGGCGTCTCGCGCATCAAGGCGACCCTCGATAGCTACGTGGTCACCCCGCAGCTGGCGCAGAGCTTCGACCAGGCGCTCGGTTATATCCGGGGGACCCAGGAGAAGGGGGTCAGCGACGCCGTCTTCCTTCACGGTTCGTTCGGCTCCGGCAAGAGCCACTTCATGGCGGTGCTCAACGCGATTCTCCAGCACAACCCGGACGCCCGCGGGCTTCGTGGTCTGGAGTCGGTGCTCGACAAGCACGACGGCTGGCTGGCCGGCAAAAAGCTGCTCTGCCTCAACTACCACCTGATGGGCGCGTCCACGGTGGAGGAGGCGGTACTCGGCGGCTACGTCTCACAGATCGCCCAGCTCCACCCGGACGCGTCGCTGCCCGAGGTGCACACCACCGACCGGCTCTTCGCGGATGCCGACCGGATGCGGGCTCGCCAGGGTGACGAGGTCTTCTTCCGGTCCCTCATCAGCCGGGCTGCCGGCGGCTGGGGCACCCTGAGCACCTCGTGGGACGCCGCATCCTACGAGCGGGCTAGGCATGCTCCGGTCGGTGACGAGGCCCGTGGCACCCTGGTGACGGCCCTGGTCGACTCCTACTTCACCAGCTTCACCCGGGGAGCCGATTACATCCCGCTGGAGGAGGGGCTGGAGGTCGTCAGCGGGCACGCGCGCCGACTTGGCTACCATGGCGTCGTCCTCTTCATCGACGAGCTGGTGCTCTGGCTCGCCTCCCGCAGCAACGACACGACGTTCGTGAACCGTGAAGGACCCAAACTCTCCAAGCTGGTGGAGTCGGCATCCAGCAGGCGCCCGATTCCTCTGATGTCGTTCGTCGCGCGGCAGCGTGACATTAAGGACTTCCTCGGGGAGAACTTCACTGGCGCGGAGAGATACGCCACCAGTCAAACGTTCCGCTGGTGGGAGGACCGCTTTAACAAGATCGTTCTTGCCGACGGGAACCTTCCGCTGATCGTGGAACGGCGACTGCTCGACCCGAAGCCCGGTGGCCGGGAGGCGCTGGACGCGGCGTTCGCGCACGTGACGCGGGAGCCGAAGGTCTGGAACGTGCTGCTGGAAGGACTGGACGATTCATCCGACCAGGTGTCGTTCCGCCGGACCTACCCGTTCTCACCGGCGCTGGTCTCCACCATGGTCGCGCTCTCCAGCCTCCTACAGCGGGAGCGCACGGGTCTGCGGACCATGGCTGAGCTGCTCCGCCGCGGGCGGGACGAACTGCGGGTGGACGACCTGATCCCGGTCGGCGACGTCTACGACGTGCTGATGAGCGCGGGAATGGTGCCGCTGACCGACGACATCGCGCAGCATTTCACTAACGCACGGACACTGTTTGAGGAGAAGCTGCTGCCGCGGCTGCTGGACCGGCATCGGCTTACCGCCGACCAGGCCGAGGGCCTGGCGCGGACGCACGCCTTCGTCAGCGACGCCCGGCTGGTGAAGACCGCGCTGCTCGCCGCGATCGCGCCAAACGTGCCCGCGCTGCGCACCCTCACCGCACAGAAGCTGGCCGCGCTGAACCACGGGACGATCAGGACCCGGCTGGCAGGCGAGGAAACCGGAAAGGTCCTCGCCCTCTTTAAGGACCTCGCGCAGTCGGGCGTGAGCGAGATCCACCTCTCCGACGACCCGAAGAACCCGCTGATCACGATCCAGCTCGCGGGCGTCGACTACGAGAGCGTGCTGGATCGGGTGCGCAATCAGGACACCATCGGCGAGCGCCGGCAGCTCCTGCGTCACCTGGTCTTCGCCTCGCTCGGCGCGTCGGCCCCCGCCGACACCCTTGGTGGCGGATACACGCACTCGTTCGTCTGGCGCGGCAGCCGCCGCACCGTGGATCTCGTCTATGGCAACGTCCGCAACGCCGACGAGCTGCCCGACTCCGCGCTGCTCGCCGAGGGCGACCGGTGGAAACTCGTCATCGACTTCCCGTTCGATGAGCAGAACTTCGGCCCCAATGACGATCTGGCCCGGATCGAGAACCTGGAAAGCCGCGGCGTGCGCAGCCGTACCGTCGTGTGGGTGCCTGCGTTCTTCACCAAGGAACGTGAGAACGACCTCGGCGAGCTGGTCTGCCTGCGCTACCTGCTCGCCTCCGACGACCGTTTCGAGCAGAACGCCAACCATCTGTCCCCGCAGGACCGGTCGGCGGCGCGGGCGTTGCTCAACAATCGGAAGACCACCCTGGAGTCGAAGCTCGCCCAGGTCATCCAGCAGGCGTACGGCGCGGCAGAGCGTGAAGAAGCCGACATCGACTCCTCTCGTGGTCACCTGTCCTTCTACAAGTCGCTCGATCCGCAGCTCGACCTCGGCGCGCCGGTCGGTGCCAGGCTCGCAGACTGCCTGGCGCATCTGCTGGACCAGATGCTGTCCGCGCAGTATCCCGCGCACCCGCACTTCCCCTCCGAGGTGCGGCGCGGCGACATCGCCACCGTGCTCGAGTATCTGGAGGCCGCGGCGGCCGACGAGCACGGCCGGGTCCCGGTCGCGGCCAAGGATCGAGAAGTCCTGAGGAAGGTGGCCAACCCGTTGAAGCTCGGGGAGGCCCTAGAAAACGCCTTCCTGCTGACGGGGGACACCTTTCCGTTGCGCCGGCACTTCACCCAGCTGGCTGCCCAGGACGGTCTGGAGCAGTCCATCGGGGTCGGCAAGCTGATCGCCTGGCTCGACCAGCCGCAGGCACGCGGCCTCGACCACGCCGTTCGCGGCCTGGTCGTCGCGGCGTTCGCGCTGGCGCAGGACCGTGAGTGGTTCCGCGGCGAGGAGGGACCGGTCCCCCGGCCGCCGGTGGACCGCATCGATGCCGCCTATGAACTGCGACTGCCCCGGCTGCCCGACGAGTCTCATTGGAGAGCCGCGTCCGACCGTGCCGACCGGATCTTCGGGGTGGCGTCCGGCGAACGCCGATCGGCCGCCACGGTCAACAGGTTGGCGACAGCCGTACGCGAGCAGGCCAGGACGTTGCAGGAGCCGGCCCGGCAGCTGGTCACGCTGCTGGACGCACACCGCGACCAGCTCGGCCTCACCGGCAACCGCGCCACCGACGGCACCGTGGACCGGTTGGGCCTGGCAAAGAGCGCGGCCTCGCTGGTCACCTTCCTGGCCGCAGAGCCCGAGGCCTATGACCTGGTGACCAGCCTGGCCACGACGGCGCTGGACGCCGCACCGGAGACCCTGGCCCGGTCGCTGAAGACGGCCCGGGCCACGGCATTCGCTCTGGAACAGATGGACTGGGACCTGTTGCGCGCGGTCGCCACCCGGTCGTCCTACGACCCGGCCGCCGCCACCATCGTGGAGCATCTCCGCGTGGTTGCCGCATACCAGGAGACACAGTCGTCCCTCGCCCCGGCACTCGCCGACGCCAAACGGCAGGCACAGCAGCTCCTGGCCCGGCTCGTCCCCGACCCGCCGATCATTGACCCCCCGATCGTCATCCCTCCCGGCCGTACGGATTCGTCCACCTCGGGTTCGGTCAAGGTGTTCGCAGACACGATCGACGATGCGCTCAGCGCCCTGAAGGCATTCGCTGAGGCGCACCCCGGGAAGCAGATCACCGTCACGTGGCAGATCACGACGGAGGTAACGCAGCCATGACCGAGACGTCCCTGATCGGGACCCGTCTCGCCGCCGCAACGCTGCCGGCGATACGCGGCATCGTCAGCCGGATTGCACAGTCCAGCCAGCCGAAACGCGTGATCGGCATCCATGCACGCCCCGAGTGGACGGGAGAGCCGTCGTTTCCCCTGGAGGGGGCTGGCGGCGAGACCGTCGTCCAGGTCAGGGCCTGTCCCTCCGCGCTGGCCATCCGGGAAGAGCTCATCGCCCATCGGGGAAAGCCTGGATATCTGGTGGTCCTCACTGACATGGACGCCGCCGACCTCGGGCTCGGACTGCTCACCCATTTGGCGCGCGGCATGCTGATCCCGCTGAAGCCGTGGGACCTGCTCAAACAGTCATTCGCTGCACGGACGATCGATCCGCTACTGCTGGCGGAGGACTGGGCCGCCGCGGCGCTGGCAAGGTGGGAGCCTGCTGGTTCAGGCTGGCCGCCCGCGCCCGGCGGCGCGCTCACGCGTGAGCACGCGCTCGGGCACCTCGCCTCGGTGCTTTTCGGTTCCCGGCCGGACGGTGAGCCGTACCTCACCCCTGGGCACCCGGACGCGACCGGGCTCCTTCGGTGGTCGCTCGACCCGACGGCGATGGCCGGCTTTGCCGCGCTTCCCACCGACGTCCGAGAAGGGCTGGCCGGCTGGCTGGGGGACGTCACCGGACCCGCCGGAGCGTGGACGCTGCGGGCCGCGGCGGCTGGGCACGGAGGTGACGCGCTACCGCTCGCGCTCGCCGCCGGGCTGTTGTGGCCGGAGGGCAAGACCAGCCTCCAGTCCGTCGGTGAAGCCCGGGGCCTGCTCCGTGCCAGGCTTGGCGGCGCCGATCTGCCCGGCGACCAGGCACGGACCTGGGCTCGTGCGGCGGAAGCGGCCATCGCCCAGCTGAACCAACCGGACGGCCTGCTTGAACGGGCCGAAGGGCTGCTTCGCGCGTTCAACGCCGGAGCGCTGATCGCCCGTTCCACGCTGCTGCCCGGCGCCTACGCCATCCGGCTGCGGGAGTTCGCGAAAGCCGTACGGGATGCGCTGCCCGTCCCGGGACCTGCCGAGCTGGACCGGGCCGAGCAGGCGTACACACAGCTTGCGGCGCATGAGCTGGCCCAGCGCGGGATGGGGCAGGAACGCCGAGCCGTGGTGGCCCAGATGGCGCTCCGGCTGCTCCGGTCGCTCGCAGTTCCGGACGAGCCCGCGTCCACGCTCGCCGACGCCCTGCACCATCAGATCAAAATCGGCGCCTACGCCGAATGGGCGTTCGCGGATGTCTGGGGTGGCGACCCCGACGAGCAGGTCGGCAAGGCCTACCGGTCGCTGCTGGAGGCGGTTGCGGCTCGGCGGGATGCACGGGATCAAGTGCTCGCCCGCCATCTGGCGACCGTGGTCGCCGCCGATTCACCGCCCGGCACCTTGGTGCCGATCGAGTCGGCGTTGTCGGCTCTGGTCCGGCCGCTCGGCCGGTCGCTGCTGATCGTCCTGGACGGCATGTCGGCCGGGGTTCTCGCTGAGCTGGCGGCCGAGCTGGTGGGCAGCCGGTGGATCGAGCTGATCGACTCCACGGTGGGCCACCGACGGGTGCTGCTGCCCCCGTTGCCTACCGTCACCGAGGCCTGCAGGACCAGCCTGCTGACCGGGACGCTTCGGACCGGCGGCCAGCATGAGGAGAAGTCCGGGTTCGCGGCCGCCGTAGGCGACCCGGCGGCCCGACTGTTCCACAAGGACGAACTGCGTGCTCCCGGGGGCCACTCCCTTCATCCGGCGGTGCGCAGTGCCGTTGAAGGCGAGGCTCGCGTGGTGGGCGTAGTTTTGAACACGATCGACGATGCCCTCGACAAAATGGACCCGGGAGGGACGACCTGGACACCCGCCCAGATCCAGCATCTGGAAGCACTGACCGAAGCTGCCAGAGCCACCGGCCGCACCCTGATCCTCACCAGTGACCACGGGCATGTCATCGAACGCGACAGCACGCCACTGACGGGCACTGGCGCCGAGTCGGCCCGGTGGCGACCGATCGGTGGCCCTGTCGGCGAAGGGGAGATCGCCATCGAGGGACGCCGGGTGATGCTCGGAGGCGGCGCGGCCATACTGCCCTGGCGGGAGGAGCTCCGTTACACCGGAAAACGCGCCGGATACCACGGCGGCGTCTCCGCTGCCGAGGTCGCCGTGCCGTTCGCGGTGTTCAGCGCCGCTCCGGTGGACGAGATCGCAGGCTGGCGGCCCGCGCCAGCGCAGGAACCCGCCTGGTGGCACACCACGGTCGCGCTCGCCGCGGCCCCCGCGAGTCCGCGGAAAGCTCAGGGAACCAGATCCTCGAAGTCTCCGGAGAACCAGGAGGAGTTGCTCTCCTTCGAAGAGCTGGCCCCGCTCGCGGTGCCGGCGCCGCGGCCTCCCGCTGAGCGATTCATCGACGAGTTGCTCACCACCCCGCTCTATGCCCAGCAGCGGGAGCGAGCCGGGCGGACGGCCCCCGACGATGAGCGGGTTCGCAGCGTGCTGGCCGCGCTGCTTGCCGGCGGTGGGCGGCTGCATGAGACGACGCTCTCCGCGGTCGCGCAGGTGCCCGCTGCCCGGCTGCGAAGCGTGCTGGCCGCAGTCAGGCGGGTGCTGAGCGTCGACGGCTACGACCCGATCGGCTATGACGCCGACGGCGTCACCGTCATGCTGGACACGAGTCTCCTCTCCGAGCAGTTCGGGGTGCCATGGCGGTAGAAAACGTCAGCGAACGTCGGCGCCGCGAGGTCATCCACGCGCTGCGGCGCGGCACCGTCCCGTCCACCGGGCTGGATCTGCTCGCGGTCGGTTTGGACCGGTTCACTGCAGCGCTCGACGAGGAGTTGGCAGTCGCAGCCCGTGGTGGCGCGGTCTTCAAGGCGGTCCGCGGCGAGTACGGCTCCGGCAAGACATTCTTCGCTCGATGGCTCGCCGAGCGTGCCAAGAAGGCGGGGCTGGCCGTCGCCGAGGTGCAGATCTCGGAGACCGAGACGCCGCTGCATCGGCTGGAGACCGTCTACCGACGGCTTTGCGAGAACCTGTCTACGGCGCAGTTCCCGCCCAGTGCGCTGCGTTCCGTGATCGACGCGTGGATGTTCACCCTGGAGGAGGACTCACTCGCCGCCGGGGTGCCGGAGCCCGACCTTGACCCGGCCGTGGGAGCCCTGCTGGAGAAGCGGCTGGCTGAGGTGAGCCGGTCCGCGCCCGCGTTCGCCGCCGCCCTTCGCGGATACCGCTCGGCTCTGGCAGCGTCCGATCCCGCGACAGCGGAAGCCGTACTGGCCTGGCTGAGCGGGCAGCCGCACGTGGCCGCATCCGCCAAGCGAGCGGCGGGGGTGCGCGGCAACCTGGACCACTTCGGAGCGCTCGGATTCCTGCAGGGGCTGCTGACCGTGCTGCGCGACTCGGGGCATCAGGGTCTGCTGCTGGTCCTCGACGAGGTGGAGACGCTGCAGCGGGTGCGCTCCGACGTACGGGACAAAGCGCTGAACGCGCTCCGCCAGCTCATCGACGAGGTCGACTCGGGCCGGTTTCCCGGTCTGTACGTGCTCGTCACCGGTACGCCCGCCTTCTTCTCCGAGGGGTCCCAGGGGGTCCAGCGGCTGGCGCCGCTGGCAGCCAGGCTCGCCACCGACTTCGACACCGAGGCACGGTTCGACAACCCCCGGGCTGTGCAGATCCGGCTTCCTGGGTTCAGCCACGACGGCCTGCTGGAGCTGGGCATCCGGGTCCGGGACCTTTACGCCGCCGGAGCATCTCCTCGGGTGGTCTCGCTGGTGGACGACGCCTATCTCGCCGACCTCGCCGGCGCGGTCGCCGGTTCACTGGGTGGCAGGATCGGGGTCTCACCCCGACTGTTCCTGAAGAAGCTGGTCGGCGATGTGCTCGACCGGGTGGACCAGTTCCCTGATTTCGATCCACGTGCCCACTACCGGCTCACCGTCGGTGCGAGCGAGCTGACCGAGGTCGAGCGGAACGCGCTGTCGGTGGACGACATCTCGCTGGATCTGCCGTGAACTCCTCCGAGCTCCACCCCGTGGTACTGCACCACATCGTCAACACGCTCGGCTGGCCAACGTTGCGACCACTCCAGAAGGACGCGATCGCACCGGTGCTGGCCGGCTCGGACGCGCTGCTGCTCGCCCCGACGGCGGCTGGAAAGACCGAAGCGGCGATGTTCCCGCTGCTATCACGGATGGCATCAGACCGTTGGCGCGGCACCTCGGTTCTCTACCTCTGCCCGATCAAAGCGCTTCTGAACAACCTTCTGCCCCGCCTTGAGGGCTACACAGGCTGGCTCGGACGGCGCGCGTCACTATGGCATGGTGACGTTACATTCTCCCGTCGCAAGCAGATCCTCCGGGAGCAGCCCGATGTGTTGCTGACCACACCGGAGTCGCTTGAATCGATGCTGGTCAGCGTCAATGTCGACCACCGGCAGTTCTTCGCCGGGTTGCAGGCCGTCGTCGTCGACGAGGTGCACGCCTTTGCCGGCGACGACCGCGGCTGGCACCTGCTCGCGGTGCTGGAACGCCTCACCCACCTGCTCGGCCGCCCCCTTCAGCGGGTCGGCCTGTCCGCCACCGTGGGGAACCCAGGCGATCTGCTGACCTGGCTTCAAGGCTCCGGCGCGGGAACCCGCCCCGCGCGAGTAGTCTCACCCGATCCGCCCAGCCAAGCGCAGGCCGTACCAGCTGGAGAGGTGCAGCTCGACCACGTGGGGTCGGTGTCCAACGCCGCGAAGGTGATCGCGGCGCTGCACCGCGGCGAGAAACGCCTGGTCTTCTGCGATTCCAAGCAGCTTGTCGAGGAGCTGGGGCACGCCCTCCGTGGTCTGGGCATCACCGTGTTCCTTTCGCACGCATCCCTGTCCACCAACGAGCGAAGACGCTCGGAGGAGGCGTTCGCGCAAGCCCGGGATTGTGTCATCGTCTCCACCTCGACATTGGAAGTCGGCATCGACGTCGGTGATCTGGACCGGGTAATCCAGATCAACTCGCCGTTCAGCGTCGCGTCGTTCCTACAGCGAATCGGGCGCACCGGGCGCCGGCAGGGAACCGCGCGGAACTGCCTGTTCCTCACCCTGGACGAGGGATCGCTGCTGCGTGCCGCAGCGCTGTTGTTGCTCTGGGGCCGCGGGTGGGTGGAGCCGGTCACGCCGCCCCCTGAGCCCCGACACATTGTGGCCCAGCAGTTACTGGCGCTCTGCCTGCAGGAGCACCGTGTCGGAGATCGGATCTGGCCAGAGTGGTGGAATGGGCTATGGCCGTTCGGTACGGGATCCGAACCCATCGTCAGCCATCTGATCTCGTCGGGATACCTGGACGAGGACTCGGGGATGCTGTTCATCGGCCCGGAAGCCGAGCGGCGCTTCGGATTCCGGCACTTCATGGAGATGACCTCCGTCTTCACCGCCGCACCCGAGTTCACCGTGCTGCACGGGCGCAAGGAGATCGGACGGACTGACCCCGCGCTGCTCACCGAGGAGATTGAGGGACCGAGGCTGCTGCTGCTCGCCGGCCGGACCTGGCGGGTCAACTACATTGACTGGAAGCGCCGCCGATGCTTCGTCGAACCTGCAGACGGCCGGGGTAAAGCCCGCTGGAACGGGCGCGGGTTGGGCGGACTCTCATTCGCTCTCTGCCGTGCCATGCGCTCGGTGCTTCTGGGCGAGGATCCGCCGGTCCGGCTGAGCCGCCGAGCGAAGGAGCGACTCGCCGTGATCCGCGAGGGTGACCTGGAGACGGTCCACCCCGGCGGAACCGTCATCACCAAGGACGTCACTGGCGACGTCCGCTGGTGGACCTGGGCGGGATTCAGGGTCAACGCGACACTTGCCGCGACCCTGTCACAGATCGCGGACAGCGGTCAGCGTGTGGAGGAGGATTCCGTGCGGCTCCGGGCGAACCTGACTCCAGACGAGTGGCGGAAGGCGATGACGGGGGCCGCTGAACGGCTCTGCCTGCCCGAGGTTGATCCCAAGGCGTTGACGGGGTTGAAGTTCAGCGTCGCGCTGCCCGAACGGCTAGCGGTCGCCACCCTCGCCGCGCGCCTGGCCGATCTGCACGGCGCACGCGAAGTGCTCGGCGAACCGTCCCGCTGGTCGATCATTAGTTAGAGGTGTGCAGATCCAGGTCGGCCAGAATTCCCACGACCTGATCCACTCCGGGATGCCGCGGGCCATAGCGGCGTTCCAGGTCCGGAAGGAGTGCGGACAGAGTGCGGGTCGCCCCGGCTTTGTCTCCAGCGGCAAGCTCCAGAAGTCCGATCTCACGGCGAAGCTCCAGGATGCGATCCTCATCGACGCCGAACTCACGCTCGTCGACCAGCAGGTCACGAAGCTGCCGGAGCGCGAGGCTGGTTTCCCCCACGTTCGCGTGGCAGGCCGCCTCCTGCAGGCGGCAACGGAGCACCAGATCGTTGTCGTCCCCATCACGCACGGCAAGGTCCGCAGCGAGCTGATTGAACTCCGGAGCAGCCCTTCGGTAGTCACCCCCCAGGAAGAGCACGTTAGCGAGATCCAGCCGAAGGCTGATCACCTCCGGACTGGCAGCGCCGAGTGCCCGGCCAGCGGGCTCGATCACCGCGGCGAGCACCGAGGCGGCCTGGCCGAACCGAGATTCGGACAGCAGCGCCTGGGCATCGGCACGAGCATGAGAGATGTCCCTCTCACGGATCTCAGCCCCGGCACGCCGATTCGAAACCGGTACCCCGACGACCTCGGGAGCCGGTGCGGGCGAGCGATGAGGGATCCTCGCCACCACTGAGGCATACATGAGGACCGGGGAGCCGGTCACAACATCCACGAAACCCGGCAACGGGGGAAGGTCGCGGCAAAACTCCGTCAACCCGGCGAATACTTCCGCTGCGTCTTCGGGCCTGTCTTCAGCCCTCTTGGACAGGAGCCGGAGAACCAGGGCCTCGAGCCGTGCGGGTATCTCGGGTCGGAGTTGGCGCAGGGGCCGCGGAGTCTCGTCGGTGTGTCCGCGCATCACGGCGAGAGGCGTCGGCCCGGTGAAAGGCCGTTCCCCGGTCAGCAGCTCGTACAAGACGACCCCGAGGGAATAGAGGTCGGACTGCGGGGCGGTGATAGCGCTGAACGCCTGCTCTGGTGCCATGTACTCAGGAGTGCCCGTCGTAACGCCCGTTTGGGTGATCCTGGTCAGCCCGGATGCTTCGTATGCGCCGGCAACCCCGAAATCGAGAACCTTCACAGTCCCGTCCGGACAGAGCATCAGGTTGCCGGGCTTGAGATCGCGGTGAACAAGGGAGGCCGTGTGCGCGACTGACAGGACCGTACACACTTGCGCGCCGATGGCGGCGGCCCAACCGACGGGAAGCCGCTCCAACTCGTCGATCACCGTGGAGACCGGGGAACCCTCAATGAGCTGCATCACCAGATAGAGCTCGCCGTCATAGGTCCCGTGGTCGTAAACGATCGGAACGCCGGGATGCTCCAGCCGGGCGGTGATCCGGCACTCGCGAACGAACCGCTTGGTCAGCTCCTCGTCCGGCTTGCCGTCGGGGAGCCGATCCACCCGGATGAACTTGACCGCCACCCGGCGGTCGAGTCGTGTGTCGTACCCGCTGCGTACTTCGCCATAGCCGCCTCGGCCGATGGGGAACGGATCCAGCTCGTAGCGCCCATCGATGATCGTCCGTGTCGCCACGTTGATCCACCTTTCCCCAGCTGTGCGAGGAAAAGTAACACGATCACCAATCTGTACGCAGAGCCGACCGCCGAGTCCTGACCCGAAGATCCAAAGGATTCCCGCCAAGGAAACTTGCCATAACTCTTCCTTGACCGTGTATGCCATTCACATGATACAGTCTTGACTGACGGCCACCAGCCAGTTGGTCTCATCCACCTGTTTCCGTCTGCGATGTTGGCCGCGCTGGGCCGCCCGCATCCCTCCACCTAGGAGCAACTGTGACCCTCACCGTTGACACGAGCCGGCTCATGGGCGTGGCTCGATACAGCACCTACCTCGCCATGCGCACTATCCAGGGCGGCCGGATCGTGTACAGCATCCGCGTTCCCCTCATGGACTTGGATGTCATCCTCCCCATCCCCGATCCAGACAACGTGGATGAGGACAACCGCAAGGTCGACGTACGCCATGCCAAGGACTTCGGCGTCTACATCGACAGCAATCCCGGTTGGGCAGCCCCCGCGCTCCTCGTTCGCGACAGCGGCGGCTGCGTCTTCGAAGGTCTCCCCGGGGCCGATGAGGCAGTCGGCTACCTTCGGGTTCCCTGGCGCGAAGGCGGCCTCTCACAGATGCTCACCATCGACGGGCAGCACCGCATCCTGGGCGTGCACCTGGAGATCCGCCGCCTGAGCGCCGAGATCTCCCGCATCGATCGGGATCTCGGCAAGTCCACCAAGGCTGAGCGCATGGCGAAGCTCGCTTCGGCGCGCGACGACTTGCATGCCCGGCTGAGCAGGCTCAAGAACGAGAGCATCGGCGTCGACATCTACGTCGAGCGGGACAACCTCCTCGCCCGGCAGATGTTCGTCGACGTAGCGGACAACGCGAAGGGGATCTCCGCGGCCGTGCGCTCTCGGTTTGACAGCTCCCGTGTGGCGAACCGCACCTTGGATCGGGTCATCGTCCATGCATTGCTGCGCGGCCGGGTCGACATGGAGCAGGATCGGATGACCCGCAATAGTCCCCACCTGCTGGGCGCCAAGCACGTGGCCGACTTGACTCGGGGTGTGGCTGTCGGCATCGGCGGGCGGATCAACCGGAAGCGGGAGGATTCGATGAGCGACGCGACCGTCGTGACGGACGTGCTGGGCTTTCTTGACTGTCTCACCGAGGCCTTCCCCGACCTCGCCGCTGTCAGCGAGGACCGGCTGGAGCCGGCCGACCTGCGCGCTCGTTCACTGCTGGGTTCGGTCGGCATGCTGCGAGTTCTCGCTGGCGTGTACAACAAGTTGCACTCGAACATCGAGGACGCCGACATCATTGAGTTCTTCCGGTGTCTCGCCCCTCACATGACGGCGCCGGTTCCGGCTGACAGTATCTGGCGGAACGACCCCAAGACCAGCATGAGCTTCGAGGTGGGGGCCTCCGCACCGGTCATGCGCACGCAGAATCTGGGCTACCTGGTTACGGCGATCACCGATTGGTACTCGCACAGGCCCGCATTTCTCCGGTTGCCCGCGCCCACCGCCTGACCCTGCCTCCCCCGCTTGTGCCACCTGTCAAGGGCCTGACTCTTCGGCGACGACTTCACCGCAATCTCGGAGTTGCCGTTAGGGTCGCCGCTTCTCGTGCGGGTCACGCAGATACCTGAAGGAGAACTCGAATCTCGCCCCTGCCGCCTACGAAGAGCTCCATTGCTACGCCACCTGGCAGGCCGTCGTCGGAGAACTTCATGCCGACGAGGTGGGAACCAGACACAGAGTCTGGGCGACCAGCTGGGATCTAGAAATTCGTGCCGGATTTCGCAATGATCGACCAGTTGTCGCGTTCCAAGAGAAAGGGATGACTGACGACCATGTCGATCGGCCACCTCGTCGCGCAGTACCAGGCCTATGCGGCAGCCGAGCCAGAGCGGTTCGGCATGGCCGTCTCTGAGTCGCTGGACGATCTGTTCCACCGGCTGGGCGGTGAGATTCACGGTCTGGAACAGACGGTGATCGCCGATCCAGACATCGTCCAGGAGGAGTTGTCTCGCTCGCTGAGAGCTCTTGCCGATCGGCTCGCCGAGCAGGGTCGCCCCGATGATGAGTTGCTTGCGCGCCGCATCGTGCTCAGCCTGTGGGAGGGTCGCGATCAGCTGCAGCTCGCGCGGGCCCTGAGCGAGCTCGCCGCGCCACTCATGGCGCTGGGCCAGCTCGACGAGGCCGTCGCCGTACGGCGCCGCGCTTTCCGCATCCTTCGTGTCCTGGCCAAGGAGGACGTTACCCGCTGGCTGGATGTCGCCGCGGAGGCCGAGCCGTACAGTGCCCTGCTCGTCCAGGTCGACAGCGCGCTCGACGCGATGATGGTCTGCCGGCAGACGGTCCGCGGCCTCGCTCCGCTCGTCGAAATGGGTCTGGACTGGGCGCGGGAACCGTACGCTCACTGCCTGCTGCGTCTCGCACAGCGGGTGGCCGAGGACGACGACCTGAAGGAAGGCATCCGGCTGGCGGAGAAGTCCATCGAGCAGTTCCGGGCTCTGGGAGGGGGCTACGATCTAGCCCTCGCGCTCAACATCCTGAGCAACCTCAAAGTGGACGACGGTGACCTCGCCGGAGCCCTCACGAGCTCCCAGGATGCGCTGGAAGAGGCAAGGAATCTGGCCGACGGTGACTACCGTATGACGCTCGCCATGGCGCTGCAGAGCGCAGCCTTACGGCATGCGGATCTCGAACAGTGGGACCAGGCACACGAGAGCCTCATTGAGGCTGGGGAACTCTTTCCGCTGCTGCTTGCCGAGGATCCAGGAGTGGCTCCGTGGTACGCGACCTTTCTTGGCAACCTCGCCCGGGTTCAGGCGCAGCTCGGCGACGCGAATGCCGCAATGGAGACCGCGGAGAAGGCCACCCAGCTCTACCGCGACCTCGCCCGGCAGGACCCTGCCGTCTACCTGGGCGAGCTCGCGCTTTCCCTGGTCAATCTGAGTCATCGCCACGCGGCCATTGGTCAGCACACAAAGGCGGTGTATGCGCTCCACGAGTCGATCAAGCATTACCGCGCGCTGCGTAAGGAGGACACGGGGTGGACACCCGACCTCGCTCGCGCCCACCGCTACCTCGGCGACCAGCTGGAAGCGCTCGGCCAGCACGAGCCGGCCCTGAATCAGACGCGTGTATCCGTCGAGCTCTACCGCGAATGCGCGGACCCCCACCTCGGCGAATCCCTCAAGACCTTGGGCACCCAACTGCATAACCTTCGGCGTACAGAAGAATCGGTGGCAGCCACAGCCGAGGCGGTCGAAATCTTCCGTACCGCTGGAGACCTTCCCCAGCTCGCACACGCGCTGTTCAACCTCGCGGTCACGCACAACGTCGCCGACCAGATCGACGAGGCCATGCGATCCGGCAGGGAGTCCGTCGAGTCGTATCAGCGCCTGTACGACGACGACACAGGCTGGGCCGTGGCCCTCGCTAACGCGCTGAGCTTCTTCGGCTCCGTCCTCGAGCGAGCCGGCCAGTTCGACCATGCGGTCACCGCCGTCGAGCGCGCGGTCAGCCTCCTCGAACGGCTCTACGAGCCCGGCGACGACCAGCTCGGTGCGGACCTCGCACGGGCGCTGCACAACCTGAGCCGCTACCACGAGGAAGAGGGCCGCCTGGGACGAGCGCATGAGCACATGCGGCGCTCCGTCTCCCTGTACGGCGAGTTGACCCAGCAGGACCCTGACCGGTTCCGCCCTCGACTGGCGAGCGCCTGGCTCTCACTAGCCATCTACCTGTCCCGGCTCGGCCAACCCGAAGAAGCCAGATCCGCCGCCGCGCTGGCCGTCGATCTCTGCCGAGAGACCGGAGCCCGTGAAAGCCTTGCCGATGCGCTGTTCCAGCTCAGCAACCGGGAAGCCGACCTTGGCCGTACCGACGAGTGCGTCGCCGCTGTCAATGCGGCCCTCGAAATCTACGAAGAGCTGTCGCTCGTCCAGCCCGACCCGTACCTCGGCAGGATGGCGATGTCGCTGGACAACCTCGCCACTCGCCACTCAAGTCAGGGCGACCATGAGCGGGCGCTGCCCCTGCTGGAACGCGCCGCGGACATTTGGGGGCAGCTCGACGAGACCGGCCAGCTTGCCGGGACTCTGCAACGGCGGCTCTTCGTCCAGTCCTGCCTCGGGCACGACATCGAGGAGACGGTCGAGCGCGTCACCAACACCCAACAGGACCTCGCGACCACGGTCCGCGCCCTCAACGACGTCGCCCAGGAGCTGATCGGCGTCGAACTCCTCGACCCCGCACAGCAACTCCTCGATCGCGCCTCCGCGTTGTGGGAGATCCACCTCCTCCAACAGCCCGACGCCGAACCGTTCCCCTACATCCACCTGCTCGACTCAAGGGCAACCATCATGTCCAGGCTCGGACTCCACCAGGAGGCCGCCGCGGCAGAACTCGACGTGGTGGAGCTGTTCGAGCCGCTCGCAAAGGAGGACCCCGACAGCTACCAGGCCGTCCTGGCGACCGTCCGCGCCAGATTGGCCGACTATCTGCGTGGCGCGGACCGGACCGCCGAGGCCCTCCACCACCAGCGCCAGGTGGTAGAAACCTACGAGAAGCTGGCCGCCTCCGACCCCAGCCGTTACCGGCCCTCTTTTGTCGCCTCTCTGACCGATCTCGGTGAACTGCTCCGAGACCTCGGCAACGGCGACGCCGACCCCGTACTCACCCGGGCCGCCACGCTCCGTGCCGCCCTCTCGGAGACGTCCGAGTGACGCACCGATGCGAATGCGACCTGCCGTTTATGCCCCCGCCCGCAAGGACGGAACCGACAAGACGGCTTCGGCGCTGCCGGCTTCTCGGACGGCAGAACCAAGCCAGAGCCTGTACGAGGTTCCGATCTTCAGGCGGGCCGAAGGCTCCGCATCCACAAGACGGCACCTCGTACCCGAATGTCTGCGAGATAACTCACAAGGGTCTTGTCGGTGCGAAGGCCAGACCGTGTTACTCCTTGAGCCGATTGATGCAGCGCTCAGCGGTGTTGCGTTCGTACAGGTCCCAGTTGCGGCTGACCGGACAGCCGGCGCGATTCAGGCATGCAAGTCAACCAAAGGGACCCACGAAAGCCGGTAAGTACCAGAGCCTCCACCGAAGCCGGACCGCTTTACTCAGCGGATCCGTTCTTGATTTGACCTGTCAACCCACGTGCTGGTTTGAGCGTCCTGAGTCACGCTAACCATTCCCAGCACCCCCAGAATCTCCAGGCGGCAGTAGATGAGCGAGCAGCAAACCGACCCGTTATCCGATGCGGAGCACTCCACCGAGTCGGCTACGGCCGATCCCACGCCACTTGAGCGCCTCGGCAGCAAGGCCAAGGAGGTCATCGACAAGATCCTCAACGTCGGCGTAGACGGTGGGGGCCCGTGGAAGGGATCCATCCAGGTCGCGGAGGAACACCTCACGAAGCACGGCGACGCCGAGAAGGCCATCCAGCGCCTCATCGCGACGCACGTTCGCATCACCTCTAGCACCGGATTTCTGACCGGTCTCGGCGGGCTGATCACTCTGCCCGTCACGATGCCCGCCGACCTCACAGCGCTGTGGCTCACCCAGGCGCGCCTATCCGGCGCGATCGCGCACCTGCGCGGGTATGACCTCCGCTCCGAAGAGGTGCGCTCCGTCGTCCTCATCTCGCTGATCGGGTCCTCAGCAGCCGAGGCTCTGTCGCAGGCGGGCGTCCAGATCGGCACGAAGTCCGCCATCAGCGCCATCAAGCAGGTCCCCGGCCGCGTTCTCATCCAGATCAACAAGACGGTCGGCTTCCGGCTGATCACCAAGGCAGGCACCAAGGGCATCGTGAACTTGACCAAACTGGCACCCGTCGTGGGCGGGGTGATCGGCGGTGGCATCAACTTCACCAGCACCCGCGCGGTCGGTGCGTGGGCGAAGAAGAACTTCCCGGCTACGGACGACGGCAGCCGCAGGCGCACTCACTGCTCCTGACAGACTACAAAACGCGCGTGAGCCAGGGGTCGGGCACGCGACTAACATCACACTCAACGCAACCTGACCGACGCCTTCTATGAGCACGGCGTTCTCTCTCCTACTCCGCCGATGACTTGTCGTTGGTGGAGTAGGAGAGAGAAGTCCTTTGTCCTGCGTGCCCTGGGTAATCCGCCACCCGCAATGTCGACGTGCTTACATCGCGATTCACTCCAGCGAGTTGTGGATCAGGGATGACCGGGGTCCAGCTGGCCATCTCCGACGCCTGTCGGTTCCGGTTGAAGACTGGTTCTGGCACTAATTCTGTGATCTTCCAGCACTCGGCTGCGGGTGTTGCTGATCATGCTGGATGACGATCTCGGAGCTGCTCGCGGTTCTCTTCCCTCACCTGGCCGGTCTGCAGATCGACCATGTGTGCCGGTCGGGGACTTCGGTGCGGATCCGGGCCAGAGCCCGCACTACGCAGGCGGCGTGCCCGCGATGCGGGACGGTGTCTCAGCGTGTGCACAGCAGCTACGAGCGGCGGATCTGCGACACAGCCGTCGGCGGCCAGGAGACCATACTCCATCTGCAGATACGGCGATTTCGGTGCGGCAACGACGACTGCGCCGCGAAGACTTTCGCCGAGCAGGTGCCCGGGCTGACGGTCCGCTACGGCCGCTACATCGTCCCGCTCCGCACGCTGCTGCAGACCATCGCGCTGGCTCTGGGCGGCCGGCCGGCGCCCGGCACACGCACCGTCTGGCCGCTGCGGTGAACCGGATGACGCTGATCCGGCTGATCCGGTCCCTGCCCGACCCGCAGCCGGGCGGCAGTCCCTAGGTGCTGGGCGTGGACGACTTCGCCCTGCGCCGCGGCCGCACCTACGGCACGATCCTGATCGACATCTCCACCAGCAGGGTGGTCGACGTGGTGCCTGATCGGACGGCCGAGACCCTCGCGGCCTGGCTGCAGGCTCACCCCGGCGTCGAGATCGTGTGCCGGGACCGGGCCAGCGCCTACGCCGAGGGCACCGCCCGCGGCGCACCGCAGGCGATCCAAGTGGCAGATCGCTGGCAGTGCGCCATGAGGCGCCTGGTCGTATCCCTGGCTGAGCCGGGAGGAATTGGAAGGAGGTTCCTGGGTCCGATGGCTTACCTGGATCCGAAAGGTGAAGGGGACAGCAGCATGTCATTGAAGCGGCGGCCGTGCTCAGGCGTTGGAGGCGGCGCGTCGTGGGACCCGCGTGATATGGCGAAAGCTGGATTGCCTGAATCCCAATCTCCAGTTGATGGAAGGTCGCATCCGTCGGAAATCGACGCCCGAAGCCGACGCCGCGCTCTGCCCGGGTTTAGTGCCATGACCTGGGCACCTTCCGAGCGCGGAGCGATGCCCAGTGAGGGCATTAAAGGAGATGAGTGGGACGCCTACCTCACGCTGTCACGTACGGCCAGGACGAACATGGGTCGCCTACGGGACGCGAGTCCTATGGCGACGGAGGCCCCGTAGTAGTCGCCGGAGTCACGTCCGGCCAAGGAGTCCGGGAGAGCCGGACGCAGGGCGAAGGGGGCCAGGTGATCGGACACCTCAGGGTCGGGAGGTATGCGTAATGCAGAGCGCCGAAACGGTGCTGGGTGTCCTGCGTGAGCGCGGCAGGCGTGGCCTGCCGTTGAACGAGTTGTATCGGCAGTTGTTCAACCCGCAGTTGTATCTGCTGGCCTACGGGCGCATCTACGCCAACAAGGGGGCGATGACGCCCGGGGTCACCGGGGAGACCGTGGACGGCATGTCGATCGGCAAGATCGAAGCGATCACCGAGGCGCTGCGGGCCGAGCGGTATCGGTGGAGCCCGGTCAAGCGGATCCACATCCCGAAGAAGAACGGCAAGGCCAGGCCCTTGGGTCTTCCGCCGTGGTCGGACAAGCTCGTCGGCGAAGCGGTGCGGCTTCTGCTGGACGCCTACTACGAGCCGACGTTCTCCGACCTGTCCCACGGTTTCCGTCCCGGTCGAGGTTGCCACACCGCGTTGCGGAAAGTGAGTGAGACCTGGACCGGGACGACCTGGTTCATCGAGGGAGACGTCGCCGACTGCTTCGGGAGCTTCGATCACGAGATCACGCTCTCGGCGCTGGCCGAGCGGATCCACGATGGCCGGTTCCTGCGGCTGATGCGGAACATGCTCATGGCCGGATACTTGGAGGACTGGGTCTGGAACGCGAGGCTGAGCGGGGTCCCGCAAGGTGGCGTCGTTTCACCGATCCTGTCGAACATCTACCTGCACCGGCTGGACGACTTCGTCGAGAAGGTTCTGATCCCGCACTACACCCGAGGGCGGATCCGCAGGCAGGACACCGCCTATGCCAGGGTGCGCGCTGCCAGAGACCGGGCGCACAAGCGCGGAGACCACGCCACGGTGCGGGAGTTGCGCAAGCAGTTGCGGAGCATGCCCAGCGGGGATCCCCGAGATCCCGGTTTCCGGCGGCTGCGCTACGTCCGGTACTGCGACGACACCTTGCTCGGGTTCACCGGACCCAAGGCCGAAGCCGAGGAGATCAAACAGCGCCTGACAGCGTTCCTGCGCGACGAACTCGCGCTGGAGCTGTCGGCGGACAAAACGCTGATCACGCACGCCCGCACCCAGGCGGCGCGTTTCCTCGGCTATGAGATCACCGTGTTGCACAACGACCGCAAGGTCACCCAAGGCCGGCGCAGCGCCAACGGCGTCGTCAGCCTCAAGGTGCCGGCGTCGGTGATCAAGGCCAAGAAGGCCCCCTACCTGTCTCGCGGCAAACCCGAGGGCAGGCCCCGTCTGATCAACGAAGACGACCACACCATCGTCAACACCTACGGGGCCGAGTGGCGGGGCATCGTCCAGTACTACCTGCTGGCCGGGAACGTCCATCGTCTCCACCGGCTCGGCTGGGTCATGGAGACCTCGCTGCTGAAGACTCTGGCCAACAAGCACCGCTCGTCGGTGGCGAAGACGGCCCGCAGATACGCGGCCACCATCACCACCCCGCACGGGCCGCGCAAGTGCTTCGAAGCCAAGGTCGAACGCAGCGGCAGGAAGCCACTGGTCGCACGGTTCGGAGGCATCCCACTACGGCGCAACAAGGACGCGGCCATCACCGACCGCGTCCTGGTCCCGGGCACCATCCGCCGCAAAGAGCTGATCACCCGGCTCCTGGCGAACCGGTGCGAGATCTGCAAAGCCGACGACGGTATCTCGGTGCACCACGTCCGACGCCTCGCCGACCTCACCCGGCCGGGACGGCCACAACCCGCATGGGCGGAACTCATGGCCACACGACGGCGCAAGACCCTCGTGGTCTGCCGAAGCTGCCATGACTCCATCCACACCGGGAAGCCGAAACCGCAGCTCACGCAGTAGTCACCGGAGAGCGACGTGCGGTGAAAGTCGCATGCGTCGTTCGGGCTGGGGGCCGCAGGAAAAGGACCCGTGCTCCGCGCGGGCACCTCGCCAGCGGCCCACCATTGCCCTGTGGGAGCGGACCTCTGCGACAAGACCCTCGCCGAGGTCCGCTCCCACAGCTCCTGCTGGGCCACGGTCACCCTGGCCCGCCCCGCCGGCATGAGGGAGCAGACCACCCGAGAACGCTGGCAGCAGATTCGCGATCTGCTGGGCAAGGGCGTTAGCCTGCTGGAATGCCCCCGCCGTCTCAATCTGTCCCTTAACACCGTCAAGCGCTACGCCCGCACCCGCGAGCCGGAGGCCCGGCGCCGCGCTCCCTGCTACCGGCCCACTCTCGTCGATCCTCACCGTGATCACCTGAGGGAGCGGCGCGCCGCCGATCCGGCCGTCCCGGTCCTCCAGCTGTTCCGCGAGATCAAGGAACTCGGGTTTACGGGCAGCTCAACCTGCTCTACCGCTACATCACTCAAGGCCGGGCCGAGGGCGATCGGCCCGTCATCACACCCCGCCGTCTGGCTCGGCTCTTGCTCACCCGCCCCGGCAGGCTGCGCGAGGCCGACACCACGTTGCTGCAGGAACTCGTAGGTGCGTGCCCCGAGCTGGCCGAGCTCGCCCGCCTGATCCGTTCCTTCGGCGAACTCCTGTCCCCGGCCGCGGGCAACGACGCTAAGCTCACCGCCTGGCTCACCGACGCCCGGGCCGCCAACCTGCCCCACCTGCACGGCTTCGCCAACGGCCTCGAACTCGACCGCGAGGCCGTGAACGCCGGCATCACCCTGCCGCACCACAACGGCCGGACCGAAGGCGTCAACACGCGAACGAAGAGAATCATGCGGCAGATGCACGGCCGGGCAGGGTTCGACCTCCTGCGCCACCGCATCCTGCTGCACTGAAGATCACGCAGCGCCACCACCGATTACGGGACAGACCCGAAGACCACCAGCGTACAGTCCCGGCGCACGGGAAAGGTTCAGTGAGAATCGATACGTGACGTTGGCGTCGCCCCCCCGGCCGACGTCACACGCGAGTAATCCATGGCCAGTTCCGTGGGAAACCTTCGTCCGCTGCGAGCGAGTGCAATGCGGGGCGAGCACATGATCCTGTCGGACGGCTTGACGGGGTACTCCCGTCCGGGAACGAGTCTGGTCTCACTGCCGTTCTCCGCGGCGATTTTGGTTCCGTTGGTGCTGTGGTCGCGTACCCAGAGGCCGCCGTTCTTCAACGTGAGCGAGAAATGGTGCCTGCTCACCAGCGTTATCTCTTTTGAAGAGAGCCACGGCTCCAAGCTGATTCCGGTGGACGGGGCCCGGCCCACCGGCACCTCCGTTTCTCCACGGCAGGTGAACCGTTCCACGCATTCGCCGTCCAGCAGGAGCTTCAATTGCACGATCAGGGGGCGGGGGCCGTCGTCGGTCAATTCCAGCCCGTGTAGCCCGCATGTCGGAACGCCTCTACGGAGGCGGGGAAGCAGAACATGGGTCCCGTGCCGGGCGTCGTAGAGCGTGCATCCGTTGTCTGGGCAACTCCACATGCGGTCCAAGATGTCATACCTTGGCGTCCGCCGACGGCCTGCCAACAGGCCCTGCTTCTTGAGCTGGTCCTGCTCAGCGTGGCGGGATATCTGCCACTCGGCCACCACGCCCATGTCGACGGGGCGCACCGTCATACCCCCGTCAGCATCGACATGGGGCTCCTGGAATTGGTGGGTGTTGCCCTGCAGCCAGCCGTACTCGGTGCGATGGCCACGGAAGCGGTCGGCGGAGATCACCGGCAGGCCGGTGGCCTCCGCCAGTTCGAGGAGACGCTCGTCGGCATCATCCACGGCCTCTACAAGGCCCTCGCGACGCCAGGCGGTCAGCTGACGCCGATCGGCTTCGGGCAGGAGACCCCGGGCGAACAGGCTCTGGTCCGCTACCAGGTACACCTGCACGCCCGGGTCGTTCTCTCGGCTGACCAGGGCGTTTAGAAGCCGCTCCAGGCGCGTCAGGCTCCCGCGTACTCGACCACGAGAATCACGAGTCCGAATCACATTCGATAAGTCGACGAGGAAGTCGGCGGAGAAGACGTCTCTCGCGCAATGATCAGACATGCAAACCTCTTCCGAAAGTGACTCATGATCTCGCCATGCATAGGTATCATCCTCAGTCTGTGTTGCGCGGCTAAATCAGTAGAAATCATGTTGGGGTGCCATGGTCGACTGGGGGAATCCAGACCCAGAGGGTGATTCGGGACCATCGACACAAGATTCCTCCCCGTGGGGTTCTTTGTCCGATTCGGCGGCTGATTCCACGCCTTCTGGTCAAATGTCACAATCGCCCGCTTCCGTGGAGGATCTGGCCGCTTTTTGGGGCGTGCTGGACGACCAGCCGGAGGAGGCGGACGACCGCCCCCCGGCGGGCGCGGACGATGATCGGCCCCCCCCAGAGGTGACGGCGTCGCTACTGCATCACGGTGACGTGCTGTGGGCCCGCTTCGAGAACGGTGAGGCCCGCCTCGGCTCCGGGCAGCGGCTCTTGGTCCTCGACGGCAGCGGTGAGCAGGCGGGAGGCTGGCGGCGGGTGGAGGTCGTGGACGCCACGCGGCTGGGTGTGCGGCTCCTGCAAGTCCCCTGGGCCGACCCGCCAAGACACGTCGGCGACGACCCCGCACTGCTCTATCGTCCGGCTCCGCCCGGCGAAGTACAGCGGGTCAGCCGGGTCGCCCCCTTCCCTGTCGGGCGCGGCCCCGACGTACAGGCCACGCTCGCGGCGAGGAGCAAGGCCCTGGAGGAGGCCGCCGACGAGCGCGCCGCGCAGGCGGAGCTCCACGCGAGGAAGCAGGTGGCGGAGGCCGAGCGGCGGTACCGGCAGCAGGCGGCGCAAGCGGAGACTGCGGCCAGGATCGAGGTGGACAGGATCACCCGCGAAGCCGACGCACGGGTGGCCGCGGCCAGAACCGAGGTGGACAGGATCACCCGCGAAGCCGACGCACGGGTGGCCGCGGTCAGAGCCGGGGTGGGCAGGATCGCCCGCGAAGCCGACGCACGGGTGGCCGCGGTCAGTGCGGAGCTGGAGCAGATGCGCAGGGCGGCGCAGGGCGCTGCTCGGCTCCCGATAGGTGTGAAGTGGATGATCGGTGTGGCGATAGTGATCATTGTGCTCGCTCTTCTCATCCGGCTGGCGCACACATGAACCTCGGCCGATTCCTCCGCCGCAGGACAAGCCGTGCCGCGAACCCGTCCGAGGAGGAGAACGCCATGGTGGAACCAGCCACCCACGTGGCCGGCTCATTGGAGGACGTAGAGCCGGCCGTCGCCGCTCCGATCGCCGATACGGACCCAGACCTCCAAGACGACCCCCCGCCCAAGAACGAGACGGCACCCCAGGAGCACGATCCGTCTCCGGGGGAACCGCCGACCGACGACAGCCTCGAAGAGCCCGACATCGACACGTGGGGCGACTTCTTCGAGGGCGCCGACGACTTGGAGGTCTACGACGAAGGTTTCGTCTCCGTCCTCGTCCCCAAGATCAGCCTGGAATGGCCTGCATCCCTAGCCTCCACCTTGGCCGAGGCAGTGTCGGAGGGAGGGAGCGACGGTCTGAACCCCGACGCGATCGTGCCCGCGCTTCCCGCTCTCTGGAGGGTCGTCGCCGATGCCGTGCACCTCGTCGGCTTCGGGTGCCTCACGCGTGAATCGGTCCGCTGGGGTTCGGGAACCTGGCAGCTCATCCTCTCACCGCGTTATTCCCTCACCGGCACCGTGCTAGAAGCGGGCCACCATGACGAGCACTTCCATCGGTGGGCCTGGCTTCAGGACCGGCACGTGATCGCGTACGCGCTGGTCGAGGCGGTCGTGGGACGCCGGCCCGCCGGCCGCCAGGACGCGCAGGCGCTGGTCGAGTGCGCGGCCGGGGAGGTCACACCGGGATTCGATGCCATCGTCGACCTGCTGCTTGAGGGCGACCTTGCGGTCGGCGACCTGCGTGCGCTGCAGGCTCTCGACCAGTTACTCTCCCGTAACGCCACCAATCCTGTCCGGTACCGCTGCTTCAGGGAGACCATGACGGGCTCAGGCAAAGCATCGGGCAGGGCGGAGGACAACGAGGACCTCGCCTGGTGGATGTCCGTGAAGGGCAAGCCGACTTGTCTGGCGCTCATGGACGGGATCACCGGAAACCACGACGGCTGGGGGCGTAAGGCCGTGCTCGCCGCGATGTCCGCGATCCGCGGCGCCTGGGAGTCCGGCACCCTGGACCCTGCGGAGGCGATCGCTGTCGCCGATCGCGAGGTGTGCGCGCGTACCCCGCCCGGCGGCGCCACCGCGATCTTGGGGAGCCTCTCCCCCGACGGTACGGGCCAGCTCGCCTCGGTCGGAGACTCGGCCGCCTGGCAGCTCAGGCCGGACGACCCGGTGAACCCCAAGCACTACCAGGCGTGGCGCCTCACCCCTGTGCACACGGAGTACGCCGAGAACCTGCGCGCCGACGCGACCGTGGTGAAGGGCAAGTCCTCGCTCACCAGGTACTTGGGCGGCGCCGCGCGCCGGCCGTTCACGCTCACGTTCAGCCTCGCGCCAGGAGACCTGCTAGTGCTCCTCAGCGACGGCGCTGCGGAGGAGGAAGAGCCGGGCCGGTGGTTTGGCGGCGTCCTTGCCAAGCTCGCCGCAGCCCGGGCGCGGGCTGGACGGGCGGTCGCTCCCGGGCTCGCCGCGGACATTGTGATGAGAGCGGAGCGCCTGGGAGGGCACGACAACGCGACCGCTCTGGTGGTCGAGACCGACTGGGCGGACCCAGACGAAGAGACGACGGTTGAGAGGGCGGCCGACTACCGATGAACGAGCTGGAAATTACTGTGGATCGCGAGCGGGTCGTAGGCGGCGACGAGTTCGCGGTGGGCGTCAAACCGCCCGCACAGCGGCCTGATCCCGCACAGCGGCATGATACGAGCACCGGTAGTGAATTCGTCCTAGCGCTCGATGCCAGCGCCTCGATGACCTGGCCGGCCCGGCGCGGTGACGACGGCGGGCCCACCAGGTGGGATCTCGCGCGTAAGGGCGCGCTGGCACTCGTAGCTGGCCTGGCTCCCACGACCGAGCTGCACATCCTCATGTTCGCCGGTGGCACGCGGGTCGTCGCCGTCGGATCCGCTGGAACGATCTCGGCCCAGCTGGAGAACCTGCTGCCCGTACATCTGGAGGAGGACTATACGGGCACCAGCATCGAGGCGGCCCTGATCGACTCCTACGCGATACTCGAATCCTCCACAGCCACTTCCCGACGTGTGATCTTGCTCAGCGACGGCGAGCCGACCACCGGCAACCTGTCGCCGGACTATCTGGCCGGTCTGGCCGAGCGGGCTGTCGCAGCCGACGTCTACATCGACCCCATAGGACTCGGCGCCGAGGCGAAAGTCGATCTGCTGCTGCGGCTCGCCGTGAACGGGCCCTGCGACCACGTCGCCTCCCGAGAGGATGCCGAGAAGATCATGGTGGAAGTCATGAGCCGACTGGCGCAGAAGGGTCAGCAGGTCATCGTTTCCGGCGGTGAGCTGCGGCTGGAGGTGAGCCCGCACTTCTCCCTGCTGGGTGTCTACCAGCTCGCGCCTGCCAGAAGGATTCACCAACCGCAAATCGTCCCGGGCGAGCAGGGATCGAGCGTGGCCACCGTCCCGCTGGGCGCGTTCGGCGCCGGGGAGCACGCCCGCCCGCTGTTCGCGCTGAAGCTTCGCGCCCCGGCGGTCCGCAAGGGCAACACCGTGCCCGTCGTGCAGGCCTCGGCCACCCTGCGTTCCCGCCGCGGCGTCGTGACCTGTCCTACGCAGGTGCCCTGTGTGCTCGTCATGCCCGGTCCGCGATCCCGAAACGAACCCCGGCCCCAGTACAACCCCTATCTGCTGGACACCATCAGGGAGGTGGAACTCGAGGCGGAGACCGCTGAACGACTTACGGCCGCCCCGGAAGGGCGGCACGAGGAGATCTACCGGGCGGCCAAGGACGAGGCCACCTCCGCCGGGCTGTACATGCTCGCCGGCCAGTACAGCGAAGCACTCAAGGCGCTCGGCTCCGGTTTGAAGGCCAACGACGTGTACAACTTCACACGCGCGGCCTCCAGCCGGGGCGTCAGCTCGCCGGTGCTCGGCCTGCGGGATCGTCCGGTGTTATCGCCCTCCGAACGCGCCCGGCCGGTCGCACTGGATCCCGTATACTCGGACGACGACTGGCAGGACGAGCAGCCCGGGCGCGGCGACGGGGCCACCACGGACTACGGGGACGAATGGTGAGCGCGATCACCGTCGTGCTGGACGCCTCGAACATCGCGTGTGTACGGCAGCAGAACGGGCGCATCGCCTACCGATTCAGCAGGGTCGAGGAGGTTCGCGACTACTGGCTGAAGCGTCACCCGGAGGACGAGGTACGCGCCATTCTCGACGCCTCGGCCTATCGCCGCATGGTGGACGAGCCGCGAGCCCGGCGGGCCGAGCAGGACAGCTGGCTGGAGACGGCGACGGGGGACGCCGACGACCGGATTCTGGATCTCGCCGACCGCTATCGCGCGGCAATCGTGAGCAAGGACAACTTCACCTTTGCCCGTGAGGAGTATCCCTGGCTGCAGGGCTCCCGGGGCCGGGTGTTCCTGCCGAGCTGGCGCAAGGGCGCCCTGCTGCTCCAGCCCCGGGTGTTGCGGGTGGCCACGCCACAGGAGATCGCGAAGGCGCAGGACGAGAAGCGCGCCAAGGCGGGCATCAGGAACGACCTGGGCGACCGCGCCTTCAGATGCACGGCGCCGCCGGACATCTGTGACCACGGCGGTGCGCTCGTACAACATGCGCTCCTCAGGGAGATGGACGGGATCTTCTACTGCGTCGCCTGCCAGCATCGGGCTCAGGAAGAGTTCCTCGACCCGGTCGTTCCCGAATCCGCCGGGGAGCCGCGGCTGACCGTAATGCACCACCAGCGCGTGCGGCACGAGCTCTCGCTGGGCTCGCAGGCGCTCATACTCGGACGCGGCGGTTCCAGTCGCCCTCACGTCCACGACGTCACCGCGGGACTTCCCAACGAGCTGGCTGTGCAGATCGCGCGGGAACACCTGGAAGCGTTTCTAGACGACGACGGCAACCTGATCGTCCGTCACCTGTCCATGACCAACGCCTCCTTCCTCAATCCGAGTCTCGGAAGCGACGGGCTGCCGAGCGACAACCGGCTGGCCGACTTCGCGGAGTATTCGGTGAGCGAAAACGACGAGATCCACCTGGGACCGGGCGTGGTACGTCTGATCGTCGGCGTGCCCAGATCGCTGCCGACATGACGGGCGGATTCACGCGGCTGGAAAGCGAGCGCGCTGCCGGGCTGTGCACGTACTATCCCAGGGCCTACGGACACGGACGGTTCGAGGTGTGCGATCTCATCGCCGGGGCGGGGCAGGGCTACGTGCTCTCGGTGAAGGACACCTGGAGCGGGAACACAGCCGTACTCAAAGGCATGTGGTGGGAGAATCAGGCGCTCGTCGACCTGTCCAGGGCACGCGCGTGGCTCGAACCGCGCACGCGGGAGTTGTTCCGCGGCCTGCGTGCCGCCGCGCAGGCGACTCAGTTGACCCAGCAGGCCCCCGCGATCATCGACGTGCTGCGCGAGCCATCACCAAGCCTGCTCGCCGCGGGCATGCGCAACCCGCCCGAGGAGCTGTTCATCGTCCAGCGGTTCGTGGGCCACGGTGCGACGGTCGCCGCCACTCTCGCCGACCAGTTCGAGGTCAGAAGGGCGGAGAACAAGCCCTTTACTGAAGCGGAGTTGCTGGACCTGGCCGACCAGTTGTGCAACGCGCTGGGCGCGCTACACGCGGCCCGCAGGCACAATGGCGCAAACGGGACGACGTACTGGATTCACGCGGATCTCAAGCCGGAGAACATCTTGGTCATCGGGCCGCCCTGGCGCTATCTGCTTATCGACTACGAGGGCGCGGTCGAGAAAGGCAAACCCGTGGAGGTGACGACTGAGGACTACGCGCCGCTCAGGGGCAATCAGGACTCCGAATACGACCAGGCCGATCAACGCTTCGACCTATACATGCTCGGCGCGACCCTCGCCGAGGCCGCGGGACTGCGCCGGTTGTCCCCGCAAGCCCGCTCCGCGCTGTACGGAACCGACAAAGCGGCCCACCTGGAGGCCAGAAGGGAGCTGGCGAAGCTCGGCTACGGCCCTACTCTGACCAACATCATCACCACTTGCCTCGCCAGGCCGGGTTACCGC
Organism: Microbispora amethystogenes; assembly: GCF_016863015.1. Lineage (GTDB taxonomy): Bacteria > Actinomycetota > Actinomycetes > Streptosporangiales > Streptosporangiaceae > Microbispora > Microbispora amethystogenes. Next base: position 34,324 of record NZ_BOOB01000057.1, on the reverse strand, counting down.
CTAGCGCAGGTAGCCGATGTCCAGCACGAGCTCGCGAGAGCCCGGCAGAACTCAGCGTTGCAGCGTGTGCTGCTTCGTCCCTGACCTCTCGTCGACATCGACCTCTCAAGGAACAGGACGATATGGAGAGCACGCGCTTCTACGGCAAGTCCGGCCGGCTGTGGCGGGTCCGTCCTCTGCTGCTGCGCGGCGGCCACCTGCGCCCCCGTGCGCAAGACGGCGGCCACGACGCACTGCGGCGCGTCGACATGGTTCAGGACCAGGACACGTACGGGGCGCTGCGGCGCTTCGCGGACCGGCGCCAGCGTGCGGCGGCGATATCGCTCATCGCCGCTGGAGCCCCCGTCACCCCTGTTCTCGTGGACATAATCGACGATCCCGCATTGGCTCCCTCCGTTGTGACGTCGTGGGAGTCCGGTGGCTCCGACGTGCTGCTGGATCGGCTCACCGAGGCGGACGACCTGGCATACCTGATGGAGCGGGGGCACAGATGGACGCCCGCGCAGGCGCTGCGCACGCTGGTGCCGCTCGGACAGGCTCTGGACGTAATGGCGAGCCAGGGCTTCATCCCCATCGAGCTGTCCCCCGACCACTTGATCTTCAATAGCGGCAGTATCCGCCTCGTCGGCATCGGCCGCCACCTCTATCGGCCGGACCTTGGCGATATACCGGATGTCAGCGGCATGTCGTTGTTCACCACTCTTCTGCTTGGCGACGACTACCCACCCTCCGACGCCGACGCGAGTGTGTGGCGCGACGCCCAGCTGCGGGTGCTGCTCCGCCTGGCAGGCTGGATGGTGTGCGGTTTGGCGCCGGCGCTGTGGGGGCCCGTCGCCTCCTGGCGTGACCTGCAGAAGTATCTGCACTACGCGGGATTTGAAGTGCCGCGGATCCGGCCGAACATGCTGGCCCAGCACCTTGTGGAGGCGGCCGACCGTGCGGAGGCGCTGGCCGCCGAGCGCCAGGTGACGACCGCGCCTGCGGTGGTGCTTTATGACGACCAGCAGTGCGCGATCGGCGGGGAGAGCAGATTCGACTGGCTCCGCGCCCACGTGGGCAAGACCGTCTACGGACTGGTGGAATCGGTCGAGGCCGGTGTGGTCCGGGCACGTATCGCGGCGCCGGGCGAGACCCCGATCTACGTCGGCGTGCCCTGGCGCGACACTTATCACGCCGATGGTGGGCAGTACGTGGACCTCAGGAACTGCTACCGGCAGGGTGACCGCATCGCCTTGACCATCACACAGGTCGAGGCGTCCACACCGAATGGGCACGCCCGGCCGAAGGTCAGCGCAAAGGTACCCGTGGGCTCGGGGGCGCCCATCCGCCCCCGCCACCGCTCCCGGGTGGATCTGAACGCCGAATCCGTCCGGCTCGGGCTGCTTTGTGATCACGGCCCTGGTGTGGTCTCCGTTGCGGCGTTCGGCGGCGGCCGGCGGACCGGCGTGCGTGCGGCCCTGCTGTCGGGAGCAGGTTGGGTACTCGTCAAGCCGGAGGAACTGCCGCGAGTCGCGGCCCACCTCGCTGAGATCAATCCCACCGCTCGCTACATCGTGGTCGGGTACGCGTCGAGCGAGCTGGCCCAGGCGCTCGACGGGGTGCGCCACGAGTCGGTGCTCCCGAATTCCGCCGACGCCCCGACACAGATCGCTGGCAGGCCCGCGCTGTCGCTCCCGTACGTCCTTGACCCGGAGCTGGAGGAGTTCGGCCAACGGCTGCCCAACGGCACCGGAAGCTCCTTCCGGCGCAGAACCTTCCCCGCCGGGTGGGCTCATGAATGGGAGGCCTCCGAGGGCGAACAGGTCAACGCCGCGAGCCGGGCCGCCTTGGCCAAGAAGCTGAAAATGCACGCCGCTTTGTTCGCCGACAACACCGAGCTGCTCGTCCGGATCGGCATGTTCCTGCGCCGTCCCGGGAACCTGTCCGTGGATCCCAACCGGGTGGCGGTGAACCTGCAGCAGGCGGCCACCGTGCTCGGCAGCGTGCCCGCGACAGGCAAATTCCGGCGCGACCTGACGAGTGCGCTGCTCGGCACCTCGTATAAGGACCTCTACAGGATCGTCACGCAACGTCTCCTGCCGGTCGCCATGAAGCTCTCGGCCGCCTACGACCCCGGCCTGTCCCTCGGCGGGCGCGGTATGGACGAGAACCTTTTCGACGAGCCAGGCGTGCGACGGCTCGGCCTCTACGGCAGACTCGCCACCGCACTGCCCGGTCACGCGCACAAGGACCTGGCGGAGATCGTCTCCGGGCTGGACGACGACCTGATCGTCGCGCTCGCCGACATCCCCGCGCCCAGCCTGCAGTACCTCGTCGCCCGGCTGCGCTCCGCGGAACTGCTGGAAACCCTGCGTAAGCACATCGCCGGGGGAGACCTGGAGCTGCTCAACAGGTTCACGCCCACCGCGTGGCAGCTCCTGCTGGAAGGGTTGCGCCAGCCGGAGCTGCTCGGGGTGCTGGGGTTGGGCTGGACGCTGGTCGTGGAGCGTGATCAGGCTGGTGTCGTGGACGGCCGCACGCTCGTACGGCTCGCCGCCGAAACCGGGCGTGAGCCCACTTACATCGTCCGGGCGCTGCTCGATACGCCGGTCAAGTCGTGGCCGGACGTCCTCGCCAACCCTCGACTGGCTCAAGAGTGGCTGACGCACTACGGAGTCCTCGATATCTCGGGTGTGCTGAAAGCCTTCCCCGACGCCCAGCGGATCCTGCCCGTCGTAGGCCGCGACGCCCTGCGAGCAGCGGCGGCGGGCGACCTGGACCGTCGGGTGCTGGAGCGGCTCATGACCTTCGCCCAGCAGGTCGGGATCCTCGCCGCCGAGGCGATCGTGGCCTTCCTCGCTACCGGCCTCGAAACCAGCCAACTCGAAACCGTCACCGGACCGGCGGCCGTGGCATGGTGCACGTACCGGATGAGAGAAGGTGACACCCTCGAACAGGCGATTCAACGCCTGATCCAAGAGCCGGACGCACTGCGCATCTGGGCCGTCGACGGCCGAAACCTGGACAGAAGGGTCCTCACCGACGTACTCGGCGCCGAACCAAAAAACCTGGGCGTCTCCGCCGTGGAAGGCCGCCAACTCGTCCGCCTCTTGGAGCGCGAACCCGGCTTGGGGGACCTGTGCGCGCGCGCCATCTTCCCCCGCCAGCGGCTGCGGCTGCTCCAATGGGCCGCCCACGACCCCCACCATCGCCTGCTGCACCGCGCGGTGGCGGCGGCGCTGCCCGGCCTGCTCGATGAGCCTGACCTCGGAACGGCGCTGAGCCAGATCCTCGATGAGCACCTCGACTACCGGCAGGTGGTCATGGCGAGAACCTTGAACCTGGATAGACCCGGTCGCGAGCTGCTGCGCGCGCTCGGCCCTCTAGGGCCGGGGCTGGACACGGACGTCCTCCTCACCGTACTAGAACTCGCCAGAACGGAAGGGCCGGGCTTCGCGGCGGAGGCCGCGCAGCTCGAAGGCAGACGGCCGGGCGCGATCAGGTTGCTCACCCGCTGGGGTGCTCAATGGCTACCCGTACTCGCGGGTGGGCATGGTGCGAGGGTGGCGGTTCTGCTCGCCCGGCACGCGCCGGAGGACGACCGGACATCACACTGGCTGCTCAGCTCGGGCGAGGACGGCCTGCAGGCGCTGGCCCGGCACGGCCAGAGGCTTCTCCGCCTGGTACGTGAGACGCGCCCGCCGGTCGTGGACGTCCGGCTACTGTCCGATCTCCTCGACCACAACCCCGCGCATGGCGCTGCCGCCCTGTATCACTTGATCGTCCAGAACGGCCTTCCACGGGAGACGTGGGGGCAGGCATCGCGGTGGCTGGCGGAGGGGAAGCCAGCGGACGAGGTGTTGCTGCGGCTTTGGGACCGCGCCGCGACTCGCCTGCTGACCTGAAGGTGGAGCAAGAGGACGGCAGGCAGGCCCAAGGCATGAATGAGAGGGGCTCCGAGCTGCCGAGGGTGTGCCGGTCGAGTTCCTCCAGTCGACCGCGGAGCGCGGCGGGGAGAGACCCTCAGCGACGTGTTGCGGTCACGTCCAGTGAGGTGGTGTACGAGCTGCCACCGCGTGATCCGTTTCTGTAGGTTAAGCGGTGAGGGTATTCGGGAGTTGTTCCTCGTTCGGCGTGTCGCCGGAGATCACGCGTAGGCGTGCTTTTGCGAGGAGGTCCAGGCCGATGTAGCGGCGGGCTTCGGTCCATTCTTCGTCGATGCTGCTGGCTGGCGGTATTGCAGAGGATCCATGGCCATGGTCAATCCTAAGAACCGAGGTCCAACTCGCAGCGTTCGCTCAGATCGTAGACGCCGGTGGAAAACCCTTGACCACTCTTTCGGATTCCAATCACGGGACTGAACCCCGATGCCTGATACGTCTCTGGTTTAGTTATGCAATCGTCGTTGGCTAACGACTGTTAGCCGCGGCCAGCATCATCGCCGTGAGAGCATGGCCAAGGGCGAGGGAACAGGCTCCTCGGCGGGTCTCGTGGCTGCCGCTCTAAGTGTGTTCCCACCCTCTGGGCGCCCTAGTCTTGTGGTGAATCGCCCCCGATCAGCAGAAACCTCTGGTGGCTGGCCCTAGCTCTCCTTCGTGCTGTATCTTGGTTCTCCCGTGGGTATCTCAGGCACCGAAGTGTGCCCGGTGATCGGTTGGCACCAGTAAAGCCCGCGGAGAAAACATGCTTACGGCCCTGTCACGCTGGCAGCGCGTCGCTCTCGTTGCCGTTCTTACGATCCCCCTGCTCGCCATCATTATCCTGACGCTGCCCACGTGGCTAGTTCTCCCCTTCCGGCGCGAGGGCCGCGAGTTCATTCTTGAGCTGGTCGAGAGGCTGACTGACTGTCTGAAGGCGTTCGTCGGGGTGCCGCAAAGCGATCAGGAGGACGGGAATCAAATGGGAAGGCGGCGAGGAAAAGGAAGAGGCTAGACTCGTGAGTTCCTAGCGCGAAGCCACAGATCTATATCACATGCTGTTTCGTAAGTCAACTGACGGCGAGGGTAGAGGCGCCTGCCCCGAGGGAGCAATCGTCAATGAGCCGTTGTCTGTAACGGTCGGTCGCGTGTGTAGTGCCGACGCCAGCCGGGTGATGCCGCTTCGTGGCGAGGCATAGCAGGGCATTCCTGGGCATGCCGCGCCCCAGTGATCGATGGCGCCCCGGTGCTGCAACCCGTGGAGTCCCGGCGAAGTCTGAGCGCACAGGACTGCACTGCATACTCGTCGGTGGTTTCGTGCTCAAGCAGGTCGTCGATGGGCACGACGTGGCAGGCTCATACGCGCCGGGCCTTCCGCGTCCGTGCGGCCTTCCGGGCCATACGAGAACGCTGCTCGTGCGTGCGACCCGCGTTCGCGATCCTCGCGGCTTTCGCCTTGCTGTAGCCATAGTACTACAGCCTGATTTCGTGATGTCTGAGCCATCGTCGCCAGTAGTGGCTGTGGCGGGCGCGGGTCTGATGGTGGCGTCGGTGGGTTGACCAGGCCAATACAAACTCAAGAGCGCGCGTGGCAGGGACAATCACGTGTGCCAGGAGACGGCGGATTTCTGCTGGTGTGAGGCGGACCAGGCCGCCTGGGCTTTTGGGGAGTGTGCGGCGGTGACGGCGAGGTAGGCGTGGGCGAGCATCGCGAGGGTGATGTGGCGGTGCCAGGCATCGAACCGGCGGACCTGGTAGTGATCCAGGCCGGTCTCGTTCTTGGCTGCCTGAAAGCATTCCTCGATCGCCCAGCGCGCTCCAGCCACACGGACCAGGTCGTCCATCGTCGTTCCCACCGGGCCGTAGCACAGGTAGTAGGCGATCTCCAGTTCACCTTTGGCGCAGGGGATCAGGGAGCGCCGGGCCAGCAGCCAGCGCTGGTAGCCGGGTTCGGTCTCGTAGTGCACGGTGGCCAGCGCCCAGTCATACAGCCGGGGCCCTTTTGCGCCATCACCGCACGAGCGGCGCTTCCACGCCTCCGGCGGGGCGCCGGCGACGAGAGTATCGGCGCGTACGGTGGCACCCGCGACGATCTGACTCTTCGGGACGGCGACCACATAGCTGACACCGCGCCGCTCCAGGAAAGAGCGGAACTTGTAGTCCATGCCATAGGCCTCGTCGGCCGTCGCCCAGGACACGGGCAGGCCAGCGTCCAAGGCCCGGGCCAGCATCTGCCGGGCGAGCATCGGCTTGGTGGCGAACTCCACCTCCTCAGGGATGCCGGCCTGCGCACACCGCTGGCGGTCGGCCAGCCAGGACTTGGGCAGGTACAACTCCGCATCGATCAACGCCCGGCCCAGCGGTGAGGCGTAGGCCAGGAACACACCGAGCTGGCAGTTCTCGATCCGGCCCGCAGCGCCGGAGTATTGACGCTGCACCCCGGCCGACTTCGTGCCCTTCTTGATGAAGCCGGTCTCGTCCACGATCAGCACCGCATCCCGGTGCCCGAGGCGTTCCACCACGTACGCCCGCAGATCCGCCCGTACACCCAGGGAGTCCCAGCGGGCGCTGACCAGCAACCGCTGCATCCGATCCGGTGTCGCGTCCCCGGCCGCCTCGGCCAACTGCCAGCCGTTCTTGCGCTCCACCGGAGCCAGCAAACCGGTCAGATACGCCCGCGCCTGACGCCGCGGCTCCACCCGCCCGAACCGACCCGCCACCCGCGCGAACAACGCATCCAGCCCGGCCACCCACTCCTGAAGGTCACCCGCAGCCACACCACCCGACATGATCCAGAACTATAGATCACAAAACCTGGCTGTAGTACTAGGCCGTGTCTTCAATGTGATCTAGGTGTTGGATCATGACTTGGCGTGATTCGCCGGTACGAGTTGACCGATGAAGAGTGGGAGAAGCTGCAGGTTCTTCTCCCCTCCGGGCGGATGGGCCGTCCCCGGGAGGACGACCGCCGGGTGCTGAACGGGATCGTGTGGAAGATCCGCTCCGGGGCGGCCTGGCGGGACATCCCCGCCCGGTACGGGTCCTGGCAGAGCATCTACACCCGCTTCCGCCGCTGGGCCCTGAACGGCACCTTCACCCGCATGCTGCAAGCCCTGCAAGCCAACGCCGACGCCCGCGGCGACCTTGATTGGCTGGTCGCGGTGGACTCCACCATCGTCCGAGCCCATCAGCACGCGGCTGGGGCGAAAAAAGGGGGACCAGGCGCCGACTCGCCATCCGATCACGCCCTTGGACGATCCCGAGGCGGACTGACCAGGCCGGGGTCCGGTCGTCCGGGCGTGTGAACTGCTGGAAGTCTCCCGCGCCGCCTTCTACGCCCGCCGCAACCCCACACCCGGCCCCCGCGCTGTCCGCGACAAACAGTTGAGCGAACGCGTCAGCGGCGTCCACCGTGAATCGCGTGGAACCTACGGCGCGCCACGCATCCACGCGGCCCTTCAGCACGAAGGCGAACGATGCGGACGCCGTCGCGTCGCCCGGCTGATGCGCGCGCTGGGATTACAGGGCCGGTATCGACGCCGCCGGCAGACCACCACGATCCCCGATCCGGACGCCGCCAAGCGGCCGGACCTGATCAGCCGCGACTTCCAGCCGGAACCCGACGGGACCGACACTCGCTGGTGTGGCGACATCACGTATATCGCCACTGATGAGGGCTGGCTGTGTCTGGCCACGGTCATCGACATCGCCTCACGCCGGGTGGTCGGCTGGGCCACCGCCGACCACCTGCGCACCGAGCTCGTCGCGGACGCTTTACAGCAGGCGTGGCGCAACCGCCGCCCCACCACACCCGTGATCTTTCACTCGGACCGCGGCTGCCAAATACACCAGCACCGCCTACACCCGGCTGGCGGAGCGGCTCGGAGTCCGGTTGTCGGTCGGACGCCGGGGTCAGTGCTGGGACAACGCGCTGGCCGAGTCGTTCTTCGCGACGATCAAGGGCGAACTCCTGGACGAACACCGCTGGCCCACCCGGGCCGCCGCCCGCAGCGCGATCTTCGAGTTCATCGAAAGCTGGTACAACCTCCGCCGCCTCCACAGCAGCCTCGGCTACGTTAGCCCCGCCACCTACGAAGCTTGCGTGGCCTGACCACCACACCAACGGTGTCCGTCAAAGCGGAACAAGCTCAAAGCGCGGCCTGGCCGCCGCACCCGGTGTAGTGCCAAGTCTGGTTGCCGGACAGCCAGACGTCCGCCTCGCCCATCACGGCCATTTACTCGATCTTGAATGAGTGCGGGATGCGCTTCGTCTCCGTCCGGGACATCCCACCGCACCGCCGTGGCCGAGGGTGACACCGCCGACCACGGGCCACACGTTCACCACGGTGTCCACGCCCCGCGAAAAGTCAACCCAGCCGCTCGGAGCCTGCTCGCGGAACGTCTGCTGCGGACACCCACAGGCGCCTGGTCACGAGAAGATGCGGTCCATGACCTCGGCTCCATCAAGGAGGACCGGGCGGATCTGCTTGCGGCAGACCGCTTCGGTGACGGCTGTCCCACTGTGACCGACGAGGCGAGCGATGTCCTCCAGAGGAACACCGGAGTCAGAGAGCAGTGAGACGAAGCTATGCCGCATCTCCCGTGGTGTCCAATCCTTGGCCTTCAGCCCAGCGTCCTTCAAGATCTTCCGAAACATACGTCTGACGTTGTGGGAGTCCAGGGGTGTGCCGACCTGAGAGGCGAAAACGAGATCGTTCTCGGTCCACCTGGTTCCGGCAGCCTGCCGATCCTTGGCCTGCTGGACCTGATGCGCGCGAAGAGCCTCCACACATCGTCTCGGCAGGGCAAGTGACCTACGGGATTTCTTGGTCTTCGTGTCGCCTCCCTCTCGGATGGATCGCCAGACGGCAATCCATGGGGGAATGCCGTTGTCGGAATCTCCATCGAGATCCACCTCCGACCAGACGAGCGCGCGGAGCTCCTCGGTTCGGGCGCCGATGAGGAGCGAAAGCACCACGTAGGCGTACAGCCGCGAGCTCTCCGCAGCGGTGAGGATCGCCGCCGCCTGCTCCAGAGTGAGCGACTTGGAAGGGCGGCCCTGTCTGCCTTCGGGGACGTCACACAGAGCCACCACGTTGCGCTTCACCTTGTCCCGAGCCTGGGCGAAATTCACCGCCCGATTCAGGCACGAGTGGAGCAGTCGAACCGTTCGGGTGCTGTGCGTCTTGGACTTGCTTATGAGCCAGCGGTCCACGTCTTCGGCGCTCAGCTCCCGCAGCTTCCGCCCACCCAGAGCGGGAATGATGTGCTTTTCGGAAAGAATGCGATAGTTGGCCACGGTCTCCGTACCGCGTCCCTGCAGGCCGTAAGTGAGCCAGCCGGTCACCGCGTCGGCGACCGTGTAGTTGGCCGGGCCATTGGCGAGTCCGTCGTCGTGATCGCGGAGGATCTCCTTGAGCTTCGCCTTGGCCTCAGTCTTGGTCTTGCCGCTCGCCTTTCTGACGATGCGTTTGCCGGCTGGAGAGTAGCCGACGGTGACCGAGGCGATCCAGCGCTGCCGCTGCTCGTCCCAGTGCAGGCCGCCGTCTCCCCGGCTGCGTCGTGCTGTCATATGGTCCTCGCTTCCTGTTCGAGAAGAGCGATGTAGTCGGCGATGGCTGCGGCCGGGATCAGCCGGGTACGGCCCTGTTTTACGGAGCGCAGCCGTCCAGCACGTAGCTGCTCGTAGATCACGGTCCGGCTCATGCTGAGCAGGCGCATGGCGTCGCTGACCCGGTAGAGCTGCCTTCCGTCCACCTGGTAACTGCACTGATGATCTTGCGAATGGTTGTCACATACCTGAGTGGGCCGCGTACGGCCCCGCGTGCGGGGCCCTGCAGGATACGGCCGTGAATCCGATTCGGGAGGCCCTGAGCAGGCCCTTTGTGGCTGTTCAGTCACCCGCGCCTCCTGCCGGGATTCCCGCGCCGGCGACAGCGAGGAGCCGTGTCCGGGCGAGCTCGCAGTAGTCGGCGTTGAGCTCGATGCCGGCGAACTTCCGGCCAAGTTGCCGCGCGGCAATGCCGGTGGTGCCGCTGCCGGTGAACGGGTCCAGGACGATGCCGCCGGGGCGGCAGCCAGCCGCAATCGCCGTAAGCGGGATGTCGATCGGGAATGCCGCGAAGTGCGCCGCCCGCAGTGGCCGGGTGGGGATCGACCAGACGTCCCCGGGGTTCCTGCCATTGGGGTGCGCGGCGGCATGCCGCTCACCCGTGGGCCGCATCGCCGCGCCATGCCGCGGGCCGGCCGAGTCTTCGCCGTCACTGCCGTACTTGCCGGGCGGAGGCCAGGCCGTCTGGATGCTGTTCGCCTTGCTACCCCCGGAGCGTGCCCGTCTGCTGATCGGGCGGTCGCCGGTGTAGGGCTGGCGGACCGGGTCGAGGTCGAACCAGTAGCGCTGCTGTTTGACGAGCAGGAAGATCAGCTCGTAGCGGTTGGACATCCGGTCCCGGACGGACTGCGGCATCGCGTTCGGCTTGCTCCACACGATGGCGTTGCGGAGGATCCAGCCGTCCTCCTGGAGGGCAAAGGCGACCCGCCACGGCATGCCGAGCAGGTTCTTCGGCTGTACGGCCAGACGGGCCTTGGGCCGTACCTCTGGCTGGCTCGGGTTGTAGTCCTTGCCGCGGGACCAGCCGTCGGAGTTCGCCGCGTAGCAGTCCCCGAGGTTCAGCCAGCAGGTGCCGTCGTCGGCGAGCACCCGGCGGGCCTCGGCGAAGGTGGCCTGGAGGTTCTCCACGTACGCCTCCGGCGTGGGCTCCTGCCCGTACTGGCCCTCGCAGTAGTTCCGTAGCCCCCAGTACGGCGGGCTGGTGACGATGCAGTCCACCGAGCCCTCGTCCATCTCGGTCAGCACCTCGCGCGCGTCCCCGTGGTAGATCGCCGCGTGCTCGTCGTGCCAGTACGGCTCGCGCAGCTCGCTCATCGGCGTCCCCCGGCGTGCCGGATCGCCCACAGGACGCGGGTGACGTCACCGGCTCGACTGCCGGTGTGCCAGCCGATGGGCCTGGGGAGGATGCGGAATCCGGCGTCCCACAGGTCGGTGCCGGGGTCGTCGATGCGGGTGTAGGCGATCAGGCGCCGGTAGCCCATCTCGCGGACCAGGGGCCAGACGGCACCGAGCAGCACTCCACTGGCGTCGGATGTGCCGTCGGTGGCCAGGGCGAGGACCTCGGCGGTGTCGCCGTCGTCGAAGGCCCAAGCGGTGGGCCAGCCGATGAGCATGACACCGGCGAGGGTGCCGTCACCGGTCTGGACACCGAGAGCGAACGCGGTGCCGGCCGGCAGAGCGAGGTGGGGCTGGGCCCAGGCGATGAATGCCCGCGCGGTCTGAATCGGCACCGGCGAAATCACCAGCTGCTGATTCTCTGGACGCTCGGGGCTGTTCAGGCCCTCGCGCTCGTTGGTGATTGTCTTGTCATTCCTGCTTTCCATCGTGTAGTCGGGACACGTTTCTCCGGATGCGTGCGCCATCGGGCCCGCTGGGCGGTCCGAGGCGCATGACCAGGAATATCCATCGACTCAGAGAGCCCTCAGAGGGCGAGTCCTCAGAGCCGGCTCTGCACCTAGAGGCGTGACGTCTGAACCGCTCAGAGATCCCAGCCAACGGGTTATGTGAAAAGTCTGCGGCGGAACTCCGAATCGGCTATGAGCAAATTCTGAGGGGGTGCGTACACCAGTTTCGAGACCAACGAATTCCTCTCGGACTGGAGCAAGAAAATGAGCACCGACCCCGTCGCCGGTTCCCCGCTGGACACCGCGGAGACCTCGTTCCGGCTGCTGACCACAGGGCCGGGCGCGCTGTCCCTGAACTGCACCACGCTCGCCCCCACCCTCCCCAGGGGCGAGGTGAACCTCGCGGAGCTGCGGATGCTGCTCACCAGCCGGCACGTCGGCGACGAAACGCGTGACGCCGTCTGGCGGGAGCTGGTCAACCGGGCGCGGGTGCGTAAGGGAGCGTGGACGGTCGCCGCCGTCGGCATGGCGATGCCCGCCCTGCGCACGATCGCCGCGACGCTCACCCGGGACCTTCCCTACGGGGACCCGGCCGACGTCGACTCCGAGATCCTGGGCGGCTACCTGAGTGCCCTGCGCCGCCTGGACCTGGACACCACGGACGTACGCGCCCGGCTGTGCCAGGCCGCGCGGTGCGCGGGCGAGCGTGCCGTACGGCACATCGTTTCGACGACGGAGCGGCGGCGACTCCCGGATGAGTCCCCTCCCCTGCGACGTCCGCGACCCTGCCCCGAGCTGGTGCTGGCCGACTCGGTGGCCCTCGGCGTGCTCAGCGAGCATGACGCCGAACTGATCCTCCTGACGCGACTGGGCGCCATGCCGCTGCGGCAACCGTCCCCCACGACTCCCCCGCCCCCCGCTTCCTCGGTGAACGAGGAAGCGCCTACGGCTTCCGCGCGGAGCCAGGGAACTCCGGATGCAGCACCCGCAACCGACCCGAAGGGAGGCAGGGACACCACCCCTGGCTCCGCGCGGATTTCCTTCCGTCCCCAGCCTTCTGCCGCTGGCGGTACGGCTCCGGCCGCTCGCCGCTGGAACGTGCTGCCGTACCGGCCGCTGTGGCAGCGGGCGGCACGAGTGATCGGTTTCCGCGTCCTGCCGATGCTGGCCGGCGCTATGCCGTTCGTTGCCGCCGCGGCAACCAACGCCCTGGCCTCGCCGGTCGTCGCCGCTCCTTCGGACCTGAACACGGTCTTCACCAACCTGCGGAACTGGCTGATCGGCCTGCTCGCGACGCTGGCCACGCTGATGCTGACCCTCGGCGGGCTGCGCTACCTGGTGGCGGGCGGCGACCCCGGCGAGGTCCAGAAGGCCAAGGCGGCGTTGAAGGCCGCCGCCTTCGGCTACGCGCTGGCCGTCCTGGCCCCGCTGTTCGTGAGCATCCTCAAGCGCGTCGTGGGCGGGTGAACCCGGTGACCCCGATCCGCGGAAAGCTCGCCGTGGCCGACCGAGACCGGCCGCAGACGGCAGCCGCACCTGCGCGGCACCCCGCGTCGGCCGGAAGCGCGGCAAGGCGACCGGTTGAGACCCCCACCCGGGTGGCACTGCGTGTCGTTGCCGCTGCCGGCGTGGTCGTCGGCGCGTGCACTGTGGTGGTCATCAGCGCGGCCTCGGCTCACGCGACGCCGACGCCTCTGCCCTCTCCTGTTCCTGGGTCGTCTCCGTCCGCTCCTGGTGAGCTGCCGGTGCCGGAGGGGACGGGGATCGGCTTCGGCATCGGGGACTGGATCACGGGGCAGATCAACTCCTGGTTCGCGAGCCTGGTGTACCTGGCGATCAAGCCGTTGCTGGACCTGCTGGCGGTGACGCTGCTGGCCACTCCGGATGTCTCCGGCGGCGGCCGGGTGTTCGACCTGTGGCAGGCGACCGCCGCGATCGCCAATGCCGGGTTCGTCCTGCTGGCGACCGTCGGCGCGATCAGCGCGATGGGCCACCAGACGGTGCAGACGCGCTACACGGTCAAGGAGGTCCTGCCCCGGCTGTTCATCGCCGTCCTGGCCGCCAACACCAGCTTCCTGCTGTGCGGCAAGGTCATCGAGATCGCCAACGCCCTGTCCACGGCCCTGCTGGGGCAGGACTTCGACGGTCGCCGCGCGGCCACGACTCTCCAGCTGCTGGTCATCGCGCCGGGCGTCTCGCAGCAGATCTTCTACGTCCTGCTCGCTCTGGTCGCGGTCGTCCTGCTGCTGCTGTTGCTGATCACGTTCGTCATGCGGGCGGCGCTGGTGCTGTTGCTGACGGTCGCCTCGCCGCTCGCGCTGGCCTGCCTGGCTCTGCCGTACACCGAAGGGCTGGCCCGGTTCTGGTGGCGGGCCTTCACCGGGCTCCTGCTCATCCAGGTCGCCCAGTCGCTCACGCTCGTCCTGGCGGTGCGGATCTTCTTCAACCAGGACGGGCGGCTGCTGCTCGGGCTCATGCCGACCGGCCAGCTCGTCAACCTGGTGCTCGCTCTGTGCCTGCTGATCATTCTGATCCGCATCCCCGGCTGGATCTCTCGCCGGATCTTCGCCGGGGCCGGCGGCCACTCGACGATCGGCCGGATGGTCAAGTACGCCCTGGCCTACAAGCTCACCTCGCCCGTCCTGGCCGCCCTGCACCTCCGCCCGGGAGGCCGCCGTAGCAGCACACCTCGGGCCGCCAGGAACGTGGCCGCCGCCCACGCGATGACCGGCCGGGCGCTGCCCGCGCTCGCCGCCGGTCCTGCCGGTACGGCTGCCGCCACCGCTGGGACCGCCGCTTCCGCGGCCCGTGGCGGTCCGGGTCCTGCCAAGCACGCGCCCATATCCGCACGCCACCCGGTGAGCCCGGCGGACTGGGAGCCCGCCCCGGTCAAGCACGCTCCGTCCGCTCCCGCCGTCCAGGGCAAGTACCGGAGGCCGCCACGACCGTCCGGTCCGATTCCCTTGACGAAGCCGGTGTACGGCCACCCGCGCGAGACCTACTACGCCAACGGCCCGGCCGGGCTGGCGCAGCTGTACTGGCTCCGCACCCAGAACAGCCCTTCGCGCCCTGGCCGCCCGCCGGTCCCGCCGGTCGTGTTCCGGCCTCCCGTCTACCCCTCGCAGGGCGTCACCGGACGCCCGGGCGACACGGAAGGGCACCGTACTCCGCCCCCCAACGCCACCGGAGATGAGGGCCGATGAGCTGGGTACAGCCGGTCCGCATCCCCGCTGACGTGGACCAAGACGACAAGATCGTCGCCGGGTTCACCGCCCGCCAGGTGGCCATCCTCGGCGGCACCGGCGCCCTGCTCTACGCCGCGTACGTGCTCGTCGGTGAGCGGGTGCCGCTCGTGGTCTGCGCTGCGCTGGCGCTGCCGGTCGCGACGGCAGGGACTCTCCTGGCCGTCGCCCGGCACGACGGTCTGCCGCTCGACCGCTACCTGTTCGCCGCCCTCCGCCACCTGCGCTCCCCCAAGCGCCTCGTCTGCACTCCCCATGAGGTGCCGCCGCCCCCGGCCTGGATCGGCGCCAGGCCCGGCCCTGCTCCCGCACCGCTGCGCCTCCCCGTACACGGGACGGCCGGGGACGGGCTGCTCGATCTCGGCCCGGACGGCGTCGCAGCCATCGCGGAGGTGTCCACGGTCAGCTTCGCCCTGCGTACCCCCGAGGAGCAGGACACGCTGGTCGCGGTGTTCGGGCGCTGGCTCAACTCGCTGTCGGGCCCGGTCCAGATCCTCGTACGCGCCGAACGGGTCGACCTCACCGAGACGATCGCCTCCCTCGAGCACAACGCCCGCCAGCTCCCGCACCCCGCGCTGTCCGCCGCCGCGCTCCAGCACGCCGGCTTCCTCGCCGGCATCGCCGAGCGGCACGACCTGCTGCGCCGCCAGGTCCTCCTGGTCGTACGTGAGCCCGCGGCAGGCAAGGCGCGGGAGGCCGGTGCGGCCCGCGCCCTGCGGCGGCTGGACGAAGCCGCCCGGCTGCTGTCGGCCTGCGGGCTGACCGTCCGCCTGCTCGACGCCGCCGCCACAAGCGCGCTACTGGCCGCCTGCTTCGACCCAGCGGCTCCGCCGCTGCCCGCCGCATCCATGGCTGCCCCGGATCAGGTCATCACGAGAGGAGAACACTGGTGAAGTTCGCCTTCCGCCGCACGACACAGCCCGCGCACGGGTTCGGCCCCGACGCCCTCGAGGTCCAGCCCCGTAGCCTGCAGGTCAGCGACAACCACTGCGCCACGCTCGCCGTCACCGGCTACCCCCGCGAGGTCACACCCGGCTGGCTCGAACCCCTCCTCACCTACCCGGGGCGACTGGATGTGTCCTTCCACGTCGACCCCGTACCGTCCCTGGTCGCCTCCGACCGACTGCGCAAACAGCTCGCCCGCCTGGAATCCGGCCTGCGCAGCGACCAGCAGCACGGCCGGCTCATCGACCCCAGCGCGGAGGTCGCCGCCGAAGACGCCCAGGAGCTGGCCTCCCGGCTCGCGCGCGGCCAGGCCAAGCTGTTCCGCACCTCGATCTACCTCACCGTCCACGCCACCACCGCCGAGGAGTTGGATGACGCCTGCGCCCAGGTCCGGGCCCTGGCCGCCTCCCTCCTGCTGGACGCGCGAGTTGCGACATTCCGCCAACTCCAGGGCTGGGTGTCGGCGCTCCCATTGGCGTACGACAACCTGCAGATGCGCCGCACCTTCGACACCCCGGCGCTCGCCGCGGCCTTCCCCTTCACGAGTCCCGACCTGACCGCCGACCTCGGCCCGACCACCGTGCTCTACGGCGCGAACGCGGCCAGTGCCTCCCTCGTGGCCTGGGACCGCTTCGCCCAGCCCAACCACAACTCGACCATCCTGGGCTGTTCGGGCGGCGGGAAGTCCTACCTGGCCAAGCTGGAAGCACTGCGCTCGCTCTACACCGGGGTCGAGGTCGCCGTCATCGACCCCGAAGACGAATACGCCCGCCTGTGCGCCGCAGTCGGCGGCGCCTACCTCCACCTCGGCGCGCCGGACGTCCGCCTCAACCCCTTCGACCTTCCCATCCCCACCGGGCGGAGCTCCACCGATCGCGAGGGGGATCCGCTCACCCGCCGGTCATTGTTCCTGCACGCGCTGATCGCGGTCATGCTCGGCGGCCCACTGGGCAGGGTCGGCAAGCCCGCCCTTGATCGGGCCATCATCTCCGCCTACAAGCAGGCCGGAATCACCTTCGACCCGCGCACCTGGAAACGCCGACCACCACTGATGAGCGATCTGGTGAGCGCGCTTACCGATGATGGGGATCCCGCAGCGACGGAGATCGCCGCCGGGCTCGCGCCCTACGTCACAGGCAGCCATCGCCGACTCTTCGACGGCCACACCACCACTCAGCCCGACTCTCACCTGATCGTCTTCTCCCTGCGGGACCTACCCGACGAGCTCAAGGCCATCGGCACGCTGCTGACCCTGGACGCGGTCTGGCGGCGCGTCTCCGACCCGGGCAACCGCCGCCCCCGTCTCGTCGTGGTCGATGAGGCGTGGCTGCTCATGCGTGACCCAGAGGGCGCGAAGTTCCTGCTGAGGATGGCCAAGAGCGCTCGCAAGCACTGGGGCGGTCTGTCGGTGGTCACCCAGGATGCCGCCGACTTGCTCGGCTCCGACATCGGGCAGGCGATCATCGCCAACTCCGCCACCCAGATCCTGCTCCGCCAGGCACCTCAGGCCATCGACAGAGTCGCCGGCGCCTTCCGCCTGTCCGACGGCGAACGTCAGCTCCTGCTGTCAGCCGACCGCGGCTTCGGCCTTCTGGCCGCCGACTCCGGTGCGTCACGGGTCGCCTTCCAGGTGTTGGCCAGCGAGCAGGAACACCGCCTCGTGACCTCCTCCCCTCAAGAACTCGCCGAGTACGTGGAGGACGATCTGTGAACACCTCAATCAATCAATGGCTGGTTCGTCCGCAGGCGCTCACGCCACGGGTGGTCGCCGTACTCGATCGCGAGTGCCTCGTCCAGCCAACGGCGCCGTACGGCGTCCAAGATGGGCAGGACCTCGGCGAAGTCACGCTCGTCCTTCGGGCGCGAGTTCTTGGCCTTGAACAGCAACTGCACCTCGGGCGCGATCCGCGCGACACCGTCTTCTCGGATTGTCAGCGTCGACAGCGGGCGACCGATCCGTGCGTCACGCCGGTACACCCACACGTCGTTCTCGGCCTCGTCCACCATCACCTGGAAACGCCACGGCCCGTCGGAATGCTCACGCACCCAGATGTCGTGCAC
Organism: Microbispora amethystogenes; assembly: GCF_016863015.1. Classification (GTDB taxonomy): domain Bacteria; phylum Actinomycetota; class Actinomycetes; order Streptosporangiales; family Streptosporangiaceae; genus Microbispora; species Microbispora amethystogenes. Next base: position 16,725 of record NZ_BOOB01000057.1, on the reverse strand, counting down.
GTGGTCTGGCAGCACCTCGCCGACCGGCCAGGGTCGCAGCGTTCCCGGCGGGTCGGCCGCGTGCACATCCCAATCAGCCAGCAGCGCGCGTACGGACAACTGGTCGCGGCGCAGCACCGAGATGTCCACATCCCCGTGCTCCCGGAAGGAGCGGCCGGCCGCCAACTCGATCGCGTACCCGCCGCTCACCCACCACGGAGCGGCCAGGTCCTGGAACAGCGTGACCACCTCGGCCAGCGGCGCCAGCTCCCACGGCCCCCACGGTGTCTCTGTCCTTGGCACCAGCCCATCATCACCCTGCAGGGCAGGACCGGTGAAGCCCGATGATTCAGGACCTCCTCTACAACCCGGACGCCGTCATCGATGGGCTGCTGGCCTGGGTGAATGCCAACGTCTGGCAGCTCACCTTCGGGCTCTCGACGGCTGCGATCATTCTCGAACTACTCAATGCCCTGGTCATACGGCTACGCCACCGCGCCGCGTTGAGGGGGGCGCGGTGTGTGGAAATCCTCGCTCCGCCGATGGCGGACATGGCGGGATCTGAGGCGCTGTGGACGAACTTGATGGGGCTGCTGCGCCCGGCCTGGAAGCGCCTGCTGTTCGGCCAGCCACATCTGGCCTTCGAGTACGGCTTCGGTGTCACCGGCGTACGGATCCGGCTGTGGGTCCCCGGAACCGTCCCCCAGCACCTGGTGGAACACGCGATCGAGTCCGCCTGGCCGTCCGCGCGTACAGCCGTTGTGGAGGCGGCCCCGCCGGTCCCGCTGGCTGGGCAGGCGACCGGCGGACACCTGGTGATCGCCCGGAGCGAGCTGCTGCCGATCCGCCACTCCCACAACCACGACCCGCTCCGCGCCCTGCTCGGAGCCGCCGTGGGCATGCCGACCTGGCAGCACGCCGCCGTCCAGATCCTCGCCCGCCCCGCAACCGGCCGCCGCCTCGCCCAGGTCATCAGCGGCGGCCCCGCCGGACTGGTCAGAGCAACTCTCGACTTCGTCACACCCGGCCCGATGCACCCCCGGCTTCATCCAGGACATCTGACCAACCGTGTCGCCCGGCTGGAGGATTCCGCCGAAGCCCGGGCCATCCGCGACAAGGCCCGGCAGCCGCGATACGAGGTCGCGATCCGCTACGCCGTACAGGCAGACGACCCCGCGTCGGGTGACGAGCGTGACCGTGAGCAGGCTCGCGAGGCCCGGCGGAACACCATCCGGGGCCGGGCGCATGCCATCGCCTCGTCGTTCGCCCTGTTCGCCGGGCACAACCGGCTGGAACGACGTCGGCTTGCCCTGCCCGCCGCGCGCTTGGCGTCGCGACGGCTCGGGCGCGGGTTCCTGCTGTCGGTCCCCGAACTCGCCGCGCTCGCCCACCTCCCCTTGGACGCCGCCGTACCCGGTCTGAGCCGTGCCGGAGCCAGATCCGTACCACCCCCACCGGCGATCGCATCAACGGGCAAGGGCCTCGGCTTCTCCGACGCCGGGCACCTGAGGCCGGTCGCGCTACGCGTGGCTGACTCCTGCCACCACGTGCACGTGCTTGGACCCAATGGCACCGGCAAAAGCACGCTGTTGGCCCAGATGATCCTCTCCGACATCGAGGCCGGCCGCGGCGTCGCCGTCATCGAGGCCAAGGGAGACCTGATCACCGACCTGCTCGGGCTCATCCCCGAGCAGGCAGCCGACAAGGTCGTGCTCATCGATCCCGACGACCGGAACCCCTGGCCGGCGCTGAACGTGCTCGGCGGTTCCAGCGAGATCGGCGTGGACAACCTCGTCGGCATCTTCCACAAGATCTACGCCGACTACTGGGGACCACGCACCGACGACATCCTGCGCGGCTGCGCGCTCACGCTCGCACACCACGGTGGAACCCTCGCCGACGTCCCACTGCTACTCACGAACTCGGCGTACCGCGCCGAACTCGTCGAAGCGCTCAACGACGGATTCCTGCTGGGCTTCTGGCACTGGTACGACAACCTGTCCGAGCAGGCCCAGGCTCATGTGACCGCGCCGATCATGAACAAGCTGCGGGCCTTCCTGCTCCGGCCGTTCGTCCGCAGCGTCATCGGTTCAGCGAAGTCGACCTTCGACCTCGGCGACGTCCTGGACGGCGGAATCCTGCTCGCCCGCCTGCCCAAGGGCGTCCTCGGCGACGACAGCGCCCGGCTCCTGGGTTCACTGATCCTCGCCCAGGTCTGGCAGGCCGCCGCCCGCAGGGCGAGGCTCGGACACGCCCGTTCGCCCGCCGCCCTGTACGTCGACGAGACGCAGAACTTCCTCAACCTGCCGCACACGCTCAGCGAGATGCTCGCCGAGGCCCGCGCCTATCGGCTGTCGATGGTGCTCGCCCACCAGCACCTGGCCCAGCTCCCCCGCGACCTCCGTCAGGCGATCAGCTCCGACGCCCGCAACAAGGTGTACTTCTCGCTCTCCCCCGAGGACGCCCGCGAGGTCGAGCACCACTTCAGCCCGTACCTGACCGCGCATGACCTGGCCAACCTGGACGCCTTCCAGGCCGCCGCACGTCTCGTGGTGCGCTCCGCGGAGGTCCCGCCCTTCACCCTGCGCACCCGGCCACTGCCCGACCCCGATCCCGGACTCGCCGCACGCGTACGGCTTGCCGCCGCTCGGGCCCACGGGCGCCATCCCGCATCCACGGACCCCCTGTCAGAAGGAGACCCCCGTACGCAACCCAGAGGAGGATCATGAACCAGCACTACACGCCGCGCGTTCTCGACTCGCTCGTCATCCGGCTCAGCGACCACGACCGGTGCCTGCTCCGCATGGTCTGGACGCATGAGGTCCTGACCACCCATCAACTCCTGCAGGTGGCGTTCGACAACGACCACACCGGCCGCCACCGCCTGGTGAAGCTGAACCGCCTTGGCGCGCTCGACCGCTTCCGGCCCCGGCCGCCGCTCGGCTCGGCGCCCTGGCACTACGTTCTGGGAGAGGCCGGCGCCGCCGTACTGGCCTTGGAAGACGGTGTGACGCTGTCGGAGTTCGGATACCGGCGCGGCCAAGCCCTGTCCATGGCCTACAGCCAGCGGCTCGCGCACACCATCGGGGTGAACGGCATCTTCGCCGCCCTATCCGGCCACGCTCGCCGTTCGGATGGATGCCGGCTGAACGCCTGGTGGACCGAAGCGCGGTGCAAAGCCATGTGGGGCAAGCACGTCCGGCCCGACGCCTACGGCCGATGGACCGACAACGGCCACACCCTAGACTTCTTCCTCGAATACGACACCGGCACCGAAACGCTCGACCGAGTCGCCGCCAAGCTCCGCGGCTACGCCTCACTGGCCGCAGCCAGCGGGATCGACACCCCCGTCCTGTTCCTGACCAGCGCCTCGCGCCGGGAAGCCAACCTGCATGAGCGGCTGCGCCTTCGCGGTTCTCTCATGTCGGTGCCCGTCGCCACCGCGACCCAAAGCCAGGAACCGCACGAGGCGATCTGGCTACCGGGCAACCGGACGGAAGGACGGCTGCGCCTCGCCGAGCTCGCGCGTCACTTCGGCCAGCAGAGGCGCCCTTGATCGCAGAGCTCGGGGCCGGCAAGTTCATCGCGGCGGGCGGGTGCCTGGTGTGCGGGGTCGTCGTCATCGCCGGCCTCGGCGGCGGAGCCAAGTACGCCTTCACCGCCGGCGACACGGCCAAGCTCCGAGCTGCGGTCTGCGCCTACACCGCCCCACCTGACGCGGTACGGCGGGTGCCCCCTGCCCGCTTCGGGCTCTCCTCGCGGCAGATCGCGAACGCCCGGGAGATCATTAACGTCGCCACCGAGCTGGGGCTGCCCAAGCGAGCCGCCGAGATCGCCCTCGGCACCGCGATTCAGGAAAGCAGTCTCACCAATTTAAGGACCGGCCACGGCTCGTACGGACTATTCCAGCAGCAGCCATCCCAAGGCTGGGGGACGAAGCAGCAGGTCACCGACCCCTCCCACGCGGCCCGCTCCTTCTACACGCGCCTGATCGAGATCCCCGGCTGGGAGCACATGCCGCTCACTCAGGTCGCGGCGCTCGTTCAGCGCCCCCGTGAGGACCTTCGCGACGCCTACGCCAAGCACGAACCGCGCGCCAAGGCGCTGGTCGCCCTGATGTGGAAGAGCGGATCACCCAGGCGAGCGGCCGTGGACCCGGCCACGAGCGACGACATTCGGGTCAGTATTCGAGCCGCGGCCGGGCTCGGCGTTCCACGTGACGAGCTCGTCGCCAGCATCACCAGAGACCTGGTTAGCCAGGGCTCCGGTGAGCAACTCGACCCTGACGAGACCAGAAAGCGTGCCGACGACATCGTGACCACCACCGCCGGCCAGCTATGCAAGGAGCTGAAATCCCAGCTGGACGATCCCACCCACGGAGATGCGCCGCTCATGCTCCCGTCGGGGCGAGGTGCGATCGCGGTCAGAGCCGCACTACGCATGATCGGGGTGCCCTACTCCTGGGGTGGCGGCGGGCCAGGCGGGCCGAGCTTCGGCACCGGCCGCGGGGCCGGGACCAAGGGCTTCGACTGCAGCGGCCTCACGGAGTACGCATGGAGCAAGGCAGGAGTCAGCATCGGCTCCTCCACCGGCCCGCAATGGCACTCCGGTAAGCACGTCGACCGCTTGCAACTCCAACCGGGTGACCTGGTGTTTTTCGCCTACAACCCTCGCGATCCCAGCACGATTCACCACGTGGGCCTCTACATCGGCGAGGGAAAGATGGTTCACGCGCCGCGCACCGGCAGCCACGTGCAGATCGCGCCGATGTCCCGCAGCGACTACGCCGGGGCCGTACGACCGTCTTAGCGGTTCTGGGGTGGCCGACCAGTCCCTCCGGTTCGGGTAGAGCAGCGGAGGCGGCGAGAGGTCTGGACGATCGCGGGACGAACGCCACCGCGGCACGGTTGTGCTGCATTGCCGGGAGCATGTGGGCAAGCATTCACCCCGAGAATGACATCCGTTGCGGACCCGTCAATTGTGAGTCGGCCAGAGCTGAATCAAATATCGCTCCAGATCATCGACGTCGTCCAGGGATTCATCGCCTGGATCCAGGTCGGGATACAGATCCTGTCGATACACGCGGAGGTTCCAGGTCATTGCTGGCCGCTCCAGATCGATAGCGGCGGAAACTGGGCCACCTGCGGGGGTTGCGGCGTTGAGGATGCCGGATGAGAAATTCACGATATCTTCCTCAGCATCAACATTTTCCATCAACTCAAGCGGTGGCGGTTCGTCCCAAGCCTCGATGACTACCTCGGCGTTGTGCGTATCGAAGTTGCTCATAATCACCACGATGTTCGGTGACGCCGCGGTGAACCTAGCCGGCAGAGGCGTCACATCTTGTGCCGGCACGACGCCCAACCCATCGGAATCTACCAACATGAACGTATGGTAGATGACGGTCACTCGAAAGGACTGGCTCACGCGCCTCATGCTTACTACTTCACTTTCGATTGTAGCGGAGTCCCTGCCCCCGGCCCGAATCAGGGGCAGGGACTGGGGTTGATTAGTCCGCCGCGATCGAGAAACCGTCACGACGAAGTATACGGTTGTTTTCGTACCACCATCCGAGCCTCACCCCGAAGGCCCAGTTGTCATAGGCATTAATGAGCTTGACAGAGAAGGCATACTTTGGAGCGGCCCGCATTGACCCCTCCTTGGTCGAGGCGAAGGGGAATTCGTCGCAAGCAACCGCTGTAGTATTCGGGTTATTCGCGTGCCGCGTTCCGGTCCAGGTTCTCTTTATCTGGTTCCTGCATACGCGGATAGAGAACCTCCGTTGCTCAGCGGCTGCGTCCCCATCCGCCAGCCAGTGCAATTTCCTCCCTCCTGGGCCGCCGGGAATACTCGTCTTGGTCTCCCCAGCATATTCTTCGAAAAGGCGGCCTCCAGGCTTTGGTATCGTGTCCTGCGGTTTGGTGATTGCCTCCCAGACATGCGAAACTTGCTCGGGCCAGCCGCGCCCGGTCACCGGGTCGAAATCGTCGTTCGATACTCGAACACGAATGGCGTGAATGAATACGCAGCCACCATTGCGATACGTCTGGATGTAGTCCGCGTTATCACATCTCACCTTGAGTTTGTTTTCGGCCTTGTCCTCTTTCAGTGAATTGTACATTGTCTGCCCATTAGGAAATTTCACCGACCATCCGAGGTGGATCGTACACCTTGTAATCTTCTCGCCTGTGAGCCCTGAAATGTTGTCGGAGTGGAACGCGAAGTTAACCCTCGGATACAGCTTCCACTCGGCTGGTGGGAGCGTCTTGGAAGGCAGCCCCGTGATTTGGCAGCGGTTCGGATCTGGAGCGCCCTTGTAAGAGACACCCACAGTGAGAGGGGCAGCCAGCAGCGTTCCCCATGCACGCTTAATTTTGGTCTGAGTCCAAACGCTGAATTCTCGATTGTTCTGGTTGGTGTCGGCAATCGCTTGTGCGTCATAGATGAGATAGCCGATGAGTCGCGCGCCGTTACTGCCCACGGCCCACTCCATGGCATAGCCAGTACTGTTCATGCAACCGGAGAACCGGCTCACCCATGCGCTGAAAGTCGGAGCGATGTTAGGCCAGGCTTCGCACAAAGTCCAGGTCCATCGAGCAGGCTCGGCCTTACCTTGGGGGACAGGAAGGGGAGGGTTGGATGCAGCGATGGCTGGCCGTTGGAGGGTAAGCTGCTCTCCCGAGCTCCGCACCAGCGAGCTTTGCCGTGCGGCGAAGGCCTGCGGCGGTGTTTGGTACTTCACAACCAAGACCGGAGGATGACCACCTGCTTCGGTGGTTTCCCATCCACGATCGTAGGCCGTGCCCGACTCATTGGATGCGCGGAGCCTGACGCCATAGTTGGGGCTGCCTGCCGCCCAAGCCTGGACTATCGAAGTGAGCGACCATGTCCACAGGCGGGCTTGATCGTCGCAGGTTCCCGGATCTGTTGCCGTCACTTCTCCGGTGCTCGTTGTGGCCGGCTGGTTATCCCAGCCCAAGGTGGCCGGAGCCCAGCTTCCTGTGATGCGCTCGGCTTTGATGCCGGATCCGCAGCCGTAGCCATCCGCAACCCCGAATAGCTGCAGCTCAGCGCTTGTTACGGTCTTCCCTGCCAGCGCTGATGTGTCGAACTGCAGGTATGTCCGCTCCTTGACGGCAAAGGAGAAAAACGGCGAATAGATCCCCGCGTACATACTTTCGCCTGTGAAATCAGCGCAGTCATCGTCGCAGATCCATCCGTCGACCTGGGCCGGAATGGTCAAGGTACCTGTCGACGGAGACGGAGACGGAGACGGAGACGGAGACGGAGACGGCGACGGCGACGGAGACGGAGACATTGATGCACAGGGCGATGGATCTTGATCGGATTTGAGCGCGGTTGCGTCCTCGGCCGACAACGCGTAGCTGTAAACCCTAACCTCATCGATGGCACCATCGATGTCGGTGCCGATCGTCAATGGGCCGTTGCTATCCCACACGGCCGCGACGGGCTCTGACCCGATCAGTTGACCGTTCAGATATAGTACGGATTTCCCGGCATCTGCATCATAAACAGCAGCGATGTGGAACCACTGATTCACCGGCGGTTGAACTCCCGACTCGACACCAGCGGCGCCCGCGTCAGTTGAGTCCGTGGCGTACATACGGAAAGTGAGTCCATGCTCTGGACTACCACCCAGGAAGAAGGGCGCCCTGTTCACGCCGCGCTGCTGAACAACTTCGAAGGGTTCCTGAAGGTCAGTCAGCTTAAGCCAGGCGGAGACGCTGAAACTGTGGCTGGTCTGCACGACCGGATCCAAGGTTTGGGCATGGTTTGGAGATCCCGCGCTGAATAATGCCTGACCTGAATGGCCGCCGCCCCAAGTTGACGAGCCTTCGAGAGTAGCGGAGTTCGCGTAGCCTGAGGAGTCGTCTGCGATGTTTCCCGTACCATCGTCGAACGTCCAACGTCCTGCCAAGCAACTGTCAGGTTGCGAGCTCGGATCTAAACCATTCATTTGGTATACTGCAGCTATTTCCTCCGGTGTTACTCCCTCTGGCGCCCCAACTTCGATCAGATTGCTTTCGGATCCGACTGTTGATGCCTCCTGCTCGGCGTCATCGGCAGCTGGGTCGATGTCCGGAACCACGGGTGGGGTTGTGGTCGCATCCGACAGCGCCACTGCTTCTTCATACGTTACATCGGTGCCGTCATCAGCGCGATTGAACATCGTCCGCACCTTGACGGGAGGCTCGTACTCGATGAAAAGAATCGGCTCGTGATCGGGCATTTTACGATCATGTGTCCCTCCCTCTTGAGAGCGGAACTGCCGCCAGTTGATGATCGCACTCTCACTAGCCGCCATGAGCACGATCCCATAGTCCGGCTCGCCGTTCGCCCAGGATTGGACGATTTGTTCGATTGAATAGAGGAGTTCGCCAGTTTGGCATCCTGTAGTATCGCTATAGGCCGCTTTGTTGGTGTACTGACCGGATGTCGTCCATTTGGGCTGGTTGGCCCATGACAAGGTAGCCGGATCCCAGCTAGAGGTCAGCTTCCTGGCGACAGTACCAGAACCGACCTCCAAACCGCAGTTCTTGGTGCTTCCCGCGGGAGCACCAGAGCGGTAGTTCCATAGCATTAGATTGGCATCGCGGATGACCGCCCCAGCGAGGGTTTCAGTGCCGGTGACGTTATAATGAAGATAGATTCGCGCAATATCGGCACTCGTCTGCGTGGTGCCCGCGCGCAGCCACGTATCGGTTAGATGGTTGAGATCGGGGTTGTTCTTGTTGACCCAGGCATCGTCGGTCAGTCCCGCGCCCACGTACTCGCTGGCGACTGACATTGTGACTGGGTAGGTTACAGCGGGATCGGCTAGAAAGTTGGCGTCTGGCTGCAGCGTCAGCGTCGTGGTCCCGCCGCTTTTCTGGATGTTCGCCATTACAGCGCCGATCTTGCCGGCATCGGGCGATCGCTCGGCAAGCGCATCAACGGCCTGCACCGTAACTGGAGTAGCCTCTGCCTTCCCAGCTCCTGAAACAAGCTGCTGTCTACCGTCTTTGCGACTGGCATATCGGGTACCGCGCGGCAGTAGCATTGGCAGCTTGACCGTCAGTGGGCCTTTTGGCCTATCGCGAAGAATAATATCCTGGGTGAAACCATTTGTTTCGGCGCGTACCACCAAGTCGACGCCCTTGGCTACCGCGTCACGGTACACCGCTCCATTGCCTGCGATCGAGGGCTTGGGTAGGCGGGCTCCCCAGCGGAAGCCGGCAACCCCTCGGGTGGTTCTGGCTGACACAAGCGTTGTCGAGCCTTCACCTCCAAATTGCAGGGGGGTCTTTACCCGTCGCGCTTCTAGCCTCCCGTCATGAGAGATGATGCTGGTATCTATGGGATCCCAGTGGACAATGCCGTCCCGATCCGTGCTCTTGATTTGAATCGGACCCGCGTGCAGCTCTGCACGTAAGGTCTTGCCGTCCGGGTTGGCCCATACCTTGGAGTTCTCGCCGAAGAGTGAAGGCACCTCAACTTTCTGACCAGTGTCATGGGCTTTCTTCTTTGCAGCCTCTAATGCCGGGTCTGAAACCGTGAAGGCCCCGCGGTCCCTAGCCGGCGAGGAGGACGCGGGTTCGGCTTTGGGCCCGGGGTCCGCGTTAGCAGTTGCGCTGGGGGAGGCAGTAATGATTGACCCTGCCAGTGCAGCGACTGCCAATATCCTGGTTGGCTTGTGTACGAGGCGACGTATCCGGCGTTTCTGAGGAATATGATTCACACTGCATCTTTCGGTGTCGACAGCTATCGGGGGGGCTGTATCATTCTGTCATTACAGATTGTGTTGGTAAGCTTCTGGGGGATAGGTAAAGTAGATATGGCGTGGGAAGTTTCACAGAGCCTGCATCTGGGCCGCGATTGCACGTGGTGCTTTTCCGGTCCATAGGCGTAAGGGAATGAAGCGCAACCGACGGTCTTAGCCAGAAAGTGGGCGTCGCACCCCCCTCCGAGAGTCCGGCTAATTTCACCGTTGCATTTTTAGGGCTGCGAGCCTCCGGACCATACGAGGTCCTACGTGCCATAAAGTCGACATAAGTTAAACTCCCGGTCCTTACTGACGCAAGATCTATCTCGTGGCAGAGTCGTCACGTCAAGTCACAGAAAGGTCGCTTGGTTCGGGTGCGACTTGCATTCACCCAGGTTGAATGCATCTAGGCAGGTGACCTCAAGAGTGGGTTGTGACTCATGTCACAGCCGAGAGCGCTCGGCATGCAGGGCGATTGCGCAGTCGGCGAGCGCTGCCCCTGATTTGGGAATCTGTGGGGTGAGCGGCATGTTCGGCGGCAAGTGGAGCGAGTGAGATCGCATTCGTGATCATGAAGTTCTCGACGATTCACGACCCCGGCGTGAGCAGCCGCGTCCCTTCGGTTCGGCCAGCATGTTCTCGGTTCCATGGCTTCACCACGTTCAGGTATTCCTGGATCTCCTGCTGCAGGTCTCGGTCGCGTGCCAGCCTCTGCGCCGCAAGGAAAGAAACGGTCGCGCCCACGGCGAGCAGCCCTTGCCGTCCCAGGTCGACCAGTCCCCAAAAAACGAGCTACACCCCAAACGGCTTGACCATGCCTGATCACTCATGGCTACTCTTTGCTCTCGCTGTGTGGACAGAGCGTCCACGCGAGCACTGTTGAGTGGGGGACTTCGTGTCGACGATCGGCATTGCGCTGGGAACTGCCGCCGTCGGTCTCCTCACCGGACGAGCCGTCCGTACCATCGCCGACCACTTTGCTTCTCGAAAAGGCATGCCGTACGCAACTGAGATCACCACTGCCGCGGTGTTCGGGCTACTCGGCTGGCGGATCGGTCTTGCTCCGCTTCTCCCCGCATACCTCTATATGGCCGCTGCTGGAGTGGCGCTCAGCGTGATCGATCTGCGGACGCGACGACTGCCGGACGCGCTCACGCTGCCCTCGTACGTCGTCCTCCTGGCGCTCGTAGCCGTCGGCGGGATGGTGAGCAGGGACGGAGCGCTCACCGTGGGCCTAATCCTTGGCGCACTGGGCGCCTTCTCGCTCTACTGGTGCTTCCGGCGGATGAACGCCGCCCTTGGGCCGGGAGACGTCAAGGCGTCCGGTCTTGTCGGCGGGATCCTCGGGACCATCGGCGTACACGCCTGGGTCGTCGGCATCGGCGCGGGGCTCATACTGGCGGCGCTGTACGCCGTGGCCCTGCTGATCAGCCGGAAGGGCTCCGCATCCACCCTCATACCGTATGGACCGTTCATGTTCGCCGGCTGCCTTGTGGCTGTCCTCGCGATGTGACCGCCGAATGCTCTCCACTGCCGACACTGGGGCCGTAGGCTGGACATGGCCGATCTCACCTTCTCTTTTGGCGAAGGAAGTGAAACCGGTCAGGGGCCGTTCCCTTTCGGGGGCGGCCCCACTACTCGTCGAGAAGTTCCCTCAGAAGCGTGAACCCAGGCATGATCTCCCTCGGCCGTACGCCCACCTCGAACATCTCCGGCTCCTCGAAGACCGGTTCACCGCTGGGGCGGCGCGCATAAGCCACGCGGCCGTAGTCGACGCCGTCGTCACGATCGAAGCTCATCCACGTGATCGCCTCCTGCTCACCTTCGCGCAGAGGGTGATTCGAGACCGCACGCGTAGCCACAGTGCTCGGGGGCTCGAAGATCCACACCTGGGGCACCGCGAGGACCCATCGCCTCACGCCGATCTCACCGGCCTTCGCGGCGGCCCTACGCTCGAAGGCAACGGCAGTCTCTCGATCACGCAGGTAGTCGTAGTCACTGAGGACGAGACGGCGCTCCCCGTCCAAGACGACGACCGCGGGGCAGTCATGAGCGACGATGCTCTTCTCAAGCCGTTCGACCACGTCGAAGAGCAGGTTCGCCGTCTCGGCGTTCACCCCGGTTCCCCTCTCGTGTAAACGCAGACCGCCGCCAACACCTTATGGCTCGCTCGGCCCTGTCAGCCTTGCAATGCACCGTCCGCGCTTGCCGCGTCGCCGACGGCGACGCTGCGAGATGCAGCCGATTCATGCTCCGCCTCCTGCTGGGTTCTCAGTCTCACTCCGCCAGCTCAGGCGTCCACCACGCGTCTCGGTTTCACATTCTGCGTCCTGTTTGCCCCGTAACGGAAAGCTGCGTGATGGTGTCACCTACCTATGAGCAGTTGAGTAGTCCGGCGCATGGCGGCGGTGATCGGGGTGGGGAATCCTGCTGGAATGCAACCCGGTGCGCATCCCTGTTGTCCGGACTGCGGTGAGCCTCTCACCGGTCCCCACGCGGCCTGCCCGGCCTGCGCGCTGCCGCTGAGCGGCGCTCTCGCCGGCGAGCTATGGCGGGTCGACCTGGCACTCGCCGACCTCAGGACGCGTGAGGCGCAGCTGACGGCCAGGCGCAACGAGCTTGTCGCGGCGTTGCGGGCCGCCCGTACCGAGACCAAACAGGCCGAGGATCACTTCGGCGCCGTGCCGTCACCGGTGCTCAGCCCCAAACGGCCGAGGGATTTGCCGGTGAAAGCAGTACAGAACCTGCTTCTGGCACTCGGGGGGCTCCTGCTGGTCGTCTCCGCGATCGTTTTCACTGCGGTGAGCTGGGGGCACCTCGGCATCGGGGGGCGGGCGGCGATTCTGCTCGGGTTGACCGGGCTCGTCCTCGCGGCCCCGATCCCGTTACGCCGACGCGGCCTGGCCGCAACAGCGGAGACCCTGGCCATGCTCGGCCTGGCGCTGCTGTTCCTCGACGGCTACGCCGCCTGGCAGGTCGGGCTGGCTGGTCTCGACGCGATTCATCCTCAGCCTTACACGGCCGGACTCATCGGGGTCGTCGCCGTGGCCTTCGCCACCTATGGTCGGCTTGCCCGGCTCAGATTGCCGACCCCTGCGGCTGTTGGGCTGGCGCAGCTTCCGCTCGCGGTGCTGACCTTCGACAAGGGCGCCTTCTGGCTCGTCGCGGCCCTGCTCGCCACCGCCTGCGCCGACGCGACGGCCTGGCTGGCCGGGCGGCAGAGGATGGTGGCTGTCTACTTCGGGTGCACGTGGTCGCTCGGCGTGGCGATCGGGCTCGCGGAGTCGCTGGAAACCTACGAACCGCGCAGTGCCTGGCCGCTGTCGGGTGCGCTGATCGTCGCCGTGGTGGCAGGGCTGGTCATCGCCGTTCGCGCGCCAAGGCCGTGGTCGGTAGCGCTCACCGCGGTTTCGGCGATCACGCTGATAACAGCACTCGCGGTCCCCACGCGCATGCTTCTGGAGAGCCCTTGGGCGGTCGCGCCCGCGCCGCTCGCCGGGCTGGCCGTGACCGTGCTCGCCGTTCTGGCCTCCCGTACGGCTTCAGCGGCCAAGGCGGCCCCGCTCAGGGCGGCGGTCGTCCAAGCGTCGGTCACGGCCGCTGTCACGGCGGCGATCGCGACGGCCCTGCTCTCGACGCCGGTGGCGATGACGGTGATCGTCGCGCTGGCCGGTCCGCTGGACCAGAGAGAGGTCTGGAGCGGCATCGGGACGACCGGAGTCCGGGAAGCACTCGGTGCGCAGTCGATCGCCGGGCCGTCCGACCTGGTCGTGCTCGCGGCGCTCGCACTCGTCTGTGCGGTCCTCGCGCTCTTCATCGTGCGGCCCGGCGGTACGGACAACGCCGATTGGCGCGCCCGGCTTCATATGCTGATCGTCGTCGCGCTGGCTTTCGCCTCGGTGACCGTGGCCGTCTGCCCTGTCGCGCTCGGCCTGCCGTACCCGGCGGTGATAGCCGTACAACTGGTGCTGGCCGTCAGTCTCGCCGCGATCTCAACCAGGGCCGCCCTGATGGGCGTTCTGGCGCTCGCCGCGGCGCTGGAAGTATGCGTGTGGGCGCTGGTGTCCGAGCCGGCCACGTTGATCGTGCTGGGTGTCCTCGCCGTCACGGCTGCGGTGACCGGCCGCGTCGCCCGTACCCCGGCCGTACGCGCCGGGGCCGCCGCGACGGCGACGCTGCTGATCGGTGGCGAAGCGGTCGCGCTGTGGGTCGCTGCCGACCTTCAGTCGCGATTCGTCACCTTCGTCCTCCTCGGAGTGGCCGGCGTAGCCGTGATCGTCGCGGCGCTGCTCAAGGCCGGGCCGCGGGTGGCGGTGGAGATCACGGGGTACGCGCTCGGGGCGGCCGGTCTGCTTCTGGCTGTGGATCTGCCGATGTTCAGTCTGGCCTGCGCTGTGGCCGGTGTCCTGGCGGCCGGTACGGCTCTACGGCCGGACCGGCGGATGGCCGGGTACGTCGGAACCGCCTTTCTGCTGCTGGCCGGCTGGACTCGGCTCCTGGCGGAGCGGGTCGAGCTGGTGGAGGCCTACACGGTGCCGTTCTCCCTGGTGCTGCTCGCGATCGGCTGGCGGCGGGCGCGACAGTCATCGTCGTGGGCGGCTTACGGTGCGGGCCTGTCCTTCTCCTTCCTGCCGAGCCTGCTGGCGGTCTATGCGCAGCTCGGGGGCTGGGTCCGCCCTCTGACACTGGGAGTCGCGTCGTTCGTGGTCCTGTTGCTCGGTGCGAGATCACGGCTCCAGGCACCCGTAGCGCTCGGAGGGTTCACCCTGGCCGCGGTCGCCCTGCACGAGCTCGCACCATGGATCGCACAGCTCGTGACCGCTGTTCCTCGCTGGGTTCCGGTGGCGGCGGGAGGCGTCGCGCTGGTCCTGATCGGAGCCACCTACGAAGCTCGACTGAAAGATGTCCGCCGGATGCGCGCCGGATTCCGAGGTCTGCGATAGCGACGCCGCGTACCGGCCGCCCGAGGGGCACACAGCGTCGGCGGGATCAAGAACGGGAGCGAGACATCACCCCCTCGCCGAGCACCTCGGACAGAGTGAGCAGGGTGCCTTGGTCGAGTTCCTCGACGCCGCCGGTCACCGCACGGAGCATGTTGCGTTCGGCTCGCTCGGCACCGCGTACGTTCTGTTCGTGATGCACGAACGTGTTCACCGCCTGCACCACGCCCCAGGCCGTACCACGCCACGGCGCTACCCGCAGGTCGTGGTTCCAGAGCTTGACCAGGACGTCTCGCTTGTTCTCCGCCATCGTTCGGCTGCGGCCTCGCTGCTGTGGCATCGGTGCATGGGCGTCAAGGAACGCCTGCCACTGCCGCTCACTGACCTCAACCCGGCACAGCTCGCGTACGACCGATGAAAACTCGTCGGCCAGCGCATAAACGATGTTCAGCGCGTCCCGAGCCTCAGCCAGCCGCAGCTTCGAGTGCCGGGAGTGCTTGATCTTGACCTGCTGTCCGCGCTCGGCGAGGCCGGCGGCCATCGTATTGTCGCAGACGATGTGGGTCACGGCCCGTTTGAACGTCGTGGCAAGCGAACCGTCGAACGACGTCGCGCCGAACAGGTGGGGCCGGAACTCGACGCCTTCGGGCGTGATGACGTTCTCAGGGACCTCGACCGACACCCAGGCGACCGCTCCGCCCTTGAGCAGTCCGGCGGAACCGATCGACAGATCGGCATCGAGGAGCCGGGAGACGGTGTTGATCAGCCATTCAACGTAGGGATGTGGCTCGTACCCGTCGGAGAAGACGCCCATGACATGACCGTTGTCGCTGCGCACGATTGCCTGCCTACCGGGCACCTGGGCCAGCCCGCCTCGCGGGTCTTCCACGTAGACCGGGCTGCTCAGCGCCTCCCAGCCGAACAGCCGACGCTTGACGTCGTCCACGGGGATCGGACCGGGGTAGTGGTTCGGCTCTTCGGCCTGCATGCTCGCCCGGTAGTGCCAGGCCGTACCGCGCTTCTCGGTGAAGCCGATCAAGGTGTTCGCGTTCAACCACTCCAGAGACTCCCTGGACATGTCTGTCTCCCTTCTATGGAAATGAGAAAGGCACCGACCGTGGCCGGTGCCATCTATGTCGTTGGCGATTTCGGTAAGGAGACCTACCGGATTAGCCCACCCCTTTCGTGCGACCGCGAGAGTTCGAGCGAACTCATGTGGAGCGCTGTTGTACGGCGTAGGCCACGCGTTCGGCCAGTTCACGATCGGCTGCGTGGATCTCGATGGTGCTCGTGATGTCGCCGTGCACGGTGAATGAGCCGGAGGCGCCACCCAGTCGCCACCGCACAACAGTCTGTCTCGCGTTCTCGGTAAGCGACGCCTTGGGCAGCAGTTCAACCAGGGTTGCCACGATCTCGGCACGAGTGCCGTTCTCGGTCGCCTTCGTCGCCAGTCGCTCGCGGCAGGCCTGCAGATCGCGCCGATAGTCAGGGAGTAGGCGACGCTCGATCCTCTTCGCGACGAACTTCGCTCCTCGTGCCGCCGTCACCGTGATTTCGTGTCGCCGCAGATCAGGGAGAGTGCCCCTGCTGCCGTCCGGATAGATGCCGAGCACCCTGATCCGCCCCCGCTGGTTCCAGATCGGATGCACGACGAGACGGGCGTCAGCGGGTCCGAGGAGGTAGACCGGATGACCAGGCCGCACCAGGGGCGTGTAGCCCTCCAGATGCTCGGCGACCTCGATCACCAGTTCCTCGATGTCCCAGTCGTTCACTCACAAACTCCTCTCGTATCATTGATTGACGAGTTGAAACGATTCATAACTGCCGATCAGGCGTCATCACTGATCGAAGCGGCGCTTGGCGCTGGTATCTAAATACGGGAGGCGGAGAGGTTCGAACGTCCGCCGCTTTGACCGCTGTCCACATTGATTCGCGTTGATGGAACAGGCGTGACAGGTTTTATGGGTGCCTTGATTTAGGGCATCGCCCGTCGAGCCGGAATGGTCACGGCTGCTCTTTGTTGCGTAGGTGTTCTTGCTCGGC
>NZ_BOOB01000056.1 GCF_016863015.1 Microbispora amethystogenes | reverse complement strand
TCCATCAGCCACCGCTTCCTGACGGCCATCATCAAGGGCGAGCCGAACCACTGGGCCATCCGCGGCGGCAACGCCCAGTCGGGCGGCCTCGGTACCTTCTACGACGGCGTGCGCCCCAACGTCGCGGGCTACAACCCGATGAAGAAGGAAGGCGCCATCATCCTCGGCATCGGCGGCGACAACAGCATCGGCGCCCGCGGCACCTTCTACGAAGGCGTCATGACGTCCGGCTACCCGTCGAACGCCACCGAGGACGCGGTCCAGGCCAACATCGTCGCCGCCGGATACGCCACGTCGGGCGGCGGCAACCCGGGCACCGGACAGCAGATCGTGGGCGGCCAGTCCGGCCGCTGTGTCGACGTGCCCAACAGCACCACCACCAACGGCACCCAGGTGCAGCTGTACGACTGCAACGGCCAGAACAACCAGCGCTGGACCTCCACCTCCAGCAAGGAGCTCCAGGTGTACGGCAACAAGTGCCTCGACGCCTACGCGAAGGGCACGACCAACGGCACCCAGGTGGTCATCTGGGACTGCAACGGCGGAACCAACCAGCAGTGGAACGTCAACTCCAACGGCACGATCACCGGCGTGCAGTCGGGGCTGTGCCTGGACGCGAACTCGGCCGGCACCGCCAACGGCACGAAGCTCATCCTCTGGGCCTGCAACGGCGGAGCCAACCAGCAGTGGAGCCTGCGCAACTGACCCCACGAGGTGATGTGCGCGCGAGCCGCGCGTGATCTTCGGCCGGGCGCCCTCCTGACCAGGCGCCCGGCCGTACGGCGGAGCCGCCCCCGCGCCCGGCGGGGGCGGCTCTCTCATGTCCGGCGGCCTCCCCGCGGCACCCGGGGAAAAAAGTTGCATCAAGCAAAATGCCTGGTAAACACACCTTTCGCTGGCCGCAAAAGGCCATGCCACGCGGGCCCTGCCGTTTGGGGGCAACGGCATCGGGAAGGGCGACCGGCGAGCCGCTCGAAGCCGCGAGATGCCGGACAGACCTCGGCAGACCTCGACGCGGCCGGGCGCGGTGGCATGGTCGTCGCGGCTGCCGCCGGCCCGATCCGTACACGGTTCCACCCGAACGGAGAGGCACATGACTGAGATCGTCGGTGAGAGCCTGGCCAGACGGCTGGTGGAGTGGGGAGTCGACACGATCTTCGGGCTTCCCGGCGACGGGATCAACGGCCTGATGGAGGGCTTCCGGCGGCAGCGGGAGAAGATCCGCTTCATCCTGGTCCACCACGAGGAGGCCGCCGCGTTCATGGCCACCGGCTACGCCAAGGCCACCGGCAGGCTGGGCGTGTGCGCCGCCACCTCCGGCCCCGGCGCGATCCACCTGCTCAACGGCCTGTACGACGCCAAGCTCGACCACGTCCCGGTGCTGGCGCTGACCGGCATGCAGGAGACCTCCGTCCTCGGCACCCACTACCAGCAGGAAGTGCACCTCGACCGGCTCTACCAGGACCTGGCCGCGTACAACCTGATGATCACCAACCCGCAGCAGATGCCCGGGGTGGTGGACCTCGCGATACGCAACGCGCTGACCAGACGGACGGTCTCCCACCTGACCTTCCCCAACGACATCCAGGTCGCCGCCGCCGCCGAGGACCCCTACCGGCACGTCGGCCCCGGCACCCCGCCGGCCAGCATGCCCAACTGCTCCGTGGCGCCGCTGCGGCCCGCCGAGGACGAACTGGTCCGCGCCGCCGACGTGCTGCGCCAGGGCCACAAGATCGCCATGCTGGTCGGGGTCGGCGCCCGGCACGCCCGCGACGAGATCCTGGCCGTCGCGGAGAAGCTCGCGAGCCCGATCGTGAAGACGCTGCCGGGCAAGTTCACGGTGCCCGACGACCACCCGCTGACCACCGGCGGGCTGGGCCTCCTCGGCACCGCGCCCAGCGAGGAGCTCATGGAGGAGTGCGACACGCTGTTCATGGTCGGCACCTCCTTCCCGTACGGGAAGTATCTGCCGCAGGAGGGGCAGGCCCGGGTCGTGCAGATCGACGCCGACCCCACCCTGCTGGGCATCCGCCGGCCCACCGAGGCGCCGGTCGCCGCCGACGCGAAACTCGCCCTCCAGGCGCTGCTGCCGATGCTGGAGGAGGCCAAGGACCGGTCGTTCCTGGAGAAGTACCAGCGCAGGATGGACGACTGGCGCTCGGACATGAAGGCGCTGCAGGACCCCTCCCGCGACCCCATCGCCCCGCAGTACCTCATGGGCTGCGTGGACGAGGCCGCGAGCGACGACGCGATCCTGACCTGCGACTCGGGCACGATCGCCACCTGGGCCGCCCGGCACTGGACGATCCGCGGCGGCCGGGAGTTCTACCTGTCGGGCAACCTCGCCACGATGGCCCCCGGTCTGCCGTACGCGATCGGGATCCAGCACGCCTATCCGGGCCGGCAGGTGGTCGCCTTCGTCGGCGACGGCGGCTTCGCCATGCTCATGGCCGACTTCCTCACCGCGGTCCGGCACGGCCTGCCGATCAAGGTCGTGGTCAACAACAACAACTCCTACGGGCAGATCCTGTGGGAGCAGATCATCCTCGGCTATCCGGAGTACGCCGTCCGCCACCAGCGGCCCGAGGCCGACTTCGCCGCCTGGGCCCGCGCCTGCGGGGCGTACGGAGCGAAGATCAAGGACCCCGGCGACCTGCCCGGCGCGATCCGCGAGGCACTCGCCCACGACGGGCCCGCCCTGGTCGACTGCGACGTCGACCCCAACGAGCCGCCGATGCCCGGCAGGGTCAAGTACGACCAGGCCAAGCACTTCGCCGAGGCGTTCCTGCGCGGCCAGCCGCACAAGGCGAGCACCCTCGCCGCCGTCGCCCGCGACAAGATCAACGAGCTGCTGTCTTGACATCCTCCCCTCCCCTGAAGGGAGGGGATTCCGGCCGTCGCCGGTCGGGTTTCCTGCTTCACCACCGGTCGCCTCATCCGAGAGGACTCTCGTTGAGGTCTTACACCAGCTCCACAGGCGTTTCACCTCTCCGCCAGCCCGGCGGCGAGGATGTTCCTTGCGGCGTTGGCGTCCCGGTCATGGACCGCGCCGCAGGCGCATTCCCAGGTCCGGACGTTCAGCGGCATCGCCTCGGCCAGGGTCCCGCAGGCCGAGCACAGTCTGGAGGAGGGGAACCACCGGTCGATCACCACGAGTTCCCGCCCGTACCAGGCCGTCTTGTACGCCAGCATCGAGCGCAGCTCCCGCCAGGAGGCGTCAGAGATGGCACGGGCCAGCGAGTGGTTCTTCACCATGTTCCGCACCGCCAGGTCCTCGATCACGACCGCTTGGGTCTCACGGACGAGCGAGGTGGTCGGCTTGTGCAGGAAGTCCCGGCGCCGGTCGGCGATCCGCGCGTACACACGGGCGACCTTCAGCCGGGCCTTGGCCCGGTTCGCGCTGCCCACCGCTTCGCGCGCCAGCGAGCGCTGGGCTTTGGCCAGCCTGCGCCGGTCGGCCCGCTCATGCCGGGGATTTGCGACCCTGCCGTCCTCGTCGGTCAGATCGTCGATCGGGCGGGACAGAGCCACCAGGCTGGTGATCCCCACATCCACCCCGACCACGTCCCCCATGGGGGCGAGGGAGCGGATCATCTCCTCCACCAGGAGGGACACGAACCACCGCCCGGCCGCGTCCCTGCTCACCGTCACCGTGGACGGCTCCGCGCCCTCTGGAAGCGGCCGCGACCACACGATGTCCAGCGGGGCGTCCATCTTCGCCAGCGTGAGCCGGCCGTCTCGCCAGCGGAACGCCGAGCGGGTGTATTCGGCCGACGCCCGCGACTTCTTCCGCGACTTGAAGGCGGGGTACTGGGCCCGCTTGGCGAAGAAATTCGCGAACGCCGCCTGCAGGTGCCGCAGCGCCTGCTGCAACGGCACACAGGACACCCCGTTGAGGAACGCCAGTTCCTCCTCGCGCTTCCACGCCGTCAGCAAAGCCGAGGACTCCGCATGAGAGACACGGCGGCCCTTCAGGGCGTAAGCGCGACTCCGTTCCTCCAGCGCCTTGTTGTAGACCAGGCGCACACACCCGAACGTCCGGGCAAGCTCGGACGCCTGCTCGGGGGTCGGGTAGAAGCGGTACCGGCAGGCCCGCTTCACGATCTGCGCCACACCGCACATCATGTCACCCGACCATGCGTTGATCGAACCTTTGTTCGCATTGGACCCCAACTAAGAGGGAACCGCCGACCTCTGCCCGGCTCCGCAGAGAGCCCTGTTCCTCCCCCGCCCGAAAGCGGGGGCTTCCGTGGAGGATTTCGATGACGGAGACAATCCACTTCCTGCCCGACCCGGTGACGGTCCCGCCCCCGCCCGGCGGCGGCCGGGTGGATCTCGCGGCGCTCGAACGCGACCTCAGGGAGGCCGTGGACGGCGAGGTGCGCTTCGACGCGACGATGCGCGGCGCCTACTCCACCGACGCCTCCAACTACCGCCAGGTGCCCCTGGGGGTGGTGGTCCCCCGGACGGTGGAGGCGGCGGCCGCGGCGGTGGAGGTCTGCCGCCGGCACGACGCGCCCCTGCTGTCCCGGGGCGGCGGCACCAGCCTCGCCGGGGAGTGTGTGAACACCGCCGTGGTGATCGACTGGTCGAAGCACTGCGACCGGCTGCTGGAGGTCGACCGGGAGAACCGTACCTGCCTGGTGGAGCCGGGCATCGTGCTGGACATCCTCAACGAGCGGCTGCTCGGCACCGGCCTGGAGTTCGGTCCCCGGCCCTCCACGCACAACCACTGCACGATCGGCGGGATGATCGGCAACAACTCCTGCGGGGCGACCGCCCAGCGGGCCGGCAAGGTCGTGGACAACATCGCCGAGATGGAGGTGCTCCTCTACGACGGCACCCGGATGTGGGTGGGCGAGACCGGCGACGAGGAGTACACGGAGATCCAGCGGCAGGGCGGCCGGAGGGCCGAGGTCTACGCCCGGTTGCGCGCGCTGCGCGACGCGTACCTCGAACAGATCCGCACCCGCTACCCGCACATCCCGCGGCGGGTGTCCGGCTACAACCTCGACAGCCTGCTGCCCGAGAACCGCTTCAACGTGGCCCAGGCCCTGATCGGCTCGGAGGGCACCCTCGTCACGGTGCTGCGGGCCCGGCTGAAGCTGATCCCGGTGGTCAAGGCGCGCACGATGGCCTACGTCTCCTTCCCCGACATCGCCGCCGCCGGGGACGCCGTGCCGGCCGTCCTGCCGCACCGGCCGATCGCCCTGGAGGGCATCGACGACAAGCTGATCCGCTACCAGCGCGAGAGCCATCTCAACCCCGAGGCGCTGAAGAAGCTGCCGGAGGGCGGCGCGTGGCTGCTGATCCAGATGGGCGGCGAGGACAAGGCCGACGCCGACCGCCGGGCCGAGGACATGCTGGCCTCCCTCGGCAGGGGGCGCGACGACCCCGGCGTGGCCGTCTTCGACGACCCGACGCTGGAAGAGCAGATGTGGCAGATCCGCGAGTCGGGCCTCGGCGCGACGGCCCGGGTGCCCGGCCTGCCCGACACCTGGCCCGGCTGGGAGGACTCCGCGGTCTCCCCCGACCGGCTGGGCGACTACCTGCGCGATCTCAACGCGCTGTTCGAGCGGTACGGCTACCGCCAGACCTCGGTCTACGGGCATTTCGGGCAGGGCTGCGTGCACTGCCGCATCCCGTTCGACCTCACCTCGGCCGAGGGGGTGGCGGCGTTCCGCTCCTTCCTGGAGGAGGCCGCCGACCTGGTCGTCGCGTACGGCGGGTCGTTCTCCGGCGAGCACGGCGACGGGCAGGCCCGCGCGGAGCTGCTGCCGAAGATGTTCGGTGACGACCTGGTGGAGGCGTTCGGCCGGTTCAAGGCGATCTTCGATCCCGGCGACCGGATGAACCCCGGCAAGGTGGCCGCGCCGTACCCGCTCGACGACCTGCTGCGGCTGGGCGCCGACTACAACCACGGCGACGTGGCCACGCACTTCGGGTATCCCCACGACGGAGGCAGCTTCGGCCGCGCGGTGCTGCGGTGCGTCGGCGTGGGCAACTGCCGCCGCCACGAGGGCGGGGTGATGTGCCCGTCCTACATGGTCACCCGGGCCGAGGAGCACTCCACCCGGGGCCGCGCCCGGCTGCTGTTCGAGATGCTCGACGGCACGGCCCGGGGCGGCGCGGTGGCGGACGGCTGGCGGTCGGAGGCCGTCCACGAGGCGCTCGACCTGTGCCTCGCCTGCAAGGGCTGCAAGTCCGACTGCCCGGTGAACGTCGACATGGCGACGTACAAGGCGGAGTTCCTGTCCCATCACTACGAGGGGCGGCTGCGCCCGCGCGCCCACTACGCGATGGGGTGGCTGCCCGTGTGGGCGAGGCTCGCGGCGTACGCGCCGCGGGCGGCCAACGCGCTGTCGCACGCGCCGGTGCTGGACCGGCTGGCGAAGACCGCGGCGGGCGTGGACCGGCGGCGGGAGCTGCCGCTGTTCGCGCCGCGGACCTTCCGGGAGTGGTTCGCGGGCCGTGAACCGGCCGGTGACGGCTCGCGCGGGGAGGTCGTGCTGTGGCCCGACACCTTCACGAACCACTTCCACCCGGAGGTCGCGCGGGCGGCGGTCGAGGTGATGGAGTCGGCCGGGTGGCGGGTGCGCGTGCCGGACCGCGCCGGGTGCTGCGGCCTCACCTGGATCTCCACCGGCCAGCTCGCCACGGCCAAGAAGGTGCTGCGCCGCACGCTCGACGACCTGCGCCCGCACCTGCGGGCGGGCACCTTCGTGGTCGGCCTGGAGCCGAGCTGCACCGCCGTGTTCCGGGGTGACGCGCCGGAACTGTTCCCCGACGACGAGGACGTGCGGCGGCTCGCCGGCCACACGGTGACGCTCGCCGAACTGCTGCACGACCACACGCCAGGTTGGAAGCCCCCGAGGGTGCCACGTCAGGCGATGGTGCAGGTGCACTGTCACCAGCACGCGGTCATGAAGCATCAGGCCGACGAGGCGCTGCTCGACGCCGCCGGGGTGGACGCCGAGGTACTCGACTCCGGGTGCTGTGGCCTGGCGGGGAACTTCGGGTTCGAGAAGGGGCACTACGAGGTGTCGGAGGCCTGCGCCGAGCGGGTGCTGATGCCCGCCGTACGGCGGGCCGGTCCCGCGACGGCGCTGCTCGCCGACGGGTTCAGCTGCCGTACGCAGATCGAGCAGGGTGAGGCGGACGGCCGCCGGGCGATGCACCTGGCAGAGTTGCTGCGGGCCGGGCTGCGCGGCGACCAGGGAGACACGCCGTGCCCGGAGGAGACGTACGCCCTCCGGGCCGCGCCGCCCTCGGCGGCGGCCAGGGCCGCCGCGACCGCCGCCGCCGTCGCGACCGGCGCGGCCGTGGCGGGCGCCGCGCTGCTCGCGGGACGGCGGCTGCTCGCGCGGCGGCTGCCGCGGAGGTGAACCGGTGACGACCGGGCCCGGGGCGCCTCTGGGGCTCGGCGCGCGGGCGTACACGATCCCGGCCGACTTCCCCGAGGCCGACGGGACGCTCGCGTGGACGAGCACGACGATCGTGGTCGTCCACGCGGAGGCCGGCGGCGTGCGCGGGCTCGGCTGGACCTACGGCCCCGCCGCCACCGCGTCGGTGGTGACGGACACACTGGCCCCCACCGTCGCCGATCTCGACCCGGACGACGTGCCGGCCGCGTGGACCGCGATGGCCCGCGCGATCCGCAACGCGGGACGGCCCGGGATCGCCGGGCTGGCGCTGTCGGCGGCCGACAACGCGCTGTGGGACCTCAAGGCGCGCCGGCACGGGCTGCCGCTCGCCCGGCTGCTCGGCGGGGCCCGCGCCGCCGTCCCGGTGTACGGCAGCGGCGGCTTCACCACCTATGACGCGGAACGGCAGCACCGGCAGCTCGCCCACTGGGCCCACGAGCTGGGCATCCCCCGCGTCAAAATCAAGATCGGAGAGTCGTGGGGGCGGTGCGCCGGGCGGGACCTGGAACGCATGGCCGCCGCCCGGCGGACCATCGGCGACGACGCCGAGTTGTTCGTCGACGCCAACGGCGCCTACACCCGCAAGCAGGCCGTACGGCTGCTGGACCGGGCCGCCGATCTCGGCGTGCGGTGGTTCGAGGAGCCGGTCTCCTCCGACGACCTGCCGGGCCTCGGGCTCGTCCGCGATCTCGTGCGGGCCGACGTGGCCGCCGGGGAGTACGGCTACGACCTCGTCTACTTCGGCCGCATGGCGCCGTACGTGGACTGCCTGCAGATCGACGTCACCCGGTGCGGCGGGATCAGCGAGTTCCTCCGCGCGGCGGCCGTCGCCGCCGCGCACGGGCTGGAGGTCTCCGGGCACTGCGCCCCGCACCAGCACCTGGCGGTCGCGGCGGCGGTGCCGAACCTGCGGCACCTGGAGTGGTTCCACGACCACGTGCGGATCGAGAGCATGCTGTTCGACGGGGCGGTGTCGCCGGTGGGCGGCGAGGCGCCGGTCGGCCGCGCCGCCCCCGGCAACGGGCTCACGTTCGAGGAGGAGGCCGCCGCCCCCTGGCGCGTCGTCTGACAGTGGTGATGTAGACGAGCACCTCCCGCCGGGGCTATCGGGGGCGGGGCCGAAGTCCGTCGAGGATGATCTGGGCGATGTGCGCGGAGCGTTCGCGGCTGGTGTCCGCGTCGGCGTGCCGGATCGCGGCGAAGGCGCCGGCGACGATCGCCATCACCTCGCCGACCGTCACGTCGTGGCGTACGACGCCGGCGCGGCAGGCGCGGGCGAGCAGGAGCGCGACCTGGTGCGTGAGGTCGGCAGCGGTGTCCGGAGCGGCGTCGCGCAGGTCGAACCCGGCGGCCGCGAGCGCGCTCTTCACCGCGGCGTTCTCCGCGCCCGAGGCCATCATCCGGGACAGCAGCGTGAAGAGGGCGACGCCCCGCTTATGGGATCGGGTCGCTTCACCATGAGGCAGGCCGCGCCGCGAACGAGGAGGACCCATCGATGACCACACGCGAGGAAGCCGGCGCCCTGGTGCTGCGGATGCAGGAGTGCTTCAACACCCGGCAGTTCGACCAGGCCGCCGATCTGTTCACCCCCGACTTCCTCAACCACCCGCTCGGCGCCACCGGGTTCGAAGCGGGCAGGGAGGCCTGGGCCCAGCTCGTCGCCCGGTTCCCGGCGATGCGCGTCGTCACGGACGACATCCTGATCGACGGCGACAAGGTGGCGATCCGCTCGTCCGTCGAGGGGATGGCGGCCCCGGGGAGCGACGTCCGGCCCGTGCTCATCGAGATCTTCCGCATCGGCAACGGCCGGCTCGCGGAGACCTGGGGCGTCACCGAGGGTCCGGATCCACGCCACTGAGGCCCCGCGGCCGCACCAGCTCCTCCGGTAGATCAGCCCCGCCATGCCGAGTGGCGGATCAAGGCGTTGCCCGCTTCTGCGGAAGCACGAAAAGGGATATTTCCTGACTCGGCGCGTCCGGACTCGGTTACGATCTTGGCGAGATCGTGCCAACCCGGTGGCACGCCGCGCCCGTCCGGGATGTGCTTCACCCCGGTCCGGCCCCGAACCGGCTCCTGGACCGCCCAGCAGGAACCCCAGCAGGAAGAGGCCCGCCACGTGAGACGCGCGACCCGCAGCGCGGCCCTGGCCGTCGCGGCGCTGCTGCTGCCCGCCGCTCCCGCCGCCGCGACCATGCCCGCCCCGGCGCCCGTGTCACAGGCCGGGTCACCGGTCTCCTGCGCGGCGACGCTGTCCGCGCCCACCCGGGAGGCCGCCTTCGCCGCGGCGGCGCGCGACACCGGCGTGCCGGAGCCGTTGCTCAAGGCCGTCTCCTACATGCTCTCCCGGTGGGACGACCACCAGGGCCGGCCCAGCGCGGACGGCGGGTACGGCGTCTTCGACCTGAGCGACCGCACGCCCGGCCTGGGCACCGACGCGGACAAGGGGCGCGTGGCCGAGGCGAAGAGCCAGCTCACCCGGGCGGCCGAACTGACCGGCCTGACGGCCGACGCCCTCAGGCGCGTGCCGAACGCCGGGGTGTGCGGCGGCGCGGCGCTGCTCGCCGCCTACCAGCGCGAGAACCCGCGGCGGGAGGGCCTCCGGAGCGGCGGCGACGGCGGCGAACTGGCCGCCTGGCGCGACGCCGTCGGGCGCTTCGGCGCCGGGCACGACTTCGTCCGGCAGGTCTACCAGACCCTGCGCGGCGGCGAGAGCCGGGTCACGGCCGACGGCCAGACTGTGACGCTCCCCGCCGACGAGTCGGTCCCGCTCCCACAGGCCGGGACCGCCGCCGCTCCCGGAACCGGCTGTCCGGAGGATCTCGGCTGCGAGGCGATCCCCGCGCCGTACGCCAAGCTCACGCCCACCGACCCGGACAACACCACGAAGTACGGCAACCACGACATCGCCGATCGGACCGGGCCGGGTGGGCCCAAGCTGGACTACATCGTCATCCACGACACCGAGGGCTACTACGACCCTTCCGTACGGCTCGTGCAGGACCCGGCGTATCTCGCGTGGAACTACACGATCCGCTCGACCGACGGCCACGTCGCCCAGCACCTCGACCCGAAGGACGTGGGCTGGCACGCCGGCAACTGGTACGTCAACATGCACTCCATCGGCGTGGAGCATGAGGGCTTCGCCGGCGACGCGACCTGGTACACCGAGTCGGCGTACCAGACCTCGGCGACGCTGGTGAAGCACCTCGCGGCGACGTACGGCATCCCGCTCGACCGGGCGCACGTCATCGGCCACGACCAGGTGCCGGGCACCGTCGCGGGCACGACCAAGACGATGCACTGGGACCCGGGGCCCTACTGGGACTGGGATCACTACTTCGAGCTTCTCGGCGCGCCGATCGGCGGCGGCCGCGCGGCCACGACGCAGGTCTCCGCCGGTGACGTCGTGGAGGTCCGCACCGGGTACCAGGACAACGCGCAGCCGGTCACCGGCTGCGCCGCGGCGTCGCCGCCCTCGCCGGAGTGCGTCCCGGGATCGGGCACGAACTTCCTGCCGCTCCGCCAGGCGCCGTCGGAGGACGCCCCGCTCGCCGCCGACCCCGGCTGGAAGCCGACCGGCGAGGCCGGCACGACGTACGTGAGCGACGTCAGCGCCCGCGTCGTCTCGGGGCACAGGCTCGTCGTCGCGGAGGTGCGGGGCGACTGGCTGGGCGTGTGGTGGGCGGGCTCGCTCGCCTGGCTGCGCAACCCCGCCGACCGGCCCGTCGTGCTCCCGGCGGCGGCGAAGACGGTCACCGTGAAGGCAGGCGCGACCGGCCCGGCCGCCGTCTACGGCCGCGCCTATCCGGAGGCGGCGGCCTACACCGGGACCGACGTCCCCGCGCAGGCGGTCTCGGCGCTGGAGTACACGATCCCGGCCGGGCAGACGTACGCGGTGAGCGACGACGACGTGGTGACGGACTACTACCGGGCGACGTCGTTCGACGGGTCGGCCCCGGGCGACCGCACCGACGTCAGGGGCCAGGACCGGTACTACCAGCTCTGGTACGCCCACCGGCAGGTGTTCGTCCGGGCGGCCGACGTGGACCTGCACGACGCGCGGCCGTCCGCGCTGGTCAGCACCGCGCCCCCGGTGGTGCGCGGCGATCCGTGGATCGGCCGGCGGCTGACGGCCTCTCCCGGCACGTGGACGCCCTCGCCGAAGAGGATCCGCTACCAGTGGCTGCGCGACGGCGCGAAGATCAGGGGCGCGACGGGGCGGGCCTACCACGTCACGGGCCGCGACCGCGGGGCACGGCTGTCCGTACGGGTGACGGCCTCGGCCCCCGGCTACGAGAGCGGCGTCGCCACCTCGGCGGCCACCGCCCCCGTCCGGTCTCCCGTGCGGTCGCACCGGCACCCCCACCGCCACAGCCACCGTCACCACAGGTAGGCGGGGACCGAGGCTCTACCGGCTTCTCGGCCTCGGGGTGAAGTAGTGCGCGACCATGTAGGCGGTGACCCGCGCGCCGATCTTCGCGCCCTGCACGTCCGCCGTGCGGGTGTGGATGCCCCCCCAGACGCGGGCCTCGACGACCTCGGCGAGCGCGTGGGAGAAGCCGCGGAAATACCGGGTGGTGCCCGAGTCGGCGCTGTAACCGCTGAAGGGGATGTCGTCCCGGCCGAAGAAGTGCCGCAACGCCGACATGCTCGCCGCGGTGAAGCAGGTGTGCCCGGACGTGTAGTCGGGGTGCGGCGGCGTGACGAGCAACGGCGTCCAGGCGGGGTCGGCGGCCGTCTCCGGGTTGCCGTCCGTGTCGGCCAGCCGGATCGCGGTGACCGGGCGCCAGAAGTTCCACGCCGCCTTCTCGTTGTAGCAGGCGATCGTGGCATCGGTCTCGGCCAGGTCGACCATCGCGAACATCCGCGCCGCCTGGAGGGCGTTCAGGCGCTGCCGCGTGGCGAGCTGACGCTTGATCTCCCATTCGGCCAGATGCCGGTCGTGCCACCAGATCGCGGCCTGCGTCTGGTCGGCCGTACGGACCGTGCTGGTCGCCGAGCCGATCGTCTTGACCTCGTTGAGGTCCCGGGCGTACCGGCGGCCGGTGAGCGCCGGCGGGCCGGACGTGCGGAACATGGACGCGCTGGGGATGAGGAACGGCTTGAGGTGACCGACCCATGCCCCGTCCGAGGCGTACGCGGGCGGCGCCGGCCGCCACTGACCGGGGCGGGTGCCCACGGGCCAGGTCTGGTCGCCGAACGCCCCGTCGTCCCGCCGCGCCGCGATCATCGCGTCGGCGGCCTTGGCTCCCACGGTTGTTCCCCGCTGTTTCGCGGTGCCGTCGGGTATCGCGCCCAGCGACTCGTCGTACTGGGCTTTCAACCTCGCCTGCTGGTCGGGAAACAGCGCTCGCAGCACCTGGTAACTCGCGGCCGCGACGGCCGCGTCCGTCGACTCCGTGCCGTCGGCGGCCGGTGCGACCAGGTACGGCTGGTAGGGAGCGCCGGCGATCGCGTTCACCGCGTCGTAGACCGCCCCGTGCACCATGGCGAAGCTGCGTGCCTGGACCTGCGGCTGCTGACCGGCGACGTCCCAGATCGCGGTCTGGGCGTTACGGTCCCAGACGATGACGGCGTCGGCGGACGAACCCGACTCCCCGGCGTACGCCGAGGACGAGCCGAGCGCGATCGGCGACCCGGCGGCGATGACCCCGGCGACGGCCGCCCAGACGACCATGGGTCGCGGAGCGGCCGCCCGGCATGCGGCGAATGGGCGGAACATGAGCGCAGGCTACTATGCCGACAATAGGCGTTACAGTGGTTGACATTTCCGGAAAGCGCATATCGATCCAGCCGGAATAGCAGGTCGTCAGAGATATACGTCTTCCCGGTCCGGCGAGCAGGGTGAGTATGGCTGCTCTGTTTATCCGGCCCCCTGTTTTTGTCCGGCCCAGTTCGTCCGGCCCTGTTCATCCGGTCCGGTCAGCCCGGCTGCTCGCGGGTGCCGGTGAGGTCGTCCCGCGCGGCCGCGCCCGGCGTCCGTACGGTGAGCGCGACGAGCGTGACCCCGCACGCCAGGAGCAGGGCCAGTTGCAGGGCTCCGACGAGGGTGATCAGGCCGGAGAGGTACCCCTCCGCGCCCGGGTGCAGCGTGGCCGCCCGGGCCACCACGGTGGGCACGGTCAGGATCGCCGCCGCGGGGGCGACGGAGCCGGAGGCCACGACCGGCGGCGCGGAGGCCGGGGCCGGGGTGGCGGAAGCCCGGAGCGCGGGCCGGCGCAGGACCAGCCACGCCGTCACCGCGAGCAGCGAGACGCAGGCGAGGCCCGCCGGGTCCAGCCACAGCCACGGCTGCAGCATGAGCGGGCCCGGTTCGCCTCCGGCTCTCGCCGCCGCGCCGAGCGCACCGACGGCCAGGGCGAGCAGCACGCCCGCCGCGACCGGGACGGCGACGACACGCGCGGCCGTCGCACCGGGCAGGCGCGGCGGCGGCGCGTCACGGTGGAACCCGGCCGTCAGCGCCAGCGCCGTCACCAGGGCCGGCAGCGCCGTCAGGAGCCCTGCGATCCAGCCGGGTCCGCCGGCCGCCCCGGGGTCCAGCGCGTACGGCAGGACCAGGGCCGCCCAGGCCGACGCCTTGGCCGTGCCCGCCCGGCCGCGGACGAGCGCTCCGAGGCTCGCGGCCCACAACAGCGGCGCGAGACCGGACAGCACCTGACGCAGCCGCTCGGGCGAGCCGGGGTCGCCGATGCCCATGAGGCCGTCGGGGAGCACGCCGGCGACGACGCCGTACGTGAGCACCGTCTGCGCGGCGAACAGCGCGCCGAGCATCGTCCAGAAGACCAGGCCGAGGATCGCGGCCCCTCGGACCGCCTCTCCCGTGGCGTACTCCCCCGGCGGCGAGCCGGGGCCGCCGAGCCGCACCCGCAGCGCGAGCGCGGCCACGCCGGCGATCTCCGCCCACCGTACGCGCTGGTCGTCGAGGTCCGTCTCCGCGCGGCGGGCGCCGTCGAGGAAGGCGGAGACCATCTCCTCCTCGCGCCGCGCCCGGTAGGACGCGGGCAGCAGCCGGAGCACCCGCCGGTAGCGTTCCTCCAGCACGCTCATGCCAGGCCTCCCGCCTGCCGGAGGCGGAGCCGCTCGACGGCGCGGTGGGCGTTGTCCGCCAGCCGGACGGCCTCCTCCTCCAGCGCCCGCGCCCCCTCATCGGTCAGCCGGTAGTAGCGGCGCAGCCGTCCCTGCCGCACCTCCTCCCGGTCGGGCTCCACCAGGGCGTCGGCCGCGAGCCGGTCGAGCACGCCGTACAGAGTGCCGATCTTGAGCTGGACGCGCCCTCCGGAGAGCCGCTCCACCTCCTGCGCGATGCCGTAGCCGTGCCGCGGCTCGTCGACCAGTGCGGTGAGGACGAGAAAGGCGGGTTCGGTGATCGGCCGTGGTGTCATGCCCTCATCATATATCGAGAGACATGATATTCAAGGCCGGACGGCATAGCTGAGTTGTCAGGACGTGATGCGGAAGGTGGCGTCCTGGCGGTCCACGGAACTGGAGGACGCGCTCAGCGGGTCGATGCGGAGCAGGTAGTCGTAGTGCCTGATGTAGCGGTCGGGGTAGTTGTAGGAGCGGAACGACGTCCACGCCGAGTCGGCCAGGCCGGCGGTGCGGTAGAAGGTGGCGTCGGCGCGGAACGTCGTGGTGTTGTCGTTGGCGGCGAGCCGTAGCTCGTAGTTGTAGTGCCGCAGGTAGCTGCCGGGGTAGTTCACCGACTCGAACGACACGCCGGCCGAGTCGGCGAGGCCGGAGACCATCCGCCACATCTGGTCGCGGTACGGATCGAAGGGATAGGCGTCGATGCGCGCGACGTTGTTCTGGTGCCGTACGAACCGGTCGGGGAAGTTGGAGGACTTCAGCCGCACCCAGCCGGGTGTCCCCCACCGGCTGACCAGGGCGTTGTACTCGGCGTCGGTGATCTGGGCGATCGAGCCGTGCTTGGAGTTCAGCGGCGGGGTGTAGTCACGCTGGTTCAGCGGGGTCCAGGAGTTGGCGCCGACGTTGGCCGACCCCCAGGCGTAGTAGTCGTTGTTGACGGGACTGTACGAGTCGCCCCACAGCCGCCACCCGCCCTCGTTGGTCCGGTGCAGCAGCGGCGCCTCGATGCCGCTCCCCTGGATCAGGCCGCTGGTGTAGGTGGTGAAGCTGTTGGGGGCGCCCGTGGACGACCGCGCCCCGTAGAGACGGCCGTCGCCGAGGTTCTTGTAGTAGAGATAGGTGGTTCCACCATCCACGACGATGTCGCCGTCGAGCACGCCGAAGCCCGGGCTGAAGAAGGTCTGGGCGGCGCCGACGTTCACGAAGTCCGTCGTGTAGTTCACCCTGAGAATCTCGGCCGCGGAGTAGACGATGCCGTACTGCCCGCGCGAGGCGTCCCAGAAGACCGTCGGCGCCCAGGTGTGGTCGTTGGTGGTCTGCATCCGCACCCGGCGGTATCCGGTGAAGTTCGTCAGGTTCACCGAGTCCCAGACGTGCAGATACTGACTGTTCGAGTTCCAGTCGGTGCCCTTGAGATCGGTGGCGATCACCACGAGCGTGCCGTCGTTCTTCCGGAACACCTGCGGGTCGCGCAGCCCCAGTTGGCCGGCCGTCGGCGTGACGACCGGGTTGTTCTGGTTCAGCGGCGTCCAGTTCAGGCCGTCCCGGCTGACCGCCAGGTGCAGGCCGTAGTCCGCGCCCTGGGCCGACGGCGACTCGGTGAAGTACGCGAAGACGTAGGCGGCGTACGTCGCCGCCCGCGCCTCCCGCGGGAAGCCCGCCGCGCCCGCGGTGACGAGCGCGGCGGAACCGAGCGCCGCCTTGGTGAAGTCTCTCCGGGACAGGGTCACGGACGTACCTTTCTGGATCGCAGCGGACGGATCCTCGGAGCGGGAGGCGGGACGGGCGGCTCAGCGGTAGCCGGCGGCGACCACGTCGGCCTGGACCGCGTTCTCCGTCGCGTCGGACGGGTAGCCCGAGACGATGGCCCCCTCGTAGAAGGTGCCCGCGCTGAGGTTGGTGTTGGTGGCGCAGCAGTCGCCGCCGCTGCCGAGGATGATCGCGCCCTGCTTCCTCATCGGGCTGTAGCCGGGGGGAAGCGAGCCGTCGTAGAGGGTGTAGAGGCTGCCGGACTGGGCGTTGCTACCCTTGATCGCGAACCGGGACGTGCCGTTGTTCTTCAGCGTCGCGGTGACGAACTTGCTGGTGAAGGCCCGCTGGTTCGGGTTCCAGGAGCTGCTTCCACCGGGGTAGAGGCCGTATTCGAGGTCGGCCTGAACCCACGGACCGCTGCCGGAGCAGCCGCCGAACCAGCAGCTCGTGCCGAAGTAGATCGCGTCCATGGCGCCGGCGCCGTCGGCCCTCCGGGTCGTCTCGCTGTTGCCGTAGTCGAAGCAGCAGCCGCTGTTGACGTGGGTGCCGCTGGTCACCATGTAGACGCCCTCGGGCGCGCTGCCGGTCGGCACGCCGGTCGTGTGGCCGTCGCGCCAGTAGCTGTTGCCGGGGTTGATGTACAGCGAGTAGGCCTTGCTCCCGCCGACCGTCAGCGACTCGGTCGTCGCCTTCGCGGGGGTGGCCCTGCCGCCGGCCCCGCCCGATCCCTGGTACCAGACGTCGTTGCCCCGCCCGGACTGGTCGTACACGACGGTGATGACGCAGGTGGTGCCGGAGCAGAACGAGTCCTGGGCGGCGGCGTTGGCGACACCGCCCGCGCTCAGCACGCCGATGTTCCGGGTGGCGTTGTCGGACGACCGCCTGACCTGGTACAGGTTGCCGTTGTAGGCGCGGTAGAGCGCGCGGGTCGTGCTGTGCGCGGCCACGCACGGCGTGCCGCCCGCCGCGTAGATGTCACAGGGCTTGGACGACCCCTGCGGGGTGGACGACGGGCTCGCGGAGGGACTGGCCGACGGGGTGCTCGACGGGGTGCTCGACGGCGTGGTGGAAGGTCCCGTCGAGCCGGTGCAGGTCGTGCCGTTGAGGGCGAAGCTCGTCGGCGCCGTGTTGGTGCCGCCGAAGGCGCCGTTGAAGCCGAAGCTGGTGTTGCCGCCGGTCGGGATGCTTCCGTTGTAGGAGGCGTTGGTCACCGTCACCTGCGCGCCGGACTGGGTGTAGGAGCCGTTCCAGAGCTGGCTGATCGTCTGCCCGGAGGGGAACGACCACGTGAGCCGCCACCCGTTGACGGGGTCACCGAGGTTGGTGATGGTCACGTTGGCGCCGAAGCCGCCGGACCACTGGCTGCTGACCGAGTAGTCCACCCGGCATCCGGTGGCGGCCTGGGCGGTGGTCGTGGTCAGCGCACCGGTCCCGCCGATCACGGCGGCGACCCCGGCGGCGATCCAGAGCCGCAGACGAGGAATCTTCATGAGCGCTCCCGTACGGGCTGCGAGGAGGAGGGTTGTTAGCGCTAACACAGGGGGGCCTTGAGTGTTAGCGCTAACAAGTCTTCGAGGAGGACAGGCCGTTCTTGAGTCGGATCGGGACGGTGGTGGTGCAGCGGAGCAAACACGAGGCGGCGAGGACCCGTCAAGGTCCGTACGGCGCCGCCCCGTCCGCCGGGACGCCGCGAACCCGCCTCATCTGCCGGTACGAGCACCGGGCCGGGGCCACCGGCGGGAAGCGGACGGTGAAATTTACAGTGGGGGCGTTCGGTCGCCGGACCGCCTCGGCAGGGCATCGCCCCTGATGCGTTACGCGACATAAATGCTGTTACGGTTAGCCGCGGTGTGCGAGAAGTCTGGTCGGCAACGTCCCGTCGTTTCCGGACAGGGAGGTTTCCGGGTGGTAGCGAGCACGACCGGCCGACGCGACCCGCGAGGCCGTCCATGAGCGCACTGCTGCCGGCCTTCGCCGGACTCCTGTTGCTGGCCGTGCTGCTGTCCAGTCTGGCCAACCGTACGATCCTGTCCACCGCGGCCCTGTTCCTGGTCGCCGGGTTCGTGCTGGGCGACGGCGCCCTGGGCCTCGTCTCGGTCGCCCCCGACGACGAGATCGTCGGCACGCTGGCCGAGCTCGCCCTGTTCGCGGTGCTGTTCACCGACGGCATGCGGGTCGGCTGGACGGAGTTGCGCGAGGCGTGGAAGCTCCCGGGCCGGGCGCTCGGCTGGGGCCTGCCGCTCACGTTGCTGATCACCGCCGTGGGCGCGCACTACCTGGTCGGCCTGGGCTGGATCGAGTCGCTGCTGGTCGGCGCGATCCTCGCGCCCACCGACCCGGTCTTCGCCGCCGCGCTGGTCGGCAACGAGAAGGTGCCGCCCCGGCTGCGCCGGCTGTTGAACGTCGAGTCCGGTGTCAACGACGGGCTCGCGCTGCCGTTCGTGATGGTGTTCCTCGCCGTCGCGGCCGGATCGGACAACCTGCACCTCGGCGAGCTCGGCCTGGAGCTGGCCGTGGGCGTGCTCGTCGGCGTGGCCGTCCCTTGGCTCGCGATCACGCTGGAGCGCACCCGCTGGTTCTCCGCCTCCACGGCGTACGAGCCGCTGAACGCGCTGGCCATCGGCCTGCTGGTGCTGGCGCTGGGCAAGGCCACACACGGCAACCTGTTCCTCGCCGCGTTCTGCGCGGGCATCACGGTGGCGACCTTCGGCGAGCGGCAGCGCGAGTCGTTCGAGCACTTCGGCGAGCTGATCGCCGAGCTGTTCAAGCTGGCCGCGCTGCTGGTCTTCGGCGCGCTGATCACCCCGGCGCTGCTGGGCGCGGTGGGCTGGACGGGCTGGGTGTTCGCGGTCCTGGCGCTGGTGGTGGCCCGGCCGGTGGCCATCTGGGTCTCCTTCCTCGGCTCCCGCCTCGGCCTGCGCGAGCAGGCCGCGGCGGCCTGGTTCGGGCCCAAGGGCTTCGCCTCGGTCGTCTACGGGCTGATCGTGCTGGGCTCCGGCATCGTCGCCGCCCAGCAGGTCTTCCAGCTCGTCGCGGTCACCATCGTCGCCTCGATCCTGCTGCACTCCTCCACCGACGTCCTGGTGGCCCGCTGGTTCGACGACGAGCGCGACGTGCCCGGCTGGTACGGCGCCGCCCGCCGCCTGCGGGAACGCGTACGCGGAGATCGGACGGCATGAGGCTGTTCTGGGCGATGCTGGGGCGCTTCACCCAGCCGGCGCAGGTGATCACGACCGTGTTCGGCGCGGCCGTGCTCCTCGGGACCGCCCTGCTGTCCAGTCCACTCGCGACGACCTCGGGCGAGCCCTCCGACTGGATCACCGCCCTGTTCACCGCCACCTCCGCCGTGTGCGTGATCGGGCTGACCGTCGTGGACACATCCGCGCACTGGTCGCCGTTCGGCGAGGTGGTCATCGCCGTCCTGATCCAGGTGGGCGGCCTCGGCATCATGACCCTCGCCACCGTCTTCACCCTGCTGGTCTCCCGCAGGCTGGGCCTGCGCGCCCGGTTGTCCGCCCAGGCGGAGACCAGGGTGCTCAACGGAGGCGACCTGCGCCGGGTGGTGGGCAAGGTCGTGATGTTCAACCTGTCCTGCGAGGCCGTGATCGCGGCCGTCCTCACGCTCAGGTTCGTCCTCACGTACGGCGAGTCCCCCGGGCGCGGCCTCTACCTGGGCGTGTTCCACGCGGTCTCGGCGTTCAACAACGCCGGTTTCGCGCTGTGGCCGGACAGCCTCGTCCGGTTCGCCGCGGATCCGTGGATCTGCCTGACCGTCGCGGTGGCGGTGATCGTGGGCGGGCTCGGTTATCCCGTGGTGTTCGAACTGCGCCGGTCCTGGCGCCGCCCCGGGCGCTGGTCGCTGCTGACCCGCATCACGCTCGCGGTCACCGCGGTCCTGCTGGCCGGCGGCACACTGATCTTCCTCGTCACCGAGTGGGCCAACCCCCGCACCCTCGGCCCCATGGACGGGCAGGCCAAGCTGCTGACGGCCTTCTTCACGGCCGTCATGCCGCGTAGCGCCGGCTTCAACAGCGTCGACATCGCGCAGATGCACCCCTCCAGCTGGCTGGTCACCGAGCTGCTGATGTTCGTCGGCGGCGGCAGCGCGGGCACCGCCGGCGGCATCAAGGTCACCACCCTGGGCCTGCTCACGTTCATCGTCTGGGCGGAGCTGCGCGGCGAGAGCCGGGTGAACATCAGTCACCGCCGCCTCACCGAGGCCGCGCAGCGGCAGGCGGTCTCGCTCACCGTGCTGAGCGTGAGCCTGGTCGTTCTCTTCACCTACATCCTGCTGGTGCTGACGCCGCACGCTCCGGACAGGGTGCTCTTCGAGGTCGTCTCCGCCTTCGGCACGACCGGGCTGTCGGTCGGCGTCGTCTCCGCCATCTCCCCCGCCGCGCAGACGCTGCTCACGCTGCTGATGTTCGTCGGCCGGATCGGCCCGCTCACGCTGGGCTCCGCCCTGGCGCTCAAGGAACGCACCCGCCGCTATGAACTACCGGAGGAGGACGTCATCGTTGGCTGAAATGAGAAACGACCCCGTGGCGGTGATCGGTCTCGGCCGTTTCGGCACCTCGCTCGCCCTCGAGCTGGTGCGGCGCGGCACCGAGGTGCTGGCCATCGACCACCGGCCCAAGGTGGTGCAGAGCCTCGCGGGCCAGATCACCCACATCGCCAGGGCCGACGCCACCGACCCCGAGGCGCTGCGCCAGCTCGGGCTGCCGGACTTCTACCGCGCGGTCTGCGCCATCGGCAGCGACCTGGAGGCGAGCATCCTCACCTCGTCGCTGCTGGTGGAGATGGAGATCGACGACATCTGGGCCAAGGCGGTCAGCAGCCAGCACGGCCGCATCCTCAGCCGGATCGGCGTCCAGCACGTCGTCTTTCCCGAGCACGACATGGGCGAGCGCGTGGCCCACCTGGTCAGCGGGCGGATGCTCGACTACATGGAGGTCGACGAGAACTTCGCGCTGGCCAAGACCCTCCCGCCCAAGGAGTACGTCGGCATCCCTCTCGGCGAGTCCAGCCTGCGCCGCAAGTACGGCGTGACGGTCGTGGCCGTCAAGCGGCCGGACGAGGAGTTCACCTACGCCACCGCCGAGACCGAGCTCGGCTACGGCGATGTGATCATCGTGTCCGGCCGTACGGACAAGGTCGAACGGTTCGCGGAGCTGCCCTGAGATCTGTGGCGCGGCCGATGGCGCGAATGTCCGCCTTTACCACCCGCGACATCACGAATCCGAGTAACGTCATCACTCATAGTGATCGCACGTCCCACATAGCCACTTGGGTGGGATGATCCCGAAAAGTCGTCATCCGCTCAGGAAGATCGGGAATGCCCGCATCCTGAGCCGGGAAGGGGTAGAGCCATCACGGAAGGTGTTTCGTAGTGGTACGGGGACCGGCATGGGAGGCGCGATGAGCAGTTCTCAGAGCGTCCTGCGTGCGTTGCCGTTCATCGCGATCTCCCTGGTCGTCGTCGTCGACCTGATCAGCGGGCCCGGTCTGGGCTTCCTGCCGCTGCTCACCCTCGGGCCGACCTTCGCCTCGGTGGCCGGCGCCGTCCGCCGCACGGCCCTGGTGGGAGCGCTGGCCCTCGCCATCTGCCTCCCCCTCTCCGTCTACGACGGCCTGTTCGGCCGGCCGCAGAACAACCTCACGATCGCGGCGATCGTCGGTGTCACCGCCGCGAGCATGCTGGCCAGCCGGCTGCGGAATCGCCGGGAGCGGGAGCTGGCCAACGTCCGCCTGGTCGCCGAGGCCGCCCAGAGAGTGCTGCTGCGCCCGGTCCCCCGGCGGGCCGGCGACCTGCGGGTGGCGCTCTCCTACACCTCGGCGGCGGCGGAGGCCCAGATCGGCGGCGATCTGTACGAGGTGGTCACCACCCCGGAGGGCGTCCGGATCCTCATCGGCGACGTGCAGGGCAAGGGCCTCGAGGCGGTCGAGACCGCGGCGTGGGTGCTCGGCGCCTTCCGCGAGGCCGCCTACGACGAGCCCGAGCTCTCCGGGGTGGCCGAGCGCGTGGAGGCCAGCCTGGGCCGCCACCTGAGTGGCGAGAAGTTCGTCACCGCGATCCTCGCCGAGGTCCACGAGGGGGAGATCTCGCTGCTCAACTGCGGCCATCCGGCCCCGCTCGTGCTGCGGGCCGACGGCACGGCCTGCTTCGCCGAACCCCAGGAGGAGGCGCTCCCGCTCGGGCTCGGCGCGCTGGGCTCACCGCGGCCCAAGCCGCACCGGCTGCCCTTCGGCGACGGCGACCAGATCCTCTTCTACACCGACGGCGTGATCGAGGCGCGGGACCGGGAGGGACGCTTCTATCCCCTCGCTGAGCGGGCGCACCTCGCCTGGGGCGACGACCCCCAGGCGGCCCTCGACGACCTGCGCGCCGACCTGCTGCGCCACGTCGGCGGACCGGTCCCCGACGACGCGGCCATGCTGCTCCTGCGCCGCCATCCGGGCTGACCGGCGGTCCGCCCCCTATTCCGGGTGCTCGCCCTTGGCGCGGTCACGCAGTCTGCCGACCAGCGTGGCCGCGGCCTGGCCGACCTTCCGCGGCACGGCGTGCGCCGGGCTGGCCGCGAAGCTCGACTCGTCCAGCATGTCCTTGATCATCTGCAGGGCGATGCGGTTGCGGTTCGGGGTGCCCTGGAGCAGCGCCTCGGTCAGCTTCTCCACCTGGTGGCTCTTCACCTTGGCCGGCAACGGCGGCTCGTGCTGGTCGACCAGGCACTCGACGA
This sequence comes from Microbispora amethystogenes, assembly GCF_016863015.1. Lineage (GTDB taxonomy): Bacteria > Actinomycetota > Actinomycetes > Streptosporangiales > Streptosporangiaceae > Microbispora > Microbispora amethystogenes. Next base: position 7,055 of record NZ_BOOB01000056.1, on the reverse strand, counting down.
TGACCGGTCCGTCCCAGGAGAGCGCCTCGCGCATCTGGTCGCCGCAGTGTGCCGGGTCGACGACACGCGTTCCCCGGGCGCCGCACGCCTCGGCGAACTTCACGAAGTCGATGGGCGCGAGGTTGACACCGTACTCGGGATTGCCGAGATACACCATCTGCTCCCACTTGATCAGCCCGAGGGTGTTGTTCTTCACCACCACGATCTTGATGGGCAGGTCGTGCTGCACCGCGGTGAGGAAGTCGCCGAGCTGCATCGTCATCGAGCCGTCGCCGGTGAAGGCGACGACCTGCCGCCCGGGATAGGCGGCCTGCGCGCCGATCGCGTACGGCAGGCCGGCCGCCATGGAGCAGTTCGTCCCGGAGAAGCTGAACATCTGTCCCCGCCGGATCATGATCTGCCGGGCCGCCCAGCTCGTGACCGTGCCCGAGTCGCCGCACACGATGGCGTCCGGCGCGAGCGCGGCGTTCAGCGCCCACGCGGGCACCTGCGGCTTCATCGGCAGGTCGCTCCGCGTCGCCCGCTCCTCCATGAGCCGCCACCACTCGCGCATGCCCCGCTGGGCCCTGGTCAGGAACGCCCGGTCCTCGTTGCGGGTCAGCAGCGGCAGAAGCTCAGACAGAGTGGCCCGCGCGTCGCCGGCGAGCGGCACGTCCACGGGGTAACGCAGACCGAGCCGTTCCGGCATGTCGTCGATCTGCACGCACACGGCCTGCCCCGGCGCGGGATAGAACTCGATGTACGGCATCGTCGACCCGACGATCAGCAGCGCGTCGCACTCCTCCATGGCCTCCTCACTCGGGCGGCTGCCGACCAGGCCGATCGGCCCGGTGGTGTAGAGGCTGTCGTCGGGCACGCAGTCCTTGCCGAGCTGGGCCTTGACGATCGGCGCGCCGAGCTTCTCGGCGACCGCCTCCAGTTCGTCCACCGCCCCCCGGGCGCCCGCCCCCGCCAGGATGACCGGCCGCGCCCGCCCCGACAGCACCCGCGCGGCCGCGTCGAGGTCCTGCCGGCGCGGCACCCGGATCGGCGGCCGGTACGACGTGGAGGTGTGGCCCTCGACGTTGCGCCGGAACCGGCTCCCGGAGCTCGCCGGCGCCGCCTGGAAGTCGATCGGGAACGTGAGATGGGCCGGTCCCCGCAGGGTCAGCGCGGTCCGTACGGCGTAGTCGGTGACGTTGACGACGTGGGCCGGCCCCATGATGCGCTGGTTGTAGAGCGCGACGTCGTTGAGCATGTAGTCCGTGTTGACGTCCTGGAGATAGCTCGTGCCGATCAGGTCGTGGTAGGTCATCCCGCTGATCGCCAGCAGGGGCGCCTGGTCGGTCCGCGCGTCGAGCAGCCCGTTGAGCAGGTGGGCCGCGCCCGGCCCCGCGGTCGCGAAGCACACGCCGAGCCGCCCGGTGAACTTGGCGTAGCCGACCGCCGCCATCGCCGCCACCTCCTCGTGGCGGCAGTGGATGTACCGCAGGTCGTCCCGGCGATTGTGGAGGGCGTCCATGAAGCCGTTGATGCCGTCGCCGGGCAGCCCGAAGACGACGTCCACGCCCCACTGGATCAGCCGGTCGACGAGGACGTCCGCCGCGGTGAGCTCATCGCCCATGATCGTCTCCCTTCGCGCGTCGCGGAGCGACGGGCCCGAGCTCCCCCTCGCGGATCGCGAGGGCGAGCACCTGGGCCAGGTGGAGGGGCCTGCGGCCGGTCCCGGCGGCGATCTGGCCGCGACAGCTGAACCCGTCCGCGACGACCAGCGTCCGGCGGCCGGCGGCGCGCACCGCCGGGAACAGCACCCGCTCCCCCGCCGCCGCCGACACCTCGTGGTGCCGCCCGGCCTCGTAGCCGAAGGAGCCGGCCATGCCGCAGCATCCCGAGTCCGGGATCTCCAGGTCGAGCCCCATCTCGCGCAGCAGCGCGCGGTCGGCCTCGAACCCCAGCACCGCGTGCTGGTGACAGTGCACCTGGACGAGCGCCCGGCGCCGCAGCCGGGGCACGGGCCAGTCCGGGGCGCACCTGGTCAGAAACTCCGCCAGGGTGTGGCTGCCCGCGCTCAGCCGCCGCGCGCCGAGGTCGTCCGGCAGCAGGTTGGGCAGCTCGTCGCGGAAGACGGCCACGCAGCTCGGCTCCAGCCCGACGACCGGGACTCCCGCCTCGACGTACGGGCCGACCGCGTCCAGCACCCGGCGCAGGTAGCGCCGCGCGAGCGTCAGCATCCCGTAGTCGTACAGCGGGCGCCCGCAGCACAGGGGGCCGTCCGGCACGATCACGCGGAACCCCGCCGACTCCAGCACGTCGACGGCCGCGACCCCCACCTCCGGCTGGAAGTGCTCGGTGAAGGTGTCCGGCCACAGCAGGACGGGCGGCCCGCCGGGGTTGCGCGGCACATGGCCGGTCATCAGCCGCCGGAACGTGCGGGTCGCGAAGCGCGGAGTGTCGCGCCGCTGCGCGATTCCGGCGGCCAGCTTCGCCATCCGGCCCAGCACCGGGGCGTGCGTGACGGCGTTGGCCAGGCGCGGGACGCGCGAGGCGAGGCGCGCCCACCGGTCGATCAGCCCGAGCGCGTACGCCTGCCGGGGCCGGGGCCGCCGCGCGTAGTAGTGGTGCAGGAACTCGGCCTTGTAGGTGGCCATGTCGACCTTCACCGGGCAGTCGCTCCGGCACCCCTTGCAGGCCAGGCAGAGATCGAGCGCCTCGCGCACCTCGTCGCTGCGCCAGCGGTCCCGGACCGGGCCCGCGCTCTCGGCCATCTCCTGCAGCAGCCGGGCCCGGCCGCGCGTGGAGTGCCTCTCCTCCCGGGTCACCATGAAACTCGGGCACATCACCCCGCCGGACAGGTGGCGGCACTTGCCCACGCCGAAGCAGCGCCCGGCCGCCTCGGTGAAGCTGCCGCCGTCGAGGGGGTAGCGGAAGACGGTCTCCAGCTCCACCGGCCGGTACGCCGGGCCCTCACGCAGGTGCGCGTCCAGCGGGTACGGGTCGATCAGCTTGTGCGGGTTCATCCGCCCGTCGGGGTCCCAGACGTGCTTGAACTCCTCGAAGGCCCGCATCAGCTCGGGCGGGAACATGCGCGGCCACAGCTCGGCCCGGCCGTGCCCGTCGCCGTGCTCCCCCGACAACGACCCGCCGTACGAGACGACCAGGTCGGCGGCCTCCTCCATGAACCGCCGGAAGGCCCGGACGCCTTGGAGGCTGCGCAGGTCCCAGTCGATCCTGCTGTGCACGCAGCCCTGCCCCCAGTGGCCGTAGAACACGGCGTCGTAGCCGTGCCGGTCGAGCAGGCGCAGGAAGTCGCGCAGGTAGGGCCCGAGAACGTCCGGATGGACGGCGGCGTCCTCCCAGCCGGGCCAGCCGCCGTGGCCGCCCAGGCCGACGGGCATCCGGGCGGTGCCGGCGGAGTGCCGCCGGACCTCCCACACGGCGGTCTCCTCCGCCGGGTCGTCGTAGAACCTGCAGCTCGGGCCGTGCGGCCGGGTCCGTACGGCGCGCACCAGCCGCCCGGCCCGCGCGTCCGCCTCGCCCTGGGTCTCGCCGCCGAACTCGGCGAGCAGCCAGGCCCGCCCCGGCGGCAGCAGGGACTCCCCGCCCAGGCGGAAGCCCTTGGCGTGCAGGTTGGCGACGACGTGCCCGCTGGTGAACTCCAGCCCGATGGGGCCGAACCGCAGCAGCCAGGGCACGTCGTCGCCCGACGAGGGAATGTCGGGGTAGCCGAGCACGACGAGCGCCCGGCGGGGAGGCAGGCGGACCAGCCGGCAGGTCGCGCCGAGGACCAGCGCCAGCGTGCCCTCCGAGCCCACGAGCGCCCGCGCGACGTGGAAGCCGTTCTCCGGGAGCAGCGCGTCGAGGTTGTAGCCGGAGACCCGGCGCGGGATGTCCGGCAGGCCCCGCCGGATCGCGTCGGCGTAGGTGTCGCGGATGTGGCGGAGCCCGGCGTAGATCGCGCCGCGCCGCCCGCCGGCCGCGATGACGCACTCCAGCTCGTCGTCGCCGGTGGCGCCGACCCGCATGCGGGTGCCGTCGTAGGTGAGGACCTCCAGTTCCTCGATGTTGTCGACGGTCTTGCCCGCCGCCAGCGAGTGGGTGCCGCAGGAGTTGTTGCCGATCATGCCGCCGAGCGTCGCGTGGTCGTGGGTGGCGGGGTCGGGGCCGAAGGTGAGGCCGTACGGCGCGGCGGCGTCCCTGAGCCGGTCGCAGATCACGCCGGGCTGCACCCGGGCCGTGCGACGTGCCGGGGAGATCTCGCCGACCCGGTCCAGGTGCCGGGTGAAGTCGAAGACCACGGCCGTGTTGACGGTCTGCCCGGTCACGGAGGTGCCGCAGCCGCGGGCGAGCACCGGAGCGCCGAACCGGCGGCACACCTCCAGCGCGGCCTCGACGTCCGCCTCGTCCCTGGGGGTCACCACGCCGATCGGCACCTGCCGGTAGACGGAGGCGTCGTAGGCGTACAACGCGCGGTCGCCGCCGCCGAACCGCACCTCGCCCGCCACGGCCTCGCCGAGCCGGTCACGCAGTTCCCCGGCGTACGGCGGCTGCGGCGGGTTCCTGGCCTCCCCCGGCCGGGGCCGCCTCGCCCCCGCGCCGTGGGTGGGCTCCCGGTGCGAGGTCGTCTTCGGTGCGGCACGCGCCATGACCGCTCCTCACGTCGGCCGCCCGCGGGCGGCCCGTCTCAGTGAGCCACCCTTCCCGTCGCGGGTCAGGCGGACCACCGGGAGGAGTAAAAGAACCCCGGTGACCCGCCGGGAGGCCGGGGCGCGCGGGTGGGCCCGCCGTTTACGTGGGCGGACGGCGGGAAGGGCATCCCGGCACACGGGCACGGGTCCCCGGGAACACCGAGAAGGGCACCGCTGACTGGAGCCGACCATGGAATCCCTGAACACCGCCATCAAGAACCTGGGCGACACGGTGGTGTCGGCGGCCGGGAGCGTCGCGGGCGCCGTCGCCGACCCGAAGGGCGGCCTGAAGCAGTTGAAGTCCGCGATGTCGTCGCCGAAGGCGATCGCCGCGGCGGCCGGGCTCGCCGCAGGCTACGCGCTCGGCTGGTGGTGCGGCCACCGCGCCGCGACCCGCTGACCACCGGCACCGGCACCGGACGGCAGGGCCATGGGCCGCCCTGGGACCACGAGCCACGGCCACCAGCGTGGCCTGAGCATCGGCCGGCGGCACAATCGTTCAAGACCACGGCCCCGGGGCGCGCTACAACGGTCTCCGGCGCCGGCCATGGCGGTCGGCGCGGGCATCTGCGCGCGGAGGCGGACGATGGACGTGGGCTTCGTCGGGCTCGGGATCATGGGGCAGCCCATGGCGCTCAACCTGGCCCGGGCGGGGACGCCGCTGGTGGTGTGGAACCGCGCCCCCGCCAGGAGCGAGCCGCTGCGGGCCGCGGGCGCGGTCGTCGCCGACGACGTGGCCGGCGTGTTCGGCCGGGCGTCCACGGTGCTCCTCATGCTGGCCGACGAAGCCGCCGTCGACGCCGTTCTGGAGCGCGGCACGCCGCGCTTCGCCGGGCTGGTCGCGGGCCGTACGGTGGTCCACATGGGCACCACCTCCCCCGGCTTCTCGGCCGGGCTGGAGGCCGACGTGCTCGCGGCCGGGGGCCGCTACGCGGAGGCGCCGATCTCGGGTTCCCGGGTGCCCGCCGAGGAGGGGCGGCTGGTGGCGATGCTGGCCGGGCGGCCCGAGACGGTGGCGGAGGTCCGCCCGCTGCTGGCGCCGATGTGCGGCAAGACGGTGGTGTGCGGCCCGGCGCCGAGAGCGCTGCTGACGAAGCTCGCGGTGAACATCTTCCTGATCACCACGGTCACCGGCCTGGCCGAGTCGCTGCACTTCGGCGAGCGCCAGGGCCTGGACCTTGAGCTGCTCGTGGACGTGCTGAACTCGGGCCAGATGGCGAGCGACGTCTCCCGGGTCAAGGCGGTGAAGCTGGCCGGGCGCGACTTCGCCGCCCAGGCCGCCATCGCCGACGTGCTGAAGAACAACCGTCTCATCGCCGAGGCGGCGCGGGAGGCCGGCATCGCCTCACCGCTGCTGGACGTCTGTCACACCCTGTTCGGCGAGACCCTCGGGCTGGGCCACGGTGGGCTCGACATGGCGGCCGTCGTCCACGCGATCGAGGCGAGGACGCGGGCGACCCAGGGAACGCCGGAGACAGGCGGATCACTCGAAGAAGGAGCATGTGCATGACCTCTCGCCCGGTCGTCGTCGTCACCGGCGGCACCCGCGGCATCGGCCGCCGCATCGTCGAACTCCTGTGCGCGGACGGGTACGGAGTCGTCTTCACGCACTCCGGCTCCGACGCCGACGCCAAGGCGCTGGAGGACGACCTCGCCGGCGGCGGCGCCCTGGTCCGGGGCGTACGCCTGGACGTGACCGACGACGACGCGCCGGCCCGGCTGTTCGACCTGGCCGAGTCGGCCGGCGAGGTGACGGGCCTGGTGAACAACGCCGGGGTCACCGGCAGGCTCGGCCCCTTCGCCGAACTGACCGACGCCGATCTGCGACGGGTCGTCGAGGTGAACCTCGTCGCGCCGGCGCGGCTGTGCCGGGAGGCGGCCCGCCGCTGGTCGGGCGGTACGCCCGGCCGGGTGATCGTCAACGTCACCTCGGTCGCGGCCCGCACCGGTTCGCCGAACGAGTACGTCGCCTACGCCGCGACCAAGGCGGCGGCCGAGACGCTGACCGTGGGCCTGGCCAGGGAGCTCGGCCCGGCGGGGATCCGGGTCAACGCCGTCTCGCCGGGGACGATCGACACGACGATCCACGCCAGGGCCGGAGAGCCGGGGCGGGCCGCGCGGGTCGCGACGCGGGTGCCGCTGGGCCGTCCCGGGAAGGCGGAGGAGATCGCCGAGGCGGTCCGCTGGCTGCTGTCGGACCGCGCGTCGTACGTCAACGGCGCCGTCCTGGAGGTCACCGGCGGGCTCTGACCCGCTCCCCCGCCCCCGCTCCGCAGCGGGGACCGGAGCTCCGCGACGATCCCGGCGACCGCGTGCTCTCAGGCGGACGCGTGCCAGGCGAGCACGGCCAGACGAGCACGGCCAGGCGAGCACGGCCAGACGAGCACGGCC